>JAJZUV010000021.1 GCA_021848345.1 Pseudomonadota bacterium | reverse complement strand
GCCGATGTACTTTTCCACGGAGCGGCGCGCGGTCTTGTCCATGTAGCGGATCACGCCTCCGTGGTGGTCGTAGGCCCGGTGCCCATAGCGCTGCAGCAGTTCGATCATCAGCTTGGGGATGCCGCGTTGCTGGGCGCGTTGCTTGGCGTGCTTCGTCAGGTGGCTCATGATCGCCTCCGTTGCGTTGTTGGACGAACTCTAGAACACGGAAGCGAATCCGTCAAGCAAAAAACGCAAAACGGCAACACATCCAACGTTGGAAGTTTTGAGTGGGTCGGATTCTGAGCAAACTTCCACACCCTGTCGAGGAGACGACCTGAGGGATAGACCGGTGCTTGCCGCGCGGAGGAGTGCCTTGCAATGTGGAGCGGCGGGCGCCTGGAGATCGCACAGCAGATGGCCCACCGCGAGTCGGCCCGGCAGCGCAGGTGTCGTGCAGGTCTGAGAGTGCTTGGCGATGCGGGTGTGGCACTTGTAGTAGCGGTAGCGCCTACCCTTGCCGGTACTCAGGGTCATCAAGGCGCCGCAGTTCGCGCAGCGAAACAACTTACGATGGGTGTGGTCTCGATCCTTAGCAACCTGGCCGCGTTTGCGCGTTTGCCCAAGACGATTCAGGAAGTTGTCCGTTGGTCCTCAGCCGTGGAGTGGTCCGAGCCGACGTGCAGGCGCCGGCTCGGATCTACCGACCTGCTTGAAAGGGTCAGCTTCGCTGGCCAGCGTCTGCGGCTTTCAAGTGGCGCAGCGCGAGTTGCATACCGGGCGAGGATCTGCAAAAGTCACCTATAAATCAATGCGTTGCGAGCGTTCATAGGATTTTTGCAACTCAGATGAGAATTCCCGGGATAGCTTTCTCATCCAAGATACGGAACCTGCTGATCTGCCTGACCCCGTTTTTGCAGGTCAGATGAGAACCTACAGAGGGTCTTGTCCCGTGACTTCATTGATGTCACTTTTGCACGAAATCGATGTCACACCCAGCGAGCAGCACTCCGCGTAAGGCGCCGCGCAAGCGCTCACCCGAGTTGGTCTACCAGCTGCATGTCAGCCTGGAGGAATTGCGTCCGCTGATCTGGCGCCGGCTCTGGGTGCCGGACACGCTGACCCTGGTCAAGCTCGACCGCGTGATCCAGACCGCGATGGGCTGGACCAACAGCCACCTGCACGAGTTCGAGATCGACGGCGCGCGCTACACCATGCTGCCGGACGAGTACGACGACATCGACCCGCCCGGGCTGCCCGAGCGCGGCTGGAAAATCGGCGATTTGCTGCTCGACCATGTCGAGCGCTTCACCCACCTGTACGACTTCGGCGATGGCTGGAAGCACGAGGTGGTGATCGAGGCCCGGCTCGAGCCCGACGAGGAGCACAACACCTGGCCGCTGTGCCTGGCGGGCGCGAACGCATGCCCGCCCGAGGATGTCGGCGGGGTGGGCGGCTACATGGAGTTCCTGCACGCGATGCGCGACCCTCGGCACGAGGAGCACCGCGCGATGTGGCGATGGGCCGGTGGGCCGTTCGACCCGAGGGGGTTTGACGTGAACGCGGTCAACCGCGCGCTGGCAAGACTGCGCTAGCGTCAGCCGCGAAAGCGGTCTGGGTGGCAGACTTCCTGCAACAAGGCGCCGAGGTCTTCCAACGCGACGATCGAGCCGAACTTCCCGCGGCGCGACTGACATGCCCCCAATGGCCGTACCAAGCTGAACTAGGGCTACCTGCCACGGCATCCGGCACAGCCTGATCGTGTCGGGCAAGCACATGCGCAATGGGCACATCGAGAGCTTCAACAGCAGGTTCCGCGGCGAGCGCCTGGCTCCAGACTCTGCATCAGGCTGGAGACGCGGTCGCCGACTGGCGGCGAGACTTCAACGAGGTCCGACCCCGCGGCAGTCTCGGCCCTATTCCTCTGGCACAGTTCGTAGAGAACGTTCGTGGCAAGCACTCAACCTTGAACCCCGGACTCTTGGCCGTAACGCTGGCTTGGCCAGTGGGGGAGTGGGTCAACGCCCTGAAATGCATTTGCACTCGACGTACGTTTTATGGTACGTTTTGCGCGCGGTGAGGCATGAGCAAGGAAGCAGGCAAGAAGACACCGCTCGTCTTCTATCAAGGCACCAGCGGCAAGGAGCCCGTTCGCGAATGGCTCAAGGGGCTCGAACCGACCGACAGGCTGACCGTCGGGCAGGATCTGATGCGCGCGCAGTGGCGCTGGCCGGTCGGCATGCCGGCCAGAAGGAGTTGAAGCCATGAGCAAGAAACATCACGGATCGAGCCTCGACGATTTCCTGAAAGACGAAGGTGTTTTCGAGGAAACCCAAGCGCTAGCGGTCAAGGAAGTGGTGGTCTGGCAGCTGATCGAAGCCATGAAGCAGCGTTCGCTGACCAAGACGCAACTGGCGACCCTGCTCAAGACCAGCCGTTCGCAAGTCGATCGACTGCTCGACCCGACGCGCGATATCACCCTTTCGACCCTCCAGCGGGCCGCAGCCCTGGTTGGCCGCAAGGTGCAGATCGAGCTGGTGTGAAGCCTTGCAAACAGTCGAATGCACCTGCTCGGCGCGAACGCATGCCCGCCCATGCCGGCGCATTTCGCGGCGATAGCGCTTGAGCCGATCCGCTTGCATCCAGACGGCGTCGGCGCAAGCCGGATGCAGCGGCTGCGCGATCAGGCGTACACCCCCGGGGCCACGCACATGCGGCTGATGCTCTCGAAGCATGGTTCGCTGCCCTGACCTGTAACGAAATTCCGGTGCGACGTCACCATGTCGGGTGACGTCCCATGCAATCAAATATCCTTGGAGAAAATCCGCCGCAGCAGCAAAAAATTGCAGCAATGACTGAAGGCGGTCCAGGGAGAGACCGTGATCGTCTACGAGGCAGACAAGAGGCAGTTTCTTAGCGACAACTTCGACCGCGACATCGAGGACATCATCCTCACGCAGTTCAAGAGCAAGACCGGCCACCATGTCGGGCGCGCCGAAATTGCTTCGTGGAAGGACTCGCTGCTTCGCTTCGCCACGGTCCTGCAGGACGATGGCATTCCCGACGACATGGGCGTGGCAGTCGAGTTGCACATCCCGCAGAGCGCCAAGCGCATCGACGTGACACTTTCCGGGCTGGATGCCGACGGAGCCAGGACCGCGGTCATCGTCGAGCTCAAGCAATGGGCGACGGCGCAGGCGACCGGAAAGGATGCCATCGTCCTGACCCACATCGGCGGCGGACTGCGCGAGGTGGTCCACCCCAGCTACCAGGCCTGGTCCTACGCCTCTTTGCTGAACAGCTTCAATGAGGCCGTGTACGAGGGCCAGATCGCGCTCCGTCCCTGCGCCTACCTGCACAACTACCGACGCGACGGGGTCATCGATTCCGCGCAATACGCCGCCTATACGGAAAGGGCCCCCCTGTTTCTCAAGGGCGAGACCGAGCGCGCGGCGCTGCGCGGCTTCATCAAGGCGCACGTGCTGCGCGGTGATCGCGGCCGAGTGCTGCACGAGCTGGTGGATGGTCGCATCCGCCCTTCCAAGGCCCTGGCCGACAGTCTGTCGGGGCTGCTGCGTGGGAACGCCGAGTTCGTGCTTGTCGACGAGCAGAAGCAGGTCTACGAGGCAGCCTTGAGCGCGGCCCGCGCAGCGACGGACAAGCATCCGCAGGTACTGATCGTCGAGGGCGGGCCGGGTACGGGAAAGTCGGTGCTCGCAATCAACCTGCTCGTCGCCCTGACTGGCGATCGCCTCAACGTGCGCTACGTGTCCAAGAACGCCGCGCCTCGCAAGGTCTATGAATCCAAGCTGGTCGGATCGATGACCAAGTCGCGCTTCTCCGAACTATTCAAAGGGCCGTGGGGCTTTGTCGACGCCCAGGAAAATTCGATCGACGTACTCATCGTCGATGAGGCCCACCGCCTCAACGAAAAGAGCGGCTTGTACGGCAATCTCGGGGAGCATCAGGTGAAGGAGCTGATCCGCGCCGCACGGTGCACCGTCTTCTTCATCGACGAGGACCAGCGCGTCACCCGGCAAGACGTCGGCACCAAGGACGTGATCCGCCATTTCGCCAGTCACAAACACGGCGCGACCGTCACCGAACACGAACTCGCCTCGCAGTTCCGCTGCAGCGGATCGGACGGCTACATCGCCTGGCTCGACAATGTGCTGGGAATCCGCGAGACCGCCAACGTCACGCTCAACCCGGGCGAGTTCGACTTCCGCGTATTCGACACCCCCGAAGAACTCCACGCCGCAATCGAGGTGCGCAATGGCGGCAACAAGGCCCGTGTGGTCGCCGGCTACTGCTGGCCGTGGGCCAGCAAGAAGGACCCTTCAGCCTGGGACATCGTGATCGGCGACACCTATCGCAGGCGCTGGAACCTGAATCAGGACGGTAGCCTGTGGATTGTCACTCCCGGGTCCATCGACCAGGTCGGTTGCATTCACACCTGCCAGGGCCTCGAGCTCGACTACGTCGGCGTGATCGTCGGCCCGGACCTGATCGCCCGTGCCGGAGAAGTTGTCACCTCGCCAGCGGCGCGCGACCGCCACGACAAGACCCTCAAGGGTTGGAAGACGCGAGCGAGGGTCAACCCACTCGCCGCGCGTGCCGAGGCGGACCTGATCATCAAGAACACCTACCGAACCCTGATGGCCCGAGGCATGAAGGGCTGCTACGTCTACTGCACCGATGCGCAGACCCGGCAGTATTTGCGGAGCCGCCTCGGAGAGGCCTGATTGGAGGCTTCCACCATCGCCTACTACGGGGCGCACGCCCCCGAGGTCGCAGCGAGCTGTGCAGCCCTACATCCGGCTGGGCCCGCGGGTGGGCTTGACCATTCGTCAGGATGGGCGGCTGTTGTCACGGACGGCCGCAGCCCAGCTGCAGGAGCGCGTCCCCAAGCGCGGCTTCGTAGCGCGTCTGCTCGTCGTCCATGCGCCGTGGCCTGCGCCTTCAGTCGCCCATCGCCGCCCCAGCCGGCCGGCGACGGTCATTGGCGCCCTCGATGGCCTTGGCGCCGACCAAGATGATCTCCGCCGCGCCCCAGGGTGGGCGCGCGTGCAGCGTGTAGCCCATGCGCCGCAGCGCCGCGCGGGTGTGGGGATCGAGGTAGCCGGGCTCGACGTCGATGCGGTCGGGCCACTGCTGCATGTGCATGCGCGGCGCGTCGGCCGCCTGCTGCGCGTTCATGCCGAAGTCCACCACGTCGAGCACGGTCTGCAGCGTGGTGGAGATGATGGTGGAGCCACCGGGGCTTCCGGTGAGCATGAACGGCCTGCCGTCCTTGAGCACGATGCTCGGGCACATCGACGACAAGGGGCGCTTGCCCGCGGCGATGGCGTTGGCGCTGCCCTGCACGAGCCCGTATTCGTTGGGCACGCCGGGCTTGCTGGTGAAGTCGTCCATCTCGTTGTTCAGCAGGAAGCCGGTGTCGCCGGCCATCAGCCCTGAGCCGAACAGGCTGTTGATCGTGTAGGTCACGCTGACCGCGTTGCCGGCGGCGTCGAGCACCGAGTACTGCGTGGTATCTCGTCCCTCGTGCACGAGCACGGCGCCGTGCACCCGCGACGAGGGGGTGGCCCGGTCGGGAAGGATCGAGGCGCGGATGGCGTCGATGCGCGCGCGCGCCAGCAGCCGGTGCACGGGGTCGTGGACGAAGGCCGGATCGCCGAGCAGGCGGTCGCGGTCGGCGAAGGCGTGGCGCTCGGCCTCGGCGATCACGTGGGTGGCGCGCGCGCTGCCCCATCCCCAGCGCGCCAGCGGGTAGCCCGCGAGCACGCGTAGCACTTCGCAGACCACGAGCCCCGATCCCGGCGGCGGGGTGGTCAGCACCGTGTAGCCCCGGTATTCGCAACGCAGCGGCTGACCCCATTGCACGCGGTAGTCGTGCAGATCGGCCAGGCTCAGGCGCCCGCCCCCGCGCCGGCTGGCCCGCACCAGCGCGCGGGCCACCGGGCCGGCGTAGAAGCCGCGGTCGCCCTGCTCGGCGATGCGCTGCAGGGTGTCGGCGAGGCCGGGCTGGCGCAGGCGCCAGCCGACCCGGGGCACGCGCTTGTGGTCGAGGAAGGTCGCGGCGGCCCGCGGCTGCGAGGCCAGTAGTTGCTCGCTGGCGCGCAGAATGGCTACGTCGCCGGCGCGCAGCACGAAGCCCTTGCGCGCCAGGTCGATGGCCGGTTGCATCACCACGCCGCGCGGCAGCGTGCCCAGGCGCGCAAGCGCGGCGTTCAGGCCCTTGACGGTGCCCGGCACGCCCACCGACAGCCAGCTGCGGGTGCTCAGGCCCGGTACGACCCGGCCGTCGGCGCCGAGGAACATGTCGCGCGTTGCACGGGCAGGCGCGGTTTCGCGGAAATCCAGGAACCAGTCCTGCCCATTCGCCATGTGGATGGTCATGAACCCGCCGCCGCCGAGGTTGCCGCAACAGGGGTGGACCACGGCCAGCGCGTAGCCGATGGCCACCGCCGCATCGACCGCGTTGCCGCCGCGCCGCAGCGTGTCCAGGCCGACGGCGGTCGCCAGGTGCTGGGCACTGACCACCATCGCATGCGGTGCGAACACCGGGCGCGCGTCGCGCCAGGCGCCGGCTGCCGGTGCGGCGGGCAGCGCCATCGCCGCCTGGGGCACGGCGGCATGCAGCGCCAGCAGCGCGCCGAACAGAGACCCTCGCAGCGTGCGCCAGACGGCGCAAGGGAGGAAGCGCGGGACGGGGGCATGGATCATCGGAGGCTCCTGGCCCGCGAACCGGACCGAGGCGTGCAGCACTGGGGCCGATGCTACGTCCTGGCGGCGCTGGCCATGCTGGAACCCCTGGTCGAGATGACGGTCGTCGATGCCGCCCGAGGCCGGGTGCGAGCGCGGCTCTGCGCTCGATCGCCTTTGCGGGATATCGCTAGCTGGAAGACGCGAGCGAGGGTCAACCCGCTCGCCGCGCGTGCGGAGGCGGACCTGATCAGGTCGGCGGGGTGGGCGGATGCATGGAGTTGCCGCACGCGATGCGGGACCCGCGGCGCGACTCGTGGTTGAAGGAACGTCCTCTCAGGGGTGGCGTCGTCGAACGATGGCTGCGCGCTCAGCGAACGGGGATTCCATAAGCGCTCACGATCCGGTTGTCCTGCTCCGCGGCGGAGAAGCGCTCCCACAGGACACCGTTTACATCCACGCTGCTCGAATAGCCTTCCGCGGCGTCGTCCTCGAAGCCCACGTGCCGCAATTCGCCCGCCTTCGCCGGATTCTCGTTGATGGAAAGATTGAGCAACTCGGTGCGCCACATGGCGTATTGGCCCGGCACCACGGCAGAGGGGGCCTGCTCGAGGCGACGGCTATAGTCGGCAATGGACGCATCGAGGTCTGCGACGGCCAGGGCAATGTGAAATCGCTTCATGCTGCATCTCGTGATGGGTGGTCGGTTTGGGCATCGTAGCCAGCGCGCATCGCCGCATCCAGTTCACAAGCTATGGTGGTATACCTACCAACCTGAATCAGATCAGATGCCAGGAAATGATCGGCCGGATGATCATGACGGCGAGCGCAATCCAGGACAGGGTGTAAAGCGCTGCGCGCAGCGCGACCCGGTTGAAGGTGGCCTGAACGATCGAGTGCGCAACGCGTGAGCCGAGGTACAGCCAGGAACACGCGGCGTAGGTCGGGTCGGCGAGGCCGGCCAATACAATGCCCAAGGCCACCGCGTAGAAAACCGTCGGCTGTTCCGAGAGGTGCCGATAGTTGTCCGCGACGCGAGTGGCTGACGACGGCAGTCGTGTCGCGAGCACGCTGGTGTGGGCGGCATCCTGCAGGCTCAGACCCGCTCGTTTCATCGCGGGCATTCGCACGGCCGTCATCCAGGCGGCCATGACCAGCGTGAGCGCTGCCTGACCCAAGACGGATCGGAGCATCCAGCGTGCGGAATCGTTGAGGTCGGGCGGCAGCATGCTCATCCTTGGTGGGTTTTCAGGCAGGCGAACCGCGTCGGGGCGGGGTCGGTCGCCGGTTGCATCGTCGATCTACCACGCGACGACCTCGCCCGATCCGAGGAAGCGCGGCGGCCAGGACTTGTAGTGGGGCAGGCCGTCGCGCACCGGGAGGACCGCGTAGCTGCAGTGCATGTGGAACTGCGGCTCGAAGGCACCCGCCGGCAGAAGGTGGCCGTTCAGCCCCCGAAGGCCGACCGAGGGGATGTCGATGAACAGCCTGGTGCCGCACGTGGGGCAGAAGAAGCGCTGATTGCGCTTGACCATCCACGCGGACGGGCTGCCCTCTGCGATCACCAGGGCGTCCGCCGCGTAGGCCGATTCCGGAACGTAGGCCGCGCCATGCGCGGCCTGGCAATCGTCGCAGTGGCAGAAGAATTGCGCGACGGGATCGGCCAGCACCTGGATCTTGATGGCTCCACACCGACATTGAACTTGCACCTTGGGCTCCTGGTTGGCGAGCGGGATCCGCTCCGCTGTTTCAATGGCTGTAGACACTAGGGGGCGTGATCGGCCATGGCGGCCGTCCCCGGCATGGCGCCGAAGGACAGCAGCAGGTGCGACGCGAGGGCCAGGGCTGCGAAGATGGCGCCGGTGCCGCAGACCCATGTCCATCCGCCGTGGAACCAAGCAGGTCCGGCCGCGAAGGCGCCTACCGTGCTTCCGATGAAGAACAGCCCTGTGTAGAGCCCATTGACCCGCCCACGGGTCTGTGGGCCAAGCAGGTTGACCGCGCGACGTCCGAGGGTCTGGTCGCCGACGACCCCGACATCGAGAAGAATCGCCGAGGCGGCCATCAAGCCAATGCCCAGTCCGCGCCCGAGCAGCCCGCTGCCGGCGACCGCGGCGAGGCCCAGCGCCACGATCACGAGCGCGTGGAATGTGGTGGTGGCGGCGCGCTCGTGGCCGCGATCGCCCAGTCGCCCGGCGAGGGGAGCCACGAGGGTGCCCCCTGCTCCGCTGAGCATGAACAGCGCCAGGGCCGTATGTCCCAGGGCGAATGGCGCGCGCGTCAGCACGAGGGCCACGCTGGTCCAGAAGGCATTGAACGCGGCCATCAGGAGTCCCTGGTACAGGGCGCGCCGGCGCAATACCGGCTCGCCGAGCACGAGCTGAACAAGTGAGCCGATCAATCTTCTATAGGTACCCAGGCTGGCCTTTGCGCGTGCCGGCGACGTCTTGTCGGCCAGGTTGACCCACAACCATCCGGCCGTGGCGAGGAGCGCAAGCGCATCCAGCGTGTAGTAGCAGCGCCATCCGAAGGATCCGGCGAGCTCGCTGGCCAGCGGACGCGAGAGGAGAATTCCGGCCATCAGGCCGCTCATCACGTCGCCGACCACGCGCCCTCGGCGGGCCTCCGGCACCATCGAGGCCACGACCGGAACGATCATCTGAATCGCGCTGGACGTCCAGCCGATCGCGAACGAGGCGACCAGGAACATGGGTGCCGAATGCGACATCGCCGCCGCTGCGGCTGCCAGCGCCTGTGCGGCCAGCGTCCCGACGATCAGCGGTCTGCAGGGGAGAAGGTCGATCAGGGGAACCAGGAACAGCAGGCCCGTCGCGTATCCGGCGAGGGTCAGGGTGGTCACCAGGTTGCCCCAGGTTCCCAGGTGGAGCGAGGCATCCAGGTAGGGCAGGAGACCTTGCGATGCGAAGAGCCCGAGAACCGCGACGCCGACGGTCAGCGCGTAGCGCCATGTCGGCGTGGTCATGCCGGGTTGCGGTTTCCCGGTGGCAGAATGGTCGGAAGACATGTGCGGAAGGGTGCGAGTTGCTTTTCGCCATGCTATTCATGATGACTTGAATGAAAATCACCATTTCACGAGAATCATTTTCCCGAAAAGATGGAAAGTAGGTCGATCGCCGATCTTGAGGCGCTGGTCGCCATCGTCGAGGCCGGCAGTCTCACCGCGGCGGCGGAGCGCCTGGATCGCTCCGTCCAGGCCGTCAGTCGGTCCTTGCAGTCCCTGGAGGCACAGACCGGGACGCACTTGATTGCGCGGACCACGCGTCGCCTGAGCCCGACGCCGGCGGGAGGGCAGTTCTACGAGCGCGTGAAGCAGGCCCTGTGCGATCTGTCGATGGCCCATGCGGAGCTGAGTGACCACGCCAGAGCCGTGGTGGGAAGACTCGCGATCAGTGCTCCGACCTTGTTCGGCCCGCATATCGTCACCCCTGTGCTGGCGGCATTTCTGGAGCGCCATCCGAAGCTGACGGCCGTGCTCCAGTTGAGCGATGAGTTCGTGGATCCGGCGGATAGCGGTGCCGATGTCACGGTGCGCATCGGCGATACGCCGGACGTGCGTCTTGTCGCCCGGCCGTTGGGAACGGTCCGACGCGTGACCTTTGCCTCGACGAGCTACCTTCGCGCGCATGGGCGCCCGACCCGGCCCGAAGATCTGACGCGTCACGCATGTGTCGTGCGCACGAACGTGGTGGATCCGAATCTCTGGCACTACGGCCAGGCGGAGGGCGCGACCTGCGCGGTGGCGGTGCGGGCCCGCATCGAGACCAACAGCCAGCTCGCGACCAACGAGGCCGTGACCCAGGGCCTGGGCATCGGAAGGGCTTCGCTGTGGCAGATCCGGGACCAACTCGAGCGGCGCGAGGTGGAGTTGATCCTCGAGGATTTCGAGCCGCCTCCGCAGCCGCTGCAGGCGCTGTGGCAGCCAACTCGAAGCCTTCCCAAGCGCACGCGCCTGTTCGTGGATTTCCTCGCCGAGCGACTCCGGGGCATGACCTTCTAGCTGCCGCAGGAGGCGCGCCGTCAAGCTCTTGCCTGGACGGCGCGCAGCTCGCTGGGGTTCATGCCCAGCGCCCGGCGCATCATGCGGCGCAGGGCCGTGGCGTCTTGATAGCCCACCTCGGCGGCAACGCGGTCGATGCTCATGCGGCTGCCTGCCAGCAGGGCGCGCGCGCGGCGCAGGCGAACGCTCTGAATGAGCGCCAGAGTCGTCTTCCCCGTGGCCCGCGTGACCTGCCGCGCGAGCGTGCGTTCGGATAGATGCAAGCGACTCGCCAATTCAGCCACGCTGGGTGGCGTCGGCAGCGATCGCTCGATTTCCGCGGCGATGCGGGCGACCAGCTCATCGCCGCCCGCCAGCACCTCGGGAATGACGAATGGCGCCTGTGCCGCCCTGCCATGGATGAGCAGGAAACGGGACACCACATTCGCGAGATCGTGGCCGCTGTGGGTGCGCAGCAGGTGAAGCATGAGGTCGGTCTGCGCGAATGCGGCGCCGGCCGTCACCACGGGGCCGTCGGCGCAGACCATGCGGTCGGCATCGATGCGCGCCAGCGGCGCCAGGCGACGCAGGGCGGGCGCCAGCCACCAGGATGTGGTCACACGACGCCCGTCCAGGAGACCCGCCTGGTGGAGCAGGAATACGGAGGAGCAGGACGCCGCCACCCCGCCTCCCAGTGCGACGTGCCGCTGGAGCGCTGCCGCGGCCGAGCGAGCATCCGGCGCCGCGAGGCGATGTTGCAGATCATCGGCCGTGCTGACTCCCAGGCCCGGAACGATCCATACGGAACGGTCCGAGCGAGAGCGCCCGGCGCATGTTCGAGCCGCGATCGAAAGCCCCCCTTGCAGCACGACCGGCCGGTCGACGAAGCACAGGGTCTGCCATTTCGGGGGGACGGCGCCCAGGCGCGGGGCCAGGCGATGGGCAGCCGCCAGGATGTCCAGGGTTGCGCAAACGCTGCTTGCGTAAGCGCCGTCCAGCAGCAGTACGGTGAAGTCGTGCATTGGCGAAAATGGCCCGAAAAGTGTGCAAGGCGACACTTTCATTCTGAGGCGCCAGGGGCTTCAATGCAAGCCATGTCGAGTGTTCACGATCGCAACGGCAGGGCTCGATGCCGGGAGACTCAAAGCATGACCATCCAGGAAATGGCAGTGGACGACCCACTGGACGACTTCGCGCGTCGCTATGTCGAACTTGAATCCGAGGCCAGGGCGGTGTACGTGGCCGGATCCGGGCCCGCGGTCATCGTGATGCCGGAG
Organism: Pseudomonadota bacterium; assembly: GCA_021848345.1. Classification (GTDB taxonomy): domain Bacteria; phylum Pseudomonadota; class Gammaproteobacteria; order Burkholderiales; family Burkholderiaceae_C; genus Thiomonas_A. Next base: position 40,332 of record JAJZUV010000021.1, on the reverse strand, counting down.
ATGCCCGGCATCAGCCCGCATGTCGCGCGCTTCGCCAGGTGGATTCGCGACGCGGGGTTCACCGTCTACCTGCCTTCGCTGTTCGGGCGGGACGGTGCGGTGGCCGGGGCGCGGGAGGGCGCGGAAGTCTTCCAGCGCGCGTGCATCAGCCGGGAGTTCCGCGTCCTTGCAGGCCAGGGAGCCAGCCCGGTGACGCGCTGGCTGCGCGCGCTTGCGCGCCTGGCGCACGCGGAGTGCGCAGGCCCCGGCGTGGGGGCGATCGGCATGTGCTTCACGGGAAATTTCGCCCTGTCGATGATGCTCGAGCCCGCCGTGGTGGCGCCGGTTCTATGCCAACCATCGTTGCCCCTGAATTCGCCGGCGCGCCTGGAGAGCGACGCAGGGGAACTCCAGACCGTGCGCGAGCGCCTCGAGCGGGAGGATCGAATCGTGCTGGCTTATCGTTTCGAGGGGGACCGCTTCTGCACATCGGCTCGATTCGAGGCCTATGCCCGGGCGCTCGGGGATCGCTTCGTCGCCAGGGAGATCCCGGACGGTGCCGCCAACGGCGAGGTTCCCCCCTTCTTCGCTCGCTACGTCGACTGCCCCCACAGCGTGGTGACCGTGCACTTGATCGACGAGGTCGGGCAGCCGACGACGGCGGCTCGGGACGAAATCCTGCGCTTCCTCGCCGCAACACTGGTTCAGCCAGGGATGTCGCCGCAGGCCCGTTGACGGTTGCGCGGGCCGATGGCCCGTGTCGCCGTGGTCACGCGCTTCGTTGCGGACGCGGAGGCTCAGCCCTGCATGAGCGCCGGCACACCCGCGGCCAGGGCGTCGATCGCCGCGCGGGTTTTCGCCGGAAGGTAGCGGGTGTGCGCCCAGACCGCATGAACGGGTGTGCCAAGCACCTGGTCCCCGCCCAGGACCAGCTCGAGTTCCTTGTCGCGCGTCAGGCGGGCCACCAGCCAGCAGGGCAGCCACGCCAGCCCGGCGCCTGAGCGGGCCGCCTCGACGATGGCCTCCAGATCGTCGAGACGCAACCTGCTGCCGACCCGGACGTCACGCACCCGTCCGTCCTCATCCCGCACGCGCCACGGAAAGTCGCGGTCGGCTCTTCCATACAAAATGCCCACATGGTCGGCAAGGGCGGCCAGGTCGGTGGGGCGCCCGTGGCGCGCGAGATAGCTGGGTGCCGCCCATATGGCCATGCGCTGAACCCCCAGCTGGCGCGAGGCCAGACTGCTGCTGTCGGGCAGTTCGCCGATGCGCACCGCCAGGTCGATACCTTCGGCCACCAGATCGACCACCAGGTCGCCGAATGTCATGTCCAGGGTCAGGCGCGAGTGGCGTCCGACGAGATCGACCAGCAGTGGAGCGACGCAATGCCGCCCGAACAACACCGGCGCCGCGACGCGCAGGGCACCGCTGGGCTCGTGCTTGCCCGTACGTAGCGAAGCTTCGGCGGCCGTCAGTTCCCCCAGCGCGCGAACACAGCGTTCGTGGAACGCCAGGCCATCCTCGGTCAGCGTCTGCGAGCGCGTGGTGCGCTGGAACAGGCGCGTGTCGAGGCGCTGTTCCAGGCGTGCGACGGACTTGGCCACGGCCGAACGTGTCAGCCCCAGGCGCTGAGCCGCCCGGGAGAAGCTCCCGGAGTCGACCACCTCCACGAATACGTCGATGCCGACCAGACGATTGCCCATAGGTCGCAGGATTGGCGAATGGATGGACGCAATGATAGGCATTTCTGTCACCACACGATCGGGCGGATCGTCAATAGAGTTTCGGTGGTCGCGTACTTGCGTCACTTCACCGGAGAGATCCTTCATGCATGCCTATCAAATCCGTCCCGGATCCGACATCGACAGCCTCGCCCGCGTCGAGCTCGCCCCCGCAGCTCTGGGGCCGCGCGAGTTGCGCATTCGGGTCCATGCCGTGTCCCTGAACTATCGCGATCTGATGGTCGCGCGCGGTGACTACCTCGTCTCGTCGGGCACGCCCATCGTTCCGTGCTCCGACGCGGCAGGAGAGGTCGTCGAGGTCGGCGCGCAGGTGACGCGATTTCGCGTCGGAGACCGCGTGGCCGGATCGTTCTTCCCGTCGTGGCAGGATGGCGAACCGACACCGGCCACGACGGCCGATGCCCCAGGGGCGGCGAGCGATGGAGTGTTGGCCGAAGTCCTCGTTCGCCATGAAGACAGTGTGGTCGCGGTGCCATCGCACCTCGACTACCTCGAAGCATCGACCCTGCCCTGCGCGGCCGTCACGGCCTGGAATGCCCTGTTCGAGGAGGGGCGCCTGCAGCCGGGCAGCACCGTGCTGCTGCTGGGGACGGGGGGCGTGTCGATCGCCGCACTGCAACTGGCCAAGGCCGCCGGACTTCGAACCATCATCACTTCGTCGAGCGACGCCAAGCTGGAGCGTGCGCGCTCGCTCGGCGCCGATGCCACGATCCATTACCGGCAGACCCCCGACTGGGAGCTCGAGGTCGAGCGCCTGACCCAAGGCCGGGGTGTCGACCTGGTGGTCGAAGTCGGAGGCCAAGGCACGTTGCAGCGCTCCATCGCCTCCGCCCGGATGGGCGGGCGCGTCGCCGTGATCGGCGGTGTCAGCGGCTTTGGTGCCAGCGACATCCAGCCCTTGCACATCATCGGGGGCGCCAAGCGCATCTCCGGAATCTTCGTCGGCAGCCGCGGCATGTTCGAGCGCCTGAATCAGTTCGTCGCAAAGAGTGCCCTGCGCCCGGTGATCGATCGGGTCTTCTCCTTCGATCAGGCTCCCCAGGCCTTTGCCCACCTGCGTTCGGCGCAGCACTTCGGCAAGGTCGTGATCCAGGTGCGCGACTGAGGCGATCCCGCGGCGAGACCGTCCTCCGGAACCTCGCCATCACCGAGCGCGACAAGGGAATTGAAATGATCCAAGAGAGGGCTTTACCAGGCAGGGACCTTGGCGAATTCCGGGTTACGGCCATCAGCGACGGTTACCTTCAGGCCGGGCTGGAACTTCTGTCCAACATCGAAGCCGACGAGGCCCTCGGTTTGCAGGCGCACGCGGGCGTGCTCGATCCGACGGCGATCCACATCAACTGCTACCTGATTCAGGGACGGGGTCGGACGGTCCTGGTGGACGCCGGCGCAGGTGGCTTCTTCAAACCGAGGGCTGGAACCTTGATGGCGAACCTCGCACTGGCCGGCGTGCCTGCCTCCGAGATCGACACCATTCTTCTCACCCACGCGCATCCCGATCACGTCGGCGGGCTGCTCGACGCCTCCGGAAACATGGCCTTCCCGGGCGCGGAACTGGTCGTGCACGAACAGGAATTCGACTTTTGGCAGGATGACGCAAACCTGAGTCGAGCGAGCGAGGACGCGCGGAGTCATTTTGCCCTGGCACGCGATGTGTTCGATCGATACCGCAGGCAGACCCGCAGGTTTCGCGGCGCCCAAGTGCTCCGCGGAATCAGCGCGCAGCCGCTGCCCGGACATACGGTAGGCCACTGCGGTTACCGGATCGAATCGGGCGATCGAGGTCTGCTCGTGTGGGGGGATACCGTCCACTTCCCGCACATTCAGATCGCCCGCCCGGACGTATCGATCGCCTTCGATCAAGAGGGGCTCGTCGCGGCGTCCACGCGATCCTCGCTTCTGGATCGGGTCAGCGCGGAGAATCTGCTGGTTGCCGGCATGCACCTCGGCGAGGCCGGATTCGCGCGCATCGTGCGTGGCGCCAGGGCCTATGAACTCTGCTACGAGCGCTGAGCGACTCCTCGACGTTCCCCGCGCTTGACGGGGCGCTGACGCCTCGCCGGCTCCGCCTTCTTGCCCGGTGCGGTGGGGCCGAGCGGCGGCAAGCGCCGTTCGACGGGCGTCGCCTTGACGATCGCGGTACTCGTCTCGGCGCGTTCGCCCACCTTCATCAGGATCTGGTCGAGATCCTCGATCGAGCGCAGGAACAGCCGGCAGATGAAGCAGTCGTCCCCGGTGACCTTGTCGCATTCGACGACTTCGGGAATGCGGCGGATTTCATCTTCAACGAGATGCAGTTGTCCCGGCAGCGGCTTCACCCGCACGATCGCCTGCAATGTGTAGCCGAGGGCGCGGGGATCGACTTGTACGGTGAATCGCTCGATCACACCTCGTGCCTCGAGGCGTCGCAGCCGCTCGGATGTGCTGGGGGCCGACAGGCCGATTTCCCTGGCCAGGTCCGCGATCGGTGTGCGGGCGTCCTGTTCAAGCAGACGCATCAGCGCATGGTCGGTGGCGTCCAGACGCCCGGCGAGCGGTCCTTGAGCAAGGCGAGTTGGCATGATGGCCTTTGTTTCAACGGAAATGGAAAGCCTTTGCCTAATTTAGGCCATGTCCTGATGGTTTTCAACTCGGTAGACTGATCGCATCGAATATCGAGGACGGGCGCGGGTCGAGGCGCAGGTCCGCCGCGCGGACGTGGCCGCGCACCCGAGGATCCAGGACAGGTGCATGCATGGCGCAACAGGCAGGTGCGGAAGTTCGGCGTGGCGCGGTCGAGATGGTCGCCGCGATGCTGATATCGGGCACGATCGGGTGGCTGGTCGTCGCGTCGGGTCAACCGCCGCAGAACGTCGTGCTCGTGCGTTGCGCGCTCGGCGCGCCGACGCTCGCCGCGATATGCATGTCGCTCGGCTTGATCCGAAGGGATCTGTTGACCTGGCGCACCTTCGGCCTCGCCGCGGCGGGCGGTGTGGCGATCGTCGCGAACTGGGTGTTGCTCTTCGCCGCCTACTCGCGCGCTTCGATCTCGATGGCCACCATCGCCTACAACACACAGCCCTTCATGCTCGTCGGGCTGGGCGCGGTGGTGTTTCGCGAGCGAATCGCGGCGTCGACCGCGGTGTGGCTCGGCATGGCGTTCATGGGGCTCCTGCTCGTCATGAGGGCCTCGCCCGGCGTGCTCGCGGTGCCCGGGCAGTACCTGGAGGGGATCGGCTACGCATTGGGCGCGGCCTTGTGCTACGCGGTGTCATCGATCATCACCAAGCGATTGAAGGGCACCCCTCCCCAATTGATCGCGCTGATCCAGGTCGCGCTCGGCGTGTTCCTGGTCGCCCCCTTCGTCAACTATCGCCAGTTGCCGACCGCGCTGATGCCGTGGGCCTGTCTCGGCACGATCGGTGTCGTGCATACCGGACTCGTCTACATCCTGCTGTACGGCGCGATTCAGAAACTGCCGACCTCGATGACGGCGGCGCTGTCCTTCATCTACCCGGTGGTTGCGATCGTGTGCGACCGCTTGGCCTTCGCGCAGACCTTCGCCTGGATCCAATGGGTGGGCGGGGCGTTGATCCTGCTTGCCGCCGCGGGGGTGAATTTCGGCTGGCGGATCGTGCCGACGCGGCTGTCGCCAAGCTGCAGGTGAGCGTTGCCGCCAATCGTTCCGATGCGCGGTGCCCCGAGCCCGGAGATCTCTTCTAAGCCGTTTGCTTTGCCTCCCCGATCAGCCATGAGAGGAATGCCTCGTGTGCCGCGGGGTCGCAGTTCAAGGGCTTGCGCCAGACAAGGAACCAGGCGTAGTCGTCCTCGATGGCGACGTCGAAGAGGCGAACGAGGCGGCGTGCCGCAAGGTCGTCCTCGGCCAGCGCACCGCGGGCGAGCGCCACGCCCTGTCCGGCGGCGGCCGCTTGCAGGATGAGAGCCGAGTCGTCGTAGATCGGTCCTCGCGCCGGTTCGGGTACGTCCACGCCGGCAGCCAGGAGCCAGGGCCTCCATTTCTGGCGCGGTGCCCGCAGCAGGGGCGCGGCGAGCAGGTCGCGCGGTCGTGCGAGCTTGTGTCGATCGAGAAAGGCCGGGCTGCATACCGGGAAGGTCCAGCTGGGCATCAGGCGCATCGCGTGAAGACCCGGCCAGCGTCCTGGGCCGTAGCGGATGGCGAGGTCGATGCCGTCGCGACCGTCGAGCGTGGCGAGCGTCGCGGTCGGGTGGATGGCAAGCTCGATTTCAGGGTGGCGCTCCTGAAAATGCGCGAGGCGGGGTAGCAGCCAACGCGCGGCGAGTCCGGGCAGGACGCTGACGTTCAGGGGGCGCCGCAGGGCATCACGCCGGGAACGGGCGCCGACGGCCGCGAAGGCGTCGGCGAGAACTGCGAGTCCCCTTCGCACATCGTGGACAAGAACCTGACCCGAATCGGTGAGGATCATCCGCTGGCCGTCGCGCACGAACAGCCTGATCCCGAGGGTCTGCTCGAGTCGAGCGACGTGGTGGCTGATGGCGCCGTGGGTGAGTCCCAACTCCCTGGCCGCATGGCTGTAGTTGAGGTGGCGGGCCGCGGCCTCGAAAGCCCGGAGCGCTTGCAGCGGTGGCAGATCGGCCGGCATGACTGTCAATATCGCTCACAACGCATGGGAGCGCAACTGCCCGTGGTTTCCCGTAGTCTGCAGCGATGCCATCACGAATGCGGCGGACGGGCTCGAGAGCTCGCCGGTCGCGCACACCAGGAATCGGGGCAACCATCTTGATCGACGCACAACCCACTCGCAGTGAGACGGACACGCTTACGCCCTTATGGGTGGTGGTAGGCCTCGCCATGGCGCCGACGGTGGCCCTCGGCCTGGCGCGTTTCGCCTATGCGCTGTTGCTGCCGCCGATGCGCGCGGAACTCGGCTGGGACTACGCCGTGGCCGGGGCGCTGAACACGGCGAATGCCGCGGGCTATCTCGTCGGCGCGTTGGCTGCGGCGGCCATGAGCCGGCGTTTCGGGGACAAGAAGGTGTTCGCCGCGAGCCTTCTGTTGACGGCGATGGCTGTCGGGGCCTCGGGTCTGACCGACGCCTACTCGCTGCAATTGGCGCTGCGCTTCCTTGCCGGGCTCACGGGCGCCCTGGCCTTTGTCGCCGGAGCCGGGCTGACCGCCGCCGCCGCCAGAGGTGGGACCCCCGGCCGAGCTCCGACTCTTCTCGGCGTCTATTTCGCCGGCGGGGGCCTCGGCGTCGCCCTTTCGGCACTGGCGGTACCGCCGTTGATCGCACTGGCCGGTTGGCGTGGCGGCTGGTTGGCGCTCGGTGGATTGTCCCTGGCGGCGACGTTGCTCGCCTGGGCGGTGCTGGGCCGTGCGCCCGACACGGCGAGCGTCGCGGGGCGCCAGGGTCGCGGTGGGTGGTCGGCTCGATTCCTGGCCCCCAAGCTCGCCGCGTACGCCCTCTTCGGCGCCGGCTACATCGCTTACGTCACCTTCATCATCGCCTACCTGCGCGGAACCGAGCACCTCGCCGGCTCCGTCGCCTCGGCGTTCTGGGCGATGCTTGGTCTGTCCTCCATCGTGGGCGCCTTCGCCTGGGGACCGGTGCTCGGTCGGCTCAAGGGCGGCCGCGGCGCGGCGGCAACCATCGGTACGGTCACGATCGGCGCCGCGCTGCCGCTCGCATGGCCTGGAGCCACCGGCGCCTTCCTCTCGGCCGTTCTGTTCGGGGGCTCGTTTCTTGCGGTCGTCGCCGCGGTGACCTCCTTCGCACGGCGCGCCGCGCGGCCGCACGCCTGGACCTCGGTGATCGCGGCGCTGACGGTGGCCTTCGGGATCGGTCAAAGCATCGGCCCGGTACTCAGCGGGGCGTTTTCCGACGGACCCGGAGGCGTGCGAGCCGGACTTTGGCTGTCCGTCGGGATTCTCGCCGTGGCGGGCCTTGTCGCCTTGGCGCAGCGCGAACCGGACAACCTAATGTGAGCGACACGAGCTTCCTCGGCCGAAAGCTGTAGGTCCTCATCTGACTTGCGAAAAAACTCACTCTTGCCAAAAGATCCCTGGCCGGGAGGTTCGGGGATTTTTGTTTATGATCAACAGGTTGTGTGTGAAGGCCCCGTTCTGGCCCCGTAGAACAGGCAGAGAAGGAAGCATCGAGCCGGGCGACTTTCGAAGAAGGAAGGCATCTTGCGAGCGACATTGCCGGAGACACCTCTCATCCAGGGGCCCACCATGATGCCGGTGGCTCGCGACGCGCGTTGTTCGGGGTTGGTGTTCTGACGATGCCAGTATTCCAGCGCTACATCGGCATCGACTACTCGGGCGCGCAGACGGCCGAGGCCAGCCTGAAGGGGCTGCGGGTCTACCAGGCCACGCCGGGGGCGCCGGCGGTGGAGGTCGAACCGCCTCCGAGCCCCCGCAAATACTGGACGCGTCGCGGCCTGGCCTTCTGGCTCGCCGAGACGCTGGCTGAAACGCCGCCGACCTTGGTCGGCATCGATCACGGGTTTTCTTTCCCGCTGCGCTACTTCGAGTATCACCGCCTGCCGCCCGATTGGCCGGCCTTCCTGGACGACTTCCAGGCGCATTGGCCGACCGACGGGCCCCACACCTACGTGGATTTCGTGCGCGAGGGGGTCTGCGGCCGAGGTGCCGAGCGCATGGGAAGTTCGCGCTGGCGGCGTATCTGCGAGGAACGCAGCCGGGCGAAGTCGGTGTTCCACTTCGACGTGCAAGGGTCGGTGGCCAAGTCGACTCACGCAGGGATTCCCTGGCTGCGCTTCCTGCGCTCCCGGCTCGGCTCGAAGCTGCACTTCTGGCCCTTCGACGGCTGGGAGCCGAAGCCGGGCCGCTCGGTCATCGCCGAGGTCTACCCCACACTGTGGCGCAAGGCCTATACGCTGCAGGGGCTGACCGGAGATCAGCAGGATGCGTACGCGGTGGCGTCGTGGCTGCGCGACGCGGATGCCGACGGGCGCCTGGCCTTGGCCGTGGCGCCTGAACTCCCCGACTTCGAGCGCGGGATCGCGGGAGTCGAGGGATGGATTCTGGGGCTCGGGTGACGGACTTCAGCGCAAGCTGGGGCTCATGCCTCGGGGCCCTGCGTCTGTGAAGGGCCAGGTCGGCGCGTCCTTCAACCCCTTGATCCAAGACGAGAACTCGCTTGTCAGCCTGGGTGGAGTCACGCTTGCACTGACTGCAGCGGCGGCAAGCCTGCGGCGCACCATGGGTGCAGTGTTCTCGAACGGGTCTCTCCGTTTCGAAGTGGTTGACTAGGAAACCATATGCTCCTAAGCTCCCGGTCAAGCCCAAGGAATGCCATGCCATCGAGTTCGACCGCATCGGATCTGACGAGCCATCTCGGCTACTGGCTGCGCTACGTCTCGAACCACGTCTCGCAGGCCTTTGCCCGCAAGGTCGAGGTGCACGGCGTGACGGTGGCCGAATGGGTGCTGATGCGCCAGCTGCTGGACAGCGAAGCCCTCGCTCCGAGCCGCCTGGCCGAGCGCATGGGCATGACGCGCGGCGCCATTTCCAGGCTGGCCGACCGGTTGATCGCCAAGTCGCTGCTGGTGCGCGTCGCCGATCCGCAAGACGGACGGGCGCAGACGCTATCCCTGACGCCCGCCGGCCGCGCCCTCGTGCCGGAGCTGGCGGCGCTGGCCGACGCCAACGACGCCGAATTCTTCGATCACCTGACGTCCAAGGAGCGCGCGGCGCTGCTGCGCACGCTGCGGGAGATCGTCGACCAACGCGGTCTCGGATCCATGCCGATCGATTGACGGCGACCGCCTCTCAACATCCCATCGACCAAGGACACCTACATGAGCACCCGCTGGAAGGACATCGCCCGCAGCTGCCTGGACGGCGCGGAATCGGGCACCATGAGCTTCCCGCGGATCGTCGCCACGTTGATCGAGGCCGGCTTCGACGGCTATGCCGTCGACTTGCGCCGCGCCACCGCCATCTACTACCGACCCGATGGCGAGGCCGTCGAACTGCAAGCCGCGCGGACCCGACCGGTCGCCGAGCACTTCGACGCTGCCACGGTCCGGCAGGCGATCGGCGAGGCCCAGGCCCTCGTTCCCGGCTACACCTACCACGGCTTCTGCGCCAAGGTGGCGGGCGCGGGCTGCGCCGGCTACCTGGTCTCCTTCCCGGGAAAGCGGGTGCTCTATCACGGCCGCACTGGGGAGACCCACACCGAGTACTTCCTCGGTACCCAGCCCGCGGACCAACCGTGAACGCCGCGGGCGTCCTCGCCGGCCGGCGCGCTCGGGCCCCGTCCGTCGATCCGCGCATCGCCGCCTGAGCGTCGATCTCCGCCAGCCCATCGGGGGAAGGTCATTCCTTCGATCGCCCGGCTCAAAGGCGGATCGTGTCGACCGAGGCGCCGAAGACCTCCTGGACCAGGGGCAGCACGTGATCGTGGTGGGTCAGGAACAGCACCTGCGTGCGTTCGGACAGCAGCGCCAGGGCTTCGAGCCCCGCGCGGGTGCGCCGGTCGTCGAAATTGATGAACAGGTCGTCCGCGACGAAGGGCATGGCATGGGCGCGCGCCAGATGCATGTCCAGCGCCGCCAGGCGCAGGGCCAGGTAGAGCTGGTCGCGGGTGCCCTCGCTCATGCCCTCGACGCCCACCGTCGTGCCGTCCGGGCGTTTTCCGTGCAGCGAAGGCGGTTGAGCGTCGAAGTCCACCATCAGGCGTTCGAACGAGCCCAGGGTCAGGCGCGCGAAGGTCGCGCTGGCCGCGGCGAGCATCGGGCCCTGCCGGGCGTCGCGGTAGCGCTCGATGGCCCAGGCGAGCAGCCGGGACGCGGTATGCACCTTGAGGAAACGCTCCACCGCGTCGGCCATGCGCGCCAGCGACTCCTGGCGGCGGGCCTCGGCCGCTGCCGCGTCCGCCTGCCCGGCCATGGTGCGAAGCGTGGCCTCGGCGTCATTGCGTGACGCGGACAACTCCTGGATCCGGTGCAGCAGGGCGTCTTCCCGCGCCTCCAGTTCGGCGAGCTCGCCGGCCACGGCACGCGGGTCGAGCCCCTGGGCCTCGTCGCGCAAGGTCTCGAGCGGCAGGGCGTCGCCCTGTTCGAGCAGGGCCCTGCGCGCGGCGTCGACCGCGGCCTGCAGGCGGCGCTTCTCATCCGAGCGCCCGATGGCGGCGCGCAGTTGCGTGAGCTCGGCCACGCCGGCTCGCTGCACGAGTGCGGCCACCGATGAGCGCAGTTCCTGCTCCTCCCGGTCCCCGCGCTCCAGCGCCTCCTGCGCGGCGGCGAGCTGCGCGCGCGCCTGCTCGATCCGGGTGCGGGTCGCATGCGCCTCGGCGAGTTCGCGGCGCAGTTGCACGATCAGCTCCCCGGCCGGCCGGCCCGCCAGGTCCGGCCGGATGCGCCGGACCAGGGCCTGGGTCCGGGCGTCGAGGTTGCGCAGGTCGGCACGCATGGTGTCGATGCGCTCGCCGCGGATCTGCCGGATGCTCGCCAGCCCCTCGCCGATGCGCCCCACGACCTCGAGCGCGGCCTCGACCTTCGCGGGCTCGTCGTCGCCCTGGAAGCCGGCGCCGAGCAGCGCCTCGCGCCAGTCGCTCAGCCAGGCCTGGTAGCCTTGCCCGGCCGCTGCGGCGGCGTCGCGCAGGGCTTCGATCTCGCGGCCGGCGGCGCCCAGCTGTTGCTCCAGGGACTTGCGCTCCCCGCGCGATTCGTCCTGCTGGCGCACGCGTTCCTCGGCCTGGTTCAACAGGGCCGCGAGCCCGCTGCCGCAGGCAGTCAGCCCGGCGGCCCGCAGTTCCTCGGTCAGCGCGCCGGCGGCCTGCGCCGTGGCGTCCTGGAAGGCCTGAAGCTTGTGCTTCGCCGCCTCCAGGGCCTGCCAGGCCGCGAGCGCGCGCTCGCGCGCCTGCAGCCACTCGGGTGCCGCCAGCAACGACACGCCGGGCAGTCGGCACTCGCCGCGCAGGCTCTCCCACGCGGCTTCGCGCCGGGCCGCCTTCGCGCGCAACGCCTCGACCTGGCGTTGCAGGGCCTGCTGCTCCAGTTCCAGGGCTTCGCGCCGATCCTCCAGCCCCTGCAGCTCGGCCGCATCGTGGGCGTGGTCGTGGCGCTGGTCGGCCAGCGAGTCGGCCTGCGCCACGAGGAGTTCGTAGCGCTGCGCGTGCGCGGGAAGGCTCGAGGGGTCCTGCTTGATGACGGCCCAGGCGTCGTGACGCTCCTGCCGGGCCTGCCGCAGGTCATCGAGCAACACCGGATGCTGCTGTTCCCGCACCCGCCGGGACGCCGCCGCCACGGCAGCGAGCTGATCATCGATCCTGAGCAGTTCGCGCTGCAGTCCGAGGGCCTCGGACTCGTCGTGCCGATGCTCTTCCAGCAGCGCCTGCAGGTGCTCGCGCGGCGGGGGCAGCATCGCGGCCAGCGCGTCGGGCTGGATGGCGTCGCCGCCGAGCGCCTGGCGCGCCAGGTCCAGTTCGCGCTCCCGGCCGGCCACCTCGGCGCGCAGCTCCCGAAGTACCGCCTGGGTGTCGCCCAGCGAGCGCGCGCTGGTCATCGCGGCGCGCAGCGAGGGTTCGACATGGCCCTGCCCCAGACGCTCGAGATCGGCGCCAGCGTGCTCGAGGTCCCGCTGGCGTTGGCGCAGCGCGCGCTCGGCGCCTTGCCGCGCCTGCGCCAGCGCGTCGTGTTGCCTGGCCAGCCGCGCCAGTGCCGCGCGCGCCGGCGGGCCGGGCAGGCGGGCCGCGATGGCGTCCTCGCTGCTCGCGTCCCAGCCGATCTGCGCGGCCAGCTCGGCGACGACGGCCCATTGGGCGCGGATGCCGAGCTCGTGTCGTTCGATGTCGGCCGGATAGGCACGGTACTGCAGGCGCAGCTCATCGAGCGCGACGACCTCGTCCTCCAGATCGACCAGCGCCGTGTCCAGGCGAAGATCCCGCAGGGCCTGCTCGGCAGTCTCCTTCAGGCGGCGCTGGTGCGCGCGGTCGACTTCGACCGAGGCCCGGCGCCGCTCGGCTTCGTCAAGGCTCGCGGCGGCCGTCTCGGGCAGTTCGGCCGCCGCGGCGAGCTCGGCCAGGCGGGCGGATTCGGCGTCCAGCGTCGCCAGCAGTGGCGTCACCCGGCGCACGCGCTGCAGGACTCCGCGGCGCGCCTTCAGTCGGGCCTGCTCGTCGAGGGCGGTCCGCAGTTCCGAGCCGAGCTCCTCGACCTTCGCGTGGGCCTCGGCCCAGTCCTTGGCCCGCAACGAGGCCGCCTTGAGGTCGTGGCGGGCCTCGTCGTAGGTCTGCTCGGCCTGGTAGTAGGCGCGTGCCGAGGACTTGCGCCGCGCCCACAGCGAGTCGGCCTCCTGCTCGAGCTCGGCGCGGATGCGGCCCAGGGACGCGATCCCGGCCGCGGACTCGAACAGCACCTGGCCCACGTCCTCGTCTGCGGCCGAGAGAATGCTCGCGCCCCCGGCCACGAGCCGTTCGTGGTCGAGGCTGAACATCTGCTCGAAGAATCTCGCATCCACGCTGCCCAGGAAGGGGGCCAGCACGTCGTCGGGCAGGGCAGCATCGTCCGCTGCCCGCAGCGTCGCCTTGTTCGCCTTGATGCGCTGGAAGGCCAGCGCTTGCTCGCCGTGCCGGATGGACGCCGCCAGGCGCAGCTCCGGCAGCGGGTGCAGGAAGGCGTAGCCGGGATTGCGCTGGGGGAAGCCGTACAGCAGATGGTGGATCGCTGAGCGCAGGGTCGATTTGCCGGCCTCGTTGGGGCCGATGATGACGTGGAAGTCGCGCCGCGCGAGGGGCAGCTCGACGCTGCGGTCGGTGAACTTGCCGTAGCGGATCAGATCGAGTCGGTCGATGCGCATGGCTCACTCCGCGGAGGCAATGCGCGCCAGCAGCGACGGCACGGTGGCGCGCACGAGCTCGGGCACGAGCCCGGCGCGCACGCTCTCCAGCAGCGCGGCGCCCTGCGAGACTTCCAGCGGAAGCCTGGCCAGCAGTTCGGCGAAGTCCCCCTCGAGCGAGGCCATCAGCGCGTCGTCGCCAGGGGCGGCGTCCAGGATGGCCTGCAGGTCGGCGACGGCGTCCGCGCGGGCGGCTAGCGCCTGCGCGGTCTCGGGCGGCTGGGTCTCGATCACCACCTTCTCGATCCACATCCGCTCGGCGGCGATCGCGGCGGCCTGCGCCAGGACCTCGGCGCGAAGCTGGGTCTCGAGGCCGAACAGCTCGCCGTGCGCCGCGCTGCGGCCCGTCAGGGACACCCGGACTGCCATGGGCAGGGAGTCGGTCTGCGCGGCGAGCCAGGACTCCAGCGCGCCGCCCACCAGGCGGGAGGCCTCGGCCAGGGTGCGCGCCGCGGACACGTCGACGGCGAGCCGGTGCCAGCGCAGCACGTCGACGAACACGCGTTCCACCGACGTCACCTCGCCATCGTCCGCCGTGACCAGCAGCGCGCCCTTGGCGCCGGTCTCGCGGATGTTGCGCCCCTGCAGGTTGCCGGGAAAGGCGATGGTCGAGTCGCCGCGCCAGAGCTGGTGCTCGTGCACGTGCCCCAGCGCCCAGTACTGGTAGCCCTTGGCGTGCAGCTCGGCCATCGAGCAGGGCGCGTAGCTGGCATGCGCGGCGTATCCCTCGAGGGCCGTGTGCAGCACGCCGATGTTGAACCAGCCCTGGCGCGGGGCCGGGTAGCCGGGGACGAGGTCCTCGGTGGTGGCGGCGTTCTTGAAACTGCGCCCGTGCAGCGCGACGCGCAACTCGGGCAGCTCGAAGCTGCCGGCGCGGGACGCGGGGAACACATGGACGTTGTCGGGCAGCGAGAGCCTGCGGGTCATCTCGCTCTCGGCGTCGTGGTTGCCGTGCAGCACGAACACCGGGATCCCCGCGGACTTCAGGCGTCCCATCTGGCGCGCGAAGTAGATGCCGGTGTTGAAGTCCTTCCAGCTGCCGTCGTACAGGTCCCCCGCGATGACCAGGAAATCCACGGCCTCGTCCAGTGCCAGGGTCACGAGGTTGTCGAAGGCGTCGCGGGTCGCCGTGCGCAGCAACTCGGTCGGCGCATCGGGATAGGCGCTCAGACCCGTGAGCGGACTGTCGAGATGGATGTCGGCGGCGTGGAGGAATCGCATGCGGCGCTCCGTGTGGCTGGGAAAGGGCCGGCCCGCGGACCTTCTCGGTCCGCGGAGCCGGCGGTGTTCGATGGCGATGTGGACAGGGATCATGGCCCTTGCCGGACGGATGGTAGGGCGCGCGCGGAGGCCTCGACGTGCTCCCGGCAACCTTGCATGCGCGGGACGGCCGGGCATGGTGCGGCCGAGGCCGCGATGGTGCGCGCGCACCGCGGCGGCGCACCTCGGCGGTGCGCATCCCCATGGCCGCGCCGAGCGCCCCCGGGCGACGGCGCCTGCATACCGGATTGCGTGGAGTTGGCACACGGATTGCATGCAATCCCTGCGACGCCCCCGGCATGCCGCCTCGCGCCCAGACCTCTCGAAACTTCCGGAGCACTCGCCATGAATCGCCGCATTCCCGCCCTCGCCCTGCTGCAGACCTTGTTCGGCGCGGTAGCCTTCGCCGCCACGCTCGCCCCGGCGAGCGCGGCCGACGACCTCGCGCGCATCGAGCACGAGAAGGTCCTGCGCGTGGCGATCCCGACGGACTTCCCCCCGTACGGCTTCGTCGACAGTTCCATGAAGCCGCAGGGCCTGGACGTCTCCATGGCCGAATACGTCGCGCGGCAGCTTCACGTGAAGGCCGAGCTGGTTCCCGCGACCAGTTCCAACCGCATTCCGTACCTGCAGTCCGGCAAGGTCGAGCTGGTGATCTCCACGCTGGGCAAGACCGCGGAGCGGGCCAAGGTCATCGATTTCAGCCACGCCTATTCGCCGTTCTTCCTGGCCGTCTACGGCCCGAGCTCGATGAGCATCCACGATCCGGCCCAGCTGGCCGGCAAGAGCATCGCGGTGACCCGCGGTTCGGTGGAGGACATCCAGCTCACCAAGGTCGCGCCCGCGAGCACCCGGATCCAGCGCTTCGGGGACAACGCCTCGACCATCTCGGCCTTCGTGTCGGGCCAGGTCGAGCTCGTGGCCACCGGGGTTTCCGTGGCCGCGACCATGATCCAGCACAACCCCGATCTGCACGCGCAACTCAAGTTCGTGCTCAAGGACTCGCCGAATTTCATCGGGATGGCGAAAAACCAGCCCGCGCTGCTGGCGCGCGTGAACGCGATCGTCGACCACGCCAAGGCCGACGGCGAACTCGACAAGCTCTCCGAGCACTGGCTGGGCCGTCCGGCCGGCAAGCTGCCCCAGTGAGCCCGTCGCGGGCCGACGCCTGAAACCGTCATGGACCTCGACTTCCTCAGCGTGCTGCGGCAATGGCCGCTGCTGCTCTCCGGTCTGGCGTGGACCGCGGGCCTGACCCTGCTCAGCACGCTGCTCGGCCTGGCGCTGGGCATCGCGCTGGGTTGGGCGCGTGCCGGGCGCAGCGCGCTGCTGCGCGCCGTCACCGGCGTGTACGTCGAGGGCATCCGCAACACGCCGTTCATCGTCCAGCTGTTCTTCGTGTTCTTCGGCCTGCCCAGCCTGGGCCTGCGGCTGTCGCCGGCCGAGGCCTCCGTGCTGGCGATGACCGCGAACCTCGCGGGCTACGCGGCCGAGATCGTGCGCGCCGGCATCCAGTCGATTCCGCGCGGCCAGCTCGAGGCGGCCGCCAGCCTGGCGCTGAGCAGGGGCCAGTCCTTCGTGCACGTGGTGCTGCCGCCGGCGCTGCGTCGTGTCTGGCCCGCGCTGACCGGTCAGGTCATCATCGTGATGCTGGGCTCGGCGGTCTGCAGCCAGATCTCGACGCCCGAGCTGTCCTATGCCACCTATCTGATTGCCTCGCGCAGCTTCCGCAGCTTCGAGGCGTACACCGTGGCGGCCGTCGCCTACCTGCTGCTGTCCATCGCCGTGCGCCAGTTGCTCGCGCGCGTCGGCAAGAGCCTGGCCTTTCGACGTTGAACCATGGTGCACTTCACACTCTGGGACATGGTGCGCGACCTGCTGCTGGCCGCGCGCTGGACCCTGGCGCTTTCGTTGATCGCGTTCGCGGGCGGCGGCCTGGCCGGCGCGCTGCTGCTGCTCGCGCGCCTGCGTGGGGGCACCGTGGTCACGCGGATCGTGCAGGGCTACGTGCAGCTGTTCCAGGGCACGCCTCTGCTGATGCAGCTGTTCATCGTCTACTTCGGGCTCGGTGTGCTGGGCTTCGAGGTCTCGCAGTGGAGCGCCGCGGCACTCGCGCTGGTCCTGTACTCCAGCGCCTTCCTGACCGAGATCTGGCGCGGCTGCGTCGAGGGGGTGCCGCGCGGCCAGTGGGAGGCCTCGGCCAGCCTGGGCCTGGGCTTCGGCCAGCAGTTGCGGCACGTCGTGCTGCAGCAGGCGCTGCGCGTGTCCATCGCGCCCACCGTGGGCTTCGCGGTGCAGGTGGTCAAGGGCACCGCGCTGGCCTCGGTGATCGGCTTCGTCGAGCTCACCCGGGCGGGCTCGATGATCGCCAACGCCAGCTTCCGCCCGTTGCAGGTCTATGCCCTGGTCGCGGCGCTGTACTTTTGCATCTGCTACCCGATCTCCGCGATCAGTCGCGCACTCGAAAGGAAATACCATGCTCCCCGCTGAGTCTTCCGGCGCCCGCGCGGCCGTGCGCATCCGCGGGTTGCACAAGCGATTCGGCGACACCGAGGTGCTCAAGGGCATCGACCTCGACATCGCCTCCGGCGAGGTGGTCTCGATCATCGGCCGCAGCGGCTCGGGCAAGAGTACCCTGCTGCGATGCATCAACGGACTCGAGACCCTGGACGTCGGCGAGTTGACCGTCGAGGGCCAGACCGTGCAGGCCCACGACGCGAAGTCGCTGCGCGAGTTGCGCCGCCGCGTGGGCATGATCTTCCAGGGCTTCCACCTGTTCCCGCATCTCAGCGTCGGGCGCAACGTCATGCTGGCGCCGGCGCTGGTGCGCAACACGCCGCGTGCGCAGGCCGCGCGCGAGGCCCGCGAGCTGTTGTCGCGGGTCGGGCTGGAACACAAGTTCGACGCCGCCCCGGACCAGCTCTCGGGCGGGCAGCAGCAGCGCGTGGCCATCGCGCGCGCGCTGGCCATGCAGCCCTCGGTGCTGCTGTGCGACGAGATCACCTCGGCGCTCGATCCGGAGCTGGTGGGCGAGGTGCTGCGGGTGATCGAGGCCCTGGCCCAGGACGGCATGACCCTGGCCATGGTGACCCACGAGATGGGCTTCGCACGCCGCGTGTCGGACCGGGTCGTGTTCATGCATGAGGGCCGCATTCACGAAAGCGGCGCGCCGGGGGATGTCTTCGAGTCGCCGCGCACTCCCGAACTCCGGCAGTTCCTGCGGCACGTGCAGTCATGAACACACGCCCCCGCGCGCCCGCCGCGCCCGCGCCCAATCCTACCGGCATGATCGTCGAGGCCATCACCGCGGCGATCGTCGAACATCGCCTGGCGCCCGGGGCGAAGCTGACCGAGCAGACACTGGCCGGCATCTACGGCGTATCGCGCACCATCGTGCGCCAGGCCCTGTTCCAGCTCGCCCGGGATCAACTGGTCACGCTCGAGCCGGCGCGCGGTGCCTTCATCGCGGCGCCGTCGGTCGAGGAGGCGCGCCAGGTGTTCGCGGTGCGACGTCACATGGAGCAGTACCTTGTCGAGGTCTTTTGCGACAAGGCCACGGAGACGGACTTCCGTGCCCTGCGCGACCACATCGAGCGCGAGCAGGAAATGGTGGTGCGCACCGACGTGCGCGGGCGCACGCGCCTGCTGGGGGACTTCCATGTGTCGATGGCCCGCCTCGTGGGGCTGGACGTGCTGGCGCAGCTGCTCTCGGAGCTGATCTCGCGCTGCGCGCTGATCACGCTGATGTATCAATCCTCGCGCGCCGCGCAGCATTCCTCGCAGGAGCATGTCGCCATCCTGGAGGCCCTGGAGGCGCGGGATGCGCCGCGCGCACGCAGCCTGATGGAGCAGCATCTGGTGGCCACCGAGGATTCGCTGCTGTATCACCCCCGCACGGCCGGCGCGGACCTGCGCGAGGCGCTCGGGCATGGCGCACGCTGATGTCGCGCTCGCGCGCCGCCTTCGGGCGCCGACGCCCGCAAGGTGAGTCGGGCATGTCGGAGAGCCTTGCGCACCAGATCCCCACGCGCGCCGGTTTCGTCGCGCTGGTCGACGAGCTCTACGGGTCCGCGCCCTGGCTCGCCGAGCGCGCCTGGCCGGCGCGCCCCTTCACGTCGGCGGCCGCGCTGAAGGCGTGCCTGGCGCGGATCGTGCGCGAGGCCTCGCGCGACGAGCAGGTCGCGCTGCTGCGGGCAGGCGCGGATCTCCGGGATGGTGTCGAAGCGAGGCTGGCGGCGAGCGCCGATGCTGCGGGGCCGATGCGGGCGAGTCCCGCGGACGTGGCACGCCTGCGCGAACTCGGCGACGCCTACGCGGCCCGCCTCGGCTGGCCCTTCGTGCCGGAGGCCCCGGCGCCGTCCGCGCGCGGTTCGGCCACGGCACAGATGCTCGAGGACCTGCGGCGCCGGCTCGACAACCCGACGGAGCTCGAACTGGCGCACAGCCTGCGCCAGATCCACCGCATCGCCGAGCTGCGTCTGAACCGCCGCCTTGGGCTGCGGCCGCTGCTGGGCGAGCAGGTGCTGGAATGGTGCGAGCTGCTGGCCGAGCACAGCGAGCCGCCGTGGCAGGCCCAGGGCAAGCTCACCGTCACCTACCTCAGCGCGGCGCACCGCGCGTGCGCGGCACGGCTGCGCCAATGGATGGTCGAATGCGGCTTCGACGAGGTGCATCTCGATGCGCTCGGGAACGTGGTCGGCATCTACCATGCCGAGCGCCGCGACGCGCCCCGGCTGCTGACCGGAAGCCACTACGACACGGTGCGCGATGCCGGGCGACTCGACGGACGCGTGGGCATCCTGGTGCCGATGCTCGGCGTGCGCGAGCTGGCGCGAGTCCGCAGGCGCCTGCCCTTCGGCCTCGAGGTGGTCGGCTTTGCCGAGGAGGAGGGGCAACGCTTCCAGGCCGCCTTCCTCGGCTCCAGCGCCCTGGTCGGCGGCTTCGATCCGGCCTGGCTGGAGTTGCGTGACGAGCACGGCGTGCGCCTGCGCGAGGCCATGGCCGAGGCCGGGCTTCCGGGGACCATGGAGGCGATTCGCGCGCTGCGTCGGGACCCGGCGCGCTATCTGGGTTTCGTCGAGGTGCACATCGAGCAGGGGCCGGTGCTCGAGTCGCTCGACCTGCCGCTGGGCATCGTGCACTCCATCAACGCCAGTGCGCGCGCGGTGGGCGAGGTCGTCGGCATGGCCGCGCATGCGGGTACGACGCCCATGGACGCGCGGCGCGATGCCGCCTGCGCGGTGGCCGAGCTGATTCTGCTGGCCGAGCGCAGCGCCGCGCAGGCGCCGGGCGCGGTGGCCACCGTCGGCCAGCTGGAGGTGCCGGGAGGTTCGGTCAACGTGGTGCCGGGACGCTGCCGTTTCAGCCTGGACGTGCGCGCGCCCGGCGATGCCCTTCGCGACCGCGTGCGCAGCCAGATCGACGTCGGCCTGCGCGAGGTGTGCGCGCGCCGCGGGCTGCGCATGGAGTTGCGCGAGACCCTGCGGGAGCCGGCCGCCCCCAGCGATCCGGGCCTGCAGGCGCGCTGGGAGCGCGCGCTGGAGGGCCTGGGCGTGCCTGTGCTGCGCATGTCCAGCGGCGCCGGGCACGACGCGATGAAAATGCACAGGCTGCTGCCGCAGGCGATGTTGTTCGTGCGCGGCGCCCATGGAGGAATCAGCCACAACGCGCTGGAGTCGAGCACCGCGGACGATCTGCACCTCGCCTGCCAGGCCTTTCAACGATTGCTCGAGGACTTTTGCGCGTCATGCTGAGTACTTCCCGTCACGCGGCCCTGGATCGATGGGTCGACGACCATTTCGACGAGCAGATCCGCATGCTGCAGGATCTGGTGCGCCTGCCCTGCGACACGCCGCCCGGAGACAATGCGCCGCACGCCGAGCGCACCGCGCAATGGCTGGAGTCCTTCGGCCTGGACGTGGAGCGCCATGCGGTGCCGGCGCAGCGGGTGCAGGCGCGGGGCCTGCGCTCGATCACCAACCTGATCGTGCGTCGGCGCTACGGCGCCGGCGGGCCGGTGATCGCGCTCAACGCGCACGGCGACGCCGTGCCGGCGGGCGAGGGCTGGAGCCGCGAACCCTACGGCGCGCAGATCGTCGACGGCAAGCTCTATGGCCGCGGCAGCGCGGTCAGCAAGAGCGATTTCAGCACCTACAGCTTCGCGCTGCGCGCATTGGAATCCCTGGGCCTGCCGCTGTGCGGTGGCGTCGAGTTGCACTTCACCTACGACGAGGAATACGGGGGCGAGCTGGGCCCGGGCTGGCTGCTCGAGCAGGGCTTGAGCCGCCCGGACCTGGAGATCGGCGCCGGTTTCTCCTATCAGGTCGTGACCGCCCACAACGGTTGCCTGCAACTGGAGGTGACGGTGCACGGGGTGATGGCGCACGCGGCGATTCCGCACAGCGGATTCGACGCGCTGCAGGCGTCCGTGGCCATCCTGGGCATGCTGTACGAGCTCAATCGCGGCTTGCGCGAGCAGCGTTCGCAGGTGCCGGGCATCGATCATCCGTACCTGAACGTCGGCACCATCGAGGGCGGCACCAACACCAACGTCGTACCCGGCAAGGTGGTGTTCCGGCTGGATCGGCGCATGATCCCCGAGGAGGACCCGGTGCGGGTCGAAGCGGCGCTGCGCGAGGGCATCGCGCAGGTCGCGGCGCGCCAGCCCGGCATTCGCGTGGAGGTGCGGCGCCTGCTGCTGGCCCATGCGCTCAGGCCGCTGGAGGGGAACCGGGAGCTTGTGCGGGCGCTGCAGCGCAACGCCGAGCAGATCTTCGGCGAGCCGATTCCCGTCACCGGTACGCCGCTGTACACGGACGTGCGTCTGTACAGCGAACGCGGCGTGCCCGCGGCGATCTATGGAGCCGGACCGCGCACGGTGCGCGAGTCCAATGCCAAGCGCGCCGACGAACACATCCGCCTGGACGACCTGCGCGGGGCCACCAAGGTGGTCGCGCGCACGCTGCTGGATCTGCTGAGCGCCGCGCCTGGTCGATAGCGCCGCGGCGCGTGACGGCGGGGCCGCCGCCACGCGTCGGGCGCCGTGTCACGGCGTCACCGCGCCGGTTCGCCGAAGCGCCAGTTCGACACCGAAAGCGCTCCGAAGAAGTCATCCTCGTGGTAGTCGCGCACCGCGGCCTCGTGTTCGGCCGCGCCGACGGCGACCATCAGCGGCAGCAGGTGTTCCTCCCGCGGGTGCGCCTGGCGCGCCGAGGGGGCCGACTGCCAGGCGGTCAGCGCCGCCGAGCGCGCGGCGCCGGTTTCGGCCAGCGAGGTGTCGAGCCAGCGGTCGAAGGCGGCCGAGGCCGGGCCGCCCGCCGGCCCGAAGGCGCGCAGGTTGTGGTAGCTCAGGCCGCTGCCGATGATCAGCACGCCCTCGTCGCGCAGCGGGGCGAGCGCGCGGCCCAGCGCCAGGTGCTGCTCGGGATCCAGACCGCGACGCAGCGACAGCTGCACCGTGGGCATGTCGGCCTCGGGATAGGCCACGGCCATCGGCGCGTACATGCCGTGGTCGAAGCCGCGCTGCGGGTCCTCGGCGCTCCGAATGCCGCTCGTTCCGAGCAGCGCCTGCACGCGTCGCGCCAGCTCCGGCGAGCCGGGAGCGGGGTAGCGGATGCTGTAGGTGTGGGCGGGGAATCCGCCGTAGTCGTAGATCATGCCCGGCGCGGGATTCGACTGCACCGTGAACTCCTCGGCCTCCCAGTGCGCGGAGATCATCAGCACGGCGCGTGGGTGGGCGCCGATCTCCTCGGGCAAGCCGCGCAAGGCCGCGGCCAGGCGGTCGTAGGCTCCATGCCAGGTGTCGCGCATCCAGGGCCAGGGGCCACCGCCGTGGGATACGAACAGGGTCGGGAATCTCATGATGTGGTCCTCGGTGGAACAAGCTCGGATCCGGCGCGGCGGGCGATGGCAGGCAACGGGGATGGCCGCGCGCCGGGGCTCAGGCCTGGCGCCCGACGCTGGGGCGCAGCGCGAAGGCGCCGTCGCCGAGCAGGCTCAGCACGACCAGGGTCACGGCCCAGAAGGCCGGGTATTCCCAGCCGCCGCCCTTGTTGGTGAACAGCCATCCGTTGGCGCCGTGCACCATCACGATGGTGCCGAGCATCTCCAGCGCCAGCGGAATCGCCACCCACGGCGCGTACACGCCGAGGATCAGGGCCAGCCCACCGAACGCCTCCAGCGCAATGGTGCCATAAGCCATGACAGCCGGCAGGTGCAGCGAGGCGAAGTAGCCGACGAAGCCGGGAATGGTGAACACGAAGATCTTGAGTCCGACGTGGGCGAGAAACAGGATGCCCAGGCTCACGCGCAGCAGCGTGACGCCATACGGGGCGGTGGAGGAACGAGTCATGATGTGCTCCGGGAAAAGGGCGACGGGAGAAAGGGCGGCGAGTTTCAGGACTGGCGCAGCCGGATCGGCGCGCCTCGGCCATGCCATGAGCAGCACTGTATTTCCGCGATCCGTGTCGAAAAAGACGATGCCGGGCAATGCACTGTTGCGGGAATCGCAATAACATCCCGCTGCATGGATTGGCTCTCGGCAACCCGGGTGTTCGTGCAGGTGGTCGAGTCGGGCAGCTTCGCCCGAGCGGCCGCCGCGCTGGACATGTCCAACGCGGTGGTCACCCGGCAGGTCGCCGCGCTCGAAGCCCACCTGGGCGCGCGCCTGCTCCATCGCACCACGCGCCGCATGTCCCTGACCGACGCGGGCGAGGACTTCCACGCCCGCGCCGTGTCCATCCTGGAGCAGTTCGCCGAGGCGCAGGCCGCGGCGGCACGGGGCACGAGCCGTCCCGTGGGCCTGCTGCGCATCTCGGCCCCCCTGTCCTACGGGATCTCCCGCCTGGCCCCGGTGCTGGCCCGCTTCCACGAGCAGCACCCGCAACTGCGCCTGGACGTCGACCTCAGCGACCGCCTGGTCGACCTCGCCAACGAGGGCATCGACGTGGCGCTGCGCGTGGCCACGCGCCTCGACCCCGGGATCGTCGCGCGGCGCATCGCGGCGCTGGACGCCGTGGTGTGCGCGGCGCCGTCCTATCTGCGCGCACGCGGCAGGCCGGAGCAGCCCGCGGACCTGGCGCGGCACGATACCTTGAGCTTCAGTTACCTGTGGGCGGGCGACGAGTGGCCGTTCACGGCGCCCGATGGCCGCAGCGAGCGGGTGCGCGTGCGCCCGACGGTGCATTCGAGCAACGGGGACTTGCTGCGCGAACTCGCGATCGCGGGAGCGGGCGTGATCCTGCAGCCCCGATTCATCGTCGAGCAGGCGCTGCGTGCCGGCACCCTGGTGCCGATCCTGGAGTCGTACCGCACCCTGGACCTGAACCTGTACGCGCTGTACCTCAGCCAGCGCTTCCTGCCCAACAAGGTGCGGGTGTTCATCGACTTCCTGGTCGATGCGTTGGGGGACGAAGCACAGCGCATCAGCGCGTCGCCCGCAGTTCGGGAAGCGCCGGCGCGCCGGCGATGACGCGCTGCCAGTGCTGCCGCGCGCGCGGCAGCAGCCAGTCGACGCCGTAGCGCATGCGCTCGAGCCTGGCCTCGCGCCACGCCGCGTCGGTGTCGCTCGCGCGCAGGGTGCCGCGCGCGCTGGCGGCGAAGGCCCAGGTGTTCAGCAGCCACCACAGCGCATCCATCACGTCGGGGGCCAGCGCCAGCACGAGGCCGGGATCGCGAAGCCCGAGCAGCGCGTGCAGCCCGGAGCGGGCGGCTTCGCATTCCTCGCGCAGCGCCTGCCCGAAGGCCTCCAGCGACGGTTCGGCCAGGCAGGCGTCGGCTTCCGCCGCGCATTCGGCCAGCAGCGCCTGCAAGGCCGTCCCGGAGTCGCCCAGCAGCTTGCGCTGCACCAGGTCGATGGCCTGGATTTCGTTGGTGCCCTCGTAGATCATCGCGATGCGCGCGTCGCGCACGCTTTGCTCGATCCCGTATTCGTGCACGTAGCCGTAGCCGCCGAACACCTGCAGCGCGGCGCTGGCGCCTTCGAATCCGAGGCGCGTGAGCTGGGCCTTGAGCAACGGGGTGAGCAGCGCTGCGCGCGCCTGCGCGGCGTCGCGCACCGCGGGGTCGGGATGGTGCTCGGCCAGGTCCAGCGCCAGAGCGGCGCGCGCGGCGATCACGCGCCCGGCCTCGACCTGTGCCTGCAGCCCCAGCAGCACGTGGCGCATCGCGGGGTGGCGCGCGATCGGGTCGGCGGCGCCGGCGTCGGCGGCGCGCGGGCCGGGAAGGCGCGACTGGCGGCGCTCCAGCGCGTAGCGCAGCGCGTTCTGCGCGGCCATCTCGGCATGCCCCAGTCCCTGCAGCGCCACGTGCAGGCGCGCCGAGTTCATCATCACGAACATCGCCGCCAGGCCGCGCCCGGGCTCGCCGACCAGCCAGCCGGTGGCCTGCTCGTAGCGCATCGCGCAGGTGGCGCTGGCCTTCAGGCCCATCTTCTTTTCCAGGCCGTCGCAGACCATCGCGTTGCGCGAGCCGTCGGGCAGCAGCCTGGGCACCAGCGCCAGCGACAGGCCGCGCGTGCCGGGCGCGGCGTCGGGCAGGCGGCACAGCACCAGGTGCACGATGTTGTCGCTCAGGTCGTGCTCGCCGCCGGAGATGAAGATCTTGCTTCCGCTGACCCGTACGCTGCCGTCGGCTTGGGGCTCGGCGCGGGTGCGCAACAGCCCCAGGTCGCTGCCGGCCTGGGGCTCGGTCAGCGCCATCGCGGCCAGCCACTCGCCGCTGACCAGCCTGGGCAAATAGCGCTGCTGCAACTCGTCGCCGGCGTGCGCGGCCAGGGTGTGCACGGCGCCGTGCAGCAGGTCCGGGTACATGTTCCATGCGTGGTTGCAGGCGTCGAGCATCTCGCGCAGGAAGCCGTCGAGCAGCAGCGGGAGGCCCTGCCCGCCCCAGCGCGGATCGCCGGCCAGCGCGGGCCAGCCGGCCTCGACGAAAGCGCGGTAGGCGTCGGCGAAGCCGTCCGGCGTGCGCACGCGGCCGTCGGCGTCCAGGTTGCAGCCCTGCCGGTCGCCGGGCCCGTTGAGCGGCTGCAACTGCTCGGCGGCGAAACGCGCGCCCTGCTCCAGCACCGCGCAGGCGGTGTCGAGATCCAGCTCGGCGTGGGCCGGGCACGCGGCCCACGCCGCCGGTGCGTCCAGCACGTGCCCGAGCACGAAACGCATGTCGCGCAGCGGCGCCTCGAAGGACCAGCTCATCGCGTCTTCTCCACCTTGGCCGCGCGCTTTTCCAGGAAGTCGCGCACGCGCTGCTTGGCCGCGTCGTCGCCCTGAACGATGGACGACATCAGGGCCTCGACGAACAGCCCTTCACCGGGCGCCAGGTCGGCGATGCGCGGCAGCGCCTGGGTGATGGCGTAGTTCGACAGCGGCGCGTTGCCGGCGATGCGGTGCGCCAGCTCCAGCGCCTTGGCCAGCCCGGCGCCGTCGTCCACCAGGTAGTTGGACGCGCCGATGGCCTGCCCGTCCGCGGCGTCGAACACGCGCCCGGTGAGCATCATGTCGGTCATGCGTGCCACGCCGATCAGGCGGGAGATGCGCACCGAGCCCCCGCCGCCGACAAAGATCCCGCGCTGCCCCTCCGGCAGGCCATAGAACGCGCTGCGCTCGGCGATGCGCAGATGCACCGACGCGGCCAGTTCGAGCCCGCCGCCGACCACCGCGCCGTGCAGCACGGCCAGCACCGGCACCGGACCGAACTGGATGGCCTCGAAGGCCGCGTGCCAGGCGCGCGAATGATGGATGCCCTGCACCACGTCGCGCTCGGTCACCTCCGACAGATCCAGCCCGGCGCAGAAATGTTCGCCTTCGCCGCTGAGCACCACCACGCGCACGTCGCCGGGCAGGTGGACGAACAGCGTGTGCAGCTGCGCGAGCAGCGCGTCGCTGACGGAGTTGCGCTTGTGCGGGCGGTTCAGGCGCGCGTGCAGCACGAGGTCGTCGCGCTGCAGACGCAGCAGGTCGAGCGACGCGAGCGCGCCCGATTCGGGTCGGAAATCCTGGAGCATGGTGGTGGTCGTCAGGCAAGAATGGTGTCGGCCGAGCCGGCATGCAGCGCGTCGACCAGGCCGGCGCGCTCGCGCAGCACGGCGCACTGGTTGATGTAGCCCTTGTCGGTGATCTCGCCGGCCGCGCTGCTGGGCGGCTCGGCCAGCACCAGCGCGCGCGCGGGGGTCTGCGAAGAGCCGGCGCCCTGCTCGCGCAACTGGCGCAGCACCCGTGCCACCTTGTCGCGCAGCTCGGCCGGCGGCAGCGCCGCGGCCTGCGGCGACGGAAAGATCAGCAGTCCGACCTCGGCGCGGTCGTGGCCGGTGACGACCACGTCCTGGGCCCATGGCGCCAGCGCCGACACCAGGCGCACGCGCAGCGTGCCCACCGACACCCAGGTGCCCGAGCTGAGCTTGAAATCCTCGGCCACGCGGCCGTCGAAGGCGACGCCCTGCTCGGGGTGCCGATCGTCGGCCAGCAGCCCGGCGTCGCCGATGCAGTAGTAGCCCTCGGCGTCGAAGGCCTGCGCCGTCAACTGCGGCGCGTCGCGGTAGCCGGGGAACACGTTGACCCCGCGCACGCGCATCTCCAGCTTGTCCGCGCAGGGCACGAACTTGAGCTCGGTGCCCGGCAGCGGCAGGCCGATGACGCCCGCCTGGTCGAGCCACCAATGCGCGCTGGTGATGGCGGGCGAGGTCTCCGTCGAGCCCCACGAGGTGGTCAGCCACAGCGGCTCGCCGCGCACGCGCGTGGCCAGCGCCTGCAGCCGATCCCAGCTCGACTGCGGCAGGCCGGCGCCGGCATAGAACACGCCGCGCAGGCGCGACAGGAACTCGCGCGCCCGCGCGTCGTCGGCCTCGAGCAGCGGCAGCAGCATGTCGATGCCGCGCGGCACGTTGAAATGCAGCGTGGGGCGCAGCTCGCACAGGTTGCGCAGGCTGCGTTCGATCATGCCGGGCAGCGGACGGCCGTCGTCGATGGCCAGGAAGCCCCCGTTGCGCAGCACCATGTTGAGGTTGTGGTTGCCGCCGAAGGTGTGGCTCCACGGCAGCCAGTCGACCAGCACCGGCTTCTCCCGCTCCAGGAAGCGCCACACCTGCGCCACCATCTGCTGGTTGGCGCACAGCATGCGATGGGTGTTGATCACCACCTTGGGGTGCCCGGTCGACCCCGAGGTCAGCAGGTACTTGGCGTGGGTGTCGGGCGTGATCTGGGCGAAGGCCCCCATCACCGCCGGCCCCTCGGCCGTACGCAGCAGGCTGTCGAAGCGCAACGCGCCCGGATAGGTCTCGGCCCCGTCGCTGAACACCACGACCGCGTGCTGGCCCGATCCGGCGATGGCCGGGCCGTACACCGCGGCATCGCTGGCGTAGATCAGCGCCGGGCCCAGGGTGTTGAGAATGCCGTGGATGCGCGAGTAGTCGCCGTCGCGCACCAGGCGGCAATACGCGCTGGACACCGTGCACACGGCGCGTCCGATGTGCATGCCGGCGAGCATCAACAGCAGGTGGTCGATGGCGTTGTCCGACAGGACGACGATCGGCGCCTGCGGCATGAGCTTCAGGCCCAGCAGGCTTTGCGCGATGCGCCCGATCTGCGCGCGGGTCTCGGCCCAGTTCAGGCGCCTCCACGCGCCGTCGGTCGCGCGTTCGGCGAATGCCGGCGCGTCCGGGGTCTCGCGAGCCCACTGCTCGAGCCACTCCCCCACGCAGCGCGCGTAGGGCCTGAGCGGCTCGGGCGAACGCAGCACGAAACTGCCGTCGTCGAAACCCACCCGCACCACGCGCTGCGGCGCCAGGCCCAGCCGCGTGGCGCGCTCATCGTCCTGCATGCCCGTTTCCTCGTCTTGACCATACACATGTGTATGTGTCTGGAAGCATGCTATGCCTACAATCCCTGCCCAGGATCCGTACAAACCCCAGCCGCTCCGGTCGTCGCATGCCCGATTCCGAACCCCGTGCGCAAGCCGCGCCGCGCCGTGCGCGCGACGCCGCGCCGCGGCGCGAGACGCTGACGCCGGAGCGCTGGATCGAGGCGGCCACCGAGGTGCTGGTCGACCACGGCATCGACAACGTGCGGGTGGACGTGCTGGCGACCGAGCTGTCGGTCACCCGCGGCAGCTTCTACTGGCACTTCCGCGATCGCGAGGACTTGCTGCGCCAGGTGCTGCAAAGCTGGCGCGACCGCGCCACCGAGCAGCTCACCACGCGCCTGCAGGCCAGCAATCGCGATGCGCGCGCCCAGTTGCGCGACGTGCTTTCGCTGCCGTTTCGCGGCCGCGCCGCCACGCGCGCCGCGCGCATCGAGCTGGCGCTGCGCGCCTGGGCGCGTCATGATCCGATGGCACGCCAGGCCGTCGACGAAGCCGACGCCAGCCGCATCGACTACATCAGCGATCTGATCGAAGCCCTGGGCTTCGCCAAGGCGGAAGCGCGCAAGCGCGGATTCATGCTGTACAGCTACATCGTCGCGGAGTCGCAGATCGGCGGCAGCGGAAGCGTCACTGAACGGAGCTCCCGGCGAAAGTTCGTCGAGCAGCTCCTGCTGGGCTGAAGTGAGGCGCCGGCTCGCCGCATGGGCGCTGGCGTGGGTGCCTGCCCTGTGTTCCGTTTCCGCCATGGCCGCAACTCCCGTCTCGGTGCTGTTCGTCGGCAACAGCTACACCTTCGGCCGGGTCGCGCCGGTGCTGAACTACAACGCCGACCGGGTGCACGATCTCACCGCGGGCTTCAACGCGCGCAGCCCGCGGGGCACCAACAGCTACCCGCCCGGTACGCCGGACCACGGCAGCTTCGAGCCCCATCCCTGGGGCGGGGTGCCGGGCATCTTCGAGCGACTCACGCGCGAGGCGCACGTGGACTACGAGGTCTCGCTGTCCACGCGCAACGGGGCCTCGCTGCGGGGCCATTTCCTGGACCTGGCCAACAAGGACTGGGACCTGCGCGGCAACGTTGCGAGCCGGCGCTGGGACGTGGTGGTGCTGCAGGAGCGCAGCGACGGCGCGCTGCCGGCGGGCAAGGGGCGGCACGCCGACCCGCTGGCCTTCGTCGCCTACGCGAAGCAGTTCGAGCGCTTCATCCACGACGGCCAGGCGCGGACCTTCACCGAAACCCAGCTCTACGGCGGCCTGGCGGCCTGCGAGTCCACCGGCCAGAGCGCGGCGCGCTGCGCCATCGAGCATGTCATCCCGGCCAATCCCCATGCCGATCCCGGCACCCGTGTGTTCCTGGAGCAGACCTGGGCACGCCCCGACATGGTGGAGGCGCATCTGCAGACGCGGGTGGACCTGGATTCGCCGGACGGGGCGCCGGTGGTGCGCACGACTCCCGGCCACCCGCGGGGTCTGCCGGCCCGCACCTACTACCCCAGCCTGCACACCATGACCGCCGACCTGCACGCGGCCTTCTACGGCCTGGCGGCCGCCGACCCCCGCTTCGCCGGCGTGGTTCCGGTGGGCGACGCCTTCCAGCGCGCGGTGGACCAGGGCATCGCGCCGTCCTCGGGCTTCTACGGAGCCGACGGCGCCTGGCGCGAGCCCGGAGGCGGCACCATCGACCTGTGGTGGCACGACCGGCTGCATGCCAGCAAGTACGGCTCCTATCTCAGCGCGCTGGTGTTGTTCGGCAGCCTGACGGGCATCGACCCCTCCGGCTTCGGGGCCGGGGAGCGCGCCGCCGCGGACCTGGGCATCGCGCCCGGGGAGGCCGTGCAATTGCAGCGCGTCGCCGCGGAGCAGCTGCGCGCCGCGGGTGCGCTGTCGGAGGCCGCACGGCACTGACCCCGCGCCCCGCCTGGAACCCCCGCCTGGAACACCCTGCGGGAAGCCGAGGCCCGGGCGATGGTGCCAAAATCGCGTCCATCATGATCATCCGGCCGGCCACTCTCGCGGATGCCCGCGACCTATGCGCCGTCGTGCGTCGTTCCATCGTGGAGCTTTGTGTCGAGGACCATGGCAACGACCCGGCGCTGCTGCGGGCGTGGCTGCGCAACAAGCGGCCGGAGACCGCCGGGGCCTGGATCGTCCACGACATGAACCGTTGTGTCGTGGCGGAGTTCCACGGCGAGGTCGGCGCCGCGGGATGCCTGAGGCTGGACGGCGCGATCACGCTGAATTACGTGGCTCCACGCTTTCGCTTTCAGGGGGTCAGCTCCGCCATGATGCGCAGGCTCGAAGCCCTTGCGCAGGAGTGCGGGAACACGCAATGCACTCTGCTCAGCACGGCCACCGCCCACCGCTTCTACCTTGCCCGCGGCTACGTCGACAACGGACCCGCGGAATCCCGGTTCGGCCTGTCCGTCCATCCGATGCGCAAGGTGCTCGGCGCGCCCTGAGCCGATGTCCGGTCGATTCACGGCGACAATGGGGGCCTCGTCCTCCCGTTCCCGGATTGCCATGACCGAACCCACCGCCCCCGCGGCCGATCTCGACCGCCTTGCCGAGCTGCTCGGCAGCGACGCCTCGCCCGAGCATGTCATGGACATCTCGACCCTGGACGGATTCATCGCCGCCGCCCTGGCCGGCCCCGATCGCCCCGAGCTGGCCGACGTGCTGCCCTGGATGCTCGATCCGGAGCGCACGGACGAGCAGGTCAGCTTCGGCAGCGAAGCCGAGGCGCAGGAGTTGATCACGCTGATCGCCCAGCACTGGCGCGACACGGCCGACACGCTGGCCGACAGCCCGGAAGACTATGAACCCGTGCTGTACCTGGAAGGCTCCGACGACGACGAGGACGAGGCCTCCGAGGATGGCGAGCAGGTTTCGCTCATCGACGACTGGTGCTTCGGTTTCGTGCTCGGCCTGCAATTGCAGGACGAGGTGTTCGAGCGCCTTCCCGACGAGCTGAAGGACCTTCTGGGTCCCGTGTTCCTGTATGGCAGCGAGGAGGGCCGCGCGGAACTCGAGCGCCTGCAGTTGACGCCCGAACAGCACGAGAGCATCGCGCAGGCGCTGCCCGGCATCGTCGTCGCGCTGTACCGGCATTTCCGGGAAGAGGACGAAGACATCGCGAATCCCGGCGAATAGAGAATGCTGTGCGGCGATTACATGCTTGTTGCAAGCAATATATCGTCACCATTCACAAACGTGTAACAGTTCGCGCTTGCCTCGGCTCGCATCGGGCCGAGGAACGCGATTTTGCTGTCCCTCCGGTACCTCCGCCGCGAGCTACGCGATTCGTCCCCTTGCGCGGGCCAAGGGTCCGTGTCGCGGTGCGCATGCACCGCGGGGCGTGACCTCCAGGTAACGATCGGGCCGTATCGGAACGTTACGTTCTTCCGATGTGAGCGCGGCGTTGTCGTGCAGAATCCCGACCGCCGCGCGCCCCGGTCCCGCGGAACAGGGGCGTCGACCTTCGCCTCACGGGCGCTTTCCAGCCTGACAGGGCCCAGCGGCACCCGTGTCGCATCCATGGGCCCCATCTCGGTGCCCTGCGAGGAGCGCGTCGCGGCTGCTCGCGCCTTTTCCAAGCCAATCATCCATGTCCAGAAGCATCGGGGCATTTTTCCTGAGGCGCATGAGCGTCTTTCTGATCGCCGGTGTGGTCTGGGGCCTCGTGGGCATCTCCTATGGGCTGGAGGCCTGGAGGGCCACGGCCGAGCAGACCTGGCTGCAACTCGATGCGATGACCGGCCTGGTCAGCGCGCTCTCCCAGCAGCACCTCGACCAGTACCTGCGCGGTTTCGCCTTTCTCGACGCCCATGTGGCCGAGCATGAACTCCAGGATGGCACGCATCCGGTGCCGCGTCGCATGGACAGGCTGCTCGAGGAATTCCTTCGCGCCTACCCCGATTCGCGCGCGGGGGCGCTGGTGTCGGGCGACGGAACCATCCTGGCGGGGGCCGGCGAGTATGGTCGGCGCCACCGCGTGGGTTCGCGCATGGCCGCCTTCATCCGCAAACTCTCCGCCGATGGTCCCCGAGCGGACCGGCCGGGATCGGTGCGTGTCGCGCTGGGGCGCGGGAGCATGGAGCTCGGGGCGTCGGAGGCCACGAGGGGCGGACCGCCGCTGTTCGTGGTCGTCGACGTGGCCATGCGAGGCCAGGTCGGGCTGTGGAGTCAGCTGCATCTGCCGAATCGAGCGGAGCGCCACGCGGTGATGGGCCTGCTGAGCGGCCGGGGTCACCTCCTCGCGGCTTTTCCGCAGTCCTGGCCCGAGCAGTTCGGAGCCAGGCCCATGGCGGTCGGAGCCATGCGCGCCAGCCTGCCCGACGTCGCGCGCAGGCCGCCCTCGGACCTGAACCAGGTCCTGGACGTCGGGCGCATGCACCGTGCGATGTGGGTGGCCATGCAGGGCCTGCAGGGCCTTCCGCTGGTGGCCTTCGTGGCGATCCCGAAGGCCACCGTGGATCTGCTGTGGTGGCGTCACGCACGGGACGCCTTGTTCGGCTGGCTGCTCCTGGGGGCGGTTCTGGCCGCGGCCTCGGGGAGCTATGCCCATGCGCGCAAGCGAGAGCTGCGGCATACCAGCCGCACGGCTGAAGCGGAGCGCATGGCGAGGCAGTCGGCACTGTTCTATGCGGCGCTGGTCGAAGCCCTGCGGGTGCTTCGCAATCCGCAGCGCCGAGGGCGTGGCGAGGTGCTGCAGGCGCTGGCAGCCTCGCTGGCCGAACTGCTCGGCGCGCGCGCCGCCTTCATCGCCTTGTCTCGACGGGGCGCGAAATGGTTGGAGGTCGTCGCCACCGCGGGCCCCGCGAGCGGCTACGGCCAGGGATTGCGCATCAGCGCGGACCCGGATCTGCCGGAGGGGCGCGGACCCGCCGGCCAGGCCTTGCGCAGCGGACAAGCGCAACACTGCGCCATCGGGGATCCGCGGTTCGCGCCCTGGGCGGCACGCGCCCGGATGCATGGCGCGGAGGGGGTGCTGGCGGCCGCCGGACGGACGAGGGACGGTGGATCCGCGCTGCTCTGTATCCTGTACGGGACCGCCAATCCCTTGCTGGCGCATGCCACGGGAGTGGTGCAGCAGATCGCCGACGAGCTCGCCGAGTTCATCGAGCGCGAGGCCGACATCGCGCGCGCGATGCGCTGCGAGCGATACCGCGGCGCGCTGCGATCGATGCAGCATCGGCTGCTTTCCGCCGGGAGCGAACAGGCGGCCCTGTCGATCGTCGCCGAGGCGATGGTGACCGAAACCGATGTCGTCGAGGTCGAGGTGCAGGTCGCGTCCGAGGATGGAACCCTTCATCGCCAGTTCCTTGCCGGCCCCCAGCAAGCGCACGCCGACTTCCCGGAACGCCTGGAGAGCCTGTGCGCGCTGGCCTGGTCGACGCGTACTCCGCAGGTTCTGCTGCGTCCCGCCGAAGCCGACGACGCGGACGACTGCTGGCGGCAGCCGCGATTGGCGGCCGCCGGTGCCCTCATGGCATGGCCCGTGCTGTCGGCGGGGGGTGAACCGGACTATGGCGTCATGGGGTTCGTCCTGCAGGATCCCGCTCCGATCGACGAGACCCTGCGCGACCTGCTGCAGCGCATCGTCCACGGCACCGCGACCTCGCTGGCGCAGATCCGCAAGCGCGCCCACATCGAATGGCTGGCCTGGCGCGATTCGTTGACCGGGCTGTACAACCGGCGCGCTCTGCTCGAACGACTGCCCACCATGCTGACCGCGGCCAGGCGCAATGGCCATCTGCTGGCGGTGTGCGTGCTGGACCTCGACGATTTCAAGCCCGTGAACGACCAGTGGGGCCACGCCGCGGGCGATGCCCTGCTTTGCTCCCTGGGCGAGCGCTTGCGCGCCGGCCTGCGCGAAGGCGATTACGTGGCACGCCTCGGCGGGGACGAATTCGTGCTGGTGATCGCGGGGTTGAGTTGCGTGGCGGAAGCACAGGCCATGCTCGCACGCCTGCAGTCCTCGCTGCGTCTGCCGTATGTGCTCCCCGGCGGACAACGCGTGCAGGTGGGGCCGAGCATGGGGTTGACCGTGTTTCCGGACGACGACTCGGATCCGCAGGAGTTGCTCGAGCACGCCGATGCCGCGCTGTATCGGGCGAAATCCGACAAGTCCCCCGGAGCCACGCGATGCGTGACCTGGGCGCCGGGACTGGCGGTCGGATAGCCGGATCGCCGCCGCGCGCCGCGATGTTTGCGTCACGCGCGGACCGCCATGTTGAAGGCAAGGGTATGTCCCATGAGCCTGTTCCGCAAAGCGTCATCAAATGTAAGTGAAGGCCCATCGGCCAGGCGGGATCGGACCCATGCGTCGGACGGCGACGCGCGGATTCTGCCGAGCCGCGGAGCCCCGAAGGTCCGATCGACAGCCCCGGTTGTCATCGATGTGCAAGCAACCCGTTCCTGCGATCTCAGAATGGAACATGTGCGTCGAATCCGAAGAGATCGTCTGAAGCGCATACTCGACGAGCAGTTTCCAGGTCGGGGCGGACAGGCTTCCCTGGCGCATGTCCTGAACCGCCAGACCGGCTATATCTCCCGCTGCCTGAGTGGGGAGAAGCCGATCGGCGAGATATTTGCCCGACACATCGAGCAATCGCTTCATCTTCCTACGTATTGGCTCGATGGCGAACGAGCCGACGGTCCACCCGTCGAGGCGCATCACGCGACCTTGCTGGAACGTTTCGACGCGCTGACCCCGGGTCAGAAGGTCGAATTCCTGGAGTTGCTCGAATACGTTCACCGACGCAACGACGAAATCTTCCGACATCTGCAGCAAAAGGTCGTCGCCGCGCCGGAAGGTGCTTGACGCGCCGGGCGACTCCAAGCCGTGGGGATGGGTTTGTAACAAAATGAACGGGCATTTCGCGCGCGTTCCCCCGGGGATGCGTGAAAATGTTCCTCCGGGCATCGCCTCATGGCCCGGAGTTGTCGGCTCCGGCCGGGCGATTCCAGGTCGAATTCGCCAGGCGAGCGGAGAATCCTAACCATCAGGTAACCGAATCGAGGTCTCGACAGGTTACAAATATCTCGCTGCGTGCGCGGGCCATGCCGCAAAATCATTCGCGGGATATTGGGCGGCGCGCAATCGGTCGTTCATGCCACATATTTGCGCATGTTCCCTCCTGCGCGACGCGATTCGCGCGTGCCGGCATGGATGTCGAGCCAGGATGAACCCGACCATGTTCAAGATTCTCCGTACGGGCCCGCGGCGTTGGTCGACGCGGCCGCAAGACGACTCGCTGCGCGCATCGGATCGGCCTGCCCGCGCGTAGCGAAGCCGGAAATGACCCGAGGATCGGAGCACAACGCCGGGGCGGGGTATATGGCCCTGTGGCTGACGCTCGACATCGCGACCCTCGGCTGCGCGGCCGCGGCGCTGGGGGAACTCAGCCTGAACCTGTTGTTCCTGCGCCTGGGGCTGGTTTCCGGGACCGAGGTCGGCTCGCACCTGCTGCTGGGGCTGGCCGTTGCGGGTACCGCGATGGGAGCGGTGTCGCGCCTGCGCGGCATCGGCGAGTGGCTGCGTGGGCGCGAGGACCGCCGCATCCTGGCGGCCGCCGGAGCCGCGCTGCTGCTGGCGGGCTATTTGTCGGCCCTGCTCGCGGTCGCGGCCATCGGGGAACACGAGCGTCGCAGTGTCGTGCGGGACGTGCGGCATGGAGCCTCGGCCATCGCCGACCTCGCCGACGATTCGATCTCCCAGCGTGTGCGGCAGGCCGGCCTCATCGCCCGCTGGGTCGTGCCCTCGACCATGCGCTCGGGAGCCGGCGACGTCGACCAGGGCGCAGGTCTGCTGCGCGCCGCGCTGTCCGGGCTGGGCGAGCGTGAATGGACGCGCCTCGACCTTGCCCCCCGGGCAGGCGCGAACGCCGGGCCTCGCCTCGCGCCGCTGCACGGCTTGAACGTGGCCGTGGCTCCGGGCGAGCAGGGGCGGCTGCTCGCGGGCCCGCTCGGCACCGGTGTGCGCCTGTTGTTGCGGATCCCCTTGTCCTCGGACGTGCGCGCGGCCCGGGCGCTGGATGTGGAATTTCCCCTCGACATGTGGAGCATCGCCCTGCGCATCGTGCCTCGCGGCGCGGGCGGCGAGCTGTTCATCTGCCCCTCCGCGCAAGCATCGTCGGCATGTCTGTCCCAAGCCACCGACGGTCTCGCGCGGCCGGTCCACCCTGGCGGCCTGCGGGTGATCGAGGCGCATGCTCCGATCGGTGCCACCGGGCTGCACGTGGTGTTGCGCGTGCCGGCCAGGGATCTGTACGGCGCCTTGCTCGACGGCGAGCGCTGGGTGGGCCTGGCGCTGCCGTTCCTGGCGCTGCTCGGCCTGGCCGGGATGGGCCTGCAGCTGCGCCCCCTGGTGCGCCGCCTGCACCGCAGCGAGGTTCGGCTGCGCAGCGCGTTCGAGGAATCGGGCCTGGGCGTGCTCATGTTCGAGCGATCCGGGCGCATCGTCATGGCCAACGCCGCGGTCTCGCACCTGCTCGGCCGCAGCGAGAGCGAACTGATGGCGCTTCACGATGTGGCCGAACTCGTCCATCCCGACGAACGCGCGGGCGCCCGGGCCGCGTTGGCGGAGGCCTTCGCGACCGGTGGCGGCGCGTACTGCGCGCAGCGGCGATACGCGCGCGGCGACGGGAGTTACGCCACGGTGCGCCTGCACCTTTCGCCGATGCTCAACCACCACGGCGAAGCCGACGTCGCCGTCGCCTTCGTGCAGGACGTCACCGGCATGCTCGAGCAGGAGCATGCGTTCCGCCGCGAGCACGCCTTCCTGCTGGCGATGCTGGGGCAGATGCGCGAGGGCGTCGTCGCCGTCGACGAGGCCGGGCGCCTGCGCTACTTCAACCAGTCGGCGATGGCGCATCTGGGCTTCGCGCAGGACCGGGGAGATGCCCCCGCGGAGTGGGAGCACGTGCGTGATCTCTACCACCTCGACATGCGCGCCCTGGATCCGGCCGAGCATCCGCTGCGCCGGGCATTGAACGGCCAGGCGGTCGACCGCCTGGAATTGCTGGCTGGCAAGGGGGCCGGGGGTTCCGCGCTGCTTCATCTGCAGGCCAGCAGCGAACCGCTGCGTGACCCGGCCGGCAGAAGCATCGGTGCCGTGTTGATCACCCACGACGTGAC
The DNA here is from genome assembly GCA_021848345.1 of Pseudomonadota bacterium. Classification (GTDB taxonomy): domain Bacteria; phylum Pseudomonadota; class Gammaproteobacteria; order Burkholderiales; family Burkholderiaceae_C; genus Thiomonas_A. The sequence goes on along the minus strand of JAJZUV010000021.1, from coordinate 2,532 downwards.
GGAGGTGCGCCACAGTCGGCGCAGGCTGCAATGGCTGGCGTACCACGATGCGCTGACCGGCCTGCCGAATCGCCATCAGCTGGTCGACCGACTGCGCGCGGCGATCGGCCGGATCGCGGGCCATGGCGGCATGCTGGCGGTCCTGTTCCTCGATCTGGATCGCTTCAAGACCATCAACGAATCCCTGGGTCACGAGGCTGGCGACAGGCTCCTCGTGGAGGTCTCGGCGCGCTTGCGGACGGTGCTGAATCCCGCCGACACCCTGGCGCGCCTGGGGGGAGACGATTTCGTCGTGCTGCTCGATGCCGTGGCCGACGCCGAGGGCGCCGCGCGGGCGGCCGAACGCCTGCTGGCGGCCCTGCGGGCGCCCTTTCAGCTGGGCGAGCGCCTCGTGTACACCGGGGCCAGCGTGGGCATCGCCATGTGTCCGGCCGACGGCGGCGAGGTGGAGCTGTTGCTGAAGAGGGCCGACGCCGCCATGTTCCAGGCCAAGCAGTCGGCTCCCGGCAGTTGGCGCTTCTTCAGCGACACCGATTCGCGCGCGATCGAGGATCGCCTGGCGATGGAGAGCGACCTGCGCATGGCGGTGCAAGCCGGAGACTTCATGCTGTACTTCCAGCCCAAGGTCGACGTGCGCAGCGGTCGACTGCGCGGCGCCGAGGCCTTGCTGCGCTGGGATCGGCCCGGACATGGGCGGGTGGCGCCGAACGTGTTCATTCCCCTGCTCGAGGAAATGGGCTTGGTGTCCGCGGTGGGCGCCTGGGTAATCGACGCCGCATGCGCGCAGCAGGCTCGCTGGCGCAAACAGGGGCTGGCGCCGGTGCCGGTGGCCGTGAATTGCTCGGCGCGGCAGTTCCACGGCTCGTCGATGGTCGAGCAGGTCGAGCGGGCGTTGCGCACGCATGGTCTGGACGGACGGCTGCTCGAGGTCGAGGTCACGGAGAGCATGCTGATGCTCGAGCCCGAGCGAGTCGGCGGCGTCCTGCGCGAGTTGCGGCGCCTGGGCGTGGAGTCGGCCATCGACGATTTCGGCACCGGCTACTCCTCGCTGGCCTATCTGAAGCGCCTGCCGGTGGCCGCGGTCAAGATCGACCGGGCATTCATCCGCAATCTGCCGGGCGACACGGAGGACGTGGCGATCGTGCAGGCCATCCTCGCGCTGGCGCGCGCGCTGCGTCACAAGGTGGTGGCGGAGGGCGTGGAAACCCGCGAGCAACTGGTCTTCCTGCGCGCGCAGGGCTGCGACGAGTTCCAGGGCTTCCTCTGTGCTCCGCCGCTGGCAGCGGACGAGTTCGCGCGCCTGCTGCGCCCCGAGGGGCATCTCGACTGACCCCCGCATGCCGGTGCGCGCGGCGGGTTGGGCAGATGCGATCCGGGCCCGGCGAAACCGGCGGCATGGCGTTCGGTGCAAGTGCATTGTGCAGACCATGCGTCTGGCGCATGGCCGTGGTGGCGCCCATACTCGGTTCATGTTCCGACCCGAGACCACCATGAACGATTCCCGATCCCCCCGTCCCTCCATGCTTCTCGTCGGCGCCTCGCGCGGCATCGGCCTGGCCATGGCCGAGGAACTGCTCGAGCGCGGATGGGACCTCGTCGGCACCGTGCGCGGCGGCGGCCGGACCGGCTTGCACGAGCTCGCCGGCAGCTACCCGGAGCGGCTCGCGATCGAGCCGGTCGACGTCACGCGCGCCGAACAACTGTCCGCGCTGCGCGAGCGCCTGGCCCAGCGGCGCTTCGATGCGCTGTTCGTCAACGCCGGCACCGCGAACCCCCGGCCCGACGACACCATGGCCGACATCGAGACCGAGGAATTCGTGCGCGTCATGGTGACCAACGCGCTCGGGCCCATGCGCTGCCTCGAGATGCTCGATGGGCTGGTCCGTCCCGCCGGCTTGGTGGGTGTCATGTCGTCGGGCCAGGGCAGCGTGGCCAACAACCAGCAGGGCGGGCGCGAGTTGTACCGGGCCTCCAAGGCCGCGCTGAACATGCTCATGCGCAGCTACGCGGCGCGCCAGACGGGAAGCGGGCGCTCCCTCCTGGTGCTCGCGCCCGGCTGGATTCGCACCGAGCTGGGCGGGCCGGATGCCACCTTCACGTTGGAGCAGACCATTCCCGACATCGTGGACTGCCTGCTCGCCAAGCGCGAGCGCCCCGGCCTGGAATACCTGGATCGCAACGGCAAGGTGGTGCCATGGTGAACCCGCCCCTGCCGGACTGTGCCGACGTGCGGGTGCCGATGCCGGTCGATTCCGCGCGCCCGCGGATCATCGGCGTGGAAGAGCATTTCCTGACCCCGGCGGTTCGCCAGGCCTGGGAGCGCGCTGGGCTGGACGCCGTCGACCCCAGCGTGGCCTTCCACTCCGGCGCCGTGGAGCATCGGCTGCTCGACCTCGCCGGGCAGCGCCTGGCCCTGATGGACGAGACCGGGCTGGATGTGCAGGTGCTGTCGCTGACGACTCCGTCGCTGCACGAGCTCGGCGCGGAGAGCGTGGCGATGGCGCGAGGCGTCAACGACATGCTGGCGCAGGT
>JAJZUV010000020.1 GCA_021848345.1 Pseudomonadota bacterium | reverse complement strand
TGAGCGCGCTCAACTCGGTTGCGTCCATGCCGGCAGCAGCGGTCTTGGCCTGATCGACGGCGCGCTCCAGCAGGTAGGCACGCACGGCCTCCTCGATGAAGCGAGACAGATCCCCCTTGCGGCCGCCGACAGGGCGGGCTCCGACGGATCCCGCCTCGCCCGCCCGTGGCGAGACGCCGCACGCACGCCGTCGCTGCGCGCGCTGGTGGCCGGTCTGTGCCTGCGCCCCCTGGGCCCGTGGCTGGCGCAGCATGCCTCGTGGCTCGGGCACGGGGCGACTTTCCTGCTCGGCATGCTCGGCATGATGATCCTCGGCAGCTGGCTGGCGCACGCACCGCTTCGCGCCGCGGACCTTTGGCGGGCCCTGCCTCGCAGCGCACTGCGCGCCGCGCTGTCGGTGCTGGTGCTCGGAACGATCGGAGCGGCCGGCGTACTGGGCGGCGCGCCCGCCATGCGCATCACCCCGGCCGTGGTGGTGCTGCTGTCCATCCTTCCACCCGCGGCCAATATCGTCGTGCTCGAAACCGCGGCGCTGCGCACCGGTCGGTCGGCGCCTCTCATCGCGGCCGGAACAGTCTGGAGCCTGGCGGCCATCGCGCTCTACATGGCCTACGCGATCCTCTGAGTCAGCGAGGCGCCTGGATCGATGGCCTGGCCGGGATCATGTGCTTCGGCCCGCGGCAAGCGCTACGGTCGCCGAGGCGCCCGCCCGCGCAAGACCGCTTCAGGACCTCGCCGGCTCCGGCTGTACCGGCTCCAGCAACTCCGGCGAGTCGTTGCGCGGATTGCCCACCGCGCGGCCGACGGGGTACCTGTCCAGCGCGTCCTCGGGGGCCGGCGCCAGCAGGGCCTGCAAAGCCTCGGGCGACGTTGACGCGTCCAGCCAGGCGCGCACGCCCGGGGCATCCAGGATCGCCGGCATGCGGGTGTGCACCGGGGTCATCCAGGCGTTCGCCTCGGTGGTGATGATGGTGAAGGTGTGCAGGGCCTCGGCCCGGCCGCGGGGCTGCCAGTGTTCCCACAGGCCGGCGAAGGCCAGCAGTTCGCCGTCGCGGCGGTGGATGTACCAGGGCTGCTTGTGGGTGCTGCCCTGCACGTACTGCCACTCGTAGAACCCGTCGGCCGGCACGATGCAGCGCCGCGCCTTGAAGGCCGCGCGGAAGGCCGGCAGCCGGCCCGCCGTCTCGCCGCGTGCGTTGACCGTGCGCTGCGCGAAGGTCTCGTCGTGGGCCCACGGCGGCACCAGGCCCCAGCGCAGCATGTCCAGGCGCGCACCCTGCGGGTCCGAGCGCACGACGGGGGCGAACTGGCTCGGCGAGAGGTTGAAGCGCGGGCGCCACTCCTCGCTGCGCGAGGTCTCGCCGCGAGCGTCGACCACGCTGTGATCCGTGAGGACAGCCATGACGGACCGCATCCCATGCCTCCTCAGACCTCTTCAAGCACAGGCATACGCACCTCGCGCAGCCCCGGATGCGTTGCATTCAGCTCCCTTGCCCCGAACAGGGCCGGCGGAGTCTCTGGGTCCATTCGCAGTGCCGATCACCGCAGCGGCCAGGGTCCTGGGCGAACGCAGTGGCCGAGCAAGATCATTTCAATATACCGAGCCAGGCTTCTTGTAGCTACCCAGACAGCCCCCTCGACACTCACTCAAAAATTGCTTATTCCAGAAATTCGAATAACTCAAAACCACTCCTTTCCCACCCCCTTTTAAAATGGCGGTCAGCCAGGGATCCGTCCACCCCCAATCGTACAAAGAGCCACGATCATCAATCGCCGTGTCTTTCATCGGTACGTCATGATGAATTTTCAACGCAACCCGATCCAGCCTCCCGACCCACCCCATAAAGCCAAAATTATATTGGAAAAACGAAACAGAAAGTGAAATTGTAAGCAAAAAAACGTTTAGGGCACCCAACCTAATACCCACCCCCCTCTTCCAGGGAAGAATCGATACCGCTGCCATCCAGGCCAACACAACAAAGAGGAGCAGCCCGGCAACAGCTCGAAATTTATAATTCCCATCCGGAGAACTGGTCCACCCGACCCGAAAAAGTAACAGAGCATCAAAAACAACACCAACAACCAAAAAAACCCAAGTGACTCGCACGCGCACATTAAGAAGCAAGATCGCAGAAACAACAACCTCAACCGCAACCCATATAAAAAATTTCTGCTCTACAACCGCCATCAAGTCCTCTGCGCCCGCCAAATTTACAGGATCTCTCGGAAATAGGATCGACCACCCCGCTATTGCCGCGGCGACAGCAAATAAAAAGGCCGCCAGCACTAAACCCCCACGCGCACTGATCGGCAATTCTTCATCGATATGCGCGCGATAAATCGACATCGCAAACAACAGAGGCCCTAAAAATACCATAGCCTCGTACGACCTGGTTAGCAGAAAAGCCATCGAGAGCAGCGTCAGCAATCTCCAAAATCCAATCCTTTCCCCCAACAATATTGCCGCCGCGAGGGCAACTGCCGCGTAGGCCAGATTGTATTCCCCGACGGAAAAAAAACCAGCAGTCAAGTAGGTTACCGCAAAGGCCAAGCAAAAATACCAAAACCACTCACTCCAAAAACTAATCAGCAGTGCCGAAACCCAGAGCAACAACGGGATACCGATCAACCCAAAGCTTTGCAGCCTGATCAGCACCGACATATTGTCGATTCCAGCGCGCATCGCCATAACCACCGGCGCCTGCGTTATTATTTGCGCAAAAATCCGCGGCTCATCAAAAACAAAGAACCCTTTTCTCTGCAGCATCTGAAACATGAAATACGAACCATCAGCGAACAGACCCCTCGCCGAAAACACCCCAATAATCATTATCGAGGCCAACAAAGAAAACATGACGATCTTCGCAATGTTCTCCACCCCGTCCAGCTCGCCTATTCCGCGCTTTTTTCTCATTTTCGCTCGCTCGTCAACAATACCTCGCACCGCACATCAAGAAATGGATTGAAGCCTCTCGCTTGATGAAAAATATTGTTTTACCCTCAAAAAAGAAAATCATTTACAATCATTCGGCGCAAATACATCACCAATATCTCTCTTGATTCAGCCCATCGCCGCAGGCGATCGACAGGGCCTCACTCACAATTAGGCGATTTGGTCGGCGTTGCTTCTTCCGCTCATGTCAGCAAGCTCCGGCCGGACGACCGAGCGACTGCTCAGAGTCATCAAGCGGGATTTCATCGTCGAGCATTTCCAGATTAACAGCCTGAAAGCGATGCCAAGTACGCGATTACGCCTGCCCGCCGGGACGACTGCATCCATGCGCTTGCGGTTGACTCAGATCGATGCTCCGCAGCCGCCGCACCCCTTTCCGCGACCAGCACCGTGCCCCACCGGCCGGAAGGCGTCGCTCAAGTCGGTGCGGACGCGCCCAAGGTCTTCTGCTGTCTCGGGGTCATGCGCTCGATGGCGCACCGGGCACGGCTACAGCATTCGGGCATCGATTGCGAAGAATAGTCCATGGCTTGACACATGGGCAGAATTATATGAAGCGACTTGTAGTCGCCGTGGCGCGTGTTCCATGGAGCGATTCGGAACGTGCGCTCGCAGGTCGTCCTGAACGGAACCGGACAGAGCGCCCTTACGGCCACCGCCCTGCGCGGCGATAGGAATGGGGAAAACGGCCCTGCTCGATGATTGCGATCAACGGGCCCCTCTACCGGCGTCTTCCCCGTTGGGCGATCGCGGAGGCGCCAGTGCTGCACCATTTGCGATGCGCCATAGTTGCTCCACGTATCGCCCTCAGCGGGGGTCCGGCAGCGCAGCACCCTCCGGCAGGTCCTGCCGCTCCAGCAACTCCGGCGAGTCGTTGCGCGGATTGCCCACCGCGCGGCCGACGGGGTACCTGTCCAACGCGTCCTCGGGGGCCGGCGCCAGCAGCGCCTGCAGGGCCTCGGGCGTGGTCGCGAGGTCCAGCCAGGCCTTGACGCCCGCGGGATCCAGGATCGCCGGCATGCGGGTGTGCACCGGGGTCATCCAGGCGTTCGCCTCGGTGGTGATGATGGTGAAGGTGTGCAGGGCCTCGGCCCGGCCGCGGGGCTGCCAGTGTTCCCACAGGCCGGCGAAGGCCAGCAGTTCGCCGTCGCGGCGGTGGATGTACCAGGGCTGCTTGTGGGTGCTGCCCTGCACGTACTGCCACTCGTAGAACCCGTCGGCCGGCACGATGCAGCGCCGCGCCTTGAAGGCCGCGCGGAAGGCCGGCAGCCGGCCCGCCGTCTCGCCGCGTGCGTTGACCGTGCGCTGCGCGAAGGTCTCGTCGTGGGCCCACGGCGGCACCAGGCCCCAGCGCAGCATGTCCAGGCGCGCACCCTGCGGGTCCGAGCGCACGACGGGGGCGAACTGGCTCGGCGAGAGGTTGAAGCGCGGGCGCCACTCCTCGCTGCGCGAGGTCTCGCCGCGGCCGTCGACCACGCCGAACTGCTCCAGGATGCGCCGCGGGGCGCTCTTGAGAACGTAGCGGCCGCACATGGATCGAGCCTGCGCGCGGTGTCGAAGCGCCCTGCCCGCCGGGCTCAGCGGAAGATCTTGCCCGGGTTGAGGATGCCGGCCGGATCCAGCGCCTGCTTGACCGCGCGCATCAGGTCGATGGCCAGCTCCCCGGCCTCCTCGCGCAGGAACTCCTGCTTGTGCAGGCCCACGCCGTGCTCGCCGGTGCAGGTGCCGCCCAGGCGCAAGGCCCGGCGCACCAGGCTGGCGTTGAGGCTTTCGGCCAGGTCGCGTTCCTCGGGGCGCTGGGGGTCGATCAGGTAGCCGACGTGGAAATTGCCGTCGCCCACGTGACCGACCACGAAGTACGGCAGCCCCGCCGCATCGGCCTCGGCCACGGTGTCGTTGATGCTCTCGGCCAGGCGCGAGATGGGCACGCAGGTGTCGGTGGTCACGCAGCGGCAGCCGGGGCGGGTCTGCAGCGCCGACAGGTAGGCGTGGTGCCGCGCCTTCCACAGCCGGGTGCGCTCCTCCGGGGTGTCGGCCCAGGCGAAGTCCGATCCCCGGTGGCCGGCGGCGATCTCCTGGGCGGTCTGCGCCTGCTCGCGCACGCCCTCGGAGGTGCCGTGGAACTCCATCAGCAGCAGCGGCTGCTCGGGCAGGCCCAGGTGATCGTGGGCGTTGACCGCGCGCACCGCGTGCGCGTCCATGAGTTCGCAACGGGCGATCGGCACCGCCGCCTGGATGAGTTCGATGGTGCAGTCCACCGCGGCGGCGACGTCGGGGAAGGAGCACACCGCGGCGGCCACCGCCTGCGGCTGCGGATGCAGGCGCAGCGTGACCTCGGTGACGATGCCCAGCGTGCCCTCGCTGCCGATGAACAGGCGGGTCAGGTCGTAGCCGGCGCTGCTCTTGCGCGCCCGCGTGCCGGTGCGCACCACGCGTCCGTCGGCCAGCACCACGGTGAGCGCCAGCACGTTGTCGCGCATGGTGCCGTAGCGCACGGCGTTGGTGCCGCTGGCGCGCGTGGCGGTCATGCCGCCCAGCGTGGCGTCGGCGCCCGGGTCGATGGGGAAGAACAGGCCGCTGTGGCGCAGTTCCTCGTTGAGCTGCAGGCGCGTGACGCCGGCCTGCACGGTCACCAGCATGTCCTCGGCGGCGACGTCGAGCACCCGGTTCATGCGCGTGAGGTCCAGCGTGATGCCGCCCTGCACCGCCAGCAACTGGCCTTCCAGCGAGGAGCCGGCGCCGAAGGCGATCACCGGCACGCCGTGCGCGGCGCACAGGCGCACGGCGTCGGCCACGTCCTCGGTGGCGCTGCAGAACACCACGCCCGACGGCGGAGCGACGTCGAAGGGGGATTCGTCGCGGCCGTGCTGCTCGCACACGGCGCGCGCGGTGCTGAAGGCATCGCCGAAGCGTTCGGCCAGCTGGCCCAGCAGTTCGGCGGGCGCCTCGCGGCGCAACGCCGCGGGCGGGATACGGTCGTTCATGGCGGATTCCTGGCGAAGTCCTCGAATGCGTGGCCGCGCCCGGGCGCGGCACCGACCAGCATACATCCGCGCGGCGCGATGCGAGCGGCCCGCGCGCGCCGGCGCCTATTCCTTCAGCATGCCCAGGTAGGTGGCCTCCACCTTGGGGTCGTGCAGCAGTTGCTGCGCCGGGCCGTGCATGGACACCTCGCCCAGCTCGAGCACGTAGCCGAAGTCGGCCACCTGCAGCGCCGCGCGCGCGTTCTGCTCGATCAGCAGCACGCTCATGCCAGCGTCGCGCAATTGCGCCACCGCGTGCAGCACCTCGCGCACGATGCGCGGCGCCAGCCCCAGGCTGGGCTCGTCGAGCATCAGCAGGCGCGGCGCGCCCATCAGCGCGCGGCCCAGCGCCAGCATCTGGCGCTCCCCGCCGGACAGGGTCTGCGCCGCCTGCGCGCGACGCTCCTTCAGGCGCGGGAACAGTTCGTACACCCGCTCCAGTTCGCGCTGGCGCGCGGCGCGCCCGTCACGCCGCCGGAAGGCCCCCAGCAGCAGGTTGTCGTGCACGCTCATGGAGCCGAACAGGTCGCGCTTCTCGGTCACCAGCCCGATGCCGGCCTCCACGCGCTGTTGCGCGTCGGCGCGCGCCAGGTCGCGTCCGTCGAACATCACCTGTCCGCCGGCGCGCAGCAGTCCCATCACCGCGCCCAGCAAGGTGGTCTTGCCCGCGCCGTTGGGGCCGATCACGGTGACGATGCTGCCGCGCGGCACCTCCAGGTCCACGCCGCGCACCGCCTGCACCTTGCCGTAGCTCACGCTCAGGCCGCGCACGCGCAGCAGCGCTTCGGGATTTGCCGGGGTGTTCATGCCGCCTCTCCTTGCGGCGCCGGCTCGTCGAGCCCGCCCAGGTACGCCTCGATCACCGCCGGGTGCTTCTGCACCTCGCGCGGCAGCCCCTCGGCGATCTTCTCCCCGAAGTCCATCGCCACCACGCGGTCGGCCAGGCCCATGACGAAGTCCAGGTCATGCTCGACCAGCAGGATGGCCAGTCCCTGGCCGCGCAGTTGGTCCAGCAGCTGCGCCAGGTTGCGCTTTTCCAGGTAGCGCAGCCCGGCCGCCGGCTCGTCGAGCAGCAGCAGGCAGGGGTCGGTCGCCAGCGCGCGCGCGATCTCCACCACCCGCTGCAGGCCCAGCGGCAGGCTGCCGGCCGGCGCGTGCGCGTGCTCGGCCAGGCCGCAGCGCTCCAGCTGCTGCCACGCGGTGGCCTGGATCGAGGCCTCCTGCGCACGGTCCAGGCGCCACGCCGAGGCCACGAAACTGTGGTGCCCGCGCAGGTGCGCGCCCAGCGCCACGTTGTCCAGCACGCTCATGCGCGGCAGCAGGCGCACGTGCTGGAAGGTGCGGCTCATGCCCAGCGCGGCCACCGCGCGCGAGTCCAGCCCGTGCACCACGCGGTCGCGGAACCGCACCTCGCCCGAGCTGGCGCGGTCGACCTGGGAGATGCAGTTGAACAGCGTGCTCTTGCCCGCCCCGTTGGGGCCGATCAGCGCCAGCACCTCGCCGGCGCGCACCTCGAAACCGATGGCGTTGTTGGCCACCAGCCCGCCGAAGCGCTTGGTCAGCTCGCGCACCTGCAGCACCAGCTCGCCCGGCGCCGGACGGGCCCGCTCGGTCAGCACCGGCGCGTCCGGGCGCCGCGGCAGCGAGGCCGCCGCGTTCCAGCGCGCCCCCAGCGCGCGCACCCTCGCCCACAGGCCTTCGGGCGCGCGCTGCAGGATCAGGATCATCAGCACCCCGAACACCAGGTCCTCGAAGTTGCCGCTGCGCCCCAGCAGGTGCGGCAGCAGGTCCTGCAGCCACTGGCGCAGCATCGAATACAGCGAGGAGCCCAGCACCGCGCCCCACAGGTCGCCGATGCCCCCCACCACGCCCATGAACAGGTACTCGATGCCCTGGCCCAGCGAGAACGGCGTGGGGTTCACGAAGCCCTGCATGTGCGCGTACAGCCAGCCCGACACGCAGGCGTACTGCGCCGCCAGCACGAACAGGATGGTCTTGAAGCGCGTGGTGTTCACCCCCATCGCCTCGGCCATCAGCGTGCCGCCCTTGAGCGCGCGCATGGCGCGCCCCTCGCGCGAATCCAGCATGTTGTGCACGGTCCACACGATCAGCAGCACCACGCCCCAGATCAGGTAGTGGTACTGCAGCGCCGTCGTCAGCTTGAAGCCCAGCACGCTCAGCGGCGTGATGCCGCTCATGCCCGTCTGCCCGCCGATGGCCTGCACGTTGCCGAACACCAGGTAGATGCTCAGGCCCCAGGCCAGCGTGGACAGCGGCAGGAAGTGCCCGCTCATGCGCAGGGTCACCCAGCCCAGCACCAGCGCGGCCAGGGTCACCAGCACCAGCGCCGCCAGCAGGCCCCACCAGGGGCTCCAGCCCTGCGCGGTGCACAGGTAGGCGCTGGTGTAGGCGCCCATGCCCACGAAGGCGGCCTGGCCGAAACTCGTCAGCCCGCCCACCCCGGTCAGCAGCACCAGGCCCAGCACCACGATGGTGGCCAGGCCGATGTAGTCCAGCAGCGTGCGCCCGTAGCTGCCCACCAGCCAGGGCAGCACCGCCAGCAGCAGCACGAAGCCGGCGGTCAACAGATGGCGGGGCTTCATTCCTCGTCCTCCTGGTGCACCGCGTGGCGCTGCCCCAGCGAGCGCCACAGCAGCACGGGAATGATCAGCGAGAACACGATCACGTCCTTGTAGGCGCTGGCCCAGAAGGAGGAGAAGGACTCGACCATGCCGACGAAAATCGAGCCCAGCGCCGCCAGCGGGTAGCTGGACAGTCCGCCGATGATCGCCGCCACGAAGCCCTTCAGGCCGATGACGAATCCCGAGTCGTAATAGATGATGGTGGTCGAGGCGATGAAAATCCCCGACAGCGCCCCGATCAACGCCGCCAGCGCGAAGGCCGTGCGCCCGGCGAAGGCGGGCGAGATGCCCATGAGCTGCGCGCCCGTGCGGCTGACCGCGGTGGCGCGCAGCGCCTTGCCCCACAGCGTGTAGTTGAAGAACGCGAACAAGGCCACCACCAGCACCGCCGACAGCGCGATGATCCACAGCGTCTGCTGGTCCACCGGCATGCCGGCGAGCTGGAAGCTGCCGTCGGTGAAGGCCGGCAGGCGCGAACCCTCGGGGCCGAAGAAGTACAGCCCCAGGCTGCTCATCGCCAGGTGCAGCGCGACCGACAGCAGCAGCAGGGTCAGCACCGAGGCCTGCGCCACCGGCTGGTACACCAGCCGGTACAGCAGCGGGCCCAGCGGCACCGTCACCAGCAGCGCCACGACGATCTGCAGCGCGTAGTCCAGCTTGCCCAGCGGCAAGGCGTAGCAGGCGGCCAGCGCCAGCGCCGCCGGGCCCAGGTTGGCGCCCAGCATGCGCGCCAGCGCCGCCGGCCCGCCCGCCCCCGCGCGCCGCGCGTCCAGCACGCTGGACAGCACGCCCAGCACCGGCAGCAGCCATACCGCCTGCGGCACGCGCCCGGCGTGGATGGCCACCAGCGACAGCGCGCCGAAGGTCATGAGCTCGCCTTGCGGGATGAAGATCACCCGCGTGACCGCGAACACCAGCACCAGGGCCAGCGCGAGCAGCGCGTAGATGGCCCCGAGCGTCAGTCCGCTCTGGCCGAGGTAGATGGCAATGCCGAGGTCCATGGTGCGATCGGGCGTGTCGGGCTTGGAGGGTCGGGCGTGGCGCCGCCGCGCAGGCGGCGCCGGGACCTTACTTCATCAGCTTCCAGGTGCCGTTCTCGATGCGCGTGAGCACCACGGCGCGATCGTCCAGGCCGTTGTGGTCGGTCGGGCTCATCGAGTAGATGCCGTCGGCGCCGGGGATGTCCTTCAGACCCTCGAGGGCGTTGCGCAGCGCGGCGCGGAAGGCCACGGTGTCCTCCGGCTTGGCGTGCTTGAGGGCCACCGGCAGCGCGTGCTCCAGCAGGGTGATGGCATCCCAGGCGTTGGCGCTGAACTGCGACAGCGAATTCTTGCCGTAGGCGCCTTCATAGGCGGTGGCGAACTTCATCGCCGAGGCCTTGATGGGACTGTCCGCCGGCAGCTGCTCCGCCACCACGCCCGGCGACACCGGCACGATGGTGCCGTTGCAGTCGGCGCCGCACACGCGCAGGAAGTCGGGGTTGGCCACGCCGTGGGTCTGGTAGATCTGGCCCTTGTAGCCCACCTTCTTGAGTTCGCGCTCGGGCAGCGCCGCCGGGGTGCCGGAGGCGGCGATCAGCACCGCCTGCGGCTTGGCCGCCAGGATGTGCAGGATCTGCCCGGTCACCGAGGTGGCGGTGCGGTTGAAGCGCTCGCTGGCCACGACCTGGATGCCGGCCGCCTTGGCGTCCTTGGAGAAGTTGTTCCACCAGTCCTCGCCGTAGGCGTCGTCGAAGCCGATGAAGGCCACGCTCTTGGTCTTGTCGGCGACCAGGTTCTTCACGATGGCGCGCGCCATCAGGCCGGTGGTCTGCGGGGTATTGAAGGCCCACACGCGATTGCCGGTGACCGGGAACACGATCGGGCGGCCCGCGGCCAGCGAGATGTTGGGGGTCTTGCCGGCGCCGATGACGTCGAGCATGGCCATCGAGTTCGGGGTGATCGACGAGCCGATCACCAGATCGACCTTGTCGCTGTCGATCAGCTCCTTGGTCGCCTTCACCGCGGTGGTCGGATCCGAGGCGTCATCCTTGAAGATGTAGTCGATCTTCTGGCCGTCGATCTGCTTGGGGAACAGCTCGACGGTCTTTTTCTCGGGGATGCCCAGCGATGCCGCGGGGCCGGTCTGGGACAGCACCACGCCGACCTTGACGTCGGCATGGGCGGATGCCGCGCAGGCCATGGCAACGGCGGCGGCGAGCACGAGATGGACGGGTTTCATGAATGGTCTCCTCCGGGGTGAATGCCCCGCCGCGCCTCGGCGCGTGCGGGACGACTGGGTTCGCGCGGCCCTCGCGGCCGTCGCGCTGCATACGGTGGGGGTGGCTTCACGAAGGGTCGCGGGCCAGGCGCAGGGCCTCGCGCAGCACGCCCAGGTCGCCGATGTGATTGGCCAGCAACAGCACCAGGCGCGCTTCCAGCATGGCGGACGCGGCGGCGTCCAGGCCCTCGTGCGCCGCCAGCAGCTCGGCGTAGAAGGCATCGGCGGCCACGTGCTCGTAGGGGCTGGGCGCGGCCGGGTCGTGGAAATGGGCTTGCAGCACGAGTTCCATGGGTGAAAGCGAAGCGGTTCGAAGAATAGCGGGACTGCGGCGATCGCGTGGGACGAAGCGTTCCGGACAGATCAATGTCCGGTCGCGCGCGCCAGCGCGGCGCGCACCGAAGGCGCGTCCACCCGCCGCCAGCGAGCCGCCACGTGCTGGTCGGGACGGATCAGGTAGGCCGTGCCCTCGCGCGCGTCGCAGCGCTCGGCCGCCAGGTGCTGCGCGTCGTGCAGCACCAGCACGCCGTCGAGACGTCCGGGTTGCTCGGCCACCACCACCAGGCGCGGCGCCAGCGCTGCGTCGCCCAGTTCGCCCAGCGAGCTCACCGTCTCGCGCAGGCTCTCCGCGCGGTCGGTGAACAGCAGCAAGGTGAAGCCCGCGCCGGTGTGGCGCAACAGCCAGTCGGCGCGACCGTCGAGCTCCACCGGCGCGTCAGCCAGCGGCGAGCCCGGGCGCAGCATGCAGTCGAAGCGATCCGCATCCGGCGTGTTCAGCGGCGAGCTCCACAGGTGCGTGGGCGTCGACAGGCGCCCGGAGTTCACCAGTGCGCGCGCGAAGGGGTGGTGCACCGCCAGTTGCAGCGTGGCTTCGCGGTAGCGCCGCGCGGCCTCGGTCTTGGGGGTGATGAAGTCGGTCGAGCGGGTCGAGTTGCCGATGTTGTCGTCGGCCGCGGCCGAGCGCTCGGCGTCGTAGCTGTCGAGCAGGGAGGCGGGAGCCTGGCCGCGCAGCACCAGGGCCAGCTTCCACGCCAGGTTGTCCACGTCCTGCAGCCCGGAGTTGGCGCCGCGCGCGCCGAAGGGCGAGACCTGGTGCGCGGCGTCGCCTGCGAACAGCACGCGATCGCTGCGAAAACTGCGCATGCGCCGGCACTGGAAGGTGTACACGCTGACCCATTCGAGGTCGAAGTGCACGTCGTGGTAGCCCTGGTGGTCGAGCATCGCGCGGATGCGCGGAATCACGCGTTCGGGCTGACGCTCGAGCTCCGGGTCGGCGCCGGCGCCGAGCTGGAAGTCGATGCGCCAGACCTCGTCGGCCTGCCGGTGCAGCAGCACCGACTGCCCCGGGTGGAAGGGAGGGTCGAACCAGAACCAGCGCTCGGCCGGAAAGCTGGCGTGCATCGACACGTCGGCGATCAGGAAGCGATCGTTGAACACCTTGCCCTCGGCGTCCAGCCCCAGCATCTTGCGCAGCGGGCTGCGCGCGCCGTCGGCGGCGATCACCCAGTCCGCCTCCAGCGTGTACTCGCCCTGCGGTCCGGCCACCCGCAGGCGCACGCCGTCGGCGTCCTGCTCGATGCCTTCGACGCGGTTCTTCCAGCACAGCGAAATGCCCGGCAGTTGCTGCGCGCGATCGACCAGGTACTGCTCCAGGTAGTACTGCTGCAGGTTGACCATGCCCGGCATCTCGTGGCCGGGCTCGGGCAGCAGCTCGAAGCTGTAGACCTCGCGTTCGCGGTGGAACACGCGCCCGGTGTTCCAGGTCACGCCCTTGCGCAGCACGGCGTCGCCGGCGCCCAGGCGCTCGAGCACCTCCAGGCTGCGCTTGGCGTAGCAAAGTCCGCGCGAGCCGACGCTGACGGTGTCGTCGTCGTCCAGCAGCACCACGTCCAGGCCTTGCTGGGCGCAGTCGATGGCGGCGGCCAGGCCGATGGGACCGGCACCGACGATCACCAGGGGAAGACGCGTGCCTGGCGCCTGTCGAGCAGGAACGCGCGGCGCGAAGTGGGGATGCACGTAGGGAATCGCCATGGATGGACTGCGCCGGCCCCCGCCCCATCGTGCCCACGCTGCGGGGCGACGCCGATGGACAAAAGCCGAAGAATGTCTTGAAATGAATCTGTTGAACGCAGCTTAGTCAATCCCTAATGAGTCAGCATACGTATAAACCCGATTCCGACAACGAGGCGGACGCGGACGGCTCCGCGACCGACCCGAGGACCCCAGCGGAATCTCCGCCCGGACTCCCGGCCGGCGGGCCCGGAGCGACGCGCGACTGGGGTCAGTCGCGCGGCATCCAGAGCATCGAGGTGGGCGGACGCCTGCTGCGCGCCCTCGCCGACCACGGACGCGCGCTGTCGCTCAAGGAGCTGGCGCAGGCGGCCGACATGGCTCCCGGCAAGGCGCACCCCTATCTGGTCAGCTTCGGCAAGCTCGGTCTGATCGACCAGGATTCCACCGGACGCTACGGCCTGGGACCGCTGGCCATGGAGCTGGGCCTGATCAGCCTGCAGCAATACGACCCGATCCGCCTCGCCGAGCCGCTGCTGGTGGAACTGGCACGCGCCACCGACCAGAGCGCGGCCACCGCGCTGTGGGGCAACCACGGGCCGACCATCGTGCGCATCGAGGAAGCCCCCAGCGCCGTGCACGTGCGCATGCGCCCGGGCACCGTCGCCAGCCTGCGCCACACGGCCACCGGCAAGGCCTTCGCGGCCTTTCACGCGCGTGAGCGGGTGCTCGAGGTGATCGGCCAGGCCACGCTGGACGCGCAGTTCGAGGCCGAGCTGGCGCGCGTGCGCGCCGAGGGCGTGAGCCTGAGCGTGGACGGCCTGCTGCGGGGCATCAGCGCCATGTCCGCGCCGGTGTTCGACCAGCGCGGCCACATGGTGCTGGCGCTGACCCTGATCGGCCCCACGCCGGCCTTCGACCCCGATCCGCTCGGCCCCCTCGCGCAGACCCTGCGCTCCTACGCGCAGTGGCTGTCCAGGCGCCTGGGCGCGCCGCTCAACGGGTCAGCCAGCCCCTGGCGCGCACCGTGACCGCCGCGTAGGGCATGATCCAGAACAGCGCGAGCGCCGAGAACAAGCCGTAGGCGAGTCCGTACAGGCATTCCAGCGAGCGCTCCAGGCGCAGGAAATACAAGGCCCCCGGCGCGGCGCCCAGCATCACGGCCACGGCCATGTAGCCGAGCACCCGCGGCTCGCCGACGGCCGCGTGCAGCGCCAGCGCCAGCGCGCCCAGGCCGAACACGTAGCCCAGATCGGTGGTCAGCAGGTCGAGGCCGGCCACGATCCGCGCCGGCAGAGGCCGCGCACGCAGCAGCCCCAGCAGGCGCCAGTCCTCGCGCACCTGGCTGCGGCCCCAGCGCAGGAACATCTTGCACAGGCCCCGATAGGTGGTCGGGGCCATCGTGTGCACCACCGCGTCGCTCTGGTAGCGCACGTCGTAGCCCAGCGCGAACATGTGGTTGGTCATCGCGCGGTCCTCGCCGATGGTGCAGGGCTGGCCCAGGAAGCGCTGGCCCAGCCAGGCCGGCAGCGCGCGGCGCACCGCGCTGGCGCGGTAGGCCGAAAGCGCCCCCGGGCAGCACACCACGTTGCCCAGCGTGGACTGGGCGGCGCGCAGGAAGTCGAAGCTCAGCGCGTAGCGCACGTGCAGCATGCGCGGAATCAGCCCCTCGAAGCGGTTGAGCACCGCCACGCGCCCCGCCACCGCGCCCACGCGCGGATCGCGGAACGGCGCCACCATGGCCAGCAGCGTTCCCGGCTCGATCACGCTGTCCGAGTCGATGGTCACCAGCACCTCGCCGCGTGCCTCGGCGAAGCCCGCGGCCAGCGCGGCGCGCTTGCCCCGGTTGGCCGGGAATCGCACGGTGCGCACCAGCCGCGGATGTCGCGCCGCGGCACGCTGCATATGCTCCCAGGTGTCGTCGCGGCTGCCGTCGTCCACGGCCACGATCTGCAGGCGTTCGGGCGGATAGTGCGCGCGCGCCACCGAGTCGATGGAGCGTTCGACCATCGCGCCTTCGTTGTAGGCGGGAATGACCACGGTCAGCATCGGCGCATCGGCCGGCGCGGCCGCCGGCGTCGGCCGGTAGGCGGCCCACAAGGCCACGCGCAGCGCGCTCAGGCCCAGGCCGAGGTAGCCCAGCGCCACCGCGGGCTCCAGCACCACGCGGTGCCAGCCCTCGCGATGCAGCGCCAGCAGCAGGGGCTGCAGCGCATCACGCGCCAGCCCGAGGTAGAACAGCAGGCCCACCGCCAGCAGCAGGGTGCCGGCCAGCAGGAGGTCGGCCGGACTGCGGCCGGCCAGGGAAGACAAGCGCATGATGGACTCCTTGGATCACGCATGCCCCCCGGCGGTAGGTTCGAATGGTCGGTTACGTTTTGCAACGTTCGGCTATTTTGCCTGGATCGGCCGGCATGTCCTTGACCTGCCGCAGCAAGCACAATGGCGGGCGGGATTCCTCCGCCTTCGAAGCCATGTCCTCCACCCCCGCCGACGCTTCCAGCCTCCCCGCGCGCCCTCGCCTGTTGCTGCTGGCGCACGGCTCGCGGCGCCCGCAATGGGCCGAGCCCTTCGAGGCCGTGCTGGCCGAGGTTCGCGCCCTGCGTCCCGAGGCCGACGTGGCCCTGTGCTTCCTGGAAGCCATGCAACCCTCGCTGGGCCAGGCGCTGGAAGCGGCGGCGCGCGAGGGCTGCGAGGAGTTGCGCCTGGTGCCCTTGTTCCTGGGAACCGGCGCCCACCTGGAGCGCGACGTCGCGCAGGAATTGCAGCGGGTGCGCGAACTGCATCCGCGCATGCGCGTGCAACTGCTGCCCGCGGCGGGCGACAGCGATCTGGTGATCCGCGCCCTGGCCCGGCACGCGCTGCAGGGCCAGGACGCGGACGATCCGCGCATTGCCGTGCTGCCGTGGCTGCACGCGTTGAGTCGGGGCCCCCGCGGCAGCCGCGATCTCGATGCGCAGCAGGCGCGCACGCTGATGGACTGGTTGCTGCACGGAAGGCTCAGCGATGCCCAGGCGGGCGCGGCGCTGGTGGCCCTGCGCATGAAATCCGAGAGCCCCGCCGAGCTCGAGGGCTTCACCCGCGCGGTACTGGACGCCGTGCCCCCCCTGCCCACCACGCGGGCGGCGGTCTGCCTGAGCAGCCTCAACGGCACGCGTCGTCTGCCCAACCAGGTGCCCCTGCTGGCCGAGTTGCTGCGCCGACGCGGCATTCCGGTGCTGGTGCTGGGCGCGCAGCAGCCCGACGGGCGAGCCCACACCCTGCCCCTGTGGCGCGCGCTGGGGCTGCCGGTGGCCGACGGGCGCGAGCAGGCGCTGCACGGCCTGGAGCAAGGCGATGCGGTCTACCTGGACCTGGAACATCTGAGTCCCGAGTTGCGGCGGGTGCTGCGCTGGCGCGAACAATTGGGGGTACGCAACAGCGCCCACGCGGTGGCCAAGTTGCTGGCGCCGCTGCGCGCGCCCAGCCTGCTGCTGGCCAGCTACACCCACGCGGACTACGCCCCGCGCATGACCCACGTGCTGGGCGCGCTGCGCCAGCCGGCGCTGATCTCGCGCGGTTGCGAAGGCGAGGTGCCGGCCCATCCCGAACGCGCCTCGCAATGGCTGCGGGTGGATGCCGCGGGCTGCGTGCACGCCGAGGCCGACGAGACGGCTCCCGACGACGAGGCCACGGCGCTACGCGCTCGGGCCGCCGCGCAGGACCCCGAGCACACGCTGGCCTGGACGCGCGCTCTGCTGGACCAGCGCGAGCCCTTGCCCCACACCCTGCGGGCCCAATTGCTGCGCGTCGAGACCCTGTTCGGGCAGTTGGCGGACGCTTAGCAGGCTGTTAGCGCAGGCCGGCGCCGCTCCGGCTTGATCTCGGACACAGGCGGCGCGGTTCGCCTTGCCTCGATGCCGGCGCGCCGGTGCACAATCCCTGCACGTCGGCGCGGGGAGACGATGGTGGTGGATCTGGTGTTCTGGATGGGCCTGAACGGCGCGCCGCCGGGCGAACCCGCGCGCGTCTATGCCCTGGAAAAGCGCCTGCATCCGCTGATGATCGGCATCGCGCTGCTGGCGGTGCCGTCGTTCTACCTGGAGGAACTGCAACCCGGGCATCCGCTGCGTTCGCTGGGCGCGCTGATGGACGCGCTGATCTTCGGCGCATTCGCGCTGGAGACCCTGACCATGCTGATGCTCAGCCGCCAGCGCCTGCGCTACCTGCAGTACAACTGGCTGAACCTGTTCATCGTGCTGGCCTCGGGGCTGGCGCTGATGGGCCTGGACAGCGAATGGATCCCGCTGGTGCGCCTGGCGCGCGCCGCCTTCGTCGGCCTGGTGTTCGCCCGCATGCTCAGCGGCCTGCGACGCATGGTCGCGGCCAACGCGGTGGCCTATGCCTTCGCGCTGGGAGCGGGAGCGGTGCTGCTGGCCGGGCTGGGCTTTTACTGGCTCGAACCCAGCGCGCACACCTTCGACGACGGGCTGTGGCTGGCCTTCACCACGGCGGCCACCATCGGCTACGGCGACATCGTGCCCACGACCACGGCGTCGCGCCTGCTGGCGGTGCTGGTGGTGGTGATCGGCTATGCGGTGTTCTCGCTGGTCACCGCCTCGGTGGCGGCCTTCCTGATCGGCGAAGGCGAGCGCCGGCTGCAACACGAGATCTACCGCGACATGAAGGCCCTGCGCGTCGAACTGGCGGAACTGCGCGGGCAACTCGCCATGCTGCAATCGGCGGCCGGCATCGAGCTTGCGCCGGCGGCCCTCCCAGCGTCCGCACGGTCGTCTCCGGCCACGCCCGGCGCATCGCGCAGGAAGATCCGGCGCGGCACGCGCTGAGCCAGGCCTGCGCCCGCGCGCCGGCTAGAACTTCCAGCGCTCGGCCAGCTTGGCCGGGCGCAGCGTGTCGTATTCCTCGAAGGGCTGGTGGATCCACGGGCTGGACGGCAGCATCTCCACGTAGTAATCCGGCAGCACGGTGGAAATGCCCTTCACCCAGATCACCGCGGTGCGCAGCTCGGTGATGTTCAGCGGGCCGCCGCGCAGGCGGTCGGCCACCGCGCGCAGGGTCTCCCCCGAATCAGCCAGATCGTCGACCAGCAGCACGCGTCCGTTGAGTTCGCCGCGCGGCATGGTGATGTAGCTGGCGATTTCCACCCGCGCCCGCTCGGCGTTGGCGCCGGCGCCGTAGGAACTGGTGGACATGATCGCCAACGGGCGGTCGAACACGCGCGAGAGCACGTCGCCCGGGCGCGTGCCGCCGCGCGCCAGGCACAGGATCTGGTCGAATTCCCAGCCCGATTTGTAGATCTTCAGCGCGAGCTTCTCGATCAGGGCGTGGTATTCGTCCCACGACACGTACATGTTCTTGCCGTCTTCGCTGAGCATGGCCTCTTGCCTCTTGCCAATCGATGGATGGGAGAAAGCCGCCGGTTCAGGCGCCGAAGGGATGCTGCAGCACGATGGTGTGGTCGCGGTCGGGACCGGTGGAGACCATCGCGATGGGGGTTCCGCTGAGCTCGGCCACGCGCTCCAGGTAGGCCCGCGCGGGCGCCGGCAACTGCTCCCAGCGGGTCAGGCCGGCGGTGGTCTCGCTCCAGCCGGGCATGCGCTCGTAGCGCGGCTCGCAACGCGCGATGTCGTCGGCGTCCAGCGGCAGGATGTCGATGTCGCGACCGTCCAGCCGGTAGCCGGTGCACAACAGGATCTCGGACAGGCCGTCCAGCACGTCCAGCTTGGTGATGCACTGGCCGGTGGTGGAGTTCAGGATGTTGGCGCGCTTGAGCGCGGCGGTGTCGATCCAGCCGCAGCGGCGCGGGCGTCCGGTGACGGTACCGCGCTCCTGGCCCACGGTGTGCAGGTGGTGCCCCACGCTGCCCGGCTGATCGATGGGAAGTTCCGACGGGAAGGGGCCACTGCCCACGCGGGTCGTGTAGGCCTTGGTGATGCCCAGCACGTAGTCGATCTCCCCGGGACCCACGCCCGAGCCGGCAGCCGCGTTTCCGGCCACGCAGTTGCTGGAGGTGACGAAGGGGTAGGTGCCGTGGTCGACGTCCAGCAGCGTGCCCTGCGCGCCCTCGAACAACAGGCGGTCGCCGCGCTGGCGGCTCAGGTGCACGTGGTAGCCCACGTCGGCCAGCATGGGGCCGATGGGTTCGGCCAGTTCCAGCAGGCGCTGGTAGGTGGCCTCGAAGTCCACCTCGGGCGCGTGCAGGAATTCGCGCAGGGTGAAGTTGTGCCAGTCCAGCGCCTCGCGCAGCTTGTCGGCCAGGCGTCCGGGATGCTTGAGGTCCTGCACCCGCACCGCGCGACGAGCCACCTTGTCCTCGTAGGCCGGGCCGATGCCCTTGCCGGTGGTGCCGATCTTGCCCACGCCGCGCGACTCGCGGCTGGCTTCGCGCGCCAGGTCCAGCGCCACGTGCGAAGGCAGCACCAGCGGGCAGGACTCGCTGATGCGCAGGCGCGAGCGCAGCTGCACGCCGGCGGCCTCGAGGCGCGCGATTTCCTTCATCAGGTGCTCGGGGTCGAGCACCACGCCGTTGCCGATGTAGCACATCACGTCCGGGCGCATGGCGCCCGACGGGATCAGCTGCAGCGCCGTCTTCTGGCCGTTGATCACCAGCGTGTGCCCGGCATTGTGGCCGCCCTGGAAGCGCACCACGCCCTGTGCCTGGTCGGTCAGCCAGTCGACGACCTTGCCCTTGCCCTCGTCGCCCCACTGGTTGCCCACGACGACCACGTTACGTCCTGTGCTCACGACACTTCTTGCCTTATCGGAAAATGAAAAATGGAAGGAGTCCGCGCTGCGGCCAGCGCCTCAGGCCGCGCCGGCCGGCACGCATGCGCGCACCGTCCAGCCGGCTTCGGCGCGAACCAGTTCGCGGTCCAGGCGGAAGCTCTCGCCCTCGAACTCGGCACCCGCCGGCAGTTCGATGACCACGTCTCCGGCGTCGCGCAAGGCGCGCACCGCCTGCTCGTAGCCGGGTTCGTCGGACCACTGCGCGCGCACCGCGGCGCGCGGTGCCTCGGCACGCGTGCCACGCACCAGTTCGCGCAGGTCCAGGGAGAAGCCCGTGGCCGGGCGCGAACGCCCGAACGTGGCTCCGATCTCGTCGTAGCGTCCGCCGCGCGCCAGCGCGTCGGGACGGTCGGGTACGTACAAGCCGAAAATCACACCGCTGTGGTAGTGGTAGCCGCGCAGATCGGCCAGGTCCACCTGCACGTCGCAGCCGGCCTGCGCATGCAGCCGCGCCAGACGCTCCAGGTCGTCCAGCGCCCGCAGCACGGGCTCGCGCGCCGGCAGCACGCGGCGCGCCTCCCGCAGCACGCCGGCGTCGCCGAACAGCTCGGTCAGCGCCAGGATGGGCTCGCGCTGCGCCGACGGCAGCGCGGCGGTGAGTTCGCGCAGACGCGGCACGTCCTTGCGCGACAAGGCCTCGAGCATCGCCGACAGGCGCAGCGGTCCGGCCACCAGGCCGCCCAGCACGCCGCGCACCAGGCGGGCGTCCGACAGGCCCAGCGCGACCTTGTCGAAACCGCCCAGGCGCAGACTGTCCAGCGCCAGGCGCTGCACCTCCAGATCCGCTTCGAGCCCGCCGTGCCCGTACAGCTCGACCCCGAACTGCAGCGGCTGGCGCGTCGCGTACACGCCCTGCGCCTGGGTGTGCACGATGCTGTCGCAGTAGCACAGGCGCACCAGTCCCTGGCGATTGAGCAGGTGCGCGTCGATGCGCGCGGCCTGCGGCGTCATGTCGGCGCGCAGGCCCAGCGTGTGCCCGGAAAGCTGGTCGACCAGCTTGAAGGTCTGTTGCTCCAGATCCTGGCCGGTGCCCGACAGCAGGGATTCGACGTACTCGAGCAGCGGCGGGATGACCAGCTCGTAGCCATGGCTGGCGGCATGGTCGAGCAGCGTGCGGCGCAGGCGCTCGATGGCCGCCGCCTCGCGCGGCAGCACGTCGGAAAAGCGCTCGGGGAGCAGCCAGGCATTCATGCAGGGCAAGGGAAGACCAGGAGTTCGAAAAAAGCCAGCCCGCATTCTAGGGCTTGGGGACTGGCGCGGGCACGGGCGCGAGCCCGTGGCGTTTCAGCGCTTGTGCACGCCGCTGTCCGCCGGCTTGCCGCCGGGGCTGCGCATGTAACGGAAGAAATCGCTGGAAGGGTCGAGCACCAGCACGTCGCTGCGATTGTCGAAACTCGCCCGATAGGCTTCCAGACTGCGATAGAAGGCCGCGAACTCGGGGTCCTTGCCGAAGGAGGCGGCGTAGATGCGCGCGGCCTGCGCGTCGCCCTCGCCCTTCACGGTCTGTGCCTTGCGGTAGGCCTGCGCAAGCAGTACCTCGCGCTGCCTGTCGGCCTCGGCGCGGATCTTCTCGGCCTCGGCCTGACCCTGCGCGCGCGTCTGGTCGGCCTGCAACCTGCGCGCCGCGGCCATGCGGCGATAGACGGCGTCGGTCGCGTTCGCGGTGAAGTCCAGTTCGGTCAGCCCGGCGTCGACCACCTCGATGCCGCTGCCGCGCAGGCTCTTGGCGAGTTGCGCGCTCAGGCTGGATTCGAGTTCGCCGTCCTGCGCCGCCAGGACCCCGGGCAGATCCAGGCGTGCCAGGTCGGCCCCCAGGTGCGAGCGCAGCGCGGCGCCGATGCGGTCGTCCGCCCCCGACTCCCCCGCGCCGAAGGCATGCAGATAGGCCTTCGGGTCCTGGATGCGCCATTTGACGAACCAGCCGGTCACCAGGTCGTCCTTGCCGCGCGTGGCGAAGGCGTCGGGCTGCACGCTGCGCAAGGTGCGCAGCCGGCCGTCCAGCAGCACCACGTTCTCGATCGGGGACGGCCACTTGAAGTACAGGCCCGGCTGGTCCTGCACGCGCGCGACCCGGCCCATCGCGTACACCGCCCCGAACTGGGCGCGATGGACGACGAACACGCTCGAACTGGCGCCAACCAGCGCGAGCACGGCGACGAGAACGGCGAGGGCGAAACGATTCATCGGCGGGCTGCTTGGGTTCGAGGAGCGCGGGGCTTCAGCGGGAATCGCGTTCGCGCAGCGAATCGCGCCCGCCACGCACGCTGGAGGCCGGGGCGGACGCGGCGGAGGCGCCGGAGGCCGGCTGCGGGGCCGACGCCGTCTGCGAGGGCGAGGAGGCGGGCAACTGCGGCAGCGACGCCGCCACGCCCGGCAACGCGGGCACCCCGCGCCGGTCCGCCAGGGCCGCGGGCGCCGACGCGCCGGGGGCAGGCTCCTGGCGCAGCAGCTTGTCCAGCGGCAGGTACAGCAGGTTGTTGGAACCGTGCGAACTGACCAGCACCTTGGTCACGCTGGTGAGGATCTGCTGCATGGTCTGCAGGTACATGGACTCGCGCACGACCTGCGGAGCCTTGCGGTACTCGTCGTAGACCAGGTCGAAACGTGCCGCGTCGCCCTGGGCCTGCGCGACCACGCTGGACTTGTAGCCCTCGGCCTGCTGGAGCAGCGCCGATGCCGTGCCCCGCGCGCGCGGCAGCACTTCCTGCGCGTAGGCCTGCGCCTGCGAGCGCAGGCGCTGGGCGTCCTGCTGCGCCTTCACCGCATCCTCGTAGGCCGGGCGTACCGCCTCGGGTACCGAGACGCGCTGGATGCTCAGGTCGGTCACGCGCACCCCGCTGCCCCAGCGGTCGAGCACCTTCTGCATGCGGGCCTGGGCGTCGCGCGCGATGGCCGAGCGGTCGCCGTGCATCACCTGTTGCAGGGTCATGCCGCCGATCACGCCGCGGATGGCTTCACGCGCCGCCTGCGAAACCCCGGCTTCGGGATCGCGGTCGCCGAACACGAAGTCCAGCGCATTGCCCACGCGCCATTGCACGCTCAGGCGCAGGTCGACGATGTCGCCGTCGGAGGTGAGCATGGACGAGTGCGGAGCGCCGCTGAGCGTGCCCACCGAGGAATCGCCGACGGGCTGCGTGTGCAGCGCGTCGGCGTCGATCACCACGGCGTTGCCGAAGGGCGCCGGGTAATGCCAGTTCAGTCCGGCCTGGTCCACCGATGCCACCGCGCCCAGGCGCGTGATCACGGCCACCTGGCCCTGTTGCACCACGAAAAAGCCCGAGGCCAGCCAGCCCAGGCACAGCACCAGCGCCACCACCGCGACGATGCCGCCGAGGGTGCGCGGCGTGGGCGGGAAGCCGCCCGGACGACGCGGCGGACGCAGTCCGCCCCCGCCGCCGCCACGGCGGCGCCCGAACAGGCCATTGAGCTTGCGGTTGAAATCGCGCCAGAGTTCGTCCAGGTCCGGCGGGCGCCCGGGGCCCTGACCGCGAGGATTGCGTCGGTCGCCTTCCGGGGGCGGGCCACCGCGGCCGTCGCCTCCGCCGGCTCCACCACGGCCGCCGCGGCCCCAATCCGGGTCGCCTTCGCCGGCTTGCAGCGGACGCGGACGCAGCGGGCCGCGCTGCGGAGTACGGATCGGAACGAATCGCATCGGGAACGAAAGAAACGTCAGACGGGATGCACGGTATCGGCCTGCCGACCCGGCGCCTCAGCCTCGGGGTCGACATCGACATCGACATCGGCGTGAAGCAGCCGCTCGCGCGCCAGTTCGGCCAGGCGCTCGCGCAACGCGTCGAGCCCGAGCCCGCGAAGCGCACTCACATCGAAGCTGTCGATGCTAGCACGGACCTGTCCCGCGGCCTGCCGGCGCGTGGGGGGGACCGGCCCGTCGAGCATGTCGACCTTGTTGTAGATCAGGATTTGCGGGATCTGGTCGGCGCCGATCTCGCGCAGCACCTGCTGCACCTGTTCGATCTGCTGCTCGGCCTGCGGGTTGGAAGCGTCGACCACGTGCAGCAGCAGATCGGCCTCGACGGCCTCGTCCAGCGTGGCCTTGAAGGCCTCGACCAGACTGTGCGGCAACTCGCGGATGAAACCCACGGTGTCCGACAGCACGGCCGTCAGGCCCTCGCCCAGCCACAGCCTGCGCGTGGTGGTGTCCAGCGTGGCGAACAACTGGTTGGCCGCGTAGGCCCGCGCGTGGGTCAAGGCGTTGAACAGGGTGCTCTTGCCGGCGTTGGTGTAGCCGACGATGGACACCTGCAACTGCGAACCGCGTCGCCGCGAGCGGCGCTGCGTCGAGCGCTGGCGCTGCAGCTTGCGCAGGCGCAACTGCAACTGCTTGATCTTGTCCTCGAGCATGCGCCGGTCGAGCTCGATCTGCTTCTCGCCCGGGCCGCCGCGCAGGCCGATACCGCCCTGCTGACGCTCCAGGTGGGTCCAGCCGCGCACCAGACGCGTGGCGGCGTGGCGCAGGCGCGCCAGTTCCACCTGCAGCTTGCCTTCGCCGCTGCGCGCGCGACGCGCGAAGATCTCCAGGATCAGCGCGGTGCGGTCCCACACGGGTACCCCGATCTCGCGCTCCAGGTTGCGCTGCTGCACCGGCGACAACGCGGCGTCGAACAGCACGCACTCCGCCTGGGCCTCGAGCACCTGCTCCTTGATCTGGGCCACCTTGCCGGATCCCAGGTACAGCGCAGGATCGATATGGCGCCTGCGGCTGTAGCTGCTGCCGGCCGGGCGCAGCCCGGCCGACACGGCCAGCTCGCGCAATTCCAGCAAATCGGAATCGGGATGGGCCTGCCCGACATCGGCGCCCACGAGCACCGCACCGGGCTGTCCCGCGCCTCCTGGGCCCTCGTGAAGGGCAGCCCCGGCGCCGCCAGGCTCCGGGGCCGCGCGTTCAGGAAGCTTCCGACTCGCTTGCACCGACGTGGAAGCTCACGGGACGGGACGGAACCACCGTGGAAATGGCGTGCTTGTACACCATCTGGGTCACGGTGTTGCGCAACAGAACCACGTATTGGTCGAAGGACTCGATGTGTCCTTGCAGTTTGATGCCATTGACCAGGTAGATCGAAACCTGAACATGCTCCTTGCGCAGCAGATTCAGGAAGGGGTCTTGTAACAACTGCCCTTTATTGCTCATGGAAAACTCCGGTTGTGTTTTTATGGAAACTGCTTCCACCTCGTCGAACATAGCACAAAGGCATGCCCCGTCCGGCCGCTGTCCGATACGTCCCGATCGGGGCCGTGGGCATGCCCGGGCGGGGCGCCGGGCGGGTCAATCCCGTGCGTTCTGGAAGGGGTTGCGCGATGTCCGGTACTCGATGCGCAGCGGCGTGCCGCCGAGCTTGAAGGTACGCGCGAATCGCGATTCCAGATAGCGCGTGTAGCTGTTCGGAACCTTGTCCAGGGAATTGCCGTGGATCACGATCACCGGCGGGTTCTGCCCGCCCTGGTGGGCATAGCGCAGCTTGGGGCGCACGGTGCCGGCGCGCGGCGGCTGCTGGAAGGCCACGGCCTCCTGCAACTCGCGGGTCAGGCGCGGCGTGGACAGCTTGGCGAAGGCCGCGCGATGCGCCTCCACCACCGAGCGCAGCAGCGGGCGAAGCCCCTTGCGCGAAATGGCGGAGATCTCGTGGCGGTGGGCGAAGCCCAGGAAGGGCAGACGCTCGACCATGCTGGCGGTGAAGCGCTGACGCTGGTAGGCGTCGGTCTTGTCCCACTTGTTGGCGGCCACCACCAGCGCCCTGCCCGCTTCCACCGCGAAACCGGCGATGTGCGCGTCCTGGTCGGACACCGGTTCGCTGGCGTCGAGCAGCAGCACCACCACGTTGCACGACTCGATCGCCTGCAGGGTCTTGACCACGGAGAACTTCTCGATGGTCTCGAACACCTTGCCGCGCCGGCGCAGCCCGGCGGTGTCGATCAGCATGTAGGACACGCCGTCGCGCTCGAAGGGCACCTCGATGGCGTCGCGGGTGGTGCCCGGCTGGTCGAAGGCGATGACCCGCTCCTCGCCCACCAGCGCGTTGATCAAGGTGGACTTGCCCACGTTCGGGCGCCCGATGATGGCCAGCTTGATGGTGCGCGGGGGCAGCGACGGCGCCGGGCGCGCGGTCGATGCCTGGCTCGCGTCCGCCTGGCTCGCGTCCGCGCCGGCGGTCGCGGCCGCGTCCTCGGCCGCTCCGGGCTGCTGCTCGCCCGCCTCGTCTTCGGGCGGCTCCTGCGGCTCGGCTTCGCGCAGGCACAGCGCGCAGGCGGCGTCCAGCAGCGGCGCCACGCCCTGCCCGTGCGCGGCGCTGACCGGCAGCGGCTGGCCCAGCCCGAGTTCGTGGAATTCGGCCATGGCCGCCGGGCTCAGCCCCTCGGCCTTGTTCACCGTCAGCAGCACCGGCTTGCCGGTCTTGCGCAGGTAGGCGGCGATGTGCTGGTCCTGCGGGGCCAGGCCGGTGCGGGCGTCCACCAGGAACACCACCACGTCGGCCTCGGCGATGGCCTGGCGGGTCTGGCGCGCCATTTCGGCGACGATGCCGGTGTCGACCACCGGCTCGAAGCCTCCGGTATCGACCACCAGCAGGGCCTGGTCGCGCCACTTCGCGCGGCCGTAATGCCGGTCCCGGGTCAGGCCGGGGATGTCGGCGACGATGGCGTCGCGCGAACGGGTGATGCGATTGAACAGGGTCGACTTGCCCACGTTGGGGCGGCCGACCAGGGCGAGCACGGGAATCATCGAGACCGATCCGGCGTATCGGGAACCAGCCGCGCCTCAGCGCGGCAGGAACCCGTAGATGCCGCCCTTGCTGGTCACGACCACCAGCGTGTCGCCGGCCACGGCCATCGGCGAGGCGATGGGCGAACCGTCGGTGGCGGCGCGTCCGATGATCTGGCCGTCCTTGGCGTCGAGGAAGGACACGTAGCCCTGCAGGTCGCCGACCGCCACCGTGTGTCCCACCAGCAGCGGCGCGCCGAGCTTGCGGTACTTGAGCTGGTCGTTGTGCCACAGCGCCTTGCCGTCCGCCACGGCATAGGCCTGCACCACGCCGTCCGCCTGCGTGGCCGCGAGTTCCTGGCCGTTCTGGCTCACCCCGCTGTAGCCGTCGGCGCGGGTCGACCACAGCAGATGCCCGCTGGTCATGTCCACGCAACCCAGGTCGGCCTGATAGGCCCGCGCGCAGGCGATGCCCCGCGCCAGCGACGGCGTGCCGGTGATGCTGACCAGGCGCTCCACCTCGGTGACGCCGCGCGAGCGGCCGATCTGCACGTCCCACAGCGCGGTGCCGTCGGTCAGGCGCACCGCGCGCAGGCGTCCGCGGGCGTCGCCCAGCACGACGTCGCCGTCGGCCAGCGCCATGCCCGAGCCGCGCTGCAGCAGCAGGGCCGGGGCGCTGAATTCATCGTCCCAGCGCCGCGCTCCGGTGGCTGCGTCGAAAGCCCAGAGGTGCTGGTCGGCCCCCAGCACGACCACGATGCCGCCGAACACCGCCGGCGGCGTGATCACGCTGCTGGGAAGCTGGTAGCGCCACAGCACCTGGCCCTGCGGGCCCAGCGAGACGACCTGATTGGTCTGGTTCACCACGGCGGTGAAGCTGCCGTCGCTGCCCACGCCGGCGCTGATGCCGCCGTCCACGTGGCTGCGCCACAGTTCGTGCCCGTCCGAGGCACGCAGGCACAGCACGTCGCCGTTGGACGAAGCCACCACCACGCGCCCGCCGGCCACCGCGGCCTGGAAGGTCGCCGGCACGGAGCCGACGCTGTCCTGCCAGGCCGTGGCCACGTGCAGGATCGGAGGAACCGGCCCCAGCGGGGTCGGATCCGGTTGCTTGGGCGTCGACGAACAGGCGCCCAGCAGCCCCAGCGCCAGCCCGGCGCCCAGCACGCGCGCGACGCGCGTCACCCACCATCCGCGCATCATTGGGCTCCCCCGACGCTCTCGATCTTGATCTGCAGCAGCTGTCGCAGCGCCGCGTCGGGCGCCAGTTCGGACAGCGCCTGCTCATAGGTCCTGCGCGCCTGCGCGCGCTCGCCCTGCGCTGCGTAGACATCGCCGCGCCGGGTCAGGAACAGCGCCCCGAAAGCCGGGGTCGGAGGCGTCTGCAGGGTGTGCAGCGCCGCCTCGTACTGGCGCGCGTCGATCTGCAGCGCCGCCAGGTTCAGCATGGCCGCCGCGCGCTGCGCGGCCACCGGCCCGTGCACCGCTGCCCATTCCAGCACGGGCAGGGCCTGCGCCTGCTGGCCGGCATTGTCGTAGGCGCGCGCCAGCGTCAGCGCGCCCATCTGCGCATACACGGTGGAGGCGAAATCGGATTGCAGCTTGCCGAAGATGGGCGCGGCGTCCTTCAGGTCGCTGGCCGCGATGCGCTGGCCGAGCTGCGAGTACAGGCTCGAAGCCTGCCCGGCGCGGCGGTTCACCCACCAGTGCCAGCCGCTCCATCCGGCCCAGGCCAGCGCGGCGACCAGCAGCAGGCCCGAGATGACGGTACCCCACTGCTGCCAGAAGGCGCGCAGTTGTTCGATCTGATCCTGTTCTTCGAGGTTGTAGCTCATGAGCTCGGCGGGGTTGAAGACGCGCCATTCTAAGCAACCCGCATCGGGGCGCTGGGCGGCTGGGCCGGAAATCCGGCGTGGATCCCGGGTCAGCCGCGTGTGATTGCGGCGTCGCGGGCATCCCGCGGCGCCGCGACGGCTCCAGGGCGGCGCCTCAGCGCAGGCAGTCGAGCAAGGCTCCCGGCGGCTCCAGGGCCACGCTGCGCTGCTGCTGTTCCCCTCCCTCGCGCAGGGACTTCACGCCGACCTCGCCGGCCAGCCACTCGGCCTCGCCGAAGATCAGCGCGTGGCGCGCGCCGCTCGCGTCGGCCTTTTTCATCTGCGACTTCAGGCTGCCGCCGCCAGCGTGCATGAGCACCGACAGGCCGGCCGCGCGCAGCGCCTCGGCCACCTGCAGCGCCCGCGGCAGTGCCGGCGCGTGCGCCAGCACCACGTAGGCGTCGGCCGCCGGAGCCGCCGGCTGGCGCTCGGCCTGCGCCAGCAGGTCGAGCACGCGTTCGATGCCCAGCGCCCAGCCGCAAGCCGGTGCGGGCTTGCCGCCGATCTGCGCGATCAGGCCGTCGTAGCGCCCGCCGGCGCACACCGTGCCCTGCGCGCCGAGCTGGTCGCTGACCCACTCGAACACGCTCAGGTTGTAATAGTCCAGCCCGCGTACCAGGCGAGGATTGATCACGAAATCCTGGCCCGCCGCGCGCAGCAGTTCCTGCAGACCCTCGAAGTGCGCCCGCGACTCCTCGCCGAGTTCGTCGAGCAGGCGCGGAGCCCCTTGCACCAGCTCCTGCATGCCCGGATTCTTGGTGTCCAGGATGCGCAGCGGGTTGCTGTGCAGGCGTCGGCGCGCGTCTTCGTCGAGCTGCTCCGCATGGGACTCGAAGTAGGCGATGAGCTTGTCCCGATGGCTCGCGCGCTCGGAGGGCTGGCCCAGGCAGTTGATCTCCAGGCGCAGCCCGCGCAGCCCCAGCATGGTCCACAGGCGGCGGGCCATGAGAATCAGCTCGGCGTCCACGTCGGGCCCGGCGAACCCCAGCGCCTCGGCCCCGACCTGGTGGAACTGGCGGTAACGCCCGCGCTGCGGACGCTCGTGGCGGAACATCGGCCCCGTGTACCACAGGCGCTTGCCGCCGTCGTACAGCAGGTTGTGCTCGACCGCGGCGCGCACGATGGCCGCGGTGTTCTCCGGGCGCAGGGTCAGCTCCTCGCCATTGAGCGAGTCGGTGAAGCTGTACATCTCCTTCTCGACGATATCGGTGACCTCGCCGATCCCCCGCACGAACAGCGCGGTGGGCTCGACGATGGGGGTGCGGACGTTGCGGTAGCCATAGGCACGCATGAGTTCGCGCACCTGCGACTCGAACCACTCCCAGCGCGCCGACTCGGGCGGCAGGATGTCGTTCATGCCCTTGACGGCGCTGAGCTTGGAAGTCATTGGGGAATCCGGAAAACGGTTCGGAAAACGAATCGGACATGCCGCGCGGGGACCGACGACGTGGTCGTTCCCGCGCCCACGGCTGCTTCCATCAGGGCCGCGCTTCGGCGCGCGCGCCCCAGCGTCGGCGTATGTAGTCGTCCACCAGGTCGATGAACTGCGCGGCGATGTCCTCGCCGCGCAAGGTATGGCGCTTGTCGCCGTCCACGTACACCGGGGCCGCCGGCTGCTCGCCGGTGCCGGGAAGACTGATGCCGATGTCGGCGTGACGACTCTCGCCTGGGCCGTTGACGATGCAGCCCATGACCGCCACGCGCAGGGTCTCCACGCCGGGGTACTCGCGGCGCCATTGCGGCATGCGCTCGCGCAGATGCGCATCGATGTCGCGCGCCAGCTCCTGGAACACGCTGCTCGTGGTGCGTCCGCAGCCGGGACAGGCGGTGACGCTGGGAGTGAAGGTACGCAGTCCGAGCGCCTGCAGGATTTCCAGCGCGACCACCACCTCCTGGGTGCGCGCCTCGCCCGGCTGCGGCGTCAGGGATACGCGAATGGTGTCGCCGATCCCCTCCTGCAGCAGGATGGACAACGCCGCCGCCGAGGCCACGGTGCCGCGCGTGCCCATGCCCGCCTCGGTCAGCCCAAGGTGCAGCGCGTAGTCGCAGCGCCGGGCGAGTTCGCGGTACACGGCCACCAGGTCGCGCACCGCCGAGACCTTGCAGGACAGCAGGATCTGATGCCCCGCCAGCCCCAGTTCCTCGGCACGCCGCGCCGACTCCAGCGCCGAGCGGATCAGCGCCTCGTACATCACCTGGCGCGCATCGCGCGGACGCGCCAGCGCGGCGTTCGCGTCCATCAGCGAGGCCAGCAGCTCCTGGTCCAGACTGCCCCAGTTCACGCCGATGCGCACCGGACGGTCCCAGCGCGCGGCGACTTCGATCATCTGGGCGAACTGGCGGTCCTTCTTGTCGCCCTTGCCCACGTTGCCGGGGTTGATGCGGTACTTGGACAGCGCCTGCGCGCACTCGGGATGGCGCGTGAGCAGCAGATGCCCGTTGTAGTGGAAGTCCCCCACCAGCGGAACGTCGACCCCCATGCGGTCGAGCTGCTCGCGGATGCGCGGCACCGCGGCGGCGGCCTCGTCGGTGTTCACGGTCAGGCGCACCAGTTCGGAGCCGGCCTGCGCCAGCTCCTTGACCTGGATGGCCGTGCCGACCACGTCGGCGGTGTCGGTATTGGTCATCGACTGCACGCGCACCGGCGCATCGCCGCCCACCGTGACCTTGCGCGAGCCCCAGGCCACCACGGCCTGGCGCGTGGGGTGGCGACGCGGCATGGCGTCGTCGATGTCCGCGTCGCCCGCGGCGACGCCCAGCATGTCGTTCATGACCGAACCTTCAGGGTGCCGCGCCCGGCACTGCGAAGCGCGCCACGTTGTCGCCGCCGGCCTGCATCGCCACCGGCTTGCCGCCGAGGCTGACGCGGGTCCCCGCGGCATTGCCCACGGTCAGGTGCAGGGGAAAGTCGGCCCGCAGCGTGGTCACGTCGCGCGAGGCTCCGGCTGCGAGGAGTCCCGAGAACAGCACCCGTCCCTGACTGGAGCGTACGCGAACCCAGCTCGGCGCGCTGGCGCTGAGCTGGAGCAAGGGTCCCGGCGGACCGGCGAGCGGCGCCGAGGCGGAGGCCGACGGCGCGGACGCGCCGTGCGCGGGCGTCGCCGCGGCCCCTGGTGCAGCGGCAGGCGACGCCTTGCCGGCGCCGGAGGCGCTGACCGCGGCCGCACCCGGCGCGCTCGCGGGGGCACTGGCCGCGGCCGACTGAATCGATCCGGACGGCGCCGACGAAGCCGGTGCGACCGCCACCGCCGCCGACGCGGCGACCCCGCCCGCCGACGCCGCCAGCGGCGTCACGGTGGAGCGAGTCGGCGCGGCTCGATGCGCCAGCAGGCCGCGCATCTCCCGCGCCAGGGACCCGAAGCGATCCAGGCGCGGCAGGTACATCAGGGCCAGCGCGACCAGCACCGCCAGCACGCCCAGCCACACCAGGCGACGGCTCGACCCGTGCGTGCCCACCGGCTCGGCCGGGCGCACCGGGCCCATGGTCACGCCGGGCGCGGGCACGATGGGCGTTCCGCGCACGAACACCGGAGGCAGCGGGCGCAGCACGGCGTCGGCGTCCGCCCGCACCGCCTTGGCCGCCGCACGCAGCAGGCCGCGAGCATGGGCAGGGTCGTGCAGGCGATCCCATTCGCCGGCTTCCAGCGCGGAGATCTTGTCGGCCGAGACCTTCAACTGCGTGGCCAGCTCGGACAGACTGCGCCCCGAGGCCTCGCGCGCCGCGCGCAGCAAGGCACCGGCCTGGCGCCGGGCCGAGAGTTCGGCCTCGTCGCCGTCGGAGGCGGAAGGCGGGAGATGGCTCGATGGCGGGTTCGACACGGCTCGATCAGTGCGGAAGCAAGGCGGAATCGTCGTAGTGGCCCTGCTGCGCCGCGATGGCCTCGGCCGAATCGGGGAAACGCTGCACCAACTGCTGCGACCACTGGTTGGCGCTGACCGCGTCGCCGGACTTGCGCGCGATCAGCACGCCCAGCCACAGGGTCTGCGCGGTGGCGCCGCTACCGGAGTTGACGCGCCGGATGTAGAACATGGCCTTGGAGTACTCATGCTGCAGGTACTGCACCATGGCCAGGTTGGTGGCCAGGGCCGGGCTGGCCGGGTCCAGCGCGAACCCGTCGCGCAGCGTCTTCTCGGCGCCCGCGAGATCGCCCGCCCGGTACTGGCACACGCCGTAGGCCAGGTCGGTACGCTGGGCATTGCGGTAGCCGGGCACCGCCAGCGCCTTGCGGAACATCTGGAACGATTCCGGATAGCGCTTGAGCGAGCACAGGAACCAGCCGTAGTTGTGCAACGTGTCCGGGTTGTCCGGCGCCAGCGACAGCGCCTGGCGGAAACTGGCCTCGGCCTGCTGGTTCTGGCCCAGGCTCATGTGGATCAGCGCCTGCATGGTGTAGGCGGGCACGTAGCCGGGATCCTGCTGCAACGCCTGCGTGACCTCACCCAGGGCCACGTCGGGCTGGCCGCGCTGGTAGTAGCCTTCGGCCAGTTCCAGGCGGATGCGCGCGCTCTTGTCGGCCTGGGTGGGCTGCGCACCCGGCGCGCTGCCGGCGTAGTTGCCGCTGCCGCTCGCGCCGCCACTGGTCGCGGCGCAGCCGCCGAGGGCGGCCAGCGCGAGTCCGGTCGCCAGCACGGCGATCGCGCGAGCCCGGAGTGGCGTCGCGGCGCGAAATCGAGTCACGGTTGGGTTCATGCCGATCGTCCCTGGTTCGCTGCAGGCGCGGCGTCACTCGCCGCAATCGCCACCACGCGCGCGCCGCGCCGGGTCGTGCGATCGAGCACCTCCCCGGCCAGCTGCCCGCAGGCGGCATCGATGTCGTCGCCACGGGTCTTGCGCACCGTGGCCACGATCCCGGCCTCGACCAGCAGCGAGGCGAACGCCGCCACGCGCTGCGGCGTCGAACGCCGCAGGCCGGAACCGGGAAAGGGATTGAAGGGAATCAGATTGCACTTCCACGGGAAGCGCCCGCGCATCAGCTCGATGAGCTGGCGCGCATGCTCGGGGCCGTCGTTGACGCCGTCGAGCATGCAGTACTCGAAGGTGATGAAATCGCGCGGCGCATGCGCCAGGTAGCGCTCGCAGGCATCCAGCAGCTCGGCCAGCGGATACTTGCGGTTCAACGGAACCAGCTGATCGCGCAACGCATCGTTGGGCGCGTGCAGAGACACCGCCAGCGCCACCGGGCAGTCGGCCGCGAGGCGGTCGATCATCGGCACCACGCCGGAAGTGGACACCGTGACGCGGCGCCGCGACAGCCCGTAGGCGTCGTCGTCGAGCATGGTCCGCAGCGCGGGAATCAGCGCCCCGTAGTTCTGCAGGGGCTCGCCCATGCCCATCATGACCACGTTGGAGATCGCGCGTTCGCCCTCGGGCAGCCCGAGTTCGCGGCGCATGGTGAACTCGGCCCACCACAACTGGGCCAGGATCTCCGAGGTCTCCAGGTTGCGCGCGAAGCCCTGCGCCCCGGTCGAGCAGAAGCTGCAGGCCATCGCGCAGCCGGCCTGCGAGGACACGCACAGCGTGTTGCGCGAGACCTCCGGGATGAACACCGACTCCACCGCGTTGCCGGAGCCGACGTCGAACAGCCACTTGACCGTGCCGTCGCGCGAACGCTGCTCGCTGAGCACGGGCAGCGCCCGCACGCAGGCGTTGTCCTCCAGCCATGCGCGCAGCGGGCGCGCCAGGTCGGTCATGGCCTGGAAATCGGCCACGCCCCGCTGGTGCACCCAGTGCATCACCTGGCGTGCGCGGAAGGCCTTGTGCCCCGCGCGGGCGAGCCACTCCACCAGACCGGCCTTGTCGAACTGGAGCAGGTTGGCGGCTTGGCTCATCGCGACACGGGAAGGCGGGGATTTCAGCGCGAGAAAATCCAGTTCGACGGGAAGAAGAACGCGATCTCGATGGCCGCGTTCTCCGCGCTGTCCGAGCCGTGCACGGCGTTGGCGTCGATGCTGTCGGCGAAATCGGCGCGGATGGTGCCGGGGGCCGCCTTCTTCGGGTCGGTGGCGCCCATCAGTTCACGGTTGCGCACGATGGCGTCGGGGCCTTCGAGCACTTGCACCAGCACCGGGCCGGAGACCATGAAGTCCACCAGATCCTTGAAGAAGGGACGCTCCTTGTGCACCGCGTAGAAGCCTTCGGCTTCGGCGCGAGACAGGTGCATCATGCGGGCCGCCACGACCTTCAGGCCGGCGGACTCGAATCGATCGATGATCTTGCCGATGCAATTCTTCGCCACGGCATCGGGCTTGATGATCGAGAGCGTGCGCTCCATGTGTGTTCTCTCCAGATAATCAAAACGTTAAACGGAAATTGTAAGGCCCTGCGCGATGACGTTCGGCGTCATGCCCGCCGGGTCTTGGCTCAGCGGGAATCTCACCGCGAATGATTCCTGCGTTTGGGTGCAGCTTTCGGGAACGGGGACTGCGAGGACCCCATGCCCAGCGCGGAGCGCGTCGGGTCGGGCTGACGCGCGCCCGCCCCACCCTTGCGCGGCCCCTTGCGCGCGCGCTCGCCGTTGCGGGGCCCGCGCGAGCGGGCCTGGCCGCCGCCGCCGGACTTGCCGAACAAGGCGTCGACCGCGCTCATCGCATAGCTGTTGGGGCCCGGCTCGCGCTCGGGCAGTTCGGACTCCTCGTCCATGGCCGCGTTGCGCAGGCTGGCCATGCGGGCCTCGCGGCTGGCGCGCCCGAACAGGGCGTCCACCGCGCTCATCGCATAGCTGTTCGGCCCCGGCTCGCGCTCGCCACGCTCGCCGCGCTCGCCTCGATCGCTACGCTCACCTCGCTCGGCACGTTCGACGCGTTCGGGGCGCGCGCCCCCCTGCTTGCGCTTGGCGCCCGGCGGCCCGCCCGCGGCAGCGCCGGCGGCGGGCACCGCGCCACGCCCGCCCTTGCGGCGGGCGGTCTGCCCGGCGCCCAGGCCGGCGCGTGTCATCAGCGCCTTCACGTCGTCGCGATCGAGTTCCGCGAAATCGCCACGTCGCAACCCGGCCGGCAGCGCGATGGAACCGTAACGCACCCGGATCAGGCGGCTGACCGTCAGCCCGACCGCCTCGAACAGGCGTCGCACCTCGCGGTTGCGGCCTTCGGCGATCACGGCGCGCCACCAGCGGTTCGCCCCCTCGCCTCCGGCCTCCTCCAGGCTCAGGAATCGGGCCGGGCCGTCGCTGAGCTCC
The DNA here is from genome assembly GCA_021848345.1 of Pseudomonadota bacterium. Lineage (GTDB taxonomy): Bacteria > Pseudomonadota > Gammaproteobacteria > Burkholderiales > Burkholderiaceae_C > Thiomonas_A. Next base: position 24,256 of record JAJZUV010000020.1, on the reverse strand, counting down.
ACGCCTTCGAGCAGGCGCGAGCGCATCTCGTCGTCGAGCTGGCCGAGCACGCGCACCGCGTATTCCCGCTCCACGCCCTGGCTGGGGTGCATCAGCTTGTTGGCCAGCTCGCCCGACGTGGTCAGCAGCAGCAGGCCTTCGGTATTGATGTCCAGGCGCCCCACCGCGGTCCACTTGGCATTGTGTACCCGCGGCAGGTTGCGAAACACCGTCGGACGTCCATCCGGGTCCTTGAAGGTGACGACCTCGCCGACCGGCTTGTGGTAGACCAGCATGCGCGCCGGCGGAGGTGCGATGCGTATTTTCAGCGGCTTGCCGTTGACCCGGATCTGATCGCCCGGCTGGATGCGCTGTCCCAGGTGCGCGGGCTCGCCGTTCACCGACACCCGCCCTTCCTGGATCAGCTCCTCCATCTCGCGACGCGAGCCGATGCCGCCCTGCGCCAACACCTTGTGCAGCTTGGGCGCCTCAGGCGACGGGGCCAGCACCCGGCGCACGCCCGGCTCGGCACTGTCGGCCAGTTCGACCGCGCGGTCGAAATCGCCCGACACGACCTCCTCGATGCGCACCGACGGCGTGTTCGGCCGCGAGGCGGCCTGCGCCGCCGGCTTGCCCTGGCTGCGGTTGCGTCCGCCTCGGCGCGGCGGGCGCTGCCCTTGCGCACCGCGCTCGCCCGAGCCCTCGGGGGCGTCGCCGCCGTCGGCGTCGGGGCCCGCCTCGGCGGACGGCATTTCGGCGGAAGCGCCTTGCGCTTCGCCGCCGGCCGGCCCCGCGCCGTCGCGCGAGCCCTTGCCGTTGCGACGGCGGCGGCGCCGCGCGCCGTCCCGGCGCGGCTGCGAGCCGGCCTCGCCCGCGGGGGCGCCGGAGCCTTCCGGTGCCGCCGACGCTGGCTGCGCGGCGGAGGGTTCGGATGCGGCGTGATCGTGATCTTGATCGGACATGGAAGGAGTCTTCGTGGGTCGATTCAACCCGGGACCGCCGGCGAAGGCGGCTCCTCGGTCGCACCGGACGCGTCCTCTGCGGGCGCATCGGGGGCTGGGATTTCGGATGACGGCGCACTCGGCGCCGCTTCGGTGACCGCCTCGGTGACCGCTTCGGTGACCGCCTCGGTGACCGCTTCGGTGACCGGTTCGGTGACCGGTTCGGTGACCGGTTCGGAGGCCGGTTCGTTGGCCGGTTCGTTGGCCGGTTCGTTGGCCGGTTCGTTGGCCGGTTCGTTGGCCGGTTCGGGCAGTACGCCGCCGACCAGCAGTTCGATCTGCTTCGGGTCCACCGCGTCGCCCCCCGGCTCCTCCAGGTCGGCCAGGGCACGCAGTCCCAGGTCGTCGAGGAACTGCCGCGTGGTCGCGAACAGCACCGGGCGCCCCGGGCCCTCGCGGTGCCCGATGGCCTCGATCCAGCCGCGGTCCTCGAGCTGGCGCAGGATCTGCGCGTTCACGCTCACCCCGCGGATGTCCTCGATGTCGCCGCGGGTCACGGGCTGGCGGTGCGCGATGATGGCCAGCGTCTCCTGCACCGCGCGCGAATAGCGCGGGGGCTTCTCGGGGTTCAGGCGCTGCAGGTACGGTTGCATGTCCTCGCGGCTCTGGAAACGCCAGCCGCCGACGATCTCCCGCAGTTCGACCCCGCGCTCGCGCCAATCCTCCTGCAGCTCCACGAGCAGCGCGCGTACCGCCTCCGCCTCGAGCTGGTCGTCGAACAGACTACGCAGCGCGGCGAGGCTCAGAGGTTGGGTGGCACACAACAGCGCGGTCTCGAGGACCCGCTTGGCCCATGCAGTGTTCATGCGTGAAAGGATTCGCGCGCAGGATGCGCCACGGCCGGCCCTCCCGAGCCGGTGTTCGACATGCATTCGAATGCGCCGTGCTTCCCGGCACCAGGGCCCGCGGCGCACTCACGCACGCGTCGGAAGCACGTGCCGGCAAGGAGCCGCTTCGGGAACAGGCTGTGCAACACTCCCGCCGGCGGCCATGCCGGGCGCCGAGCCGGAATGCCCTGGCCGTCCACGGCCGTCGGGCGCACTGCTCCGGCGCGACGATGTGGCTGAATTGTAAACCACCATTCGGCACCGGCTCGCAAAATGCCCCGGCGTGGTGCGGCGGCGTAACCGGCGAACAACGGGGCGCCAACGCCGGCGCCGCGATATTCGCGCCCGGCCGCCGCAACGCGCTGCTCAGCCTTGCGCCTCGTCGGGCTGCTGCTCGGCCACGGCCCGCGGTGCCGGCGCGTAGAAGGCATCGGCGTGCACGTCGCGCGCGGCCAGGCCCCGCGCCAGCAATTCGGCGCTGACCGCCTCGACCATCGCCGGCGACCCGGCCAGATACACCTTGGCATCCCGGAAATCCGCCACGTCGGCGAACAAGGCATCGCCCACGCGCCCGCCGCGAGCGCCGCCCGGCGCATCGAACTCCACCACCACATGGGCGCGGAAGTTGGCATGGCGCTTCGCCAATTGCTCCATCAGCTCGACGCCGTAGGCCTCGGAGACGTGGCGAAAGCCCGCGTACAGTACCACCGGATCGGTCTTGCCGTTGTCCAGCGCGGTCTGCACCACCGACAGCATCGGACCCAGTCCGGTGCCCGCGGCCACCGCGTACAGGGGCCCCTCGTGGCGCGGCCGGAAATAGGCCCGGCCCATCGGGCCTTCCAGCAGCAGTTCGGTACCGGCCACGATCGTGCCGCCGAGCAATCCGCTGAAGGCGCCGCCTGTCGTGCGCCGGATGTGGAACTCCAGTTCCCCGTCGTACTCGGCCTCGACCGGCGTGCCGGCCATGGAGAAATCGCGCCCGATCCAGGCTCCGTCGGCGTCGCGCGCCTTCAGGTGCGCGTACTGGCCGGCCGAGAACACGAAGGGGGCGTCGACCTCGCCGTCGGCGCCGGGCTCGTCGCCCTGGCCCTGCGCGTGGGCCCAGGTGCCGACGATGCCCAGGCGCAGCGCGAACACCTCGGGCGCCAGTTCGCGCAGCCACAGCACGCGGCAGCGCAGTCGGCGCACCGGGTGCTCGATGTAGTCGTCGGTATCCACGAGCGCCAGTTGTACATCCCCCACGATGCGACTGCTGCAGGCCAGGATGATTCCCTGCTCACGCTGCGCGCCCGGCAGCGCGCCCGGCTGGTAGCCCCGCAGGTCCACCTCGCCGCGCTCCAGCACGCATTTGCAGCTGCCGCATTCGCCACGCTTGCAGGACCAGCCGATGGGCACGCGATGGCGCCGCAGCACCTTGAGCAGGTTTTCGTCGGCATTCGCCTGCAAACGCAGGCCCAGGGCGGGAATGGAGATGATCGGCATGGGCGATGGGGCGCACCGCGCGGCTCGGCAGATGCCGGGCCGCCGGATGGAACGCGGGATCATACGGGGCGGCGCGGGCACGCGCCGGGCGGAAAACTCGCGCGGCCTGTCAAAATAGCAGACATGCACCGAGCATCGATCCATCACTGCAATCTCTGTGGCGCGCCCGTCGAGCACCGGGTGCCCGACGGCGACACCCATCCGCGGGCCGTCTGCACGAGCTGCTCGCACATCCAGTACGAGAATCCGCGCAACATCGTGGGCACGCTGCCGGTGTGGCAGGACAAGGTGCTGCTGTGCCGGCGCGCCATCGAGCCGCGTCACGGCCTGTGGACCCTTCCGGCCGGATTCATGGAACTCGACGAGACCACCGAGCAGGGAGCGCTGCGGGAGACCGAGGAGGAGGCCGGCGCCCGGGTGGAACTCGACGGCCTGTACAGCGTGGTCAACGTGCGCCCGGTCAGCCAGGTCTACCTGCTGTATCGCGCGCGCCTGCTGGAGCCGCGCTGGGACCCGGGCCCGGAAACCCTGGAGGCCGCCCTGTTCGGCGCCGCCGAGGTGCCGTGGGAGCAGATCGCCTTTCGCGCGGTGGCCGAAACCCTGCGACGCTATTTCGACGAGCAGCGCGCGGGCCGCGGCTGGGCACTGCAGACCTTCGACGTCGGCTGAGCCCTGCCGGCCCACGGTCGGCCCCGGCGCGCCCGGCCGCCAGCCCCGCGGGCCGTGGAGGGCCGTCTGCCGGGCGCGCGGTCTCAGGCGCAATAGCCGTGCAAGGGGCCCGGGCCGCCGGCCTGCAGCAGGCGCCACAGGCCCCACAGGGCGAAGCCGAGCAGCACGCCTCCGGCACCCAGGCGGGCGACGCGGGCGGTGGCACGCTGACTCAGGCGACGCAGCAGGTGCCCGGCCAGCAGCATGTGCGGCAGCGTGCCGGCACCGAAGGCCAGCATGCCCAGCGCCCCGCCCAGTGCGCTGCCGCTGAGCAGGGCCAGCGACAGCGCGGAATACACGAGCCCGCAGGGCAGCAGCCCCCACAGCAGGCCGGCGCCAAGGCGCCGCGGCATGCTCGACAGCGGCAGAAGGCCGCGCAAGGCCCGCGCCGCGGCATCGCCCAGCCGGGTGCGCAACGCGGCGCCCCAGCCGAAATGCAGCCCCGGCGCGGAGTGGACGCCGCGCAACGCGGCGACCACCAGCCAGATTCCGCTGGCCGCCAGCACGCCGTTGCCCAAAAGATACAGACCCAGTTGCAGAGGGCGGATCTGCACCGCCCACAAACCGGAGCCCACCGCCCCGGCCACCAGGCCCAGGACGCCGTAGGTGGCCACCCGGCCCAGTTGAAGTTGCGCCGAGCGCCAGAGCAGGCGACGGGCCGGCCACAGCACCTGTTCACGCGGCGCCGCGGTGCCGGCGCCGGCCTGCGCCGGCTGCATCGCGCGCTCGCCGGCGACGACCAATCCGCCACACATCGCGGCGCAATGCAAGCCCCCTGTCAGCCCCATGAGTAACAGTGTGAGAAAAAGGCTGATCTGCATCAGAAAATCCTCGCACTTTCCGTGATATAACAAAAACAATAACTCTCAGAGCCTAGATCATGAAGCTGACGCCCGCCGCCACCGTGCATCGTATGGACAAGCCCCATCCCTGCGATGTGTGCTTTCAGAGCCGGTTCTGCCTGCCGATCGCGCTGCCGACCGACGAGATGCAGCGCATGCGCGACATCATGCAGAACACGGTGCGCGTGACCAAGGGCGAGCGCCTGTTCGAGAGCGGACAGTCGATGGACAAGGTGTATTCGGTGCACGCGGGCTCCTTCAAGTCCATGGTGAGCAGCCCCGACGGGCGCCAGCAGATCGTGGGCTTCCACGTGCCCGGGGAATTGATGGGTCTGGAAGGCTTTTCCACCCGCATCTACATGACCGAGTCGGTCGCGCTGGAGGACAGCGAGGCCTGCGAGATCGACGTGCGGGTGCTCGAGAACACGGCGCGCGAACTGCCCACGCTGCAGCACCAGATCCACTGCCTGATCGGCAACCGCCTGGCGCGGGCCCAGCAGGATCAGTTCGTGCTGGGCAGCATGCAGGCCGACGAGCGCCTGGCGCGCTTCCTGCTGGACCTGTCCGAGCGCTACAAGGCGCGCGGCCTGTCGCCCGACGAGTTCGTGCTGCGCATGAGCCGCGAGGAGATCGGAAGCTACCTGGGCCTGAAGCTGGAAACGGTCAGCCGGCTGATGTCGCGTTTCCACCAGGCCGGCCTGATCCACGTGGCCCAGCGCCAGGTGCGCATCACCAACCGCGACGGCCTGGCCGAACTGCTCAATCACGAGGCCTGAGACCGCGCCTCGCGCCGGGCGCGCTAGCGCGCGCCGTCCGAATCCTCGAACACGTCGCCGGCACCCGGCGGGCGACGCGCCAGCAGCCAAAGGTTCAGCGCGCTGGCCGCCCAGCAGGCGAACCACTGGCCGAAGAACCCCAGGGAGTACAGCACCGCCGGCGGCCAATGCGCGAGCGCCGGGGGCGCGTGTCGCACCGGGTCCAGCACGCTGAACATCACCGCGCTGGCCAGCAGCGCCACCAGGAAGGCGGGCCACAGGGCTCGCAGATAGTCGGCATCGCAACGGGTCATGCTCGGACTCCTGGTGACGCGGCGGCCGTGGCAGCCGCGGGACGGACGGGTTCACGCCGGCTCAGATGCGCTCGGCCTTCGAGGCGCCGGCGCTCGGCGGAACGATGGGCACCACCCGCGCCGGCGCCTCGATCTCCTCGTCGGCCGCGTGGCGCGCGATCATCACCGTGGCCACGCTGGCCGCGATCACCGCGGCGAACAGACCGATGAGCAGCCACAGCACCGGCACGCGCCACCAGGCACGCGCGGCAGCGCGGCGCGCGTCGGGCCCCGGCTCAGGGGACGATGAAGGTGCTGTCATGGCGCACGCTCACCGGGTCGTCGTCGTCGCTGCGCGCGGTGATCTCCACGTGGTAGACGCCGCTGCGCGCGCCGTCGGTGGGGATCGCCAGCTCCAGCGGGCGCAGCTCGTTGCTGGAGGCGGCCAACTCGACCCCCTCCTTCGGGCGCACCACCACCAGCCCGGGCGGCCCCTGCACTTCGAATCGAATGTGGCGCGGCTTGTCCGAGGCGTTCATCAGCTGCACCTGGTAGACGTTCTCCAGCAGCCCGCCGGGAATCTCGCGGGCCAGCACACGGCGATCCCGCATCACGTCCAGCTTGACCGTCTGGCGCATGGCCAGGCCGCCCACGAACACCCCCACCATGACCACCAGGATGGCGCTGTAGATCAGGATGCGCGGGCGCAGCAGGTGCGCCCACTGCTGGCGCTTCGTCCAGTGCTTCTCCAGCGCGTTCTCGCTGGAATAGCGAATCAGCCCGCGCGGGGTGTTCATCTTGTCCATCACCTGGTCGCAGGCGTCGGCGCAGGCCCCGCAGCCGATGCACATGTACTGCAGGCCCTCGCGGATGTCGATGCCGGTCGGACACACCTGCACGCAGATCGAGCAATCGACGCAATCGCCCTTGCCCTGCGCGCGCGCGGGCAGCTCGCGCTTGCGCTTGCCGCGCGGCTCGCCGCGCTCCGGGTCATAGGTGACGATCAGCGTGTCGCGATCGAACATCACCGACTGGAAACGCGCGTAGGGGCACATGTACTTGCACACCTGCTCGCGCATGAACCCGGCGTTGCCGTAGGTGGCGAAGCCGTAGAACAGGATCCAGAAGGTCTCCCAGCCGCCCAGGCCGAGCGTGACCACCTCCTGCGCCAGCACGCGGATGGGGGTGAAGTAGCCGACGAAGGTGAAACCCGTCCACAGCGCCACGCCGATCCACAGCGCGTGCTTGGCCGCCTTGCGCGCGAACTTGCGCGCGCTCATGGGCTGCGAGTCCAGGCGGATGCGCGCCAGACGGTCGCCCTCCACCCGATGCTCGATCCACATGAAGATCTGCGTGTACACCGTCTGCGGACACGCATAGCCGCAGAACAGGCGCCCGGCCACCGCGGTGAACAGGAACAGGCCGTAGGCCGAGATGATCAGCAGCAGCGCCAGGAAGATCACGTCCTGCGGCCACAGGATCAGGCCGAAGAAGTAGAACTTGCGGTGCACCAGGTCCAGCAGCAGGGCCTGGCGCTGGTCCCAGCGCAGCCACGGCAGGCCGTAGAACACGATCTGGGTGATCCAGACCATGGCCACCCGCCAGCGCGCGAAAAACCCCGTCACCGAGCGCGCGTAGATCTTCCGGCGCGCCTCGTACAGCACCTCCTCGGTGCCGTGCAGCCCGTTGCCCGGCGACGGTGTTCCGGGGGTGCTCATCGATGGCCGCCGTGGCTCAGGCCGTAGACGTAGGCGGCCAGCACGTGGATCTTGTCCGCGTCGAGGTTGCCCTTCTGCGCCGGCATGTGACCCATACGCCCGCCGTCGATGGTTTCCTCGATGGTCTGCAGGCTCGATCCGTACAGCCAGTTCTGGTCGGTGAGGTTGGGCGCACCGATCATCTGGTTGCCCACGCCGCCGGCGCCGTGGCAGGCCGCGCAGTTGGCCGCGAACAGCGGCTTGCCCAGCGTGGCGAGCCGCGCGTCATGGCTCAGGCCGGACAGGCTGCGCACGTAGTTGGCGACTTCGGTCACCGCCTGCTTGCTGCCCAGCGCCTGGCCCATCGGCGGCATCATGCCCTGGCGCCCCTCGGTGATGGTCTGCACCAGGGTCGCCGGCTGATTGCCGTAGAGAAAGCTCTTCTCGTCCTGCACGGTCAGGTTGGGGAAGCCCTTGCTGCCGCCGGCGTCCGAGCCGTGGCACTGGGCGCAGTAGGTCAGGAACATGCGCTGGCCGGTGGCCATGGCGGCAGGATCCTTGGACAACTGCGCGACGTCCAGCTTGTTGTAGGCGGCGTAGATGGGCGCGATGCGCTGCTCGTAGGCGTGCGACTCCTGCTGGTACATCTTGTCGCTGGTGAAGCCCAGCGCGCCGCCCCAGAAGGCCAGCCCGGGGTACAGCACCAGGTACAGCGCCGCGAACACCAGCGTGAGCACGAACAGGCCCATCCACCAGCGCGGCAGCGGGTTGTTGAACTCCTGCAGGTCGTCGTCCCACACGTGGCCGGTGGTGGCGATCACCTGCCCCTTGTCGTCGCGGAACACGGTCTGCCGCGCGGTGGCGCGCAGGAACACGAACAGCGCGATCAGCGAGACGATGGTCACCGCGCCGATCCAGTACGCCCAGGCGGGAGAAGTGAACTGGTTCATGATGTCGGAGGCCGGCTCAGGCCTTGGTGGAGGTGGACACGCGAGCCTCCGGTTCCGTCCCGGAATCGGACGGAAGCTGCGAGTCGAGGAAGGGGATCAGCGCGTCGCGCTGGTGGCGCGCGGCGAAACGCGGCGCGTAGGCCATCCAGGCGATGCCGACGAAGGCCGCGAAGGCCATCACCGTCGTGATGCTTCCGAACAGGGCCAACAGGTTCATGGTGGGCTCTCCCGCGGATCAGGAATGCGTGCCGGACAGTGCGCGGCCCAGGCTTTGCAGGTAGGCCACCAGCGCGTCCTCCTGGGTCTTGCCCTGGAGCTCGGCCGGCGCGGCGGCGATCTCGGCGTCGGTGTAGGGCACGCCCAGCTCGCGCAGCGTGCGCATGCGCTGGCGGATCAGCCCGTCGTCGGCCGGCTTGTGCTGCAGCCAGGGATAGGCCGGCATGGTGCTTTCCGGCACCACGTCGCGAGGCTCGCGCATGTGGATGCGCAGCCATTCGTCCGAGTACTTGCCGCCCACGCGCGCCAGGTCGGGACCGTTGCGCTTGCTGCCCCACTGGAAGGGGTGGTCCCACACCGACTCGCCGGCCACCGAATAGTGGCCGTAGCGCTCCACCTCGGCGCGCAGCGGACGGATCATCTGCGAGTGGCACAGATAGCAGCCCTCCGCCACGTAGACGTCGCGCCCGGCCAGTTCCAGCGCGGTGTAGGGCTTCATGCCCGGCAGCGGCGTGGTGGTGGCCTTGTCGAAGAACATCGGAAGCAGTTGCACGAAGCCGGCCACGCTGACCACCAGCGCGACCAGCACGATCATCAGGCCGACGTTTTTCTCGATGGCCTCGTGGCTGATTTTCAGACTTGCCATGATGGCGTTTCTCCTTGTTGTCGCTTCGCGCGCATCAGGCGGCGTGGGCGCCGGCCAGCTGCGGGATCGGGGCGTCCACGGCCTGGCCCTGGCGGATCGTGCGCCAGCTGTTGTAGACCATCAGGCACATGCCGAACAGGTAGATCACGCCACCGAGCAGGCGGATGTAGTACAGCGGCTTGACCGCCACGATGGACTCGATGAAGCTGTAGGTCAGCGTGCCGTCCGGCTGCATGGCGCGCCACATCAGGCCCTCGGTGACCCCGGCCACCCACATGGACGCGATGTACAGCACCACGCCGATGGTGGCGGTCCAGAAGTGCCAGTCGATCAGGCGCACGCTCCACATGCGGGTCTGGCCCCACAGGCGCGGAATCATGTAGTACAGGCTGCCCATGGTGATCATGCCCACCCAGCCCATCGCGCCCGAGTGCACGTGGCCGATGATCCAGTCGGTGTAGTGGGCCAGGCCGCTGACCGTCTTGATCGACAGCATCGGCCCCTCGAAGGTCGACATGCCGTAGAAGGACAGCGCGGTGATCAGGAACTTCAGGATCGGGTCGTCGCGCAGCTTGTGCCAGGCGCCCGACAGGGTCATGATGCCGTTGATCATGCCGCCCCAGCTCGGCGCCAGCAGGATCAGCGAGAACACCATGCCCAGCGACTGCGCCCAGTCGGGCAGCGCGGTGTAGAGCAGGTGGTGCGGGCCGGCCCACATGTACACGAAGGTCAGCGCCCAGAAGTGCACGATGGACAGGCGGTAGGAGTAGATCGGACGCTCGGCCTGCTTGGGGATGAAGTAGTACATCATGCCCAGGAAGGACACGGTGAGGAAAAAGCCCACCGCGTTATGGCCGTACCACCACTGGATCATCGCGTCCTGCGCGCCGCCGTAGGCCGAGTAGCTGCTGAACGAGGTCCAGCTCACCGGCAGCTTGATGTTGTTGACGATGTACAGCAGCGCGATGGTGATGATGTAGGCGCCGAAGAACCAGTTGGCCACGTAGATGTGCCGGGTCTTGCGCTTGATCACCGTGCCGAAGAACACGATCGCGTAGGCCACCCACACCAGCACGATGAGAATGCTGATGGGCCATTCCTGCTCCGCGTATTCCTTGCCGCTGGTGTAGCCCAGCGGATAGGTGATGGCGCACAGCACGATCACCGCGGTCCAGCCCCAGAAGGTGAACTCGGCCAGCGCCGGCGCGAACAGCCGGGCCTGGCAGGTGCGCTGCACCACGTAGTAGGAAGTGGCGAACAGCGCCGTGCCGCCGAAGCCGAAGATCACGCCGTTGGTGTGCACCGGGCGGATGCGCCCCCAGCTCAGCCACGGCAGACCATAGGTCATGTCGGGCCAGATCAGCTGGGCGGCGATGACAATGCCCACCAGCATGCCGACCACGGCCCAGACCAGGGTCATCACGGTGAACTTGCGGACCACCGCGTAGTTGTAGGTTTGCGGACTCAAGGCTTGCGCACTCATGGCATCTCCACCCCGTGGAATCGGTTCATCGAATATCCAGATTTGTGAGTAACGAACGCGCGTCTGCGCACGATGGCGCCAAGGTATCGGAGCGCTCCCGGGGAGCGATTGACATGTGTCAAGACGCGTTGAGATGCGTCGAAAAGCGACGCCCCGAGGCCCTTCAGGCGTCGGATTCCGGGGACTTCGCGGCCGTCGGAACGGGGTTGTCGTCGTCCATCAGGATGGCGTGCGCGGGACCTTCCAGGTCGTCGAACTGGCCGCTGCGCGCGGCCCACCACAGCACGCACAGGATCAGCGCGACGATGCCCACGCTGATCGGAATGAGCACCATCAGCGATGCGTCCATGCGGCCTCCGTGCGATGCGCCCAGGCCAGGCGCGCCGAGTTGAGCACCACCAGCAGCGACGAGACGCTCATGCCCACCGCCGCCCACAGCGGCGAGATGCGCCCGGCCGCCGCCAGCGGCACGAACACCGCGTTGTAGGCCAGCGCCCAGGCCATGTTCTGGCGCATCACGCGCTGGGTTCGCCGCGCCACGTCCACCAGCAGAGGCAAGGCGCGCATGTCGTCGAAACCCAGCACCACGTCGGCGCCGGCGCGCGCGATGGGCGCGGCGTTGGCGAAACTCACCGACACCTGCGCCGCGCCCAGCGTGGGCGCGTCGTTGACCCCGTCGCCCACCATGGCCACGCGCCGCCCCTGGGCCTGCAGCTCGCGCACACGCCCCAGCTTGTCCTGCGGCAGCATGGCCCCGTGCGCCTCGCTCAACCCCACGCGCTCGGCCCAGGCCCGCACGTTGGCCGGCTTGTCCCCGCTGAGCAGCAGCATGCCGGCGGCACGCGCGCGCAGCTCGCGCAGCGCCTGCGCCGCTCCCGGACGCAACTGCTCGGTGACCTCGATGTCGGCGAGCAGCCGCCCGGGGTCGCCGCCCTCCCAGGGCGATGCAGGCGCGGTCGGCCCCCGGCCCAGTTCCCGCAATTGCAGCCGTGTGCCACCCGCCGACGCCGGGGTGCCTGTCGCCGGGGCGTCCTCCCCGCGCGAAGCCGCCGCGCCCCGGCCCGGCTCCCCGTCGCCACCCGGCAGCGCGCGCCCCAGCGCGTACCAGCGATCCTGGCAGCGGCCCAGCAGACCCTGCCCGGGCACCGCGCGGAGCTCGTCGGCCGGAGCGGGCTGCCCGGTGGCGCCGGCGCGCTCGCGCAGTTGCTGGGCATGGCGCGTGATGGCCAGCGCCAGCGGGTGCTGCACGCCCTGCTCCAGCGCCGCGGCCAGCTCCATCACCCCGGCCTCGTCCCAGCCCTCGCGCGGCAGCACGCGCACCGCGTGCCCCTGCCCCAGTGTCAGGGTGCCCGTCTTGTCGAACACCCAGGTATCCACGTGCGCCAGCGCGTCCAGCGCGTGGCCGCGCGCCACCAGCACCCCGGCCCGCGACAGGCGCGCGGTGGAAGCCGCCAGCGCGGCCGGAATGGCCAGCGACAAGGCGCAGGGGCAGCTCACCACCAGCACGGCGATCACCGCCGGCAGCGCGCGCGTCGCATCGGCGTGCCACCAGTACAGCGCGGTGACGCCGGCCACCGCCAACAGGCCCAGGGTGAAAAACCGCGCCGCGCGGTCGGCCAGCGCCGCCGCGCGCGGCTTGTGCGCCAGCGCGCCGTTGAGCAGTTCCACCATCTGCGCGATGCGCGTGCCCTGCCCCGCCGCCAGCGCGCGCACCAGCAGCGGCGAATCCAGGTTCATGCTGCCCGCCAGCACGCGGCTCCCCGCCTGCTTGGGTACCGGCTCGCTTTCCCCGGTCAGCAAGGCCTCGTCGGTATGCCCGGCGCCTTCGAGCACCTCGCCGTCCACCGGCACCAGCGAGCCGCTGGGCACCTGCACCACGTCGCCCGCGCGCAGGCGCACCACGGCCACCGTCCGCCAGGCGCCGTCGGCATCGCGACGCCGCACGGCGGCCGGTAGTTGTTCCAGCAGTTCATCGGCGGCGTTGGCGCTGCGCCGGCGCAGGCTGGACTCGATCAGGCGCGCGCTCAGCACCAGCGCCAGGAACATGGTCACCGAATCGAAGTACACGGGCCCGCTGCCGCGCAGCACGCTGGCGGCGCTGGCCAGGAAGGCCCCCCACAGGCCCAGCACAACCGGCACGTCCATGCCCAGGCGGCGCATGCGCAGGTCGCGCAGGCTGCCGCCCAGGAAACTCCAGCCCGAGAACAGCAAGGCAGGAAGCGTGATCGACAAGCTCGCCCAGCGGAAGATCGCCGTCTCGGCGCCGTTGAGCAGGCCGTCGGCGCTGTACCCCGGCCAGGCCAGCATCATCACCTGCATCATCGCCAGCCAGGCCACCAACGTGCGCAGCAGCGCCAGGCGAGACTCGCGGCGTTGGCTCACCTCGCTGGCGTGGCGCACGTTGGGCGAGGGCTGGTAGCCGATGCGCGCCAGGGCCTCGAGCAATTCGCCCAGGTGCACGCGGGAGTCGTCCCATTCCAGCAGCACGCGCCGGGTGGCGTAGTTGACCGCCGCCGTGCGCACGCCGGGAAGGCTCTGCAGGTGGCGCTCGATCAGCCACACGCAGGCCCCGCAGTGAATCCCCTCCACCGCCACCAGGGTGCGCCAGACGCCGTCCCCCAGGTCGGTGGCGAATGCGCGCAGGAACTCGGGGTCGGCCAGCGCCTGCCACTGCTCGCGCAGGCGCTCGATGGCCTGCTCGCCCAGCGCCGGGCGCGCCGGCCCGCTGTTCTTGTCGTAATAGGCGCACAGGCCGCCGGAGGCGATGACCTGCGCGGCCGCGGCGCAGCCGCCGCAGCAGAACCAGCGCGTGGAGCCCTCGATCGAGGCGCTCGCCGGCTGCGCGGGCAGGGGCTCGGCGCAGTGGAAGCAACGCGCCTCGCGGGGCTGCGCGTCGGACGCGGGCAGCCCCGCGCCCGCGGGCGGCCACGCCGCCTGCGCCGCCGCCGCCATGCCGTCGAGGGTTCGCATGGCGGCATGCTAGGCAGCGCGCCGCGGCGACACCTTGCGTTGTATCAATCCTTTTCGATGTGCAAGCCGATGTCCGGGCCCCGGTCCGGCCGGCGCCGGAGCGGGGTCAGCCCTTGCCCAGGCGCGCGAAGGCCGCGGCCATGGCCGACTCCACCTGCCCGCGCGCCTGTCCGCCCTGTCCGGCGCCGCGCCCGGGCGGCCCGCGGCGCGCCTTGTCGCTCGGGTTGGCCGGGGCCGGGTTGGCCGGCCTGGCCCCCTTGGCCGCGCCCGCCCCGATTTCCGGGTTCTTGCGCATGCTCAGCCCGATGCGCTGGCGCTGCACGTCCACCTCCACCACCGTGACCTGCACGATGTCGCCCACCTTGACCACCTCGGAGGGCTCCTTGACGAAGCGGTCGGCCAGTTGCGACACGTGCACCAGGCCGTCGCAATGCACGCCCAGGTCGACGAAGGCGCCGAAGGCGGCCACGTTGGTCACCGTGCCCTCCAGGCGCATGCCCGGGCGCAGGTCGGCGATGTCCTGCACGTCGTCCTGCAGGCGCGCCACGCGGAACTCCGGGCGCGGATCGCGCCCGGGCTTCTCCAGCTCTCCCAGCACGTCGCGCACCGTGAACAGCCCGTAGCGCGTATCCACGAAATCCTCCGGGCGCAGCCCGCGCAGGCGCGAGGACTCGCCCATCAGCACCTCGATGGGCTGGCCGGCGGCCGCCAGGATGCGTTCCACCAGCGGGTAGCTCTCCGGGTGCACCGCCGAGCGGTCCAGCGGATTGTCCCCGCCGTTGATGCGCAGGAAGCCGGCCGCCTGCTCGAAGGTCTTCGGGCCCAGGCCCGGAACCTCCAGCAGGGCCGAACGATTGGGGAAGGCCCCCGCCTGGTCGCGCCGGCGCACGATCTGCTCGGCGATGCGCGCGTTCAGGCCGGCCACCCGCGCCAGCAGGGCCGGCGAGGCGGTGTTCAGGTCCACGCCCACGCGGTTCACGCAGTCCTCGACCACCGCGTCCAGGCGCCTGGCCAGCAGGGTCTGGTCCACGTCGTGCTGGTATTGCCCCACGCCGATGCTCTTGGGATCGATCTTCACCAGCTCGGCCAGCGGGTCCTGCACGCGACGCGCGATGGACACGGCGCCGCGCAGGCTCACGTCCAGTTCGGGCAACTCGCGCGTGGCCAGTTCGCTGGCCGAGTACACCGAGGCGCCGGCCTCGCTCACCACCAGCTGCACCAGGCCCAGCTCGGGATGCGCGCGCGCCAGGTCGGCCGCCAGGCGCGAGGTCTCGCGGCTGGCGGTGCCGTTGCCGATGGCGACGATGCCCACCGCGTGGCGCCGGCACAGCTCGCCCAGGCGCTTCAGGCTGCCTTCCCAGTCGCGCCGCGGCTCGTGGGGATAGATGGTGGCGGTGTCCAGCACCTTGCCGGTGGCGTCGGTCACCGCCACCTTCACGCCCGTGCGGATGCCGGGGTCCAGGCCCATCACCGTCTTCGCGCCGGCCGGCGCGGCCAGCAGCAAGTCCCGCAGATTGGAGCCGAACACCGCGATGGCCTGCTCCTCGGCCTGCTCGCGCAGGCGCGCGAGCAGCTCGCGCTCCAGCGACAAGGACAATTTCACGCGCCAGGCCCATTGCACGCAGCGCTGCAGCCAATCGTCGGCCGCGCGCCCGGCATGGCTCCAGCCCACGTGGGCGGCGATGCGCTGCTGCGCGGCGTTGAGCACGCCGGCGCCCGCGGGCGCCTCGGGCAGTTCCAGCGCCACGTCCAGCAGTTCCTGCGCGCGCCCGCGCAACACCGCCAGCGCGCGGTGCGAGGGCACGCGGGCCATCGGCTCGGAGTAATCGAAATAGTCCTGGAAATTGGCCGCCTCGCGCTCCTTGCCCTCGCGCAGGCGCGACCGCAACTCGGCGCAGGCCCACATCCATTCGCGCATCGGCCCGACCAGCGCCGGGTCCTCGGCCCAGCGTTCGACCAGGATGTCCCGCGCACCGTCCAGGCAGGCCTCGACGGTGGTGAAGTCCGATCCGTCCTCGCCCTTTTCCGCGCGCACGAAGCCGGCCGCCTCGGCACGCGGATCGAGCGCGGGGTCGCCGAACAGGCGGTCGGCCAGCGGCTCCAGCCCCGCCGCGCGCGCCTTTTGCGCACGCGTGACCATGCGCGGCTTGTAGGGCAGGTACAGGTCCTCGAGCTGCTGGCGCTGCTCGGCGGCCTGGATGGCCTGCTGCAGTTCGGGCGTGAGCTTGCCCTGCTGCGCGATGGACTTGAGGATGGCCACCCTGCGCTGCTCGAGCTCGCGCAGGTAGCCCAGGCGCTGTTCCAGTGCCCGCAGGTGCTCGTCGCTCATGCCGCCGGTGGCTTCCTTGCGGTAGCGGGCGATGAAGGGAACCGTCGCGCCACCGTCCAGCAGTTCCACGGCCGCCGCGATCTGAGGCACCCGCAACTGCAGCTCGGCGCCGAGCTGGGCCAGGATCTTCGCCTGCTGCTCGGCGGGGGACGCGAATTCGGGCATCGTGCCCGCGGCTTCGGGCTTCGACGCGGACGTGGATACGGGCTTGGCTTCGGGCTGGGTCATCGCTGCGGCGAATGCGAAAAACCGGCAAGTCTACGACCTGCGGCCCCCGCCTTCGCGCCCTGCCGAGCCGGGCGCGGGGCATGCCCCGCTGCCTCACACCGCGTTCACCGGCACCTTGAGGTAGCTCACGCCGTTGGACTCGGGCTCGGGCAAGTGTCCGGCACGCACGTTGACCTGGATGGACGGCATGATCAGCGCCGGCATGCCCAGGCCGGCGTCGCGCTGTTTGCGGAAGTCGACGAACTGCTGCTCACCGACGCCGTCATGGATCTGCACGTTGCCCTCGCGCTGTTCCTGCACGGTGCACATCCAGCGCGGCTCGCGCCCGCCGGGCATGTAGTCGTGGCACATGTACAGGCGCGTCTGCGCCGGCAGTTCGAAGATCCGGCGCACCGAGCGGTACAGCACATGGGCGTCGCCCCCGGGGAAGTCGCAGCGCGCGGTACCGTAGTCGGGCATGAACAGGGTGTCGCCGACGAAGGCGCAATCGCCCACCACGTAGACCACGCAAGCCGGCGTATGGCCCGGCGTGTGCATCACCCGAGCCTGCAGTTCGCCGATCGCGAAGGTCTCGCCATCGGCGAACAGCTTGTCGAAGGGGCGGCCATCCTGCGCGATGCGCTCGTCGTGGAACAGCGCGCGAAACACCTTCTGCACGTCGCGGATGTGCTCCCCGATGGCGATGCGCCCGCCCAGCTTGTCGCGCAGGTAACCCGCGGCCGAGAGGTGGTCCGCGTGGGCATGGGTTTCCAGCAGCCAATCGAGCTGCAGGCCCTGCTCGCGCACGTAGTCGACGATGGCGTCGGCGAAGGCGGTGCCGGTACGCCCCGACGCGTAGTCGAAATCCAGCACGCTGTCGATCAGCGCGCAGTGACGGGTCTGCGGGTCCACCACCAGGTGGCAGACCGTGTTCGTGGGCGCGTGAAACCAGCTGCGCACCTGCGGACCCGCGGCGCGGCCCTGGCTGGCCGCGGACGATTCCTGAACCTGAGTCATGGACATTTCCCTCCGTAGCGCGCAGTATCGCCGATGCGCGAAAAATACTCCACCGAGTTCTTCCCCGACACCGCATCCGCGCTCCGGTCCGGTTCATCCCCGCGCGGCGGCCATCGCGTCGCTGCGCCGCTCGTCGGCCATGCGCTGCACCTGCGCCTCGATCTGCGCGTCCCCCAGGCGCGCACGCAGGAAGCCCAGGCAGGCCAGCCCCCCCAGGCCCGCCGCGGCCAGGTTGTCCCAGGGGAAACTCAGCCATTCCAGGTGACGCGCCCATGACAGCGCGCACAGCGCGGCCACGAAGGCCACCAGGTAGGCATTGGCGCGCAGGTCGCGGCGCACCCCGGCGGCGCGCCCCTCCAGCCAGCCGTGCAGGACCACCGCCAGCACCAGCGCCAGCAGCAGCCAGCCCAGGTTGTGGCGCCCGCCCCAGTACACCAGCCAGGTACTGCACAGGAAGCCGGCGACGCCCACCACGCGCGCGCGCAGGCTGCTGCGCACGCCGATGCCGATGCGCGAGCCGGCGCGACCGAGCACCAGCAGGCTGACCGGCCCGGCCAGGAAAGTGAACACGACCATCGACGACAGGAAGCCCACCAGTTCCTTCCAGGTCGGGAAAGGCAGCAGGAACAACAGCCCCACCGCCGCGTTGATCCACAGCGCGAACACCGGACTTCCGTGCAGATTGAGCCGGGTGAGCCGGCTGCCCGGACGCAGTTCGAAGCCGCAGGCGTACAGGATGCGCCCGGTCACGGCCACGAACACGTTGGCGGTCCCCATGGGTGCGATCACGGCGTCGGCCAGCAGCACGGGCAACAACAGCCCCAGGCCGAGCACCGACACCAGGCCCAGCAGCGGCGCGGCCGCGTTGCCGACCTGCGTGGCACCGGCGGGCGTGGTGGCCATGAAACTCACCGACAGAAGCATGTACAAGGTCATCCCGAGCAGCAGCGGCAGATACAGCGAGAACGGCAGCGAACGTCGCGGATCGCGCACCTGGTTGGCCAGGATCAGGCCGTTCTGGAACCCGGCGAAGGCGAAGGCCAGGCCGCTGCCGATGATCGCCATCATCGCGGGCTCGAGCGCCAGCGGACCGGTGGCCCAGTGCTGCATGAACAGTTCGCGCCGTCCGTGCAGGACGATCACCGCCAGCGCCACGATCAAGGGCACCAGCACCTTCCACATGCTGACCCAGGCGTTGGCCTGCGCCACGCGCGTGATGTGGAGGGTGTTGAACCAGGTGATGCCCAGGATCAGCAACACTCCGACGCCCAGCCCGGCCCACGACAGCTGCACTTCCCCGGGCGCCACATGGCGCACCAGGTCGGGCCACCAGAAGGCGAGGTACTGCACCACGGACTGCGCCTCCAGCGGCAGGAACACCACGTAGCTCAACCAGCCGAGGAAGAGGAACACGTTGGCGGTGCTGCGCGGATGGGTGATGCCCAGCAGGCGATAGGTTCCCCCGACCACCGGGAAGGCGCTGCACATGCGCGCGAAGGACAGGCTGACCACCAGGCTCAGCGCCGCCGCGAGCACCCAGGCCAGCAGCACCGCGCCACCGGCGGTCTGCAGCCCGTAGAACGGCGAGAACAGCCAGCCGGAGCCGATCATGCTGCCGGTGGACAGCAGCGCGAGCTGCCAGGTGCTGATGCGCGCCGGCTGCGGCGCGGCGTTCGAGGAGGGAGAGGGACTCGACATGGTGTGCTCCGATCGCTTCGAGGCAGGAAATGGGCATTGAACGCAAACCCGCGCGCACCTGCGCGCCACGCACGCAGCACCCCCAAGCTTCGGTGTCCATTCACGCGATCAGGTCATCACGGACGCGGCCGCCCTGCCGCGGGCCTCAGGCACCGACCATGCGAGGCGAGGCGCCGCGCTGCGCCAGCGATCCCGGGCTGCCGTAGTCGATGCCCCCGTCGGCCAGGCGCACGAAGCTGCCCCCGCCCGCCAGCACGATGCCCCGCGCGGCGCGCACGCGAAGGTCGCTGGCGCTGCGCAGGCTCAGGCGATCGCGCGCGGCGGCCAGCAGCGGCCCGTCGCAGGCGTGCAGGTGCAGCGGCCCCGCGGCCGCGGCCAGGCGCAGGCCGATGCGGTGCACGTGCACGCGCAGGCCCGCCGCGGCCAGCGCGAGCAGGTCCGCTCCGGCATGCAGGCCCAGCCGGTCACCGGACATCAGATCCAGGTCCCGCGCGGCGCCCAGTTGCCCATGGCGCGTAGCGGCCAGCGCGATGCCATCGGCGCCGTCCAGCAACAGCTCGGGAGCGGCCCGCGGAAAGGCCTGCGCGGACCCTCTCGTGCCCGACTGCGCCTCGAGTTCCAGGTCCAGGCCTGCCCCGCGCGCGGCTTCCAGCGCCTGCCTGCGCCACCGCGCGGCGCTTTCCAGGCCGCGCAGGGCTTCGGCCGCGTCGGCCGCCGCCCCGTCGTGCGGTGCGCGTCCGTGCGTCCCCAGCAGCATGCCCTGCACGCTGTGCAGCAAGCCCTGCGCCTCGGTGTGCAACTCGCCGCCGACTCCGCGCACCTCGCCGCGCCCGGCCTCGCCTTCGACGCGGGCGATGCGTCCCAGCGCCAGCGAGGCGTACGGTCGCTCGCACAGCAACTGCAGGTGCAGGCAGGCCGCCGTGTCGTCCAGCACCAGCTGGCTACCCACGGGAAAGACCGCCGCGCCCTCGCCGACCGGCTCGGTCTCGCCATCCCCGGCCGGCCGTTCCCGTGACGATTCGTCCCCCGACACCGGCAATTCGCGACTGCGCATTCCCCCCAGCACGCGGTTGCGCGGCAGCTCCCAGCGGGGGCGCTGCAGCGCGCGGTACAGCGCGCCCAGCAACAGCGGGCGCTCCAGTTGGCCGTCGAGGTAGCCGAGCAATACCTCCTGGCCGATGCGCGGAACCTGCAGCCACCCCAGCTCGCAACCTGCCCAGGGCGAGGCCACGCGAATCCACGGCGTGGTGGCGGGGCCGGGCTCGGCCGGCGGGCCGGGCGACTCTCGCGCCTCGTCTCGCGGGAGCTCGGGCGCGTGGTCCCAGGCCAGGCGAGCGCGCACCCGCCCCAGCGCATCGGTGTCGACATCGCCTCGCGGCGTGGCCGTCGCCGGAGCGGTCGCGCCGGAGCGCGCCACCACCGCCGACTGCGGGCCGCGCGCCCGCGGGCGCGGGCTCCCGGCTCGCGCCTGCAGGGCCCCGCGTGCCGGTCGCAGCCACAGCTCGTCGTGCAGTTCCCAGCCGTGCACCACACGCCCGCGCGGTGGCGGGAAATCCCAGGGCCGCCCCGCATCGCCGAAGCCGTCGGCATCGATCGCCGCGGCGCGGCAGGCCGCAGCGAGCTCGTCAGGCGACGCCGGCGACCAGGGCCAGGCCTCGACCTGCGCTTCGCGCAGGAGCAGCCGGCTGCGCAGCACCAGGAACTCCCGCTGCGCCGGCGCCAGCCGGCTGTCGTGCAGCAGCAGGCGATGGCAGGCGGCCACGCCGCGCACCGGCCCCCAGGCATGGGCGCTCTCGAGCCCACCGTCCGGCCCGTGGGCCAGGCGCAGCTCCTGCAGCGATTCAAAAGGACCCCCAGGGCCGGGCTGCGCCCAGCCCGCCCCCCGTGGGGGTCGAGAAAACTCGGGGCGGCCCTGCGTTTTCTCGTGATCCTCGCACTCGCCCGCGAGCCCCACGCCGAGGGCGCGCCACGCCGGGGCCGGCTGTTCCAGCGCGGCTCCATCGTGATCGGCCAGTACCAGATCGTGCGCGCCGCGCCGGTGCTCGAACCAGAAGCGAATGCCCCATTGACGGGTCAGGCGCAGGAAGAATTCCCAGTCGCTCTGGTTGAACTGCACGAGGTACTCCTGCGGCGCGTGGGGACCGCGCAGGCGTTCGCGCAGCGTGACGCCCAGGGGAGCCACGAGTTCACGCAGCACCTCGGGCACGCTGCGACCGCGCCAGGCGCGGCACTGGCCCCGCAGGCGGGCACGCGCCAGTTGGGGGCGCAGGCGCAGCGCGTACAAGGTTCCGCTCGGCTGCTCGTGCAGGCAGGCGGCCTGCGAGACCACGCCGTGGAGCCAGCGCGGCGCCGTGGGCGCCGCGCCTGGAAGGCCGAGCTCGATGCGCAGATCGAGGCCCCGGCCGAGCAGGCCGCGCGGCGGACAGGGTTTCGAGCCGGGCTCGCGACGCACCAGCAACTGGTGCTCGAACAAGCCATCCAGGAATTCGTCTGCGCGCAGCGCCAGCACGCTCCAGGCGGCCTCGCCGCCATGTTGGTCCAGCACCTCGCCGTACAACCGCAGCGCGCGGGAAGGCGTACCGGGAAGGGCATCCAGGGCCGGCAGTCGTGCATCGCTCATGCGAAGCATTGTGCGCAGCGTCGGCCGCCTGCGCACGCAGCGCGGGCAATGCCCCGCCCGCGCCGTGGAGCATCGGGGACATTCCCCGCGGCGCTCACCCCTGGGTGCGCAACTCCAGCAACTGCTCGCGCAGGCGGGTCTTGAGGATCTTGCCCGTGGCGCCCAGTGGAATGGCGTCGACGAACTGCACGTCGTCGGGAATCCACCACTTGGCCACCTTGCCTTCGTAGAACTCCAGCAACTCGCGCGCCTCGACCTCGGCACCTGGCTTCTTCACCACCACCAGCAGCGGACGCTCGTCCCATTTCGGGTGGGGAATCGCCACGCAGGCCGCCATCGCCACCGCGGGGTGCGCCATGGCGACGTTCTCGATGTCAATGGAACTGATCCACTCGCCGCCGGACTTGATCACGTCCTTGCTGCGGTCGACGATGCGCATATAGCCGTCGGGATCGATGGACACCACGTCGCCGGTGGGGAACCACCCGTCGCGCAGCGGACTGGGCTGGCCCGACTGGTAATAGTCCGCCAGCACCCAGGGCCCGCGCACCTGCAGCTCGCCGATGGAGCGGCCGTCCCAGGCCACCTCGGCCCCCGCGGCGTCGACGATGCGCATGTCCACGCCGTACAGCGGGCGTCCCTGCGAGGTCTGCAACTGCAGGCGCTGCCGCGCGTCCAGCGACGCGTGCTTGGTCTTGAAGGAACACGCGGTGCCCAGCGGGCTCATCTCGGTCATGCCCCAGGCATGGCGCACCTCGACTCCCCAGTTGTCCTGGAACGCCTGGATCATCGCCATCGGAGCCGCGGATCCGCCGATCAGCACGCGGTTCAGCGACCGCGGGCGCCGGCCCTCCTGCTGCATCCTGGCCAGCAGGCCCAGCCACACCGTGGGCACGCCGGCGGAGAAGCTCACGTCCTCCTGGTCCATCAGTTCGAACAGCGAGGCGCCGTCCAGCGCGGGGCCCGGGAACACGACCTTGGCACCGATCATCGCCGCCGTGTAGGGAACGCCCCAGGCATTGACGTGGAACATGGGCACCACCGGCAGCACGGCGTCGCGCGCCGACAGCCCGGTGACGTCGGGCAGCGCGGCCGACCAGGCATGCAGCACCGTCGAGCGGTGGCTGTACAGCACCGCCTTGGGGTTGCCCGTGGTGCCGCTGGTGTAGCACATGGACGAGGCCTCGGACTCGTCCAGCGCCGGCCACTCGTACCGCGCGTCGGACTGCTCGGCCAGCCAGGCCTCGTAGCTCACCAGGCCCGGCACGGCGCGCTCCAGCTCGGGCGGCAGCGCGCCGGCGTCGCACAGCGCCACCCAGCGCCGCACGCCCGGGCATCGGGGCGCCACGGCCTGGATGATGGGGGCGAAGGTCATGTCGAAGGCCAGCACCCGGTCCTCGGCATGGTTGACGATCCACGCGATCTGCTCGGGATGCAGCCGGGGATTGACCGTGTGCAGCACCCGCCCGCTGCCGGATACGCCGTAGTACAGCTCCAGGTGCCGATAGCCGTTCCAGGCCAGCGTGGCCACGCGCTCGCCGCGCTCCAGGCCCCAGGCGTCCAGCCCGTGCGCCAGGCGCATGGCGCGCCCGCGCACCTGCGCCCAGGTGGTGCGGTGGCGGTCGCCCTCCACGCGCCGCGAGACGATCTCGGTGTCACCATGGAAACGCGCGGCGAATTCGATCAATCCGGAGATCAGCAGCGAATGCTGCTGCATCAGGCCCATCATCGTGTTGTCTCCCATCGCTGTCGGTCGGTCGGAGCCGGGGCGCCGGCCGCGCGCCCCTCGGGGGGCGCCCGACGAATGTACAACGAGCGCCGCGTCGCGCACCTCCCCGGGATGTCCCGATATACCCGGATATGCAGTAGGGGATTGAAACGCCAGGCCGGCAGCGCCGCGACGGCCGCCCCGCACCGGATTGACGTCCGGCAAATCGAGGGGCATGAACCCAGGGTTAAAATAAGGAGTTTCCCCATATCCGAGTCAAGGCCGAAGAGATGACATTCGTCGTGACAGAAAACTGCATCCGCTGCAAGTTCACCGACTGCGTGGATGTGTGCCCGGTGGATTGCTTCCGGGAAGGTCCGAACTTCCTGGTGATCGACCCCGACGAATGCATCGATTGCGCGGTGTGTGTGCCCGAATGTCCCGCCAACGCGATCTTCGCGGAAGAGGACGTGCCCGGGGACCAGCAGGATTTCATCCCGCTGAACGCCGAGCTGTCGCGCAAGTGGCCCAGCATCACCAAGCGCAAGCCCGCCCTCCCCGACGCCGAGGAGTGGAACGGCAAGAACGACAAGCGCCCGCTGCTCGAGCGCTGAAGCCGCGTCGCGCAAGGTTCCCATCCCGAGTCCCATGGAAATGCACATCGCCCCGGCGATCACCCAGGCCGCCGATTCCCTCGCCCCCGGCCAGCCCATCGAAACCGACGCCGTGATCGTGGGCGCCGGGCCGGTCGGGCTGTTCCAGGTGTTCGAGCTCGGGCTGCTGGAGATCAAGGCCCACGTCATCGACAGCCTGCCCCACCTGGGCGGC
>JAJZUV010000019.1 GCA_021848345.1 Pseudomonadota bacterium | reverse complement strand
GTTCGAAGCGGCCCTCGCTCAGCCAGCGCTGCAGCACCTCGTCGGCCGCGCCGGCCCCGGCGGCGCGCGCACCGCCGCCCGCCGGGCGCAGCGCCAGGCCCAGCGCGCCGGCGCCGTCGGCGCCCGTGGCCAGGCGCGTGGCGCCGCGGGTCCACACCCGCAGGCCGGGGCGCGGCGCGTGCACGCGCACCGCGTCCGCGGCCGGCGAGGGGGGCCATTGCCGCGCATCGTCCATGTGCTGCAGGCGCGGCGCGGGGCCGTCCGGGGTCACGAGCACGAGGAAATCACCAAGCACGCCGTTCATCGGGTTCAGGAACTGGAAGTGGGTTGAAGGGCGCGACCGGCGCCGCGCCGGCCCGCCACGGCCGCGTCGCGGTACAGGCTCGAGTAGGCGTCGACCATGCCGCGCACGCTGAAGTCGCGCATCGCGCGCCGGCCGGCCGCGGCGCCCAGGCGCGCGCGCAGCGCCGGATCGTCGAGCAGGCGCGCCATGCACTCGGCCAGGGCGGCGTCGTCGCCGGCTTCGAACAACAGGCCGGTGGCGTCGTGTCCGACCAGCTCGACGTTGCCGCCGACCCGCGACGCGATCACCGGCAGGCCCTGCATCATGGCCTCGATGATCACGTTGGACAGGCCCTCCGACACCGAGGGCAGCACCACCATGTCGCTCAGGCGCATCAGCGCCGCGGTGTCGTCGCGCTGGCCGAGCAGGCGCACGCGCCCATGCAGGCCCAGCCGGTCGATGTCGACCTGCAGCGCCGGCGCCAGCGGACCGTCGCCGGCCAGCAGCACGCACACACCGCGTTCGCGCAGCCGCGCGGTCGCGCGCAACAGGGTCGGCACGTCCTTGTGCTCGACCAGGCGCCCGACGAACAGCACCACCGGTACGCCGGCGTCGATGCCCAGGGTCTCGCGCAGGCGCGCGGCGTCGGCCTGCGTGACGTCGTCGGATTCCACGCCGTTGTAGATCACCGGCAGGCGCCGCGGCTCCAGGCCCATGGCCTGGGCGGCGCCGCGCGCGCCGGCCTGCGAGTTGGCCACCACGCGCCAGGAGCGCCGCGCCGCGAAGGCCTTGATGCGCCGGCGCAGCGGGTGTTCCCAGTCGTAGGTATTGCGGATCGAGCTCAGCAGCGCGGGTCGACGCGCCGGCGCGATCGAGGCCAGCGCCAGCGCGCCCCACAGCTCCGCGGTGATGGAAAAGCAATGCATGACGTCGAAACCGCCCTGCGCGACGAAGTCGCGCAGGCGCAGGAAAAAGCCCGGGTCGACGCGCCGGCGCTTGTCGATGCGCACCACGCGGATGCCGGCGGCCTCGAGCTGGTCGACGAAAAAGGAACGCTCGCGGAAATACACCAGGGTCGGCTCGAAGGCGTCGCGGTCCAGGCCCAGCAGCATGCGCGTGATCTGGCGCTGCGTGCCGCCCACCTCCATCTCGTCGCTGACCACCAGCAGGCGCAGCCTGCGCGAGGCCTCAGGCATGGCGCACCCGCAGTTCGGCGGCGCCGGCGCCCGGAAGGGCGGTGAAGGCGGCGTGCAGCCTGGCCGCCTCCTGCGCGATGTCGAAACCCTGCTCGACCTGGCGCCGGGCGTGCAGTACGCGCGCCCGGGTGTCCGCGCCCTGGGTGTCGAGCTGGCGCTCGATGCATCGCGCCAGCGCTACGGCGTCGCCGGGCGGCGCCAGCAGCCCGCCGCGCTCGTGCTCGACCAGCTCGGGAATGCCCGACACGCGGGTGGACACCACCGGCAGCCCGCAGGCCATGGCTTCCATCAGGGCCACCGGGATGCCGTCGCGATCGCCGCTGGGGGTGATCACGCTGGGCAGCACGAATACCGAGGCCTTGTGCAACAGCTCGCGCACCCGCTCCTGCGGCTGCGCGCCCGGCAGTTCGACCACGCCGTCCAGGCCGAGTTCGGCGATGCGCGCCTGCAGCGACGGGCGCAGCGGGCCCTCGCCGACGATCTGGCAGCGAAAGCGCAGGCCGCCGCGCGCCAGCTCGGCGCAGGCGTCGACCAGGTGGGCGAAGCCCTTGATCGGGTCCAGGCGTCCCACCGCCAGCACCAGCCCGGGCTCGCGCCCTTCGGGCGCGAAGGCGTATTCGCCGGTGGGCACCCCGCAGTGGATCACCCGCAGGCGCTCCACCGCCGCCGCTCCGTAGCGCGAGGCCAGCGCCTCGCGGTTGTATTCGGAGATGGTCACGCCGAAGGCGGCGCGCGCCAGCTTCGGGCCGATCAGGTGGTCCTCGACGTAGATGTCGTGCGCATGGGAGGTGAAGCTGAACCCCAGGCCCAGGCGTTCGGAGGCGAACATCGCCGCGGTGGACGGGTAGGTGGCCCAGTGTGCGTGCAGGTGGTCGGGGCGCAACGCGCGCACGTCGTGCAGCGTGGCCAGGGTGCGCCACCAGGCGACCACGGACTTGAGCAGCGCCAGCGGGTGGCGCCACAGCCCGCGCGCGATGCGCGCCAGTTCCCCCAGGCTGCGCAGCGGGTGGCCGAGCAGCGGCCCGAGCCCGCGCAGCAGCCCGCGCATCCCGCGCGGCGGGTAGACCACGCGGTCCAGCATGCGCCGGGCGTCGGACTGCACCAGCGCCTCGCTGGGCGGCTTGAGGGACACGATGCGCACGTCCAGCCCCTGGTCGAGCAGGCTGGCGATCTCGCGGGCGATGAAGGTTTCCGACCAGCAGGGAAACAGCGAGACGTAGTACACCACGCGCATGTCGCAGGCCCGGGGATCAGGGACGCACGGCCACCAGCGGGCGGGGATTGCCGGGAGGCGTCGCCGCGGTGAGGCTGACCAGTTGCAGTGCGCCGGTGCCCTGATTGATCGTGAACTCCTCGATGGTGCCGTTGCTCGAGCCAGGGGTATAGGCGGACACGTACAGGTATTGACCGGACGGATCCACCACCACCCCCTCCGGCTGGGATCCGGGGCCGGTTGATGTCGGCGAGCCCACCGGCGTCAGGGTGCCGTAGGTCGGGTCGATGCTGTAGGTCCACACCGTGTTGTCGGTCTCGTTGGCCACGTAGGCGTAGGTGCCGGCGGGGTTGATGGTCACCGCGAAGGGCTTGGTGCCTGCGGCGAAGGGGCTGCCGGCGATGGGCGAGGGCAGGCCGTTGGAGCCCAGCGAGTAGGCCGAGACCGAGGCCGAACCGTAGTTGGCCACGTACAGGAAGGTACCGCCGGGGGTCACCGAGGTCTGCACGCCGTAGGGGTTCACGCCGGTGGCCACCGGCGAGCCAATCGGGGTGAGCGCGCCGGTGCTGGGGTTGGCGGCGAAGGTGGTGACGGTGTCGCTGCCCGCGTTCAGCACGTACAGGAAAGTGCCGGCCGGATTGAACACCAAGGCCTGGGGGTTGATGCCTCCGGAAGCAACCTTGGTGCTCAGGGTCAGCGCCCCGGCAGTGGACTGGAAAATGGCGATATCGTTGTCGTTGCTGTTCGCGACGTACACATAGTTGCCGTTGGGGCTGACCGTCACGCCGTAGGCGTCACTGGCGTAGCCGGTTGAAGCTGGCGTTCCCACGAGCCCAATCGCGCCGGTGCCTGGGTTGATGCTCAGCCCGGTCACGTCATCGGCCCCGCCGTTACCGCCGATGGTGTACAGATAGGATCCCAAAGGGTCGGTGTAGGCGGCCAGCGCCACCGGATAGTGGTCCGTGGCCACCGGTCCGATCTGTGCGCCCAGCGTGCCGTCGACCAGGTTGATGGGGTAGCCCGAAATGCCGACGAAGCCATTGGGCGTGGCGACGTACAGGTATTCGTGGTTGGGCGAGGCGCTGCAACTCACGGGCACTATGACGTTGGCGCCGGAGATGGTCCCCACTGCGTTGGTGCCGACCTGGCAGACCGCGCCGACCGGCTGCGCGGCGACCGCGATGTCATAGGCCTGGCCGTCGGCCAGCTTCTGGGCGAAGGCGAAGGTGCCGTTCGAGCTCACCGGCAGAACGTCGATGCTGTTGTCGATCAGTTTCACCGTCTGGCCGCCGGAGAGGCCGGTGACCGTGGCGCTGACCGTATAGGGCGTGGTGCAGGCGACCGCGATCGATGTCACATTCGCGCTGCCGACCACGCCCAGTCCGTCGGTCACCGAGCAGCTCTGGCCGGCGGGGGGCGTGGAGACGGTGACCGCGTAGTTGGCGCCGCTGGCCTGGGTGGTGGTGAAGGCAAAGCCGCCGTTTGCGCCCAGGGACAGGGATTCCCCGGTCTGCTTGTTGTACAGCGTGACGCTCGTGCCGTTGGTCAGGCCGCTGAGGGTGCCGCCGACGGTGAAGCCGCTGGCGGTGCCGCCGCCGGTCGAGCCGCCACCGCCGCCGCCGCCGCAGGCGCTCAGCAGCAGGGGCAGCGCGAGCAGGAGTGCGCGCAAGCTGGACTTCGCCATATCAGGTTCTCCTCGGGAATTCGTATCGGATGTGTGCATGCCGCGCCGCTGCGCAACGCAAATGCCTGGGCGCGACTATGCCACAGCCAAACCCTGTGGAAAACCGAGATATCAGGAAATTCTCCTTCGTCTGGCTCATGGCAGAGCACCGATGGACCAGCGCTTGCCCCAGGAGCTGGCGTCCAGCGCCGAGTCGAAGCGCCCGGACAGGTCCACGCCCGCGCCCAGCACCCCGGAGCCCGGCTTCGGCCGCGCGTCGTCCAGGCGGAAAAAGCCTCCGTCGGCCAGCGCGCCCGCCACGTCGCCGCGCAGCGGCGACGTCTGCGCGTACAGGCTGGCGGCGTCGCCCGGCAGGGCCTGCTGCCATTGTCGCAAGTCCAGGCGCCGCGGCGACGAAGCCCCCAGCCACAGTCCGCTCTGCGTGGCCGGGTCGGCGTAGGCGTTGTGCTCGAACACGATGGCGCCGGGGGCCGGGGCGCGCAGCATCCACAGCAGCGGAGCGTCGTCGGCGCCGCCCACCAGCAGGTTGTTGGCCACCAGGCTGTCCACGTCGGCGCTGCCGTTGCCCAGCAACTGGATGCCGGCGGTGTAGGTGGAGCCGCCGAAGGGCAGGGGGTGCGCGGGCAGCACGATGGTGTTGTTGGCGATCAGCGTGTGCTTGAGCCCGTGGGGCGTGCTCAGGCGGCCTTCGGCGTAGTCGCGGATGCCGATGCGGCAGCCGGCGATCAGGTTGTCGTACACGCTGGTGTGGGCCAGGTTGGCGGGGCCGTCGGAGGAATAGACCTCGTCGGCCAGCATCAGGCACACGCTGAACTTGTACAACTCGTTCCAGGGATAGCCGGCGCTGGGTGGCTTGAGCCACTGCGAGGTGTCGGCCGGGTGGTCGAACAGCAGGTTGGCGCGCGCGGTGTCGCCGGGCTGGTTGTCGAAATACATGTTGACCGACCAGTTGTCGAACACCACGTTGTGCTCGAACAGCGTGCCGCCGGTGCGCCGGCCGCGCCCCGAGCCGTAACTGATCACGCCCTCGCCGCCGTTGTCGTAGACCAGGTTGCCCCGCGCCACGCCGTCGAGGCTGCCGGCGAACACCAGGCCGCCGCTCCAGCCGCCGCCGGAGGCGGCGAAGCCGTTGTTGCCGCGCGGCCAGTTGAGCAGCACGTTCATGTACACCCGGTTGTCCAGCGCGCGGTTGCCCGAGTTCGGATTGCCCTGCATGGCCATGAAGTTGATGCCGGCCTTGCCGTTGAACTCCAGGTTGCAGTGGCTGACCGTGACGTCGCTGCCGTAGCCCCAGATGCCCGAGGCGCCGGAGCCGCGCACGGTCAGGCCGTTGAACACCAGGTCGTGACGGTCGTAGAAATAGACCACCGTCTGCGCGCCGTCGGAGCCGGGCACGACGATGTCGGCCCGGTTCGGGTCGGCCCCGCCCAGGCTGGCGCCGAAATCGGCCACCAGGCGCCCGCCGTCCGCGGCCCAGGTGCCGCTGCCCGGGCTCACCCCTTTGGCGCCGTCCAGGCTGGGGCGCAGCGCATGGCCGTCGGCCACCACGGCGATGGGCCGGAAGCCGATGGGCGCCGACCATACGTCGCCCTGGCCGCGGGTCCAGCCGGCCACGCGCGTGGAGCCGTCGATGATCACCGGGCCGCTGCCGTCGGAGCCGAAGGTGATCGGCGCGCCGGGGCGGCCGCTGGCCTTGGCGATCAGGGTGCCGCGGTACAGGCCGGCGGCGATCAGCACGGTGTCGCCCGCGCGCGCGACGTCGGCCGCGGCCTGGGGCGTGGCGAAGGCATGGGCGGGGCTGAGTCCGTCGTTGCCGTCGCTGCCCCGGGGGCTGACGTAGTAGGTGGTGCCGTGGGCCGACGGCGGGGTCTTGACCGGCGCCGGGGTCCAGGTCGGCCAGGGCAGGCTGGCCAGCAGGTCGTGCAACTGCCGGTCGGCCTGGGCGCGCGCAATGCGCGGCGGGTTCGGGCCGGGCCCGGTGCCCGCGTACAGGCGCTGCAGCATGCCGTCCGCCAGCGCGTCGCGCAGGATGCCCAGGCCGCGTCGCGCCAGCGGACGCGCATCCGTGCGCACGGCCTCCTGCTGCCACGCGGCCCAGGCGCCCACGCCGGCCAGCGCCAGCGCCAGCAGGGCGATCCAGCGTCGGAGTGGCTTGGGGGCGGTTCGCATGGCGGGGCCGGACAGGGGGGGGCGGGGAGGGCGCGCGCCGACTCAGCCGGCGACCGTGGCCGGCGGGCGCACGTACCAGCCCATCGCCTCGCGCAGCCCCTGGCGCACGCTGTGCGTGGGCGCGTAGCCGAGCAGGCGCCGGGCCTTGCCGACGTCGGCCAGCGAGTGGCGCACGTCGCCGGCGCGGAACTCGCGGTATTGCGGAGCCAGCGCCCGCAGGTCGGGGATGCGCTCGCGCAGGTTGTCCACCAGCAGTCCGTGCAACTGGTTCAGCGTGGTCTGCTCGCCGTAGGCGATGTTGAAGATCTCGTGCCGCGGCCCGTCGGCCGGCACCAGCGCGGCGCGCAGGTTGGCCTGCACCACGTTCGCGACATAGCAGAAGTCGCGCGTGGTCTCGCCGTCGCCGTTGATCATGCAGCTCTCGCCGCGAGCGATGCGGCTGGCCCAGTTGGGAATCACCGCGGCGTAGGCGCCGTCGGGGTCCTGGCGCGGGCCGAACACGTTGAAATAGCGCAGGCCCACGGTCTGCATGCCGTAGCTGCGGGTGAACACGCCGGCGTACAGCTCGTCGAGGTACTTGGTCACCGCGTAGGGCGACAGCGGGTTGCCGATGCGCTCTTCCACCTTGGGCAGGCCGGGGTGGTCGCCATAGGTGGAACTGGAGGCGGCGAACACGAAGCGCGCGCAACCGGCGTCGCGCGCGCCCACCAGCATGTTGAGAAAACCGGTGGCGTTGACCGCGTGGGTGCGCAGCGGGTCGGCCAGCGAACGCGGCACCGAGCCCAGCGCCGCCTGGTGCAGCACCAGGTCGACGCCCTCGCAGGCGCGCGCGCAGGTGGCGGGGTCGACGATGTCGCCCTCGATGAAGCGGTGGCGCGCCCAGGCCGCCTCGCCCACCGCGGCGCGCACCTCGTCGAGGTTGCGCTGGAATCCGGTGGCGAAGTTGTCCAGGCCGACCACCTCCTGGCCGGCGCGCAGCAGCGCCTCCACCAGGTGCGAGCCGATGAAGCCGGCGCTGCCGGTGACCAGCCAGCGCCGGGGCCTGGCCGCCAGCTCGGCCAGAGGATCCAGGCCGGCCGGCAGTTCGGGCAATGCGAATTCGCGCATGCGCCGCTCCTCACAGACGCCAGGTCTGCACGCCCTCGGCGCGCAGCCCGACGGTGTCGAACATGGACTTGACGTCCATCACCACGCCGCGCGGTTCCAGGCGCGACAGGTAGTCGGCCAGCGGGCGCTTGCGGTATTCGTCGTGCGCCACCGCGCCGACGATGGCCGCCGCGCGCGGCAGCAGGTCCCACTCCACCAGCTCGATGCCGTATTCGTGGCGCGCCTCGCCGGCCGCCGCGATGGGGTCGTGCACGTACACGTCGACGCCGTAGGTGCGCAGTTCCTGGATCACGTCGATGACCTTGGAATTGCGCAGGTCGGGGCAGTTCTCCTTGAAGGTCAGGCCCAGCACGATCACCTTGGCGCCGCGGATGGGGTAGCCGGCCTGGCTCATCTGCTTGACCGTCTGCTCGGCGATGTACTTGCCCATGCCGTCGTTGATGCGCCGCCCGGCGAGGATGACCTGCGGGTGGTAGCCCAGCGCCTCGGCCTTGTGGGTGAGGTAGTAGGGGTCCACGCCGATGCAGTGCCCGCCCACCAGGCCGGGGCGGAAGGGCAGGAAGTTCCACTTGGTGCCGGCGGCAGCCAGCACCTCGCCGGTGTCGATGCCGATGCGGTGGAAAATCAGGGACAGTTCGTTCATCAGCGCGATGTTGAGGTCGCGCTGGGTGTTCTCGATCACCTTGGCGGCCTCGGCCACCTTGATCGACGAGGCCTTGTGCACGCCGGCGGTGATCACGCTGGAGTACATCGCGGCCACGCGCTCCAGCGTGGCCTCGCTGTCGCCCGAGACCACCTTGACGATGCGCGTCAGGGTGTGCTCGCGGTCGCCCGGGTTGATGCGCTCGGGGGAGTAGCCGACGTGGAAGTCCTGCTTCCAGCTCAAGCCCGAGTGGTGCTCGATGATGGGCACGCACACTTCCTCGGTGGCTCCCGGGTACACCGTGGACTCGAACACGATGGTGGCGCCGCGCTTGAGGTTGCGGCCCACGGCCTCGCTGGCGGATTCCAGCGGGGAGAAGTCGGGGTTGTGCGCGATGTCCACCGGCGTGGGCACGGCGACGATCACGAAGTCGGCCTCGCGCAGGCGCGCGGGGTCCGTCGTCGGCTCGAGCATCGAGGCCGCCTTGAGCTCGCTGCTGCTGACTTCCCCGGTGGGATCGAAGCCCTGGCGGTAGGCCTCGATCTTGGCGGGCGAGAGATCCAGGCCGATGGTGCGGTACTTCTTACCGAATTCCACCGCCAGGGGAAGCCCGACATAGCCGAGTCCGACGACCGCGACGACACTCATAGATCACCATTCAAGTTGGGGTTGGAGGACAAGGCAAGGCGCGGCGCCGACACGCGGGCCCGCGCCGCGGGCGAGCGTCAGCGCGCGCCCTCGCCGAACACGACCACGCGAACCGTCTCCAGCAGGATCTGCGCGTCGAGCACCAGGGAGTGGTTCTTCACGTAGTACAGGTCGAACTGCAGCTTGCGCCGCGCGTCGGCCAGCGAGGCGCCGTAGGAGAAGCGTACCTGCGCCCAGCCGGTCAGTCCCGGCTTGACGCTGTGCCGGATGGCGTAGAAGGGAATCTGCTCGGTGAGCTGCT
This sequence comes from Pseudomonadota bacterium, assembly GCA_021848345.1. Taxonomy (GTDB): domain Bacteria; phylum Pseudomonadota; class Gammaproteobacteria; order Burkholderiales; family Burkholderiaceae_C; genus Thiomonas_A. The sequence goes on along the minus strand of JAJZUV010000019.1, from coordinate 50,645 downwards.
CGACGAAACTCGGGCGTTCGGGGCGGGGGCCGACCAGGCTCATCTCGCCGCGCAGCACGTTGAACAGCTGCGGCAGTTCGTCGATGCGGGTCTTGCGCACGAAGCGGCCGACCCGGGTCACGCGCGAATCGTTGGCCTGCGCCCAGCGCGCCACGCCGTCCTTCTCGGCGTCGGTGCGCATGCTGCGGAACTTGAGCACGTGGAAGGTCTTGCCCGCGCGGCCCACGCGCTCCTGGCGGAACAGCACCGGCGCGCCGTCCTCGATGAAAATCGCCAGCGCCGCCAGCAGCATGATCCACCAGGTCAGCGCCAGCAGCACCAGGGCCACGATCACGTCGAACAGGCGCTTGACCGTGGTGCGCATCCAGCCCTGCGCGAAGCCGTTGCCGTAGATCAGCCAGCTGGCCTTCAGGCTGTCCAGCGGCACCTCGCCCTTGAGGCGCTCGCTGAAGGCGGCCAGGGAATGCACGGCGATGCCCAGGGTGCGGCATTCCAGCAGGTGGCGCAGCGGCAGCACGCCGCCGCGCTGCTCGCGCACCGCGACCACGATGTCGTCGATGCCGTGCTCGCCGGCCAGCGCTGCCAGCGGCCGGGCCTGGTCGAGCACCGGGGCGGGCAGGCCCGGCGCGGGGCCGTCGTCGTGGCCCGAGGGATAGAAGCCCACCAGGTCGTAGGCGCCGCCGCCGCGCTGCATGATGTCCGCGGCCACGGCCAGCGCGTCGGCGCCGCAGCCGATGAGCAGCACCTTGCGGTTCCACAGTCCGCGGGAATGCGCGTTCATCAGCGGGCGCCGGATGAGCAGCAGCGCGATGAACTGGTAGATGTAGGCCAGGCCCAGGAAATGCAGCGGATGCTGCTCGGTCTCGCTGAGCTGCAGCACCAGGAAGAACAGCGGGCCCACGCTGACGAAGGTGGCCAGCAGCATGCACAGCAGCAGCGCGCGCAGCGAGCCCACGCGCTCGCGCTGGTAGGCGCCGAAGGCTGCGAACAGCAGCAGCATGACCAGCGCGAAGGACAGTGCCTCGGGAAGCAGGGAGCCGACCAGGTCGGCAGCGTGCAGGGGCGCACCCGAGACGGCCGCCAGCGTGACACCGGAGCCGATGGCCGCCAGCAGCAGGAGCATGAAGTCCATGCTCAGCTCCAGCACCGTGCGCGTGGGCACGTAGTGGTCGAAGACGCGGATCATGTTGTGTGGCTTTCCCGTTGCGCTGCGTGCCCGGCGCCCGTGCGGCGCAAGCCTCGCCGCCTCGCCCGAAGGTTTTCGACGCGGACCTTCGGCGTTGTTTTTCGGATGGACTGCACCTGCGCGAACCGGTCCACGATCGGCAGAGCTCCACGAATGCAGTATGTTTGCATGCACCCTGGTTTCGGTCATCCCCTCGATATGGGGAGATTTTGATCCAGGCACCTGAAATAGACTGCGATGCACCGTACTCGGCGTCATGTTCGCGCCGTTTTGTTGCGCCGTCACCATCCGGATTTCCGGAAAGGCCCGGCGAGTGTGAATTCCTTCACGAAAATGGCCGCGATGAAATCGATTCTTACCGCCCGGGGACCCCGCCGACTTGCAGCCTGGTGCGCCTGCGTGCTCGCGCTGGCGCTCGGCGCGTGTGCCACGAACAACTTCCCGCCGGCGCCGAAGCAGGTGTCGATGTCGGATTACCACTACGTCATCGGCCCCGGCGACACCCTGCACATCGGGGTGTGGCAGAACCCGGACCTGTCCACCACGGTGCAGGTTCGACCCGACGGGCGCATCTCGGCGCCGCTGGTCGACGGGCTGCAGGCGGCCGGGCTCACGCCGGATCAGCTCGCGGCGAAGATTCGCGAGCACATCTCGAAGTACGTGCGCGAGCCGGTGGTCACGGTGGTCGTGAGCAATTTCCACGGCGCCTTCGGTCAGCAGATCTCGATCGTCGGGGCCGCGGCGAAGCCGCAGACCATTCCCTACCGGGACAAGATGACGGTGCTCGACGCGATGATCGCCGCGGGCGGCCTGACGCCGTACGCGGACGGCAACGCGGCGGTGCTGATCCGCGACGGCAAGTCCTACAGCCTGCACCTGGGCGACCTGCTGCACCGGGGAATGATGGCCGACAACGTGCCGTTGCTGCCGGGGGACACGATCATGATTCCCCAGGGCTGGTTCTGATCCGCGCCGTCGGGGAGTCGATGCCATGAAGCTTCGCATGCATGGGGTGGCCCGCGCCGTGTTGGCCGTGTGCGCCGGGGCGGCCGCCGCCGGGGTGGCGCAGGCCCAGGTGATTCCGCGCGTGAGCGGGCCGTTGCAGGCGGCTTCGGGCGCCGGTGCGCAGGCGAGCCCGCCCACCACGTACGTGGCGCCGTCGGTGTCGGTGCTGGTCACGCAGACCGACAACTCCAACTACGGCCTGGGCGGGGCTCCGCGCAGCGATACCCTGATCGAGGTCGCGCCGCGGCTGTTCCTGGACTCCGAGCATGCGCGCTGGCAGGTGCAGGCCGACATCGGCCTGCACGGCATCTACTACCGCGGCGGCACCGAGCCCAGCCTGGTGGCGCCCGACGGCAGCGCGAAGCTGCACAGCGAAGTGGTCGATCACTTCGTGTATTTCGATGCCGGCATGCTGGCGCAGCAGGCGGCCATCAGCCCGTACGTGGGCCAGGGTGGGCCGCTGCAGGGGCCGCGCTACACCAGCACGCAATGGCAAGTGAAGCCGTACATCGACCGCGAGCTGCAGCCCGGCCTGCGCCTGCAGGCGCACAGCGAGGCCACGTGGACCCACGTGAGCAACACGGGAGCCCAGAGCGGGGTGGTCGGCGGGCGCTACCTGGACCAGCTCGTGCGCCTGGACCAGACGCCGCTGGACTGGGGCTACGGCCTGGTGGCCGAGCAGAGCTACTCGACCTACACGGATCAGCCCTACGCGTCCTTTCGCGACACCACCGCGCGCGGCATCCTGAATTACGCGGTCACGCCGCAATGGGTGGTGGGCGTGATCGGCGGGCGGGAAAAAGCGCAGGCCTATCACGCCGACGAAACGGCCGGCATCTACGGCGTGCGCACCCAGTGGCGGCCCAACCAGCAGCAACGCGTGGACGCCACCGTCGAGCATCGCTTCTTCGGCACCGGGTGGGACCTCGCGGCGACCGGCGGGACGCCGCTGCTGCGCTACACGCTGAACCTGGCGCGAGGCCTCGCGAGCTACCTGGCGCCGCTCAGCGGCAACACCAGTTCCGCGACCAACATCAGCACCTTGCTCGACGGCCTGCTCACGTCCCAGTACCCGAACCCCCTGCAGCGGGCACAGATGGTGCAGAGCCTGCTGGGCGACTCCGGACTTCCGGCCGGGCTTTCCACCGCCGGCGGCTACTACACCTCGTCGACGGTGCTGCAGAACAGCGCGGTGGCGACCGTGCTGCTGCTGCACGAGCGCGACAGCTACGCGCTGTCGCTGTACCGCAACCGCCGGGAGGACCTGTTCCTGCCGGGGCAGCAGCTGCTGCAGCTGGTCCAGAGTGCGTCGAACGACAACATCCAGACCGGTGCCGCGTTCAATTACGGGCACCGCCTGACGCCGCTGGACACGATGAACGTCACCCTGCAGCGTGAACTCGACACCGGATTCGGGTTGAACGAAGGAACCAGCGCCCGCCAGTCCTCGCTGATCCTGCAGCTCGACCACAAGTTCACGCCTGGCACCATCGGACTGATCGGCGCGCGCCGGCGCCTGCTGCGCTCCACCGTGGTCGGCGATACCGGCGAGACGGCGATTTTCGCGGGCCTGGTCCACCGGTTCTGAGCCCGCGCCGGCACGCCGACATGTACGAGCAGTTCTATGGCCTGAGCGGACCGCCGTTCCAGATCCATCCCGATCCAGGTTTCTATTTCGAGAGCAAGGGCCACGCCACCGCCTACCAGTACCTGCGCTTCGGCGCCTTCCAGGGCGAGGGGTTCATCGTCGTCACGGGAGAGATCGGCGCCGGCAAGACCACCTTGCTGCGGGCGCTGCTGGCCGAGCTGGATCCGGCGAAGATCGTGGCCGCCCAGATCGTCAGCACCCAGCTCGGGGCGGACGACCTGTTGTCGGCGGTCGGGCTGGCCTTCGGCATCAACGTCGAGGGCCTGAGCAAGGCCAGGGTACTGGTCACGCTGGAGGCCTACCTGGCCACCCTGGCCACGGCCAACCGGCGTGCCCTGCTGATCGTCGACGAGGCGCAGAACCTGAGCCCGGGGGCGGTCGAGGAACTGCGCATGCTGTCGAACTTCCAGTTCGGCAGCAAGGCCCTGCTGCAGAGCTTCCTGGTCGGTCAGCCCGAGCTGCGCGAGATCATCCGCCTGCCGCAGATGGAGCAGTTGCGCCAGCGCGTGCTGGCCAGTTGCCATCTGGGCCCGATGGAGCCGCCGGAGACGCGCGCCTACGTGGAGCATCGGTTGCGCCACGTGGGCTGGAGCGGCCGTCCGTCCTTCGACGACGAGGCCTTCGCGGCCATCCACCAGGCCACGCAGGGCGTGCCCAGGCGCATCAACGCCCTGTGCAGCCGGTTGCTGCTGTCGGCGTTCCTGGAATCCGGCGAGCGCATCGACGTCGAACGCGTTCGGCGCGTCGAACGCGAGATGCGCGAGGAGATCACCGGCGAGCGCGAGAAGCCCGAGGCGGCCGCGTCGGCCGCGCCCGGCGGCGTCGCTTCCTCGTTGCTTTGCGTGGCCGGTTCGGAGCGCGACGAACTCGTGGCCGCGGTGCTGATGCGGGCCTTCGCGGCGCGCGAGGACCTGCCCCCCGCCCGGCTGCTGCGCTTCGCCGAAGCGCCCGAGGCGGCCGGCGACGCGGTCGCCGCGCGGCGAACGAACACCGCGGTCGACGCGGCCCAGACCCTGGAATTGCCCGCCGGGCCGCCGGCGGCGCGCGTTGCCCAGGCCTCGGCGGCCCTCGCGGCCATGCTGGTCGAGAGCCCCCCCGCCGCGCTGGTGGCGATCGGCGACGGTGCGATCGATCTGGCCTGTGCCATCGTCGCGTCGGAAGCCGGCATACCGGTGGTGCGCGTGGACGCGGGCGCCTCGCGCGGCAGGCGCGCGCTGCCCCGGCAGCGCCGCAGGGTGCTGCTGGACCACCTCGCCAGCCTGGCCTTCGCGGCCGACCCGGTGGCGGGGCGATTGCTGGAGACGGAGGGCCTGCCGTCGCATTGCATCCATGTCTGCGGCAGCCTGGCGGGGGACGTGCTGCGCGTGGGCTTCTCGAGCAGCGTGGACCCCGCGCAGGTGTTCCGTCGCGAGGGTGTCCCCCTGTCCGTGCTCAGCGATCCGGCCGGCTACGTGCTCATCGGCCTGGACGACAGCTCGGAGGAGGCCGCCGAGGCGGTGCTCGGCGTGGACGCCCAGCTGCGCTCGATGGGCTGGCGGGTGCGCATGGTGTGGCCCGTGGAATCCGCGCTGCGGGAGCGGCTCGCGGCGCGTTGCGCCGACGCCGGCGCCGGCGCCGTCAACGTGATCGAGGCCTCGGCGGGCGGGGAGTGGCTGGGGCTGGTGCGCCACGCGCGCTGCCTGCTCACCGACAGCGATCGCCTGCGCGACGAGGCGCGGGCGATGGGAGTGCCCAGCCTGGGCTTCGACGAGGCGGCGGGCGGGCGCGCAGGCGAAGCCGGCGCCCGGCGGCAGTCCGCGCTGCGCCTGGCGCAAGGCCTGGCCGATACCATCGCCGGCGGCGACGTGCGCATCCCTTCCGGAGCGGAGCAGGGGTCCTCCGCCGAACGCATCGCCGGTGTGCTGTCGGACTGGCTGCTGGCGCGCCAGGACCGGAATTACCGCACATTTCTGGAAAGTACTTGAAACACTCGTGCCGCCTCCCGCAATCGCGGCTTGGCGGGCGCCGAGAAACTGCGCACAATGCTCAGGCTGCGCTTCGCGCTCCTGCCCAAACGCCATGAACGATATGCTCGCACCCCTGTTCAACCTGCTGCCCGCCATGTGGGAGCGGCGCTGGTGGGGGCTCGCCGTGGCCTGGGTGGTGGCCATCCTCGGAGCGCTCGGCGTGCTGGCCTACAAGGAGCGCTACCAGGCGAGCGCCATGGTCTACGTGGACACCCAGACCACGCTGCGTCCGCTGCTCGAAGGCTTGTCGGTGCAGCCCGACCTGAGCCAGCAGGTGGCGCTGCTGGCGCAGACCCTGCTGTCGCGCGACAACGTGATCACCATCATGGATCGCAACCACCTGCTGCGCCCCGGCGCCACCAACCTGCAGCGGGAACTGTTGATCCAGAAGCTCCAACACGACATTCACCTGAAGATCAACGGGCGCGACAACATCTATCAGGTCAGCTACATCGGGCACGATCCGGCCAAGACCCTCGGGGTCGTGCGCAGCCTGATGGATCTGTTCGTCCACAAGGGACTGGCCGGGAACCAGCAGGAGGCCAACCAGGCGCTGGGCTTCATCGACAGCCAGATCGCGATCTACAAGACCAAGCTGCAGCAGGCGCAGGACAGGCTGCAGGCCTTCTCCAAGGCGCATCCGGGGTTCGCGCTGCAGACCAGCGCCGAGTATCAGACCCGCGTGGGCCAGCTCGAGGACCAGCTGATCGGCCTGCAGGGTCAGTTGTCGGCCGCGGAGAGCTCGCGCGCGGCGTTGCAGGCGCAGCTCGCGGGGACCAGCCCGGGCATGGCCGTGACCAGCGAGCCCGGGGCGCCGGCCATCGCGGCGCCCTCGGAGATCGACGTGCAGATCGCCGCGCAGCGGCGCAGACTCGATGACTTGCGGCAACGCTACACCGACGCCTATCCCGACGTGATCGCGGCGCGGCAGACCCTGGCGCGCCTGGAGGCCGAGAAGCGCAGCCAGCCGGCGGCGGCTCCGGGCATCGCGGCCGTGCCGCGCGCCGGCGAGGTCGCCAATCCCGTCTACCAGCAGCTGCGCGTGAACCTGGCGCAGGCGAATGCCAACGTCGCGGCGCTGCAAGCGCAGACGGCCGATGTGCGGGCGAGCCTGCAGGGCCTGCGTTCGCGCCAGAACGGGAGTTCCGAGGCCGATGCCGAGTACCAGCAACTGGTGCGCGATTACGGCGTGCTCAACGACAACTACCAGAAACTCGTGCAGCGCCGCGAGTCCGCCACCCTGGCCCGCAATCAGGAGCAGAGCCGACGCAGCGACTACTTCCGCATCGTCGATCCGCCGCGCCTGGCGCCGACCGCGCTGTTCCCGCATCGCACCTTCCTGATCGCGCTGGTGCTGGTGGTCGCGGTGTTGTTCGGCATGGGCAGCACTTACCTGCTGTCGCTGCTCCTGCCCACCTACCGCACCACCCGCCAGCTGCGCGAGACCACCGAGCGCGCGGTGCTCGGCGTCGTCAGCCTGGTCATGACCCCGGATACGCAGCGCCGGGAATCGCGCGAGAACCTGATGTTCGTCGCCGCCGGATCCCTGCTGGTCCTCGTGTTCGTGGCGTGGACCCTGGCCAGCGTGCTGCATCTCATCCATTGAGGCCGTCCGTGAGCACCATCGAACAAGCCAGCAAACGTCTCGAGGAACTGCGCCGCGCCGGCGTCGAGGTTCCCTGGAGCGAGTCCGGCCAGTCCGGACAGAACCCCAGCGATCAGCCGGCCGCCCTGGCCGGCGCCCTGCAGGAGGTGGCCTCCGCGCCGCCGCCGCTGCAGGCGCCGCGGCAGCGCGTGGACATCGACCTGGCGAACCTCGCGGCCCAGGGGTACCTGGTGCCCGGAGCGCCGCGCTCGCGCCTGATGGACGAGTTCCGTTCCATCAAGCGCCCGCTGCTCACGAATGCCGTCGGGGGCAAGGGGCGCGAGCCCGTGGCCCGCGGCAACCTGATCATGATCACCAGCAGTCTGCCCGGCGAGGGCAAGACCTTCACGTCGGTGAACCTGGCGATCAGCATGGCCAGCGAGCTCGATCGAAAGGTCCTGCTGGTCGACGCCGACGCCACGCGCATGGCGGCCGCCGATCGCCTTCGCGTGGCGGGCAAGCGCCGCGGCCTGATCGACCTGCTGCTGGACCCGTCGCTGGAACTGGCGGACGCGGAACTCGCCACCAACGTCGAGGGCCTGAGCTTCCTGCCGGCGGGAACCCAGAACGAACTGGCCACCGAGATCTACGGCAGCGCCGCGATGAACGCGCTGCTGGAGCGCCTGGCCGCGCATGCCGAGCAGCGCATCGTGGTGTTCGACGGGCCGCCGCTGCTGCACGCCGCCGAGGCGCGAGCGCTGGCCCCGCAGATGGGCCAGGTGGTGCTGGTGGTGCAGGCCGGCAAGACCGCGCAGGGCTCGGTCCAGCACGCGCTGAACCTGCTCGAGGACTGCCCGCTGGTGCTGACCCTGCTGAACCAGGCGCGCGCGCCGGCGGCTTCGTCGCCGTACGGCTATTACGCGTATTGATCCCGCATCCCGATGGGTTGCTGCGGGGCGCGCCGGGCCTGAACGATCCAATGGGAGACGCGCCTTGACGCCCATGCGCCTGGACGCTCGCGGACGCGAGCTGTTCGTACTGCATCAGGCCGCGCAAGGCGCATCGAGGTCTCATGCGGTGCTGCTGTGCCCGCCGTTCGGCCAGGAGGCGATCCGCGCGCACCGCTTCTACCGCGTGCTGGCCGACCGACTCGCGGGCAATGGTTTCGATGTGCTTCGCTTCGACTACTTCGGCACCGGCGACTCGGGCGGCGACGACGAGGATTTCGACCTTTCCGGCGCGGTGGCCGACACGCGATTCCTGTGCGAGTGGGTGCGCCAGCGCCTGCATCCCGCCCGGGTGTCGTTGATGGGGCTGCGCCTGGGTGCCGACATCGCCATGCTCGCATCGACGCGCGCCGGCGGCGCCGTCGCCGAGCTGATCCTGATCGAGCCCGTGGTCGACGGCGCCGCCTACGTGGAGCGCATGCGCCAGGTCCAGCGCCGCGAGCTGGGCCAGGTCTTCGGCTCGCGCTGGACCCTCGATGCCGCGTTGCGGGAGCACAACCAGGCATCCCCGGAGGACGAGGAGGTGCTCGGTTTCGGTCTGGGCGCGACGCTGCAGCGGCAGTTGCGCGAGCAGCTGCCGCCGCGGGCGGCCTGGGCCGGAAGCTGCGACCATGCGCTGGTGCTGGCGCGCGAGCGCGCCGCCTGCGCGCACTGGGTCGAACAGGCGCGCCCGGCCGTGCTGGATCTGCGCGACGCGGATTCGGACGTGGACTGGGCGACGGACAGCGCGGCCAACACCTCGATCGTCCCGGTGCGCTGGATCGAGCAGGTGCTGCGCTGCCTGCGCGGGGAGCCGGTCCATGCGTGAGACCACGCTGGCCTTCGGCAGCGACCGCGGTCTGATCGGAACGGTGTGCCTTCCGGACGTCCCCGCGCGCGCCGATTTCGGCCTGGTTCTGTTCAATGCCGGCGTCGTGCACCGCGTGGGCCCGCATCGCATCTACGTGAAGCTCGCGCGCGAGCTCGCGAGCCGTGGCGTGGCGTCGATCCGTTTCGACCTGCACGGCCTGGGCGACAGCCTGCGCGGCAGCGCGTCGATCGGACATACCGAGCAGGTGGTCGACGACCTGCGCCGGGCCATGGACGAACTTCAGCGCCAGAGCGGGGTGAGCCGATTCACGCTGCTCGGATTCTGTTCCGGCGTCCCGCAGAGTCGCGACGCCGCGCTGGCCGACTCCCGCGTCGACCACGTGATCCTGTACGACGGATTCAACGTTCCCACGCGGCGGGCACGCGTGCGCTACCTCGCGCAGCGGCTGAGGGCCCACGGTCTCGGCGTGGAGGCGGCTCGCCTGTGGCTGCGACGCCTCGCCGAGCACTTCGCCACGCGTGTGCGCGGGCGCTCTGGCGATCTGCGGGGCGCCGAGGGCGTGGACAAGCTGGCGGCGGCGCTGCGCCCCCTGCGCGATCGGGGGGTCCGGGTGACCGTGCTGCATTCGGGGGCGGACTTCAGCTCGGTGAACTACCCCGCGCAGGCGGCCGAATTCTTCGGCTCGACCGTGCCCGGGCTGCGTTTCGGATTCCTGCCGGACGTGGACCATGTGCTGACCTCTCGCCAGGCGCAGCGCCGCTATGTCGACTGGATGCTCGCCACGCTGCTGGCGGACGGCGTCGAAGGCGGGCGCGCGCGATGAGTGCGTCGCTCTGGTTCTGGGGGGCCGGCGCGCTGCTGGCCTACACCTATGCCGGTTACCCCCTGCTGGTGGCCTTGCTGGCCCGGCTGCGCCCGGGCTTCGACGCGAGACTGCTGGAAGACGCCGAGTTGCCGCGCGTGACCGTGGTGATGGCCGCGCACAACGAGGCGCGCCGACTCACCGAGAAGCTGCGCAACCTGCGCGCGCAGGACTACCCGGCGCGGCTGCTCGAGGTGCTGGTGGTGTCCGACGGATCGAGCGACGGCAGCGAGCACGCGCTGGACGGTCAGCCCGGAGCGCGCACCATCGCCTACGCGCAGCGCCGGGGCAAGGCCTACGCGCTGAATCGTGCCATGCAGGAGGTGAGCACCCAACTCGTGGTGCTGTGCGACGTGCGCCAGGAAATCGAGCCGGGAGCGGTGCGCAGGCTGGTGTCCGACCTCGCCGACCCCGCGGTGGGCGTGGCCGGGGGCGAACTCTCGCATCGTCCGGGCGCCGTCGGCGCCGGACGCAGCATCGGCCTGTACTGGCGCTACGAACGCTGGATCCGCCAGTCCGAGAGCCGCCTGCACTCGACCGTGGGCGCCAGCGGTGCCTTGTATGCGATGCGCCGCGCCGACTGGCGGGATCTTCGCGAAGGCACCATCCTGGACGATTTCGAGACCCCGATGCAGGTGGCGCGAAGCGGCAAGCGCGTGCTGCTGGATTCGCGGGCGCGTTTCTGGGACGACGTGCACGACGATCCGGCCGACGAGCGGCGCCGCAAGATCCGCACCCTCAGCGGAAACTTCCAGAGCTTCGTGGCGCTGCCCTGGCTGTTCCTGCCCTGGGCGAACCCCTTGTGGTTCCAGTTCGTGTCGCACAAGGTGATGCGCCTGCTGGCGCCCTATGCGATGGCCGTGTGCCTGGCGTCGAGCCTGCTCGCGGGCGGTGCGCTGTACCGCATGCTGGCGCTGGCGCAGCTGGGCTTCTACGCGCTGGCGGCGATCGGGCGTTGGTGGCCGGCGTCGCGCTCCAGCCGGATCGTCGGCTTCGCGCATGTGTTCTGCGACATGAACCTGGCCGCGGTGATCGCCCTGCTGCGCTTCCTGCGCGGCCGCATCGATGCCCGTTGGGAGAAGACATCGTGAGCTCCTTGGTGGTGCTGATGTATCACGCGCTGTGGCGCGATGCGGGCGAGCTCCAGGGCATCGACGCACCCGACCGTCCCTACGCGCTGGACCAGGCGCGATTCGCGCGCCAGCTCGACGTCTTGCGCGAACATCGCGTGGCGGTGATCGACCCGGCCGCCCTCGCGCGGCCGGACCGCCCCCTCGGCGGCGTCGTGCTCAGTTTCGACGACGGCCACGCGAGCAACGCGCTGCTGGCCCTGCCCTTGCTGCGCGAACGGGGCATGCGGGGCGTGTTTTTCGTGACCACCGGTTTCGTGGGCACCCGCCCCGGCTATTGCAGCGTGGCGCAGCTGCGCGAAATGGCCGCGCAGGGCATGGAAATCGGCGGGCACGGCCACACGCACCGCTTTCTCAGCGACTTGCCCGACGCGGATCTGGTCGACGAGATGCAGCGCTCGCAGGGGCTGCTGGCCGAGTGGCTGGGAGCGGCGCCCTCGCAGATGTCCTTTCCCGGCGGGCGCTATGATCGGCGCGCGCTGGACGCCGCCGCCCGCCATGGTTTCGGGATTCTCCATGGCTCCGTTCCCGGAAAGGTCGCGCCGGGCCCGCTGCCGCGGGTCCTGCCGCGCATCGCCGTGCGCGCCGGAATGTCCGAGGCGTCGTGGCTGGCCCACGCCCAGGGTCGCACGAGCGCGCTGCTGCGCACGCAGGCGACCCAGGCGACGAAGGCGCTGGCCAGGCGGGTGCTGGGCAACGCCGGCTACCACCGGCTTTATCAACGAATCAAGGGTTGAGCGGGCAGGCCGGGGCATCCCGGCGTACCCGCCGCGGGCCGATGCGCGATCTGCTTCTGACTCCTTACTGGGTGCTGGGGTACGCCTTGATGGCGTTGACCGCGATCGCCTTTCACCAGGGCCGGGGAAGGCTGTTGCGCCGGACCAGCGTCGCCGTGCTGTGCCTGTGGTGGCTGTGCGCCACGCCGTTGACGGCTTCCTGGGCGCTGGGTGCGCTGGAGCGCAGCGCATCCGCCGAGGCCGCCGCGTGCGCGCCGCCCGCCGCCCATGCCTGGTTCATCGTGCTGGCGGGAGGACTGCGGGCGCAGCCGCGCTCCGCGCAGGACGTCGGCGCGCTCAGCGGTGCGAGCCTGCGGCGCATCCTCGCGGCCTCCCGTCTGGCGCGGGAAGTTCCCGACAGCCGCATGCTGATCTCCGGCGGCATGGGCCGGCGCTGGAAGGAGGCCGACCTGATGGGCACGCTGGCGCAGCGCCTGGGCGTCGCGCAGGATCGCATCGAGCTGGAGCGGCGCTCCCACGACACGCTGCAAAATGCCCGCGAAGTGGCGCGCATGCTGCGGGGCACCCCGGCGCGCCCGTTGTATCTGGTGACCTCGGCCTATCACATGCCGCGGGCCTGGATGAGTTTCCGGCACAGCGGCCTGCAAGTCTGCGCGTTGCCCGTCGATTTCGAGTCGATTGCCAAGGTCTCGCTGGAGGACCTCGTGCCCGACGCCGCCGGACTTCGCATGATGTCGTACGCGCTCCACGAATATCTGGGCATCGTGTACTACAGGCTTGTGAAATTCCGGTGACCCCCGATCGAGGGGACATGGCGGCCATGCCTTGCGGTTAGGCTGCTGCCTGCGATCCGGCCCTGGTGAACCTTGTTGATGAATGCTGCCCTGATTCCGACCCCGAGTGCTGCGCGGACTCCGCTGCGCATCCTGTTCGTGGTCGACGGTCGTTTCCCCGCCACCGGCGGGGCGGAAATGCAGGCGCGCATGCTCGCCGCGGAACTCCTGCGGGCGGGGCACCGGGTCAGCGTGCTGGCGCCGCGCATCGGCGGCGAGCATCCGGTGCGCGAGTCCCTCGACGGCCTGCCGGTGCGGCGCCTCGGATATCCCCGCATCAAGGGCCTGGGCGCCGTGTTGCTCAACCTGCGCTACGCGGCCTGGCTGCTGCGCCATCAACGCGAGTTCGACGCGATCCACATCCACATGATGCACAACCTCGCCGGTGCGGCGGGTTGGCTCAAGCCCTGGCTGAAGCCCCGGGTCGCCGTGAAGGTGTCGGGTGCCGCCGAGTTCCACGGCGGCATCCTGGATCCCGGGCTGCGAGCTCGACTAAAGCACAGATTGCTCAATTTCGGCGCCAGAAGACTGGATGTGTTCCAGTGCATCAGCCAACACACCTTGTTGATGCTGCGTGATGCGGGATATCCGGAGGATCGACTGCATCTGGTCCCGAACGCCGTCGACGCCAGGCGCTTCGAGCCGGCACAGGCGGGACGCGAGGGGCCGTTGCGGGTGGTGTTCGCCGGTCGCCACGTGCCGGTGAAGGCGCTCGACGTGCTGCTGCGCGCCTGGGCCCTGGTGCGCGCGCCCGAAGGCAGTCGGCTCGTGCTGGCGGGCGACGGGCCGGAGCACGCGCGACTGGTCGCGCTGGCGCGCGAGCTGGGCATCGAGGACCGCGTGCAGTTTCCCGGCATGGTGCGCGATATCCCGGGGCTGTTCCGCGAGGCCCAGCTGTACGTCCAGGCCTCGCACCAGGAAGGCCTGCCCAATTCCGTGCTCGAGGCCATGGCGGGCGCCCTGCCGGTGGTCGCCACCCGCGTGAGCGGCCACGAGGACGTGGTGCGCGACGGAAGCACCGGACTGCTGGTGCCGCCGGCGGACCCGGGCGCTCTCGCACAGGCCATGCAGACCCTGGTCGACTCGCCCGAGCTGCGCCGGCGCATGGGCGCGGCGGGGCGCGAGACGGTGCTCGCGGGCTATTCCCCGGATCGCGTGCTCGAGCAGCTGCTGCGGCTGTACCGGGGAGAACGGGGTTGAGCGCCGCGCAGCGTCGATGGGACGCAAGTCTGGACTCGCGCGAAGCTAGGAGGGCCGTCCGATGAGCGAGGGCGCTCCCTCCGATCCCTCGGCGGCGCCGCCTCGCGAGTCCGGCGGCGCCTTGATGCGCCTGCTGCGCCACACCTCCAACTATTCGGTCGGGACGGTGCTCATCACCGTGGCCAGCGTGGTGTCCTTTCCCGTGTTCACCCGCGTGTTCACGGTGGAGGAGTACGGGGTGCTGGGCCTGGTCAACGCCACGCTGGCCATCGTGCTGGTGCTGGGCAAGCTGGGCCTGCAGCAATCCGTGGTGCGTTTCAACGCCGAGATCGAGGCCGGGCGGCGCGCCGGGGACCGCGTCGGCCTGTTCTCCACGGTGTTCTTCAGCATGCTGGGAGTGGGCGCGCTGGCCACCGCGCTCAGCGCGGCCCTGTTCCTGGCCGTTCCGCATTCCTGGTGGGGCGCCTCGGGCGCCCAGTACCTGGCCGCGCTGGCGGCGCCGCTGATTCTCATCCGCGTGCTCGACAGCGCCATGCTGAACCTGATGCGCGCCGAGCAGCGCAGCGGTCTCTACAGCCTGTACACGGTGTCGCGCAAGTACGCGGCGCTGCTGCTGGTGCTGGCCACGCTGTTCGCGCTGAGCCGCAGCCTGTGGGGCTTTTTCGTCGCCACCATCGTGGGCGAGGGCGCCGCCGTCTGTGTCATCATCGTCCATTACGCGCGCCAGGGCGTGTTCGTGCGCTCGCGCTTCTCGCGGCCCCTGTTCGCGGCCATGCTCGGATTCGGGCTGCCGCTGCTGATCAGCGAAATGTCGACCCAGTTGCTCAACGTCGGCGGACGCTACATCATCAACTATCAGCTTGGCGCCACGGCACTGGGAAGCTACGCCGCCGCCTACAACTTCTGCGACTACCTGCAGGCCGTGCTGACCGGTGCCTTCGCCCAGGCCGTGGTGCCGATGTACCTGCGCATGTGGGAGTCGCAGGGCCAGCAGAGGACCGAGGAGTTCCTGCAGCAGGCGCTGCGGTATTACCTGCTGCTGGCCGTGCCCGTGGTGGCGGGCATGGCCGCGGTGGCGCCCGACATGCTCAGGCTGCTGGCCTCGGATCGTTACTCGGTGGGAGCCCCCCTGTTCGTGTTCATCGTCGGCGGCATGCTGGTGGCCGGAGGCTCGCCCATCTTCAGCGCCGGCATCTACATTCGCAAGCTGACCCGCGTGGTGATGTATTCGGTGCTGGCGGCGGCCACCCTCAACCTCGGGCTCACCGCCGTGCTGCTGCGGTCCATGGGCATCGAGGGGGCCGCACTGGCGACGCTGGCCAGCTACGTGCTGTTCTCCGCCTGCACGGCCTATTTCGGGCGGCGCGCGGTGCGCGTGCGCATGCCCTGGCGGGAACTGCTGCTGGCGGTCGCGCTGTCGCTGCTGATGTACGCGGTGGTCTCCCGGGTGCACATGGACCCGGTGTTGCTGCGCATCGCGGTGCGCGCGCTGCTGGGGGTGCTGGTCTACGGCGGCCTGCTGCTGCTGGTCGACCCGCCGGTGCGGCGCCTGGCCCGAGCCGGCTGGGCACGCCTGGCGGCCCGGCTGCGTTGATGCGCCCGCGCAGGATCGCGGCGCGAGCTCGGCGCCATAATGGAGGGCGATTCACCCGTCGCGGAGAAGCTCGATGAACGCGGTTCCCAATCCGGTTGCGCCCTATCGTCGCGTCCCCGCCTCCCACGGCGCCTCCTGGTGGGCGCAGGGCTGGCGCAGTTTCCTGCGCGCGCCCTGGGCCTGGGCGGGCCTGACCGTGGCGCTGGTCGTTTGCAGCGTGATCCTGCACAAGCTGCCCATGGGAGGCGCGGTGGCGCAGTGGCTGAGCATGCCCGTGTTCACCCTGGGGGCCGTGTTCGCTTCCGTATTGCGCCGACGCTGGGCGCGTGCGCGCAGCATCACCCCGGAGGGCCTGGCCGCCGAGGCCGACAACGAGGGAGCCCTCGGCGAATCGTCGCGTCAGTGGTCCTCGCGCCTGGGTACCCTGCTGCTGGCCTCGCTGCTGGTGCTGCTGAGCATTGTCGCCGTGCTGCTGGTGCTGGGCCTGGCGCTGTCGCTGATCTTCGGGGTGGGCTTGATGCACATGGAGGCCATCGGGCACATGATGGAGGCCTCCCCCGGGGCCGTCGTGGCCGGCATCGGCATGGGCACCGGGGCGATGATCCTGGGCGCGCTGCTGGTGCTGGCGGCGCTGCTGGCCTGCAGCGTCGCCTTCTGGTTCGTCGGCACCCTGGTCGCGCTGGGCGGACTGGGGGCCTGGGAGGCCATGCGGCTTTCGGCGCGGGCGGCCTTCGCCAACCTGGGCGCGCTGGCGGTGTTCACGCTGCTGCTGATTCCGTTGGGCATCGTCGCCACCCTTCCGGCGGGCCTGGGCTGGCTGGTGCTGCTGCCGATGATCTCCGGCGCGTCCTACGCCTCCTACGACGACGTGTTCGGCGCGCCCGCTCCGACCTACCGTCCCGCGTCCCCGGGCGTCGGCGCCTGAGGCGCCCGCGTAGCCTACCTCCGACCGCATTCGCACATGGACATCGACGCCTATCTGCGCTCGCGCATCCGCACCGTGGCCGACTGGCCCCAGCCCGGCGTGCGCTTTCGCGACATCACCCCGCTGCTGCTGGACGCGCGCGCCATGCGCGTGCTGGTCGACCAGTTCGTCTGGCGCTACATGGATCCGGCGAGGCGCCCCGACGTGGTCGCCGGCATCGACGCGCGCGGCTTCATCATCGGCTCGGTGGTGGCCTTCGAACTGGGCGTGGGCTTCGTGCCGGTGCGCAAGAAGGGCAAGCTGCCCTTCGAGACTCTCTCGGAGAGCTACGCGCTGGAGTACGGCAGCGCCACGGTGGAAGTGCACAGCGACGCGCTGCGCGCGGGCCAGCGGGTGGTGCTGATCGACGACCTGATCGCCACCGGCGGCACCATGCTCGCCGCGCACCGTCTGCTGCAGCGCCTGGGGGCCAGCATGGTCGAGGGCGCGGCCATCGTCGACCTGCCCGAGCTCGGCGGTTCCGCGGCGCTGCGCGCGGCGGGCCTCGAGCTGTTCACCCTGCTGCAGTTCGATGCCCGGGACTGAGGCCTGCCGCTGGCTGCTGGCCCTGGCCGCGCTGGTCCTGGTGCCCACGGCCGGCGCGGCGGACTCCGCGCGGGCCTCCGCCGCCGCACCGCCGAGCGCAGCGGCGTCGATGGCGTCCGCGCCCGCGAACCAGGCCGCGGGCCCGCGACTGCGCATCGTCGAAGTGCGCGGCATCGAGCTGCGCGGCAACCAGGCCCGCATCGATCTGGTGCTGCAGGTGCGCAATCCCGGTGGATGGAAGCTGTCGCTGGACGACATCCGGTTCCACTGCAGCTTCAACGGCACGGCCACCGCGCAGGGACACAGCACCGGCGATCTGGATCTTCCACCCCACGGCAGCGCGGATGTTCCCGTGCGCGTGGACGTGGACGGGGCCGCGCTGTTGCAGGTGCTGGCCGCGCTGCCTCCCGACGGACTCGTGCACTATCGGCTCGACGGCGATGCGGAACTGAATCACACGCTTCTGCGGGTTCCTTTTCACGAGCAGGGCGATGTCGCGTTGCGTCTGCGCTGAGGTCGCGCTGCCCGCGCGAACCGGCGGGCCCGGAGGCTCGAGATGTCGGTGACGCGCGCCGGACCCGGGTTTGCCGAGGCCTGGCCGGAGCCGCTGCCGCCCCAGGCCTGGCCGCGGGAGCGCGACGTGCACGTCTGGGCCATCGACCTGAACGCGCCCGCCGCGGCGCCCGTGCAATGCCTGGACGAACGCGAGATCGAGCGGGCACGCAGGTTCGTGCACGCGGACGACGCCAGGCGCTACCAGCGCGCCCACGTGGCGCTGCGGGCGATCGTCGGGGCCTACCTGGGCTGCGAACCGGCGCGGTTGGCCTTCGCCGAGCAGGCGCAGGGCAAACCCTGCCTGATCGGGCCGCGCACGGGGCTGCATTTCAACCTCAGTCACAGCAAGGACCTGGCGCTGCTGGCGCTGGGCGCGGCCGATGAACTGGGCGTGGACGTGGAAGCGGTGCGCGCCGACCTGCCGGGTGTCGATCTGGCGGCCGCCGTGCTGGATGCGCGCGAACTTGAACAGCTCGCCGAACGACCCGACGGCGCGCAGGCGGAGCCCTTCGTGACCTGCTGGACGCGCAAGGAGGCCTGCCTGAAGGCCGTGGGCCTGGGGCTGAGCCTGGAACCCCGCAGCCTGCATGCCGGGCTGGAGCCCACGCCGATGCGCATGCGCGTGGGCATGCGCGAGCTGGAGCTGGTGTCGCTGCGCGTGCGTTGCGGCTATCGTGCCGCGCTGGCGGCCGTCGGAGGCCTCGGCGGAGTGTCCCGCTTCGAACTGGACGGCCGCGGCGCGGTGCCGGGCTGAGGCGCGCCTGCCAGGCGCCAGCGCCCGAGCACTTCGTAGCGTCCGCTGCCCAGGCGCGAGCGCTGCAGCGAAAAGCCGCGTACCTGCCAGGTTAGGGGCTCGAATTCCCCGGGCGCCTGCTCCGCGCGGGCCTTGCGCGCCAGGGTCAGATGCGGGCGCCATGCGCGGTCGTCGGCCTGCGTGCCGGCGGCGAGCGCGCCGGCCAGCAGCGCGTCGTGCAGCGCCTGCAGCGACGCCGGGATGCGCGACGGCGAAAGGTGCGCGATGCCGCCGGCGGGCCACACCTCGGCCCGATCCAGCACCAGGGTGCAACCGCGGCACGATGCGGCCGCCCGCGCCGCCGCATGCGACAGTTCGCCCACCTGCGCCGGGTCCACCCGGGGCATGAACACCAGCGTGACATGCAGCCTGCGCGCGGCCGTCGGGCGCGCGCGCTCGTCCCAGTTCCAGCGCGCGGCGTGCGCGGCCATGCGCTCGCGCAGCGCGGGCGACGGATCCAGCGCGAAGAACAGTCGCCATGCGGGGTCGGTGACGGCCATGCATCCAGTTTAGGCGGGATCGAGGCCCCCCCAAGTTCGGGGGCGTGCGCTGAAATTGGAAAATCCGGGGTTTAGACTGTTACGCTGCCATTCAAAATCAATTTGCCATGTCCATCGAACAGATTCGCGCAATCGTGGTCCAGCACGGACGTTTGTCCTGCGATCCGGAAAAAATCACTCCGGATGCGAACCTTTACGAACTGGGGCTCACTTCCCTGACCACCGTGAATCTGATGCTCGCGCTGGAGGAGCATTTCGATGTCGAGTTTCCGCAGCAGATGTTGAGCCGCAAGACCTTCGAAAGCATCCGGGCCCTTTCGGAATCGATCGACGAACTCAAGGCTTCGTAAGCAGGAGACTGCCATGTCCCTCCGTGCCATCGGCGAGCAGGAAGCGCAGGCAGACCTGCAGGAGTTGGCCCACCGCATCGGCCGCGAGTCGCTGGCACCGCACGCGGTGGCGGTGGACCGGGACGCGCGGTTTCCGAGCGAGGCCTTCGAGGCCTTGCGCGAGGCGCGCCTGCTCGGCGCCTACGTACCCCGCGAGCATGGGGGCATGGGTCTGGATCTGGCGCAGATCGTCAAGCTGTGCGAGATCCTCGGACAATACTGCTCGGCCACGGCGATGGTGTATGCGATGCACCAGATCCAGGTGGCCTGCATCGTGCACCATGCGCTGGGGTCGGACTATTTCGCCGGCTTCGCGCGGCGCCTGTGCGAGCGCCAATGGCTGCTGGCCTCGGCGACCACGGAGGTGGGGATCGGAGGGGACCTGCGCTCGAGCATCTGCTCGGTCGAATGGCAGGGCGACCGGTTCAGCGTGACCAAGAAGGCGCCGGTGATCTCCTACATGGACGCGGCCGACGTGCTGCTGCTGACGGCGCGCCGCGCGGCCGACAGCGCGCCCGGCGATCAGGTGCAGGTCGTCCTGTTCAAGGACGACATGGAACTGGAGCCGATCTGCGGCTGGGATACCCTGGGATTTCGCGGCACCTGCAGTTCCGGCTTCACCGTGCACGGGCGCGGTTCCGGCGAGCAGATCCTGCCCGTGCCCTACGCGGACATCCACGCGCGGACCATGCACCCGGTGGCGCACCTGGTCTGGTCCGCGCTGTGGATCGGCATCGGCATCGACTCCATGAATCGCGCGCGCAGCGTGGTGCGCGCGCAGGCTCGCAAGACCCCCGACACGGTGCCCATCGCAGCCACCCGACTGGCCGAAGCCGACATGGTGCTGCAGACCATGCGCGCGGGCCTGCAGCAGATGCTGCAGGAGTACCAGGGCCTGCTGGCCGGCGCGCCCATCGATGCCTTCGGGAACTTCGGTTTCAACATCCGGGTCAACAATCTCAAGCTGAACACCTCGACCCTGCTGGTCGATCTCGTGGGTCGTGCGATGATCATCGGGGGCATCAACGCCTATCGCAACGACTCGGACCTGAGCCTGTGCCGGCATCTGCGCGACGCCTACGGCACCATGGTGATGGTGAACAACGATCGCCTGCTCGGCTTGAACGCGGCGATGCAGATCGTGCACAAAGATGCCTGAAGCGAATATCCAGGGCGCCCTGATCGAGGCGCAACGCAGCTTTCAGGACCGGCTGATCCATGCCGGCCTGCTCATCCCGCTGGGCGTGCGCGGCCTGTACGCCCGCAGCGGCGTGTTCGAGCGCGTCGTGCAGGGCATCGAAGCCCTGGTGACCCGCGAGGGCGCGTGGCAACAGGCCGAGGTGATGCGATTCCCGCCGCTGTTCGCGCGCGCCCATTACCAGCGCCTGGATCACATCGCGAACTTCCCGGATCTTCTCGGCTCGGTGCACTGCTTTTTCGGGGACGAGCGCGAGCATCGCGCGATGCTCGCCGAGCTGGAGGCGGGCAGCGATTGGGCGGGGCACCTGCGCCCCGGCGAGTCGATGCTGGTTCCCGCGGCCTGCTATCCGCTGTATCCGACGGCGTCGGGTTCGCGGCTTCCGGCCCAGGGCCGTGTCGTGGACCTGGAGACCTTCGTGTTCCGCCACGAGCCCTCGGACGACCCGGCGCGCATGCAGATGTTCCGCCAGCGCGAGTTCGTGCGCCTGGGTACCGCCGAGCAGGCGCTGGAACATCGCGACCGCTGGTTGCGCATCGGGCTCGCGCTGCTGGAATCGCTGCGACTTCCCGTGGCCAGCGTGCTGGCCAACGATCCCTTCTTCGGCCGCGGCGGCAAGGTGATGAAGGCCACGCAGCTCGAACAGGAGCTGAAGTACGAACTCGTGGTGCCGATCTGTTCCGAGGAGCATCCCACCGCGGTGACCTCGTGCAATTGCCACCTGGACCATTTCGGGCGGCATTTCGACATCCACGGCCCGGATGAGCAGCCTGCGCATACCTCCTGCGTGGGCTTCGGGCTCGAGCGCATCACGCTGGCGCTGCTCAAGACCCATGGCCTCGACCCCGGCGCCTGGCCGCTTCCCGTGCGCGAACGCCTCGGATTGAACTGAACGGACCATTCCCTCGTATTCGTGCCTGCCATGCACCAGGTCATCGCGCTGGATCCGGGAACCTACACGCGCCACCCGCTGCACGGCGCGGACAGGATCTGGGCGGAGACCAACTGCTACACCGACGTGATCGTCGAGTTGCTGCACGGCCTGGGCTGCGAGCCGCGTGCCGCGCTGGCCTTCACGCTGGGCATCGATTTCGAAGGCGACGAATGGACCTTTTTCAAGTTCCGCGACGCCGACCTGGAGCGGCTCTACGGCTGGGACGTGGAGGAGCTGGCTCCCTGGCGCTCCTTGCTGGAGCACGTGGACGAGCAATTGCTCCAGGCCCGACCGGTGCTGGTGGAGATGGACTCCTACTACCTGCCCGACACCCAGGGCACCGCCTATCGGCTCGCGCACGTGAAATCGACCGTCGCGGTCAACATGCTCGACCGCGATGCCCGGCGCATGGGCTATTTCCACAACCAGGGCTATCACGAGCTGGGCGGCGAGGACTTCGAGGCGCTGTTCCAGCCCTTGGAGCAGGTGCACGAGCGCCTGCTTCCGCCCTATATCGAATACGTCAAGCGCAGGCGTGAGCCGTTGCGCGGGGAGGCCCTGCGCGACGCCTCGCTGGATCTGTTGCGCGAGCAACTGGGGCGACTGCCCGAGCGCAATCCCTTCGAGGCCTTCGGCGCGCGCTTCGCGAAGGACCTGGCGTGGCTGATGGACGGCGACATCGACACCTTCCACACCTACGCCTTCGTGACCTGGCGCCAGTTCGGCGCCTGCTACGAGCTGGCGCACAGCTACCTCGAATGGCTGGGCGAGCAGGGGGTCGCGGGCCTGGCGGACGCGTCGCGGGGACTGCGCGGGATTTCCGAGTCCAGCAAGGCGTTCCAGTTCCAGCTCGCGCGCGCCATGGCGCGCAAGCGTGCGCCCACGCTCGAGGTGCTCGATCAGATGGCCGAGGCATGGAGCGGCGTCATGGGCACGCTGCGGGCCAGCCATGGCTGAGGCCCTGGCGATGGTCGCGCCGCGCGCTCGCTTCGGGTCGACGCCGCCAGGCCTGGAGCAGCGCGGCGGGAACCCCGGAGCATCGAGCGAGCTGGGGAGAGTCCGCCGATGAGCCTGTGCCTGGCGAGTCGCCGGATCGACGCGCATCGAAGCGAACCGCTCGACTCGGGGTGGAGCATGCTGCGAAGCCCGCCCGGGGCCTTTGGGGGCCCCGGGGACCTGCCCGCGCAGGGCTGGCGCGCGGTCACGCTGCCGACCACGGTCGCGGCAGCGCTGGACGGCGACGAGTCGGACGCACAGGGACTGGACGAGTTCGACTGGTGGTTTCGCCGCGAGCTGCCCCGCTGGGACGACGTGGAGGCGCTGCGTCTGCGCTTCGAGGGGCTGGCCACCCTGGTCGATGTCTGGGTCGACGGCCAGGCGGTGCTGGGCGCCCGCAACATGCACCGCGCCTACGTCGTGCCGCTGCAAGGGAGCCCGCGAGAGCTGGTCCTGCGCTGTACCGCGCTGGCGCCCGAGTTGCGCGCCCGCCGCGCGCGGCCGCGCTGGAAGACCGCGCTGGTGGCGTCGCAGAACCTGCGCTGGTTCCGCACCACCCTGCTCGGACGCGTGAGCAGCTGGAATCCCCACACCGACATCGTGGGGCCGTGGCGGCCCTGCCATCTGGAAGGCGTGCGCGGCTTCGACGTGCACGATTTGGAGCTCGCGCCCGCATGGCGAGCCGGTCGTGCCGTGCTGCGCCTGGGGGCGCGCTGGACCCTGCTCGGGGGCGGCGCCTGCGAGTCGGTCATGCTGCGCCTGGGCTCCCACCTGCACAGGGTCGACGCCGCCCGGCTGCATGCGCAGGGCATCGAGGCGCACGACATCGAGCTGGACGGCATCGAGCCCTGGTGGCCGCACACCCATGGAAGCCCGGCGCTGTACGACTGCGAGCTCGAGCTGCGGGGCCCGCGCGGCAGCACGCGCATCGATGGCGGGCGTCTTGGCTTCAAGTCCTTCGAGCTGCTCCACCCCGAAGGCGCGCTGGAACTGCGCTGCAACGGCAGGCCGCTGTTCGTGCGCGGGGCCTGCTGGACGGTCGCGGACCTGCGACGCCCCGACCCGGACCCCGCGAACCTGGAGACCCTGCTGGCGCGCGTGGTCGCGGCCGGCATGAACATGCTGCGCATCGTCGGCACCGCGACCTACGCCAGCGACGCGTTCTATGCCGCCTGCGACCGCCTGGGCATTCTGGTGTGGCAGGACCTCATGTTCGCGAACATGGATTACCCCTTCGACGATCCTGGCTTCGCACAGGAGGCTCTGGAGGAAGTGGAACAGATTCTGCGCAGGCTGGAGCGCCACGCCTGCACGGCGGTGGTGTGCGGCGGCAGCGAGATCGAGCAGCAGGCCGCGATGATGGGCCTGCCCGAGGCCGCGTGGAGCCACGCCTTCCTGAGCGAGCAGGTGCCTCGCCTGCACGCGCGCATGCGGCCGGCCAGCGCGTGGGTGCGCTCGTCGCCCTCGGGAGGCGCGCTGCCCTTCCATGCTTCGTCGGGGGTCAGCCACTACTACGGCGTCGGGGCCTACCGGCGGCCGCTCGCGGATGCGCGACTGGCTGGAGTCCGTCTGGCGGCGGAGTGCCTGGGCCTGTCCAACGTGCCGTCGCAGGTCGCGCTGGAACGCTCCGGGCTCGGCCATCTGGGCCCGCACGATCCGCGCTGGAAGGCCGGCGTGCCGCGCGACGCCGGCGCCGGCTGGGATTTCGAGGACGTGCGGGATCACTATTTCCCGGAGCTGGTGCGCGCCGATGCGCGGGACATGCGCATGGTGGACCCGCAGGGCTACCTGCGCTGGTCGAGCCTGGTCAGCGGCGAACTGATGAGTCGCGTGTTCGCGACCTGGCGGGCTTCGGATTCCGGCTGCCAGGGCGCGCTGGTGTGGTGGCTGCGCGATCTGGCGCAGGGCGCCGGCTGGGGGGTGCTGGACTCGGACGCGCGGCCCAAGCCGGCCTACTGGGCGCTGAAGCGATGCCTGGCGCCACGTGCGGTGCTGATCGACGATCGGGGCCTCGAGGGTTGTGATTTCCTGGTGCTCAACGATCGCCCCGAAGGCCTCGAGGGCACGCTGGTCGTGGAGCTCTGGCAGGGCGGCCGCATCCGGACCCTGCGTGCCGAGCGCGAGCTTCGCGTCGACCCGGCGGGCTGCGTGCGCGTGGGCACCACCGAGCTGTTCGGGCATTTCGTCGACATCAACCATGCCTACCGCTTCGGCCCGCCGGCGCACGATGCGGTGGTCGCGCGCCTGCTCGACGCCGCCGGCGAGATGGTCTCGGAGGCCTTTCATTTCCCCTCGGGCATGCGCGTGGAGCCGGTGACCGCGCCGCCGCGCCTGCGCCTGGTCGCGGACGGCGCGGACCGCTGGCTGCATGTGCAGTCCGACGAGCTGCTGCTGGGCGTCGAGATCGAGGCGCCCGGGTACGAGCCGGAGGACGACGCCTTTCATCTCGCGCCGGGCGTCGAGCGTATCGTGCGCCTGCGGCCCGCCGCGCTCGCACCGGGCACGAGAGTCCATTGCAGCGCGGCCAACCTGCGCGGCGTCGTGACGGTGCGCGAGGCCTGAGAGCGCGATGGATTCCGACCTTCTCCAAGTCCCCGCGGCCGCAGCCACGGCGCCCGTGCGTACGCCGGTGCTGTTCGGCGAGGCGCCCCAGCGCTGCGCCGGCTGGCTGCACGGCGCGCGCGGGAGCCTGGGCGTGGTGATCTGCGCGCCCTTGGGCGCCGAGGAGGAATGCGCGCATCGCAGCCTGCTGCACGTCGCGGACGGGCTGGCCCGGCGCGGCATCGTGGCGCTGCGTTTCGATTACCCGGGCTCCGGCGACTCCGAGGGCGACGCCGCGCAGGATGCGAGCCTGGACCCGTGGGTGGCTTCCGTCGAGCATGCGGCCGAATACCTGCGGCGCGAGATCGGGTGCGCCCAGGTCGCGCTGATCGGTCTGCGCCTCGGTGGCGCGTTGGCCGGCATGGCCGCCGCGCGGGCCGATGCACGATGGGTGGCCTTGTGGGCTCCGGTGACCAAGGGGCGCGCCTACGCGCGCGAATTGCGCGCCGTGGCCGCGCTGGGGGCCGAACCCGCGGCCGGCGACGCCGAGCTCGGCGTCGCCGGGCATCTGCTGACGGCGGAGTTCGTCGATGCCCTGGCCGCCCTGGGTGTGCAGGACTGGGACCTGCGGGGCGTGCGCGGCGCGCTGCTGCTCGAGCGCGACGATGGCGTGCCCGACGAACGAGTGCGCGAGGCGATTCGCGCGGCGGGCGTCGAGCTCGACGCACAGGTCTTCGGCGGCTACGCCGCGATGTTCGATCGCCCGCAGGATGCCGAGGTGCCCGAGGCGGCCGTGATCCGGCTTTGCGACTGGATGGCCGCCCGGGCCGAGCCGCCGCGGGAGAACGCGCCCCCCACGGACATCGCGCGGGTGCTTCCAGGCGACGAGGCGCCCGGCCCCGAGCTGCAGACCGCGGCCTATCGCGAGCGGCGTCTGACCCTCGGGACGGGGCGCCGCATGGCCGGCGTGCTTTGCGAGCCGCCCGGCGCCCGGGGCGCGGCGCCGCTCGTGGTGCTGCTCAATGCCGGCTCGGTGCACCATACCGGCCCCGGTCGCCTGTATGTACGGCTTGCGCGGGAACTCGCACGATCGGGCGTGCCCAGCCTGCGCGTCGACCTGTCCATGCTCGGGGACGGCATCGTGCCCGGCGTGCCCGACGAGAACGACTGTTATGCCGACGCCTGCCGGCGCGACATGCGGGATCTGCTCGATGACCTGCGGGATCGCCTGGACCTTCGCGACGTGGTCCTGGGCGGATTGTGCTCGGGCGCCTATTGGGCGCTGCACGGCGCGCTCGACTCCGGAGCGCGGGGGATCCGGGCGATCGCGATGATCCACCCCATGGTCATCGCGCAGCCGCCCCGGCTCGGCGGGAGCCAGGCGCCGGAAGCGGCCGAGGCCTTGCGTTATCGGCAATCCATGCGCAGCTGGGCCAAGTGGAAGAAGGTGCTCACGCTGCAAGCCCATCCGGGGGCCGCCCTGACCGTGTTGACCCGACGCGCGCTGCGCGCCTGCACCGCGGCGCTGCGCGAAGTCGGCAGGCGCGTCGGCCTGCATCCCGTCGGCAGGATCGACCAGGGCTTGCGCCGCCTGCGCGAGCAGCGCGTGCAGCTCGGCGTGTTCGTCGGCAGCACCGAGCCCGGCTACGTGCTGCTGCGTCAGGAGGCGCCGCGCGAGGTGGCGGCCGGCGTGCGCGCATCCGCGATCCAGGTGTTCGACCTCGGCGACTGCGACCATACGCTCACCGCCGAGGCCGCCAAGCTGCGTCTGTTCCAGGCCTTCCGCGTCTTCGTCGAGGGCCTGCGCGGCTGCTGAATCATGTCCCAGGCCCCGGTTCGTCCCAATCAGTTCGCGCTGCTGCGCCAGCGCCGCTTCGCGCCCTTCTTCTGGACCCAGTTCGGAGGCGCCGCGAACGACAACCTGTTCAAGTTCGCCTTCACCGTGATGGTGACCTATCGCGCCCAGGCCGGCGCGGCGCTGTCGCCGGGCTTGATGGTCAACCTGATCGCGGCCCTGTACATCCTGCCCTTCGTGCTGTTCTCCGCCACCAGCGGGCAGCTGGCCGACAAGCTGGCCAAGGACCGGCTCATGCGCGGGGTCAAGCTGCTGGAGATCGGCATCATGGCCCTGGCCCTGTGGGGCTTCGCCACCGGCAACCTGGCGGCCTTGCTGACCTGCGCCTTCGGCATGGGCCTGCACTCCAGCGTGTTCGGGCCCGCCAAGTACGCCTACCTGCCGCAGCACCTGTCGGCCGCCGAGCTCACCGGCGGCAACGGTATGACCGAGATGGGCACCTTCGTGGCCATCCTGCTGGGCAACCTGGCCGGCGGCCTGCTGATGAGCCTGCGCCAGGGGCCGTGGCTGGCGGGCGCGGCCTGCGTGCTGGTGGCGCTGGGGGGATGGGCGGCGTCGCGGCGCATTCCGTCCACGCCGGCGCTCGACGCCGGGCTGCGCGTGCGCTGGAATCCCCTGCGCGAGACCCTGGCCAACCTGCGCCTGGCCGCGCGCGATCCGGTGCTGCTGCAGGCGCTGCTGGCGATCTCCTGGATGTGGTTCTACGGCGTGGCCTTCCTCACCCAGTTCCCGGTGTTCGCGAAGGACGTGCTGGGCGGCGACGAGCAGGTGGCCTCCTTGCTGCTGGTCGTGTTCTCGGTGGGGGTCGGCCTGGGTTCCCTGGCCTGCGAGTGGCTGGCGCGCGGGCGCGTCGAACCCGGCCTGGTGCCCCTGGGTGCGCTGGGCATGAGCGCCTTCGGGGTCGACCTGTACCTGGCCGCGCACGCAGCGGCCGCGCCGGGCCCGCTGCTGGGGGTCGGCGCCTTCGTCGCGCAGCCGGCCCACTGGCGGGTCATGGGGGATCTGTTCGGGCTGTCGGCCAGCGCCGGGGTCTACAGCGTGCCGCTGTACGCGCTGATCCAGCACCACACCCCGGCAAGCCACCGCGCCAGGGTGATCGCGGCCAACAACATCCTCAACGCGCTGTACATGATCGTGTGCACCGGCTTTTGCGCGGCCCTGCTGAGCCTCGGGGTGTCGGTGCCGGCGCTGCTGCTGAGCATCGCGCTGCTCAACCTGGCGGCCGCGGCCTGGCTGCTGTGGCGCCAGCCCCTCTACGGGCGGCGCTTCGTCGCGTGGCTGCGCCGGCAGCCGCAGGAGATCTGATCAGTCGATGCCGCGCGCGCGCTGCTCGCCGAAGCGGCGCACGAATTCCTCGAAGCGGTCGTCGTCCAGCGCCTGACGCATGCCTCGCATGAGTTCGAGGTAGTAGTGCAGGTTGTGCGCGGTGGCGAGCATGGGGAACAGCATTTCGCCGCAGCGGTCCAGGTGGTGCAGATAGGCGCGCGAGAAGCCGCGGCAGGTGGGGCAGGCGCAGTCCTCGTCCAGCGGTCGCGGGTCCTCGCGATAGCGCGCGTTGCGGATGCGCAGGTCGCCCCAGCGGGTGAACAGGTGTCCGTTGCGGGCGTTGCGCGTGGGCATCACGCAGTCGAACAGGTCGATGCCGGCCTGCACGCCGCGCACCAGATCCTCGGGCGTGCCCACGCCCATCAGGTAGCGCGGGCGCTCGGGCGGCAGCATGGGGGCCACGTGGTCGAGCACCCGCAGCATCTCCTCCTTGGGTTCGCCGACGCTGAGTCCGCCGATCGCGTAGCCGGGGAAGTCCAGTTCCAGCAGGCCCTGCAGCGAGGCCTCGCGCAGGTTCAGGTACATGCCGCCCTGGTTGATGCCGAACAGGGCGTTGGGATTCTCGAGACGCTCGAATTCCTCGCGACAGCGTTTCGCCCAGCGCAGCGAAAGCTCCATCGAGGCGCGCGCCTCGGCCTCGGTGGTCAGGCGGCGGGATTCGTCGCGCCCGACGGAGTAGGGCGTGCACTCGTCGAACTGCATCACGATGTCCGAGTCCAGCACGGTCTGGATCTGCATGCTCACCTCGGGCGTGAGCAGCAGCTTGTCGCCGTTGACCGGAGAGGCGAAGCGCACGCCCTGCTCGGAGATCCTGCGCAGGTCGCCCAGGCTCCAGACCTGGAAGCCTCCGCTGTCGGTGAGGATGGGGCCGTCCCAGCCGATGAAGCGGTGCAGGCCGCCGAAGCGCCTGACCACTTCCAGTCCCGGGCGCAGCCACAGATGGAAGGTGTTGCCGAGAATGATTTCCGCGCCGGCCTCGCGCAGCCCGGCGGGCGTGATGCCCTTGACCGAGCCGTAGGTGCCCACGGGCATGAACTGCGGGGTCTGCACGCTGCCGTGGCGCAACCGCAGGGAGCCGCGGCGCGCACGGCCGCGGCTGTGGTGGAGGGTGAATTCAAGCATGCCGCCATTGTCCCAGACCGCGCACGCGCGGCAAGCCGCGCCTCAGGATGCGGGATGCAGGCGACGCCGCGCGGCGCGCAGGCCGCGCAGCGCGGCGGAGGGAAGAAACACCCGCGCGCAGGTCGGCAGGGTCAAGGGCCCAAGCACCCCGCGGCGCAACACACTGGAGGCCAGCAGCGCGAACGCGACGATCCGGCGCGCGGGAGCCATCGCATAGGCCGCCTGCAGTTCCAGCTGGCCCAGCTGTCGACGGATCACGCGGGGCTCGAGCACGCGCAGCCGGGCATAGCGCCGCTGCATGGCCGTGGCCACCCGCAGCGAGTCCAGGTTCATCGCCGGGCTGGAGGAAATCTGGCTCGCGGAACGCCTGTAGCGCAGCAAGGGCAGATCGATGTAGCCCACGGGGCCCGCGTGGGCGACGCGGACCAGCCATTCCCATTCGCAGGCGATGCGGATGGAAGGGTCGAAATTCCCCGCGAGCTCGAGCGCCTCGCGGCGGAACATCACGGTCGGCGGGTGGATGAAGTTGCCCAGCAGAAGTTGCTCGAACACCCGGCCCGAATGGCTGGCGACCTCGCTGCCGGCCGCCCGGCCGCAGGCGGCGACCGGCAGGGTGAAGCCGGCGTGCCGGTCGTAGCGCGCACGCACCCCGCCGTGGCTCGCACTGCAGCGCGAGTAGTAGGACCCGATGGACGACGCCTCGATCGGGCCGGAGTCGTCGAAGCTGCTGAAGTCCGTGCTGCACAACAGCACATCGGGATGCGCGAGCAGGTAGTCGAGCTGGATCCGCAGCCGGCCCGGCTCGCAGACGTCGTCGGCGTCGATCAGCGCGATGAACTCGCCGCGCGCCTCGCGCATGCCGCGATTGCGCGCCGCGCCGATCCCCGCGTTCTGCTGGTGAATGGCCCGCACGCGAGGAGCCTCGGCCTCCAGCATGGCCCGGGTGGCGTCGGTCGACCCGTCGTCCACGACCACGACCTCCACGTCCGCGCAGTTCTGTGCCAGGACGCTGCGCAGCGTCTCCCCCAGGGTCGCCGCGGCGTTGTAGGCGGCGATGACCACGCTGACCCGGGGGCCTGCCGGCAAGGCCGACGGCGCGCTCATGGCCCCACGAACTGGCGGGTTCCCGCGGGCACCCTCGCGGCCTCGCGCGATCCATGCTTCGGCCGCGTCCTGCGCAGCGCGTCGCGCACCCATCGCAACGCGTCGTGCAGGCGGTAGGCGGCGTCGACCGGGCCGCGGCGAAAGGCGCGAAGTTCCAGGTTCCGCCGTGAATCCTGGAAGAAATGGCGCTTGTATTCGTGGTCGCCCTTGAGCATGTCGAAGATCTCGCAGCCCTGCTCGATCGCCAGTTCGACCGCGTAGCCCATCAGCACGTCGCCGGGGCTGTACGCGGCGTACGCCGGATCGAAACCGCTCTGGAAAAAGCAGAAGCGCCCCTTGTACTGCATGCCGTAGATCATCGCGATGGTCCGGCCCTCGAGCTCCAGTCCCAGCAGCCGAAGCTGCCCCTGGCTCAACAGGGCCTGCATGAGTTCGTGGTGGAAGCCGCGGTACTGGGGCGTGGAAAATCCCGGGCGTTCGGTGCGGCCGGACCAGCGCAAGCGGTGCAATTCGGCCAGGCGCTCGAAGGCCTTCGCCAGATCGGACGAGGCTTCGACCCGCCTGAAGCGCGCGCCCGGAAGGGCCTCGAACTTGCGCCTCTTGCGGTTCAGCACCTCGCGGCGGTTGCGGCTCAGGCTGCCGCGGTATTCGTTCCAGCTGCGCGGCAGCGCGCCGAAGGTGATCGGGTCCGCGGGCTGGCAGCGTACCCGCAGCCCCTCGCGCCGCAGTTCGGTGTCGAGCGCGCGAAGCAGCGGCGAGCCCGGCGCCAGGTCGCTCCAGTCGAGCATGTCCCACTGCCGCAGCTCGCGGGCGACGTGGCGCGCGATCGCCGCGCTCGCCTCCCGCGCATGCTCCGGCGCGAACAGCCCTCCCAGGTCGTCGGGCGCCGTGTCGCCCCCGACCCCGATCTGGCGCAGCTTGCGTGCCACGAACAGCCCGCCCGCGCGCCGGTGCCGCTCCACGTACAGCGGCAGCAGGCCGACCGCGCGCGGCCCGAGGCGCGCGACGACGATGCACAACTGCCTGTCGGCGCCATAGTGCTTCCACCACAGACGCTGCCAGTCCCAGCTGAGGAAAATGCTGCTGTCGGAGTCCCGGGCCTGCAGCTCGATCCAGTCCGGCGCGAGGCGGTCGAAATCCGCGAGATCCGAGACCACGCTGATGCGCAGGTGCGAAGGGCCGCCGGACATGCTGGTCGAAGGCCTCAGGACCGTGGGGAGTGCAGGCGCCAGGCCGAAAGCGCGAGCTCGGGGCTCAAGGCGATGCGGGGCATGAACCAGTAGTCCACCGGGCCTTGCGGAATGAAGGCCTCGCAGGTGCTCAGCGCGGCCTCGTAGTGCCTGGCCGCGCAATCGCGCACGCGCCCGTCCACGGCTCCGTTCGGATAGCAAAGCGTGGGAACCGGGCGGTCCAGGCGAGTCTCCAGCAGCGAGCGGCTGTCGCGCAACTCGCGCTCCAGCTCCTGGTCGTCCAGGGTGGTGAGGATCGGATGGCTCAGCGAATGCGATCCGATGGTCACGCACGCCGGGTCCATGCGCCGCATCTGCTCCCAGCTCATGAGGTCGTAGGCCACCGACTCCGAGGGCTCCGGGCGAAAGTCGGGCGTGGCTTCGCGCAACCGGGTGCAGATGTGCTCCCGGGCTTGCGACGGAAGGGACTTCAGCCACCCGACGACCGCGTGGGTCTCCTGGCTGGGCATCGCGAATTCGCCCGCGAGCTCCCGGCGCGCGCCCGGTGACAGGCGCTGCCAGCGGGCGCGCGCCTCATGGGTCCACAGCCAGCGGCCCTGGTCGATCAGTTGCGGGCAGGCGAAGATGGTCGCGCTGAGGCCGAGCTCGCGCAGCACGGGGTAGGCCAGATGGAACTGGCTGGCCAGGCCGTCGTCGAAGGTCAGCGCCACTTCCAGTTCGGGCCCCGCCGGCTCCCCCGCCCGCAGGGACGCCAGCATGTCGGCCAGGGGCACGACGCGGGCATGGCGGCGCAGCCATCGCATCAGCATCGTGAATCGCTCCAGCGGCATGTCCTGCGCGCCGATGCCATGCAAGGTGAGAATGCGCCGCGCGCGCTGGTTCCGCGCCCACCAGGTGGAAGCGCCGCTGTACAGCGCTGCGTCCTGCACGATCTGACGACACCACTGACGCATGATCGAGATCACTGTTTACGATTGGATACAAGTCGGGCGGGCGGCAGCCCCCATGACTGCGACGGACTATACGAAGCGGCGCCTGGCATGCCTATCCCCCAGGCGGGGGTCGAGAACCCAATCCCTGATCCAGCGCAGCAAGCCGGCGCGGCGGCGGCGCGCGCGCGGCTCGAAGGCCCGCGATCGCACCGATCGACGCGCCAGGGCGATGGTGCGCCGCACAGGCGCCGTCGGCGCATCGTGTATGGTTCCTCAACCATGCAAACGCCGTGCCACACGCTGTCGAGTCTTCCCACGGAGCATCCCGTCTCCGATCCGCATGCCCCGGACCGCGCGCGCGCGGTATGGTTCGGTCGCCCCGAACGGTGCCTTAGCGGGATGCTTCACGTGCCCGAGCCCGCGCGGGCTCGGGGTCAGGCGATCGTGATCTGTCCGCCCATCGGCTATGAGATGTGGAGCGCGTACGCTGCCTTGCGAAGCCTGGCGGGACAGCTTTGCGACATGGGCTTCAGCGTGCTCCGATTCGACTACGACGGCACCGGCGACTCCGCCGGCGACCACCGCGATCCGGATCGGCTGGAAGCATGGGTGCGAAGCGTCGACGAGGCGTGTCGAACCATGCTCGGGCAGGGGCACGCGCGGGAGTTGACCTTGCTGGGCCTTCGCTTCGGTGCCAGTCTCGCGGCGCTGCATGCCTGCCGCCAGGCGTCGCCGGCGCTGCGGCAGTTGATCCTCTGGGACCCGGTCGTGCAGGGCCGACGCTTCGTGCGCGGGCTGCGCCTGATCGCAGCTTCGCCGCCGCCCCGCGACGACGGAGGCCACGACGACACGAGCGTCAGCGTGGCCGGCACGGTGCATGGCGCCGGCACGCTGGCCGCGCTGGCCGACGTGGACCTTCTCGGCCAGGATGCTCCGCCCGTGCGGCGCATCCTGGTGCTGGGGCGCCCCGAACGCGAGGAGGCCCGCGATCTGGCCGAGCGCTGGTCCGCGCAAGGCGCGGCCGTCGAGTGCCTGTCGGTCGACGGCACCGCGGAGCTCATCGAACGGGCCGCCGAGGAAGCCCAGGTGCCCACGGACATCTTCCGGGTGCTGCGGGACTGGCTCGCGCGGACGCCGTCCGCGCCGGACATGCCCGGCGATGAGCTCGCCCCGGCCGTCGCGCAGCAGGATCGATCCCGGCTGGTGTGGGATGGCGTGCGACTCGAGGAGCGCTTCGTGCGCGTCGGGCCCGACCGGCTGCACGGGGTGCTGTGCCAGCCGGCGGGCGACGCTTCCCGGGACTGCCTGCTGGTCTTTCTCAACAGCGGAACCGAGCACCATGTCGGGCCCGGACGTCTGTGGGTCGAGTTTTCGCGCTCCCTCGCGGCGGGCGGCGCGCCGGCCTTGCGGGTCAACTTCCAGGGCATCGGCGAAAGCCCTCTTCGCGGGCCTTCGCGCCGGGTTCGACCCTACGATTCGCAGCAGCTCGCCGAGGTCGCGCGCATCGTGGAGTTCGCCAGGGGACGCGGCTTCGGCAGGGTCGTGCTGCTGGGACTGTGCGCCAGCGCCTGGATCGCGTTGCACGCGGCCGAAGCGGCCGGCGCCGACGCGGTCGTGGCCATCAATCCCCAGCTCTACTGGCGCCCCGGCGACCCCACGCCCATCGAGTTGTCGAAATTCCGCAAGCCCGGAGCGGCGCGCCGGGAAGCCCGGGGCGCCGCCTGGCATCTCTGGTCGCTGCTCGACGTCATCGGCGTGCGCCCGCGCGCCGCGCGGCTGCTGGCGCGGCTGCGGCGACGGGGGATCGGGGTCTGCCTGCTGTTCGCCGAGGCGGACCCGGGGATCGTCCATCTGCGCACCCGCATGGGCCGGCGCCTGCGCCTGCTGCTGGGGCGTCCAGGGCTGCACCTGCGGGAGATCGAGGCCATGGATCACCCCATGCACCGCCATTGGCTGAGGCCGAGGGCGCTGGAGGTCATCGAGCGCCTCGTCCACGGCATCTGAATCCGCGCCGGGCGCTTCCCATTTCCCCTGCGCAGCGACGCCCCGGCGCTACTCGCCCGCACGGTCGCACCCCAGCAACATCCCATCCCCATAGCTGAAGAACCGGTAGCGCTCCCGCACCGCATGCGCATAGGCGCGGCGGATCGGCTCCATGCCGGCGAAGGCGCTGACCAGCATCAGCAGGGTCGATTTCGGCAAATGGAAATTGGTCAGCATCAGGTCGATCCAGGCGAAGCGATGGCCCGGGGCGATGAAAATGTCCGTCTCGCCGCTCCAGTCGCGCGCGGCGCCGGCGGCCAGGCCCTCGGGGCCGAGGTCGCGTGCCACCGATTCCAGCGCGCGCACCGTGGTGGTGCCCACCGCCAGCACGCGACCGCCGCGCGCGCGGGTCTCGGCGATGGCCCGCAGCGTGGCGCCCGGCACCTCGAAGCGTTCGCTGTGCATGTGGTGCAGGGCAGGGTCGTCGACCTTCACCGGCTGGAAGGTGCCGGCGCCCACGTGCAGGGTCAGGTGCGCGCTGCCCACGCCGCGCTCGCGCAGCCGCTCCAGCAGCGCCTGGTCGAAATGCAGCGCGGCGGTGGGGGCGGCCACCGAGCCGGGCACGCGGGCGAACACGGTCTGGTAGCGCCGCGCGTCGTCGGCGTCGTCGGCGTGGGTGATGTAGGGCGGCAACGGCACATGGCCGTGGGCCTGCATCAGCGCGTGGGGTTCGTCGCTCAGGCGCAGGTGGAACAGCGCGCCGTCGGGCTCGGGCCAGCGGCCCAGCACCTCGGCCTCGAAGCCGCCCTGCATGAGCAGCCGGCTGCCCCGGGCGGGCTTGCGGCTGGCGCGCATGTGGGCGATCACCTCGTGGCCGTCCAGCACGCGCTCGACCAGCAGTTCCACCGCTCCGCCCGAGGCCTTGGCGCCGAACAGGCGCGCCTTGATCACCCGGGTGTCGTTGAACACCATCAGGTCGCCCGGCTCGAGCAGCGCGGGCAGCTCGGAGTACACGCGGTCGCGCAGGTCGCCGCGCGCGTCCAGCAGGCGGCTGGCGCTGCGTTCGGGCGCCGGATGCTGCGCGATCAGCTCAAGCGGAAGGTCGAAGTCGAAGTCGGCCAGCGAGAACTGGCCGGGACGCAGTGCGGGGGTGGGGCTCGGGTGGGACATCAGGCCGGGTCGATGCGCATCCAGGTGGTCTTGAGTTCGGAGTACTTGTCCAGCGCGTGCAGCGACTTGTCGCGCCCGTTGCCCGACTGCTTGACCCCGCCGAAGGGCACGGTGATGTCGTCCTCGTCGTATTCGTTGACGTGCACGGTGCCGGCGTGCAGCGCGCGCGAGACCCGCACCGCGCGGTCCAGGCCGCGCGTCCATACCGCCGCGTGCAGGCCGTAGCTGGAATCGTTGGCGATGCGCAGCGCCTCCTGCTCGGTGGAGAAGCGGATCACCGACAGCACCGGCCCGAAGATCTCCTCGCGGGCGATGCGCATGGTGTTGTCCACGCCGTCGAACACGGTGGGCGCGACGAACTGCCCGCCGGTCTCCTGCAGCACCTGCTCGCCGCCGGCCACGCAGCGCGCGCCCTGCTGCAGTCCGCTGTGGATGTACTCCATGACGGTGGCGGTCTGTTGCGCGTCGACCAGCGCGCCCAGCCGGGTGGCGGGGTCGAGCGGGTCGCCGGGCGCGT
The DNA here is from genome assembly GCA_021848345.1 of Pseudomonadota bacterium. GTDB lineage: Bacteria > Pseudomonadota > Gammaproteobacteria > Burkholderiales > Burkholderiaceae_C > Thiomonas_A. The sequence goes on along the minus strand of JAJZUV010000019.1, from coordinate 14,426 downwards.
AGCCGGGGGTCAGCGCGGCCAGGCGCTCGACGAAAGCGTCGGCGATGCTGTCCTGCACCAGCAGGCGCGAGGGCGCGTTGCAGGACTCGCCCTGGTTGTAGAACATGGCGCCGGCCGCGGTGGCGGCGGCGCGATCGAGGTCCTCGAAATCCGCGAACACGATGTTGGCCGACTTGCCGCCGAGTTCGTTGAACACCCGCTTGAGGTTGCTGCGCCCGGCGTACTCCAGCATGCGCCGGCCGGTGCGCGTGGAGCCGGTGAAGCCGATGGCGTCCACGTCCATGTGCAGCGCGAGCGCCTCGCCGGCCTCGGCGCCGAAGCCGGGCACCACGTTGAACACCCCTTCGGGCAGGCCGGCCTCCAGCGCGAGCTCGGCCAGGCGCAGCGCGCTCAGCGGGGAACGCTCGCTGGGCTTGAGCACCACGCTGTTGCCGGCGGCCAGCGCCGGGCCGAGTTTCCAGGAGGTCATCAGCAGCGGGTAGTTCCAGGGCACGATGGCCCCCACCACGCCGACCGGCTCGCGGCTGACCAGCGCCAGCGCGTCGCGCCCGGTGGGGGCGATCTCGCCGTAGACCTTGTCCACGGCCTCGGCGTACCACTGGATGCAGCGCGCGGTGCCGGGCACGTCGGCGGAGAGGGCGGCGGCGATGGGCTTGCCCATGTCCAGGGTCTCGAGCAAGGCGAGTTCGTCGCGCGCGGCGCGGATGCGCTCGGCGAAGGCCAGCAGCACCTTCTTGCGCGCCGCCGGCGAGCGCGCGCTCCAGCGCCCGTCGGCGAAGGCGGCGCGGGCGCTGGCCACCGCCAGGTCCACGTCGGCGGCCTGGCCGCGCGCCACGCGGGCGATGACCTTGCCGTCCAGCGGGGAGACGCAGTCGAAGCAGCGCCCGTCCACCGCGTGGTAGCGGTGCCCGTCGATCAGCAGGCGGCCGTCGATGCCGGCGGAGATGCGGTCGGCGGCACGGGCGTGCCAGGTATCGCGCGCAGTGGGTTGGTTCATCGGGGGCTCCTCGGTCGGGGGCGCGGCGACTTGGCCGCATGCAGGTGCAATCTTCGCATGATTGCCGACGTGGCCCCGGCGAATCATGCCCACCGTCAAGTCTTCTGCGTGTTCGTTGCTAACATCGGCCCGCACCTCCGCCTGGAACGATACGCATCCGCCGGGTTTCCTCGATGCCATGAAGATGAGCCCAATCGTTCGACTGCTGCGTCCCCATCAGTACATCAAGAACGGTTTTGTCGTTCTGGGTGTCGTGTTCGGGCAGTCCCCGGGCCTGCTCGATGTGTTCCACGCTTGCGTGGCCTTTGTCGCGTTCTGTCTCGCGGCGAGCAGCGTGTACGTGTTCAACGACATTTTCGACGTGGAGTCCGACCGGGCGCATCCGACCAAATGCCGGCGGCCGATCGCGTCGGGCGAGGTGCCGCTGCCCCTCGCCTGGACCCTGTGCGGCGTGCTTGCGGCGCTCGGCCTCGGGGCGGCGCTGAGCCTGGGCTGGCTGGCCGCGCTGATGATCGCGCTGTACCTCGGGCTCAACCTGGCCTATTCGCTGCGCCTCAAGCACGTGGTGATTCTCGACGTGTTCCTGATCTCCGCCGGGTTCATGTTGCGCATCCTGATCGGAACCGCCGGAATCGGCATCCCGCCCTCGCAGTGGCTGCTGCTGACCGGGCTGATGTTGACCCTGTTTCTCGGGTTCACGAAGCGCCGGGCCGAACTGATCCGGTTGCAGAACTCCGGCCTGGCCGATCGTGCGACGGTGCGACGCGTGCTCGAGAACTACAGCCCCGCGATGCTGGATCAGTTGACGGGCATTACCGCGGCCTGCGCGATCCTGAGCTACGGGCTGTATACGGTGAGCCCGGAAACCGTGCGCATCCACGGCTCCTACGCTCTTTTCTACACCCTGCCGTTCGTGGTCTACGGGATCTTCCGTTACCTGTACCTGCTGCACCACCGCGCCGGGGGCAACGACACGGCGCGCGACCTGCTGGCCGACCGGCACCTGATCGCCACCGCGGCCGGCTGGTTGCTGCTCAGCGTGCTGATCCTGCGATGACGGCCGCCTACGTTTCCGGCTGGCGCCTGCGCGTGGTGGTCCTCTCGGTGGTGGTCGCGGCCTGCGGCTACCTGCTGGTGTCGATCCTCACCGGTTGGCGCGGCGTGCTCGTGGGCCTCGAGGCGGCGGGATGGGCGGGCATGGCCTTCGCGTTGTGCATGTCGTCCCTGAACTACCTGCTGCGGTTCACGCGCTGGCAGATCTATATGCGCTCGATGGGGCATCGCGTGCCGGTGCTCGAGCATGCGCGCATCTACCTGACCGGCTTCGCGCTGACCACCACGCCGGGCAAGGCCGGAGAGGCGATCCGCGCCGTGTTCCTCCGGCGCCATGGCGTGGACTACGCGAGCGCGCTGGCGGCCATGTTCAGCGAGCGCCTGTCGGACCTCGTCGCGATCGTGGCCCTGTGCCTGCCCGGGCTGGATCTCGACCCGCGCCTGCATGTCCTGGTGCTGCTCTCGATGGCGGGCATCGTCGCGGCGCTGGCCCTGCTGGGCTGGCCGGCCTGGCAGGTCCGGGTGGCCGCGTGGGCCGCGCCGCTGCAGGGTCGCGTCGGGCATCTGTTGCGCCATCTGGTGCATCTGCTGCGCCAGGCGCGCCGCTGCCACACGCCGCGCCTGCTGATGGCCTCCACCGTGCTCAGCCTGCTCGCGTGGAGTGCCGAGGCCCTCGCCTTCCACGTGCTGTGCGCGCGCCTGGGCATGCACCTGACCCTGGGGTACACCGTGTTCGTCTACGCGGCGTCCATGATCGCCGGCAGCGTGAGCCTGCTGCCGGGCGGCCTGGGAGGCACCGAGGCCGCGATGGTGGCCTTGCTGCTGCTCAAGGGCGTGGCGCTTCCGCAGGCCGTGGCCGTGACCGTGCTGATCCGTCTGGCGACCCTGTGGTTCGCCGTGGCCTTGGGCCTGATGGCGCTGACCGGCATGCGCAAGCCGCCGGAGGCGGCGGCATGAGCGTAGCGGGGAGGGTCCTTCCATGACCGCGTGGCGCAGCTGGGGGCGCCTGACGGCGTCCGAGCCGGCCGCCGTGTCGCGGCCGGATTCCCGCGACGCCGCGCTCGCCTTGCCGCCCGAACGGCCGGTCCTTCCCTTCGGCCGAGGGCGCAGCTACGGAGACGTCTGTCTCAACGGCGGGGGGGTGCTGCTGCATACCGCGCGCCTGGATCGCTTCATCGCCTTCGATCGCTGCAGCGGCGTGCTGCGCTGCGAAAGCGGTGTGACCCTGCGCGAAATCCTCGATCTCGTCGTGCCCCAGGGATGGTTCCTGCCCGTCACGCCGGGGACCCGCGAGGTCACCGTGGGCGGGGCCATCGCCAACGACGTGCATGGCAAGAACCACCACGCCGCGGGAAGCTTCGCGCACCACCTGCGCGGCTTCGAATTGCTGCGAAGCTCGGGGGAGCGACGGGTGTGCGGCCCCGACTCGAACCCCGAGTGGTTCGGCGCCACCATCGGGGGGCTGGGCCTGACCGGCCTGGTCACCTGGGCCGAACTGCAGCTCGCGCCGATCGCCAACCCCTTCATGCAGGTGCGGACCCGGCGCTTCCCCCACCTCGACGCGTTCTGGGAACTCAACGGAGCGATGGAACGCGACTGGCCCTATACCGTGGCGTGGATCGATTGCGTAGCCTCGGGCGGTGCGCAAGGTCGCGGCGTGTTCATGGCCGCGCGCCACGCCGCGCCGCAGCGGCAACTTCCCGCGTGGCGCGAGAAGCGTCGCGCGATGCCCTTCACGCCGCCGTTCTCGCTGGTGAATGCCGCCTCCCTGCGCGGCTTCAACCAGCTGTACTGGCTGCGCGCCCGCGAGGGCGACGCCTTGGCCCACCACGTCCCGTATTTCTATCCCCTGGATGGGGTCGCGCACTGGAACCGCATCTACGGGCGGCGCGGCTTCTATCAGTACCAGTGCGTGGTGCCGCCGGCCGTGCAGCGCGACGCGGTCGCGGAGCTCCTGCGCCGCATCTCCCGCAGCGCGCAGGGATCCTTCCTCGCGGTGCTGAAGACCTTCGGCACGCTGCCCAGCCTGGGCATGCTGTCGTTCGCGCGGCCGGGTGCCACGCTGGCACTGGACTTCCCGAATCGCGGCGACGCGACCCTGCGCCTGTTCGAGGAACTGGACGCCGTCGTGCGCGAGGCGGGCGGCGCCATCTACCCGGCGAAGGATGCCCGCATGTCCGGCGCCATGTTCGAGCTGGGCTATCCCCGCGCCGGGGAGTTCTCCCGCTTCGTCGACCCGCGGTTCGGGTCGGACTTCTGGAGGCGCGTGCGCGCCTGAAACCCATGCACAAGGTCCTGATCTTCGGCGCCACCTCGGCCATCGCGCAGGCGGTGGCGCGATTGATGGTCGCGCGCGGCTGCGACGTATTCGCGGTCGGGCGCAACCAGGAGAAACTCGCCGCGCTGGTCGCGGATCTGCGGGTTCGCGGCGGTCCCGGCCGCACCATCGGCTTCGCCTGCGCGGACCTGGACCGGCTCGAAGGCCACGAGGCCCTGTACGCGCAGGCGAAAGGGGAGCTGGGAAGCATCGACGTGGTGCTGATCGCGCACGGCAGCCTGCCGGACCAGCGCGCCTGCGAGGCTTCGCCCGAGGCGCTGCTGGCCGCCATGCACACGAACGCGACCAGTGCCATCGTGCTGGCCTCCATGGCGGCCGAGCAGGTCGCCGACGGGGGCACGATCGCCGCGATCGGCTCGGTGGCCGGCGACCGCGGAAGGCAGAGCAACTACGTGTACGGCGCGGCCAAGGGCATGCTGGCGCTGTTCCTGCAGGGCCTGCGCAACCGGCTCGCCGGGCGGGGCGTCCAGGTGCTGACCATCAAGCCCGGTTTCGTCGATACGCCGATGACGGCCGCCTTCGAGCGCAAGGGCCTGTTGTGGGCGACCCCCGAACGGGTGGCGGCAGGCATCGTGCGCGCCATCGACAGGCGACGCGACGTCGCCTATCTGCCGTGGTTCTGGGGGCCGATCATGCTGGTGATCAAGCACATCCCCGAGCGCATGTTCAAGCGCCTGTCGCTGTAGGGCGTGGATCGCGCGGGCCCGCGCCGGCGCCTCAGAGCTCGTTGACCGGCTGCACCTGCGCCGTGGGCACGGCCTTCCTGCGGTTGAGCCAGAACGGCACCAGCCCGAAGAGCACCCCGCCGACGGCGATGGTGTCGGTCATGGCGTCGAAGGTGGGCAGGCTGTACAGGCCGATGAACCACAGGAAAAGCCCCGAACCCAGCGGCCACAGCAGGAAGAACACCACGTGGAACCAGGAGCCGCGCTGGTGCTTCCACACGTACCAGGCACAGGCCAGGCAAGCCAGTCCGTAGTAGAAGGAGGCCTGGAATCCGATGGCGTCGATGGAGTCCTGGATGATCTGGTTGACCGTCGGGATGAACGAGGCGAGGAACAGCAGCAGCAGGCCGAAGCCGGCGATGGCCAGCGTGGCCACCCAGGGGGTGTCCCAGGTCGGGTGCAGGTGGGCGTAGCGGTGGTGCAGCATGCCGTCGCGGCTTTGCGCGAACATGGTGCGGGTGAACTGCAGGATCGAGGTCTCCAGCGTGCCCAGGGTGCTGAGCATCACGGCCACCACCGCCATGTAATTCCACGGCCTGGGAAACAGCTTGTCGGCGATGGCCAGCATGATGTTGGTGTTGGCGGCCTGGATCTCCTTGTCGCTCAGGGTCATCAGCGCCACCACCATGAACAGGATGAACAGCGCGATGATGATCAGCATCGCCAGCAGCGAGCCCACGCTGGCCACCCAGCTTCCGTCACGGGTCTCCTCGTTGAGGTTGACCGTGACGTCCCAGCCCCAGTAGAAGAAGATCGCGGTCAGTGCCCCCAGGGTGAACACGTGGGGGGTGAAGGCGCGCGGGTCGAAGTCGGACCAGTGCAGCTGGTGCACCGGCATGGCGGAGAACTTCCACAGCGCGGTGCCCACCACGATCACCAGGATGCCCAGTTCGACCATGGTCAGCGTGACCTGCACGTAGCTGGTGAGCTTGATGCCCTTGAGAATCACCGCGCTGACCAGGATCAGCCACCCGGCTGCCACCAGAGTGACCACGGTCGTGTTGCCCATGGCGGCCGGATGCACCAGGGCCAGCGTGGCGGTGGCCGCCGGGATCGTGCCCGAGACCATGAACATGGCCGAGGCCACGAGCAGCGCCCAGCCGGCCAGGAAGCCAAGCGCGCGGCTGAAAATGGCGCTGACCCAGGCATAGGACGCGCCGGCGTTGGCGTCCAGGCGGTTCAGGTGCATGTAGGCGAAGGTGACGCCGAACATGATCAGGCCGCAGTACAGCAGGCTGGCCGGCGCCAGCACGCCCACCCCGGCCACCAGGGCCGCGCTGGTGGCGGCGATGGAAAACACCGGGGCGGTTCCCGCCACCCCCATGATCGTGGATTCGGTCAGGCCGAGAGCATTGCCGTCGAGCGCGACGGGTTCCGGTCGGTGGGGCATGGCGGGCGAAAGCGGACGGGTCGGTGTCGGTGGGAGCGTGGAGCTGCGAAGCCGGCGAGGCCGCCGGCCGGGGACCCGGCCGGGAGCCCGTGTCGCGGGCTCGGCTGCGAATTATCCACCGGACCGGGGGGCGTGCACGCAACGGGCAAGCGCGAAATGCCGCCCGTTGTTGTCGCGCCGCAATGAGCCCGCGGGGCCCGTCGCAGTCCCTGGGGCGCCTGCTAGAGCCAGCCGTCGGCGCGCAGGCCGTCCCGGGTGCGATCCAGCGCGAGACCGATGCGCCGGCACATCTCGTCGATCTCGGACTCGGTGCTGACCAGCGGCGGCGCGACGATCATGCGCGAGCCGACCGCGCGCATGACCACGCCGGCGTCGAAGCAGGCCTCGCGGCAGCGCAGCCCGACCTGTGCCTCGGCGGGGAAGGGTTCGCGGCGCGCCTTGTCGCGCCACAGCATCAGCGCCGCGGTCATGCCCAGTCCGGCCGCGTCGCCGGCCAGCGGGTGCCGGGCCAGCCCGGCGAAGCCGGCATGCAGGCGCTGTTGCGCCCGTTCGCGCACGTGTTCCAGCACGCCTTCGGTGCGCAGCGCGCGCAGCGCGGCCAGCGCCACCGCGCAGCAGGCCGGGTGGCCGGAGTAGGTGAACCCGTGTTCGAACTCGCCGCCGTGCAGGGCCAGCGCATCCCCGACGCGCCGGCCCACCAGCACCCCGCCCAGCGGCAGGTAGCCCGAGGTGACCCCCTTGGCGAAGGTGATCAGGTCGGGCTGGATGTCGATGTGCGGGTGCTGGCAGCCGAACCAGTGGCCCAGGCGCCCGAAGCCGCAGATCACCTCGTCGCTGACCAGCAGCACGTCGTGGCGCCGGCAGATGCGCTGGATCTCGCGCGCGTAGCCGGCGGGCGGAACGATCACGCCCCCGGCGCCCTGCACCGGCTCCATCACGAAGGCGGCGACGCGCTCGGGGCCGATGTCGGCGATGCGCTGTTCCAGCCAGCCGGCCGCGCGCAGCGCGAACTCCTGCCCGGTCTCGCCGGGAAGCCCCAGCGCGAGCTGGTGGGGCTGCTCGATATGCTCGAAATCGGGCAGGGGCAGGCCGCCCTGGGCGTGCATGTCGGCCATGCCGCCCAGCGACGCCGCCGCCAAGGTGCTGCCGTGGTAGCCGTTGCGCCGCGCGATCAGCACCCGGCGCCGGGGTTGCCCCTGCAGTTCCCAGTAGCGGCGCACCATGCGCACCATGGTGTCGTTGGCGGTGGAGCCGCCCTCGGTGAAGAACACCCGATCCATGTCGCCCGGGGCCAGCGCGGTGAGTTCGCGCGCGAGCTCGGCCGCCTGCGGGGTCGTGGTGTGGAAAAAGGTGTTGTAGTAGGCCAGGCGCCGCAGCTGCTGGTGCGCCGCGTCGGCCAGGTCGCGGCGGCCATGGCCGAGCCCGACGCACCACAGGCCGGACATGGCGTCGAGGATCTCGTGGCCCTGGGCGTCCCAGATGCGCACCCCCTCTCCGCGCACGATCATGCGCGGCGCGCGGCGCCGCAGCTCCCGCGGGTCGGTGAAGGGGTGCAGGTGATGCGCGACGTCGCCGGCCAGCAGGTCGGCGAGCGCGGTGGGGTCGGGGGCGGCTTCAGACATGCTGCAACAGGTGTTCGCGTTCCCAGGGGCTGATCACCTTCAGGAACTCGGCGTGCTCGCTGGTCTTCACGGCCTTGTAGATGCCGCAGAACCGCCGACCCAGCAGTTCCTCCATCTCGGGCGCGTCGTCGAGCAGGCGCACCGCCTCGGACAGGCTCTGCGCCAGCGCGGTCGCCGGGCCGCGCCCGTCGGCGCGGGTGGTGACCTCGGGCAGCGGCTCGATGCGCCCGACCATGCCCAGGTAGCCGCAGGCCAGCGTGGCCGCCAGCGCCACGTAGGGGTTGGCGTCGGCGCCGACCACGCGGTTTTCCAGGCGCCGGTTCTGGGGGTTGGATTCCGGCACGCGGATGCCCACGGTGCGGTTGTCGGTGCCCCATTCGACGTTGGTGGGCGCGGCGTCGCCGCCGGCCAGGCGGCGATAGGAGTTCACGTAGGGGGCGAACAGGGACATCACGTGGGGCACGTACTTCTGCAGGCCGCCGATGTAGTGCAGGAAGGCCGGGCTCGGCGAGCCGTCGGGATGGCTGAACAGATTGCGCCGGGTGACCCGGTCGACCACGCTCTGGTGCACGTGCATCGCGCTGCCGGGTTCGCCGGCCATCGGCTTGGCCATGAAGGTGGCGTACATGTTGTGGCGCAGCGCGGCCTCGCGCAGGGTGCGCTTGAAAAAGAACACCTTGTCGGCCAGGTCCAGCGCGTCGCCGTGCAGGAAGTTGATTTCCATCTGGCCGGCGCCGACTTCGTGGATCAGCGTGTCCACGTCGAGCTCCATGGCCTCGCAGTAGTCGTAGATGTCCTCGAACAGCGGGTCGAACTCGTTGACGGCGTCGATGCTGTAGTGCTGGCGCGAGGTCTCGGCGCGGCCCGAACGGCCCAGCGGCGGGTGCAGGGGCTGGTCGGGGTCGGTGTTCTTGGCCACCAGGTAGAACTCGATCTCCGGCGCCACCACGGGTTCCCAGCCGCGCTGCTCGTACAGGCGCAGCACCCGCTTGAGCACGTTGCGCGGCGCGTAGTCGACCTCGCGGCCGTCGCGGAAATGGCAATCGTGGATCACCTGCGCGGTGGGGTCGGCGGCCCAGGGCACGGGGCGCACGGTGGCCGGATCGGGCACCAGGTGCATGTCGCGGTCGATGTCGCCGATCAGCTGGGACAGCGATTCGTCCTCGGGCCAGTTGCCGGTGACGGTCAGGCCGATGATGCTTTCCGGAAGGCGCATGCCGCGGTCCTTGGTGAACTTGCTGCGCGGCAGGATCTTGCCCCGGGCCACGCCGGTCAGGTCGGGCACCAGGCACTCGATCTCGGTGATGCGCCGCTGGTTCAGCCAGGCTTCCAGTTGCGGAAAGTCGCGCGGCGCCGCCTGGCCTTCCACCGCGGCGTCGGCGTGCGCGGGGGAGGCTGCCGGCACCGCGGCGGGTGCGTCGGCCAGCGCGGTTCGCAGGGATTCGGGGTCGGTGGAGGGTTTCATGGCGGTCAAGCGCAAGTTGCGCGCGCCCCCGACCCGATCGCTCCCGCGGCCCCGCTGCTGCGGGCCCGATCGCGCAAGGCCGGCCGGAAGAAGCCGGCCGGACAGGCTTGATCAGGCGGCTTCGGCGTGGGCCACCAGCGTGGCCCGCTCCACCCTGCGTTGCAGCCCCTGGGGAGCCAGGCGCTGCGCCGCGTAGGCTCGGCAGGCTTCACCGAAGGCGTGGAACAGACTGCGCGATACCGGGTTGTTCATGGCGCGCCATTCAGGATGCCATTGAACCGCGAGCAGCAAACCGGCAGAGTCCGCGTGGGTATAGGCCTCCACCAGGCCGTCGGGCGCATGCGCCTGGGCCACCAGCCCGGGCGCCAGGCGCTTGATGCCCTGGCCGTGCAGGCTGTTGACGGTCCAGTTCGGGCGCCCGACCAGGCCTTCCAGCCAGCTGCCTGGAACCGCGTGCACTTCGTGCGCGGGCCCGTATTGCTGCTCCAGCGGCAGGCTTTCGTCCTCGCGGTGGTCGGCGAAGCCCTCGGTGAAGTGCACCTGCTGCAACAGGCTGCCGCCGAGGGCGACGTTGATTTCCTGGAAGCCGCGGCAGATGCCGAACACCGGCATGCCGCGTTCGATCGCGGCGCGGATCAGCGGCAGCGTGGTGGCGTCGCGCTCGGGGTCGGCCGGGGATTCCGGGTTGTCCAGCGACTCGCCGTAGTGGTGGGGCTCGATGTTGGAAGGCGACCCGGAGAACAGCAGGCCGTGCACCGAGGCGAGCACGTCGTCCACCGGGGTGCGGGTGCCGAAGGAGGGCAGCAGCAGCGGCAGGCAGCCGGCGATTTCCAGCAGGGGATCGACATACTTGCGCGCCACCGCATGCACCGGCTGGCCGCACAGGTTCTTGATATCGGTGGCCACCGCCACCAGGGGTACTGCTTGGGTCATGGTCCGAGCCTGGCGAGCCCGGCGTGCGGTTCCCTGCGACATGGGGGAAGCCCGCAGCCAGGACAGTTACGCCTGAAGTTTCCCCCTGTCGGCCCGAAAGTGCAAGGGCAAACCCTGATATGTGAAGGATTGTTGCCCTTGCGCTTCAGGCGTGCGCGGCGTGCGCGACCCCGGCGAGCTGCTCCATGCGCGCGGTGTCGGCGCGCAATTCCGCGGCGGTGCCGTCGTACACCACGCGTCCCTCGCCGAGCACGTAGGCGCGGTCGGCCAATTCCAGCGCGCCGAACACGTTCTGCTCCACCAGCAGCACCGCGATGCCCTCGCTTTTCATGCGCGCCACGGTGCGCATGACTTCCTGCACGATGATCGGCGCCAGGCCCTGCGAGGGCTCGTCGAGGATCAGCAGGCGCGGGTTGAGCAGCAGCGCGCGCGCGATGGCCAGCATTTCCTGCTCGCCGCCGGACAGGCGCCCGCCCTTGCTGTTGCGGCGCTCGTGCAGGCGCGGGAACAGCTTGTACACCGAATCGATGTTCCAGGTGCCCTGGGTCTGGTGCGACACCAGCAGGTTCTCGTGCACCGACAGGTGGCCGAAGATGCGCCGCCCCTCGGGCACGTAGCCCACGCCGGCGGTGGCCACGCGGTGCGCCGGCGCCCCGGTCGTGTCCTTGCCGAACAGCTTGATGCTGCCCTGGCGCGGCGGGGTCAGGCCCATGATCGAGCGCAGCGTGGTGGTCTTCCCGGCACCGTTGCGTCCGAGCAACGCCACCAGTTCGCCCTCGCGGATGTTCAGGGAGACCCCATCGAGGATGTGGCTTTTCCCGTAATAGGTATGGATCGAATCGACTTCCAGGACCATGCTCATGTTCTGTACCTCGCTGACGTCCCGGGCTCAGGCCTGCTGGCCGAGGTAGGCCGCCTGCACCTTGGGGTTGCTGGCGATTTCCTGGGCGTTGCCCTCGGCCAGGAAGTGTCCGTTGTCGAGCACGGTGATGCGGTCGGCGATGCCGAACACGATCTCCATGTCGTGCTCCACGAACAGCGTGGTGATGCCCTGGTCCTTGTTCAGGCGGCGGATCAGCCCGGTCATCATCTGGGTTTCCTCGTCGCCCATGCCGGCCGTGGGCTCGTCGAGCAGCAGCAGCTTGGGTTTGCGCGACAGCGCGATGGCCACTTCCACCACGCGCTGGTCGCCGTGCGAGAGTTCGCCGACGATGCGATCGTCCTTGCCGGTCAGGCCGACCATCTGCATGAGTTCGTCGACGCGTTCCTCGACCCGGGCGCGCTGGGCGCGCGACAGCCACGGGCGCGCGCTCCAGCCCAGCGAGACCTCGGCCGCGATGCGCACGTTCTCGCGCACGCTCAGCGACAGGAACACCTCGGTGATCTGGAAGGTGCGGATGATGCCCCGGCGCACCAGCGCGGCCGGGTTCACGCGCTGGATGGCCTCGCCGTCGAACACGATCTCGCCGGCGCTGGGCGGGAAGAAGCCGCTGATCAGGTTGAACAGCGTGGTCTTGCCGGCGCCGTTGGGGCCGATGACCGCGCGCAGTTCGCCCTGGGCGACCTGCAGGGAAATGTCGCTCAGGGCCTGCAGCGCGCCGAAGCGACGCGAGACGGAGCGCAGTTCGAGAAGACTCATGACCGCACCTTGCCCTTGCGTTGCAGGAAGCCCATGACGCCCAGCGGGAAGAACATCACGGACAGGACGAAGATCAGGCCGATCACCGTCATCCAGTTGCTGGTGGCGTTGCTGGCGTAGTCGCGCACCAGCACGAAGATGGCGGCGCCGACGAAGGGGCCCCAGAAGTTGCGCATGCCGCCCAGCACCGCGATGATCACCAGGTCGCCGGACAGGTTGTTGCTCAGGCTGTTGGGCGAGGTGAAGTTGTCCAGCAGCGCGTTGAGTCCGCCGGCCAGCGCGACGATGAAGCCGGAGATGGCGAAGGACACGCCGGCGTAGAAGTGCACGTTCACGCCGAGGAAGCGCAGGCGCTTCTGGTTCTCGCGCACCGCCACGAAGCTGTGGCCCAGCGGGGAGTTCAGGATCGCGAAAATGAACCAGGCGGCGATCGCGAAGCACAGCAGCACGAGGTAATAGAAGCCCGTGGAGCCCAGGGTCCAGCTCAGGTTGGGCAGCACGTGGATGGCGTGGCGCGAGAAGCCGGTGAGCCCGTCGTAGCCGCCCGTGACCGAGGCCCAGCGGATGGCGACGAAGTAGAACAACTGGCCGATGGCGATGGTGATCATCGCGAAATAGATGCCGCGCCGGCGCACGCACAGCGGCGCCAGCACCGAGGCGACGATGCCTCCGGCCAGCGTGCCGACGAGCAGCGCCAGCGGCACGCTGTGGGTGGCGTACTTGAGCATCAGCCCCACCACGTAGGAGCCCAGGCCGAAGTAGGCGGCGTGGCCGAAGGACAGACCGCCGGTGAAGCCCAGCAGCAGGTTCAGGCCCATGGCCGCCAGCGCGTAGATCAGCACGCGCGAGACGATGTCGGTATAGCCGCCGACGTGGGTGATCCACAGCGGCAGCGTGACCAGCACCAGGCCCAGCAGCGCCGTGCCGGGGTGGATGCGGTTGGCCATGCGGCGCCCGCCGGGCGCAGCCGGCAGCTTGGCCGCGGTTTCGCTAGCACTCATTCCAGAAGTCCCTCCTGGCCGAGCAGACCGCGCGGACGCACGATGAGCATCAGCCCCATGAGCAGGTAGATCACGGCTTCGCTGGCCGCGGGATAGAAGGCGGTGGTGAAGCCCGCGGCCAGGCCGATGAGCAGTCCGCCGATCAGCGAACCCAGCAGCGAGCCCACGCCGCCCACCACGATGGCCACGAAGGCCGGCATCAGCAGGCCGTCGCCCATCGTCGGGTCGAGGCCGAGCTGGCCGGCGGCCAGGATGCCCGCGATGCCGGCGAAGATGATGCCGATGACGAAGTTGGCGCTGCGCAGCAGGTAGATGTTGACCCCCAGCGAGGCCACCGTCTCCAGGTCGGCGTTGCCGGCGCGGATGCGGATGCCCAGGCGCGTGTAGCGCAGCAGCGCGAACAGCGCGCCGGTGCCGACCAGCGCCACCGCGACCACGAACAGGCGGTAGCCGGTGAGGAAGAAGTAGGTCTGGCTCAGCGGATGTCCCATGGCGTCCGGGATGCTCAACGGCACGCCGACGGGGCCCCAGATGGTGCGGATCATGTCCTGCATGATCAGCGCCAGCCCGAAGGTCATGAGCAGGGAATACAGCGGGTCGCGCTTGTACAGGCGGCGCACCAGCAGCATCTCGACCACCAGTCCGAGCACTCCGGAGAGGATCGGCGCGACGATCAGCGCGCCCCAGAACCCGAGATGGGGCGCCAGGCTGTAGGCGAAGTACGCCGACAGGGCCATGAAGGTGCCCTGGGCGAAATTGATGGTGTTGTTCAGGCCCAGGATCAGCGCCAGGCCCAGCGCCAGCAGCGCGTAGAAGGCGCCGGTGATCAGGCCGTTGAACAAGTTGAAAAAGACTACGACGCTCACGTGGGTGACTCCGCGCAGGCCGCCGCGGACGGCGGCCTGCGTTGGGTGGAAAAGCCCGATGCGCGGCTGAGTGCGCGAGCGCGCCGCCGCTGGCGGCCGCGCGCTCGCGGGTTCAGGCGATCAGACGGTGGGCATCTTGCAGCCCATGTCGGCCGCCGACTTGGCGATCGACGCCCCGGCCACGATGTCCGAGACTTCGAACAGGTCGGGGTACTTGCCGGTCTGGATCACATGGCCGGGGAACATGCTGATCAGCAGCTGGTGGTCCGCGGCGCGATACATCGGCAGGTGCGGCTGCAGCGCGACCTCGGGCGGGAGCACCAGGCCTTCCATGGCCTTGATCACCTTCACCGAGTCGGTGGACTTGGCCTTCTCCACGGCCAGGCGGAAGGCGTGG
>JAJZUV010000043.1 GCA_021848345.1 Pseudomonadota bacterium | reverse complement strand
GGCGCGCGGCCATCTGGCGCGCGTACTTGCAGGCATCCTGGAACATCGGCAACGTCTTCTCGAGGTTGACGATGTGGATCTTGTTGCGATGGCCGAAGATGTAGGGAGCCATCTTCGGGTTCCAGAACCGGGTCTGGTGCCCGAAGTGCACACCGGCCTCGAGCATTTCACGCATGGAAACGGACATCATGAGTTCCTAGGTTGGGTCTCGAATCCGGTCCTCAACCCGCGCGGGCCGGGCCTGCATCGCAGTCCCGCCCCGCGGCAGGCACCTGGAAGGACCGGTCCGCGGATTTCGCCGCCCCGCGCGCATCGCCCCGGGTGCTTGCACCCTCGGCGATCCGCGCCAGCGCGGCGGCCGGCCGGCATATTTCGGCGAACCAGGGGTTCACCACGCAAATGCCACCCGACAAAACCTTCGCATTATAGACCGAAATCGATACCGCGCCGCAGCATCCAGGCTTCGCACCACGACGGGGCGCGCCGCCTCAGGGCTTCGCCAGCCGCTGACGCACGGCCTCGAACAGGCACACCCCGGCCGCAACCGACACGTTCAGGCTGTCCACGCTGCCCAGCATGGGAATGTGCACCAGCTGGTCGCAGCCCTCGCGCACCAGGCGCCGCAGCCCGCTGCCCTCGGCTCCCAGCACCAGGGCCGTGGGGCCGCGCAGGTCCGCGCCGTAGACGCTGTCGCCCGCCTCCCCGGCGGCACCCACGACCCACACCCCCCGTTCGCGCAATCCCGCCAGTGCGCGTGCCATGTTGGTCACCATCAGATACGGCACGGTGTCCGCCGCGCCGCTGGCCACCTTGGCCACGGTGGGGGTCAGCCCGACCGCGCGATCCTTCGGCGCGAACACGGCGTGCACGCCCGCGGCGTCGGCGCTTCGCAGCATCGCTCCCAGGTTGTGCGGGTCGGTCACGCCGTCCAGTCCCAGCAGCAGCGGATGCTCGCCGGCGGCATCGAGCACCGCGTCCAGGGTCGTCGGTTGCGCGAGCGCCTCCACCCGCGCGACCACGCCCTGATGGCGCCGGTCGGCGACCAGGGCATCCAGGCGCGCGGCGTCGACTGGTTGCACGCTGACGCCGGACTCTTGCGCACGTTGCACGATTTGGCGCATTCGCGCATCGTGACGCGCCGAATCCACCAACAATTCGCGCACGCTTTGCGGGGCAACACGCAAGCGCGCACCCACCGCATGGAAACCATAGAGTAGTCGAAGGCTCATGAAAGGCTCGGTTCGGTGGGCTCGCTGCGGGGCGCGGGCACGGGCACACGGACGCCCCCCGGAGTCACCCGCCCGGCGTGCAACTCCAGCACCGCGTCGCAGCGCGCCGCCAGTTCGGGATCGTGGGTCACCAGCACCAGGGTGGTGCCCTGCTGGCGCTGCAGCTCGAAAAGCAGCTCGATGATGCGCGCGCCGGTGGCGGCATCCAGGTTGCCGGTGGGTTCGTCGGCCAGCAACAGCCCCGGGCGGGTGACGAAGGCGCGCGCCAGCGCGACGCGCTGCTGCTCGCCGCCGGACAGCACGCCAGGCTTGCGATGTTCGCGCCCGGCCAGACCGACGCGGGCGAGCATGTCGCGAGCCTGGCGCAGCGGCGCGTCCGAGCCGCCGGCGATGTCCAGCGCCAGGGACACGTTGTGCAAGGCATCCAGGTGGCCGATCAGCTGGAAATTCTGGAACACGAAGCCCAGCCGCGTGGCCCGCAGGCGCGCACGCGCGTCCTCGTCGAGCGCGAACAGGTCGACCCCGTCGAGAAACACCTTGCCCGAGCTCGGCAGGTCCAGCCCCGCCAGCAGGCCCAGCAGCGTGGACTTGCCGGAGCCCGAGGGCCCGACGATGGCCAGGCTGCCGCCGCGCGGCACGCGCAGGTTGACGTCGTCCAGCACGGCCAGTCGGGCGCCGGCGTCGCCGACCGTCTTGCCCAGATGCTGGGCGACAATGGCGTCTTGATCGGAATTCGAGGACATGAGATGCGGAGCAAGTGGACCCTCATTCTAGGAACGGTGCTGATCGCACTGGCGGCGTGCTGGCAAACCGTGGCGGCCGCCGCGCCGCGGCCGGCCGGGCAACCGGTGGTGCTGGTGATCGGCGACAGCCTGTCGGCCGGCTACGGCCTGGAGACCGGCGCCGGCTGGGTGTCGCTGCTGCAGAAGCGCCTGCAAGAACGCAACGCGCCGTGGCGGGTGGTCAACGCCAGCATCAGCGGCGAGACCACCGCCGGCGGCATGAGCAGCCTGCCCGCGCTGCTGCAGCGTGACCAGCCCAAGGTGGTGATCATCGAGCTCGGCGGCAACGACGCGCTGCGCGGACTCTCGCTGGCGGCCACCGAGTCCAACCTGCGTTCCATGGCCAGCGCCTGCGAGATGTTCGGCGCGCGCGTGCTGCTCATCGGCATGCGCATCCCGCCCAATTACGGCCCGGCCTACACGCGCGGCTTCGAGGCCATCTTCCCGCGCGTGGCTCGCCTGCAGCACACCGCGCTGGTGCCCTTCCTGTTGTCGGGAGTCGTCGGCCACCCCGACTGGTTCCAGGCGGACAACATCCACCCCACGGCCGCCGCGCAGGCGACCATGCTGGACACCGTGTGGCCGGTGCTCGAACCCATGCTGCGCCTGCAAGCGGGGAAACGGTGAATCCCCAGGTCGTCGAGGCCGCGAAGGCCCTGCAGGAGCTCAGGGGCTTCGACGCCGTGCTGGACGTGCGCAGCCCCGGCGAGTTCGCGCTGGACCATCTGCCCGGCGCCGCCAACTGGTGGGTGCTGGACGACGCCGAGCGCGCGCGCGTGGGCACGCTGTACAAGCAACAGGGCTCCTTCGAGGCCAAGCGCGTGGGCGCGGCGCTGGTGGCACGCAACATCGCGCTGCACATCGAGCGTTCGGCCGCCGACTGGCCGCGGCGCCACGGCGTGCTGGTCTACTGCTGGCGCGGCGGCAACCGCTCCGGTGCCATGGCGCACGTGCTGGCGCAGATCGGTTTTCCCGTCACCCTGGTGCGCGGCGGCTACAAGGCCCTGCGTTCGGCGCTGGTCGAGCAACTCGAGGCCCGCGCCCGCGCGCAGCGCCTGATCGTGCTGTGCGGCCCCACCGGCTGCGGCAAGAGCCGTCTGCTGCAGGCGCTGGACGCGCACGGCGCACAGGTGCTGGACCTGGAACGCCTGGCAGCGCACCGCGGCTCCGTGCTGGGAGGCATGGCGGACGAACCCCAGCCCACGCAAAAAGCCTTCGAGACCCGCATCTGGAACGTGCTTCGAGGCTTCGACCCGGCTCGCCCCGCCTTCGTGGAAAGCGAGAGCCGCAAGATCGGGCGCCTGCAGGTGCCGCCGGCGCTGATCGAGCGCATGCGCGCGGCCGAATGTCTGCGCATGCACGCCGTGACGGACGTTCGCGTGCAGGTGCTGCTCGGCGACTACGCCGACATGATCTCCGACCCGGCCGAGCTGCAGCGCCGCCTGCAGGCGCTGCGCGAGTTGCGCGGCGCGCAGGCCGTGCAGCGCTGGCAGGACCTGAGCGCCCGGGGCGAATTCGCCCAGCTGACCCGCGAGCTGCTCGAGCATCACTACGACCCCAGCTACGAAGCCTCGATGCGGCGCAACTACCAGGGTTTCGCCGAAGGCCAGGTCTGGGAGGTCGAGTCCGCGCAGGCCTTCGATGCCATGGCCGCGCGTCTGCGCCAGGCCTTCGATCCCGCCTGAACCCGGCCGCGACCGCGGCGCGGCGTGGGAGCCGCCGGCGGCCGACTCAGCCCGCGCGGCGCAACACCTGCACCAGGCCCTGCAGCACCTGCAGCGGAGCCGGGGGACAGCCGGGGATGCGCAGGTCCACAGGCAGCACCGCGTCGACGCCGCCGCACACCGCGTAGCTGCCGGCGAACTCTCCACCGCAATCCGCGCAGTCGCCCACCGCCACCACCAGGCGCGGTTCGGGCATGGCCTCGTAGGTGCGCAGCAGCGCATCGCGCATGTGCAGGCTCACCGGCCCGGTCACCAGCAGCAGGTCGGCATGGCGCGGACTGGCCACCAGGTGCACTCCGCGCCCCTCCAGGTTGTAGTGGGCGTTGCCCAGCGCGTTGAGCTCGAATTCGCATCCGTTGCAGGAGCCCGCATCCACCACGCGAACCGCCAGCGCGCGTCCCAGCAGGCGCAGCAGCTCGGCGTCCAGGTCCTCGCGGGCGGCGGCCTGCGCCGTCGGCTCGGGAACCTTCGCCGTCTCGACCAGGCCGACGCGGGCGACCCTGCGAAGAATGTGCCACATGATGCGAGTCCTGCGGAAGTCCGGGCCTTCAACCGTCGTGTCCCGAATAGGACAGGTTGAAGGATTTGTTGATCAACGGGAAATCGGCCACGATGTCGCGCGCCGCGGCCCACTCCAGCGCCGGCCAGTTCTGCCACGACGCATCGTGCGTGTGCGCCTGCTCCACACGTCCGTCGCGCCCCATGCGCAGGGCCACCAGGACCGGGCCGCGCCAGCCCTCGACCAGCCCCAGCGCCCATCCGGGCGCGCAGGCTCCGGGGTCGCGCGGCCACGGCGCGAGCAGGTCTCCCCCGGGGAGGGTGCGCAGCAGTTCCCGGCACAGCCGCAGGGACTCGAACAGTTCGTCGAAGCGCTGCGCCAGGCGCGCGGCCACGTCGCCGCCGGCATGCACGGGAACGCGCAGTTCCAGCCTGTCGTAGGGCGCCATGCCGACGCGCAGATCCAGGGCCTGTCCGCTGGCGCGCGCGGCCAGTCCGAGCATGCCCAGGCGACGCGCCAGATCGGGCTCGACGCGTCCGGTGCCGCGCAGCCGATCCTGCAGCCCGGCATGTTGCTCGAAGGCGGCCAGCAGTACCCGCGCGTCGTCGCGCAGGCTCAGACACTGGTCATCCAGCGCGCGCAAGGCCTGCTCATCGGGCTCGCCGCAGACTCCGCCGGGACACAGCGCGTTCATCGGCCAGCGCGCGCCGAAGGCGCTCAGGTTCAGGCGCAACACCTGCTCCTTGAGCAGCGAGAACTGCGACAGCCCGAAGGCCAGTCCGGTGTCGCCCGCGATGGCACCGATGTCCGCCAGGTGGTTGGCGACGCGCTCGCGCTCCAGCAGCAGCGCGCGCAGCCACAGCGCGCGAGGAGGAATGCGCACCCGAGCGGCGGTCTCCACGGCCATGCAAGCCGCCCACGCGCCCGCCACCGTGCTGTCGCCGCTCAGCCGCGCGCCCAGGCGCGCCACGCCCGCGGGGTCGCGTCCGCGCAGCAAGGCCGCGACGCCCTTGTGGGTCCAGCCCAGGCGCTGCTCCAGGCGCAGCACCTGCTCGCCCAGCACCGAGAAGCGGAACTGTCCCGGCTCGATGATGCCGGCGTGCACCGGCCCGACACCGATCTCGTGCACCCCTCGCCCCTGCACGCTTACGTAGGCATAGGGCTCGGCCGGCGGCGCCGGCGGGCGCGCGCCCGCGTCGCGGCGCAGCGGGTGCCAGTGCTCGGGCCAGGCGTCGTGGCGCAGCCAGGGGCGCGGGTCCATGCCCTGCGCCCTTGGCCCGAGCAGGTCTCGCAGCGCGCGTTGCAGGCGCGCCGCCACCGGGAAGGATTCATGCAGTCCCGGATAGAGCAGACCGGCGGGGAGCCGCAGCCCCGCGAGCTGCAGCCCCTCGTCGTGCAGCCACAACGCCAGCACCGCGAAACCGCCCGCGCCGGCCTCGCCGCCGCCGGGCAGCCCGGACTGCGCATCCGACCCGTGCTGCTCGCCCCACAGGCTGAGCAGGCGCGCGCCCCGCTCGTGCATGCGCCGTGCCGTCTCGGCCCATTGCAGGGCATCGACATCCGCAGCATCGAGACCAAGCCCCGCCAAGTCCCAGACGAGAGCGTCGGCGGCCACCGCGCGCGAGATCATGGAACAGCCCTCCTCGCTGCGCTCATGCTCCGCCTCCGAGCACCAGCGCGGCGGCACGCCACGCCTGCGCGACGAAGCCCGGGATCCACAGACCCAGCACCAGCACCAGGCCCAGGTGCAGCCAGGCGGGGGCCAGCCACGGGCGCCAAGCCAGCCTGCGCAGCCGGGGCTCGGTCTCGCGCCCGAACACCATCGCCTGCGCACGCCACAGCACCGCGGCCAGCGCCACCAGCAGGCCCAGCAGCAAGGGAGCCACGCTCCAGGGAGCCGATTGCATGGCGCTGCCCAGGATCAGGAACTCGCTGGTGAACACGCCGAAGGGCGGCAGGCCGACGATGGCCAGCGCCCCCAGCAGCAGGATCCACCCCAGCGACGGCGAGCGCGCGCGCAGGCCGTGGATTTCCTCCAGGCTTGCCGAGCCGGCCTTTTGCGACGCATGCCCGACGCTGAAAAAGATCGCGCTCTTGGTCAGCGCGTGCACGCTCAGGTGCAGCAGCGCGGCGAAGCTCGCCAGCGGCGTGCCCAGCCCGAAACCGAAGCTGGCCAGTCCCATGTGCTCGATGGACGACCAGGCGAACAGGCGCTTGGCGTCCTTCTGGCGCCACAGGAGCAGCGATGCCGTCAGCACCGACAGCACCCCGAAGCCCTGCAGCAGCAGACCGGGCCACGCCGCGTGCACGCTGCCCTCGACCAGCACGCGCATGCGCAGCACCGCGTACAGCGCCACGTTGAGCAGCAGCCCCGAGAGCACCGCCGACACCGGGGTCGGCCCCTCCGCATGGGCATCGGGCAACCAGCTGTGCAGCGGCACCAGCCCGACCTTGGTGCCGTAGCCCACCAGCACGAACACGAAGGCCACGCTCATCGCCGCGGGTGCCAGCGAGGCGCGCGCCGCATCCAGCCGGGTCCACAGCAGCGCCTGCGCGCCCTGCCCGCCCAGCACGCGCTCCGCCGCCGCGTACACCAGCACGGTCCCGAACAAGGCCAGGGCCAGGCCCACGCCGCAAAGGATGAAGTATTTCCACGCCGCCTGCAGCCCCGCCTGGCTGCGGTACAGCGACACAAGCAGCACGGTGGCCAGCGTCGCCGCCTCCATCGCCACCCACAGCAGCCCCAGGTTGTTGCTCAGCAGTGCCAGCAGCATGGTGAACACAAACAGCTGGTACATGCCGAAATACAGCCGCAGGCGTTGCCCGCCCAGGCGCCCGGCGTCGCGCTCCACGCGCATGTAGGGCACCGAGAAGGCCGCGGTGCCGGCCGCCACGAAGGTGGTCAGCACGGCCAGGTAGGTGTTGAGCGCATCCGCGTACAACTGCTGGTCCAGCGCCAGCAGCGGCCCGCCCAGCGCGACCGCCAGGCCCAGCAGACAGGCCAGCGCGAAGCCCAGCACGCTGAAGGCCAGGTTGAGGTACTCCGCGCCCCGGCGCAGGCCCAGCCAGCCCAGCGTGGCCGCGCCAGCCAGAGGAAGCGCCAGCACCGCCGTCGGCACGAACTCGAACCAGGACGCCGTCGCCATGTGCTCAGCCCTCCTCGCGCCGCTCGCGGGCGCCCCCCGGCGCGGCACCCGACGCGTCCCCGGGCCAGGCTTCGGGCCCGGCTTCGGGCATGCGGGTCGCCGGACCCGAGGGCCCTTCCGGCGGCAGCTCCAGGCTGTCGAACTGCTCGCGGATGCGCAGCACGAACACCCCCAGGATGAACACGCCCACCAGCAGGTCCAGCCCGATGCCCAGCTCGACCACCATGGGCATGCCGCGCGTGGCCGCGGTGGCGGCGAACAGCAGGCCGTTTTCCAGGGACAGGAAGCCCAGCACCTGGGCGATCGCGTTGCGCCTGCTGATCATCATCAGCAGGGCCAGGAACACGACCGCCATGGCGATGCCCAGCAGGCCCCGCGTGGCGCCATGCGCCAGGGACTGCAGCGGCTGGGCCAGCGCGAAGGCGAACAGCACCAGCGCCATGCCGATGAGCTGCATGCCCGGAATGTTCAGCAGGGGTTCGATGTCCCACTGCGCGTGCAGGCGTCGGGTCAGACGCAGCAGCACCCACGGCAGCACCAGCACCTTGAGCAGCAGCGCCAGCAGCGCCGAGCCGTACAACTCGGGCTGTCCGGTGCTCCAGGCGACAAGCACCGAGCTGCCAGCCAGCAGCGCCCCCTGCCAGGCGAACAGCCAGATCAGCCCCATCACCCGGCGCTGCGACAGCATCGCGAAGGACAGCAGCAACAGCAGTGCGGCGAACAGGTGAATGCCCTGCACGGCCGCGGGCAGAACGGTTGCGGCGGGAGCGGTCGCGAGGGGATTCACGGCTCAGGGCTCCAGCACCAGCCCCACCCACAGCCCCAGCACCGCGAGCAGGAAGGCCGTGGCCAGGAACTCGGGCGCGCGGAACACGCGCAGCTTGGCGCTGCTGGTCTCGACCAGCGCGATGCCCGCGCCGGCCAGTCCCAGCTTGAGCAGCAGCGCCGGCAGCGCGGGCAGCAGCCAGGCGGCGCTCTCCCCCGGCATGGCCATGCCCCAGGGCGCGAACATGGCAAAGCCCATGCACATGTAGTTGTACATCTTCAGCGCCTGCGCCCATTCGATCAGCGCCAGATGACGCCCCGAGACCTCGAGCACCATGGCCTCGTGGATCATGGTCAGTTCCAGATGGGTGCTGGGGTTGTCCACCGGCAGTCGCGCGTTCTCGGCCAGCAGCACCATGACGAAGGCCACGGCTCCGAAGGCCAGGCCCGGGTGAATGCTCGGGCCGTGGTCGTGCAGCGCCTGCGCCAGCGCCGGCAGCTGGGTGCTGCCGGCGAACTGCGCCGCGGTGAACAACACCATCAGCAGCGCCGGCTCGGCGAGGAATCCCAGCATCATCTCGCGCCGCGCCCCCAGGCTGGCGAAAGCCGTGCCGGTGTCCATCGCGGCCAGCGCCTGGAACACGCGCGCCAGCGCGAACAGGCCGACCAGCGCGATGGCGTCGGCCACCGAGGCCAGCGGCAGCCCGGCGCCGATCGACGGAATGATCGCCGCGGCCGCGCTCATGCAGCCCAGCACCACGTAGGGCGCGGCGCGGAACAAGGGGCTCGATCCCTCGGGCAGGGTCGGCTGGCGGCGCAACAACTTGCGCAGGCGCCAGTACGGCTGAGCAAGGGGGGGAGCATGACGATTGGCCAGCCAGGCCCTGCACTGCGCCACCCAGCCGGCCAGCAGCGGGGCCAGCGCGATCGCCAGGGCCACGCTCAGCACCTGCGTGGCGGTTTGGGCGGCAAGGTCCATCAGGCGCATGGAATCGGGCTCCCGTTCAGCGCAACACCAGCACCAGCAGCAGCAACAGCGTGCCGAAGGTGTAGAGCAGGTAGCCGGCCATGCCGACCTGCTGCAGGCGCCCCGCGCGCCGCGCCAGGGCCAGCACGGCCGCGGCAAGCGGCTGGTACAGGCGCGTGCGCAACGGATCGCGCACCTGCTCGCCGTAGCGCGGCTCGGCATCCCCGGGGCCGCTGGCCTGGCTGTGCACGTCGAACATGGGCGCGAACAGGCGCCGCACCGGCTGTCCGAAGCCCTCCGCGCTGTCCTGCATGCGTGCACTGCCCCCCGCCTCGCCGCAGGCCCAGGCCGGCGCGCGCCGGGCCGGCGCGGCCCGCCAGGCATGCGCCGCCAGCACCCCGCAGGCGATCAGGGCGAGGCCCAGCAGCACCAGGGCCAGGGGGTCGAAGCTCGCGCGCTCCGCCGACAGAGGCGCCAGGCGCGACAACCCGCCGCCCCAGTCCACCACCTGCCCCAGCAAGGGCTGCTCGGCGCGCGCCACCAGGCGCAGCACCACCCCCGGGAACAGGCCGGGCACCACGCACAGCACGGCCAGGAACACCAGGCCGGCGCGCTGCGCAGGTCCGGCGTCGTGGCCGCCGGCCCGCGCCAGCGCCGGCTCGCGCGGCCTGCCCAGGAACACCACGCCGTAGAACTTCACCATCACGAACGCGGCCAGCGCCGCCACCAGCACCAGCAGCGCGGCTCCGAGCACGACGAACATGCCCAGCAGGGGTTGCGGCAGCTGAGGCGACAACACGAAGGCCTGCAGCAGCAGCCACTCCGCGACAAAGCCCCCCAGCAGCGGCAGCCCGGCCATGGCCAGCGTGCCCACCAGCGCGCTCCAGCCCACCCAGGGCATGGAGTGCAACAGCCCGCCGAGCATGCCCAGGCTGCGCTGGCTGGTGGCGTGCATGACCGACCCGGTGGCCAGGAACAGCAGGTTCTTGGCCATCGCGTGGTGCAACAACTGGAACAGCATGGCCGCCAGCGCCAGCGCGGCCAGCGCCGGCATGTGCGCGGCGCGAAACACCAGCGCCAGGCCCAGCGCGGCGAAGGCCAGCCCCATGTTCTCCACCGAGGACCATGCCAGCAGACGCTTCATGTCCTCCTGCACCGCCGCCTGCAACACGCCCAGCAGCGCACCGGCCAGGCCCAGCAGCAGCAGGGCCAGGCCCCAGCCCATGCTGTCCAGATGCAGCAGGTCCAGGCTCACCCGCAGCAGCGCGTACAGCGCGGTCTTGAGCATCACCGCGCTCATCAGCCCGGATACCGGCGACGGCGCGGCCGGGTGGGCTTCCGGCAGCCAGGCGTGCAGCGGCAGCAGGCCGGCCTTGGCGCCGAAGCCCACGACCGCCAGCAGCATCGCCAGCGCCAGCGCCCCGGGCGTCGGCACGGCCTGGCGCATGCTCGCGAAGGACAGGCCCTGCAGCCAGTCGTGCGACTGCGCCGCCGCGCCCATCGCGGCGCCCGAGGCCGGCGCCTGCGCCAGCAGCACGAACATGGCCACCAGGCACAACGCGCCCAGATGGGCCATCAGCAGATACAGGAAGCCCGCACCCCGCACTTCCTGCAGGTCGTCCCGGGTCACCACCAGCAGGTAGGAGGCCAGCGCCATGGCCTCCCAGGCCAGCAGGAAACCGAAGGCGTCGCCGGCCAGCAGCACCAGGCTCATGCTGGCCAGGAACAGGTGGTAGAGCAGCCCGATCTGCCCGGGCGGCGCGCCCTCTCCGTAGCGAAAGTAGCCGCTGGCGAACACCGTGCTGCCGAAGGACGACGTGCCCAGCAGGAACAGGAAAAAGCCCGACAGCGCGTCCAGGTGCCAGCGCAGCACCAGACCGCTGGCTCCCAGGGCCAGGGCCATGTCGCGCGGCGGCGAGAACACCGCCAGCAGTCCCAGCAGGGCCATCGCGGCGCACAGCACGGCGCCCAGCGGAAACACCCGCGAGGCGACCCAGTGGATGTCATGCGGGCGCCACAGCGCGGCCAGCCCGACCAGCACCCAGGCGCCGGCCACGCCCAGCGCGAGTCCGAGCAGCGGCAGGGTGTTCAAGGAGCCCATGGTGGAATTGCCCGCATACGCAACGCACATGCAATGTGCATGACATGGTAATACAATTCCACTCATCCTGGAACGACGACGCGAACGACGACGCTGATGGAACAACGAACCACTCGCCTGACCGTGCTCATCGACCCTCGCAAGAAGGAGGTGTTCGAGCATTTGTGCGCGCGCGAGGACCAGACCCCGTCGCAGGTGGTGCGCCGCCTGATCCGCGACTACATCGAGCAGCGCCTCGGCCGGCCGTGGCAACCTGGCGAGTCGCTGGAGGAATTGCGCGGGCAATGGCCGGCCCCGCCGGCGCAGCCGGACCCCGCGGACGAGGGCCGCTGAGAGGCCGCGGCCCGCTGCCGGGGCTTCAGGCCGCCAGACGCGCCTGCGCGGCCAGCTGGAACAATTCGGTCGCGGGCAGGCGGCGATGCCGCGGCTCGCTCATGGCCTGGCGCCACATGCGCGCGCCCGGCTCGCCCTTCCACAGGCCCAGCATGTGGCGCACCACCGCGAACGGCGCCACGCCCTGGGCGGACACGCGGTCGCAATAGGCGCGCATCGCGGCCTCGACAGCCTCGGGCGTCGCCTCCTGCGCCACGTCCAGCCCCAGGTGCAGCCGGTCCCAGCTGGCCAGCCACCACGGGCGCTGATAGGCCTCCCGGCCGATCATCACACCGTCCACCTGTGCCAGGTGTTCGCGCACCGCGGCATCGTCGCGCACCCCGCCGTTGAGCACGATGCCCAGGTGGGGGAACTCGCGCTTGAGACGGTAGACCAGTTCGGGGCGCAGCGGCGGCACCTCACGGTTGTCCTTCGGGCTCAGGCCATCCAGCCAGGCATTGCGCGCGTGCACGATGAACAGCCGGCAACCGCCCTCGGCCACCGTGCCGACGAAGTCGCGCATGAACCCGTAGTCCTCGATGCGGTCGATGCCGATGCGGTGCTTGACCGTCACCGGGAGCGCGTCGCCGACCGCATCGCGCATCGCGGCCACGCAATCGCGCACCAGCTCGGGTTCGCCCATCAGGCAGGCACCGAATGCGCCGCGCTGCACGCGCGGACTCGGGCACCCGCAATTGAGGTTCACCTCGGCGTAGCCCCAGCGCAGCGCGAGCCGCGCGCAGGCCGCCAGATCCGCGGGCTCGCTGCCCCCGAGTTGCAGGGCCAGCGGCTGCTCGGCCGGATCGAAGTCCAGATGACGCGCCTGGTCGCCGTACAACAGCGCGCCGGTGGTCACCATTTCCGTATACAGCCGCGCGCCCCGGCTCAACTGCCGGTGAAAGTAGCGGCAATGCCGGTCGGTCCAGTCGAGCATCGGCGCCACGCACAGGCGCCAGTCGCTGCCCGGGAACGAGGATGCGGGTGAGGTGTTCACGGAGATATTTTCGCGCAATGCGCGCGCAAAAACAAAAACAAAAGCCCGGTTGTTTTCACAACCGGGCTTGAATTCCCCCGAAGGGGACTTAGGGGAGCCTGACGATGTCCTACTTTCACACGCGAATGCGCACTATCATCGGCGCTGAGGCGTTTCACGGTCCTGTTCGGGATGGGAAGGAGTGGTTCCACCTCGCTATGGTCATCAGGCGTAACT
>JAJZUV010000018.1 GCA_021848345.1 Pseudomonadota bacterium | reverse complement strand
TCAACGGCCGTGCGCTGCAGGAGTACTTCGGGCGCCAGACCTCCATCATGGTGGTCAAGCAGCCCCTGGTGCTGACCGAGAGCGAAGCCCTGTTCGACATCAAGGTCAACGTGCGCGGCGGCGGCGAATCCGGCCAGGCCGGCGCGGTCCGCCACGGCATCACCCGCGCGCTGATCGACTTCGACGCCGCGCTGAAGCCGGCGCTTTCGAACGCCGGGTTCGTCACCCGCGACGCCCGCGAAGTGGAGCGCAAGAAGGTCGGTCTGCACGGCGCCCGCCGTCGCAAGCAGTTCTCCAAGCGCTGATGGGTCGGCGGGGCCTGGTTCCCGCCACGCATCCGTACGAAAGCCCGTTTCCTTCACGGAAACGGGCTTTTTTTTGTATGCGCGAGGGTTTTCGCGGGGCCGCGCCAGGCCTAAGATGCACCGTGCTCAACCAACACTGGCCGGCGCCCCACGGCGCCGGTCGCCTGTGCTAGGGGGAAATGCATGGGAATGTTCGCGTGGCTGCGCAAGCACGCTCAGGGTGTCCCGGGCGCCGACGACACCGCGCTGGATACCGACAGCGCCTTCGCCGAAGCCGGTCCGCAGACCCGATTCGGCCTGCGCCCCGGGGCGACGGTATCGGGACTGGACTTCTACCAGGCCATCGACTTCCAGCGCCGCTGGAAGCTGCGCCTGGCCGCCTACGTGCGCGGCGAGGCGCGCGCGCGCCAGCCGTGGCGCGACATCGCGCGCGACGATCGCTGCGAACTCGGACGCTGGCTGTACCAGGCCGGCTTGCTGCAGGGGAGCAACGCCGTGCTGGTGCAGCGCCTGCGCGAACAGCACGCGCTGCTGCACCACGCGGCGGCGGAAATCGTGCGCCTGGCCGACGCCGGCCAGCGCGACGCCGCGCTGCAGGCACTGCGCCAGGGCGACTTCGCCCACGCCTCGCATGCGACGGTGGCGGGGCTGAGCGAGTTGTTCATCGCCCTCAACGAGCCCGCGGGCGAGCCCGGCCGGCACCACTGAGACGACACCGCATGCGCGGGCCGGCGCGCAAACCGGCGCGCACGCCGCTACCATTTTCCCTTCGGCCCCCGCCTGCCCGCGGCGTGGCATCAGGAATTCACCAGGAAAACGGCCCATGGGCGCAGTGAAAGTCGGAATCGTCGGCGGCACCGGGTACACCGGAGTGGAACTGCTGCGCCTGTTGCTGGCGCATCCGGACGTGGAGCTGCGCGCGATCACCTCCCGCAAGGAAGCGGGGCTGGCGGTCAGCGACATGTACAGCAGCCTGCGCGGCCACACCGATCTGCGTTTCACCACGCCGGACGAGGCGCCGCTGCGCGACTGCGACGTGGTGTTCTTCGCCACGCCCCACGGGGTGGCCATGCAGCAGGCCCGCGACCTGCTCGCCGCCGGCGTGCGCATCGTCGACCTGGCGGCCGATTTCCGGCTGCGCGACACCGCGGTGTTCGAGCGCTGGTACGGCATGCCCCATGCCTGCCCGGACATCCTGGGCGAGGCCGCCTACGGCCTGCCCGAACTCAACCGCGAGGCCATCCGCGGCGCGCGGGTGGTGGGCAATCCCGGCTGCTACCCGACCACGGTGCAGATCGGCTTCGCGCCGCTGCTGCGCCGCGGCCTGGTCGACCCCGCCCATCTCATCGCTTCCTGCGCCTCCGGCGTCTCGGGCGCCGGGCGCAAGGCCGAGATCGGCTACCTGTTCGCCGAGGATGCGGACAATTTCAAGGCCTACGGGGTCAAGGGCCACCGCCACGGCCCCGAGATCGAGCAGGAACTGCGGCGCCTTTCGGGGCTGGGCGACGGCGATGCCTCGTTGCGCTGCCTGTTCCTGCCCCACCTGGTGCCGATGATCCGCGGCATGCACAGCAGCCTGTTCGCGCGCCTCAACGACGCCGGCCAGGCCGCCGACCTGCAGGCGCTGTACGAGGATTTCTATGCCGGCGAGCCCTTCGTCGACGTGATGCCCGCGGGCAGCGCCCCGGAGACCCGCAGCGTGCGCGGCGCCAACGTGCTGCGCGTGGCCGTGCATCGCCCGCAGCCCGACACCGTGACCGTGCTGGTGGTGCAGGACAACCTCACCAAGGGCGCCTCCGGGCAGGCCGTGCAGAACATGAACCTGATGCTCGGACTGCCCGAGACGGCGGGTCTGCGCGGCATCGCGCTGATGCCCTGATCGGGTCTTGCGCAAAAGCCCCTTCTAGCAAAATGGATGTCCGCCCGGCAGGAGCCGGGCGGGCGACCTAAAATAGACGCGTCAACCGGAGAAGTCCCCATGAGCGCAGTGTTCCAGGATGCCCAGGCCACCACGGCCCCCGAACCGCTTTTGTTCACCGAAAGCGCCGCGGCCAAGGTCAAGGAGCTGATCGACGAGGAAGGCAACGACGCGCTGAAGCTGCGCGTGTTTGTCCAGGGCGGCGGCTGCTCGGGGTTCCAGTACGGCTTCACCTTCGACGAGGCGGTCAACGAGGACGACACCCAGATGGTCAAGGGCGGGGTCACGTTGCTGATCGATGCGATGAGCCTGCAGTACCTGGTCGGCGCCGAGATCGACTACAAGGAAGGCCTGGACGGCGCCCAGTTCGTGATCAAGAACCCGAACGCCACCACCACCTGCGGCTGCGGCTCGTCGTTCTCGACCTGAGGCAACGCGCTGCCGGCCAAGCGCCTGCCGCCGCGAAAGCCGCCCTCGGGCGGCTTTTTGCTGCCCGCAACCGACGCAATGCCCCAGCCGGCTCAGGCCGGATGGATCGCCCCCAGCACGCGCGGGCCGCGCGCGCCGGTGACGGCCGGCAGGTTGCCGGGCAGGCCGTCCAGGGTGCGCGCGGCCAGCCAGGCGAAGGCCGCGGCCTCCACCTGCTGAGGCGCCAGGCCCCGCGACAAGGTATCCAGGAGTTCGCAGCCCGGCATCAGCTCGCCCAGTCGGCGCAGCAGATCCAGGTTGCCGGCGCCGCCTCCGCACACCAGCAGTTCCGCGGCACGCGGCATGTGGCGCCGCATGTCGGCCGCCACGCTGGCGGCCACCATGCTCGCCAGCGTGGCCTGCACGTCGCGCGGATCGGCGGCCTCGAAGCCCTGGAGCCGGCGCTCCAGCCAGGCGGCGTCGAAGTGGTCGCGCCCGGTGCTCTTGGGCGCGCCAGCGCGGAAATAGTCGTCGTCCAGCAGGGCTTCGAGCAGTTCGGGCAGCACGGTGCCACCCGCGCCCCAGGCGCCGCCCGCGTCGTAGTCGCGCCCCAGGTGGCGCTGGGCCCACAGGTCCAGCAAGGCGTTGGCGGGACCGCAGTCGAAGCCCAGCACGCGGCCGTCCGCGTACAGCAGGCTCAGGTTGGCGATGCCCCCGAGGTTGAGCACCGCCAGATCGGCACTGTCGCGCCCGAACAGCGCGCGATGGAAGGCCGGCACCAGCGGCGCCCCCTGTCCGCCGGCCGCCACGTCGCGGCTGCGGAAGTCGGCCACCACGGTGATGCCGCAATGTTCGGCCAACCAGGCCGGAGCACCCAGTTGCACCGTGTAGCCCAGCTCGGGGCGATGGCGCACGGTCTGCCCGTGGGCGCCGACGGCCGTCACGTCCGCGGCGCGCACCCCCGCCGAGAGCAGCAATTCCTCGAGTGCGCGTGCGTACAGGCGGCTCAGCTCGATACCCGCCAGCTGGGCCCGATGCAGTTCATCGTGCGACGCATGGTTGAGCGCCGCGAATTCGGCGCGCAGCTCCGAAGGCATCGGAAGCTGAACATGGCCCAGCGTGCGCAGGGTCTGCGGGGCGGCTTCGCCGTGCGGGGGCCCCAGCTCCAGCAGCACGGCGTCCACGCCGTCCAGCGAGGTGCCGGACATGAGTCCGGCGAACAGTCGCGTCGCGGCCATCAGCTACGCCGCGGCGCGACTCAACCCTTGGGTGCGGGGCTGCCGGCCTCGGCCACGTCCGACTCCCGCGGCATCAGCGCCAGCAGGCGGGTGCGCGGCGCGGTGCTGGCCAGGAACTGGGCGCGCAGGCCGTCCGGCAGGTGCGTGCCCTTGGGCGTATACCGGGCGATGCTCAGCGGATTCACGGGCTGGCCATGCACGAAGAACTGGAAGTACAGGTGCGGCCCGGTGGACCAGCCGGTGTTGCCCGACAGCGCCACCACCTCGCCCTGCTTGACCTGCTCGCCCACGTGCACCTCGAAACGGCTCAGGTGGGAATAGATGGTCGCGAAGCCGCCGGGATGCTCCACCTTCACGTATTTCCCGTAGCCGGTGCCCCAGCCGGCGTAGACCACGCGACCGTCGGCGATGGTGCGCACCGGGGTGCCCACCGGAATGGCCAGATCGATGCCCTTGTGGAACTCGGGTTTGTGGAAGATCGGGCTGATGCGCCAGCCGTAGCCCGAGGTCAGGCGATCGTAGGGCAGCGGCGACAGCAGGAAGGCGCGCGACAGGCTGCTGCCGTCGGGCGCGTAGTACGCGGCCGCCTGCGGATGGCCGCTGGGGTCGAACCAGACGGCGCTGTGGTCATGCCCGTCCACCGACACCTGCGCGGCCAGGATGCGTCCCACGCGCACCACGCGGTTGCCGGCGGTGTACACGCGCCAGGCCACCGTGAAACGGTCGCCCGGGCGCAGGTCCCGGCGGAAGTCCACTTCCCCGCCGAACAGGCCCACGAGTTGCGAGGCCACCTGGTCCGGCACGCCGGCCGCGTCGGCTGCGCCGAACAGCGAGGAACGCACCACCGCGCTGGCCACGCGGGTCTGCGCCTGCGCCTGCTGCACCCGCACCTGGTCGTCGAATCCACCGTCCGCGCGCGCGCGGATGCTCAGCTCGCGCCAGGTCACGTCCTCGCTGCCGGCATGCCCGGCATGCGACTCCGGGTCGGGCAGCGCGGCGCTCAGCGACTTCAGCGTGCCCAGCGAGTCCACCTCGGCACTGACCATGGTGCCGTGAAGGCGCAGCAGTTCCTGCAGGTTCCGGTCGCGCGCCAGCGCGCGCAGCTGCGAGGGATCGGTGACCTGCAGGCGGCGCAGCAGCGAGGCCGCGGAATCCGCGCCCTGCACGAAGGCCGTGGTGTAGAGCAGGCGCGGCGCGTTCTCCAGCGCCTGCACCTGCGAGGACAGATCGATGTGCACCGCCTGCTGCACCAGGCTCGGGGCCGGCAGCGGCGGCTGCGGGCCGTACTCGACCAGCGCGAAGGCGCTGACGCTGCTCAGCAGCAGCACGCCGCCGACACCTGCCGCCACGCGTCCGGGATGGGTTTCGACGGCCTCGCGCACACGGGCCAGCGCCTGGCGCAAGCGAGAGGAGGTCTGGATCAAGAACGACGACATGCGCACTCCTGCTATTGCGAGTCGCAAACAAAAAACCATCCGTCCTCGGCGGTGCCACGCAAGGGCGGCGCGGCGCGGCCGTGGCCGGGTCCAATACACTTCATGCGGCGCGAGGGTCGGCGCGAAGCCTTCCAGCCTCGGGACGGCGTCGAAATCGACCCGCCCGACGGGCCCGCGATCCCAGGGATGCAGCCAGGCCCGATGCGCGCAAGCCGCCGAGTGTAGCAGCCGTATGCGGCAAAAATGTCAAGAAATTCATATGTCCACCATATCCAGCCCTGACAATCAGACCCCTGACACCGACCGCCTCCCGGAGGCGATTCGCCATGCGCTGGCGGTGACCCGCCGCGGCTGCGCCGAACTGTTGGTGGAAGGCGACTGGATCGCCAAGCTGGAGCGCAGCCAGGCCAGCGGCAAGCCCCTGCGCATCAAGCTGGGCCTGGACCCCACCGCCCCCGACATCCACCTGGGCCACACGGTGGTGCTGAACAAGCTGCGGCAACTGCAGGATCTCGGCCACACGGTGATTTTCCTGATCGGCGACTTCACCTCGCGCATCGGCGACCCTTCCGGGCGCAACACCACGCGCCCGCCGCTGACCATCGAGCAGATCCAGGCCAACGCCCAGACCTATTACGCGCAGGCCAGCATGGTGCTGGACCCCCAGCGCACGGAAATTCGTTACAACTCGGAATGGAGTGAAGCGCTCGGGGCGGACGGCATGATCCGCCTGGCCTCGCGCTACACCCTGGCGCGCCTGCTCGAGCGCGAGGACTTCACCCAGCGCTTCCGGGCGGGCATCCCCATCGCCATGCACGAACTGCTCTACCCGCTGATGCAGGGCTACGACTCGGTGGCGCTGCAAAGCGACCTGGAACTCGGCGGCACGGACCAGAAGTTCAACCTGCTGGTCGGCCGCGACCTGCAGAAGGAATACGGCCAGGAACCGCAGTGCATCCTGACCATGCCCCTGCTCGAAGGCCTGGACGGCGTGGACAAGATGTCCAAGTCCAAGGGCAACTACATCGGCATCCAGGAAGCGCCGGCCAGCATGTACGCCAAGCTGCTGTCCATCAACGACACCCTGATGTGGCGCTATTTCGAGCTGCTGTCCTTCCGCCCGCTGGAGGAGATCGCCCACTTGCGCGCCGAGGTGGAGGCGGGGCGCAACCCGAAGGACGCCAAGGTGCTGCTGGCGCGCGAGATCGTCACCCGCTTCCACGACGCCGCCGCGGCCGACGCGGCCCAGGCCGACTTCGAGCTGCGCGCGCGCGGCGGCGTGCCCGAGGACATCGCGGAAATGACCATGAGCCTGCCCGAGGGGGGACTCGCGCTGCCGGCCGCGCTCAAGCAAGCCGGGCTGGTGCCCTCCACCTCCGAGGCGCTGCGCATGCTCGAGCAGCGCGGCGTGCGCGTCGACGGCGCGGTGGTCGAGGACCGCAACCTGCGCCTGCAGGCCGGCACCTACGTGCTGCAGGTGGGCAAGCGCAAGTTCGCGCGCGTGGTGCTGGGCGCGTAGCGACGGTCCGCCGGCTTGCGCGGCCGTGCCGCGGGCCGGCTCCACGAGCTTCGGCACGGAGATCGCCTGGCGGTCGGCGCACAGGGGTCCAGGCTCTCGCCGGCCACCATGGCCCGGCCGGGCGCATCGGGTCCTTGCCGCGCGAAGCGAGAAACCTGATTTCCGACCCGGATTCGGTTTTGTCTCCGCCCGTGCATGATGCCGGGACTTGCCGCGTCGCCAGCCTTTCGCGCGGGCGGCCCTGCAAGGGCTGCCCGCCTGGGCAGACCGCACGCCCCGTGCGAAGGATTGGGCGAACGTCGACTTCGACGGGTTCCAGCCGGGCGAATGCCGGATGCAGGAAGCGAAGGCGAGATACGACCCGTTCGTCCTGGCCGACGGCAAGGCGGTGCGCTTCTTCGAGGGGTTCGACAAGATGCGTGCGCAAATGGAAAGGCAGGCAACGGCCGTGCACGCCCAGCCGCCGACGCGACTGCTTTGGTACTTCATGACACCACGTGCGCGCCAATACTTGCTTCCCTACCTGACCCGATACCGCGTTCCTTCCGTCCTTGTTCCCTGATGCCATGTGGCTGTCCGCACAGTTTCGAGACGACCCTCCCCAAAGGCGAGGCGACTTCGTGTTTCACCTGAATCGCTTCCGGGGCTTTCTGCAGACCCTCGGCCCGGCCGACAAGAGTCTCTCGCGTTGGTGGCTCAAGGGCTGGACCGAACAGCAGGCCCGTCTTTTCCCCGTGTTCGAACCGGATGGAACGCCCTCGGCGACGGCCCTGGCTGTCCTGACGGAGGAGTACCGGGGCATGGACAAGGGACTCACGATCATCGGCATGTGGAACGGGCTCCTGGAGGATCCGGCTGCGGCGGATGCTGCGCTGGACTTTGACAGCGAGTTCTCGGGCAACGTCGTTGAATTGACCCTCGGAGGATCCGAGACTCCCCCGCCCTGGCTGACCGACGTGCAGGCGCGCATCGCCCTCGTCTCGGCGCTCGCACGCACCTATGCGCCCTATTACGTGATCGCCGGATCCCGCGGCTATTTCTCCAAGGAGGTGTTCGAGGACAAGCCCGGGGTCAATGCGATGCTCTACCT
This sequence comes from Pseudomonadota bacterium, assembly GCA_021848345.1. GTDB lineage: Bacteria > Pseudomonadota > Gammaproteobacteria > Burkholderiales > Burkholderiaceae_C > Thiomonas_A. Next base: position 56,802 of record JAJZUV010000018.1, on the reverse strand, counting down.
GCCGCGAGTGATCACCCCGCGGCAGGTTCCCGAGGCAGCGGCGCTGGTCGCCGTGGACGACCCACGCGGCCGACGCCTGGGCACGATCGTGGTCAGCGTCAGCGACGAACCGTTCTCGGCGAACAACCCGCGGCACGTGCGCGCGGCCAACGAACTGGAGATCCGGCTGGTCGACGAGGATCTGCTGCCGAACTACGCGGATTTCCTGCGCCCGCAGTGATCCGAGGGGACGCTCAGAGCATCGCCGCGGCGGGGCGGTCCAGCGCGCGCTCGGCCAGGCGCGCGTACAGCGCGGCGCCCAGCGGAAGCACGGCGTCGTTGAAGTCGAAGCGCGACGAGTGCAGCTGCGCCGAGCCGTTGCCGCCGGTGCCCAGGCGCAGGTAGGCGCCGGGCGCCGCCTGCAGCATGAAGGCGAAGTCCTCGGCGCCCATGCTGGGCGGCAGGTTGCGCACCACCGAGGCCTCGCCCACCAGTTCGGCGGCCACCTCGGCGGCGTGGAAGGCCACGTGGGGCGTGTTGATGGTGGCCGGGTAGACCCGTTCGTAGACCAGCTCGGCGCGCGCGCCGAAGGCCAGCGCGACCGACTGCACCAGCGGACCCAGCCGATCCTCCAGCAACTGCTGCACGTCGGCGCGGAAACTGCGCGCCGTACCCACCAGGCTCACGCGGCGCGGAATCACGCTCATCGCGCCGGGGTCACCGGCCTGCATGGCGCACAGGCTGACCACGGCCTGCTGCGCCGGATCCACGTCGCGCGCCACCAGGGTCTGCACCGCGGTGATCACGTGCCCGGCCACCAGCACCGGATCGACCGCCAGATGCGGGTGCGCGCCGTGGCCCCCGGTGCCGGTGATGTGGATGGTGATGCGGTCGGCCGCCGCCATCATGGCGCCCGGCGCCAGCCCGATGTGTCCGGCCGGCAGCAGCGGCCAGTTGTGCATGCCGAACACCCAGTCCACCGGAAAGCGCTCGAACAGGCCGTCCTGCAGCATGGCGCGCGCACCGCCCAGCCCCTCCTCGGCCGGCTGGAAGATGCAGTGCACGCGTCCCGCGAAATTGCGCGAGGCCGCCAGGTAGCGCGCCGCGCCCAGCAACATGGTGGTGTGGCCGTCGTGCCCGCAGGCGTGCATCACCCCCGAGCGCGTCGAGCGCCAGGGGGATTCGTTGTCCTCGTGCATGGGCAGCGCGTCCATGTCGGCGCGCAGGCCCACGCTGCGCGGCCAGGGCTCGGCGCCGGCCGATTCGGGACGTTCGTCTCCAGGCAGCGGCTCGCGACGGCCGTGGATCACCCCCACCACGCCGGTGCCGCCGATGCCGGCATGCACCTCGTCGACCCCCCACGCGCGCAGGCGTTCGGCCACCAGGCCGGCGGTGCGGTGTTCCTCGAAACCCAGTTCGGGGTGGGCGTGCAGTTCACGCCGTAGGCGCGTCAACTCCGCATGGCAGGAGTTGAGAAAGGGCAACGGACTGTCTGAATTCCACATCGGCGAGCGAACCGGCCGCCGCGAAACCGCGGGAAACGCGCTCGCGCGGGGCCCTGCGAACATTGAACCACCGGCATCGCGGCCCTGCAAACCGCCGATACTCCCACGGGGCCCGCGTGGCCATGGCCTGTCGCGCCGGCGCGCCATCTCACCGGCGCGAGCGACGACGGCGGCGGCTCCGGGCTTGTCTATGATGTGCCTCCCACGCCGCATCGCCCCCTGCCGTGAACCCCGAGCCCGCACCCACCTCCGACGCGCCCGCCGCGGACCTTGCCGCGCGCAGCCTGCGCAGCGTCTGGCACCCGTGCACGCAGATGAAGCGGCACGAGACAGCGCCGCCCCGGGTGATCGTCGGCGGCGACGGGGTGTGGCTGACCGACGACCAGGGCCGCCGGGTGCTCGACGCCATCAGCTCCTGGTGGGTGAACCTGTTCGGGCACTGCCAGCCGCGCATCAAGGCGGCCATCGCGGCGCAGATGGAGCGGGTGGAACACGTGATGCTGGCCGGGCTCACCCACGAAGGCGTGGTGCGCCTGTCCGAGCGCCTGGCCGCGCGCACCGGCCTGGGCCACGCCCAATACGCCAGCGACGGCGCCTGTGCCAACGAGATCGCGCTCAAGCTCAGCGCGCATTACTGGCGCAACCTCGGGCGCCCGCAGAAGAACCGTTTCGTGTCGCTGGGCGGCAGCTACCACGGCGAGACCGTGGGCGCCCTCGGCGTGACCGACGTGGATCTGTTCCGCTCCAGCTACGCGCCCTTGCTGCGCATCGCCGCCACCGTCCCGGTGCCGCGCCTGCAGGGTCTGCCCGATGCCGCCGCACAGCGGGCCGAGGTGGAACGCGCCTGCGCCGAACTGGACACCTGGCTGGAGCGCGAGGCCGCGCACACCGCGGCGCTGATCGTCGAGCCCCTGGTCCAATGCGCGGCCGGCTTCGCATTCCATCCTCCCGAGTACCTGAGGCGGGTGCGCGAGCTGTGCACACGCCACGAGGTGCACCTGGTGGCCGACGAGATCGCCGTCGGCATGGGGCGCACCGGCAGTTTCACGGCCTGCGAGCAGGCCGGCGTGCGCCCGGATTTCCTGTGCCTCGGCAAGGGCCTGACCGGCGGCTTCCTGCCCTTGTCCGTGGTGCTCAGCACCGACGCCGTGTTCGAGGCCTTCTACGACGACGACGTCGCGCGCGGCTTCCTGCACTCGCATTCGTATACCGGCAACCCGCTGGCCTGCGCCGCCGCGCTGGCCACGCTGGACCTGCTGGACGACGCGTGCCTGGCCGCCAACGCCGCGCTGGCCCAGCGCCTGGACGTCCTGTTCGAACCCCTGCACAAACACCCGCGCCTGCGCCACGCCAGGCGCATCGGCATGATCTGGGCCTGGGACGTGCACGAGGCGCCCGCCGACTTCGCGCGCCGCTTCGGGCTGGAGGCGCTGGAGCGCGGCGCGCTGCTTCGGCCCATCGGCTCCACGCTGTACTTCATGCCGCCCTACGTGATCGACGAGGCCGCCGCCGCGCACCTGCTGCAGGCCACGCTGGGGGCGCTGCAGGCCAGCCTGCGCGAACCCGGCGCCGACGCGCACGCCGAACAGGCGCTGGCCTGAACGCCGCGCGAGCCGAGGCCATCCCGAAGGAGTCCGCCGCCCCATGACCCGGAACCTCTGCCCCGCCTGGCTGGTCGCCGGCACCGACACCGAGATCGGCAAGACCCTGGCCGCCTGCGCGCTGCTGCACCTGCTGCGCGAACGTCACGCCCGCGTGGTCGGCGCCAAGCCGGTGTCCGCCGGCGCCGGCAAGGACGGGGTCAACGAGGACGTGGCCCGGCTGCGCGCCGCCAGCAGCCTGGCCGTGGCCCCCGAGCTGGACAATCCCTACGCCCTCGAACAGCCCATCTCCCCGCACGCCGCGGCACGGCGCGACGGCACGCGCATTGACCTTCAGCGCATCGCCGACGCCGTGCGCGCACTGCGCGAGCAGGCCGACGCCGTCGTGGTGGAGGGCGTCGGCGGCCTGCTCGTGCCGCTGTCGGCCCAGGAAGACGGCGGCGACCTGGCGCGCCTGCTGCGCCTGCCGGTGATCCTGGTGGTCGGGCTGCGCCTGGGCTGCCTCAACCACGCGCTGCTCACGCAGGAGGCGATCGCCGCGCGCGGCCTGCCGCTGGCGGGGTGGATCGCCAACCGCATCGACCCCGCGATGCTGGCGCCCGAGGACAACATCGAACTGCTGCGTGCGCGCCTGCGCGCTCCCTGCCTGGGCATCATCGAGCACATGGCGCGCCCCGATCCCGCCGCCGCCGCGCGGCAACTGCTGTGGTCGCAGTGACGCCGCCGCCCGCCGGGGCCGGCGCCTGGGACTTCGGCGCCGAACTGCGCGCGCTGGATGCCGCGCAGCTGCGCCGGCAGCGACGCGTGATCGACGCCTACGACGGCCCGCGCCTGCGCATCGACGGGCGCGACATGCTGGCCTTCTGCAGCAACGACTACCTGGGCCTGGCGCAGCACCCGGCGCTGGTGCAGGCCGCGCGCGAGGCCGCCGCGCGCTGGGGTACCGGCGCCACGGCCTCGCCCGTGCTGTGCGGCCACAGCCGCGCCCACGAGGACCTCGAGCGCGAGCTGGCGGCCTTCGTCGGCCTGCCCCGCGCGCTGTATTTCTACGCCGGCTTCCCGGCCAACGCGGGGCTGGTGCCGGCGCTGGCCGGGCGCGGCGACGCGGTGTTCTCCGATGCGCTGAACCATGCCTGCCTGATCGACGGCGCGCGCCTGTCGCGCGCCGAGGTGCAGGTCTACGCCCACCGCGACGTCGACGACCTGGCGCGGCGCCTGCAGGCCTGCCGCGCGCGGCGGCGCCTGATCACCACCGACGCCGTGTTCAGCATGGACGGCACCATCGCGCCCCTGCGCGAACTGCTGGAGCTGGCCGAACGCTTCGACGCACTGCTGCTGGTGGACGACGCCCACGGCTTCGGCGTGCTCGGCCCCGGCGGCGCCGGCAGCGCGGCCGCCTTCGGCCTGCGCAGCCCGCGCCTGCTGTACATGGCCACGCTGGGCAAGGCGGCCGGCGTGGCCGGGGCCTTCGTGGCCGGCGCCGACGACGCCGTCGAGTTCCTCATGCAGCGCACGCGCAGCTACATCTTCGCCACCGCGGCGCCGGCGATGATCGCCGAGACCCTGCGCGCCAGCCTGCGCGTGATCGCCGAGGAATCGTGGCGCCGCGAACGCCTGCGCGAACTCGTGCGCATGGTGCGCGAGCACGACCGCTGGCCCGCCGCGTGGCGCCTGGGCGATTCCGAGACCCCCGTGCAACCCGTCGTCCTGGGCTCCAACGAAGCCGCGCTGGACGCCATGCGCCGGCTCTGGGAGCAGGGCCTGTGGGTGCCGGCGATCCGCCCGCCCACCGTGCCCGCGGGCAGCGCGCGCCTGCGCCTGAGCCTGTCGGCCGCGCACCAGCCCGGGGACCTGCGGCGCCTGCTGCTCGCCGTCGACGGGATCGCCGCCTGAGCGCGCGCGGCGCGCCTCAATGCTCCAGCGCGCGCTCGATGCGGCGATCGGGCACCAGCCACATGCACGCCACCAGCGCGTACAGGGCCTGCGCCAGCGGGGGTTCGCGCAGCGACAGCGCGATGCCGGCCAGGTACAGGAACGGCGACACCTTGCCCTTGGCATCCCGCCCCACCGCGCGCCGCAGCACCTGGCCGCCGGCGGCGATCATGGCGCGCTGCAGCAGCCAATAGGCGACGGCCGCCATCAGCAGCACCACGCCGTACAAGGCCGTGGGCGCGGAGGCGAAGCGGTTCTCGCCCATCCAGCCGGTGGCGAAGGGCAGCAGCGACAGCCAGAACAGCAGGTGCAGGTTGGCCCACAGCACCGCGCCGCTGACCCGCCCCGCCACGTGCAGCAGGTGATGGTGGTTGTTCCAGTAGATGCCCACGTAGACGAAGCTCAGCACATAGCTCAGCAGCACCGGCAGCAGCGGGCGCAATTCGGCCCAGTCGGCGCCGTGCGGTACCTTCAGCTCCAGCACCATGATGGTGATGATGATCGCGATCACCCCGTCGCTGAAGGCTTCCAGACGATTCTTGCCCATGTCGTGCTCTCCTGGTCGCTTCGAGGCGGGATGGCGCGCGGCGGCTCAGGCGTCGCCCTCGACGCGCGGCCACGCCAGCACGTCGCGCTCGGCCAAACGCAGGCGCACCAAGGTCCCGGGGCCGAGGCCTCGCGCCTCGACCTCGCTCCAGCTCGCGCCCAGCCACAGCAGCGCATGGCCGCTGCGCACCCCCAGCAGCGCGTGCCCGGCCTGCGCGACCAGCTGCTCGACGCTGCCGGGCAGCGATTGCCCGTTCGCGCCCTCCGGCCCGCCTTCGTGCCCGCCTTCGTGTCCGCCATCGGCCGGCGAGCCCTGCGTGTCGTCGGCCAGGCGCAGGCTCTCGGCGCCCACCGCCCAGTCCACCAATTCGCCGGGGCGCGTGCCGGCGGGCAGCGCGGCGCGCAGCTGGCGCCCGCCCTGCTCCCAGTCGAGCAGCCCGATGCCGCCGGCGTCGGGCCCCGCCTGCACGCGCGCATGAAAGCGGTTGCGCAGGCCCAACAGCGCGGCGGCGCGCAGGCTGGCGGGGCGCGCGAACACCTCGCGCGGGCGCCCCTGCTGCAACACCCGGCGCCCGCCCAGCAGCACCACCCAGTCGGCCATCGCCGCCACGTGCGCGTCGTGGGTGGCGGCCAGCGCCGGCATGTGCAGCGCGTGCATGCGCGCCACCAGTTCGTCCAGCACCTCCTCGCGCGTGGCCGCGTCCAGCGCCGAGGTGGGCTCGTCCAGCAGCAGCAGGCGCGGCCGCCGCGCCAGCGCGCGCGCCAGCGCGACGCGCTGCTGCTGCCCGCCCGACAACTGCGCCGGCCTGTGCTGGGCCCAGTCCGCCAGGCCCACCGCATCGAGCAGTTCCAGCGCCTGTGCGCGCTGCCCGGCCAGCGAACCGCCTAGCGCATAGGCCACGTTCTCCCAGGCCCGCATATGCGGGAACAGCGCGTAGCCCTGCGGCAGGTAGCCCACCGGGCGGCGCTGCGGGGGCAGCTCGCCGAAGGGCTCGCCGCGGCTGGGTACCAGCCCGGCCAGCGCCTTCAGCGTGGTGCTCTTGCCCTCGCCGCTGGCCCCGAGCAGCGCGGTGAAGCCCTGCACGTCGAAGTCCAGGCGCAGCGCCAGCGGCTGACGGATGTCCAGGCGCACCTTCATGCGCGCACCCCGGCGCGGCGCGACCAGAGCCCGCCGAGCAGCGGCAGCGGCAGGCCCACCGCGAAGAACAGCCACAGCAGCGGGTACACCGCCGACATGCCCGTGTCCTGCAGGTTCACCCACAGGCGCACCGGGATGCCCTGCGGGTAGTAGGCAATGATCAGCACCACGCCGAACTCCCCCAGCGCCCGCACCCAGGCCAGCGCCAGCGCCGCCCCCAGCCCCAGTCCGGCCAGCGGCAGGGTGACGCGCGCGAAGGTGCGGCTGGCCGACTGCCCCAGGCTCAGCGACATCTGCTCCAGCTCGCGCGGCACGCCCTCGAAGGCCGCGCGCGCGGCGACGATGAAATACGGCGCGCTGGCGTAGACCTGCGCCAGCACGAAGGCGGCCGGCGTGTTGGTGAGCGCCAGCCCGGCGTGGGCCAGCGGCCGTCCCAGCCAGCCGTAGGGCCCGAAGCTGATGCTCAGCAGCAGCCCCATGGCCAGCGGCGGGGTCAGCAGCGGCAGCAGCACCAGGATCTCGCAGATCCACTTGCCGCGGAACTCGCGCCGTGCCAGCAGCCAGGCCGCCGGCGTGCCCAGCAGCGCCACCACCACCATGGCCACGGCCGTGTAGGCCAGCGAGGTGCCGACGGCGGCACCGTCCCCCGGCTGCAGGTGCAGCCCCGGCCAGGGCGTGCTCAGCACCAGCCCGGCGAAGGGCAGGGCCAGCGTGGCCAGCGCCGCCAGGCCCAGCGCCGCCATGAACAGCGCGCGCCGCGGCGTCGACGCGGGGAAACGGGACGGGGGCGGAGTCACGTCGGAACGGGCGCCGCGGCGAACGGCCGGAAGGGGGAAACGCCGGCCATCATAAGCAAGCGTCGGGGCACGCGAGCGGCACCGCGCCGGCGCTCAATCGCCGGCGCACAGGTCGGTTCCCCGCGTCTCGGGCAGCAGCAGCACGCCGATGGCGAAGGTTCCCGCGGCCACCAGCACCGGGTACCACAGCCCGTGGTAGATGCCCCCGTCGTGCGCCACCAGCGCGAAGGCGACGGTGGGCACCAGGCCGCCGAACCAGCCGTTGCCCAGGTTGTAGGGCAGGCCCATCGAGGTGTAGCGGATGCGCGTGGGGAACAGTTCCACCAGGGTGGCGGCGATGGGCCCGTACACCAGCGCCACGTCGGCCACCAGCAGGGTCAGGATCAGCACGACCAGCGGCCGGTTCACCTGCCTCGGGTCGGCCTGGCGCGGGTAGCCCGCGGCGCTCACCGCGTCGCGCAGGCTGCGCTGCAGTTCCTGCTGGCGCCGCGCCAGTTCGGCCTCCGACAGGCCGCGCGCGTTGAAGGACGCCACGCTGCGCCCGCCTACCTCGATGCGCGCCGGGCCCCGCGCGTCGCGGCGCCGGTAGTCCACCGCCACGTCGCTCAAGGCCTGCTTGGCGATGTCGCAGGAATGGGTGAAGGGCCGGCCGCCGTCGGAGCGCAGCGGGAAGGAGCAGTCGGCCGGATCGGCCAGCAGCACCACCGGGTGGCGCGCCATGGCCCGCGCCAGCGCCGGGTTGGCCGCCGCCGTGAGCGCGTGGAACATCGGAAAGTAGCCCAGCGCCGCCAGCAGGCAACCGGCCAGCATCACCGGGCGCCGCCCGACGCGATCCGACAGGCGCCCGAACACCCAGAACAGGGGAATCGCCAGCACCAGGGAAATGCCGATGAGCACGCCGGCCAGGCCGCCGTCCACCTTCAACGTGTGGGTCAGGAACACCAGCACGTAGAACTGGCCCGTGTACCAGATCACCCCCTGGCCCGCCGTCAGGCCGAACAGCGCCACCATGACCCGCCGCAGGTTGGGCCCGCGCCCCAGCGCCTCCGCCAGCGGCGCCTTGGAGGTGCGCCCGGCGCGCCGGATGCTCACGAAGGCGGGGGACTCGTTCAGGCGCAGGCGCATCCACACCGACACCGCGAGCAGCGCGCTGGAGGCCAGGAAGGGCAGGCGCCAGCCCCAGGCGACGAAGGCCTCCTCGCCCAGCAGGCGGCGCAGGCCGACGTTGACCAGCAGGGAGAACAGCAGGCCCAGCGTGGCGGTGGTCTGCAGCCACGAGGTGTAGGCGCCGCGGGCCTGGCGCGGCGCGTATTCGCCCACGTAGGTGGCCGCGCCCCCGTACTCCCCGCCCAGCGCCAGGCCCTGCAGCAGGCGCAGCGCCACCAGGATCATCGGCGCGGCCACGCCGATGCTGGCGTAGCCCGGCAGCAGGCCGGCGATGAAGGTGGACAGGCCCATCAGCAGGATGGTGACCAGGAAGGTGTACTTGCGCCCGATCAGATCGCCCAGCCTGCCGAACAGCAGCGCGCCGAAAGGGCGCACCAGGAAGCCCGAGGCGAAGGCCAGCAGCGCGAAGATGAAGGCCGAGCCCCGGTCCAGCCCGGCGAAGAACTCGTCGCCGATGATCCCGGCCAGCGATCCGTACAGGTAGAAGTCGTACCACTCGAACACCGTGCCCAGCGCCGAGGCGAACAGCACGCGGCGCTGCTCCGGGCTCAGCGCAGCCGGCGCGGCGGACGCAGCGGACGGCGCGGAGGTCAAACGCCCCACACCACCGGAGTGTCGGCTTCCTGGCTGCGCTTGAGCAACTGCAGGAACGGCCAGGCGCGCTGGCGCAGCGTGATGGCCTGTCCCGCGGCCGGCGCGCCGCCCTGCTCCGCGTCGCCGCCGCCGCCGCGGGCGCGTTCGTCCTCCTCCACCGCGGCCTGCAGCGCGGCGATGGCCCGCGGCATGTCCGCCGGCTCGATGATCCCCTGCGAGCCCGGTTGCTTGCCGATGATGCCCAGGATGCGCTCGGCGGGCCCCTGGTTCATGAACAGATCGGAATCGGCACGGGAACGGAACTTGTACATCATGGCTGGAAGCGGCGTTGCCGCGGCTGGAAGGGCATGTGCGCAGCATAAAGGCCCCGGGCCGCGGCAACCAGCGGCGGCGCCCGGATCCGGCGAGCGCGCCTCTGAATCCACGCACCCGTGTCGGGAACCCGGGAACTGGGGCGGCGCGCTGCCGGCGCGCCCGATCCGCCCTAAGGTGCGGCGTTCGGCTCCCCCCCTTCCCGTTGCCCCACCGATGATCGATCCCGACGTGGTCCTGCTGTCGCGCTGGCAGTTCGCCGCCACCGCGCTGTACCACTTCCTGTTCGTGCCCCTCACGCTGGGGCTGGGTTTCCTGCTGGCCGCGATGGAGACCGTCTACGTGCTGGGCGGGCGCGAGGTGCACCGGCGCATGGTCGAGTTCTGGAGCAAGCTGTTCCTGGTGAACTTCGCGCTGGGCGTGGCCACCGGGCTGACCCTGGAATTCGAGTTCGGCACCAACTGGTCCTATTACTCGGGATTCGTCGGGGACATCTTCGGCGCGCCGCTGGCCATCGAGGCGCTGATGGCCTTTTTCCTGGAATCCACGTTCATCGGGCTCATGGTGTTCGGGTGGAAGCGCCTGAGCCGCATGCAGCACCTGGTGGTCACCTACCTGGTGGCGCTGGGCGCCAACCTGTCGGCGCTGTGGATCCTGGTGGGCAACGCCTTCATGCAGGACCCGCAGGGCGCCCGCTTCAACCCCCTGACCATGCGCATGGAACTGGCCAGCCTGCCCACGCTGCTGTTCAGCGAGGAGGCGCAGGCCAAGTTCGTGCACACCAGCCTGGCCGGCTACGTCACCGCCGCGGTGTACGTGATGGGCATCAGCGCCTGGTACATGCTGCGCGGGCGCCACCTGGAGCTGGCCCGCCGCTCCTTCCGCGTGGCCACGGTGTTCGGGCTGCTCGCCACCGCCGGGGTCATCACCCTGGGCGACGCGCTGGGCTTCGTCGGCGGCCACGCGCAGCCCGCCAAACTCGCCGCGATGGAGGCCGCGTGGACCACCGAACCCGCGCCGGCCCCGTTCAACGTCGTCGCCTGGCCCGACCAGGCCCGCCAGGACAACCGCTTCGCGCTACGCATTCCCTACGTGCTCACGCCCCTGGTCACGCATACGCTGGACCAGCCGGTGATCGGCGCGCGCGACATCGCCGCCGCCAACGAGCAGCGCGTGCGCGACGGCCTGCTGGCCGTCAGCGCGCTGCGCCGCCTCGCGGCCGACCCGCGCGACGCACAGGCGCTGGACGCCTTCGAGCGACACCAGCGCGACCTCGGCTTCGGCCTGCTGGCCCAGCGCTACGCCCCCGACGGCGACCCCGCCCGCCTGGGCCCGGCCGACCTGCGCCGCGCCGCGCTGGACAGCGTGCCCGACGTGTTCGCGGTGTTCTGGAGTTTTCGCCTGATGGTGGCCATCGCGCTGGCCTTGTTCGCCTACTTCATGCTGTCGCTGCTGTACACGTTGCGCGACCAGGTGCAGCACCGCCGCTGGTTCCTGCGCCTGGCGCCGCTGATGATTCCGCTGCCCTTCCTGGCCAGCGAGTTCGGCTGGCTCACCGCCGAACTCGGGCGCCAGCCCTGGACCGTGTACGAACTCCTTCCCACCTGGATGAGCGCCTCCGGCCACACCGTGGGCGAACTGGCCTTCTCGCTGGCCGTGTTCGCCGCGCTGTACACCGCCTTCCTGGTGATCGACGTGCTGCTGCAACTGCGCCTGGTGCGCAGCGGCCCGCACGAGGGCGACGCGGCCACGCCGCTGCGTGGCGCGCACTGAAGGGCGACCGCGATGGATCTCTACACCGCGCTGAAACTGGGCTGGTGGGCCACCCTCGGCATCGTGTTGATCGGCACCGCCGTGCTCATGGGCGGGGACATGGGCGTGGGCGCGCTGCTGCGCCTGGTCGCGCGCAGCGACGCGCAGCGCCGCGCCTGCCTCAACGCCATCGGCCCGCACTGGGAAGGCAACCAGACCTGGTTCGTGCTGGCCGGCGGCGCCAGCTTCGCCGCCTTTCCCCTGCTCTACGCCACCGCCTTCTCGGCGCTGTACCTGCTGATGCTGCTGCTGTTGTGGTCCATGCTGCTACGCCCGGTGGGCTTCGAATACCGCAGCAAGCTGCCCCAGCGCGCCTGGCGCGAGACCTGGGACTGGGCGCTGGTGCTCGGCGGCGCGCTGCCCATGCTGGTGTTCGGGGCCGCCTTCGGGCAACTGCTGCTGGGTATCGGCTTCGACCTGGACTGGAACCTTCGCTCCAGCTACGCCGGCAACGCCGCCGGACTGCTTCGGCCCTTCGCGCTGCTGTGCGGCGCGCTGGCTCTGAGCCTGGCCTGCCTGCAGGGCGCCGCCATGCTGATGCAGCGCTGCGAGCAGCCGTTGGCCGAGCGCGCCCGCCGCTGCGCAATGGCCGCGGCCGTCGCCGCGCTGGGCCTGTTCGCGGTGGCCAGCGTCTGGGCCGGGCAGCTCGACGGCTGGGAACTGCTGCGCCACCCCGGATCCGGCGTCGCGCAGACTCCGCTGCAACAGGCGGTGGCGGTGTACCCCGGGGCGTGGCAGCTCGGCTTCACGCGCCATCCCGCGCTGTGGCTGCTGCCGGGGCTGGTCGTGCTGGGCCTGCTCGGCGCGCTGGCCGCGGCGCGCGCGCGACGGGCGCTGGCCGCCTGGCGTCTGGGCGCGCTGGCCTGGGTGGGGGTGCTCGGCACCGCCGGGGCCAGCCTGTTCCCCTTCCTGCTGCCCTCGCGCACCGACCCCTCCCACAGCCTCACGGTGTGGAACGCCGCCTCCAGCCGCGACACCCTGCTGTGGATGAGCGGCTTCGCGCTGGTGCTGCTGCCCACCGTGGCCCTGTACACCCGCTGGTGCTTCCGGGTCATGCGGGGCAAGGTGCGGCAGGAGGAAATCGAATCCAGCGACCACGCCTACTGAGCGACCGAAGGAGCCGCCGCGCCCCATGCGAACCCTGTTCGAATTCTCCGCCCTGATGCTGCTCGGCATGCTGCTCGTGGCGCTGGGCATCATCCTGGGCGACTACGCCTCGTGGTATTTCGCCTGGATCGTCGGCACCGCGATGATCGTGCTGGTCAGCGCCGCCGCCCTCGCCTGGCTGGACGCGCAGGAAGCCGCGCGCGCCCGATCCTTGCCCCGCGACAAGTCCTGAGCACGCCAGCGCGAGCACGCGCGACCCGCAGGTCCTAGACTTCGCAGCGGTACGACATCCGACCCGCGCGCGATGGCCCGCGCGCCCGCAACCCCGAGGAACACCATGTCCGACGAAGCCGAACACCGGATCACCCTGCGCCAGCGCCACGACTACCAGTTCGAGATCGATTTCGGCGGCGGCCGCCCCGCGCTGCTGGCCGACGAGCCGCCGCCGCTGGGCGAAGGCGCCGGCCCGTCGCCGGTGCACATGCTGCTGGGCGCGGTGGGCGACTGCATGAGCTCCAGCCTGCTGTTCGCGCTGCGCAAGTTCAAGAACGACCCCGGCCCCATCACCACCGAGGCCCACGCCCACGTCGGGCGCAACGAGGCGGGACGCCTGCGGGTACTGCGCATGGAAGTGCACCTGCACCTGGGCCGCCCGGCCGCCGAACTGCAGCACATGGACCGCATCCTCGGCAGCTTCGAGGCCTTCTGCACGGTGGGCGAGAGCGTGCGCGCCGGCATTCCCACCGAAGTGGCGGTGTACGACGCCGACGGCACGCGCCTGCATTGACCTTCCCCGAGGAGACCACGTTGAGTTCCGAACCCGGCAAGACCGCGCCCGCCTCGGGCGGCTTCGACGACCCCCAGGCCCACTGGGACCAGCGCTTCTCGCGCCCGGGGCTGCTGTTCGGCGAACAGCCCAACCGCTTCCTGGAACGCGAGGCGCCGCGCCTGCCCGGACGCTCCCGCGTGCTCAGCGTGGCCGACGGCGAGGGGCGCAATGCGCTGTACCTGGCCGCGCTGGGCCATCAGGTCACCGCCTTCGACATTTCCCCGGTGGCCGTCGCCAAGGCGCGCGCGCTCGCCGAGCAGCGCGAGTTGCAGGTGGACTGGCATGTCAGCTCGGTCGACGCCTGGGACTGGAACGGCCGGCCCTGGGACGCGGTGATCGCCGTGTTCGTGCAATTCGCCGACCCGGCCATGCGCCGGCGCATGTTCGAGGGCATGTGGAAGGCCCTGGCGCCCGGCGGACTGCTGCTGGTGCAGGGCTACACCCCGCGCCAGCTGGAGTTCCGCACCGGCGGCCCCGGCAAGCTCGACCACCTCTACACCGCGGACATGCTGCGCGGCCTGCTGCCCGAGGCGCAGTGGCTGCTGCTTCGCGAGTACGAGGACGAACTCGCCGAGGGCAGCGCCCACGTGGGTCGCTCGGGCCTGCTCGACGCCGTGGCGCGCAAGCCCGCCTGAGGCAGCGTCGCTCAGCGACGCTGCCAGTGCCCGGGGCGCTCGCGCCAGCCGCCGCCGTGGGGCTCCCAGCGCGGCGGAGCCCAGATGTAGCCCGGACGCGGCGCCGACCAGCGCCCCGGGTGCCACACGTAGCTCGCGCCGCCCCAGCCCCAATATCCGGAAATCCAGATATATCCGGGCACCGGCGCCACGCCCACCACGTCCACCCGCGGCGCGGGAGGCGGGCCGGGCACCACCACGTAGCCCGGATAGGGCGCCGCGTAGGGGGCCGGGGCCACCACGCACCCGGTCAACAGGCCGCCCGACAGCAGGCCGGCCGACACCAGGGTCGCTGAAACCACGAGGGAACGCATGATCGGTCACTCCTTCCTGGATGGATTTGGCTGAATTCCTGCCATTTCAACGCTGCGGGCACGCCAATGGCGACAGGCATCGAAGGGAAAGGCTAACCGAGCGCAACATTCGATCGCATTCCTGGGGCGCCCACGCGGAGGCCGCGACCTCTTCGACCGATAAATTCGTTCATGCATATTCAAAAATTGTGTTTTGTCCCCCGGCGCCCTGCCGGGATACTCGCGGTTACGAGCTCCCGACACAGGGGGCCGTATCGCCCGCGAGCCTCGCGGGACCAACCCCAGGAGGAGACAGGATGCAAACCCGCAAACCCACGGCCGGCAAGACGCTGGCCACGCTGGCGCTGGCCCTCGGCCTGAGCGCCGGCGCGCAAGCCGCCGAAGGCTTCGCCGGAGCCCAGGCCACGCATGCGCACTACGGCGCGATTTTCCAGATCGACGCCGGCGGCCAGGGCGCCATCAAGAAGACCCTGAACAACATCGAGAACCTGCTGCACGACCCGCGGCTCAAGGGCAAGCTCACGGTCGAGCTGATCGCCAACGCCCAGGGCTTCGACGTCTACGTGAAGAACAACGGCTTCGAGGACAAGCTCAAGGCGCTGCAAAAGCAGGGGGTGATCCTCGCCCAGTGCTCCAACACCCTGCGCGAGCTCAAGGTGGACCGCAAGGACCTCTACCCCTTCATCAGCATCGTCCCCTCGGGCATGGGCGAGATCACCCTGCGCGAATCCCAGGGCTGGGCCTACATCCACCCCACGCCACCGGGCGAAAGCCTCTGAAGACCCCAAGGGCCGGGCGGCGCCCGGCCCCTGCGTGTCTACTCCTACTCGGTCGACACCACGGACACGACGCGCATCGTCCGTGTCAGCGCAGACGGTCGTCGCACCATCGGCCGCCTCGTGGGCGACAAGTTCGTAGCCCTGAAGGCCACGTGACCTCGGGAACTCCTCCGACCATCGAACGGCTGCTTCGCAGCGACCTCGAAGGCGCGACGAAGCCCGTTGCCTTCATTCTGGCTCCGGCAGGACCGCCGACCCGGTCGTCCCATCAATCGGCGACGATCCACTCCAGCGCCTGGGGCATCTCGGCGAGCTTGAACACCTTGCTCGGGAAGGGCATCGCGAACAGGAACATGCGCATCGCGCCGGCGATCCAGTCGTTGTCGGTCACCACCGCGATGCGTTCCCAGGCCCGCAGGTGCGACAGGCCCAGGCGCATGTCGTCCCACATCGCGCCGGGCGTGTAGCCCAGGAAGTCGGGGGCGATCTCGTACAGCACGCGCACCTTGCCGTGCCGCTCGATCGCGGCCTCGGTCGCGGGTGTGAGCACCGAGGCGTAGTCCCCGGCACCCACCCACCCGGATGCGCGCACGCCTACCACCTTGTCCGGAAGATCGGGGATGAGTTCGAGCATGGTCCCTCCGTCAGGTCGATGATGGCCGCGCTGCCAGCCCGGCGCCCACCGGGCCGCGTGTGCGAACCATGCTACGCCAGCGGCACGTAGATGTCCGTCTGCCACTGCTCCTGCGGGGTTTCGGGATAGACACTGAGGTAATGGAAGAACAGCGGCTGGTCGCGCAGCTTCTCGCCGCTGGACGGCAGCCAGTCGCGGTAGATCGGGTAGATGGTCTCGCCGATGGCGTCGGTCGGGCCCACGTGGCGCACCACGGCGCAGCGGCAGGCCGGCATCACCACCTCGCGCACGCCGAACTCGTTCGGCGCGAGAGGCTCGGCGAGTTCGCCGCAGATGTCGAAGCGGAACTCCTCGGGCGGCGTGGTGTCCGGATTGTCGTGGGCGATGCCGAAGCTGCGGCTGCTCCGCACGGGCGACTGGCCGCTGTGCTCGCGCCAGGCGATGAACCGACGCAGGCTCTGGTTGACCAGGCCGGGCGAGCCATGATGCGCGAGGGCCGCGACGCGGGTTTCGGGAAACTGCACGATGCGAACTTGCATGACGATGCTCCTGGAGAAGTGGGGAACCACGAAGGCTGCGCTCCAGACCTGCCAGTTCGGCCTGCGCCGAAACGCGCTCGGCGCCATGCCGCAGGCGCGCCGGAACGCCCGCGAGAAGGCCTCGGGGCTTTCGAATCCGGCGTCGAGCGAGGCCTCCAGCACCGAGCACGGCGCTTGCGAGGCCAGGCGATGCGCGGCCCGCCGCAGGCGCATCAGTTGCACGTAGCGCGCGACCGGCACGCCGATCCAGGCCGTGAACTGACGGTGGAAATGAAAGGCCGAGAAATTCGCGACGCCGCTCAGCGTCTGCACCGATAGATCGCCGTCGAGATGGGACTCGATGTAGGCGAGCACGGCGTCGAATCGCCTGGCGTAGGCGGCGCGGGCCGCGGAGGTCTGGGAACGCATGGAGAGATGGTCGCCGACCTCGGCGCGGCTGTCCTTGCAGCGCTTGCTCGGAATGGCGGGGCCCCGGCTCAGGGTTGCACGACGGTGGCGCACAGGGGCGAAGTCCCCGTCGCGAAGGGGCTGCCGGCCACCGGGGTCAGCGCGCCGGTGGCGGCATCGATGTCGTAGACCGAGACGTCGTTGCCGGACTTGTCGACCGCGAAGGCCAGGGTCCCCAGCGGGTTGACGCTCACGCAGCGCGGCGAGGCCCCGGCCAGGAACGGGCTGCCCGCGACCTGGGTCAGCCCCCCGGTGAGGCCATCGAGCCTGAACACCGACACGCTGTTGCCGCCGGCGTTGGCCGCGAAGGCCAGCGTGCCCGCCGGGTTGACCGCCACGGAGCTCGGGGTCGCGCCGGCAAGGAAGGGACTGCCCGCGACCTGGGTCAGCATGCCCGTGGCGGCATCGATGCTGAACACCGAGACATCGTTGTCGGAGCCGTTCGCCACCAGGGCCAGCGTCCCCGCCGGGTTGACCACCACGGACGAGGGAGTCGTCCCCGTCGCAAAGGGGCTGCCCGCCACCTGGGTCAACGCGCCGGAGGTGGCGTCGACACGGAACACCGAAAGCCCGTTGCCGGCTTCATCGGCCACGAAGGCCAGCGTGCCCGTCGGATCCAGCGCGACGGAAGCGGGGGCCGTCCCCGTCGTGAAGGGGCTGCCCGCGACCTGGGTCAGCGCTCCCGTCGTGGCATCGATGCGGAACACCGACACGTTGTTGGTGTTCGCATTCGCCACGAAGGCCAGCGTGCCCGTCGGGTTGATCGTCACGGAATCGGGGCTCGCTCCCGCCGCGAAGGGGCTGCCGGCGACCTGGGTCAGTGCGCCCGTGGCCGCGTCGATGCGAAACACCGAAACGTCGTTGCCGGCCATGTTGGCCACGAAGGCCAGCGTGCCCGCCGGGTTCGCCGCCACCGAGGTCGGCCCCAGCCCCGCCGTGAAAGGGCTGCCCGCGACCGGAGTCAGCGCCCCCGTGGTGGAATCGACGCGGTAGACCGAGACGTTGTTGCCGCCCTGGTTCGCCACCAGCACGAAACTCGCATCGGCGATGCAGTCCACCGCCACCGTGGTGACGTCGGCCGAGACAGTGCCGGTGCCATGGCTGACGGTGCAGGTCTGATGCGCGGGCTGCGCGCGCAGGGTCACGGCGTAGCTCGCACCGCCGGCCAGCCGGGTCGCGAAGGCGAAGGGGCCGCTGCCGTTGACGGTGAGGGCATCGCCGCCGTTGTTCAGCAAGGTCACCGAGGTGCCGGCGGCCAGACCCGTGATCGTGCCCCCCACCGAATAGCCCGCGCCTGCCGGCTGCGACGAGCTGCTTGCCCCGCCGCAGGCGGCCAGGCCGAGCGTGAGGGCGAGGACCGCCAGCAAGCCCAGGCTCTTGCGCCGCGAGATCCATCCGGGAGTTCGCATCGGATCGTCTGGTCGAGGGTGCTCGAAAGGCGCAGCGGAGGCCGCGCCGGCCCAGCCATGAGCCCGTGCATCATACGCACGGGCACGTCGCACGAAGTCCCGGTCGGCGACAAAACCATTCGTCGGGTGTTAGAGCACGTGAGAAAAGAAAAAGAGTGGCCCGTCCTGTCAGCCCGGCCGCGACGTCGATGCGCATCGGCACGAACGGCAAGCTGCTGCGCAACTCAATAGCGGTAGGCCCAGCCCACGAACAGGCCGTGCTGCGAGGTCGCGTCCACCAGGGGGCTGTCCTGGATGGCGCTGCCCAGACGCACGTACTGCAGTTTCATCAGCAAGGTGCTCCGGCGCGTGAGAGCGTAGTCCGCCGTCAGGCCCAGCCCCACGTTCGTGGTCGCACCGGGGTCGTAGGCCGGGCGCCAGGGCCTCGTCTCGTCGGGCAGCACCCCGTAGTAGTAGTTGACGTACTTGCCGTTGAACCACCGCAACGACAGGGCCGGCGTCAGCCCCACGGAGCCGACCTGGAAGCGCCGGCTGAATTCCAGTTTCGCCCGCGTGCCCTTGCTGTTGCCCGAGGCATCGCCCAGCAGTTCCGCCTTGGTCGTGAAATACGGGTTGCGGACCACCACCGCCCCACCCGCCCAGAAACTGGCGTGACGGTCGGCCATGCCGTTCAGGAAGTACGAGTCGCTTCCCTTGTAGCCGTCGTTGGCGTAGCGCAGGCGCAGGCGCAGCGACAGCGCGCGGGTGGAATACAGCTTGAGGTCGATCTTGGGAATGCCGATGTCCACCCAGCGGTTCTCGTAATGCAGCAGCGGCAGCACGGTGGTCTTGTTGCCCACCCCCACATAGCCCTTGTGCACCCAGCCCACGCCGAGGCCGACCGTGAGCGGCGAGCCCTCCATGCCCAGGCCGCCGACCCCTTCCGCATGCGCGCCGGCGGCGGCCCATGCGGCCGCGCTCAGGGCCACGACCGCCGCGAGTTTCAAGGGACGGGAGGAAGGTGCAAAGTCGATCGAATTCATGAAGGTACCTGGACGGGAATGGGCGAGATCGGTTTGGGTTCGCCCCCTGCGCCGGGGTCCGAGGCGAGCCGCGGAGCCGCCAGCGGGCAGGGGACGCCGCAGCGTAAGATCGGCCCGTTGCAAGAACCGTCCAATTCCCGACAGTTCCCCCGCTCCCGGATCGAACCCGCCATGTCGCTGTCTCCGGCCATCGCGCTCGCGGCGCTTGCGAACAACCCCTGGTTCGAGGCCCTGCCGCGGGAGGTCCGGGAACGCCTGGTGGCCGAGGCCCAGGACGTGCACCTCCAGCCCGGCGGCCAGCTGTTCCGCCAGGGCGACCCGGCCGACCACTGGTTCGCCATCGTGCGGGGAGCGCTCTACATCTCGCGGATCGGCATCGACGGCCGCGAACACGTGTTCGCCCTGGTCGAGCCCGGCGACTGGTTCGGCGAAACGGGCATCCTGACCCATTCCCTCCACCTGAGTACCGGCATCGCGCGCGAGGCTGCCCACGTACTGGCCGTGCCCGGCTCCGTGTTCCAGGAATTGATGCACACCAGCGTGGACTTCGCGCGCGCCATCGCCGAACTGGTGGCGCACCGCGGACGCCGCATTTCCGAATCCTTCAGCGGCTCCGCGATACGCCCCGCCGTCGTGCGCGTGGCGCAGAGGCTGCTTCTGCTGCTGCGCGGCGACGCCGCCCACGTGCCCAGGAACCGCACCACCGTCACCATCGCCCAGGAAGTGTTCGCGCGCATGCTCGGCATCTCCCGCCAGGCGCTGAGCGAGGAACTGCAGAAGATGTCCCGCAACGGACTGATCCGCATCGGCTATCGCAACATCGAGATCCTCGACGAAACCGGGCTGCAGGAAATCGCCAGCGGAGGCGATACCGAGCAGCGATAGCCGCCCGGCCGCCAAGCCGTCCGACGCGAGCGGCGCGCGCCCGGCGAGGCCTCAGGCGCCGGTCGGGCTCAATGCGCCGGCCAGGCGCCGAAGCGGTCTCGCAACCCGCGCAGCCCCGACGCGGTCAGGCTGACCGCGCGGCTGTCCAGGTCCTGTTGCACCCAGCGCAACTCCTTCAGCCGTCGCAGCAGGGCCACGCCCAGCGGTCCCGACAGATGGTGGCGACGCTCGCTCCAGTCGATGCAGGTCTTCGACTCCGGATGCCGCTCCCACGCGCGCACGTCCATCCCGAAATCCCGCAGGAAATCCAGGCCGCGCGGGGTGAGTCGCGCCACGTCCTCATGGATGCTCAGGCATTGCCGCTCGATCAACGCATCGCACAGACCCACGCCCAGGCGTCCCGCCAGATGGCTGTAGCAGGTACGCCCATCCTGCAGCCGCGACGGCACCCGCGATATCGCGCTGTCGCCGGGCCGCTGCGTCGCGACCAGCATCAGGGACTCCAGCAGCGCGGCGACTTCCGGAGAAGCCAGCCGGTGGTAGTGATGCCGGCCTTGCCGCACCCTGCGCAGCAGCCCGCCCTCGCGCAGCAGACGCAGATGCTCGCTCGCGGTGGGCGCCGCGATTCCCGCGCAAGCCGCCAGTTCGCCGGCCGGCAGCGCCCGGCCGTCGCCCAGCGCGAGCAGCATCGCCGCGCGCGCCGGCTCGCCGACCAGCGCGGCGACCTGCGCGATGTCCAGATCCTGGGTCATGTTCGACGGTGCGCCGGTGGCCATGGAAGGCATTGTCCCGCAATCCCGGAGGCTCGCTTCGTCCGAGGCCGAAGCATGCGCGAGCCGCCCGAGGCAGCATCGACACCTCTCGCCCGACAAGGTCCGCTGCATGCCCGACGCCCATCCCTCCTCGCCGCGCAAGGGGCGGATCCTGCTGCCGCTGGTCCGGCAGCGCGAGTCTGGCACGAGCCCGCTGCGGGCCGGATTCGCGCTGCTGCCCATATCGCTTTCCTTCATGGCCCTGTCGCACCGCTCGGGGCGCTGGAGCGCGCGCTTGGGCACGCGGGCGATCTAGCTGCGATTCCACGGCAGCCGCTCGTAAAAGTCGCGCACCGTGGCGAAAGCCGATTCGAAATCCGGTGGGGTGCCGGGGACGAGGGCGGCGACCTCCGCGTAGCCGCGGCGCGAAAGCGCCTCGAGCACGGGGCCGCGTAGCGCCCGCGGATCCATCGGGACCTGGCGCTCGCTCGACGCGGCCCGTAGCTTGTCGAGGATCGCCTGCCGGTCCGCCGCGTCGGGCTCGCCGTGCTCGAACAGCAGGCACAGGTCGTAGACGTCCTGGAAGCGCGAGCGTTGCCGGATCGGCTGCTGCAGCACGGCGCGCAGCTTCTCGGCGATCCGATCGTGATAGGCGTACATCGTCAGCGTGCCGCCGTCGAGCACGTGCTGCTCCACCTCGGAAGCCCATTCGTTGAAGCTGTAGTCGAGCTGCACCGCGCGGGGGGCCTCGCCGGCTTGCAGCCGGCGCATCTCCTGTCGCGAGGCGCGGTCGGCGTATCCGACCATCACCTGCAGCGTCGGGAAGGTCGGCGTGGTGCGCGCCCTGGGCTTGAGCGCATGCGACTGCACCGCGAGCGCAAGCCCATATTCGTTGTCGGCAGCCACGCGGCGGATGCTGTCGTCGAGGTCAGCCACGAATCGCGTCAGATCAACGTCCTCGATGTGGCGCCGGGTCGAGAAGTCGATGTCACGCGTGAAGCGCGCGCTGTGGTAACGGATGGCCAGCAGGATGCCGCCCTTCATCACCATGAGCGGGGCCAGCGCCGGCTCGTTGGCGATCGCGCGCAGCACGAGGTGGACCGCTTGGCGGAAGCTTCAACGCCGCAGATCGGCTTCCTGTGCGATCCAGCGCTCGAAGTCCAGCGGGTTCATGGCAGCGCCAACGGCACGTTGAGCGACAGCTTCCAGCGTTCCGAGAACCGCGGGCCGTATTCGGCGGTGGCGTCGAGGCGTTGCGAGCCCCCGCGCTGGGCGAAGGCCGACCAGGCATCGATGCGCGCATCGTGGATCCCGCAGACCTCCTCGAGAATCCACCCGGCACGCACCTTGTCGATTGCGCGACCGTGCTGGTCGAGTTCGTCGAAGATCAGCCGGGCATGCGTGGCGGCATGCTCGCGGAACACCGACAGCACATGGTCGAGGCCGCCGCACAGCCCCGGCTCCTGCAGCATGTTCAGGAAGGTTCGTCCCAGCGTGGCGACGCGCAGATGCTGCTGCTTGAAGTGACGGAATGCGCCGAGGTGCAGACTTCGGAACAGATGGATCGGATGGCCTGCCACTCGGGTGAAGCGGATGCGCTGCAGGCCGGGGAGCGACGCCTGCACGAAATCCGCATACGCCTGGCCGAGGTCGCGCTGCATCTGCGCCGTGGCGAAGGACCGCCACGGAGCCGGAGCCGGCGACGAAAGATAGAGCAGCTCGGGCATGCGGTCGCTCAGCCCGTGGAACTCCATCGCGCTGAGGTGAGACAGGTAACAGAACGGGTCGAGCGCGCAGGCCAGCGTGCCGGGCGCCGCTGCCGGCGCGCCGAGCAGGGTGTACGCGGCATGCTGGGCGACGCCAGGGACCGGGCGTAGCATGCCTTGGCGGATCAGCTCCGACTCCAGGCGCAGGAAGGCCGGCCGATCGAGCTGACGCCGCCGTACCCGCGACGGCAGCTGGTCCGGTTCGGCGTAGATGCGCCAAGCCGCGGTGGCCAGCGCGTAGCGCGTGACCACCGGTTCGCCACGTGCGCCAAGCAACTCGGCGAGCGCCGCTGATGCGCGGATTCGTTCACGGTCCATGCTGTACAATGCGTCCTTAGGACGCATTGTACAGCATTGCTCGGAACCAAAACACGCCTACATCTGGGCCATGGTTCGCGTGCGCTCGTTGCGCGGACTTATACTGCCGTCCTAAGGACGGCAGTATAAGTCCGCGCGCTAAGGTCCCAGCCAAATCACTTCTGCCGGTGCTGCGTACAGAGCCAACAGGCCCTGGTACATGGCCGTGGCGTTGCACTTGAGGCGCAGTTGCGCCTCGATGAAGAGGCGGTGCGGCTCGAACAGTGACGGCGTCGTGGGCCTCTGAGTCGGTGGCCGGGGTGGAGCCGATCGCTCGCCCGGGTCGGTGGCTACCCCGAGGAAGTTTGGGTGGCCATCGGGGCCGGCGGAACTCTGACCCGGGCGGGGCATCGAATGACCCTGACGGAATCGGACCAACCCGCGGCAGGCCCACCATCGCGCCACCGGATTCAAAGCGAGTCCAGAAACTCCACCAAGGCGGCGTTGACCGCATCCGGCGCCTCCTGTTGCAGCCAGTGACCGGCACCCTGGATGGTGCATGCGCCACGCAGATGGGGAACGGTCACCGGCATGGCCTCGATGATCTGGCGCATCCCCGGGATCGCCATCCCGGTGTCGCGCTCGCCGACCAGGTAGAGCGCCGGCACCTCGACTCGCCGGCCCTCCAGCGAGGCCTCGTCCGCCCAATTGCGGTCCAGGTTGCGGTAGTAGTTCAGCCCGCCCCTGAAGCCGCTGGCCTCGAAGGACTCCACGAAGCGCTCCATGTCCTCGGCGGGCAGCCAATCGAGCGCTCCCTCGGGCTCGGGCAGGATGTCGAGACATCCGCCCGCGCGCGGCAGCATGCCGAAGGGATTGGGCGTGCTCGGGTCGTCGCGGCGGCCCGCGGCACCCGAGGCCGCGAAATAGATCTTGCGCAAGCTCGCGCCGACGTCGGCCTCGAGTTCGCGTTCGGCCACTCCCGGCGCGGCGAAGTAGTGGGTGTAGAACCAGGCCTGATCCGTCTGCGGGAACAGATCGCTGGGCCTTTTCGGCGCCCGCTGCATCATCGGCACGCCGAGCAGGCTGTTGAAATACCGGAGGGGGTCGCGTTGGCGCGGAATCGGGATGATGGGCGTGCGCCGGATCGCAGCGCGGGCTGGGCGCCCGCGCAAGATCCGGGGTGCGGCCAGCGCCCGATTCCGCGCCAACCCTTCGGGCGCAGGCGCCGCGGGCGATCTGCGGCGTTGCCCAAGCAGGCCAGGCGTCCAGCCTGGCCTTGGCTTGGGCGCCTTGCAGCTCATCCCGCAGCGCCTGCGCGCGGCCCCCTCCGGTACTTCAACAGCCTGCTGGGGCCGCGACCGCCCGAAAACGCTCGGGATGCATGCGCGCCGCCTGCCATGCGACCGAGGCGCCCCAGTCACCGCCGACCACCACGGCCTGGCTCTCGCCCAGGGCATCGACAAGCCCGAGAAGATCGGCCACCAGCTCGCGCATCGCGTACGCCGCCACCGCTTCGGGACGGTCGCTGCGCCCATAGCCGCGCAGATCGGGAGCCACCGCTCGATACCCGGCCCGTGCCAGCGCAGGCAACTGATGCCGCCATGCATGGGAGGTCTCGGGAAACCCGTGGCAGAGCAGGACCAGCGGCCCCTGGCCCTGTTCGGTGACGTGGAATCTCAGGCCATGGGCCTCGAGGAATCGGTGGCTTGGCGCAGTCATGGTCCGGAGATGGCGAGAATTCGGTGGCGTCGGGCATACCGTAACCTTGCGCGTGCCGATCATGCAACGCCTTGGTTGCGACGCTCGACGCATGACCCGCGACGCACGACTGGCTCACCTGGGGCTCGTCATCCCCCGGCTACTTCTTGAGCTTGTCCCGCAACGCTTGGGCAAGCGCTTCGGCTGCAGCGGATAAGCGCGCAATGGCAGACTCGTAGACCACCCCGTCCTCGCGTTTGTCGACCGCAATGACCGTGACCAACAAGTGGTCGTCTTCCACCGAATAGACCAACCGAACGCCTTGCTGGCGCAACTTGATTTTGTAGCACCCTGCAAGCGCTCCGTGGAGTTCACCACCGGGAACGCGAGGATTGTCCAGCCTTTTGGCAAGAAGCTTCTTGAGAGGAGCCTGAACAGAGCCGTCCAGACTTCGCCATTCTTCGAGGGCCTCCGGCATGAAGCGAAGCTTGTACTTGTGCTTCGCCTTGGCTTCAGAGGTCGTCAATGTCCACCTCGATGGCACGGGCCTTCTCCGCGAGGCGACTGGCGGCCTTGCGGTACAGGTCCTGGTCCGCCAGCTCCTCAAGCATGGCTTCGAACAAGCGAGGCTCGACCATGTAGAAGGCGGCCCGGTTGTGGTTCAGCACCGCGACAGGGCGGTGGTTGGCCTCCCGAAGCACGGCGGCTGGGTTCTTTTTGAACTCGGACATGCTTACGGCGACTTCAGCGAGGATGGTTTCCATATTCCGCTCCGTATTGGGCGCCAAATATAGCTACAATCACCCATCCCGTCAAGCCGGAAGCAGCGGCGCCCGCAGAGGCCAGAGGTGGCTTTTTCCGCCTGCCGGGTCACAACGCCCCCACCGGAAAACCAAGATGTCGGAACAGGAACTCAGGAACGCGGTCGCGGCCGCGGACGCGGCGATCAACCGCGAGGACTTCGAGCAGGTGATGCGCTTTTACGCCGACGACGCCATGCTCGTGTTGCAGCCCGGCATGATCGCGCGCGGCAAGGAGCAGATCCGCGAGGCCTTCCGGCGCATCGCCGAACACTTCCACCACAGCCTCCAGGTGCACCAGCCCGAGATGCGCGTGCTGATGTCCGGCGACACCGCGCTGGTGCTGGCGCGCGCGGAGCTACGCGCCGTGCTCGGCGACGGCCAGCCCTGGCAGGCCACGCGCCGCTCCACCTACGTGTTCCGTCGCGACCCGCAGGCCGGCTGGCTGTGCCTGATCGACAACTCCTACGGCACCGACCTGCTCGACGCGCCAGCCTGAAAGGGAACACGCGCCGAGACCGGCGAGGGAGCCGTGCCGCGCGGCACTACTGGGTCCAGTTCTCGATCCGCAGGCCCTTCACGCGCCCGAAATCCTTGGTGTTGTTGGTGACGACGATGGCGCCCAAGGCTCTTGCGTGCGCGGCGATCATGAGGTCGGCGGCGCCCAGCTGGGCGCCGCGCTTTTTCAGATCGGCACGAATTTCGGCGTAGTGCTGCGCCGCGTCTTGCGGCCAATCCAACACGGCCAGGTACACCGCGAGGCGGTCCAGCACGGCCTGATTCTGCTTGCGCCTGGCAGCGGCCGAGACCTGCACGCCATGGGTCAGCTCTGCGAACGTCACGGCCGACATGATCTGCTGCTGCAGCGGCACCGCTTGCACCTTGGCCGCCAAGGCCGCGGAATCACCTCGCATGAGGAAGATGCAGGTGTCCGTGCCCAGCATGTACAGCGGGAGCGTCAAAACCTGCGCTCCTGGATGGGCAAGCGTTCCGCATCCGCCATGAAATCCGCCGAGGCTGTCAGGCCCGCCGCAAAGAAGCCGGACCAGTCGGCCGGTCGCGGCGTCAGCACGATGCTTTCGCCTTCGCGCCGGATGAACACCTCGCGCACCGACTCCGGGAAACGAAATTCAAGCGGCATCGTCACCGTCTGCGATCGGTTGTTCCAGCCGACACGCGCGGTCGGCCGCGGATTCGTAGTGCCTCGCGTTGCCATATATCACAGTATATGGCACGGATCGCCACATGGCACGCCATAGAACGGACGCTCTCAGGGCGTTGCGATACATTGACCCGCGGCGCGCCCTGGCGCCGGCCCTCGCAACGTCGCGGCTTCCTGGACACCCCATGCACTGGTTCCCGTTCGATCTCTTCCTGGTGGCGTGGGTCGTCGCGGCCCTGTCGTGGTTGTACGGGGTCGCCGAATTCATCGGCATCTGGCGCTTCTGGCCGTGGGCCTATCGCCAGGGGCTGTGCGTGGTCACCAGCACCCTGCCGGAGTCCTTGGCACGTCCGGCGAACGCGTCGATCGATCTCGCCGAGGTCAAGGGCAGGACGGACTCCGCAGGCAACTGGGTTTTCCGGGCACCGTCACCCTGGCTGGGCCTGCGCCTGCGCACGCCGTTTTCCATCAAGGGCAGGCTCGAATGGTCCGGCTCGACACCCCGGATCACGGGGCGCCTTCCGGTCGGCACCGTGGGATTCTTCTGTGCCTGGATGGCGGGTTGGGCCATGGGCGCATGGTTCGCCCCCCACGGAGGAATGCAGGCGTTCTGGATCGGCTGGGGCATCGCCGCCGGCCTGATGGCCCTTTCGCTGCCCCTCGAGCTCAGGAGATTCCGGAAGGCGCAGGGTGCGCTGGTCGAATACCTGAAGGGAGCCGTGCGGTGACGGGACGCGACGCGCCTGCTCCGAGACCCAGCTGAAACCGACCGTCGCCATGCCATGCCATGCGGCAGGGTTCAACCAGCCTCCGCGTGCAGTTTCATCCCCAGGGCGCGCAAGACCTTCAGGATCGTCGACAGCTCGGGATTCCCCTCGGCCGACAGGGCCTTGTACAAGCCCTGCCGGCTCAGGCCGGTCTCCCGCGCGACGCGCTCGATGCCATGGGATCGAGCAATGTCGCCGAGGACCTGCGCGATGAAGGTGGGATCATCCCCCGCCTCGTCCAGCGCCGCGTTCAGATAGGCCACGCGGTCTTCGTCGGACCGAAGATGCTCGGCGGAATCCCATGGAATCGTCCTGGTTGCCATGTTCAATTCAGTTCCTTGGCGAGCCGCCGGGCAGTCTCGATGTCCTCCTGCTGCGAGGACTTGTCGCCACCGATCAGCAGCAACACCAGATCGAGGCCTCTCTCGGTGTAATAGACACGATATCCGGGCCCATAGTCAATCTTCAGCTCCACCACCCGACCGCTCAGAACTCGGTGTTGGCCCGGATTGCCCATACTGAGGCGCCGCACGCGAACGTCAATCCGGGCGCGAGCGTGACGATCCCGGAGGCGGTTGAACCACTCGGCGTATTCGATCGTCTGGCGCACGACGGACATTCGTCAACCATAGTTGTCAAAACCCTCGTTGTCAACCACGGTTGTCGGTCGAGATTTTCGCGCATTTCACCTCCTTCCTGACAGTTGCGACAGGATGCAAATCTTTGCGCGAAAGTTCCGATTTCCTCTAGATTCCACACTACTTGTTGATCGCAACAAGTCGTCGCGCAACTTCGCAGCAAGTTGACCGCGATGCGCGGAACCACCTCGGGGGAGGAAGCAACCGGCCAGCACCGCCGCCGGCGCCCCCTTGCCCGGGGTCGGCGCCGATGCGCTGCGCCAGAAGGGTTCCCGCGCCTCCGCCATGTCCTCGAGCTTCAGCCCCACTGAGCCCGGCGCACCGGCGGAAGACCCGCCCACCCTGCCCGGCGCGACGCCGGGCGAACAAGGCTTCCACGTTTCCCGCAAGAGCCGCTCCGGGCGCATGCGGCGCGTGCTGCCCATGACCGCCCTCGGGATGATCGTGGCCAACCTGCTCATCCAGTTCGCGATGCCCATGCCGCACGGCATGGCGGAACTGCTGCCGACCCAGATCCTGTTCCTGCTGGTGTTCGGCTACGCGTACTGGCGCATGACGCGACGCCTGAACGCGCCCGGGCCGGCGCTGGTGTTCGGCCCCGGCGGCATGCGGGTGGGCGCCGCGCTCACGAGCAGGCCGGGGGCCTACCCCTGGACGGCCATCGAATCGGCGGAACTGAGCTACGCCACCCGGGGTTATCCGGTGCTCAAGCTGGTGCTCGACCCGCGCTTCGTCGGCGAGGACCGCAAGTACTTCCTGGGCGGACGCAAGAGCCGCCCGGTGATCGCCCTGTCCTACTTCGAGCCCGGGGTGATCGAGCAGATCGCACAGGCCCTGCGCGCCTACCTGCAGGCCGCGGGGCGCTGGCGCACCGCCCCCGCGGCGCTGCAATCCGAGGCCTTCGAGCAGCAGACGGCCTTCGAGGCTCGCCTGGGCCCGGAGTCCTTCAAGCCCTGGCTGGTGCTGTGCCTGATCGGGATCAACGTGCTGGTGTACCTGCTCATGGCGTTCAGCCGGGGCGGTTTCGCGCCCTTCCCGAGCGACGTGCTGCTGCGCTGGGGCGGCAACGCCGCCTCCGAGGTGCAGCGCGGCCAGTGGTGGCGCCTGTTCACGGCCATGTTCGTGCACGAGAGCGTGCCCCACATCCTGTTCAACATGATCGGCCTGCTGGCCTTCGGCGCCATGGTCGAGCGCTTCTACGGCTGGCGCCAGACCCTGCTGATCTACCTGGTCGCCGGGCTCGTGGGCAACGCCACCAGCCTGCATTACGGCGCGCAGCACGCCGTGTCGGTGGGAGCCTCCGGCGCCATCTACGGCGTGATCGGCGCCTGGGTCGCCATGATGTACTGGCACCGCAAGACCCTGCCCAGGACCTACACGCGTTACCGCCTGATGATGGTGCTGTACGTCGGGAACTCGCTGCTGCAGGGATTCTCCAATCCCCACATCGATCACGCCGCCCACGTGGGCGGACTGCTCAGCGGCATCGTGCTCGCCGGGCTGCTGTCCCTGCGCACCGACGAGACCCGCACGCGTGAGCAAGGTCGCTCGCGCATGCTTCTCGGCGGCCTGGGCGGCACGCTGGCCGTGGCCCTGCTCGTCGCACTGGCCCCGCCGGCGAAGCTGGATGCGCTGGCCGCCGCACGCACTGAATCGGCACTGGTCCGCAGCATGGACGATCTGCGCGACATCGGAGCTTCGGTGCAAGGCATGCAGGCGCAGATCCACGCCGGCAAGCTGACCGAACGCCAGGCCCAGGCTCCCATCCAGGGCTTGGTGCTTACCGGCCTGCAGCGCGCGCACGAGGATCTGCAGCGGGTGCACCTGGCCCCGAACGACCCGCGCGGGCCGATGTACACCGACCTGCGCGAGATCTACGCGGACATGGTCGGCCTGGCCGGCATCCCCACCGTCTACAGGAATGCCGCCGACACCCACGGCGAGCCGGCGGACCCGGTCGAGGCGCTGGCGCTCAAGCAGGACCTGGACATGGAGCTGAAGCGCCTGAAGCACGACGCAGCGGCAGCGCGGGGCGCGTGATGGCAAGGCCCGCAAACCTCGCCCGGACCCTCGCCACGCTCGCGCTGCTCGCGGCGCTGCCGGGCCTGGCGGCCCCCGCCCAGGCGGCGGACCCCGTCCACGCGGTGGCGCCACCGCAGCCACCCGGCACCTCCGCGCTCGGCCTGCCCGGGCCGCATACCCTGGCGGACCCCGCCGTCCAGGCGGCATGGACGCCTGCCCAGCACCGCCTCTACGACCATGCCGTGGCCGACGACCACGCGCCGCACGACTGGCGACTCATCGCGCGGGGCACCAACGTCGTGCTGCGCTACGACGCCAACTCGCTGCACCGCGACGGTGACGACGTGCAAGTGCTGCAGACCTCGCAGGTCCTCAACCCGAGTGGCTCGGCCTTCCTCGCGCACACCTTCCAGTACGCCGGCACCGGCCAGGTGCACGCCTTGATCAACGACATCGAGTTCGACTGCGCCGCGCCGAGGCAGAAGATGCTGGCGCAATGGCTCGACGACTCCGCCGGGGACATTCTCCAGCTTCGCTACGGCTCCAAGCGATGGGGACCGTTGAGCGCAGACTTCGCCGACATGCGCCTCAAGTTCTGCGCCGCCGCCGGCCGCCCCGCGACCACCCTCGCCAGCGAATTGGCGGCATGGCACAAGACTTCGGCGGGTCGGGAAGCCGTTCCTGGAGCGCGGCCGAAAACCACGGCAGCCGCGGACACGCAAAGCCTCGGGCCGGACAGCACGTTGGGACTGGCGCTTCCGTTTTTCCTGACCGCCATGGTCGCCGGCATCTACCACCTCGCCGCGTTCTTCTTTCGCTTCGAACAGGTGCTGAATCTCCGCACCCTCACTTGGGTCGACCTGGAGACGACGCGGGCACGCCGGGAGGCCCAGGTTACGGGGGTCATGCTCGTGCTTGCCGCGCTGATCATTCCGGCGATCTTTGATGGAGGCGGCATTTTCACCGATCGGGCGATGGCGCGCTCTGTGACGGTGGGTGACTTGGTCCAGCGATTACTGGTGGGATTGGGGTGATGTGGCGAGTGGCATTTGGGCGAAAGGTGGCCATAAATATCCATGGGAAGAACAACGAGACTGCGGTAGTGTGTGCCGGCTACTCGGCTGAGCGGCCATCGAGGTCACCTCGCACAACGGCTAGTATCAACCGAAGTGGCCTGCCACGCGAGCTGCCTGCTTCGTCTCTATCGGGATGCCTCGAGCCGCCCCTGTAGACCATAAGAGAAGCACTCAAACCCCACCCGCTTCCATTGCGCACTCTTTAATTCACTATAGCGAGCAAAATTCATGCATTTTCAAGATATTTACGCGGAGCTTGGGCTCGTTGAAAGCCCATTCGGTGTTCACGCCTTAAGCCCCAATGAGCGAGGCGAGCGCCTCATGGTGGGCAGGGACGACGATCTCGAAATTGTCGCCAAACGACTTCATAAGCATGGGAAAATCACCTGTTTAGACGGACACGTTGGGGTAGGTAAAACTAGCCTCGTAAACGTTGCGGCCTATAAATGTTACAAGGCCTATCTAAAAGGCGAGACACCTCAACTGTTAATTCCGTCCACGACATCATATCAACTCAAGAAAGACGGAAACGTCGATCAATTTTGCCAAGAAGTATTTCAAGGCGTCGCTAGGACCCTCCTGAACTTCGCGGAGGAGCTGCGGGATTTTGATATGCCGAAGGGAATTTCGCTGCCACACATCAATTCTTGGCTGAACTCACCAATCATCCAGCATGTGAATAGCAGTCTCACTGGTGGGTTCTCGGTTGGCTCGCCACAGCTTGGGCAAGTTCATATTGAAACTGGAGTAGCAAAAGCTAGCCAGGTTAATCCATCGGCGGGCTTTGCCCAGGGTGGCTTCGAGTCGCTAGTTCGTAGCTGGCTGCATGAAATATTTGGCGTCCAGGGAAACGGCGGCGTTGTTTGCATTATAGACAACATAGAACTTCTTGAAACCGGTTCCGCTGCCCGGCGGACACTTGAGGCTCTGCGCGACAAATTATTCACCGTCAGCGGATTAAGGTGGGCTTTTTGCGGTGCAAATGGAGTGATCCATAGCTTGGCCTCCTCGCCTCGGCTCACAGCCTTTTTGAGCACTCCGTTAGATGTCTCTAACATTCATCCAACGGCTCTCCCGCCCTTGATAAGAGCTCGACTGGCAGAATTTTCGACCGATCCCGAACGCGTGGAACATCAACTGCCTATCGAGATCGATGACTTGGTGGATCTATACCTACTTGTCAATGCAAACTTGCGCGATCTTCTTGGCCTCGCTGATAAATTCTGTGAGGAATGGACCGGAATGCGGCAACCGCTAACCTCAAAGGAAAAGCACGCGAAATTCGATAAGTGGCTGAATAAGGCGACTTTTGAAAAGTATCATAAGCTGCAAAGCAGAATTTCGGAGAATGCATGGGCGGTTCTTGATATAGCAATGACCCGTCAATTCAACGGGACATTTGGTGCCGGCGATTACAGCTCCTTCAATAGCAACAGCACGGTTTCTTTCGAGAAAAGCACATTTGCAAGGTGGATTCGAGATTTAGTAAAGCTTGGCTTATTGAGCAAATCTTTTGACGACAGTCAATCGGAGGATGATGGATTTTCACGCGACGTCTTTTCTGTTACCGCAAACGGCGCTCTTGTTCATTATGCGAGGCGCAAGAAAAACGAGAATTTTTCCGTTGCGGAGCCGGTTGAATGGATGCGCCGCGTCCACGTCTGACGTTAAAGCGCGGATTTAGCTAACTCCCAATTCACGCCTATGTTGACCTTCCGTTCTCTGGCTCAGCGTCAGCACATCGGCCAAAGCAGGCGCTGGCCGCGATCAACGGCACCGCGGCCTATGCGGCTAGCCACGACCCCGCCCCGACCTTGCCAACGAATGAAAAGTGCTCCCGATACACATAAGCTTTCTCAGTGCTGAGGCTATAGTGCATGTACCTGATGCGCTCGCGCAACTGGTCCAGAACCCGGGTGGACTGCAGCATGGAGGTGCTGGGTTTCACAGAATTTTTATAACTGGGCATATATCCAGTCTTTTGAGTGCCAAGCCAGCATGCAAGCCACTCTCAGGAGGGACAGATGACCAACTTATGGAGCAACGCCCAACTTATAGAGCAGGTTCTGCTCTGGACATTACGTTAGGCATTCCATCAAACAACCGTTGTTTCTCCCCGCAGAACGCAAAGGCATCCAATGAAGAGTGTTTGCTTTTTCAACAACAAGGGCGGCGTCGGCAAAACGACACTGCTTTGCAATCTTGGTTCTTTTCTAGCCAAGCGGCACGACAAGTCAGTCCTCGTGCTCGACGCCGACCCACAATGCAACGCATCCGCGTACCTGCTTGAGGACGAGCAGCTCGAAGCAATATTTCGAGACGGCGAGCACAAGAGCCTTGACTCCTTCTATGAACCAATTCGAAAGGGGCAAGGCTATCCGGCGGAGCTCCCCACTATCGTGAGCAGCACAAGGTTTGGTGTTGATCTCATAGTTGGCGACCCCAAGCTATCGATCCGCGAAGACTTGCTAGCCACAGATTGGGCGGCAACACGGAACGGCGAGCCTCGCGGTTTTCAAACCACGTTTGCAATCAAGCATCTTCTTTCGCGGCTGGACAAGTACAAGCTCGTCTTCATAGATATGGGTCCCTCATTGGGAGCACTGAACAGGTCAGTTCTGCTGGGCGCTGACTCGTTCATCATGCCGTTGTCGGTAGACATATTCAGCCTTATGGCGATCGACAACATTCTGAAGTCGTTCACATCTTGGAAGGTTGCGCTGACCGACGCCATACGTAAGCATGAAGAAACCGAGGGCGAGCACTTCCAGATAAACGGTCAACCCGTGGGTTGGGATTTGCAATTCATTGGCTATGTCATGCAGCAATACAAAGCTAAGGTTGTCTCAGGCGAACGAGTACCTGTGGCCGCCTTTGAACGCATCATTAGCGAACAGACCGTTGAGCTGCAACAAATGTGCGAATTCTTCGGGTCCGACTATGGGTCTGCCAAGCTTGGCGAGTTGCCGACACTCAGCAGCGTCGTTCCACTTTCGCAGCAGGCTCATGCGCCAATTTTCGATCTAGGCGCCAAGGATGGAATTGTTGGCTCGCAGTACACCAGAGTTTCCGAGGCTACCGAGTTCTTCGAAAGAATCGCAGAGAGATTCCTTGGGAGGGTTGCTGCATGATCTCTTGGGACGAGGTTGCAGTCGACTCCATAGCGAGGCGACGTGCTGTCTTGGTAGTTGGATCTGGTGTCTCGCGCAACTCGACTAGCGACAAAGGTGAGCGCCCGGCGAGCTGGGACGGGTTCCTTAAGCAGTGCGCAGTAGAGCATGGCAATCCAGCCTATCTGCTGGAAGTAATTTCTAGGCGAGACTACCTGCTCGGCTGTCAGCTACTCAAGACCATCATGGGTCGTGACAGGTTCGTCGAACGGGTGCAAGCCGAGTTCCAGTTGAAACGATTCAAGCCGGCCGACATCCACAAGCATTTGTACGAATTGGATGTCGCAGTCACCATCTCTCCGAACTTCGACAACATCTATGACGACTACTGTCGACAGGCGTCCGCTGGGTCTTATGTAATCAAGACTCATGCCAGCAAGGACACTATCTCTTATCTCAACAAGTGCGATGTTCGGCTACTCATCAAGAGCCACGGCTCGGCCAATGATCCGGAGGACTTGATCTTCACTTCTGAAGACTATTCGCGCGCTCGAACAAAGTACTCCCTTTTCTATGACGTTATTCGATCGCTGGCACTGACGCATACATTCCTCTTTGTCGGTTGCGGTGTTGATGACCCCGATCTTCGAATGCTATTCGAGGACATCAAGTTTTCTTACGGTCGACTTCCTTTGCACTTTATGACGATTCCCACCGCTGAAGTTGCGCCTGAGGTACTGAGGGAGCTCGGAACAGTCATGCAGGTGAAGCACCTCACGTACTCGCCGGACAATGGGCACGAGGAACTGACGGAGAGCCTGGCCAATTTGGTCCAGCTGGTGGAGCAGCGGCGCGAAATGCTCTCCAAGGCCCGCAACTGGTAGGTGGCGCAGGTATGCCTACGCAATCGCGGGCATTCAACTTGCGGAAATGGTGAATGCAAAGGTCCGCAACACGCTTGAGCACTCCGGCGAACACCTAGATGAAGCGAATCTTGCTGTGTCCACGGCAAAGGCACCCCCTTCGCCAATGGCTGCATACAACATGGTGCTTTCTCGTTGGGAAGTTTTCAATCCGCGCGTATTTCCAGTCCGCCTCTACATTTCCTCGGAGCGGAAGTTCTAAAACATGAAGTGGAGCGTTGACATCGGCGAAATTTACAAAGAGGCGGCAGCCATCGTGGAACGCCTCAATTCGCATCCCGCGTTCTTCAATTCAGAAGGCCTGGGCGGGTTGATGGTGCGCCTTGGCTAGAGCGACGCATAACCTTGCGGTCCACCGGACGCTGCGCGATAAAGCCGCGCAGCGCCGGTGACCTCCACGTTGACCGATACGTTGTGAATACCAGTCATCTGAAGCGGCCAGCCTGAATGCCCGCTTTGGTCGACGAGCAGTCTTCGACCCTACGGCAGAACAGGCGCCCAGCGCCGAAGACTGATCCGGTCGGCCGCGTGGCCCGCACGATTCTGCCCGTCCAAGGTGGATTCCGGGTAACCCCTCGAGTTTGTCGCAGCATCTTCCAGTAACCGACCAACAAAAAGCCCGCTCAAAGCGGGCTTTTTGCTACTGCACTGCATGACCTCCCGTTCCTCAGAACGGAATATCGTCATCCATATCGTCGAAGTCCCCCTTCGCCGGCTTCGACGGCGCAGGAGCCCGCGAGCCGCCTCCGCGCGGCGCCGAATCCCTGCTCTCGCGGCTTTCGCGCGGTTCCGGGCGCGAGGATTCGCGGCTGCGGCTGTAGCCGCCGCCTTCGTCGTCGCCGCCGCCGTCACGCGAGCCCAGCAGCTGCATCTCGGTGGCGATGATGTCGGTGGTATAGCGCTCCACGCCGTCCTTGTCGGTGTACTTGCCGTACTTGAGGCGGCCTTCCACGTAGACCGGGCGGCCCTTCTTCAGGTACTCGCCGGCGATCTCGGCCAGGCGGTCGTAGAACACCACGCGGTGCCACTCGGTTTCTTCCTTGCGCTCGCCCGATTTGTCCTTCCACTGGCGCGTGGTGGCGATGGAGACGTTGCAGACGGCGGCGCCCGAGGGGGCGTAGCGCACCTCGGGGTCGCGCCCGAGGTTGCCCATCAGAATGACTTTGTTGACGGAGGCCATGAATTGTCCTGGTGAAAGGGCGCGGCTTCCCGCGGCGCCCGGGCATGAAGGCGAAGGATAGCGCGAAGGCGCGTCGGCTCGGCGCATGTCGCCGGCACGGCCCCGCGGCGTGCCCGGGATGGCGTGGGGCGACGGGGGCGTCCGGGGTGCCGGCGGCCTTATAGTTGCGTGTTGCGCCCGAATCCGCCATGACCGCCCACGACCCCGCCACGCCCGATTCCCCTTCGACCGAGGCCGCCTCGGCGGCGATCCGCGTGCGCGGGGCGCGCACCCACAACCTGAAGAACATCTCGCTGGACATTCCGCGCAACCAGCTGGTGGTGCTCACCGGGTTGTCGGGTTCGGGCAAGTCCTCGCTGGCCTTCGACACGCTCTACGCGGAGGGGCAGCGGCGCTACGTGGAAAGCCTGTCGGCCTACGCGCGCCAGTTCCTGCAGCGCATGGAAAAGCCCGACGTGGACCTGATCGAGGGTCTGGCGCCGGCCATTTCCATCGAGCAGAAGTCGGCCAGCCACAACCCGCGCTCCACCGTGGGCACGGTGACCGAGATCCTGGACTACCTGCGCCTGTTGTGGGCGCGCGCCGGCACCCCGCATTGCCCGCAGCATCCGCAGCAGGCGCTGGTCTCGCAGACCGTTTCCCAGATGGTGGACACGCTGCTGGAGCGCCCGGCGGGGCAGCGCCTGGCGCTGCTGGCGCCGGTGGTGCAGGCGCGCAAGGGCGGGCACGCCGAACTGCTGGCCGCCCTGCGGGCGCAGGGTTATGTGCGCTTCCGGGTGGACGGGCAGGTGCTGGAGGCGGAGAAGCTTCCGGCGCTGGACGACGGCTCGCGCCACGACGTGGAAGTGGTGGTGGACCGCGTGAAAACCGGCGGCGAGCTGCGCCAGCGCCTGGCCGAGAGCCTGGAGGCCGCGCTGCGCCTGAGCGAGGGGCGCGCGCTGGCGCTGGACCTGGACAGCGGCGAGCTGCAGAGCTTCAACAGCCGCTTTGCCTGCCCGTTGTGCGGCACCTCGCTGCCCGAGCTGGAGCCGCGCCTGTTCTCCTTCAACAACCCGGCCGGCGCCTGCCCGGAATGCGACGGCCTGGGCCACGTGGAGGTGTTCGACCCGGCGCTGGTGGTGGCCCACCCCGAGCTGGGCCTGGCCAGCGGGGCCATCCGCGGCTGGGACAAGCGCAACCGCTTCTATTTCGAGCAGTTGCAGGCGCTGGCGGCGCACGACGGTTTTGAGCTGGAGACCCCTTTCGAGCAGTTGCCCGAGGCGGTGCGCGAGCGGGTGCTGCACGGCACCGGCGAGGAGCGCATCGCCTTCACCGCGGTGGACGCGAAGGGTCGCGCCAGCACGCGGCGCCACCCCTTCGAGGGAGTGCTGCCCAATCTGCAGCGGCGCTGGCTGGAGACCGAGACCCCGGCGGTGCGCGAGGAACTGGCGCGCCTGCGCAGCGTGCACAGCTGCCCGGCCTGTTCGGGCACCCGCCTGCGCCCGGAAGCGCGCCTGGTGCGCGTGGGCGAGTCCAGCCTGCCGGAGGTGTGCGCGCTGACCCTGCAGCAGGCGCAGGCCTGGTTCGACGAACTGGCGCTGGACGGCGCGAAGGCGGAGATCGCCGCGCGCATCCGGCGCGAGATCGCCTCGCGCCTGCGCTTCCTGAACGACGTGGGGCTGCGCTACCTGAGCCTGGACCGCAGCGCCGACACCCTGTCGGGCGGCGAGGCGCAGCGCATCCGCCTGGCCTCGCAGATCGGCTCCGGGCTGACCGGCGTGATGTACGTGCTGGACGAACCCAGCATCGGGCTGCACCAGCGCGACAACGACCGCCTGATCGCCACCCTCAAGCACCTGCGCGACCTGGGCAACAGCGTGCTGGTGGTGGAGCACGACGAGGACATGATCCGCGCCGCCGACCACGTGGTGGACATGGGCCCGGGCGCGGGCATCCACGGCGGCGAGGTGGTGGCGCAGGGCCGCCCCGAGGCGGTGGCCGCGGACCCGAACTCGCTGACCGGGCAGTACCTGTCCGGGCGGCGCCACGCGGCGGCCACGGGCTCGCGCCGCGCGCCGGGCGAGCATTGGCTGGAACTGGTGGGCGCGCGGGGCAACAACCTGCGCGAGGTGACGGCGCGCATTCCGCTGGGGCTGCTGACGGTGGTCAGCGGGGTGTCGGGTTCGGGCAAGTCCACGCTGGTCAACGACACGCTGTACGCGGCCGCCGCCGCGGCGCTGAACGGCGCGCACACCGAACCGGCGCCCTACGAGGCGCTGCACGGGTTGCAGTTGCTGGACAAGGTGATCGCGGTGGACCAGTCGCCGCTGGGGCGCACGCCGCGCAGCAACCCGGCCACCTATACGGGCTTGTTCACGCCGCTGCGCGAGTTGTTCGCGCAGACCAACCTGGCGCGCGAGCGCGGTTTCGACGCCGGGCGCTTCTCCTTCAACGTCAAGGGCGGGCGCTGCGAGGCCTGCCAGGGCGACGGGCTGGTGAAGGTGGAGATGCACTTCCTGCCCGACATGTACGTGCCTTGCGACGTGTGCCACGGCAAGCGCTACAACCGCGAGACCCTGGACGTCACCTGGCACGGGCTGAACATCGCCGAGGTGCTGGAGCTCAGCGTGGACCAGGCGCTGGAGCAGTTCAAGAGCGTGCCGGCCATCGCGCGCAAGCTGCAGACCCTGCGCGAGGTGGGGCTGGGCTACATCCGCCTGGGCCAGAGCGCCACCACCTTGTCGGGCGGCGAGGCGCAGCGGGTGAAGCTGGCGCTGGAACTCTCGCGCCGCGACACCGGGCGCACCCTGTACATCCTGGACGAGCCCACCACGGGGCTGCATTTCGCGGACATCGACATGCTGCTGGACGTGCTGCTGCGCCTGCGCGACGCCGGCAACACCATCGTGGTGATCGAGCACAACCTGGACGTGATCGCCAGCGCCGACTGGGTGCTCGACCTGGGCCCCGAGGGGGGCGCGGGCGGCGGGCGCATCGTGGCCGAGGGCGCGCCGGAGCAACTGGCCGCGCAGGCCGAGTCGGCCACCGCGCCCTACCTGGCCCGGGTGCTGGAGCAGCGCGCGCACGATTGAGTGGACGGCCCCTGCCCCGGGGGGCCGCCGCCTTGCGGCGGGCCCTGCAGACCTGGGCCTTCCGCCTGTACCATTTGCCGCGTCAGCTGCCGCGTCGCGGCAGCCGTGCAAGCCGGGCGCGCAGCCTGCGCCCGCGCGGCCCTGGCGGCGGTGCCCGCGCGACAAGCGGCGCCCCGCCCGCCACGCCCTCCCGAGAACGACCACGTACAACCCTACGGAGAACTTGTCATGGGCAAGAGCATTTCGTTGCAACTCAAGGATGGAACCCGCATCGGCGCCTACGTCGCCGAGCCGGCCGGCACGCCGAAGGGCGGCCTGGTGGTGGTGCAGGAGATCTTCGGCGTGAACGCGCACATCCGCACCGTGGCCGACCGCTACGCCGCGCAGGGCTACCTGGCCATCGCGCCGGCGCTGTTCGACCCGGTGCAGCCGGGCGTGGAACTGAACTACGACCAGGAAGGCGTGACCAAGGGCCAGGAATACGTGGGCAAGCTGGGCTTCGAGCGCGCGCTGGCCGGCGTGGAAGCGGCGGCGCAGGAAGTCCAGCGCGCCGGCAAGGTGGCCACGGTGGGCTATTGCTGGGGCGGCACGGTGAGCTACCTGTCGGCCATTCGCCTGGGCCTGCCGGCCATCAGCTACTACGGCGGGCGCAACGTGCAGTTCGTGGGCGAGCAGGCGAAGGCGCCGCTGATGTTCCATTACGGCCTGAAGGACGCCCACATCGGCGAGGCCGACCGCGAGGCGGTGCGCAAGGCCAACCCGACGGCCGAGTTCCATGTCTACGACGCCGACCACGGCTTCAACTGCGATGCCCGCGGCAGCTACGACGCGGCCTCGGCCAAGCTGGCCATGGAACGTTCGCTGGCCTTCCTGGCCAAGCACGTGGGCTGAAGCCGGGCCCCGGGGCGGCAGCGCGTGCCGCCCTTGCGCGCCGGCTGCGTGCCCGGCGCGCGCGGCTCAGATGGCGCGCAGGCGCCCGCCGTGGTTGAGCGCCTCGGCCCAGTCCTCGAGCTGGCGCGGCTCGCCGAACAGGTAGCCCTGCATCACCTGCAGTCCGAGTTCGCGCAGCGCCTGCGCGTCCTCGGCGCGCTCGACCGCCTCGGCCACCACCTGCACCCCCAGGCGCTGGGCCAGCGCGGTGACGCTGCGCACGATCTCGCGGTTGCGCGGGTCGCGCTCCAGGCCCCCGGTGAACCCGGCCGGCAGCTTGATCAGCGCCGGGCTCAGGCGCTTGAGGTATTCGAAGGAGGCGTAGCCCTCGCCGAAGTCGTCCATGGCCAGCAGCACCCCGGCCTGCTGCAGGGCCTGGATGTTGCGCACCACGCTGGGGTAGACGGGGATCTGGCGCCGCTCGGTGACTTCCAGCGCCAGGCGCTGGGCGGGCCAGCGGCTTTCGCCGAGCACGCGCTGGACGTGGTGCACCAGATCCGGGTCGCCGAGCTGGTCGGCTTCCACGTTGACCGCCACGATGCCTTCCCAGCCGGTCCAGTCGGACAACACGCGGGCCTCGGCGACGGCGGTGTCGACCACCCAGAAGAACAGCTCGCTGGTCTGCGACACCGACAGGCGCGGCAGGAAGGACAGCGGGGAATGGCGCCGCGGCGCGGTGTCGGCGCGCCAGCGGAACAGGGCCTCCAGCCCGATGACCTCGCCGCTGGGGTAGCGCACCTGCGGCAGGTACACCAGCGACGGCGAACCGGAGCCGGTATGCACCGCGATTTCGCTGAAAACGTCTCGTTCCACCACCGATCTCGCGCGAAGTTCCTGAAGAGGGCCTGGGCCCGCGCCCGCGCACCATGCGCGGGGCCTCGCGCGCCATGCCGCCCGGCGCGCGGCTGGGCAGATTAGCATGAGCCCGATTCCACTGCCCGCACGCCATGCCTCCATCGCCCAAGGCCCCGCCCGCCGCGCGCAAGCGCGCCAAGGC
Organism: Pseudomonadota bacterium; assembly: GCA_021848345.1. Classification (GTDB taxonomy): domain Bacteria; phylum Pseudomonadota; class Gammaproteobacteria; order Burkholderiales; family Burkholderiaceae_C; genus Thiomonas_A. Next base: position 15,591 of record JAJZUV010000018.1, on the reverse strand, counting down.
CGCCGCGCCCGCCACCGTCGGGCCCCGCTACCGCGTACGCATGCACAAGCTGCACGCGCATGTGTTCGACGTCGAGCTCGACCTGGCGAACCCCGACCCGGCCGGCCAGGAACTGTGGCTGCCGGTGTGGGTTCCCGGCAGCTACCTGGTGCGCGAGTTCGCGCGCCACGTGCTGGACCTGCGCGCCTTCTGCGGACGCCGCGAACTGGGCTTGCGCAAGACGGCGAAGAACCGCTGGCGCGTCGAGCCCTGCGAGGGGCCGCTGAAGGTGCAGCTCAGCGTGTACGCGCACGACGCGTCGGTGCGCGCGGCCTGGCTGGATCCGTCGCGGGGGTTTTTCAACGCCAGCAGCCTGCTGCCGGCGGCCGCCGGCTTCGAGCACGTGGAGCACGAGCTGAGCCTGGAGCCGCCGCCGGGGCTGCGCTGGGGCGTGGCCACCACGCTGGCGGCGCGCCGCGTGGACGAACGCGGTTTCGGCAGCTACGCGGCGCGCGACTACGCGGACCTGGTGGACCACCCCGTGGCCTGCGGCGACCACCTGCGCATCGCCTTCCGCGCCCACGGCACGCCGCACGAGATGGTGCTGGAACACGCCTCGCGCCTGCGCGAACAGGTGGACGCCAAGCGCCTGGCGGCCGACCTGCGGCGCATCTGCGAGGCGCAGATCGCGCTGTTCGAGCCCGAGGCGCCGCGCGCGCCCTTCCGGCGCTACGCCTTCCTGCTGGCGCCCTCGCCCACCGGCTGGGGCGGGCTGGAGCACGCCGACAGCAGCGCGCTGATCTGCGCCGAGGCGGACCTTCCCCACCCGCGCGACGGCGCCGACCCCGGCGCCGGCTACCGCCGGCTGCTGGGCCTGTGCAGCCACGAGTACTTCCATGCCTGGAACGTCAAGCGCATCCGCCCGCAGGCGCTCACGCCGATCGACCTGGAGCGCGAGAACCTCACCGGCATGCTGTGGTTGTTCGAGGGTTTCACGTCCTACTACGACGACCTGATCCTGCGCCGCACCGGGCTGGTGACGCCCCAGCAGTACCTGCAATTGCTGGCCGAGGCCATGCGCGCGGTGCAGGCCACGCCGGGGCGGCATCTGCAAAGCCTGGAGCAGGCGAGTTTCGACGCCTGGATCAAGTTCTACCGCCCGGACGAGAACACGCCCAATGCCACGGTGAGCTACTACACCCTGGGCGGGCTGTTCGCGCTGGCGCTGGACCTGCACCTGCGCAGCCGCGGCAAGGGTTGCCTGGACGACGTGATGCGCCTGCTGTGGCGGCGCTACGGGCGCGCCGACGCGCCGCTGCGCGAGCAGGGCGTGCCCGAGGACGCGCTGCCCGGGCTGGTGCGCGAGGCCTGCGGGGTCGACGTGCGCGCGTGGTTCGAGCGCCACGTGCAGGGGCGCGAGGAACTGCCGCTCAAGCGTCTGCTGGCCGGCGTCGGCGTGGACCTGGGGCACGCCGCGCCGGAGCCGGTGGATGCGCTGGGCCTGCGCCTGGACGGCGCGGCGCACTGGCCCATGGTGCGCTTCGTGCGCAGCGGCTCGTGGGCCGAGCAGGCCGGGCTGTGCGCGGGCGACGTGCTGGTGGCCGTGAACGAACAGCAGGCCGGCGCGGCGGCGCTGGCGCGCCAGTGGCGCCGCGCCCAGCCGGGCCAGGCGTGGAGCGCGCACGTGATGCGCGACGGCCGGCTGCTGAGCCTGCATGCGCCGCTGCCCGAGCCGGCGCCCGGGCCCGTTCAACTGCAACTGGCGGCGCGCCCCGCGGCGGCCGCGCTGCGCCTGCGCCGCGCCTGGCTGGGCGTCTGAATCCGCCCGCCGAGCCGTCCGTCCCGATCACAACCCAACGACCCGTCAGGAGACATCGATGAACCCCGAGAACCTGCTGCTCGAAGTCCACGACCAGGTGGCGCTGATCCGCCTGCACCGTCCCAAGGCGCTCAATGCGCTGAACGACGCGCTGATGGACGAACTCGGCCAGGCGCTGGCCATGTACGAGGCCGACGACGCCATCGGCTGCATTGTGCTCACCGGCAGCGAGAAGGCCTTCGCGGCCGGCGCGGACATCGCGGCCATGGCCACGAAGGACTACATGCAGGCCTACCGCGAGGACTTCATCACCCGCAACTGGGAGCGCATGCGCAGCATCCGCAAGCCGGTGATCGCCGCGGTGGCCGGCTACGCGCTGGGCGGCGGCTGCGAGCTGGCGATGATGTGCGATTTCATCATCGCCGCCGACGACGCGCGCTTCGGCCAGCCGGAGATCCGCATCGGCATCATCCCCGGCGCCGGGGGCACGCAGCGCCTGCCGCGCGCGGTGGGCAAGAGCAAGGCCATGGACCTGGCGCTGACCGCGCGCATGATGGACGCGGCGGAAGCCGAGCGCGCCGGGCTGGTGTCGCGCGTGGTGCCGGCAGCGCGCCTGCTGGACGAGGCGCTGGAGGCGGCGCGCACCATCTGCGCCTTCCCGCGCCAGACCGTGATGCTGACCAAGGACTGCGTGAACCGCGCCTTCGAGGTGCCGCTGTCCGATGGGCTGATGTACGAGCGCCGGGTGTTCCACAGCCTGTTCGGCACCCACGACCAGCGCGAGGGCATGGCCGCCTTCCTGGAAAAGCGCAGCCCGAAGTTCGAGAACCGCTGAGCCCCACATGACCCCACGGAGCCGGGGGCTTGAGCGCCCGGCCGGCTCGCGTATAATGGCCAGCTTTTGGCGCTTTAGCTCAGTTGGTTAGAGCGACGGAATCATAATCCGCAGGTCCGGGGTTCGAGTCCCTGAAGCGCCACCAAGATTGCCGAAGCCCCGTAGTCGTCAGACTTCGGGGCTTTTTTGCGTCCGCAAGACATCGATTCCACAAGGAACGATGGGTCACACGGCGGTTGGCAGCGTGCGCTCGCGACCGCACTCACAATGCGCACCATGGAGCGCCGTACAGGATCTGATGACCGCATGATCGACGCCGTTCGCTTGCTCATCTGGGGTGTGTGCGCGGCCACGCTGGCATGGGGCCTGTGGCACTGGCTCGGCGAGCGTACGGTCGGCGTGCTCGGCGTCGTGACCGTCGTCTCGCTGCTGGTCGAAAACCGCAGACTCCGGAGGAACCTTCGGGCCCGACAGCCCGCACAGGATGGCGCGTCCCGGAACGCGCCTCGAACAACCAGCGGCTCGAGCAGTTCCTGATCGGCCGGAACCGACGCCCGCCGCGCCGCGGCTTCGTATCATGCCCGCTGACACGACCCTGGCGCTCGAGCGCGGTTTGCGATGACCCCACCCCTGGCCCGCAAGGGCATCATCCTTGCCGGCGGCTCCGGCACCCGGCTGTATCCGGTGACCCAGGCGGTGAGCAAGCAGCTGCTGCCCGTCTACGACAAGCCGATGGTGTACTACCCGCTGTCGACCCTGATGCTGGCCGGCATCCGCGAGGTGCTGTTGATCTCCACGCCGCAGGACACGCCGCGCTTCCAGCAGTTGCTGGGCGACGGCAGCCAGTGGGGCCTGGACCTGCACTACGCGGTGCAGCCCAGCCCGGACGGGCTGGCGCAGGCCTTCCTCATCGGGCGGGAGTTCCTGGGCGGCGCGCCGAGCGCGCTGGTGCTGGGCGACAACCTGTTCTGGGGCCACGACCTGCAGCCCCTGCTGGTGGCGGCCAACGCGCGCTCCGACGCGGCCACGGTGTTCGCCTACCACGTGCTCGACCCCGAGCGTTACGGCGTGGTGGAGTTCGACGCCCAGGGGCGCGCGGTGAGCATCGAGGAAAAGCCCGCCCGGCCCAAGAGCAACTATGCGGTGACGGGCCTGTATTTCTATGACGCGCAGGCGCCCGACATCGCCGCCTCGCTGCGGCCTTCGGCGCGCGGCGAACTGGAGATCACCGACCTGAACCGCATCTACCTGGAGCGCGGGCAGCTGCAGGTGAGCACCCTGGGGCGCGGCTACGCCTGGCTGGACACCGGCACCCACGAGAGCCTGCTGGACGCCGGGCAGTTCATCGCCACGCTGGAAAAGCGCCAGGGCCTGAAGGTGTCGTGCCCGGAGGAGATCGCCTGGCGTCAGGGCTGGATCGACGACGCGCAGTTGCAGCGCCTGGCCGAGCCGATGCGCAAGAACGGCTACGGACAGTACCTGCTGCGCCTGCTCGCCTCCCCCGGACACTGAGTTCACGCCATGCCCTATACCGTCACGCCTACCGCGCTGCCCGAGGTGCTGGTGCTCGAACCCAAGGCCTACGGCGACGCGCGAGGCTGGTTTTTCGAGAGCTACAACCGGCGCGACTTCGCCGCCGCCACCGGCATCGACACCGAGTTCGTGCAGGACAACCACTCGCGCTCGGCGCTGGGGGTGCTGCGCGGGCTGCACTATCAGATCCGCCACCCGCAGGGCAAGCTGGTGCGCGTGGTGGCCGGGCGGGTGTGGGACGTGGCGGTGGACCTGCGCCGCGGCTCGCCGCGCTTCGGGCAATGGGCCGGCGTGGAACTGTCGGCGGACAACCGGCGCCAGCTGTGGATTCCCCCCGGATTCGCGCATGGCTTCCTGAGCCTGGCCGAGGGCACCGAATTCCTGTACAAGACCACGGATTACTGGTTCGCCGAGCACGAGCGCTCGGTCGCATGGAACGACCCGAGCCTGGGCATCGAGTGGCCCCTGGGAGATCTGCAGCCGGCGCTGGCCGCGAAGGACGCGGCGGCGCCCGCGCTGGGCCAGGCGGAGTGTTTCCCCTGAAGCCCCGGGGCCGCCGGCGTGCGCCTTGCGCCGCCACTACAATCGCGCCCAGCTTCCCTCCCACCAGGAACCCGCCCATGCGCCTGGCCGCCCCGAACCTGCTGCGCCTGAGCCTGGCCGCCGCGCTGGCGTCGGGCGGCGCGTGCCTGCCGGCGTCGGCCCAGACCGTGCCCGGCGCGCTGAGCCGCGTCTACCCCATGGGCAGCATGACGGGCTACGCCACCTTCGGAGCCGGCCCCACGCTGAGCGTGAATTGCGTGAGCTATCCGCTGGGCCCGGGGTTGCGCGTGGAGAACACCCAGCAACGGGTGATCCTGCGCGGCGACCTGGCGGGAATCAAGGGCCCGGTGGTGTTCCAGCGCGATTCCATGGGCAATGTGTTCCGGGTGTGGATGCTGGGCGCCAACCAGACCGTCAGCGGGCTGGCGGCCGCCCCCAATCGCTGCCTGTTCCGGCAGTTCTGAACGCCGCACCCGCCCGCGGGCGGGTGCAAGCCTGGCGCCGGCGCACCCGCGGCGCCGCCCGACCATCATGAAAAAGCTCTACATCAAGACCTTCGGCTGCCAGATGAACGAGTACGACTCGGCCAAGATGGCCGACGTGCTCGGCGCCGCGCAGGCGTGGCAGCCCACCGACACTCCGGAGGACGCCGACCTGGTGCTGCTCAACACCTGCTCGATTCGCGAAAAGGCGCAGGAGAAGGTGTTCAGCGACCTCGGGCGCCTGCGCATGCTCAAGGCCGAGCGCCCGGGCCTGCGCATCGGCGTGGCCGGCTGCGTGGCCAGCCAGGAAGGCGCGGCGATCGTCGAGCGCGTGCCCTTCGTGGACCTGGTGTTCGGCCCGCAGACCCTGCACCGCCTGCCCGAGATGCTGGACGCGCGCGAGCGCACCGGGCGCGCGCAGGTGGACGTGAGTTTCCCCGAGATCGAGAAGTTCGACCACCTGCCGGCCGCGCGCGCCGAAGGGGCCACGGCCTTCGTGTCCATCATGGAGGGCTGCAGCAAGTACTGCAGCTATTGCGTGGTGCCCTACACCCGCGGCGAGGAGGTCTCGCGCCCGCTGGAGGACGTGCTCACCGAGGTGGCCGAACTGGCCGCTCAGGGGGTGCGCGAGGTCACGCTGCTGGGCCAGAACGTCAACGCCTGGCGTGCCGACGTGGACGGTCATCCGGGGGACTTCGCGCTGCTGCTGGAGTACGTGGCGGAGATTCCGGGCATCGAGCGCATCCGCTACACCACCAGCCACCCGAACGAGTTCACCCAGCGCCTGATCGACGCGCATGCGCGCATTCCCCAGCTGGTGTCGCACGTGCACCTGCCGGTGCAGCATGGCTCGGACCGGGTGCTGGCGGCGATGAAGCGCGGCTACACCGCGCTGCAGTTCAAGCAGATCGTGCGCAAGCTGCGCGCGGCGCGGCCCGGCATCAGCATCGGCTCGGATTTCATCGTGGGATTCCCCGGCGAGACCGAGGCTGACTTCGAGCAGTTGATGAAGCTTGTCGAGGACGTGCGCTTCGACGCGAGTTTCAGCTTCGTGTTCAGCGCCCGCCCGGGCACCCCGGCGGCCGCCCTGCAGGACGACACCCCGCAGGAGCTCAAGCTGCAGCGCCTGCAACGCCTGCAGGCGCGCCTGGAGGTGTTCGCGCGGGAGATTTCCGAGGCCATGGTGGGCACCACGCAGCGCGTGCTGGTCGAGGGGCCCAGCCGGCGCAACCCCGAGGAACTGCAGGGGCGCACCGAGAACAACCGCATGGTGCACTTCGTGGGGTCGAAGGACCTGGTGGGGCGCATGGTGGACATGCGCATCGCCACCGCCTACCCGCACTCGCTGCGCGGCGAGCTGGCGGCCACCCAGGGCTGAGAGCGAGGCCACGGCTCGCGCCGCGCGGCGCGGGTCCGTTCGACGCCGGGCCCGTGGCAGGCCCCTGCGACCTTACTTGATCGCCAGGCGCATCGCGTCCCACATGCGCTTGAAGAAGCCGGCCTGGCGCACCGGCGCAAGCACCTGCAGCGGGTAGCTGCCGATGGGCTTGCCGGCCAGCGTCACGTTCAGCGTACCCACGCGCTGGCCCACCGCCAGCGGGGCCACCAGCGGATCGTTACGCTGCATGGTGGTCTGGATGCGCGAGGCGTCGCCGCGCGGCACGGTGACCACCACGTCCTGCAGGCTGCCCAGCGCCACGGTGGAGGTGGCGCCCTTCCACACGGGCGCCTGCACCAGCGCCTTGCCGGACTGCAGCAGGTGCACGTCGTCGAAGTTCTGGTAGGCCCAGTTCAGCAGCACGGCGCTCTCGGCCACCCGCGCATGCTCGGTGGGCGTGCCCATGACCACGGTGAGCACGCGGCGCGGCCCGGTGGGGGTCTTGCGCAGCGCGGTGGTGATCATGCAGTAGCCCGCATGCTCGGTGTAGCCGGTCTTCATGCCGTCCACCGAGGGGTCGGTGAACAGCAGACTCACGCGGTTGGGCTGCGTGATGTGGTTGTAGGTGAACTCCTTGACCTTGAAGTAGCGCGCGAAGTCCTGGGGAAAGTCGCGGATGATGTGGGTGGCGATCACCGCCAGGTCATGCGCGCTGCTGTGGTGCCCGGGGTCGGGCAGGCCCGTGGGGTCCATGAAGTGGGTGTCCTGCAGGCCCCACTGCTGCGCCTGGCTGTTCATCATGGACACGAAGGTGGCCTCGGAGCCGGCCACGGTCTGCGCCAGGGTCATCGCGGCGTCGTTGCCCGACTGCACGATCATGCCCATGAGCAGGTCGTCCACCGACACCGGCACGCGCGGGTCGATGAACATGCGCGAGCCGCCGGTACGCCAGGCCTTCACGCTCTCGTGCACCATCTGGTCGCGCTTGATGGTGCCGTCCTTGATGGCCTTGAAGGTCAGGTAGGCGGTCATCAGCTTGGTCAGCGAGGCCGGGGCCTCGACCTGGTGCGCGTCGTGCTGGGCCAGGATCTGGTTGCTGGTGAGGTCCAGCACCAGCCAGCTGCGCGCGTCCAGGTTGGGCGGCGTGACGGTCTGCAGCAGCGCGGCGGTGGGGCCGTTGGGCAGGTTGCCGGGACCGGTCGCGGACGCGGCGGATGCGGGTGCCGAGGCGGCGGCGGGCGCGGGAGCGGCCGCGGCCCAGGCGGCGGGCAGCGTGCCGCAGGCGAAGGACAGGACAAGCGCGCCGGCGACCAGGCGGCGCGAGGGTCGGAAATCGGATGGGAACATGGGCGATTCGGACAATGCTGGGGACAAAGCTGGGGACGATGCTGGTATGCCGGCTGCGTACCGGCGAATGGGTGCGCCCCGCGGGTCGGGGCGCACAACCTGCCGCACCATAGCAGCGCGCGGCGGGCCTGTTGTTTCCTCAGGTATCGCGGGGGCCTCTCAGGCCTCGGGGAGCGTAGCGTGCCAGGCGCATACCCATTGTTTCAACGGCGTCAGCATGCCGTGAAAGAAATGCCCGGCGCCCGGCACGACCAGCACGGGTTGTGCCTGCGGGCGCGCCCAGTCCATCGTGGCGCCCAGGGGCACGACGTCGTCGGCCTCGCCGTGCACCACCAGCATGCGCCGCGCCAGGGTGTTGCCGGCCTCGTCGCGCATGGCCGGCACCGCGAAACTGGCCACCGCCGGCGCCACCAGGCACAGGTGGTGCACCTCGCGCCCCTGCTCACGCAGTTGCGCGCACAGGCGCGCGGCGACGAAGCCCCCGAAGGAAAAGCCCGAGATGGCCAGCGGCGCGTCGTCCGCCAGGCCCAGTTCGCGCTGGGCGTGGACCATGGCGGCGCGCAGGTCGTCGGTCTCGCCCAGGCCTTCGGTGTAGGCGCCCTGGCTGGCGCCCACGCCGCGGAAGTTCGGGCGCACCGCGGCGAAGCCCAGTTGCACCCAGGCGCGCGCCAGGGTCTGCGCCACCTTGTTGTCCAGCGTGCCCCCCTGCAGCGGATGGGGGTGGGCCACCACGGCGAGACCGCGCGGGGCCTGCGCCGGCAGGTCGATGGCCAGTTCCAGCGTGCCGGCCGGGCCCGGGATGGTTTCTCGCCGGGTGGAGCGGTTCATGCGGCGGGCTCCTCGGGCACCAGCAGGCGCTCGACGATCTCGCCATGCTTGAGATGGCGCTCGACGATTTCGTCGATGTCGTGCTGGTCCACGTAGGTGTACCAGGTGCCCTGGGGGTAGACCACGCACACGGGCCCCTCCTCGCAGCGCTCCATGCAGCCGGCGCGGTTCACCCGCACCTTGCCGGGGCCGGCCAGGCCGGCCTGCTTGACCGCCTTCTTGCAGTGGTCGAAGGCCGCCTCGGCGCCCTGCGCCGCGCAACACGGGCGAGGCCCGTCGCGCTGGTTCAGGCAGAAGAACACGTGGTACTGGTAATGGCTCATGGAAGGACGGGGGTAGGCGCGGGCGATCAGAAGGGCTTGACCACCACCATCGGCACGATGACAAACAGCGCGACCGTGGGAATCTCGTTGAACCAACGGTACCAGCGATGGCTGTGGCGATTGCGCCCTTGCTCGAACTGGCGCAGCAGGCGACGGCACATGTGGTCGAAGGCGATCAGCACGAGCACGAAGGTCAGCTTGACGTGCATCCAGGCGTTGCCGGGGCCGTGCAGGCCCACGCCGTAGTACAGCCACAGCACGAGGCCGAAGCCCAGTGCCGGCACCATGAGGATGGTCATGAAGCGCAGCAGCTTGCGCGCCATCAGCAGCAGGCGCTCGCGTTCGGCGCGCGCCTCGGGCGCGTCGCCCACCATGGCCAGGTTGACGTAGATGCGCGGCAGGTAGAACAGGCCGGCGAACCAGGAAACGACAAAGATGATGTGCAGGGCCTTGATCCACAGGAACATCGGGACTCCTCGAGGGCTTGGCGGCAGCCCTGCATTGTGCCTGCGTGCGGGCACTGGCGCCGGATGCGACCGCAGGGGCGCATCCGGCGCCTAAAGCAGTTCCTGCGCCCAGCGAGCCCATTCTTCGAGGTCCGCCAGCAACCGGCCGGCTTCATCTCGCGTGGCCTGGCGGGCGCCGTACTGCACCTCATCCTTGAAACTCAGGATGCGACGGTAGCGACGCTCGTGGCCTTCGGGCAGCAGATTGCCCAGCACGTCCCGCAGGAGGCGGGGCGCCTGGGCATGGTCCTGCTGGTTGACGATCTGCGCGCGCCTGGCGGTGAGGCTGTCGCCGAACGCGATGGCCGCCAGCACAATCTGGCTGATGACGGGATTGCAGTCCTGACCCACCTTCGCAAGCAGATGCGCCTGCTGGGCGGCTTCGAGGTAGGCCTGCGCCACGCGCAACCGGCCCTGCCAATACAGCGCGTCGACCTTCTTGCGCGGGCTCTTGCCCGTCATGCTGACTGCGCCGCCTTGGCGCACCGAGCGGATTCCCTGGCGGGTGAGACACCCTTGAGCACTTTCGCGTCCCGGCTCAACTCTGACCACCAGGGGTCACTGGGTGACAGCCTGGCCAGCTCCGAGGGCGTGAGAACCACCGGGGAGATGGGCACCCCCAGTCGCTCACCCAGCTCCTGCACGGCGTCGCGCACCTGGCGACTTGCGTCCAGGCTGTCCTCGTCCAGCACGAGCGCGATGTCCATATCGCTATGAGGCTCATCCGTGGCACGCGCGACGCTGCCGTACAGCCATGCCGAGCGAATGTGCTTTTCAGCGGCCAGTCCGTTGTGCAACTGGTCCTGCAGCTGCCGCCAGTGCTGGCGCTCCGCTTCAAAAAGCTGCGCCAGCGCCGATACCAGCGGCTGGTCCAGTGCCGGAGCGAACAGCCTGACGCTGGCCGAACCCAGCACCTCGACGGCGCCCTGCGCGATCAGCGCATCGAGCGTGTTGCGCACACCCCGCGCCGTCATGGAGCAGTCCGAAGCCAACTGCGCTGCGCTCTGGGCGCCACCATGGCTGAGCAGCGCGCGGAGCACACGGACGTGCCCGGCGCTGGCCAGCAACCGGGTCAACGGAAAGCGCTGGAAGCTCTGAACGGAGGAGGGCTGCATGGCGCACGGGAAAGAGCTTCGTTGTGAGGAAATCAACTTCTTTGGTGGGAATTATATTTCCCTTGAAAGAAATCTAGCAGCCTAGCGTCCAGCCCGCGGCGAGCCGGCTTCGCGTCTCCGGGCCAAAAAGAAACCCCGGCCGAAGCCGGGGCGAACAGCCTTGGTTGCGATCAAGGCTCCCGCTCAGGGAGGAAGAAGCGGGAGGCGACGCCTCGCGGCATGCGCCTGCAGGAATAGACTGGCGTAAGCTTCAAAAGTTCCCGTGACGCGACGAATTCCTGATTCGCGATAGGTGTATTTGCTCCAGCCATGATCCAGCCCCCGTTCCCCGCCACCCGCATGCGGCGCCTGCGCCGCGACGACTTCAGCCGCCGCCTGGTGCGCGAGCACCGGCTCAGCGTCGACGACCTGATCCTGCCGGTGTTCGTGCTCGACGGCGAAGGCCGGCGCGAGGCCGTGGCCTCGATGCCCGGCGTGGAGCGCCTGAGCCTGGACCTGCTGCTGCCGGTGGCGCGCGAGTGCGTGGAACTGGGCATCCCGGTGATGGCCCTGTTCCCGGTCATCGACCCGGCGCTGAAGACCCCGGACGGGCTGGAGGCGGCCAACCCGGACGGCCTGGTGCCGCGCGTGGTGCGCGCGCTCAAGCGCGAATTCCCGCAACTCGGGGTGCTCACCGACGTCGCGCTCGACCCCTACACCTCGCACGGCCAGGACGGCCTGCTGGACGAGAGCGGCTACATCGTCAACGAACCCACGGTGCAGATGCTGGTGCGCCAGGCGCTGGTGCAGGCGCAGGCCGGCGTGGACGTGGTGGCGCCCAGCGACATGATGGACGGACGCATCGGCGCCATCCGCGACGCGCTGGAGAACGCCGGGCACATCCACACCCGCATCATGGCCTACAGCGCCAAGTACGCCAGCGCCTTCTACGGCCCCTTCCGCGACGCGGTGGGCTCGGCGGCCAACCTGGGCAAGGCCGACAAGAAGGTCTACCAGATGGACCCGGGCAACTCCGACGAGGCGCTGCGCGAAGTGCGCCTGGACATCGCCGAAGGCGCCGACATGGTCATGGTCAAGCCCGGCATGCCCTACCTGGACATCGTGCGCCGGGTGAAGGACGAGTTCCGCATGCCCACCTTCGTCTACCAGGTCAGCGGCGAGTACGCGATGCTGCGCGCGGCGGCGCTCAACGGCTGGCTCGACGGCCCGGCGGTGATGATGGAATCCCTGCTGGCCTTCAAGCGCGCGGGCGCGGACGGCATCCTGACCTATTTCGCCATCGAGGCGGCACGCGCGCTGCGCGCGCGTTGAAGCCCCCGGGCGGCGCCCGGCGCGGCGCCGTCTACACCAGCAGCACCAGCGCGATGGCCAGCCAGCCGAGCACGAAGTTGAGCTGCACCAGGCGGTGGATGCGCTGCAGCTCGGCGCCCACGGCCGGCCATTGGGCCTCGCCCGCGGCACGGCGGGCGCGGCGGTAAGGGCCGACGTAGATGTAGCCGAACACCACCGTCATCAGCAGGCCGATGCCCTGCATGGCATGCCAGCCCGGCGGCGCGACGGCCATGCCCACGCTGGCCATCGCCCAGGTGCCGGTGCCCAGCAGCAGTGCGATGCTCAGCCACACCAACGGGAAAAAGCCCCGCAGCACCTGCAGCAGCAATTGCTGGCGCAAGGGCGGCTGCAAGACCCGCAAGGCTGCCGGACGCAGGGCCAGAAGCACCAGGCTCATGCCCCCCATCCAGACGATGGCACCGATCAAGTGTATGAAAAGCAACAATTTGTTCACGGCAACCCCCTGGTGCCGAGCATAGCCCAATCCGCGCGCCGCGCCCCTGGCGCGCCTATTCGGTGCGTCGGCTTGCCTTGCTCTGGCGCAAGGCAGACCCGACACGGGCTACGAAAATACTGGATTGCTGCCTAGGGGTTTACGTATACTTCCGCCGTTTGGCCGCGAGCGATTTGTTACAACGCCTGGCCGGGATGTTGACTGGATGGTGGCCCGAGGATCCCGAGGTTGCGCGCGCTTGACTGCGCACCTCGGAGGGGCCCAGTGCGCGAAGCTCGCGTACCACGACCGCAGCAGCAGGATGCACGGCGCACCGTGAGGGTGCGCCGGCGGGTCCTCGGCGGCACCGGCAGGCCCCCCGTCCCGCAGCAACGCCGCAGTCTTTGCCCCGCAATCTAGTCCGCAACCGCAATCAAGCAAGAACCGTGCAAGCCTTGGACACCTGGCAGGACGAAAACGACACGCCGCGCGAGCCGCTGAGCCGCGAGCAGGCGCAGGCGTTGCTGCGCGCCAAGCCGGGCGTGTCGCCGCTGCGCGTGGTCGGGCTGCAACTGGCGGTGACCCTGCTGTGCGGCGTGGCCGGCTGGCTGCTGGGCGGGCGCGCCGCGGGCCTGTCGGCGCTGTGGGGCGGCGCGGTCGTGCTGCTGCCGGCCGCCTTGTTCGCAGGCGCCATGCGCCGCTGGCTGGTGCGCCTGCCGCCCGCCTACGCGCTGTTCGGCTTCGCCTTCGGCGAACTGCTCAAGATCGCCTTCACCGTGATGTTCCTGCTGCTGGCACCGCGCGTGCTGCCCGCGCTGAGCTGGCCGGCGCTGCTGCTCGGCCTCGTGGCCACGCTGCAGGTGTACTGGATCGCCCTGTTGCTGCGCGGCAAGCCGCGCCGCGGCGGGAAACAAGCCTGAGTCCGCGCACCACCACGCGACCAACCCTTTTGCCGAAGCTGCCATGTCCGCTCCCGAACCGACGATCACCGCAGGCGAATACATCATCCACCACCTGACGCAGTGGACCAGCGGTCCGCGCACCGGCGTGGTGGACTTCCACATCGTCGACATCGATTCGCTGATCATGACGGTGCTGCTGGGCGCGCTGGCCTGCTTCGTGCTGTGGCGCGTGGCCCGCTCGATGACCAGCGGGGTTCCGGGGCGTCTGCAGGCGGCGGTGGAATTCCTCGTGGAGTTCGTCGACGAGCAGGCGCGCGGCATCGTGCGCAACGCCAAGTCGCGCGAGTTCGTCACCCCGCTGGCCTTCATCTCCTTCATCTGGATCGTGCTGATGAACGCGATGGACCTGCTGCCGGTGGACCTGCTGCCGCGCCTGTGGGAAGGCGCCGCCGCCGCCACCGGACACGATCCGCAGCACGCCTACCTGCGCGTGGTGGCCACCGCCGACCTGTCGGTGGCGCTGGGCATGTCGATCACCGTGCTGCTGCTGAGCCTGTACTACGGGGTGCGCGTCAAGGGCCTGGGCGGCTGGCTGCACGAGCTGTTCACCGCCCCCTTCGGCAATCACCCGCTGCTGTGGCCGCTGAACTTCGGCATGCAGCTGCTCGAGTACCTGGCCAAGACCCTGTCGCACGGCATGCGACTGTTCGGCAACCTGTACGCCGAGGAAATCCTGTTCATGATCATCGCGCTGATGGGCGCGGCCGGTCTGGGCAGCCTGTCCGGTTGGGCGCTGTTCTTCGGCAACATCGCCGCCGGCCTGGCCTGGTCGATCTTCAGCATGTTGATCATCGTGCTGCAGGGCTTCATTTTCATGATGCTGACCCTGGTCTACATCGGCCAGGCGCACGACCACCATTGATCGGGGCCGCAATCCCGCATCGTTCGCTTCACCTTTTCGCTTTTTCCTCACTGACTCTTCAACCCTTCCTCAGGAGCCATTCATGGAACACGTTCTCGGATATGTCGCGCTGGCCGCTGGCCTGATCATCGGCCTGGGCGCCAACGGCGCTTGTATCGGCATCGGCATCATGGGCAGCAAGTACCTCGAGTCGGCCGCCCGCCAGCCCGAGCTGATGAACGAACTGCAGACCAAGATGTTCCTGCTGGCCGGTCTGATCGACGCCGCCTTCCTGATCGGTGTCGGCCTGGCCATGATGTTCACCTTCGCGAACCCGTTCGTGCTGAAGTGATTGCGCGGACCGCACCGTCGGTCTGCACACCTCATGTCCCCGAAACTACGCAAGGGTTAGCGCCATGCATTTGGACGCAACACTGATTGCGCAGCTCATCGTGTTCCTGCTGCTGGCGGCGTTCACGGCCAAGTATGTGTGGCCGCCGATCACCAAGGCGCTGGATGAGCGCGCAAAGAAAGTCGCCGACGGCCTCGCCGCGGCCGATCGCGCCAAGGCCGAGCTGGCCTCGGCCAACCAGGAAGTCGCGCGCGAGCTCGCTCGTTCGCACGAAGAGAGCGCGCAACGCCTGCACGACGCCGAGCGTCGCGGCATGGCGATGATCGAGGAAGCCCGCCGCAAGGCCGAGGAAACCGCCGAGGGCATCGTCGCCCAGGCGCGTGCCGAGGCCGAGCAGCAGGTGATCAAGGCCCGCGAGGTCTTGCGCGACCAGGTCGCCGCGCTGGCGGTGCGGGGCGCCGAGGCGATCCTGCGCCGCGAGGTCGACGCGCAGGCCCACGCCGAGCTGCTCGCGCAGCTCAAGGCCGAGCTCTGAGCGAAAGGATCCGCGATGGCTGAACTCGCCACTGTCGCAAGGCCCTACGCCGAAGCGATGTTCCAGGCCGCGCAGGGCGCGGCGGCCGCCGAAGGTCTCGACCAGGTGGCCGAGCAGCTCGACGCGCTGGCCGTGGTCGCCCGCGACACCGGCCTGCGCCGGCTGGTCGGCGACCCGCAGCTGAGCGCGCAAGCCCTCGGCGAGCTGATGCTGTCGGCGCTGCCGAAACAGCCCGGCGAAGCGGTGCGCAACCTGCTGCGCGTGGTGCTCGAGAACCACCGCCTGGCGGCGCTGCCGGCCATCGCCGAGCAGTTCCACCGACTGAAGGACGACGCGCAGCAGCGCGCCGAGGTCCAGGTCACCAGCGCCTTCCCGATGGACCAGCGCCAGCTCGACGAGCTGCTGCCGGCCCTGGAGCGGCGCTTCGGACGCAAGCTGTACGCGCGCG
>JAJZUV010000042.1 GCA_021848345.1 Pseudomonadota bacterium | reverse complement strand
CCGGCCGGGGCGTCGCGGCGCCACCGGCGCCGCGCCGCCGCCGGGCCGCGGCCGGCGCCTGCCGGCGCAGGGCCACGCGGCGCTCGCCGCGCAGCACCTCGCGGCTGCTCTCGGTCAGACGCAGCACGTTGAAATGCATCGAGTCGACCTCCAGCAGATGCTGCGCCACCAGCTGGCGCAGCAACACCCGCCAGTCCTGCTCGGACCAGTCGGCGCCGATGCCGAAGGTGGACAGACGGTCGTGGCCGAAGCGCTGTACCTTGTCCCCGGTCTTGCCGCGCAGCACGTCGATCACGTGCGTGGCCGCGAAACTCGTGCCGCTGGCCTGGCGGCAGCGGTAGACCGTGGACAGCAGCTTCTGCGCGGCCTCGGTGGCGTCGACCATCTCGGGCGGCTGCAGGCAGTTGTCGCAATTGCCGCAGGGCTGGGAAGTCTCGCCGAAATACGCCAGCAGGCGCACGCGCCGGCAGTCGGCCGCCTCGGCCAGGGCCAGCATGGCGTCGAGCTTGGCGGTCGACAGGCGCTTGTGCGCCTCGTCGGCCTCGCCGAGCTCGATCAGGCGGCGCTGCTGCACCACGTCGGCCAGGCCGTAGGCCATCCAGGCCTGCGCGGGCAGGCCGTCGCGTCCGGCGCGCCCGGTTTCCTGGAAATAACCTTCGATGGAGCGCGGCATGTCCAGGTGGGCGACGAAGCGCACGTCGGGCTTGTCGATGCCCATGCCGAAGGCGATGGTGGCCACCATGACCACGCCGTCTTCGTCGAGGAAGCGTCGCAGGTGGCGCGCGCGCACCCCGGAATCCAGACCGGCGTGGTAGGGCAGGGCCTTCATGCCCTGCGCGGCCAGCAGGCCCGCGACCTCCTCGACGCTGTTGCGCGACAGCGCGTAGACCACGCCGCAGTCGCCGTCGTGCTCGTCGCGGATGAACTGCGCCAGCTGGGCCCGGCCGTCGCGCTTCTCCACCACGCGGTAGCGGATGTTCGGCCGGTCGAAGCTGGAGACGAAACTGCGTGCGTCGTCGCGCAGCAGGCGCTGCGCGATCTCGCGCCGGGTGGGGATGTCGGCGGTGGCGGTCAGCGCCACGCGCGGCACCTCGGGCCAGCGTTCGCGCAGGATTTCGAGCTGACCGTACTCGGGGCGGAAATCGTGCCCCCACTGGGACACGCAGTGCGCCTCGTCGATCGCGAACAGCGCCAGGCGGCACTGGTCCAGCAGGCGCATGCCCGATTCGCCGAGCAGGCGCTCGGGGGCCATGTACAGCAGGTCGAGCTCCCCGGCGCGCGCCTGGGCCTGCACCTGGCGGGCCGTGGCCGCGTCGAGCGAGGAATTGAGAAAGGCCGCGCGCAGTCCGAGTTCGCGCAGTGCCGCCACCTGGTCCTGCATCAGCGCGATCAGCGGCGACACCACCACGCCCAGGCCCGGGCGCAGCAACGCCGGGATCTGGAAGCACAGCGACTTGCCGGCCCCGGTGGGCATCAGCACCAGCGCGTCGCCGCCCGCGGCGACGTGCTCGACCACCGGCCCCTGCAGGCCGCGGAAACTCGAATAACCCCAGACGTCCTGCAGAAGTCGTTGGGCGCGCGCTTGGTCGGATTCGGGCATGGACGGCACTGTAGCGCGGCGCGCGCGGCCGCGACGCGCGAGGGAGATCAGGCCTGCAGGGTTCCGAGGCCGCCGCCCTCGGGCGGATCGATCAGCTCGCGCGCGTCCGGCGCCACGCGGCTGCGCGCGGCCCGGACCTGCTGGCGCTGCGCACCCAGGCCCTGGATCTCCAGTTCCACCACGTCGCCAGGCTGCAGGAAGCGCGGCGGCTTCATGCCCAGGCCCACGCCGGCCGGCGTGCCGGTGGCGATCAGGTCGCCCGGCAGCAGGGTCATGAAGTGGCTGAGGTAGCTGACGATCTGCGCCACGCCGAAGATCATGTCGCGGGTGTTGCCGTCCTGCATGCGCTGGCCGTTGACGCTCAGGCGCAGCGCCAGGTTCTGCGGATCGCCCACCTCGTCGGCGGTGACCAGCCACGGTCCGACCGGGCCGAAGCCGTCGCAGCCCTTGCCCTTGTCCCACTGGCTGCCGCGCCCCATCTGGAACTGGCGCTCCGAGACGTCGTTGACCGTGCAATAGCCGGCCACGTAGTTCAACGCCTCGCCCAGTCCCACGTAGCGCGCGGTGCGCCCGATGACCACGCCGAGCTCCACCTCCCAGTCCAGGCGCGTCGAGTGCGGCGGCTGCTCGATGGGGTCGAAGGGCCCGCTCAGACAGGTGGTCCACTTGTTGAACACGATCGGCTCGATGGGAACCTTGGTGCCGGTCTCGCGCGCGTGGTCGTGGTAGTTCAACCCGATGGCGACGAACTTGCCGATACCCACGAAAGGAACCCCCAGGCGCGGCTTGCCCCTGACCAGGGGCAGCGCCTGCACGTCCAGCGCGCGCAACGCGCGCTGTCCCGCCGGCGAATAGACCTGCGGCCCGATGTCGTCCACCACGCCCTGCAGGCTGCGCAGGCGTCCCTGGGCGTCGATCATCCCCGGGCGTTCGCGCCCGTCGCTGCCGTAGCGCACGAGTTTCATGGCTCCTCCTTGTGGTTGCGCATCGCTATTGTTGCGCGACGCGGTCGATCCTGCCGAAGGGGCGCCCCCCGGCGCTCAGGGCTGGCCGCGCAGCCAGCGCGCGCGCTCCTCGGCCAGCACCTGGGGCAGGCCCTGCGCGGCGGCCTCGCCGAGCTGGCGCTTGATGCCGGCGAGCACGTGCGGCGGCTGCTCGAGCAGACGTCGCGCGAGCAGCAGCGCCTGTTCGCGCGCCAGGTGCGCCGGAGCCAGTTCGGCGATCAGCCCCATCGCGTGCGCGCGCACGGCGTCGAGTTCGCAGCCCAGGCACAAGGCCGTGGCGGCGGCGCCGGGCAGGCGCTGCGCGGCCAGCCAGCCCGCGGCCGCGGCGCGCCCGGAGTGCAGCAATTGCGGCCGCAGGCGCAGGCGCGTCTCGCGCGAGGCCACGAGCAGGTCGCAGGCCAGCGCCAGCGCCAGCGCGGCGCCGTCCGCGTCGCCGTCCAGCGCCGCCACCGTGGGCTTGTCGCTGTCGCGCAGCGCCAGCAGCCAGTCGTGCATCGCGTCCACCTGCGCGGGCGTGGCCGGCGCGCGCGGCGCGGCATCCCGCAGGCCGTGCAGCGCCAGCACGACCACGCCGATGTCGGGGTCCCGCAGCGCCGTGGACAGCGCCTCGATGCCGGCTGCGACGGCCGACGCGGGCATGGCCGCGGCGTCGGCCTGCACCTTCAGTTCGAGCACGCACACCCGCGCCTCGAGCGGCGCCTCGTCATGCGCTTCGTCCTGCACGATGCCGTGCGCGTCCTGCGCGGCATCGGTCGCGGCATCGGTCGCGCCAGGCGCGCCGTGATGTCGTTCGGCGGGGGAATCGGGCTGGGAATTCGTCATGGACAGGGGCCTCGACGCCGTGCGCGGCGTCCATGGGCAACGGAAAGACCTGAATTCTTGCAAAGAAATTCACACTTTTGCCGGGAATCGTCACCCTTGAGCCGGAAGGCACGATGTTCGCTGATAAATTGACATCGGATTCCCGCCGTCTACGACACAGCTTCCGTGCAAACCCTTGCCCAGTTCCGCGTCGCGAGATTCGAGCCCGCCAATCGTGGCGGACGGCTCGGCGTGCGCCTTCTCGGCCTGTTGGCCCTGTGGTGCGGCCTGGCGCTGGCTCCGGCGCAGGCCATGATGCTGGGGCAGGCCGAGGGCGCTCTGGTGCTCGGACAGGTTCCGCGGATGCGCGTTCCCGTGCGCATGGACCCGGGCCTGCCGCTGGTCGCGCAATGCGTGCGCGCCGAGTTGCGCGATGGCGACACGCTCGTGCCGGACTCCCAGCTGCATGTCACGGTGCGCGGAAGCGACGCGCAGGGCTGGTCCTTCATCGAGCTACGCGGCACCCGCGGCCTGCGCGCCCCGTTCGTGCAACTCACGGTGCGCATGGAGTGCCAATTCCGGCGCAGCCGCAGCTACACCCTGCTGGTGGAGCCGTCGTCGCGGATCGTCGCGGACGCGCAGGGCGTGGAGCCGGCGCCGTCCGTGGCGCCCCGCGAACCCCGGCGGCCCGAGGAATCTCCCGTCGCGCGCCGTGCCGGCGGCCGCATGGTGTCGCCCGCGCATCCGCGGGCGCGGGAGAAGGGCGCGCATGCCGTGCCACGGGCGCCCGCGCGATCGGCACGCGGCGAGGAGCGGCCGGAGCTGGCGAGCGGCCAGCCCCCCAGTCACCTGCGCCTGGACTGGCTGTCGCGCGAACTCGCGCAGCGCCGGGGCGTGGCACCAGGCACGCTGGCGAGGCTCGCGCCCGCGGGATCCGCGCCGGCCCCGGTTCAGCAACAGGAACTGCAGAGGCTGCAGGCCAGCGACGCGCAGTTGATGCAGCGCATCGACGCCATGCAGCGCCAGGTCCATGCGCTGCAGCAGCGCAACGCCGCGCGCGAGCACGAGCTCGGCACCCTGCGCACCGAGCTCGCTCAGGCTCGCTCCGATCCGCCCTGGTGGCGCAATTCCCTGTTCGCGGCCGTGGGCGCGCTGCTCGCCCTGGTCGGCCTGCTGCTGTGGCAGGGACGCCGCCCCCGCATGGACAGCCCCTGGACGGCGGGCATGCTCGCGCAGGGCGCCACCACGCGCGCCGGAGCGATGTCGTCCATCGCGGCGGCGGGCTTCGACGGGGCCGCGGCCTCCGCGGACCCGGCCGCGGACCCGATGCCGTGGGAAGAGCCCGCGGAGGTACCCGCGGGCGCGGCGCTCGCCAGGCGGCGCCCGGCGAACCCGACGTCCGCCTCCGCGACTCCGTCGGACAGCCAGCTGCCCTTCGACCGCGAGGCGTTCCAGCGTCCACTGTCGGCGCCGGAGCACATGCAGATCGACGAGGTGGTCGATCACGGCCACCTGGCGGACTTTTTCATCGGCATCGGCGACTACGACAAGGCCATCGACGTCATGCGGCGTGCGCTCGACGAGGCCGCGGGCCTGACCAGCGCCTTGCCGTATCTGTATCTGTTCGACCTGTATCGCCGCTGCGCGCGGCGGGCCGACTACGAGCAGTTGCTGCGCGAATGCTCCGGGCGCCTGAACGTGCGGATTCCGCCCTGGGATGAACAGCCGGCGCAGGCGCCGCGCGATCTGCTGGACTATCCGCGTGCGCTCGCGCTGCTGACCGAATCCTGGAACAGTCCCGCGCGCCTGACCGTGGTCGAGCGCATGATCGCCGACGATCCCCAGAAACCCCGCGTCGGCTTCGACCTGCCGGCGTATCGGGACCTGCTGGATCTGTACGCGCTGGCGCGCGACCTGCAACGTTCGCAGCAGGACGCGCCGCAACAGGCATCCGCGCAACCCGCGAGCCAGGAGCCCCCGGCCAGTGCCCGCGTGCTGGATCTGCCGCTGCGCCTGGCCGAGCCCGTGAACCCGCGGCCGGCGGTCGAGGGGCGCTCCCACGCCGGCGCGCGCACGCCCGAGCCCGTCGATCCCGACGCGCCCACCTTGCCGCCGCTGGATTTCACGATGACCACCCGTCCTCCGCAGCCCTGGACCCACTGAGCGGTCGCGCGGGCCGCGACGAGGACTTCAGATGGAGAAGTCGCCCGTGCCCTCGCCGCGCAGCACCTGCTCCACCAGCTTGCGCGACAGCCTCGGCGACAGCAGTTCGGCAAGGACGTAGACGAAGCCGCGCTGGTACACACCCTGCTTGAAAGCCACGCGGCTGAGGTTCGGGCCGAACAGGTGGCCGACGGGACGCCCCACGAGCATGGTGTCGCGCTCGGCGTTGAAGGCCATCTCGGCGATCAGGCCGATGCCCAGGTCCAGTTCCACGTAGGTCTTCAGCACGTCCGAGTCGATGGCCTCGAGCACGATGTCCGGCTGCAGTCCGTGCTGTGCGAAGGCCTGGTCGATGCGTCGCCGCCCCGTGAAGGCCTGGCCGTAGGTGGCGATCGGATAGCGGGCAAGGTCCTCCAGCGACAGATCCTCCACCTGGTTGAGCGCATGGTTCTTCGGGGTGACCACCATGTGCTGCCATTCGTAGCAGGGCAGCGTGACCAGGCCCGAGTGCTCGAGCAGGCTCTCGGTGGCCAGCGCCAGGTCCGCGCGCTCCTCCAGCACCGCGGTGGCCACCTGATCCGGGCTGCCCTGCAGCAGGTGCACGCTGACGCGCGGGAAACGGCGCCTGAACTCGGCCACCACCAGCGGCAGGCGATAGCGCGCCTGGGTATGCGTGGCCGCGATGGTGAGCTGGCCGCTGTCCTGTGCCGCGTAGTTCTGGCCGATGCGCTTGAGGTTGCCCACCTCGCGCATGATGATTTCCACGCTGCGCAGCACCTCCTCGCCCGGCGGAGTCAGTTTGCGGATGCGCTTGCCGTGGCGACTGAAGATCTCCACGCCCAGTTCGTCCTCGAGCTCGATGATCGCCTTGGACACTCCGGGCTGCGAGGTGAACAGCGCACGCGCCGCTTCGGTGAGGTTGAAGTTGCGCCTGACGGCTTCCTGCAGGAAGCGGAATTGGTGCAGGTTCATGGTGATGGCGTGCCCGGCACGGCAGCGTCAGTGGCGTTGCACGCGCCAGAGGAAAAATCCCATGGCCGCGCTGCCGTACAGCAGGTAGGGCAGGGCCACGGCCAGCCATACGGGCCAGTTCGCGACCAGGCCCAGGCGCGAGGCCAGGGTGTTGAGCAGGATGAAGCTCACTCCCAGCATGATGCCCGCGAACACCTTCCAGCTGATCTGTCCCGAGCGGGCGTGCAGGTAGGCGAAGGGCAGGGCCAGCATCATCATGATGACCCCGCTGAGCGGATAGAGCATCTTGCGCCAGAACTCGAGTTCGTCGCGCTGCACCGACTGCCCGTTGGCGCGAAGGTGCGAGATGTAGCGCCACAGGTCGAACACCGACATGTCCTGCGGGCTGAGCACCAGCGCGTCCAGCATCGACGGCGACACCGAGGTGCGCCAGTCCTGCAGGGGAGCGTTGACGGTGCGCACGTCGCCGGTGCTGCCGGTGGGCAGGCTCACGGTGCGGACGTCGTGCATCACCCAGAGGCCGCCCGACTGGTAAGTAGCGCTGGCCGCACGCACCGTGCGCAGCAGATGCGCCGAGTCGTCGAGCACGTAGATGCGCAGATCGTGCAACTCGCCGTCGGAACCGACCCGGCCGATGTTGATCATCTGATCGTCGTCGGGCCCTTCGCGGTTGCGTACCCAGATGCCGGCGTTCGGCGCGGTGCCGAACTGCCCGCCCGGCGTGCGCGCCTGCAGCGCGGCCTGCATGCGCTGCGCGGCCGGAGCGACGAACTCTCCCATCGCGAACACCAGCGCGGAGCACAGCAGGCCGAAGCCGAGCAGTTGCAGCAGCGCGGTGCGCGGGCTCAGCCCGGCCATGCGCAGGATGGTGAATTCCGACGAAGCCGCCATCCCGGCCATCACGTACACGGTGCCGGTGATCACCGCGATGGGCAGCACGTCGTAGGCGCGCGAGGGTATCTGCAGCGCCACCATCAGCATGGAAGCGGCGAAGCCGTGGCCGCTGTTGCTGAGCTGATTCAGCATGTCCAGGAAGAACAGCAGTCCGAGAAACACCAGCAGCACCAGCGCGATGGCGCTGCTGAGCTGGCGGAACAGGTAACGGCGGATGGTCTGCATGATCGGATTCGGCGCCTCAGGCCGCCGCGCGCGGGCCCAGGGGGCGCGGCAGCAGGTCCTTCGCATGGGCCAGCGCGAGCAGCACCAGCAGCGCGCTTCCGTGCAGCACCAGCAGGCCGCTGCCCAGATGCAGCTTGCCGGCCTCGATCCAGTGCTGGGTCGCGTTGAGGAAGTTCAGGTACACCAGATACACCAGCACCGCGACGATGAGTTGCAGCGCGCGGCCGGCGCGCGGATTGGTCGCGGCCAGCGGCACGGCCATCAACACCAGCAACAGGGTCGATACCGGAACGCCGATGCGCCAGGAAAGCTCTCCCTGCCATTGGGGGTTCTTCGAAAGCGCCAGGGTCGGCGTGGCGATTTCACGGCTGGGCGTGTTGGCCAGGCTGGCCGCGCCAGGCAGGGCCCCTGCCGCCGGAGTGTTCAGCGCGGCCAAGCGCACGCCCATTTCCCGGAATCCCGTGATCTGGTAGTCGGCCTTGCCCACGGTGTGGGTGTAGCGATGTCCGTCGGACAGCATCAGATAGCGCGAGTCGTCGCGGTCGGCAAGCGCCGCAGCGCGCGCCACCGTCACCGTCTCGCGCCCGTCGGAGAGGTCGCGGATGAAAATGTCGTGCGCCAGCCCCTTGGCGTCGGCTCCCTTGCCGATGAAGAACACGCGCGTTCCCGAGGCCGAGCGGCGGAACTGGCCCGGCGCCGCGCGCGACAGGTCGCTGCGTTGTTCGAATCGCTGGCGCAGCGCGCTGTCCTGCCGGTTCGCCCACGGCCAGGCCACCAGCGTGAGCAGCGCGATCACCGTCAGCACCGGCGCGCTGAAGCGCAGCGTCGTGCGGAAGAACTGCCCGGGGGTGGCTCCCGCTCCTGCCCAGATGACCATTTCCGAGTCGCGGTGCATGCGGGAGAAACTCATCAGCACCGCGATGAACAGCGCCAGCCCGAGGATGAACTGCAGGTAGCTCAGGCAGGCCAGACCGATGAGCAGGAACAGGTCGCGCGGGTTGGCCAGGCCCTCGGTGGCCTGCCCCAGGATGCGGATCAGCAGCAGGGTCAGCACGACCGAGAACAGCACCGTGAAACTGGCGCCGAAATGACGAGCCATTTCACGGCGCAGGGAACTGTCCAGCAGCATCGGAATGGGTGGTGGCGGAAAGCGGCAGAGGATTCGCACCCCTTCGACGGCTCGGCTGGGGGCCCGCGCGGGCGCTGCGCGCCGAGGCCCTGAATGCCACGCCGAGACAGGGGCCCTCGGCCAGTGGAATAATGGGCCAAGCCACGTCAGGAGCCCTCATGGAATTTAGCATAGCCCCCCTGAAAGCCTTGCCCTCGCTGCGCAGCGATTGCCTGGTCGTATTCCTGCAGCAATCGGCCGAGGGCAGCGGCCTGCTCGACGCCGAAGCCGTCGATGCCGCCGTCGCCGAGGCCCGCCAGGACGGAGATTTCACCGGCGCGCTGGGCAATACCCTGCTGCTCGGCCGCGTGCCGGGCCTGGCGGCGCGCCGCACCCTGCTGGTCGGCCTGGGCGCCGCGCCCACCGACTCGCGTGCCTGGCGCAAGGCGGCCGCGGCCGCCTGCGCGGCCCTCAAGGGACGCGCGGCGCCGCATGTGCACGTGGCCTGCGCCGACGGCCAGCAGCCGCTGATCGAGGCCGCGGTGCGCGCCTTCGGGGATTTCGCCTACGTCTACAGCGCCACGCGCAAGCCCGACCCCGAGCCGGC
Source organism: Pseudomonadota bacterium (assembly GCA_021848345.1). Lineage (GTDB taxonomy): Bacteria > Pseudomonadota > Gammaproteobacteria > Burkholderiales > Burkholderiaceae_C > Thiomonas_A. The sequence goes on along the minus strand of JAJZUV010000042.1, from coordinate 5,017 downwards.
CTGCCGCGTCGAGTCGGTGCAGATCCTCCCGCCCTCGCGCCAGGCGGCGCAGGCGCGCGCACGCCTGGAGCGGGCGGTGGCCGTGCAGGCCGGCGTCGACCTGTGCCGCAACCTGGCGAACCTGCCCGGCAACCACTGCACTCCCACGCACCTGGGCAAGGTCGCGCAGGACCTTGGCAAGCGCCATCGCCTGAAGGTGGAAGTGCTCGGACGCGCCGAGATCGAGCGCGAGCGCATGGGCGCGCTGCTGGCGGTGGCCCAGGGTTCGCAGCAACCGCCCCGGTTCATCGTGCTTCGCTACGACGGCGCGCCGAAGAAGCAGGCCCCGCACGTGCTGGTCGGCAAGGGCGTGACCTTCGACAGCGGCGGCATCTCGCTCAAGCCCGGCGCCGAGATGGACGAGATGAAGTTCGACATGTCGGGCGCCGCCTCGGTGCTCGGCGCCTTCGAGGCGATCGCGCGCCTGCGTCCGGCGATCAACGTGGTGGGCCTGATTCCGGCCACCGAGAACCTGCCCGGCGGCACGGCGGTCAAGCCCGGCGACGTGGTGACCAGCCGCTCCGGGCAGACCATCGAGATCCTCAACACCGACGCCGAGGGCCGCCTGATCCTGTGCGACGCGTTGAACTACGCCGAGCGTTTCAAGCCCGCCAGCGTGGTCGACATCGCCACTCTCACGGGGGCCTGCGTGATCGCGCTGGGCCACGTCAACAGCGGCCTGTTCAGCCCCGACGACGCGCTCGCCGAGGCGCTGCTGGAGGCCGGACGCCAGACCCAGGACCCCTGCTGGCGCATGCCCCTGGGCGAGGACTACGCCGAGGGCCTGCGCTCGCGCTTCGCCGACGTCGCCAACATCGCCGGGCGCGCCGGCGGCAGCGTCACCGCCGCGTGTTTCCTGCAGCGCTTCACCAAGGCCTATCGCTGGGCGCACCTGGACATCGCCGGCACCGCCTGGAAGAGCGGCGCCGACAAGGGCGCCACCGGGCGCCCGGTGCCGCTGCTGGTGCACTACCTGCTGGCGCAGGAGCAGGGCGCCTCGACGTGATGAGGACGCGACCGTGAGCGCGGCGCCGCGGGTCGAGTTCCGCGTCGGCGTGGCCGACCCGCTGGGCTACTGCTGCGGCCTGCTGCGCGCCGCCGACGCAAAGGGCGCGCGCACCGTGGTGTGCGTGCCGGAGGCCTGGCTCGACGAACTCGACCAGCGTCTGTGGACTTTCTCGCAGCCCGACTTCCTGGCCCATTGCCGGGTCGGGGAGCCACTGGAGGCGCGCAGTCCCATCGTGCTCAGCGAGCGTGCCGACGTGCGCGGGCTGCAGGGGCGCGACTGCCTGGTCAATCTCGGTACCGAGGAAGTGCTGGGGTGGCGGCAACTGCCGCGCGTGATCGAACTGGTCGGGGCCGACGCGCCGGCCAAGGCGGCGGCCCGCCAGCGCTTTCGCATGTACCGCAGCGCCGGTTGCGAGCCGCACAACGTGGAGCCTTGACATGAACACAGGCCGGCGTCTTCCGCTGTTGACCGAGGTGCTCGAGCTGCCGTCCGCTGCCGACGCGGCGCAAGCGGTGCATGCGGCGAGCGAGGCGACCGAGGCGACCGAGGCGACCGAGGAACGGGTGGTCGGCTCCCTGGCGGCCCTGCGTCCGAGCGCGGCGTCGCCGAGCGCGACGGTCGGCGACGCGCCGCTGGCCGATCATCCCGCGGTGTCGACGGAAATGGCGCGCGCCGTGCTCGAACTCGAACTCGAGCAGGCCTTGCGCGAGGTGCTCGAGCCGCGACTCGCCGTGCTGCTGCGCGAGACCGCGGCCGAGCTCGCGCAGCGCCTGCAGCCGCGCATGCACGAGTGGCTGGACGAGCGCGGCGCGGCCGACTGACGCGGGGCCGCGTGCGGCCCCCGCAATGGCCCGTCGGTACTGGGGCGATATCCCCCCGGACGTAACAGAGTTTTTCAAGCGGCGTGTAATGGGCACCACTTCCGCCCAGCACCAACCGCCATGAACTCCCGTTCCTCCCATCGCGGACGCAGCCCTGCCCAGGCCGCGGACCGTACCCCCAGCGCCGCTCTCGGCGCCCTGATCGAACGCGTACGCGATCTCCCCACCGGCCGCGGGCCTGGCACCATGCCTCGCCGCAAGCTCGGCCGCGTCGCCGTCATCGCGGGCCTGGCCTGCCTGGCGGCATTCGCGAGCCCCGGCTTCGCGCAGGAGGCCACGGTGACCGTGCGCATCGGCAGCGCCGAACCCATGACCGGCGGCCTGGCCGCCGTGGGCATGGACAACACCAACGCCGTGCGCATGGCCATCGAGGAACTCAACCGCCGCGCCATGGTCATCGGCGGCAAGCGCGTGCTGTGGGAACTCGACGCGCAGGACGACCAGGGCGATCCGCGGCAGGCCACGCAGGTGGCCCAGAAGTTCGTCGACGAGAAGGTCAACGGCGTCGTGGGCCATGCCAACAGCGGCAGTACCGGGCCGGCCGCCATCATCTACGCCCGTGCCGGCATTCCGCAGATCTCGCCGGCGTCCACCGATCCCTCGATCGCCAAGCGCGGCCATGCGACCTTCTTCCGCATGATCGCCGACGACGAGGCGCAAAGCCGCAGCCTGGCCCGCTACGCCGTCGACACGCTGCATCTGCGCAGCGTGGTGGTGATCGACGACCGCACCGCCTACGGCCAGGGCCAGGCGGACGCCTTCGCCCGCGCCGCCAAGGAGTTCGGCATGCGCGTGCTGGCGCGCGAATACACCAACGACAAGGCCAGCGATTTCTCGGCCGTGCTCACGCGCGTGCGTGCCTTGAAGCCCGACGCGCTGTTCTACGGCGGCCTGTACGCCCAGGGCGGCCCCCTGCTGCGGCAGATGCGGCGTCTGGGGGTCGAGGCCCGCTACATCGGAGGCAACGGAAGCTGCATGCCGGCCATGGCGAAGACCGCCGGCGATGCCGTCAACGGCGCGCTGTGCGCGGAAAGCGGCCTGCCGTTGCAGTCCATGCCGGAAGGCGAGGCTTGGTTGAAGCGTTATCGCACGCGCTTCGGCGACGTCGACATGCAACCCTTCTCACCCTATGCCTACGACGCGACCATGGTGCTGGCCGCGGCCATGGCCAAGGCCGGATCGGTCGAGCCCGCGAAGTACCTGCCGTACCTGCGCGAGGTCGGCTACGACGGCGTGAGCAAGCGTGACATCCGCTTCACCCCGCAGGGCAACCTGGTCGCGCCCTCCGTGACCATCGAGGAATTCCAGGACGGCCGGCAGAAGGTGCTGGCCGTGCAGCAGGTGCGCTGAACCCGGGCGCCGCCAAGAGCGCCGGCACGAAGAACCCCCACGCAACCACGAGGAGACAAGCATGAAACCATCATCCAATCGCGTCCGGCGCGCCTGTGCCCGCCTGCCGAGGGCCCTGCCGGGGATGCTCGCGGCGGGCCTGGCCGCCGCCTGGGTGCCGCAGGCGGCCGCCGGCACGCTCACCGTCGTGTTCGGCGCCACCGCCGGCACCACCGGCCCGCGCGCCCTGGTGGGGCAGGATTTCAACAACGGCGTGATCCTGGCGGTGGCCGACCTGAACGAGCGCAAGGTGCGCATCGGCAACGACGACGTGGTGTGGAAGGTGATGACCGAGGACGACCAGGCCGACCCGCGGCAGGCCGCCGTGGTGGCGCAGAAGTTCATCGATGCCAAGGTGGCCGGCGTGATCGGCCCCGACACCTCCGGCGGCGCCTACGCGGCCGAGCGCCTGCTCGACGCCGCGTCGATTCCGATGATGATGGCCTCGGCCACCGACAGCCGCCTGGGTCGCGTGGGCTCGAAGACCTTTTTCCGCGTGATCTCCGACGACGCCTTGGTGTCGCGCGCGCTGGCCGACTACGCGAAGCAGGATCTGAAACTGGGCAGCGTGGCGCTGATCGACGATCGCACCGCCTTCGGCCAGGGGCTGGCCGATGCCTTCGCGCGCGACGCCGCCGCGCGCGGCATACGCGTGGTGGCGCGGGAGTACACCACCGACAAGGCCAGCGATTTCTCCGCCGTGCTCACGCGCCTGCGCAGTCTGCACCCCGACGCGATCATGTTCGGTGGCGTGGTCACCCAGGCGGGGCTGATGGTGCGCCAGATGGATCGATTCGGGCTCGACATCCCGCTGCTGAGTGGCGACGCCGTCTGCGTGGCCGAACTGCCCAAGCTGGCCGGCGAATCGCTGCGCCATGTGATGTGCGGCGACGGTCGCCTGCCGCTGGAGCGCACGCCCGGCGGCGTGGCGTGGAAGCAGCGCTACGAGCGCCGCTTCGGGCCGGACGCCTTCCAGGCCTATTCTCCGTACTCCTACGACGCCACGATGGTGCTGGCCCAGGCGATGCAGCGCGCCGGATCGGCCGATCCCGTGCGCTTCCTGCCCGCCTTGCGCGCCACCGATTACGACGGCATCACGCGTGAGCACCTGCGCTTCGAACCCAACGGCGAGGTGGCCGACCCTCAGATCACCATCTCGGTATATCGGGACGGAGCGAAGGTTCCGGTCAAGGTGATGACCGTGCGCCGCTGAACGGCCGCGCCGCACGCCGCGCGAGCGTCGCGCGCGTGCCGGCGCCGCCATGGTGCGGCAGCCCCGAAACGGGGCGGGAAATCCCGCGGACGGGGCATGCCGCAAGGCGCGCCGGGCGTCACCCCCGCGTTTGCGGGCGCCGTGGTGACCGGCAAACAACTCTCGGTGGAGTTCCCGTTTACTGGGGGCCGGCGTCCTGTGTATAGTGGCCGGCGTTGGGTGTTCCCGACAGAATTGTGGCGCTCACAATCGCGCCCACAAAATCCTATAACCGGGAGGTTCGTTCACATGAAACGCAAGCACACAGTTATCGCCCTGTCCGTGGGCCTGGCCCTGGCCGGCATCTATGGAAGCGCATTCGCCGCCGGCGAGGTCACGGTCACCATCGGCTCCGCGGCCCCGATCTCGGGTCCGCAGGCCAGCTTCGGCCAGGACAACACCAATGGTGTGCGCATGGCCATCAATGACCTGAACAAGGAGAACATC
>JAJZUV010000017.1 GCA_021848345.1 Pseudomonadota bacterium | reverse complement strand
GCGAAGAAGGAGAACATCCTGGCGGCCGCGCAGGCGGGGGTCAACGGCTACATCGTCAAGCCCTTCCCCGCCGATGCGCTGAAGGCCAAGATCGACGGCATCCTGCATCGCCTGCAGGGCGGGGGCGCAGCATGAGCGCCGCGCACGGCCGCTCCGAAGGGGCGCTCGACCCCCAGGCCCCGGGCCAGGCGCTGCACAACCTGCGCGAGGCCGACGCGCTGCTCACGCAGGGCGTGCAACGCATCCTGCACGCCTCCAGCGACCTGCCCGGCGCCAGCCACCCGCTGCAGGAAGTGCTGCGCCTGAGCGAGCAGCAGGCCATGCGCACCCTGGAGGCGGTGGAAGCCGCGCAGTCCGAGTTGCAGGCCATCCGCGCCACCAACGGCGACTTCATCGACCAGCGCCTGGAGCGCCTGGACGGGCATCTGCAGACCATCCTGACCACCCAGCAGGGCCAGGATCTGGCCGGCCAGCGCCTGAAGAAGACCATCGCGCTGCTGCAGGTCGTGGAATCGCGCCTCCAGGACGCCTTGGCCCAATTGGGCCCGATGCCCGCCCAGAAGGCGCAGCCCGTGACCGAAGCGCACGCCGTGTTGCCTTCCGAGGCCCGATCCGACACGTTCGGTGCCGGCCGCCTCGAACAGGACGACGTCGACGACTTGTTGTCCCAGCTGGGCCTGTAGCCCGGCGCCCCGCGTCTACCGAGAAATCGCCATGCAAGATGCCGCCACCTCCGTCCCGACCGCCGCCGGCGCGGCGGTGTCCGCCAGCTCCCCCACGGCGCGCGCGCTCGAACTGCTGTCGCAGCACGTCCAGGGCGCACGCGCGCAGATGGACACCGCCGTGCTGGACCTCAGCCAACGCTTCGCGCAGCTGCATGCCAGTTTCGAGAAATCGATGCGCGCCTCCGACGCGGCCGCCTCTGCGCAAGCCGGCTCCGGCGTGACCGAGGCCTTCGCGCAAAGCCGCGAGAAACTCGGCGACGTGGTGGAGAACCTGCGCGTGGCCCTGCAGCGCCGTGACGAGGCGGCGCGCCAGGCGCAGGGCGTGACCACCCATGCCAGCGCCCTGCACGGCCTGGTCGAGCGAGTGGCCGCGCTGGCCGCCAAGACCGACCTGCTGGCGCTCAACGCCACCATCGAGGCGGCGCGCGCCGGCGAACACGGCCGCGGCTTTTCCATCGTCGCCGAGGAAGTGCGCAAGCTGTCCGCGCAGACGCGCCTGACCAGTCAGGACATGGCCGAGCGGGTCACGGCCATCGGCAACGAGATGCGCGCGATGGCGCAGGCCGCGCTGCGTTCGACCGAAGAAGAAAAACAGACCTTCGCCGATACCGACCAGGCCGTCCAGGGCGTGCTCGGGCGCTTGCACGAACTCGCCGCCGAGCAGGGGCGCGCCGCGGCCACCTTGCGCGCCGAGGGGGAGCAGGCCCAGCAGGAAGTCTCCCGCGTCATGGTGGCGTTGCAATTCGGTGATCGCGTGAGCCAGATCCTGGACCATGCGGCGCGCGCGCTGCAGGACCTGTCGGAGGAATTCGCCTCCTCGACGACGACCCCCGACGGCGAGGCCATGCTGGCGCGCCTGGCCGTGGGCTACACGACACAGGAACAGCGTCTCGCGCACGAGGGAGCGCAGAACGATGCACAATCCGGCGGCGACGACGACATCACGTTTTTCTAAACCGTTGCGTTCGCAATATCTCCGCGTTAGCCTGTCGATATGTCCAAGACCATTCTCATCGTCGATGATTCCGCCTCCCTGCGGCAGGTGGTGAACATCGCCCTTTCCAGTGCCGGCTACGAGGTCATCGAAGCCTGCGACGGCGTCGATGCCCTGTCCAAGCTGGACGGGCGCAAGGTGCACCTGATCATCAGCGACGTGAACATGCCGAACATGGACGGCATCGAACTGGTGCGTCAGGTCAAGAACAAGCCCGACTACAAGTTCACCCCGATCATCATGCTGACCACCGAGAGCCAGGCCGAGAAGAAGGCCGAGGGCCAGGCCGCCGGTGCGCGCGCCTGGGTGGTCAAGCCTTTCCAACCGGCGCAGATGCTGGCCGCGGTGGCCAAGCTGATGCCCGCCTGAAGCCCCCCCGAACGCCTGGAGCCTCGCCACCATGGAAGTACTGACGCGCGACGACGTCGCGCCGGGACGCGTGGAGCTGCGCGGCTCCATGGACATCTACGCGGCCGCGGAGCTGCACCGGCAATTGCTGGATCTGCTGGACACGCACCAGCGCCTGGAACTGGACCTTTCCGGTGTCGACGAAATCGATACCTCGGGCGTGCAATTGCTGATGTCCACCAAGCGGGCAGCCGCGGCCCAGGGCCGGGCGCTGAGCCTGGTGGCGCACAGTCCCGGCGTGCTGGAGACCCTGGAACTGTGCCAGTTACTGGGATTCTTCGGCGACCCGGTGGTCGAGACGGCGGGAGCCAGATCATGAGTTTCGAGCAGCAGATGCTGCAGGCGCTGCAGGCCTTCATCACCGAGGCGCGCGACCTGCTGTCCGGCATGGAGCACAGCCTGCTTCAACTCGAGGGCGGCGCCGACGCCGACGTGGTCAACGAACTGTTCCGGGCCGCGCACACCATCAAGGGTTCGGCCGGACTGTTCGGCCTGGACGGCGTGGTGCGATTCACCCATCACATGGAAAGTCTGCTGGACCAGATGCGCGCCGGCGCGGTGGCGGCGGACGACGCGGTGGTCGGCACCCTGCTCGACGCGCGCGACCATCTGGCGGGCCTGATCGAGGCCGTGGCCGAAGGTGGCGACGGCCTGCAGCCCGGCCCCAACGAACAGGCTCTGGTGGCACGACTGCAAAGCCTGCAGTCCCCCGCGGGCCTGCCGCAGGCGCCGGCGCCTGCGTCCGCCGGGCAAGCGCGCGATTCCGCGGCATCCGGCGCCGCGCTGGTGGCGGCGACGTCGGCGCCGGCCGACGACAACGTGGTGCGCCTGCAGCCCCAGGAAGCGAGCACCGGAAGCTGGCACATTTCCCTGCGCTTCGGACGGGATTGCCTGCGAAACGGCATGGATCCCCTGGCCTTCATCCGCTATCTGCGCGGATTGGGCGACATCGTCGGTCTCGCGACACTGGACGACGCGCTACCGGCGCTGCCCGACCTGGACCCGGAATCCTGCTACCTGGGCTTCGAGATCAATTTCCGCAGCGACGCGAGCAAGGCCGACATCGAGGCCGTGTTCGAGTTCGTGCGCGAGGACAGCGACATCTGCATCCTGCCCGCGCACAGCCGCATCGCCGAGTACGTCGAACTCATCCGCTCGCTGCCGGAGGACGAACTGCGCCTGGGGGAGATCCTGGTGCAGGTCGGCACGCTGACCCGCCACGAGCTGGACCATGCGCTGCGCGAGCAGGAGCAAGGCGCGCAGAACCAGCCGCAGGGCGAGCGCGAACCGCTGGGCCAGATCCTGGTGCGCGAGGGTGCCACCCACGAGCCCATCGTCCAGGCGGCGCTGGACAAGCAGCGCCAGGCCAAGGAGCGCCGCAGCCGCGAAGGCCAGATGCTGCGCGTGGCCGCCGACAAGCTCGACGCGCTGATCGATCTGGTGGGTGAACTGGTCATCGCCAGCGCCGGCAACGCGCTGCAGGCGCAGCAACCCGAGCAGGTCGAGGCGGCCGCGGAGGTCACCCGCCTGGTGGAGGAAATCCGCGAGCGCGCGCTCAAGTTGCGCATGGTCGAGATCGGCGAGACCTTCGCGCGCTTCCAGCGCGTGGTGCGCGACACCGCGCGCGAACTCGGCAAGGACATCGCGCTGACCATCCAGGGCGGCGACACCGAGATGGACAAGTCGCTGGTCGAAAGCATCACCGACCCGCTGATGCACCTGGTGCGCAACTCCATGGACCACGGGCTGGAGAAGCCCGACGTGCGGGTGGCCCGCGGCAAGCCCGCGCAGGGCACCCTGCGCCTGTCGGCCGCCCACGACGCGGGCAGCATCGTCATCGAGGTGGTGGACGACGGCGCCGGCCTGAACCGCGAACGCATCTGCGCCAAGGCCGTGCAACGCGGACTGATCGATGCCGAGGCGGCGCAGGGCATGCCGGACGCCGAGGTCTGGAAGCTGATCTTCGAGCCGGGATTCTCCACCGCGGAGACCATCACCGACCTGTCCGGCCGCGGTGTCGGCATGGACGTGGTGCGTCGCAACATCGAGGCCATCCGCGGCACCATCGACATCCAGAGCGAGGCCGGCCAGGGCACCACGATGCGCCTGCGCCTGCCGCTCACCCTGGCCATCATCGACGGTTTCCTGATCGAGAGCGCCGGTCGCAACTACGTGCTGCCGCTGGACGCCGTGGTCGAGTGCCTGCAGTACCCGGAGCAAAGCCAGCAGCAGGGCTACCTGAACCTGCGCGGCGAGGTGCTGCCGCTGCTGCACCTGGATCGCGCCCTGGGCACGCGCGCCGAAGCCGCCCCGGGCACCACGCCCGCGCGCCGCAACGTGGTGGTGGTGTCCGCCTCGGGCCAGCGCGTGGGCCTGGTCGTCGAGCGCCTGCTGGGCGAGTACCAGACCGTGATCAAGCCGCTGGGCTCGCTGTTCGCCCACCTGCGGGGCATCGGCGGCTCGACCATCCTGGGCAACGGACGCGTGGCGCTGATCCTGGACGTCCCCGCCCTGCTGGCGGCGGCCCCCGAGGTCACGCGTCATCGGGCCTTGCCGGGAGCCCAGGCCGCCTGATGCGCAAGCGCGAGGCGTCCATGCTGGCACAATCCGCAAAGTACGCACGTTCATCCCCCCCGCACTCGCCATGAACCTTCCCGTCCCAGCCTCCTCCTCGACCGCGATCACGCTCGAGGCCATGCATGCGCAGGGCCCCGCGGCGCCGGGCCAGTACCTCACGTTCACACTGCAGGGCGAGTCCTACGGCGTGGACATCCTCGGCGTGCGCGAGATCATCGAATACGCGCGTCCCACCACCATTCCGATGATGCCCGGTTTCGTGCACGGGGTGATCAACCTGCGCGGCCGCGTGGTGCCGGTGATCGACCTCGCGCAGCGCTTCGGGCGTCCGGCGACCGAACTGCGCGCGCGCACCTGCATCGTCATCGTCGAGGTGAACACCGGCGAAGGCGCGCAGGCGCTGGGCGTGCTGGTCGACGCGGTGAATGCCGTGCTGGACCTGGACGCCTCGCAGATCGAACCGGCACCGGCCTTCGGCACCGGCCTGCGACGCGAGTTCATCCAGGGCATGGCCCGCATGGACACCGGGTTCATCATCCTGCTCGACATCCCCCGCGTCCTGTCCACCGAGGATCTGGCCGCGCTGGCGCACGTCGGCGAAGGCACGGCCACCGCCTGAGCGGCAAGGAGCCGCGGCGAGCGCGGCTCAATGAGGATCGTGGTGTTCGTGCGCGTGGTCCAGCGGATCCGCGGCGCGATGGTGCCCGCCGTGCGAGTGCCCGAACACCAGGTAGGCATCCGATCCGTCGCGCACCAGCCGGCAGCGAGCGCCGTGCGGCAGGCACAGCTTGGTGCGCACGTGCCCGAAAGGCAGCCCGGTCAGCACCGGCACCTTGTACTCGCGCAGCCGCGAACGCAGCCAGGCCACCACGGCCGGCAGATCGTAGCCCGCGTCGTGGGCGCTCAGGCGATAGTCGGTGAAGGCGCCCAGCAGCACGGCGCGCTGGCGCTGCAGCACGCCGGCACCCAGCAGCTGGGAAAACATGCGTTCCACCCGGTAGGGATGCTCGGACACGTCCTCCAGGAACAGTACGCCGCGCGAGCGCGGCAGATACGGCGTGCCCACCAGGTTGCATACCAGGCTCATGTTGCCGCCCCACAGCACGCCCGCGGCGTCGAGGGAGCGCGGCGCGTCGGGACATTCGAAGCCGACCGCCTCCAGGCGTGAATCCACGACATCCAGGAAACTCTCGCGGGTGATCTCGTCCACCCGCTCGGCGCCGAAGTCGAAGCTGGCCATCGGGCCGCTGTAGGTGACGCTGCCGGCGCGCGCCAGCATGGCGAGCTGCAACGCCGTGAAATCGCTGTGCCCGACCCAGACCTGGCCGCGCCGGCTCACCGCCTCGTGCAGCAAGGGGTAATCCAGCGCATCGAGCACGCGCGTGAGCCCATAGCCTCCGCGCGTGGCCATGACCACCGCGGCACGGCTGCGCGCCGCCCGGTGCAGCGCCTGCACGCGCCGCGCGTCGCTGCCCGCGAAGCGCTGCTCGCGCAGCAGCGCCGCGGGGTCGATGCGCACGCGAAATCCCAGTTCCTCCAGGTGCCGTGCCGCGATCTGCACGCGCTGGGGCTCCGGCACCGCGCCGGACGGAGAGACGATGCGCAGTTCCCCGCGCGGAAAATGCTTGCGCGCCTTCGGCGCGGCCGGTTCAGACATCGAAATCCTCTTCAGGCTCGTCCAGGTGCTTGACCTCGATCCCGCCGCTAGTCGCTCCCCGCGCCTCCCCCTCCCCCGCCCGCTCCACGTCGCCCGTGCGCGCCTGGGCGCTCAGGCGCCGGCGTTCGCGGAAGAATTCCTGCAGCAAGGCTCCGCAGGCGGCGGCCTCGACCCCACCGTGCAACTGCGCGTGGTGGTTCAGGCGCGACTCCGTGAACAGGTTCAGCACACTGCCGCCCGCCCCGGTCTTGGGATCGAAGGCGCCGAACACCACCCGTTGCACGCGCGCGTGCAGCAGCGCCATCGCGCACATCGCGCAAGGTTCCAGCGTGACGTACAGCGTGCAGCCGGGAAGCCGATAGTTGCCCAGCAGGCTGGCGGCCTGGCGCAGCGCGACGATTTCGGCGTGCGCCGTGGGGTCGGAGTCGCCCACCGGGCGGTTGTAGCCGGTGGCCAGCACCTTGCCCTCGCGCACCAGCACGGCGCCCACCGGCACCTCGCCGAGCAGCCAGGCATTCTGCGCCTGGTCGAGCGCCAGACGCATGAAGGCGCGGTCTGCCTGGGCATCCGGCGGGTCGGGCAATTCGCAGCCGTGCTCGGCCTCGGGTTCCAGTTCCATGGCGCAAGCATACCCGGGCGAGCCGCCGGGGTGGCCCGCTGGGCGCGCGACGGCACCGGCGCCGGGCGCGATGCGCTCCACTGAATCCCTGATTTCGTTGAGGTAATAGGGCCTTTCGGTCGATGACATCATGGAGAGCTTTTCCGGGAAATCAACCGCAGCCCCTCGCGCTGCCATGGAGGACGCCATGCACCACAGCTACGATCCGATCCTGCGCCTGCTGGTGGCGGCGCTGCTGGGAAGCTTCATCGGTCTCGAGCGCGAACGCCTGAACTGGATGGCCGGGCTGCGCACGCACATGCTGGTGTGCGTGGGCTCGGCGCTGGCGATGCTGGTGTCGGCCTACGGATTCTCCGAGGCGCTGCGCGCGCCCGACGTCGTGCTCGACCCTTCGCGCATCGCCGCGCAGGTGGTCTCCGGCATCGGCTTCCTCGGCGCCGGGGTGATCCTGCTGCGCGGTGACGTGCTGCGCGGCGTGAACACCGCCGCCAGCCTGTGGTCGGTAGCCGGCGTGGGTCTCGCGGTGGGCGGCGGCATGTACGTCGCGGCGGTGGGTGCAACGGGCATCATCCTGCTCATCCTCGCCGGCATCAAGCCCATCGAGCGGCGCCTGTCGCACGCGGCCGAAAAACGCGCGGCCGAGGCGCGCGGCAAGCAGACCCCCGACCTGGAACTGCTGGCCGAGCACGATGCGCTGGGCGCCGGGGCGATCTGCGAGGCCTTGCGAGGCGAGTCGGCGCGCCTGACCGGCCTGGTGCTCACGCCCGGCGAACACCGGCTGGGCGCCGAAGGCCTGGACGCGCTGGACCACGTGGGCCTGCGCTTCGAGCACGCGTCGCTGCCGGCACTGCAACGCATCGAGCTGCGCCTGCTGGCGCTTCCCGGCGTGCGGGCCTGCTGGCGCGGCGCCGCCGACGGCGCCCCGCGCTGAACTCCGCGGCGCCCGGCCGTCGCGGTCCACGCGCCGGCCCTCAGCCGATGGTCATCAGGCTCGCGTTGCCCCCGGCTGCGGCCGTGTTCAGGCTGACCGACTGCTCGTGCAGCAGCAGCTCCAGCGGGTAGTCCGAGGCCTGGATGCCGTCGCTGGGCAACGCGTACACATTGACCACCGCGTGCTCGTGGCGCGTCAGCTCGGCCTGCAGTTCGCGCAGCCCGGCGGCGCCGCCCTGGTACAGCGCGGCGTCGGGAAGGTCCTGCGGGGCGGCCGCGCGCACGCGCTCACGCAGCGTCGGCGGAACCAGCGCGTCGACCGCCTCCGCATGGGCCCCCGACAGCAACGCGACATTGCCCGTGGCCAGCGCCACGGCGACCTGGCGCAACAACTCCTCGCGACTGTCGGCGCGGCACAGCAATTGCCCGCGTGGCAACAGCAGGTAGTCGTTGTGCTCCCCCACCGGGCCCGACAGGCGCTGCGGCTGCCGCGCCGGGGCCAGCTTCTCGTAGCCTTGCAGCGCGCCGATGTCGACGCCCCGCTCGCGCAGCGCGTCGAGCAGATGGCGCAGTTCCTCGGGCGCCTGGGCGCAGGGCAGGAAGGGCGCGCCGGTGGGCGCCACCAGCCGGCGCAGGTACAGCGGACCGCCCGCCTTCGGACCGGTGCCCGAGCGGGCATGGCCGCCGAAGGGCTGCACACCGACCACGGCGCCGATGATGTTGCGGTTGACGTAGACGTTGCCGGCGCGGATGCGCGAGCCGGCCCTGGCGATGGTCTCGTCGATGCGGCTGTGAATGCCGAAGGTCAGGCCGTAGCCCAGCGCGTTGACCCCGTCGATCGCCTGCTCCAGTTCCTCGCTGCGATAGCGCAGCACGTGCAGCACGGGGCCGAACACCTCGCGGCCGAGCACGTCGATGGACGGGATCTCGACCAGCGTCGGCGCGACGAAATGCCCGTGCCTGGCCTGGGGTGGAAGAGCCGGCGCGTAGACCGCGTAGCCACGCGAGCGCATGGCCTGCACGTGACCCTCGATGGCCTCGCGTGCCTCCTCGCTGATCACCGGGCCGACGTCGGTATCCAGCCGGTCGGGACGCCCGAGCTGCAGTTCGTCCATGGCGCCGCGAAGCATCTCGAGCAGTCGTTCGGCCACGTCCTCCTGCACCAGCAGGATGCGCAGTGCCGAGCAGCGCTGGCCGGCCGAGTCGAAGGCCGATGCCACGATATCGCTCACCGCCTGTTCGGGCAGCGCGGAGGAATCCACCACCATCGCGTTCTGTCCGCCGGTCTCGGCGATCAGCGGAATCGGCAGGCCGTGGGCGTCCAGGCGCTCGGCGAGCCGGGCCTGGATCAGGCGAGCCACCTCGGTGGACCCGGTGAACAGCACGCCGCGCACGCGCGGGTCCCCGACCAGCGCGGCCCCTACCCGGCCGTCGCCCGGCAGCAGTTGCAGCGCGCCCGCCGGCAGTCCGGCCTCCAGCAGCATTTCCACCGCCGCATGCGCGATCAGCGGAGTCTGCTCGGCCGGCTTGGCCAGCACCACGTTGCCCGCGGCCAGCGCGGCCGCGATCTGTCCGGTGAAAATCGCCAGCGGGAAGTTCCACGGGCTGATGGCCACCACCGGCCCCAGCGGGCGATGCTCGGAGTCGTGCAGGTGCTGCACGGCCTGCGTGGAGTAGTAGCGCAGGAAGTCCACCGCTTCGCGTACCTCGCCGAGGGCCGCCGGCATCGCGCGCCCGGCCTCCCGCACCACCAGGCTGGCCAGGCGCGGCATGCGCTGCTCGAACAGATCCGCCGCGCGCAGCAGGATCGCCGCGCGGTCCGGGGCCGGCGTGGCCTGCCATACGGGGGCCTCGGCCAGCGCCAGCTCGAAGGCGCGTTCGCACAGGGCCGGATCGGCCTCCACCACCGAACCCACCACGTCGCGCAGATCGGCCGGGTTGAGCACCGGCCGGGCCGCTCCCTGCACCTCCCCGCGCGCCAGCAGCGGCCGCGCCTGCCAGCGCGTCTCCAGGCTGGCCAGGCCGGCCGCCGCGAGAGCGCCCAGGCGCTGTTCGTTGCTGAGGTCGAAGCCGGCGGAGTTGGCACGCTGGCCGCCGTACAGGTCCACCGGCAGCGCGATGCGATCGTGCGGCGCGCCCAGCGGCACGATGCGCCGCGCCAGTTGCACCGGATCGGCGACGATCTCGTCCAGGTCCGCCTTCGGATCGTTGATCTTGTGCACGAAGGACGTGTTGGCGCCGTTCTCGAGCAGGCGCCGGACCAGGTAGGCCAAGAGGGTCTCGTGGGTGCCCACCGGCGCGTAGATGCGGCACGGCCGGTTCAGGCCCTCGGCGGACACCACCTCCTCGTACAGCGGCTCGCCCATGCCGTGCAGGCACTGGAATTCGTACTGGCCGACGTAGAAATTGTTGCCCGCCATCGCGTGGATGGCCGCCACCGTGTGCGCGTTGTGGGTCGCGAACTGGGGGAACACCGCCTGCGGGGCGTCGAGCAGCTTGCGCGCGCAGGCCAGGTAGGACACGTCGGTGTGCACCTTGCGCGTGAACACGGGGAAGCCTTCCAGCCCGTCGAGCTGGGCGCGCTTGATCTCGCTGTCCCAGTAGGCGCCCTTGACCAGGCGCACCATCAGGCGCCGGCGCGAACGCTGCGCCAGGTCGATGAGGAAGTCCAGCACGAAGGGCGCGCGCTTCTGGTAGGCCTGCACGACGAACCCGATGCCGTTCCAGCCCTGCAGAGCCGGATCGAAGCACAGGCTTTCCAGCAGATCCAGCGACAGCTCCAGGCGGTCGGCCTCCTCGGCGTCGATGTTCAGGCCGATGTCGTACTGGCGCGCCAGGCGCGCCAGGTGGGTCAGGCGCGGCAGCAGTTCGTCCATCACGCGCTGGCGCTGCGCGCGGCTGTAGCGCGGGTGCAGCGCCGACAGCTTGATGGAAATGCCGGGCCCCTCGTAGATGCCTCGGCGTTGCGCCGACTTGCCGATGGCGTGGATGGCCTGTTCGTAGTCGCGCAGGTAGCGCTCGGCGTCGCGCGCCGTCAGCGCCGCCTCGCCCAGCATGTCGTAGGAATGCCGGAAACCGCGCACTTCACGCTTGCGCGCGTTGGCCAGCGCGTCGGCGATGGTCTGGCCCAGCACGAACTGCTCGCCCATCAGGCGCATGGCCATGTTCACGCCGCCGCGCACCACCGGTTCGCCGCCGCGCGCCACCAGGCGCGTGAGCAGCGACGACAGCTTGTCCTCGCTGCTGGTGACCACCAGGCGCCCGGTGAGCAACAGGCCCCAGGTGGCGGCGTTGACGAACAGCGAACGTCCGCCGCCGAGGTGGCTCTGCCAGTCGCCGGCGCCCACCTTGTCGCGAATCAGCGCATCCCGCGTGGGAGTGTCGGGAATGCGCAGCAGCGCCTCGGCCAGGCACATCAGCGCGATGCCCTCCTGGCTGGACAGCGCGTACTCCTGCAGCAGGGTCTCGACCACTCCGCGGGTGCGCTTGGAGCGCAGCTTGAGCGCGAGCCGGCGCGCGGTGTCCTGCACCGCCGCCGACACCTCGGGCGCGAGCTGGGCCTGCGCCACCAGCGCGGGCACGCATTCGGTCTCCGGCCGCCGGTAGGCGGCGGTGATCGCGGCGCGCAGCACGGTCTGGGGTTGCACCTCCTGCGCCAGCTCCAGGAAAGGCACGGGCGCCGGCTCCTGCGGCGCCTCGGTCGTCTCCAGCGCGCCCGGCTCGGCGCTGTCGTCGCCGAGGGTCAATCCCTCGCCGCGCTCCAGGCGCTCCAGGCCCTGCAGGATCATCTGCTTGACCACGTAATGCGGGCTGCGCCCATGCGCCTCGGCCGCGGCCTTGATGCGCAGGCGCACCTGCTCGTCGATCTTCACCCCGATAGTCGTGACACCCATGAATGCAATCCGGTTATGCTTTCCGCAAGGCGGCATGGCGCGCATAGTTGCACCTTTGCATCCCAAAGTAAAGACGAGGGTGCAACCCGTGTGCGATTTTTCCGTCGATTGAGGTATAACCCTGATGCGCCAAAGGGTGGCACCTCCTATTCTGCGGGCTTCGCCGCATGCCGGGCGGCGCAACGCCTGACGCGGCGAAGGCCGCCGAGCGCGGCATTCGTGCAAATTGCCCGACCACGCCCGGTCCGCTTTCACAACCCACATCGAGTAGCCAGACCATGAACCAGAAGTTCTCCAGAAAGCTCGTCTACGGTCTCGTCGCCGGGGCCTTCGGGCTCGGCGCCGGCGCCGCGCAGGCCGCGACCCCGATCACCATCGGCGTGCAGGCGCCGATCACCGGTCAGTACGCCAACGAGGGCCAGGGCATCGCCGACGCCGTGAAACTGCTGGTCAAGCAGCAGAACGCCAAGGGCGGACTGCTCGGCCACAAGCTCGAGGTCAAGGTGTGCGACGACCAGGGCGCGGCCGCCCCGGCCGCCATCTGCGCGCGCCAACTGGTCAACGACGGCGTGCTGGCCGTCATCGGCAGCTACACCAGCGGCGCCGCGCTGGCCGCGCAGCCCACCTACGCGCGCGCCAACGTGATCCAGACCTCCGACGGCACCAGCGACGAGCTGACCGCCCACGGCTTCAAGACCTTCTTCCGCAACGCGC
The DNA here is from genome assembly GCA_021848345.1 of Pseudomonadota bacterium. Classification (GTDB taxonomy): domain Bacteria; phylum Pseudomonadota; class Gammaproteobacteria; order Burkholderiales; family Burkholderiaceae_C; genus Thiomonas_A. The sequence goes on along the minus strand of JAJZUV010000017.1, from coordinate 58,757 downwards.
CGCCCAACAGCGCCGAGGCGGTGTTCACCGCCGGCTACTTCAAGGCCATGGGCTACAAGCGCGTGGCCGTGGTCACCGACCACTCCAGCTTCTCCACCGGCCTGGCCGACGCCGTGGTGGCCGACGCCAAGAAGGACGGCATCGACATCGTCGACAAGGCCTTCATCACCGCCGGATCGCAGAACTACACCCCGGTGCTGACCAAGCTGAAGGCCCTGAACCCGCAGGTGGTGTACTTCTCCGGCTACTACACCGACGGCGGCCTGATCAAGGCGCAGATGGCCCAGCTGGGCATGAAGGCCAAGTTCGTCGGCGGCGACGCCAACCAGAACGTGGCCTTCGCCAAGATCGCCGGCTCCGCCGCCGAGGGCGCCACCATCATCAACGTGCCCGCGCCGCAGGACCTGCCCTACCCGGTGGCCAAGGAATTCCTGAGCCAGTTCCAGGCCGCCTACGGCCACCAGCCGCCCAGCATCTTCACCCTGACCAACGCCGACGGCCTGCGCGCGATCCTGTACACCGCCGAGAAGATCAAGAGCGTCGAACCCGCCAAGCTGATTCCCGCGCTGCATGAACTGCACGACTTCCAGGGCCTGACCGGCACCTTCTCCTGGAACGCCGTGGGCGAGCGCACCGGCAGCCCGTACGTGGCCTTCGAGGTCGCCTCCGGCGGCGCCTACAAGATCACCTACCCGGCCGCGGCCGCCAAGTAAAACAAGAAACACCGCCGGGGGGCGCGGCCGCGGCCGCGTGCCCCGAGGGGGGAACCATCCATGCTGAGCACCGTGCTGCAGCAGCTCGTCAACGGGCTGACCGTCGGCGGCATCTATGCGCTCATCGCCCTGGGCTACACCATGGTGTACGGGGTGCTGCGCCTGATCAACTTCGCGCACGGGGACCTGTGCGTGTTCGGCGCCTACATCGGGCTGGTGGCGCTGAGCGCCGGCTCGGGAAGCGGGCAGTCGCACCTGCTGCTGCTGGGCGCCGCCTTCATCCTGGCCGCCATCGTCGTGGGCGCCGCCGGAATGCTGCTCGAATTCACCGCCTACCGGCCGCTGCGCCGCGCCGACCGCCTGAGCGCGGTGGTGTCGGCGCTGGGCGCCTCGCTGTTCATCGAGAACGGCATCATGCTCATCTGGGGGCCGCAACTGCGCGTGTTCCCCAGCAACCTGCTGCCGGCCCATTCGTGGAACCTGGCCGGCGCGCGCATCGACCTCGTGCAACTGCTGATCATCGCCGGCAGCGCGGTGCTGATGGCCCTGCTGTACTGGTTCGTGCACCACACCCGCTACGGCACCGCGATGCGCGCGGCCGCAAGCGACCAGGACGCGGCGCGCCTGATGGGCATCAACGTCAACCGGGTGATCGCCAGCGTGTTCGTGCTGGGCCCGGCCATCGGCGCCGTCGGCGGGCTGTTCATCGGTTTGTATTACCGGCAGGTGTACTTCACCATGGGTTGGTCGTACGGGCTCAACGCCTTCATCGCCGCCATCCTGGGCGGCATCGGAAACATCCCCGGCGCCATGCTGGGCGGCGTGCTGCTGGGCCTGTTCAACGCCTTCGCGGCGGGATTCGTGTCCAGCTCCTGGCAGGAAGCCATCACCTTCGCGCTGCTCATCGGCATCCTGCTGCTGCGCCCCACCGGGCTGCTGGGCGAACGCGTGGCGGAGAAAGTCTGATGAAAGCCTTGTTCGACTGGGTCAACCGCCCCTGGGTGGGCGCCGTGCTGTGGCTGGCCGGCCTGGGCATTCCGCTGATGCTGAATCAGACCTGGGTGTTCATCGCCGCGCTGTTCGCGGTGTACGCCATCGTCGCGCTCAGCCAGGACGTGGTGCTGGGCCGCGCCGGCATGTTCGACATGGGACATGCCGTGTACTTCGGCGTCGGCGCCTACGTCACGGCCATTCTCAACACGGTGTACGGCTGGCCCATCCTGGCCACCTGGCCGCTGGCGGTGCTGGCCGCGGCGCTGGTGGGCTCGCTGCTGGCGGCACCGATCGTGAAGCTGCGCGGCGACTACCTGCTGGTGGCCACCATCGGCTTCAACGCCATTTTCATCCTCGCGCTGGACAACAACCTGGGACACCTGACCGGCGGCGCCGACGGGGTGTTCGCCATCGGCGTGCCCTCGCTGTTCGGGCTTCAGGCCAGCAGCCAGAATGCCCAGTTCTGGCTCGGCTGGGTGGCCTTCGCGGTGGTCATGCTGCTGATGCGCAACCTGGATCGCTCGCACCTCGGACGCACCTTGTACTACATCAAGCACGACCAGCTCGCCGCCACCACCATGGGAGTGGACACGCGCAAGTACCGCGTACTGGCCTTCGCGCTGGGCGCCGCGCTGGCCGGCTTCGCGGGCACGCTGTACGCCACGCTGACCGCCTCGGTCAGCCCGGGGTCCTTCAAATTCACCGAGTCGGTCACGCTGTTCGCCATCGTGCTGGTGGGCGGCCAGGGCTCGATTCCCGGCGTGCTGCTGGGCACCGTGCTCATGTTCGTCGTGCCGCAGGCCTTCCAGAGTTTCGAGCGTTACCGCTACTTCGTGTTCGGCATCGCCATGGTGCTGGTGATGGTGCTGCGCCCGCAGGGCATCTGGCCGCGCATCGCGCGCAAGGAGAGCGTGCGATGAGCGCGGTCCCGCAGACCGAGCTGCTGCGCCTGGACGGCGTGGGGATCCGCTTCGGCGGTCTCAAGGCGGTGGACGCGTTGAGCTTCGCCGTCGGCGCCGCGCAGGTGGTGGGCCTGATCGGCCCCAACGGCGCCGGCAAGACCACGGCCTTCAACCTGATCACCGGGGTGTACAGGCCCACCGAGGGGCGGGTGTCCTTCGACGGGCGCGACATCACCGGTTGGGCGCCTCACCGCATCGCCCGCGCCGGCATTTTCCGCACCTTCCAGACCATCCGGCTGTTCCAGGGCCAGAGCGTGCTCAACAACGTGCTGGCGGGCCTGCACCTGCGCACCCGCCAGGCCTGGTGGCAGGGACTGCTGGCGACGCCGGCGCAGCGCCGCGAGGAACGCGAACTGCGCGAGCAGGTCATGGCCTTGCTGGAGCGCCTGCGCCTGGACAAGCTGGCCCAGGAGGATGTGGCCTCCCTGCCCTACGGCGTGCAGCGTCGCGTGGAGCTGGCCCGGGCGCTGATCGCCAGGCCGCGCCTGCTGATCCTCGACGAGCCGGCCGCCGGACTGAACGACCAGGAATCGGCCGAGCTCAACAAGACCATCCTCCAGGTGCGCGACCAGGGCATCAGCGTGCTGCTGGTCGAGCACGACATGAACGTGGTGATGAACGTCACCGACCACATCGTGTGCATCAACTTCGGGCGCAAGATCGCCGAGGGCACGCCCGAGCACATCCGCAACCATCCGGACGTGATCGAGGCCTACCTGGGCAAGGACGACGACAACGACGCGCCGCTGGCGCCCGCCGGGGAGGCCGCATGAATCTGCTGGAAATCCGCGACCTCGACGTGCGCTACGGGCATATCCAGGCGCTCAAGGGCATCAGCCTGGACGTGGCCGAGGGCGAGATCGTCGCGCTGCTGGGCGCCAACGGCGCCGGCAAGACCACGCTGATGCGCAGCATCAGCGGACTGCTGCGCCCGCATGCCGGCCAGATCCTGCTGCGCGGCACGCCCATCCAGCGCACCGGCGCCGACGCCATCGTGCGCCTGGGCGTATCCCAGGTACCCGAGGGGCGCCGCGTGTTCCCCACCCTCAGCGTGCTGGAGAACCTGCGTCTGGGCGCCTACACGCGCCCGGCCGCCGAGGCCGGCAAGACCCTCGAGCAGGTCTGGGAGATGTTCCCGCGTCTGCTGGAGCGCCGCGAGCAGCTGGCCGGCACGCTGTCCGGCGGCGAGCAGCAGATGCTGGTCATCGGCCGCGCCCTGATGGCCCACCCGAAACTGCTGCTGCTCGACGAGCCCAGCCTGGGCCTGGCGCCGATCATCGTGCGCGACATCTTCCGCTCCCTGCACCAGATCCGCCAGCAGGGCATGACCGTGCTGCTGGTCGAGCAGAACGCGCGCATGGCGCTCAAGCTGGCCGATCGCGCCTACGTGCTGGAGACGGGCCACATCCGTCTGCAGGGTTCGGCCGCCGAACTGCTGGCCTCGCCCGAAGTGCAGGCCAGCTACCTCGGGCACGGCGCCGCGCAGCCGACCACGCCGACGCCCGCGGCCGGCTGAGGCTCGCACCGAGCCCCGGCAGGCGCGGGCGCGCCCGCGAGCCCGCCCGTTGTTGCTTCGCGGGTACGCCAGTGGCCGCGTGGGTCGACTACGCTTGGGTCATCGGCATCGAATCCCGGGAGGCTGATGGACGTCGCGGCCACGCAAGCGCTGCCGGCGCAGCAGCAACTGCTGCAGCTGGTCGCGCGCAGCACCCTGCTCGGCGACCTGCCGTCGCAGGTGCTGGCCGCTCTGTTGCCCAGCCTGGAACCCGTGACGCTGGCCGGCGGGCAGACCCTGTGTCACCGGGGCGACCCTTCCGACGCCCTGTACATGCTGTGTTCCGGGAGCCTGGGCGCCTTCGCTCCCGGCCATGCCAGCGACGAGGAGCGCCTGCTGGGTTGCATCGTGCCCGGCCAGACGGTGGGCGAGCTCGGGGTGCTGGCGCGCCATCCGCGAACCGCCACCGTGCGTGCGCTGCGCGACTGCACGCTGCTGCGCCTGCGCGACACCGAGCGTCTGCTGAGCCTGATGGCCGCGCATCCGGAGGTGCTGGCGCGCCTGCTGGCCGACCTGCTGGGACGCGTGCAATGGCGCGAGGACGCGCGCAACCTGAACCCGCCGCGCACCTTCGCGCTGCTGCCGGCGCATCCCGGGTTGCCGCTGCGCGCGGCCGCGCACGACTTGCTCGAGGCGCTGTCGCCGCTGGGGCCGGCGCTGCTGGTGGATGCCGCGCTGGGACGCGGGCGCGATACCCAATGGCACGACCAGCGCGAGCGCGAGCACCGATTCGTCGTCTACCTGCCCGACGGCGACGACGCATGGCGCGAGCGCTGCATCCGCCAGGCCGATCAGTTCCTGCTGCTCGCACGCGCCGACGAGGCGCCCCGGGAATGGCCCGACGAGGTGTGCCGCACCGGCGTCGATGCCTTGCACCGCGCCCGCCACCTGTTGCTGCTGGCCGACGACGCGCCGGCGCCGGCACGCGCCACGGCCGCCTGGCTGGAGCGTTTCGAGGCCCCGATCGCCTGGCATCACCTGCGCGGACGCGCCGACTGGAGGCGCGTCGGGCGGCTGCTCGGGCGCCGCGCCACCGGACTGGTGCTCTCCGGAGGCGGAGCGCGCGGTTTCGGGCACCTGGGCGTGGTGCGCGCGCTGCGCGAACTCGGCATTCCCATCGACGCGCTCGGAGGCACCAGCATCGGCGCCATCGTGGCCGCGGGGGTGGCCTGCGAGTGGGACGACCAGCAGTTGCTCGAGCGCATGCATCAGGCCGTCGTCGCCGGGCATCCGCTGCGCGATCTCACCCTGCCGCTGATCGCGCTGACCCGCGGCAAGCGCGCCACGCGCCTGCTGCGCGCGGCCTTCGAGTCGCGGCGCATCGAGGACCTGCCGCTGCCCTTTTTCTGCACCTCGGCTAACCTCACCGCCGGGCGCGTGGCGGTGCACACCCGGGGCATGCTGTGGAAATGGCTGCGCGCCGGCGCCGCCATCCCCGGCATCCTGCCTCCGCTGCTCGATCGCGGCATGGTGCACGTGGACGGCGCGGTGCTGAACAACCTTCCCACCGACGTGATGCACGACGCCGGCATCCACGACATCATCGCCGTCGACATCGGTGGCGAGGACGCGCTGCCGGCGAGTTTCGAGGACGCGGCGCTGCCCACGCTGCCGCGCCTGACCTGGCAGTGGATGCACGGCCGCCAGTGGCCCAGCCTGTTCGCCATCCTGGCGCGTTCGGCGATGGTGCACGACGACGCCAGCAGCAAGCTGCGCCGCGGCCTCGCGACCCACCTGCTGACGCCTCCGCACCATTCCACGGGCCTGCTCAACTGGAAGGACTACCGGCGCCTGATCGACAGCGCCTACGACTACACGATGCGCCACTTCGAGCGGGCGGCGGCGCGGCGCGACTGAACCCGCCTGCTCCGCCGCCGCGCGGTCGTCATGGGGCGTTCATCACGGATAGCGCGACCGCCTGCTGCGGCTCCAGCACGGCGAGACGTTGGGTCAACGCCGTTCGGATCGACGCGTAGGCGGACCTTCCAAGCACCACCCGGAACGGCGCAGACGGGGCGTCGATCACGGCGAGCATCGCGTCGACCGTCTTGCCCGCATCGGCGAATTCGAAGTAGCCGGCATCGATCGTGCGCCGTAGTTGACGCACCGGTGTTTCGTCATAGACATCCAGCGGCGCCGCCCGATCCAGCCCAAGCCCGAAGTTGGTACGCGTCGGCCCGGGCTCCACGATCACGAAGTCGATGCCGAACGACGCAACCTCTTGCGCGACGGCCTCGACGAAGCCCTCGATGCCCCACTTGGTCGCGTGATAGGCACTGAAGCCCGGATAGGCGATCTGCCCCCCCTCGGACGAAACCTGCACGATGCGTCCACCGCCCTGTTCCCGCAGACGCGCGATGGCCGCGCGAATCAGATGCATCGATCCGGCCAGGTTGGTGGCGATCTGGCGTTCGATCTGGGTATCGCTCAACTCCTCCGCCGCGCCGAACAAGCCGTAACCGGCGTTGCTGACCACGACGTCGATCCGCTCGAGGGCAGCGAAGGCCTCCGCGACAGCGGCTCGGATCGCACGGGAATCGCTCACGTCGCAGGAAACGATTCTCAGACGCTCGCCGTGCCGACGCTTCAGGTCATCGAGCGTCCCCGGTTTGCGCAGGGTCGCCACCACCGCGTCGCCGCGCCTCAGCAAGCGCTCGCTCAATCCGCGCCCGAGTCCGCTCGACGCGCCGGTGATCAGCCAGTTCTTGGTCATTGCCTGTTCCTTTCCATGGATCTTCCGTCCATGCTAAGACCCGGGCATCGATGCGAGAATCACCGTCAATCAGCATGACGCGTTGAAGGAATTTCATCAATGAGCCCACCCACGCTGGCCGATCTGAAGGCTTTCCAGTTGGTCGCCGCGAGGCGCAGCTTCGCCCGCGCCGCGGGAGAAATGGGCGTGTCGCGCTCGGCGCTGAGCCACGCGATGCGCGCACTGGAGAACGATCTTGGCGTGCGGCTACTGCATCGCACGACGCGCAGCGTGTCGCCGACCCAGGCCGGCGAGCGTTTGCTCACACGCCTCGGTCCGCTGCTGAGCGATCTCGATCAAGCGCTCGATGAAGTCACCCGCGACGACATGGCGTTGCGCGGCACGCTTCGCATCAACGGCAGCGAAGGTGCGATCCGTCATCTGCTGCGAACGGTGGTGCCGCGCTATGTCGCGATGTATCCGGACATGGAACTGGACCTGGTCGCAGACGGACGTCTCGTCGACGTCGTCGCGGAAGGTTTCGATGCAGGTGTCCGGCTGGGCGAAGCCGTGCCGAAGGACATGATCGCGGTGCGCGTCAGTGACGACCTGCGCTTTCTGACGGTGGCATCGCCGCGCTATCTGCGCAGGCATGGCAGGCCCGCCGTTCCGGAGGAGCTGCATGCCCATCAGTGCATCCGCCAGCGTCTGCCGAGCGGGAGGCGCTATCGCTGGGAATTCGTACGTCACGGCCAGGCGTACGCGATCGACCCGCCCGGCGCGCTCACGCTCGACAACAGCAGCTTGATGGTGGAGGCCGCGCTCGACGGGCTCGGCATCGCGTACGTGCCGGAGTCGTACGCGCGCGAGGCGCTGGCTCGAAGGCGCCTTGTCGTGGTGCTGGATGCCTGGTGTCCAACCATCCCCGGCCTGTTCCTGTACTTCCCCGGCAACCGGCATGTTCCAGCCGGTCTGCAGGCGTTCGTGAAACTGCTAAGGGAGAGTGACGCCGCAGCGCGTGCGGCGAAGCCCTGATCGACCTGGCCCGCCAGCGCCGCCGGATCGCCGAACCGGATCAGAAGCTCCAGGACAGGCGAGCCTGCAACTGGTTCTCGCGCAGGCTGTGGCCGATGCCGGCCTGCCAGGAGACCTGCGCCTCGAGGTTCCTGCGCAACTTCGCCTGCGCTCCCAGCGTGGCCTCGAGCACGTTGCGCGAGGATGCCACCCCGGAACTGGAGAACTGCAGGCCGCCGATCCCGGTGAACCCGAAGCGCAGTTGGCTGGGCGGACGCCGGAACCAGTGGCGCACGCCCAGCGAAGCACTCAGCGTGCCCATCGAATCGCGCCAGGACACGGGGCGAGTGATCCGCAGGGCACTCAGCATGCTCAGCGTATAGGCCGACTGGCGCGGCACCACCAGGCCCAGCACGGGATCGGCTTCGCGGGCCGCCGACAGGCGCAGGTGCTGCAGGTCCAGTCCCGCGATCGGGGTCAGCACGTCGCCGCAGCGCAGGGCGAAGGGGCGATCCAGGCGCGACTGCCAGGTCCAGATGCGCGCGTCGCGATCGGAACTGCCGTAGTGCACGCGTCCTCCCGAATAGCCCAGCACACTGCCCGCGCGCAGCCTGCCCAGATCGCGCCCGGCAAACAGGCCGCCGCGGTACAACTGCGTGGTCGCGCCGTCGCCGATCACGTGGCGCGTGGCCCCCAACTCGAGGGTTCCGGCGGCCGCGCCGAGCATCCACGCACCCACCCTGCGCTGGTGGCCGATGGTCAGGCCGCTGGAGCTCTCGTCCAGGCCGAGGGCGTTGCCGTCCCCCAGCAACTGGCCGCGCGAGCCGGTGATGAAGGCGAAGCTGTGCTGCCGCGGATCCGGCGCGTCCCCGCCCTGGCCCATTCCCAGTCGGTCGAACAGACGCGACCATTCCCGGCCGGTCCCCTGCAGCAGCCAGCCCGGGGTTTCCGAATACACCTCGCCGTCCATGGTTTCCAGAGCCCGCGCTACCGAGTCCTGCCCGAACAGGGCCTGCAGGCGAGCCAGCAATCCCGGGCCGGCCGTGGGCACCAGGCTGTCCAGCGCGGTGCCCAGGTTGTTCTCGTTGGGCGTCTGCGAACCCCCGGAGAAGGCATGCAGCGCCACCAGCGAGAAGATTACCTGGGGATCGCTCACGTACTGCAGCGAGAACTCGTAGTCGGTGGCCGACAGACCCTGCACCTGCCAGTCGGTGAACCTGCCGTTCAGGGTCGTCGAGGCCGGCGCGTCCACCAGCAGGTAGCTGCGCCTCAGGTACTTGCCGGGTGCCGCCGCGATGACCAGGTGGCCGTCCAGGTTCAACTGGCTTCCCAGCACATCCAGTCTTGCATTGCTGGCCGGTGCGATTCCCACGGTCAGGGTGGCGGTCGAGGCCTGGGTGTAGTTGCCCGCCACGCTGAGCGCCGGTGACACGGCGGAATCCTGGGCCAGGGTCAGCCCGCCCGAGTTGTCCAGGTCCTGCGCCACCCGCGCATTGCCTTGCGTGCGCACGCTGCCGGCGGACTGCACCAGCAGGCGCGACGCCAGCATGGCCTGGTTGCCCAGCGCCAGCGTGCCTCCCTGCACCTGCGTATCCCCGATATAGGTGTCGGTTCCGCCCAGGGTTTCCTGGCCCGCGAGCAAGCGCAGGCCGGCATGGCCGGCGATCTGCCCGGAGAACACACCGGAGGCTTGGCTCAGCACCAGTTCGTTGCCGCCCAGGTTCACCGCTCCGCTGCCCGACAGCGTCGGGATGTCCAGCGGGACGGCCGAGCCCGACACGTCCAGCGCGCCATCCGCGACGACCGGCGTGGCCGCCAGCGAACCGGCGGAGGCCAGGGTCAGCGTCGCGCTCCGGCCGATGCTGGTGGTGCCGGTGTAGGTGGCGGCGGCATCCAGGATCTCGGTGCCGCCGGCGATATTCAGCCCGCCCGTGCCCTGGATCGTGCCCGCGAAGGTGCCGCTGGCCTGCGTGACCCTCAGGGTCTGCGCCCCGAGGGTCACCCCGCCCGCACCGGCGATGCTACCCACGCTGGCCCCCGCGCTGGTGCCGGAGATGTCCAGGGTACCGGCATCGGCCACCGGGGACGCGCCCAGCGAGCCGGTGCCCGCCAGCGCCAGCGTGGCGCCGGCGGCGATGTTCGTGACGCCGGCGTAGGTGTTGGCTCCGGTCAGGATCTGGGTCCCGACCAGCAGCTTCACGCCCCCGGCGCCGGCGATCACCCCGCCCAGGGTGTTGCCGCCGCCGTTGCTCAGGCTCAGAGTCTGTCCGCCAAGGTCGACCCCGCCGCTGCCGGACAGGCTGGCCACCGTGGCCCCGGCGCTGGTGCCCGAGGTGTCCAGGGTGCCGCGGTCGGCCACCGGCGACGAGCCCAGCGAACCCGTTCCGGACAGCGCCAGCGTGGCGCCGGGATCGATGGTGGTGGAGCCGGTGTAGGTGTTGATCCCGCTCAGGGTCTGCGTGCCCCCGGCGATGTCCACGCCGGCGCTGCCGGAGATGGTTCCGGTGAAGTCGCTGCGCCCCGCCGTCACCGTCAGGGTGCGCCCACCCAGGCTCACCTGGCCGGCACCGGCCAGGCTGCCGACGGAGACGCCGGAAGCGCTGCCGGAGATGTCCAGCACGCCATCGTCGCCCACCGTCGAACCCGCGATCGAGCCGCTTCCCGTCAGCAGCAGCGTGCTGCCCGAGGTAATGGTGGTCGCCCCGGTGTAGCCGTTGGCCGCCGTCAGCGTGGCGCTCCCGCCGTCCACCTTCACGCCTCCGCTGCCGGTGATCGCGGCGCTCCAGGTGCGATTGGCGTTCTCGAAGGCCAGCGTGCCATTGTCCAGCAGCTTCGAGGGGTCCGCGAAGGAACCGGTGCCCGACAACGCCAGCGTCGCCCCGCTGTCGATGGTGGTCAGCCCGGTGTACACGCTGTTGCCTCTCAGGGTCTCGGTGCCGCCGGCGATGGTCAGCCCGCCGGTACCCTGGATGGTGCCGGCCAGCGTGCCGGCGGCCTGGGTAATGGTCAGGGTCTGTCCGCCCAGGCTCACCCCGCCCGCGCCGGCGATGCTGCCCACGCTGGCGCCCGCGGTGGTCCCGGCGATGTCCAGCGTGCCGGCATCGGCTACCGGGGACTGCGCGATCGACCCGCTGGCGACCAGAAACAAGGTGCTGCCCGAGACGATCGTGGTCACCCCCGTGTACGCGTTGACCGCGCCCAGGCTCGCATGGCCGCCATCGACCGCCACGCCTCCGCCGCCGGTGATCGATGCGCTCCAGGTACGCTCGGCGTTCTCGAAGGCCAGCGTGCCGTTGTCCAGCAGCTTCGACGGGTTCGCGAAGGAGCCCGTGCCCGACAGCGCCAGCGTCGCCCCGCTGTCGATGGTGGTCGGCCCGGTGTACACGCTGCTGCCCGTCAGCGTTTCGGTACCGCCGGCGATGGTCAGCCCGCCGCTGCCGGCGATGGTGCCGGCCAGCGTGCCGGCGGCCTGGGTGATGGTCAGGGTCTGCCCGCCCAGGCTCACTCCGCCCGCGCCGGAGATGCTGCCCACGCTGGCCCCGGCGGTGGTGCCGGCGATATCCAGCGTGCCGGCGTCGGACACCGGCGACGCGCCCAGGGAGCCGGTACCCGACAGCGCCAGCGTGGCGCCGGAGTCGATGGTGGTCGTCCCCGTGTAGGTGTTGGTGCCGGTCAGGACCTGCGTACCGGCAAGCAGCGATACCCCGCCGCTGCCGCTGATCACTCCGCCCAGGGTGTTGCCGCGGCCGTTGCCCAGGCTCAGGGTCTGCCCGCCCAGGCTCACGCCGCCGCTGCCGGACAGGCCGGCCACGGTGGCGCCGGCGCTGGTGCCGGAAATGTCCAGGGTGCCGCCGTCGGCCACCGACGACGAGCCCAGCGAGCCCGTGCCCGACAAGGCCAGCGTGGCGCTGCTGTCGATGGTGGTGCTACCGGTGTAGGCATTGGCCCCGCTCAACGTCTGCTTGCCCCCGCCGATCTCCAGGCCGCCGGTGCCGGAGATCCCCCCGGAGAGGTCTCCGGCGGCCTGCGACACCTTCAGCGTGTTCGCGCCCAGGTTCACGTGGCCGCTGCCGGCCAGCGCCATCACGCTGCCCGCGCCGCTGGCGCCGGAGATGTCCAGCACGCCATCGTCGCCCACCGACGAACCGGCGATCGCCCCGGCGCCCGTGAGGTCCAGCGTGCTGCCCGCGGTGATCGTGGTCGCACCGGTGTAGCTGTTGGCCGCGCTCAGCGCCGCGCTGCCGCCGTCGACCTTCACGCCTCCGCTGCCACTGATCGACGCGCTCCACGTGCGATTGGCGTTCTCGAAGGCCAGCGTGCCGTTGTCCAGCAGCTTGGACTGCATCTGGAAGGAGCCGCTGCCCGATAGCGCCAGCGTCGCCGAGCTGTCGATCGTGGTCAGCCCGGTGTAGGTGTTGTTGCCGGTCAGCGTTTCGGTGCCTGCGGCAATGCTCAACCCGCCGCTGCCCTGGATGACGCCGCCCAGGGTGCCGGCGGCCTGCGAGATGGTCAGCGTCTGCCCGCCCAGGTTCACGCCGCCGGCGCCGGCGATGCTGCCCACGCTGCCCCCGGCGCTGGTGCCCGAGATGTCCAGCGTGCCGTCATCCTGCACCGCCGACGAGCCGATCGAGCCGGAACCGCTCAACAGCAAGGTACTGCCGCCGTTGATGGTCGTGGCTCCGGTGTAGTCGTTGGACGCGCTCAACGTGGCGCGGCTGTTGCCGTCGATCACCACCGTGCCCGTTCCGCCGATCTTGCCACCGAAGCTGCTGGTGTCACCGCCGGTGAAGTTCAACTCGCCGTTGTCGGTCACGGACCCGTTGCCCCCCAGCGCGCCACCGCCGGACAGCTTCAGCGTCGCACCGGTGTCGACCGATGTCTGGCCGGTGTAGCTGTTGTTGGCCGTGAGGGTCTCGGTGCCGCCCGCGATGGTCAGCCCGCCGCTGCCCTGGATGTTGCCTGTGAAGCTGTCACCGGCGTCAGTCAGAGTAAGGGTCTGCCCGCCCAACTGGACCGCGCTAGAGCCCGACAGGCTCTTCACACTAGCACCGGCCGTGGTCTTTGAAATATCCAGCACGCCGCTGTTGACTACCCGCGACGACCCTATCGATCCCGCTTTCTTCAAGAACAATGTGGCTCCACTGCCCACGGTGGTGTTGCCCGAGTACCCACTGTTCTTGGTCAATCCGAGATTTCCGTCGATCGTCAGGCCACCGGTTCCGGAAATCGTACCTGAGAAATCTCCCGACGTTTTTTGAATCTCGAGGTAATTGCTCCCAAGCGAGATGCTCCCGCTTCCCTCAAGAGCCTGGATGGTCAGGTTCACGCCGCTCGAGGTCAGCGTGCCGTTTACCTGAACGATGTTCGGCTTGTTCAAAAACCCGTAATTCTTGATGGTCAGTCCGGCACCCGAATCAATGATCAGATTGCCGGTGTTCGCGAAATTCTGAATGCTCGTCAATACCAGCGTGCCATTCTCGATCTCGAACGAGGATCCGAGTTGCTTCTCCGCGAGGATGTTGCTGTAATTTACCGAGCCCACAATATTCAGCACCCCCTTCCCATTGGCATAGACATAGGAAGGCGCAGAATTTCCGGAATAGATGGTGAGAACCGGTGCCTGCCCGGACGCAGAGACGCCATCCAATGTGACGTTTACCGGCACGACCGTAGCGCCGGAAGGCATGGCAAGGTCAACATTTGGCTCGACATAAACCGTGTCGATCGAGCCAACCGCGAGCGAAGAATCCATGATCGCCGTGGCTGTCGCTGGTGGGCCACCGACAGAGGCCTCGCTCAAGGTTAAAGATCCCTTCAAGCTGAACGTATTCCCCGAATAGCCTGTCAGCCGATAGTTCACGGGGTTGCCGGCGGTATCAAAAGTTATTCCGTAACCGGCTGTGGTCGTATCCGTGATCGAGGAATTCAAATTGACGTTCGAATTGGCCAGGGCCATCGTCACTTCCCCGCATTTCGAGGCGGAGAGGAGTGCCTGATCGAGCGTATCGTTCCCGACACCTCCGACCAGCGGGCAGGCAGCCCGGGCGGGCTGCCCCTGAAAGACGAAAAACGCGGCGAGCAAGGCCTCCGAGAGTCTGCGCAGGCGAAAAACCGAGCGATTTTTTCGCGGCAGTATCCGCGCTTTCGTCGTCGCGCGATAAGCATGCCGACGACGCTTTTTTTCACCATGATGGAATTTCATGCCGGCCCCGGAATCTAGCTGATTGGCATCGTTGCTCACGCATCCACGTCGACCATCGTCTGGTGCTCTGAATTGCGGATCGAACGCGAGCTTGCGTTGCATGCTAGCCGGACAGGAACAATTTTCCGGGGCGATTTTCCGGAAAAATCGTTCGAATAACAAAACGGCAATGCGGAGGTAATTCGATCTGCCGCGACGCTGCCATCGCGACGAATTTCCATCCGGGCCCTTACCGGTTCCCGCCGCACTTGCCGCGGGCATCCACGAAAGTGCGACGCGCCGGCCGGGCAGAAAAAAGCCCGCTTCGCAGCGGGCTGGCAGGCCATGTGGCGCCGCGAGGCGCCGGCGGGGAGCTCACTCCCACTCGATGGTCGCGGGCGGCTTGGACGAGATGTCGTAGGTCACGCGGTTGATGCCGCGCACCTCGTTGATGATGCGACTGGACGCGCGCTTGAGCAGCGCGTAAGGCAGTTCCGCCCAGTCGGCGGTCATGAAGTCGCTGGTGTTGACCGCGCGCAACGCCACCACGTAGTCGTAGGTGCGCCCGTCGCCCATCACGCCCACGCTCTTGACCGGCAGGAACACCGCGAAGGCCTGCGAGGTGAGTTCGTACCAGGTCTTGCCGCTGGCGGCGTCGCGGGTGTTGCGCAGTTCCTCGATGAAAATCGCGTCGGCCTTGCGCAGCAGGTCGGCGTATTCGCGCTTGATCTCGCCCAGGATGCGCACCCCCAGGCCCGGACCGGGGAAGGGATGGCGGTCGACCATCTCGGCCGGCAGTCCCAGCGCCTTGCCGAGTGCGCGCACCTCGTCCTTGAACAGTTCGCGCAGCGGCTCCAGCAGCTTCAGGCCCAGGGTCTCGGGCAGGCCGCCGACATTGTGGTGGCTCTTGATGGTGGTGGCCTTCTTGGTCTTCGCACCACCCGACTCGATCACGTCGGGGTAGATGGTGCCCTGGGCCAGCCATTTCGCGCGCTCGAGCTTGCGCGCCTCGCGCTGGAACACCTCGACGAACTCGCGCCCGATGATGCGGCGCTTGTGTTCCGGATCCGACACTCCCGCCAGCGCCTGCAGGAACTCGCCGCTGGCGTCCACGTGTACCACCTTCGCGTGCAGGCGCCCGGCGAACATGTCCATCACCATGCGGCCCTCGTCCTGGCGCAGCAGGCCGTGGTCGACGAACACGCAGGTGAGCTGGTCGCCGATGGCGCGATGGATCAGCGCCGCCGCCACGCTGGAATCGACCCCGCCGGACAGGCCCAGGATGACCTGCTCGTCGCCCACCTGCTCGCGGATGCGCCGCGTGGCCTCGGCGATGTAATCGCCCATGATCCAGTCGCCGCTGCAGCCGCAGATGTCGCGCACGAAGCGCCGCAGCAGCGCGGTGCCCTGCAGGGTGTGCGTGACCTCGGGATGGAACTGCACGGCGTAGTAGCCTCGCGCCTCGTCGGCCATGCCGGCGATGGGGCAGCTCGGGGTGCTGGCCAGCAGCTTGAAGCCGGGCGGCAGCTCGGTGACCTTGTCGCCGTGGCTCATCCACACCTTGAGCATGCCGTGGCCTTCCGGCGTGCGGAAGTCCTCGATGCCGTCGAGCAGCCGGGTGTGGCCGCGCGCGCGCACCTCGGCATAGCCGAACTCGCGGTGCTCGCTCCACTCCACCTTGCCGCCGAGCTGCGCGGCCATGGTCTGCATGCCGTAGCAGATGCCCAGCACCGGCAGCCCGCAGTCCCACACCGCCTGCGGCGCGCGCAGGTCGTGCGCCTCGTAGGTGCTGGCGTGGCTGCCCGACAGGATGATGCCCTTGAGCCCCTGCGCCACCATGTCGCGGATGAACTGGTCGTCCACGTCGTTGGGGTGGATCTCGCAGTACACCTGCGCCTCGCGCACGCGGCGGGCGATGAGCTGCGTGACCTGGGATCCGAAGTCCAGGATCAGGATCTTCTGGTGCATGGTCACGCTCAGTCCACGTGGTAGTTCGGGGCTTCCTTGGTGATCTGCACGTCGTGCACATGGCTTTCGCGCATGCCCGCCGCGGTGATCTCCACGAACTGCGCGCGCGCGCGCATCTGCTCGATGCTGGCGCAGCCGCAGTAGCCCAGCGAGGACCGTACGCCGCCCACCAGCTGGTACAGGATGGCGGCCAGCGTGCCCTTGTAGGGCACGCGGCCCTCGATGCCCTCGGGCACGAACTTCTCGGCGCCGGCCGAGGCCGGCGCCTCCACGCCGTCCTGGAAGTAGCGGTCGGCCGAGCCGGCGTTCATGGCGCCGATCGAACCCATGCCGCGGTAGGTCTTGTAGGAGCGGCCCTGGTACAGGATCACCTCGCCGGGAGCCTCCTCGGTGCCGGCGAACATGCTGCCCATCATCACGGTGTGCGCGCCGGCAGCCACGGCCTTGGAGATGTCGCCCGAGTAGCGGATCCCCCCGTCGCCGATCAGGGGCACGCCGGTGCCTTCCAGCGCCTGCGCCACGTTGGAGATCGCGGTGATCTGCGGCACGCCGACGCCGGCGACGATGCGGGTGGTGCAGATGGAACCCGGGCCGATGCCCACCTTGACGCCGTCGGCGCCGGCATCGGCCAGCGCGCGCGCCGCCTCGGCGGTGGCGATGTTGCCGCCGATCACGTCCACGTCGGGATAGTGGGTCTTGACCCAGCGCACGCGATCGATCACGCCCTGGCTGTGGCCGTGCGCGGTGTCGACCACGATCACGTCCACGCCGGCGCGTACCAGCGCCTCGACCCGCTCGTCGGTGCCCTCGCCCACGCCGACGGCGGCGCCCACGCGCAGCTTGCCCTGCGGGTCGCGCGCCGCGTTGGGGCGCTCGGTGGCCTTCAGGATGTCCTTCACGGTCATCAGGCCGCGCAGCTCGAACTGGTCGTTGATCACCAGCACGCGCTCCAGGCGATGCTTGTGCATCAGCGCCTTGGCCTCGTCGGGCGTGGCGCCCTCGCGCACCGTGATCAGGCGCTCGCGCGGGGTCATGATGTCGCGAACCGGGGCGTCGAGACGGCTCTCGAAGCGCAGGTCGCGGTTGGTGACGATACCCACCACCTTGCCGTTCTCGATCACCGGGAAGCCCGAGATGCCATGCTGGCGCGACAACGCCAGCACGTCACTGACCTTCACGCCGGGGGCGATGGTGATCGGGTCCTTGAGCACCCCGGACTCGAAACGCTTGACCCGCGCCACCTCGGTGGCCTGGGCCTTGGGGGACAGATTCTTGTGGATGATGCCGATGCCGCCTTCCTGGGCCATGGCGATGGCCAGCCTGGACTCGGTCACGGTGTCCATCGCCGCCGACACCAGCGGGATGTTGAGCCGGATCCGGCGGCTCAGTTGGGTGGCAAGGCTGGTGTCTTTGGGCAGGACTTGGGAATAAGCCGGAACCAAAAGAACGTCGTCGAACGTCAACGCTTTTCCGAGAAGGCGCATAAATCCTCCAGGCGCAAAACGCGATGATAAAAGACAACGGCCCCGAGCCGCCCGCGACGCTCGTGCGCCATGCCGTAAAGTGGAGGGAATTTCCCCCGGAACGCCGTCTCGTCCACCGGAGCCGAAGCCCATGCGCATTGCCCCTCGCCGCCCCTCGGGCCCCTTTCCCCGGGCCTTGTCGACCCTGCTGGGCCTGACCGCCCTGCTCTGCCTGGCGCCGGCGGCGCAGGCGCAGTGGAAGTGGGTCTCGCACTCCGGCGTGGTGCAGTACAGCGACCAGCCTCCGCCGCCCGGCACGCCTCCGCGCGACATCCTGGCGCGGCCCACGCCGAGCAGCGTGGCCCAACCGGCGCCGCCGGCCAGCGGAGCCAGCGCCGCCGCTGCGGTGCGGGCGGGCATCGCCAAGGCCCATGCGCAACAGGAAGAGCAGCGCAAGGCGCAGGAACAGGCGCGCCAGCTGCAGGCCCAGGTGCAGGCCCAGCAACGCGCGCAGGTGTGCGAGCAGGCGCGCCAGCAGTTGCAGGCGCTCGACAGCGGACGCCGCGTGCGCCAGCCGGGTCCCGGCGGTCAGCTGGACTACCTGGATTCGGCGCAGATCCAGGCCCAGCGCCAGCAGGCGCTGGCGGCGATGCAGTCCAGCTGTTACTGACGGCCCCCAGGGCCAGGCTGCGCCCGGCCCGCCCCCCGTGGGGGTCAAGCAAGCTTGGGGCGGCCCGGCGCTTACTTGAGACCGCCCCCAGGGCCGGGCTGCGCCCGGCCCGCCCCCCGTGGGGGTCAAGCAAGCTTGGGGCGGCCCGGCGCTTACTTGAGACCGCCACCAGGGCCGGGCTGCGCCCGGTCAGGCCCCGGACCGGGCCTCGAGCAGTGCCTCGAGCAGCAGGCGCACGCGCACCTTGACGGCGTTCAAGCCGTCGAAGTCGCCTCCTTCGCAGGGACCGGTGCGCGGCACCACCTGCACCCGCACGCCTGCCTCGGCGGCCTGGTCCAGCGCGGCCGCGAGCCCCTCGTGCACGGTGCCGCCCCCGGTGCCCAGCACCACCAGCGCGTGAAGCGGCGGGCGCAGCGTGCCGGCGACCGACGCGGCCACCAGCGCGCGCACCAGTTCTCCATCGGCTCCCGCGTGGCTGCAGACCAGTTCGACGCGCGGTGCCGCCATCTCCGGCGACGGCAGCGCCAGCCCCGCCAGGGGGCGCGGCTCGACCCCGGGTTGCTCGCGCGTGAAACGCAGGCCGCTGGCGCCGATGAAACCCAGCGGGCCGCGCTCGCCGGAGGCGAAGGCGTCGATGCGCGCGGGATGCTGCTTGCTCACGTCGCGTGCCGCATGCACCCGCCCATGCGCCACGCACAGCACGCCGCGCCCGGCCGCCGCCGGATCGCCGGCCACGCGCACGGCATCGAACAGGTTGCGCGGGCCGTCGGCCGACAACGCGGCCGCCGGCAGCATGGCCGCGGTGAGCACCACCGGGCTGCCGGGCTCGAGCAGACAGTCCAGCGCGTAGGCGGTTTCCTCCAGGGTGTCGCTGCCGTGGGTGATCACGCAGCCGGCGGTTCCGGCGCGCGCGCGCCAGGCTCGGACCTCGCGCGCCAGTTGCAGCCACAGCGCGGGGTTGGCGTCCTTGCTGTCGATGTTGCACAACTGCTCGAACTCCAGCCGGGCCTGCTGCGCGATCCCGGGCGCCGAGGCCAGCAGTTGCTCCACGCCCAGCACGCCGGCCGTGTAGCCGGCGCCGGTGGCGGTGTTCGCCGGGGGCGCGACCCCGGCGATGGTGCCGCCGGTGCCCAGCACCAGCACATGGGGCAGCAGGCCTGCGCCGGCCGCGGGGAGTTCGCATCGGGGATCTTGCATTGTCTCTGGGTCTGGATAAAAATACAGGGAACTTTTATACAGTGCCGCCCGAGGAGCAGCCTGCATGCCCAACGCCGCGAAGCTTACCGCCCGCCAGGAGGAGATCCTCAGGCTCATCGCCCGCAGCATCGAACGCAGCGGCTACCCGCCCACGCGCGCGGAGATCGCGGCCGAACTGGGGTTCCGCTCCGCCAATGCCGCCGAGGATCACCTGCACGCACTGGCGCGCAAGGGCATGCTGGAACTGGCCTCCGGTACCTCGCGCGGCATCCGCCTCACGCCCCAGGCCGCAGGGGCGTTGCGCTCGGGCGGCGGCGGCGGCCTGGCGCGCGCGCTGCCCGGCATGGAACAGCTGATGCTGCCGCTGATCGGGCGCGTCGCGGCCGGCAGTCCCATCCTGGCCCAGGAGCACGTGGAAAGCACCCTCGGGGTCGATCCCGGCCTGTTCAGCGCACGCCCCGACTACCTGCTGAAGGTGCGCGGCGCCAGCATGCAGGGCGCCGGCATTCTGGACGGGGACCTGCTCGCGGTGCGCCAGACCCAGGACGTGCGCAACGGGCAGATCGTCGTGGCCCGACTGGGCGACGAGGTCACGGTCAAACGCCTGCGGCGCTCGGCCGCCCGCATCGAACTTCTCCCCGAGAACCCGGATTTCTCGCCCATCGTGGTCGAACCCGGGCAGCCCTTCGACATCGAGGGCCTGGCCGTGGGTCTGCTGCGCAACGGCGTCTGAACTCAACGGGGGCGAGCCCGCCCGCGGTGTGTCGGGGCCTGTCCGGCCCGGGTGACGCCCCTCGTGCCGGGCCGGGCCGTCAGGCGGGCTGGGGAGCCGTGTGCGGCCGATGCAGCGCCTGCGCGCTGACCACGATGCCGTCGGCGTCGGCATACAACCATTCGCCGGGGAGAACCCGCACGCCCTGGATGTGCACCGGCTGGTCGCGCTCTCCGGTTCCCAGCTTGCGCGGCGGCACCGGCACGCATGCCAGCGCGCGCACGCCGATCGCGCAAGCCTGCAGTTCCTGCACGTCGCGCACGCAGCCGTCGATCACCACGCCGGCCCAGCCGTTGCGTACCGCCAGCTCCGACAACTGCCCGCCGAACAATGCGCGCGCCATCGAGGCACCGCCGTCGACCACCAGCACGCGCTGCATGCCGGCCTGCTGCAGCGTGGCGCGCAGCAGCGCGTTGTCCTCGAGGCAGCGCAGGGTGACGATCTCCCCGAAGAACACGCCCTGGCGACCATAGTGGCGGAAAACCGGGGGCAGCACACGCAGGTCCCCGCGCTCGATCGCCTCGCCGTGCTGGTCGCAGAAGTCGCAGGTATTGATCGCGCAGGTGGCAGGCGGGTTCGACAACGACATGGGAACGATCTCCGGGGGGGGCTGAGTACGCGTGCGCGGCATGTCCCTGATTGCACGGCCTCCGACACCACAGCGTAATGCTCCAGGTCAAATCCCGTTGCATGAGCCGCGCCCGGCGTGACCATCGCGGCGGCCGCCGCCTCGCGCATCGCGCTATGCTGGGCGCTGCGCCGCATCGCGACGCCCGCCGAAGCTCGCCGCATGTCGTTGAACTGGTTCGTCCCCTGGTATCCCTCCTGGCCCATGGCCGCCTTCCTGGCGCTGGGCGCCTTGCTGTACCTGCGAGGAAGCTTGCGCCGGCGCACGCCGGCATGGCGCCAGGCGCTGTTCTGGATCGGCTGGGTGTTGATCTGGCAAGGCCTGCAGACCCAGTGGGATTACCTGGCGGAGCACGAGTTCTTCGTGCACATGCTGCAGCAGACCGTGCTGCACGACCTGGGGCCGCTGCTGGTCATCGCCGCCTGGCCCGGGCCCACCTGGCGCTCCGGGCTGCCGGCGCGCTGGCGCCGGCGCTGGCTGCTGCCCATGCTGGGCCTGGCACCGGTGCGGTGGCTGTCGAAGCTGCTGCTCAACGCGGCGGTGGCGGTCGCGCTGTTCTCCGGGCTGGTGGTGTTCTGGCTGGTGCCCAAGGTGCACGTCGGGGTCATGCTCAACACCAACCTGTACCAGTTGATGAACTGGACCATGGTGTTCGACGGCCTGCTGTTCTGGTGGCTGGTGCTCGATCCGCGCCCGGCGCCGCCCGCGCACATCCGTCCGGGCTGGCGCGTCTTCCTGCCGGTGATCGGCATGGTGCCGCAGATGCTGCTGGGCGCGGTGCTGGCGCTCAACAGCACCGACTGGTATCCCATCTACTCGCTGTGCGGGCGCGCGCTGGAAGGCCTGAGCCCGATGAGCGACCAGCACCTGGGCGGCCTGATCCTGTGGATTCCCGCCTCGGCCATCAACGTGGTGGCCTCGATGATCGCACTGCGGCGCTGGATGCGCCTGTCCGAGCGCAGGCCGGCGGCGCCGAAGCGCCCGCTGGCCCCGCCCGGGGCGCCGCGCCACGCCTGAACGGCCGCAGCCCGGCTGTCGATCAGTCGTCGATCAGTCGTCGATCAGTCGTCGATCAGTCGTCGATCAGTTGACGCAGGTCATGCGTGATCTGCGCCGGCGGCGTGTTCTCCGAGCCGATCAGCTTGCCGCGACCGCGCTTGTCGAACACGTAGATGGCCGCGCTGTGGTTGACCACGTAGTTGCCCGAGGCGTCCTTCTGGTCGTAGTTGAAGGCCACGTGGAATCGCTTGGTCACCGCCTGGATCTGCGCCATGGAGCCGGTCAGGCCCACCGCCTGCGGGCTGAAGGCGCGCGTGTAGGCCTTCAGGATGGCCTGGGTGTCGCGTGCAGGATCCACCGAGACGAACAGGATGCGCACGTCGTCGGCCTTCGGCCCCAGCGCCTGCACCGCGTCGGCCAGGTGCGACATGGTCAGCGGGCACACGTCGGGGCAATGGGTGTAGCCGAAGTACAGCACCACCACCTTGCCGGCGTAGTCGGCCGCGGTCACCGGCTTGCCTTGGTCGTTCACCAGGTTGAACTGGAGGTCGGGCAGCACGCTGCCGACATCGTCCAGGTCCCAGTGCAGTTTCTTGCCGCAGGCGCCGAGCAGAAGCAGCGCCGCGAGGCCTGCCAGCGCGGCGCGCAGCAGGCGGCCTTTCCAGGATGTCATCGTCGGATTCGGGTTCGGGGACAGCCGCCCGCGCGAGCGGGGGGCGAAAGCCCCATGCTAGCGCCTGACGGCGCCGGCATGGGGGCGCCCCCTCTCGCGAAAAGGACGCTGATCAATGCACGGTGCGCTCGAAGGCCAGCTTGCCGTCGACCACGTCCACCGGCACCACCGACTTGGGCCCGAAGCGCCCCTCCAGCAGCAGGCGCGACAGCGGGTTCTCGAGTTCGTTCTGGATCGCCCGCTTGAGCGGACGCGCCCCGAACACCGGGTCGAAGCCCGCCTTGGCCAGCAGGGCCAGCGCGGCCGGCGAGACCTCCAGGCGGATGTCCATCTGCGCCAGCCGGCGCTCCAGCGAGGCCAGCTGGATGCGCGCGATGCCCTCGATCTGCGACTGGTCGAGCGCGTGGAACACCACCACCTCGTCGATGCGGTTGAGGAACTCGGGACGGAAATGCTGCTTGACCTCGGTCCACACCGCGTCCCGGATGGCCTCCTGAGGCTCGCCGGCCATGCTCATGATGTGCTGCGAGCCCAGGTTCGAGGTCATCACGATCACCGTGTTCTTGAAGTCCACGGTGCGCCCCTGGCCGTCGGTCAGGCGCCCGTCGTCCAGCACCTGCAGCAGCACGTTGAACACGTCCGGATGCGCCTTCTCGACCTCGTCCAGAAGGATCACGCTGTAGGGCTTGCGCCGCACCGCCTCGGTCAGGTAGCCGCCCTCCTCGTAGCCCACGTAGCCCGGAGGCGCGCCGATCAGGCGGGCCACCGAATGCTTTTCCATGAACTCGCTCATGTCGATGCGGATCAGGTGGTCCTGGCTGTCGAACAGGAACTCGGCCAGGGCCTTGCACAGTTCGGTCTTGCCCACGCCGGTGGGCCCGAGGAACAGGAAGGATCCGTAGGGCCGGTTCGGGTCCGAAAGACCGGCGCGCGAGCGCCGGATGGCGTCGGACACCGCGCGGATGGCCTGGTCCTGGCCCACCACGCGCTGGTGCAGCCGGTCCTCCATGCGCAGCAGCTTGTCGCGCTCGCCCTGCAGCAACTTGGACAGCGGAATGCCGGTCATGCGGCTGACCACCTCGGCGATTTCCTCCGCCCCCACCTGGGTGCGCAGCAGGCGCGGCGCGGCCTTGCCGCCCTCGGTCGACGGCGCGGCTTCCTTGGCCTGGGCCTCGTGCAACTGGCGCTCGAGTTCGGGCAGGCGCCCGTACTGCAGCTCGGCCACCTTGTTGAAGTCGCCCTTGCGCGTGAGCTCCTCGATCTGGAAGCGCAGCTGGTCGATCTGCTCCTTGACCTGCGCGGAGCCCTGCACCGCGGCCTTCTCCGCCTTCCAGATCTCCTCCAGATCGGCGTATTCCTTCTGCAGGCGGCCGATCTCGTCCTCGATCAGGCCCAGGCGCTTCTGCGAAGCCTCGTCCTTCTCCTTGGCCACCGCCTCGCGCTCGATCTTGAGCTGCACCAGGCGGCGGTCCAGCCGGTCCATGACCTCCGGCTTGGAGTCGATCTCCATCTTGATGCGCGAGGCCGCCTCGTCGATCAGGTCGATGGCCTTGTCCGGCAGGAAACGGTCGGTGATGTAGCGGTGCGAGAGCTCGGCCGCGGCGACGATCGCCGGGTCGGTGATCTCGACGCCGTGGTGCACCTCGTACTTTTCCTGCAGGCCGCGCAGGATGGCGATCGTCGCCTCCACCGTGGGCTCGTCCACCAGCACCTTCTGGAAGCGGCGCTCCAGCGCCGCGTCCTTCTCGATGTACTTGCGATATTCGTCCAGCGTGGTGGCGCCGATGCAGTGCAGCTCGCCGCGCGCCAGCGCCGGCTTGAGCATGTTGCCGGCGTCGATGGCGCCCTCGGCCTTGCCGGCGCCCACCATGGTGTGGATCTCGTCGATGAACAGGATCACCCGGCCCTCTTCCTGGCCGACTTCCTTGAGCACGCTCTTGAGCCGTTCCTCGAACTCGCCGCGATACTTGGCCCCGGCCAGCAGCCCGGCCATGTCCAGCACCAGCACGCGCTTGTTCTTCAGGCTGTCGGGCACCTCGCCGGCGACGATGCGCTGCGCCAGTCCCTCGACGATGGCGGTCTTGCCCACGCCGGGCTCGCCGATCAGCACCGGGTTGTTCTTGGTGCGCCGCTGCAGCACCTGGATGGTGCGGCGGATCTCGTCGTCACGCCCGATCACCGGGTCGAGCTTGCCCTGGCGGGCGCGCTCGGTGAGGTCGAGGGTGTACTTTTTCAGCGCCTCGCGCTGCTGCTCGGCGTCCTGGCTGTTCACGTTCTGGCCGCCGCGCACGGCGTCGATCGCGGCCTCCAGGCTCTTGCGCTGCAGCCCGGCCTCGCGTGCCAGTCGCCCGGCGTCGCCCTTGTCGTCGGCCAGCGCCAGCAGGAAGGTCTCGCTGGGGATGAACTGGTCGCCGCGCTTGCTCGCTTCCTTGTCGGCGACGTTGAGCAGGTTGCCCAGTTCGCGGCTGGCCTGGATGTTCCCGCCGGTGCCCTGCACCTGGGGCAGTCGGCCCAGCGCCTGCTGCACGGCGGCCTGCAAGCCCTGCACGTTCACCCCCGCCCGCGCCAGCAGGGCCTTGGGCCCGTCCTGCTGCAGCATGGCGCTCAGCAGGTGCACGGGTTCGATGTAGGGATTGTCGGCTCCGGCGGCGAGGGACTGGGCATCGCCGAGGGCTTCCTGGAACTGGGTGGTCAGCTTGTCAAAGCGCATGGATTTCTCCGTGGATACCAGGCACAGATGCGGGACATGACCGCCATTTCAAGGTCCGGCGGGGTTCGGGCACTTGATCTGGATGAACCACGCTCGGCGCGGAAAGTGGCATCATCGGGGGGCGATTCGTGCAAAAGGGCCTGCTTGCCCGCGGTGTTTGGGGGTGGGCCTAAGCTGATGACGATCATCGAGTCCTCCCGCGCCCGCGGGCGGACCGGGTTCCGACCAACCACCAACGGGAGAACGCACCATGGCCAAGATCGCAAGCAAAGCAGCCGCCGCAGCCGAAGGCATCCAGGCCACCGACAGGCTGGTGGCCGACCTGCGCGAAGTCGCCTCGGACGCCGAGGAACTGCTCAGCCTCACCGCCGGCCAGGCCGGCGAACGCCTGGCGGACGTACGCGCACGCCTGGGCGAACGCCTGTCGACCATGAAGGAACAGCTGTTCGAACTCGAGGCCGACATGGTCGAGCGCGGCAAGCAGGTGGCCCGCGCCACCGACGACTACGTGCACGACAACCCCTGGAAGTCCATCGGCGCCACCGCCGGCGTGGCCTTCCTGCTCGGCCTGCTGATCGGCCGCCGCTGACGGGTTGCCGCAGGTGAAACCCCTGTTCGGCGCCGCCGGCGGCGGCGCGCTGCGCGAGCGCCTCGACCTGCTGCTGCAGACCGCGCAGACCCGCCTGGAACTGCTCGGCCTGGAACTGCAGGAGGAAAAGCTGCGCCTGGCGCGCCTGCTGCTGGGCACCGTGCTGGCGGCGGTGCTGCTGGGCTTCGCGGTGGTGTTCGCGCTGATCTGGCTCACCGTGGCGCTGTGGGACACCCACCGGCAGCTCGGCCTGGGCATCGCCACCTTCATCACCCTCGCGCTGGGCGTGGGCGCGGCCGGCGTGGCCGCGCGCGCCTGGGCCGCGGGCAGTCGCCTGTTCGCCGCCAGCCTGGCCGAGCTGGAAAGCGACCGCGCAGCGCTGGAGCGGCGCCGTGATCTCTGAGGACGTGCAACTGCTGCTGCGCAAGCAGCGGCTGCAGCTGCGCATCGCGCAGCAACGCGCGAGCTGCCTGGGCATGCTGGAGGAAGTGGAAAGCGTGCTGGCCACCGCCTCCCAGCTGCGCGGCCTGGGTGCGAACGTGTCCGGCCTGCTGCGCGAACATTCCCTGCTGGGCGCAGCGCTGGGCGGGCTGTTCCTGCTGTGGCGCCCTCGGCGCGCCCTGCGCTGGCTGCGCAATGGCTGGCTGCTGTGGCTGGGCCTGCGCCGCGGTCGCGGCCGGGTTCAGGCCTGGGCGCGCCTGCTCGGCCGCCTGGCAGGCTTGCGGTCCGTATTCTGACGCGGCCGCCTGCGCGGCCTGCCAAGCCCTCGCGCAACCCCTCAGGAAGCTCGGCTGTTGCCGGACTCGATGCCCCAGCGCGTCAGCGCCTGGTCGTCCGATTCCCGCGCGTCCACCCACTGCGCGCCTTGCGGGGTGGCTTCCTTCTTCCACAGCGGCGCCTGGGTCTTCAGGTAATCCATCAGGAACGCGCAGGCCTCGAAGGCGTCGTGGCGATGGCTGCTGGCCACCGCCACCAGCACGATCGGGTCCCCGGGGTGCAGCAGCCCCACCCGATGCACCACCACGGCTCCTTGCAGCGGCCAGCGCGCGCGCGCCTGCTCGACCATGCGCTCGATGCTGGCGCCGGTCATTTCTGGGTAATGTTCCAGTTCCAGGGACTGCACGCCCTCGATCCCGGGGGCATGGTCGCGGCAGATGCCCTCGAACACCACCAGCGCGCCGATGTCGGTGCGCCCGGCGCGCAAGCGGCGCGATTCGGCGCCCGCGTCGAAGGCCTCGGTCTGGATGCGCACCTCGAACATCGGCTGCCCCTGTCGTTCAGCCGCCGGTGACCGGCGGGAAAAATGCGATCTCGCGACCCGGCAGCAAGGGCTGGTCGGCCTCGCCCATCACGTGGTCGCAGGCCATGCGCAGCGTGCGCCCGGTGCCCAGCGCGGCGGCGTGCCGATCGCTGCGCTCGGCCAGCCAGGCTCGCGCCTCGCCCAGCGTGCGCAGCGTGTCGGGAAGGTCGAAGGTCTCGCTGGAGGTTCCCAGCGCCTCGCGCACGCTGGCGAAATAACGAATCGTGGTCTGCATCGGCGCACCGCCCCGGGTTCAGGTCAGGAGGCTGGAAAAGGGCAGGAAGCGTACCGTGTCACCCACGGCGAAGGCCTGCCCGCCGGGATTGTCGACCAGGCCGTCGCCCCACACGGCCGAGCTGAGCACGGCCGAGTTCTGCTGCGGGTACAGTTCGACCCGCCCCTGCTCGTCCACCCGGGCGCGCAGGAATTCGCGCCGCTTGTCGGGGCGCTTCCAGTCGCTGGCGCTGGGCAGCGGCAGCGACTGCGGCAGCAAGCGCGAGGCGCCTTGCAGCGCCAGCACGAAGGGGCGCACGAACAGCGCGAAGGTGACGAAACTCGACACCGGATTGCC
This sequence comes from Pseudomonadota bacterium, assembly GCA_021848345.1. Lineage (GTDB taxonomy): Bacteria > Pseudomonadota > Gammaproteobacteria > Burkholderiales > Burkholderiaceae_C > Thiomonas_A. Next base: position 31,107 of record JAJZUV010000017.1, on the reverse strand, counting down.
CGGCAATCCGATGAAATGCGCGGCGCTGCCGTCCTCGCGGTGCAGCGCGCCGAAGGCCAGCGGCTTGCCCGGCTTCATCGCGATGCGCCAATGCGCCAGCCGGCCCTGCGACTCCACCGCCGGGCGCACGTGATCCTCGCCCCCCACCGACATGCCGCCGGAGCTCAGCACCAGGTCGTGCCCGCCCGCGGCGGCCCGCAGGGCTTCGCGCGTGGCCGGCAGGGTGTCGGCCACCTGGCCGAGGTCGCTGACCTCGCAGCCCAGCGCCTCGAGCATGGCGCGCAGCATGAAGCGGTTGCTGTTGTACACACCGCCGGGGCGCAACGGCTGCCCGGGTTGCGCCAGTTCGTCGCCGGTGCACAGCAGGGCCACGCGCGGACGCGGGGCCACCGACACCTGCGCCACCCCGACCGACGCGATCTGGCCCAGGTCCTGCGGACGCAGGCGCTGCCCGCGCCCGAGCACCACGCTGCCGGCGCGCACGTCGAAGCCGCGCGGGCGGACCCACTCGCCGGCACGCGGCACATGGTCCACCAGCACCTCGCCGTCCTCGGCGCGGCATTGTTCCTGCATCACCACCGCATCGGCGCCGGGGGGCATCGGCGCGCCGGTGAAAATGCGCGCGGCTTCTCCCGGCGCCAGCGGCACGCCCAGCTGCCCCGCCGCGATGCGCTGGGCCACGCGCAGGCGCGTTCCCGGCGCGGCCACGTCGGCGCTGCGCAGCGCGTAGCCGTCCATCTGGCTGTTGTCGAGCCCCGGCACGTCGATCGGGCTGCCCACGTCCTGCGCCAGCACGCGGCCGAGCGCCTCCTCGGTGGGCAGGGACCGCGACGGGCTCAACGGCTTCGCCTGCTCGAGCAGGCGCGCCAGCGCGGTGTCGACATCGAGCATGCCGGCGGAAGGATCCTGGGACATCGGAGTGAACGCGGATGGAAAACGGCCGGCGCGGCGCGCCGTCATTCCCGCATGATACGTACGGGAGTCTCCACGCGTCGCGACGCGCCGCACGCGTTCAGGCTGCCTGCGGATAGCGGAAAAGCTCGCGGCGCTCGATCAACCACGCCGCGATGCGCCCGGGCTGGCCGAGTTCGAGCACGGGCAGGTCCGGCGGCATGCCGGCGGGCGCCTCGCCGTGGCAGGCCAGCGCCACCAGCCCGGACTGGCCGAGGAAGCGCGGCGCGCGCCCGTGCGCGGCCCGCCAGACCTCGATGCGCGGGATCGGCGCCTGGCTGAAGCCTTCCACGAACACCCAGTCCACCTCCCGCAGCAGGCCCAGCAGTTCGGGCAGTTCGTACTCGCGCGCCTCGCGGGTCTCGCGCTGCAACGCCAGCAGGTGCGGCGAAGCCACCAGCACCTCGAAGGCCCCCGCCTTGCGGTGGCGCCAGGAGTCCTTGCCCTCGCGATCGAGCTCGAAACCGTGGTGCGCGTGCTTGATCACCGAGGCACGCAGGCCGCGCGCGCCGAACTCGCGCACCAAGGCCTCGATCAGCGTGGTCTTGCCGCTGCCCGAGGAGCCGACGAAGCCTGCGACCTGCATGGCGCGATCCGCCGCCTCAGCAATGCTCGGCGATGTACGCCTTGAGGGCATCCACCTCGGGCTTCATGACCACGAAGCGCTGCGGGCGCAGTTCGAGGTCGCGCATCGCCGGCGGTCGTTCGGGGGTGCGTCCGATGGCCTCCTGGATGGTGGCCTCGAACTTGGCCGGCAGCGCCGTTTCCACCACCAGCATGGGTACGCCGGGCTCCAGGTTGCGTCGACCCACCGCGACGCCGTCGGCGGTGTGCGGATCGATGACCACCCCGCTGGCCTCGAAGGTCTCGCGGATGGTGCGCACGCGCGTGGCGTGATCGCTGCTGCCCGAGACCATGCCCTCGCGCATGCGCGCGAAGGCGGGGTCGGCGGACAGGTCGAAGCGCCCCTGGGTCGACAGCTGGCGCTCGAACAGGTCGCGCGTGCGCGCGGCGTCGCGCCCGAGCATGTCGAACACGAAGCGCTCGAAGTTCGAGGCCTTGGAAATGTCCATCGACGGACTGGAGGTCTGGTGGGTCTGCTCCGGTCCGCGCGGCCGGTACACCCCGGTGCGCAGGAACTCGTCCAGCACGTTGTTCTCGTTCGTGGCCAGCACCAGGCGGCGCAGCGGCAGGCCCATCTCGCGCGCCACGTGGGCCGCCAGGATGTTGCCGAAGTTGCCCGAAGGCACCGCCACGTCCAGCGGCTCTCCGACCTCGCGCACGCTGCGCAGGTAACCGGCGAAGTAGTACACCACCTGCGCGGCCACGCGCGCCCAGTTGATGGAGTTGATGGTGCCGATTTTCCAGCGGCGCTTGAACTCCAGGTCCGCCGACACGGCCTTCACCATGTCCTGGCAGGTGTCGAACACGTCCTGCACGGCGATGTTGTGGATGTTCGGCTCGTCCAGGCTGTACATCTGCGCGGTCTGGAACGGGCTCATGCGCCCGAAGGGCGAGAGCATGAACACGCGGATGCCGCGGCGCCCGCGCATCGCGTACTCGGCCGCGCTGCCGGTGTCGCCCGAGGTGGCGCCCAGGATGTTGAGCTCGGCGCCGGCTGCCGCCAGCGCGCGCTCGAACAGCCCGCCCAGCAACTGCATGGCCATGTCCTTGAAGGCCAGGGTGGGCCCCTGCGACACGCCGAGCAGGCCGATGTCGGCGTCCAGGCGCTGCAGGCGGATGATGTCGGGGCTGCCGAAGGCCTGCGCGGTGTAGGTGCGGCGCAGCAGCTCGCGCAGGTCCTGCGCCGGCATCGGCGCCAGCAGCGGATGCAGCACCTCGAAGGCGATGTCCGCGTAGCCCATGCCCTGCATGCGCCGCAGCGCGGCGGCGTCGATGCGCGGATACTCCACCGGCAGGTACAGGCCGCCGTCGGGCGCCAGGCCCTCGAGCAGGATGTCGTCGAAACCGGCTTGCGGCGCCTGGCCGCGGGTGCTCAGGTACTTCATTCAGCGCAACTCCTCTTTGCGCAGGCGCACCACCGGCGCCAGCACGGTGTCCAGCGCCTGGATGCGCGCCAGCGCCTGGTCCATGCGCTGCTCCACGGTCTCGTGGGTGAGCAGGATGACGTCGGTGTGCTGGTCGTCCTCGCCCGAGGGGCGCTGCAGCAGCGCGTCGATGGACATGCCGTGCTCGGCCAGGATGTGGGTGATCTCGGCCAGCACCCCGGCCTCGTCGCGCACCCGGATGCGCAGGTAGTACGAGGTGCGCACCTGCGGCATGGACAGGATGGGGGTGTCGGCGAGCGCGCCCGGCTGGAAGGCCAGGTGCGGCACGCGGTGTTCGGGGTCGGCCGTGTGCAGGCGCGTGATGTCGACCAGGTCGGCGATCACGCTGGAGGCCGTGGGCTCGGAGCCGGCGCCCTTGCCGTAGAACAGCGTGGAGCCCACCGCGTCGCCCTGCACCACCACCGCGTTCATCGCGCCTTCGACATTGGCCACCAGGCGCGTGGCCGGAATCAGCGTGGGATGCACGCGCAGCTCGATGCCGTCCTCGGCGCGGCGCGTGATGCCCAGCAGCTTGATGCGGTAGCCCAGCTGCTCGGCGTAGCGGATGTCCGCGGTCTCGAGGTCGCGGATGCCCTGCACGTGCACGCGGTCGAACTGCACCGGCACGCCGAAGGCGATGGCGCACAGGATGGTGATCTTGTGCGCGGCGTCGATGCCGTCGATGTCGAAGGTGGGGTCGGCCTCGGCATAGCCCAGGCGCTGCGCCTCGGCCAGCGCGGTGGCGAAGTCCACCCCCTTGTCGCGCATCGAGGACAGGATGAAGTTGGTGGTGCCGTTGATGATCCCGGCCACCCACTCGATGCGATTGGCCGCCAGGCCCTCGCGCACGGCCTTGATGATCGGGATGCCCCCGGCCACCGCGGCCTCGAAGGCCACCATCACGCCGTGTTCCTGCGCCGCGGCGAAGATCTCGTTGCCGTGCAGCGCCAGCAGCGCCTTGTTGGCGGTGACCACGTGCTTGCCGGCGCGGATGGCCGCCAGCACCAGCTCGCGCGCCGGCTCGATGCCGCCCATCAGCTCGGCCACGATGTCCACGTCCTCGCGCGTGGCCAGCCCCATGAAATCGTCGGTCAGGGGCAGCGCGTCGCCGACGGCGCGGCGCGCCTTGTCGGCGTTGCGCGCGGCCACCGCCACCACCTCGATGCCGCGCCCGGCGCGACGGCAGAGTTCGTCCTGGTTGCGGTGCAGGACCCGCACCACTCCCGAGGCGACGGTACCGGCGCCGAGGAGTGCGATTCGCATGGCTTTCATGGGCAGATTCAGGTTGCGGCCGCGGCCTTCGCCCGTGCGCGGCCGCGCGACGGACAGGCGAAGGCGCCGGCCGGTGGGACTCGGGGATTCAGGCCGCGCTCACCAGCCGGCGGCGCATGCGATCCAGGAAGCGCGCGATGCGCCCGACGGCGTCGGACAGGTCGTCCGCGTTGGGCAGGAACACCAGACGGAAATGGTCGGGTTGCGGCCAGTTGAATCCGGTTCCCTGCACGATCAGCACCCGTTCCTGGGCCAGCAGGTCGAAGGCGAACTGCTGGTCGTCGGCGATCGGGTAGACCTTGGGGTCCAGGCGCGGGAACATGTACAGCGCGGCCTTGGGCTTGACCACGCTGACCCCGGGAATCTGGCTCAGCAGCTCGTAGGCCAGGTCGCGCTGGCGGGTCAGGCGCCCGCCCGGGGCCACCAGGTCCTTGATGCTCTGGTACCCGCCCAGCGCGGTCTGGATGGCCAGTTGTCCCGGGGTGTTGGCGCACAGGCGCATGGAGGCCAGCATGCCCAGGCCCTCGATGTAGTCCCGCGCGTGGCGCTTGTCCCCCGACACCACCATCCAGCCGGCACGGTAGCCGCAGGAGCGGTAGTTCTTGGACAGGCCGTTGAAGGTGATGAACAGCACGTCGTCGGCCAGCGACGCGATGCTGGTGTGGACGTTGCCGTCGTACAGGGTCTTGTCGTAGATCTCGTCGGCGAACACGATCAGCTGGTGACGCCGCGCGATCTCCACCAGTTCCAGCAGGAACTCGCGCGGGTACAGCGCGCCGGTGGGGTTGTTCGGATTGATCACCACCAGCGCCTTGGTGTTGGGGGTGATCTTGCGCCGGATGTCGTCCAGGTCGGGCAGCCAGTCGCTCTGCTCGTCGCACATGTAGTGCACCGGACGCCCGCCCGACAGCGACACCGCGGCGGTGTACAGCGGGTAGTCGGGCGCCGGCAGCAGCACCTCGTCGCCGTTGTTGAGCAAGGCGTTCATGCTCATGGCGATCAGTTCGGACGCGCCGTTGCCGATGAACACGTCGTCGATCTCGACGCCGGAGATGCCCTTTTCCTGGGTGTAGTGCTGCACCGCCTTGCGCGGGGCGAACAGGCCCTTGGAGTCGGTGTAGCCGGCATTGCCGGCCAGGTTGCGGATCATGTCCTGCACGATCTCGTCGGGCGGGTCGAAGCCGAACACGGCCAGGTTGCCGATGTTGAGCTTGATGATGCGCTGGCCGTCCTCTTCCATCTGCCGCGCCTTGTCGAGCACCGGTCCGCGGATGTCGTAGCACACGTCCGCCAGTTTGTCCGACTTGCGAAATTCCCGGGTCGCCATGGAGTGTTCCTGCGTTGCCGCGGCCGCAGCCGCGCCTTCCGATAGGGGGTGAACCCTATAATGTACCTGTAGGCGGGCGGCTTGCGCCGCGCATGCGGAGCAGTTTGCCGCCCCCACCGCATCCCCATCCCACCGCGCGATGAAATTCCAGGCAGAAGACAACGAGGCCGCCTACACGGTGAGCGCCCACGGACCCGGCTTCGTCGAGATCAACCGCGTGCGATTCGAGGCCGGCGTGTGCGTGGCCAGCGACGTCGCGCCCGAGCCCTGGGGCGAGCGCGGTTTCGCAGCGCTGACCGAACAGGACTTCGCGCGACTTGCCGAGCGCGCGCCCGAGGTGGTCATCGTCGGCACCGGCGCCACCCAGCGCTTCGCGCCCCCGGCCCTGCTGCGCGCGCTGATCCAGCGCGGCATCGGCTTCGAGGTCATGAACACCGCGGCCGCCTGCCGCACCTACAACATCCTGGTCGGCGAAGGCCGGCGCGCGCTGGCCGCGCTGGTGGTCGAGCCCCCCACGCAAGCCTGAGTCGCGAGCGAGATCCGGATGATTTGTAACGCGATTCGGTAAAATGAGAAAGCTGACTCGACGCGAGGCCTGGCGGCCCGGCGTTGCCGCCTCGGGCGGCGCCGCGGCGCAGGCCGCCGGCCCCGGTCGACGCTAACAGGAGACTTCATGGCTTTGGTTCTGAACAAAGTGGTACCCGATTTCGAGGCGATCGCCACCAGCGAAATCAAATTCAACCCGAAGAACTACCTGGGCAAGAAGCTGATCCTGTACTTCTATCCCAAGGACATGACCCCCGGCTGCACCACCGAGGCCCAGCAATTCCGCGACCTGTACGCGGAGTTCGAAAGTGCCGGGGCGATGATCTTCGGCGTGTCGCGCGACAACCTGGCGTCGCACGACAAGTTCCGCAGCCAGCTGGAACTGCCCTTCGACCTGATCGCCGACACCGAGGAAAAGCTCTGCCACATGTTCGGCGTGGTCAAGAACAAGATCATGTACGGCAAGAAGGTCAAGGGCATCGAGCGCAGCACCTTCCTGGTCGATGCCGAAGGCGTGCTGCGTCAGGAATGGCGCGGCGTGAAGGTCGCCGGCCACGTGCAGGAAGTGCTCGAAGCCGTGCGCCAGCTCTGAGCCCGCGCTCGACACCACGGGCCTGACGCCCTTGCCCCGCACCGTTCCCCGCCCCACCCGCCAGGCCCCGGTCTGCGCGGGTGATTGCGCTCGCGTTCGTGCCGGACACGCCGCGCCGGCGCCGCCCGGCGTCCGGCGCGAACATCTCGATTAGCCACGCATCCAGCTGCCGCCATGCCCCTGCCCAAGCCTCCCACCAAACTCGGTTCCCTGCTCAAGGCGCCAGCGGCAGGCGCATCCAGCGCGCAGGCAGACGAAGTCGAAGTCGAACTCGAAGCCAGCGCGACGCCAGAGCCGGCCGCGCTGGCCGGCCGCGGCGCGAAGGCGGCGACGGGCGCCACTCGCGGGCGTTCGGCGGCGCGCCAGGGCGCCGCCGTGCCGATGGACTCCGAGGGCCCGCGCGCAGCGGCCAGGGCGGCCACGCGCACGGCGTCGTCCAAGCCCGTGCGCGCGCAGCCCGGCGCGCAGGCGCGCGCACCCTCGCCCGCCGCAGGCCCCGGCCGCGCATCCCGCCAGGCCCCGGCGTTGACCGCGCCGCCCACCCGATCCGCCGCGCCGGCCCTTGAGGCCCCGGAGGCGCGCGCCCTGCCCGCAGCGACCCCCGAGCGCGCGACGCCCACGAAACCGACACCGTCGACGCCGCCAGTCTCGCGCCGTGGCGCCCAGGCCGGCGCGCAGGCAGCGGTCGAGCCCGGCAAGCTGTTCGTGCTCGACACCAACGTGCTGATGCACGATCCGACTTCGCTGTTCCGCTTCGAGGAACACGACGTCTACCTGCCGATGGTCACGCTGGAGGAACTCGACGGCCACAAGAAGGGCATGTCCGAGGTCGCGCGCAACGCCCGCCAGGCCAGCCGCGAACTCGACGCCCTGGTCGCCGGGGTCGAGGCGGGCATCGAGCAGGGCATCCGGCTGGACCACAGCGGGCACCGCGAGGCGCGCGGGCGCCTGTTCTTCCAGACCCGCGCGCACGAGGCACGCCTGCCCGAGGCGCTGCCCCAGGGCAAGGCCGACAACCAGATCCTGGCCGTGCTGCAGGCGCTGACCCACGCCTTCCCCGAGCGTTCGGTGGTGCTGGTGTCCAAGGACATCAACATGCGCGTGAAGGCCCGTGCGCTGGGCCTGAACGCCGAGGACTACACCAACGACAAGACCCTCGACGACGCCGACCTGCTCTACACCGGGCTCATGGCCCTGCCCGAGGACTTCTGGGACAAGCAGGCCAAGTCGCTGGAGAGCTGGCAGCAGGGAGGTCAGCCCTTCTACCGCCTGCAGGGGCCGCTGGTGTCCGCCATGCTGGTCAACCAGGCCGTGTACTGGGAAGCGCCCAACGCCACGCCGCTGTACGCCAGGGTCAAGGAGATCCGCGCCTCCACCGCCGTGCTGCAGGTGGTGCGCGACTACACCCACCCCAAGAACAGCATCTGGGGCGTTTGCGCGCGCAATCGGGAACAGAATTTCGCGCTCAACCTGCTGCTCGATCCGGACGTCGATTTCGTCACCCTGAGCGGCCAGGCGGGCACCGGCAAGACCTTGCTGGCCCTCGCGGCGGGCCTGCAGCAGGTGCTGGAGGAACGGCGCTACAACGAGATCATCATCACCCGGGTCACGGTGCCCGTGGGCGAGGACATCGGCTACCTGCCCGGTACCGAGGAAGAGAAGATGTCCCCCTGGATGGGCGCACTGGACGACAACCTCGAGGTGCTCAACCAGTCCGGCAGCGGCAACCACGGCGGCGAATGGGGCCGCGCGGCCACGCAGGAGCTCATCCGCTCGAAGGTCAAGATCAAGAGCATGAACTTCATGCGCGGGCGCACCTTCCTCAACAAGTACGTGATCATCGACGAGGCGCAGAACCTCACGCCCAAGCAGATGAAGACCCTGATCACCCGTGCCGGCCCCGGCACCAAGATCATCTGCATGGGCAACCTGGCGCAGATCGACACCCCCTACCTCACCGAGGGCAGCTCCGGCCTGGCCTACGCCGTCGACCGCTTCAAGGGCTGGAAGCACTCCGGCCACATCACCCTCGCCCGCGGCGAACGCAGCCGCCTCGCCGACTACGCAACAGAGATTCTTTAGCCCCCTCCGTCGCGGGGGGCGACCCCCGCTCCGTCCCCCCATGGGGGACACCCCCTTCCTTGGGGCGGCCCTGCGGAAGGTGGGTTCCTGGCAGTGGGGCGTAGTGCGATGAAGAGCGGCTTTCAGGCGGGCTAGACAGCCGCCTGCGGCGGCACAAGATCAGCCGGCGCCTTTTCTTGCCCGCCTGACACAGTAAGTTCCTGCACCCCGCACCGCTGCCAGTCCCATCCCGCCCGACGCGGCCAGTTCCTGCACCCCGCACCGCTGCCAAGAGCACACCCGCCGCAGGGCCGCCCCAAGGCGGGGTGCGTCCCCCTTGGGGGGACGGAGCCGGGCTCGCGCCCGGCGACGGAGGGGGCTCAAAATTCTCGAGCGAGGTTCTCGAAGCGAGTGAGTTGGCGCAGGAAGGCGACGTTGACGGTGCCGATGGGGCCGTTACGCTGCTTGCCGATGATGATCTCGGCGATGCCCTGGTCCTTGGTCTCCTTGTTGTAGACCTCGTCGCGATAGATGAACAGGATCACGTCGGCATCCTGCTCGATGGCGCCGGACTCGCGCAGGTCGCTCATCACCGGGCGGCGGTCGGCGCGCTTTTCCAGGTCGCGGTTGAGCTGCGACAGCGCGATCAGCGGGCATTGCAGCTCCTTGGCCAGCGCCTTCAGGGAGCGGGAGATTTCCGAGATCTCGGTGGCGCGGTTCTCGCCGTCGCGCGCCGAGGTCATCAGCTGAAGGTAGTCGATGACGATCAGGCCGAGCTTGCCGCACTGGCGCGCCAGGCGCCGCGCCCGGGCGCGGACCTCCAGCGGGTTCAGCGCCGGGGACTCGTCGATGTGGATCTGCACGTCGTCCAGACGCTCGATGGTCTCGGGCAGGCGGGTCCACTCCTCTTCGCTGAGCTGGCCGGTGCGCAGATGCGACTGGTCGATGCGCCCGAGCGAGCCGACGATACGCAGCACCAGCTGCGAGGCGCCCATTTCCATACTGAACACCGCCACGGGAAGCTGTTCGTTCACCGCCACGTGCTCGGCGATGTTCAGCGCGAAGGAGGTCTTGCCCATCGACGGGCGCCCGGCCACGATGATCAGGTCACCGGGCTGCATGCCGGCGGTCATGCGGTCCAGATCCGCGAAGCCGGTCGCCACCCCGGTGATCTCCGAGCCACCCTGCTCGGACAGTTCCTGCACCCGGTCCAGCAGTTCGCCCAGCAACTGCTTCATGGGCTGGAAGCCGGCCTTGCCCCGCGCCCCGTCCTCGGAGATGGCGAAGATGCGCGACTCGGCCTGGTCCAGGATCTGCTGCACCGCGCGTCCCTGGGGATTGAGCGCGCTTTGTGCGATCTCGTCACTGATCGTGACCAGATTACGCAGAACGGCGCGCTCACGCACGATTTCCGCATAGCGGCGGATGTTCGCTGCGCTGGGAACGCTTTGCGCCAGCGCATTGAGGTACTGCAGTCCGCCGCAGGCCTCGTCCTGGCCATGCTGGCGCAGTCCTTCGAGCACGGTGATCACGTCGGCCGGCTTGCCGGCCTGGATCAGGTCGGCCGTGGCCTGGTAGATCAGGCGGTGCTCGTGGCGATAGAAAAAGTTGACGTGCAGCAGGTCGGCGACGCGGTCGAAGGCCTCGTTGTCCAGCAGCAGGCCGCCGAGCACCGATTGCTCGGCCTGCGCCGAGTGGGGCGGCGTGCGCAGGTTCTCCAGGGCGGGGTCGAGGGCAGCGGACATGGATCCAAGCTTAGCAAACGGGAAAGGACGGGAGGGCACCGGCGACAGGCCGGGCGCAGGGGCGAAAAAAAGCCGCGCTCGCGGCGCGGCTCCTGGCTTGCGAAGGAAGCCGGCTCAGACGTGCTCGCCCAGCACCGAGACGGTGACGGACACGTCGACGTCGGTGGCCAGGTTGAGCTGGACCGCGTGATCGCCGACGACCTTCAGCGGGCCGTCGGGCAGGCGCACGGCCGACTTGGGCAGGTCGAAACCGGCCTTGGCCAGCGCGCCGGCGATATCGCCGGTGGTGACCGAGCCGAACAGACGGCCGTCGACGCCGGCCTTCTGCACCAGCTGCACGGTCAGGCCGTCGAGCTTGGCGGCCATCGCCTGGGCAGCGGCCAGCTTGTCGGCAGCGGCCTTCTCGAGCTCGGCGCGGCGCGCCTCGAACTCGGCCAGCGCCTGCGGCGTCGCGGTACGTGCCTTGCGCTGGGGAATCAGGAAGTTGCGTCCGTAGCCGTCGCGCACCTTCACCACGTCGCCCAGGTTGCCCAGGTTGGCGACTTTTTCAAGCAGGATGACTTGCATGGAAATGTCCTTTGCGGGTTCGGCCGGGGATCAGCTCTTGTGCTGGTCGGAGAACGGCAGCAGCGCCAGGAAGCGCGCCCGCTTGATCGCCGTGTTCAGCTGGCGCTGGTAGATCGCCCGGGTGCCGGTCAGGCGCGCGGGAATGATCTTGGCGTTCTCGGCGAGGAAATCGCGCAGCACGTCGATGTCCTTGTAGTCGATGTGCTCGACACCGGCGACGGTGAAACGGCAGAAACGCTTGCGCTTGAACAGCGAGGATTGCTGGTTGCGCTTGGGTTTGTTCTTACGGTCGGTTTTCTTGAAAAACGCCATGATCGCCCTCCTGGATCCATTCGATGATGTTGAGCTTGAGGATTCGCGCTCCGCGGCGGCTGGGCATCAGGAACCCGACCAGGTGCAGCACCTCTCCGGCCTGCGCCTGCTGTAGTCGCCTGGCCATCTCGGCGAAGGCCACGCACTGCAGTTCGAGCTCGATGCGTTGCGGACCGCCCGGGCTGGCCTGGGTCGAAGCGTGCCCGACCCGCAGGTCCAGGGCTTCGACACCGGCGGGCGTGTAGCGAAGCGCTCCACGCTCGCGCAGCTCGGCGCGAATCTCGACGCGGTTGATGCTCAGGCTGCGGTCTCCGGATGCGCCTTGCGGGCTTCCTCGCGCTCGACCGAGCGCATCATCACCGACGGCTGGGTCTCGGCCTTGTCCATGCGCACCACCAGGTGGCGCAACACGGCATCGCTGAACTTGAAGCTGTGCTCGAGCTCGGCCAGCACTTCCTGGTCGGCCTCGATGTTCAGGCACACGTAATGGGCCTTGGCCAGCTTCTGGATCTGGTAGGCCATCTGACGGCGGCCCCAGTCCTCGAAGCGGTGCACCACACCGCCCTTGCCGGTGACCACGTTCTTGTAGCGCTCGACCATCGCACCGACCTGTTCGCTCTGGTCCGGGTGGATGATGAGCACGATCTCGTAATGACGCATGACTTCTCCTTGCCCCCGCGGCGTTCCACGGGGTTTCTCTGCGGATGAAGCCACCCAGGTGCTGCGCGGCGGTCGCATCCATCCGCGCCGAGGCCCTGGTGTGGCAAAGAAACACTCAAGTATACGACAAGATACCCGTGTTTCCCGGAATTTCTTCCGGGAAACACGCCACGTCGTCAGGACTGCGCCAGCGACTGCCAGGTGGCGATCACCGTGTCGGGGTTCAGGGACAGGGACTCGATGCCCTGCTCCATCAGCCAGCGCGCCAGATCCGGATGGTCCGAGGGCCCCTGGCCGCAGATGCCCACGTACTTGCCGGCCGCCCGGCAGGCCTTGATGGCCCGGCTGAGCAGTTCCAGCACCGCCGGGTCGCGCTCGTCGAAGGCGCCCGCCACCAGGCCGGAGTCGCGGTCCAGGCCCAGCGTGAGCTGGGTCAGGTCGTTGGAGCCGATGGAAAAACCGTCGAAGTGCTCCAGGAAACGCTCGGCCAGCACCGCGTTGGACGGCACCTCGCACATCATGATCAGGCGCAGGCCGTTCTCGCCGCGGCGCAGCCCGTGGCTGGCCAGCAGGCCGATCACGCCCTCGGCCTCGCGCAGGGTGCGCACGAAGGGAACCATGATCTCGACGTTGTCCAGACCCATATCCTCGCGCACCCGCTTGAGGGCCACGCATTCCATCTCGAAGCTCTGCGCGAACTCCGGCGCCACGTAGCGCGACGCGCCACGGAAGCCCAGCATGGGGTTTTCCTCGTCGGGTTCGTAGCGCGAGCCGCCGATCAGCTTCTTGTACTCGTTGGACTTGAAATCCGACAGGCGCACGATCACCGGCTTGGGGTAGAAGGCCGCGCCGATGGTGGCGATGCCTTCGGCCAGCTTGTCCACGTAGAAGGCACGTGGGCTGGCATGGCCGCGCGCCACGCTTTCCACCGCCTTCTTCAGGTCGGGATCGACGTTGGGGTACTCCAGCACCGCGCGCGGGTGGATGGCGATGTTGTTGTTGATGATGAATTCCAGCCGCGCCAGGCCCACGCCCGCATTCGGAATCTGCGAGAAGTCGAAGGCCAGTTGCGGGTTACCGATGTTCATCGTGATCTTCACGCCGATCGGCGGCATCTCCCCGCGTTTGACCTCGGTGACCGTGGTCTCGAGCAGTCCGTCGTAGACCACGCCGGTGTCGCCCTCGGCGCAGGAGACGGTCACCAGCATGCCGTCCTTGAGCACCTCGGTGGCGTCGCCGCAGCCGACCACGGCCGGGATGCCCAGTTCGCGCGCGATGATGGCCGCGTGGCAGGTGCGCCCACCGCGGTTGGTCACGATGGCCGCCGCGCGCTTCATCACCGGCTCCCAGTTGGGGTCGGTCATGTCGGTGACCAGGATGTCCCCAGGGCGCACGCTGTCCATTTCCGCCACCGAGGCGACCACGCGCACCGGGCCGGCGCCGATCTTCTGGCCGATGGCGCGTCCGCTGACCAGCGCGGTGCTGCGCTGCGCCAGCGCGTAGCGCTGCTCCACGCGCCCGTGGGCGCGCGACTTCACGGTCTCGGGTCGCGCCTGCAGGATGTAGAGCTTGCCGTCGGAGCCGTCCTTGCCCCACTCGATGTCCATCGGGCGGCCGTAATGCTGCTCGATGGTGAGCGCGAAGCGGGCCAGTTCGCTGACCTCGGCGTCGTTCAGGCTGTAGCGGTTGCGCAGTTCGGACGGCGTGTCCACGGTGCGCACCAGTTCCTTCGAGCCGGCCGGGGCGAATTCCATGCGCAGCAGCTTCGAGCCCAGGTTGCGGCGGATCACCGCCTGCTTGCCGGCACGCAGCGTGGGCTTGAACACGTAGAACTCGTCGGGGTTGACGGCGCCCTGCACCACCGTCTCGCCCAGCCCGTAGGACGAGGTGATGAACACCACGTCGTTGAAGCCGCTCTCGGTGTCCATGGTGAACATCACGCCGGCGGCGCCGAGGTCGCTGCGCACCATGCGCTGGATGCCCGCGGACAGGGCCACCTGGGCGTGCTCGAAGCCCTGGTGCACGCGATAGGAGATGGCGCGGTCGTTGAACATGGAGGCGAACACGTGGCGCACCTTGTCCAGCACGGCGTCGATGCCCCGCACGTTCAGGTAGGTCTCCTGCTGGCCGGCGAAGGAGGCGTCGGGCAGGTCCTCGGCGGTGGCCGAGGAGCGCACCGCGAAGCTGGCCTCGTCCTGGCCTTCGCTCAAGCCCGCGAAGTGCTGGCGAATCGCCTGTTCCAGTTCCGCCGGCAGCGCGGTCTCGACGATCCACTGGCGGATCTGCGCTCCGGTGACGGCAAGCGCCCGCACGTCCTCGGTGTCCAGCGCACCCAGGGCCTGCGCGATGCGCGCGTCCAGCCCGCCCTGGCGCAGGAATTCCCGGAAGGCATGCGCGGTGGTGGCGAAGCCCCCGGGCACGCGCACCCCGCTGGAATGCAACTGGCTGATCATCTCGCCCAGCGACGCATTCTTGCCGCCGACGATCTCGACGTCCTGCATGCGCAGGTTCTCGAACGGAATGACCCACGCTTTCGCGCGATCCTGATCTTGATTGGACATGGAATACCCTCAATAGAATGAACAAGAATCTGTGCGCCTGCAGCGGGAAATTGCGCGAGGCCGCCGGTCATGTTGTTCGAGTTCTCCGGCACGGCCCCGGCGCGCGCATTTCGCGACGGGCATGATGGTGGGGATTCTACTGGCCCTAGTTTGCTGTTCCGCATGCCCAATCGATCTGTGTTCTTCGTCTCCGATGGAACCGGCATCACCGCCGAAACCTTCGGCAACTCCATCCTGGCGCAATTCGACCTGCAGCCCCACCGCATCCGCCTGCCCTTCGTGGACAGCGTGGACAAGGCGCACCAGGCGGTGGCCCGCATCAATCACGCGGCCAGCCTGGAGGGACACCCTCCGGTGGTGTTCACCACCCTGGTGGAGCCCGAGGTGCTGGAGGTGATCCGGCGCTGCAGCGGCCTGGTCCTGGACATGTTCACCACCTTCATCGAGCCGCTGGAGGTGGCCTTCGGGGTCAAGTCCAACCACCGCATCGGTCAGTTCTCGGACATCGCCAAGAGCGAGCGCTACCACAACCGCATCGACGCGATCAATTTCGCGCTGATGCACGACGACGGACAGTCCTCGCGCAACCTGGCCCTGGCCGACGTGATCCTGGTGGGCGTGTCGCGCAGCGGCAAGACGCCCACCTCGCTGTACCTGGCCATGCAGCACGGCGTGCGCGCGGCCAACTACCCGCTGATCCCCGAGGACTTCGAGCGCATGACCCTGCCGCAGGACCTGGTGTCGCATCGCGCGAAGCTGTTCGGCCTGAGCATCGCGCCCGAGCGCCTGAGCGAGATCCGCAACGAGCGCAAGCCGGGCAGCCGCTACGCCGCGCTGGAGAACTGCACAGAGGAAGTGGCCGAGGCCGAGCGCCTGATGCGCCGCGAAGGCATCCGCTGGCTGTCGTCGACCAACAAGTCGATCGAGGAAATCGCCACGACCATCCTGCAACAGATTCGGCCGGATCGGCTCGAATACTGAGATACTTCGCTGCGAACCCCTCTTGCCAGCGGCAGGTGCCCCCGATGAGTGTCGAAACCCGCCAGTCCCCCGAGAAGAACGAATACCTGCTGGGCTACGCCTCCACGCAGCAGCAGCGCGACCAGCGCGAATCCATGCTGCCGGTGGATCCCTCGCGCGCCACGCAGCCCTACGCCATCGTGCTGGTGGACGCCTCGGCCGACGCTTCGTCGTCGATGCAGGCCAATCCGCGTCTGCGCCTGCTGCCCCTGGCGGTGCGCTGGCCGGGACGCACCATGCTCGAGAAGGGGTCGAGTTCGCGCCTGCGGCGCCTCAGCCGCGAGCGCCTGCGCGGCGCGGTGATCGAGGCTCCCGCGGTGGATTCGCTCGAATACCGTCTGTACCCGCCGCTGGCCATCAACGCCGACTGGCTGATCCACCTGGGCACGCGGCGCGAATTCGTCGATACCGCGCCGCCGCTGCAGCGACTCGTGGCGGAGCACGCGGACGAGATTCGCGACATGCGTCTGCAACGCGCGCTGGATCCCCAGCTGCACCTGCAACTGGTCGACAGCGGCACCTTGCTGGCGGGCACGGCCCTGCACGCGCGCATGCTGCTGCGCATGCTGGAAGCCGGCATCGCGCCGGCCGAGGCCGCGCGGCGGGCGCAGGCACTGCGCGAGACCACGCACCTGTGGCTGGTGCCGCAGCATCCGGGCGACACCCTGGAGTCCCTGCAGCGCCTGCAGCAATCGGCGCTGGCCCAGTGGGAGCAGGCCTGCTCGAGTCCCCTGGGACACATCTGGCGCCGCACGCCGGTGCTGCAGGCTGACGCCAGCGGCCTGTTCTGCGAGCACAAGCTGAAAAACTGGCGCGCCGCGGTCACGCATGCCTTCGCACAGGTCACCGAACGACTGCGCGCACAGTCCGGCCCCGGTGCCTGGCTGCAGATCAGCCTGGACGGCGGGCTGCGCGAGATCCAGGCATGGCCCGAATTCGAGGCCCTGCGCCAGCAGGCGGTGGCCACGCGCACCTCGTTGCACCTGACCCACATGAGCCCGGCCGGACGCATCTGGGCCTCGGCCGGATCCCTCAGCATGGCGCTGTACCAGCCGCCGGGGGCCTGAGCCCGCCGTCGCGCCGGCGGCTTCAGCGGCCGGCGGCGATGCGCTGGCGCAGGCCCTCGTACAGGCACACCGCGGCGGCCGCGGCGACGTTCAGGGACTCCACCGCGCCGCGCTGGGGAATGCGCACGCCGGCGTCGCAGCGCGCCAGCAGGGCCGGGGCGACGCCGGCGCCCTCGTTGCCGAACACCCAGGTCACGTCGCCACGCAGGTCGAGTTCGTACAGGTCGCGCGTGCCCTGCCCGGCGGTCGCGTACAGCGGCCTCGGCAGCCCGGGCTCGATGTCCTCCCAGCGCGCGTCCTCCACCAGGCACAGCGCGAAGTGCGCGCCCATGCCCGAACGCAGCACCTTGGAGGTCCAGGCGCCGGCGCAGCCCCGCAGGCAATAGACGGTGCCGGCCCCGGCCGCCGCCGCGGTGCGCAGCAAGGTGCCGACGTTGCCGGCATCCTGCACCCGGTCCAGCACCACGGCCACGCCGGCACGCGGCGCGCCCGCTGCGGGGCGGCGCACCAGCAACCCGACCTCGCGTCCGTGGCGCACCGCGGACAACTGGCGCCACAGGGCCGGCTCGAGCAGCACCACGCGCGAGGCGCCCACGCGCTCGGCCAGGCGGGCGATCTCGGCATCGGCCAGTCCCGCCTCGGTACACACCAGGGCGAGCGGCTCCAGCCCGGCGTCCAGCGCCGAGGCCGCCAGGTGGATGCCCTCCAGCCAGGCCTGGTCCAGGCGCCGCACCGCCGCGGCCTCGTGGGCGAGCGCGCGCAAGGACTTGAACAGCGGGTTGTCGCTCGAACTCAGGTGTTTCATGCCGACTCCGCGGCGTGGGTCGCGCCGCCGGCGGCTTCCCGCAGGCGCCGCAGCGGCGCGAAGCTGTGCCGATGCTCGGCGCAGGCCCCCAACTGGCGCAGGGCCTGCAGGTGCTGCGCCGTGCCGTATCCGAAATGCCGCCCGAAGCCGTAGCCCGGGTATTGCCCGTCGAGCTCGGCCATGCGCGCGTCGCGCCACACCTTGGCGACGATGGAGGCCGCGCTGATCGCCGGCTGCGTGGCGTCGCCGCCCACCACCGCGCGCGCCGGCACGTCCAGCGGCGGCGCGCGGTTGCCGTCCACCAGCACCAGCGACGGGCGCAGGCGCAACCCTGCCACCGCGCGCTGCATGGACAGAAGCGTCGCCTGCAGGATGTTCAGGCGGTCGATTTCCGCCGCCGAGGCGATGCCGATGGCCAGGTCCAGGCAGGTCGCGCGGATGGCCGCGTCCAGCGCCTCGCGGCGCCGGGCCGAAAGGGTCTTGGAATCGGCCAGCCCCGGTGGCACGCGCAGCGGATCCAGGATCAGCGCGCAACTGACCACCGGGCCGGCCCAGGTGCCGCGCCCCACCTCGTCGCAACCGGCGACCAGGGTCGCCTCGGACAGCACGGGAATCACCGGGCGCCCCTCATGCTCCGGCCGCGTCGGCGATGGCCTGCGCCGCCAGCGCCGCCGTGGGACGCAGCAGGGTCTCGTGGATGCGGGCGAAGCGCTCGCGCAGGCGCTCGCGCCGCGGCGCGTCGTCCAGCAGGCCGAGGGCGCTGCGCGCCAGCGCCGGACCCTCGCAGTCGTGCTGCAGAAGTTCGTCGACCAGGCCCTCGCCGGCCAGGATGTTGGGCAGGCCCACCCAGGGCAGGTAGCCGCGGTCCTTCATCAGGCGCCATGACAGCCAGGGCAGCCGGTAGCCGATGACCATGGGGCGACCGAACAGCGCGCATTCGAGCGTGGCGGTGCCGCTGGCCACCAGCGCCAGGTCGCAGGCCTCGAGCACGCCGTGCGAGTCCCCCACCACCCAGCGCGCGCGCAGCTCGGGCCAGGCCCGTGCCTGTCGGCGCAGCGCGGGCAGCAGCCCGGCATGGGCCACCGCCACCAGCACCTCCAGGCCGCGTTCGCGCTGCATGCGCGCGGCGGCTTCGAGGAAGGACGGCGCGATGTGCCGAACCTCGCCCGCGCGGCTGCCAGGCAGCACCGCCAGCACCCCGGCGGCGCACTCGCCCGGCTCCAGGCCCAGGCGGCGACGCGCCGCGGCCGCGTCGGGCTCGCGGGGGATCACCTCGGCCAGCGGATGCCCGATGTAGCTGGCACGCACGCGCGAGCCCTCGTACAGCGCGGGCTCGAAGGGAAACACGCACAGCAGGTGATCCACCGCGGCCTCGATGCGGTGGATGCGCTCGCGCCGCCAGGCCCAGATGGAAGGGCTGACGAAGTGCACGGTCGGGATGCCGCGCTCGCGCAGGCTCGCTTCCAGCGCCAGGTTGAAGTCGGGAGCGTCCACGCCGACGAACACCCCCGGCGGCTGCTCCAGCAGGCGCCGGCGCAGCCTGGCGCGCATGCGCAGCAACTCGGGCAGGCGCGGCAGGACGGCCGCGAAACCGTTCACGGCCAGGCGTTCGCTGTTCCACCAGGCGTCGAAGCCGGCGGCGCGCATGCGCTCGCCGCCGATGCCGGCGCAGCGCAGCCCCGGATGGCTGCGCCCCAGCTCGGCCACGACGTGCGAGGCGAGCAGGTCCCCCGACGGTTCGCCGGCGACCATCGCGACCAGGTCCCGGTTCATCGAGTCGCTCGACTCAGGGGCGCAGGATGCCGCGCGTGCTGGCAGCCACGAACTCGCACAACAGCCCGAGATCCGCGGCCGACGGCCCGGAATCGGCTCGCGCCTCGGCGCCGATCTGCTCCAGCGCCTGTTCCAGCGCCAGGCCCTGCCGGTACAGCGCCCGGTAGGCGCGGCGCAGCGCGGCGATGCGCTCGGGTCCGAATCCGCGACGGCGCAAGCCCTCGGCGTTGATCCCGTGGGGCACCGCGGGGGTCCCACCCAGGAGCACGAAGGGAGGCACGTCCTGGGTCAGCACCGAGTGGATGCCGGCCATCACGTGCGCGCCGACGCGCACGAACTGGTGCACTCCGGTGAAACCGCCCAGCGTGACCCAATCCCCCACGTGCACGTGGCCGGCGAGCTGGGTGCAGTTGGCGAAGGTCACGTGGCTGCCCACCTGGCAGTCATGCGCCACGTGCACGTAGGCCATGATCCAGTTGTCATCGCCGATCCGGGTGACACCGACATCCTGCGAGGTGCCCAGGTTGAGGGTGCAGCATTCGCGGATCGTGTTACGCGAGCCGATGTGCAGTTCGGTGGGCTCGCCGCCGTATTTCTTGTCCTGCGGGACCGCGCCCAGGGAACAGAAGGGATGGATGACGTTGTCGGAGCCGATGCGGGTACGCCCCTGCACGCTCACGTGCGACAACAGGCGCGTGCCCGCGTCGATGCGCACCTGCGCGCCGACCGTGCAGTAAGGGCCGATCTCCACGCCGTCGGCCAGCTCGGCGCCGCGCTCGACCAGCGCGGTGGGGTGAATCAGGCTCAACGCTGGACTCCCGACGCGCGCTTCAGTCGATCACCCGCTCGGTGCACATGAGTTCGGCCTCGGCGGCCATCTCCTCGCCCACCCGCGCCACCGCCTGGAACTTGTAGATGTTGCGCATGTGGCGGGTCAGGCGCACGTCCAGCATCAGCTGGTCGCCCGGCTCGACAGGGCGCTTGAAGCGAGCGCCGTCCACCCCCACGAGGTAGTACACCGAGTCGTCCTCGGCCTGCACGTCCAGCGTGCCGAACGCCAGGATGCCCGCTGCCTGGGCCAGCGCTTCCAGGATCAGCACCCCCGGCATGATGGGCTTCTGCGGGAAATGCCCGGTGAAGTACGGCTCGTTGAACGACACGTTCTTGTAGGCCAGGATGCGCTCGCCCTTGTCGAACTCGACCACGCGATCGACCAGCAGGAAGGGGTAGCGATGCGGCAGCAGTTTCTGGATCTGGTTGATGTCGAACACGGTCATGACTTGTCTTGTGCGGAGTTTTTCTGTGGGTCGAGCGTGCGCTCCAGCTGCCGGATCCGGTCGCGAAGCTCCGCCAGGTGGCGCAGCGCCGCGGCGTTGGCGGACCAGTTCTCGTGGCGATCCAGCGGAAAGGCCCCGGTGTAGTGGCCGGCCTGGCGAACCGAGCGCGAAACCAGGGACATGCCGCCGATCACCGTGCGGTCGGCGATCTCCAGGTGCCCGGCGATACCGGCGCCCCCGCCGATGAAGCAATAGGCGCCGATGCGTGCGCTGCCGGCGATGCCGACGCAACCGGCAAGTGCCGTATGTTCGCCGATCTGCACGTTGTGCGCCACTTGCACGAGATTGTCGATTTTCACGCCGTTGCCGATCCGGGTGTCGTCGAGCGCGCCGCGGTCCACCGTGGTGTTGGCCCCGATGTCCACGTCGTCGCCCAACACGACGCGGCCGGTCTGCGCGATGCGCACGCCGGCGCCCTGCTCGTCGCGGGCGAAGCCGAATCCGTCGGCGCCGATCACCGCGCCCGGATGCAGGGTGCAGCGCTCGCCCACCCGGCAGTCGTGCATCACCACGCTGCGCGCCAGCATGCGCGTATCGGCACCGATCACCGCGCCGGCACCCACGAAGCAACCGGGCCCGACGTAAGCACGCGCGCCGATCTCGGCATCGCGCTCGACCACCGCGCAGGCGTCGACGTAGGCGTCGGGAGCCACCCGGGCGCTTTCGTGCACCACGGCGCCGGGATGGCAACCACGCGGCGCCGCCGGCGCCTGCAGCTGCTGCAGCCACTGCGACACGCGGGCGTAGTAGAGGTAGGGATCGCGAGTGTGTATGGCCGCCGCGAAGTGTTCGCCGGGATCCACCTCCTCCGGCACGATCACGCAGGAGGCGCCGCAGCTTTCGAGCAGGCGCGCCTGCCCGGCACGCGCCAGGAACGCGATGTCGCCCTCGCCCGCGCGTTCCAGCGGCGCGAAGCGTCGCACGCGCACCGACGCGTCGCCCCGCAGCGTCCCGCCCAGGCGCGCGACGATCTCAGCGACCGGCAGGCCATCGCCTGCGCCCGTGGGGCGATGGCTCATTGACTGCCGGATTGCGCGTCCAGGGCTTTCAGGACCTTGTCGGTGATGTCGATGCGCGGGTTCACGTACACCGCTTCCTGAAAGATGATGTCGTAATTGCCCTGCTCGGCGACCTGCTTGACCACCTTGTTGGCCTTGTCCAGCACCGCCGCCAGCGCCGCGTTGCGGCGCGCGTTCAGGTCCTCGCTGAACTCGCGCTGCTTGCGCTGGAAATCGCGATTCATGTCGGCGAGTTGCTGCTGCGCGTTGCTGCGCTCGCTGTCGCTCATCACCGGACCGTCCTTGTCCAGCTTCTGGCTCAGCGCCTTGATGCGCGCGGCCATGTCCTGTAGGTTCTTGTCCCGCTTGGAGAACTCGGCCTCGAGCTTCTGCTGCGCGGCCTTCGCCGGCGCGGACTCCTTGAGGATGCGCTCGGTATTGATGAAACCGATCTTGCCCGAGGGCTGGCCGTTGCCGGCGGCGCCCTGCGCCTGGGCGCTGCCCGCGAACAGCGAGGCCGCGAACACGCCGGCAAGCACGGCGCAACGAACGGACGGTAGCAGGAACTTCATGGAGAACGGTCTCAGAATGCGGTGCCGACGGTGAACTGGAAGGTCTGGGTCTGGTCGCCCGGCCGGGTGCGGATCGGATGCGCGATGCTGAACTTCAGCGGGCCGATGGGCGAGATCCACGCCACGCCGATACCCACCGCGGCGCGCATGTCGGCCAGGTGCACGGGCTGGTTCTCGCCCCACACGTAGCCGCTGTCCAGGAAGGTGGACATGCGGATGCTCTTGTCCACGCCGGTGCCGGGGAACGGGAACTGGTATTCGAAGTCACCGACCAGCATCTTGGCCCCGCCCAGCGCGTTGCCCTGGGCGTCGTGCGGGCCCAGCGAGCTCTGCTGGAAGCCGCGCACGCTGCCGATGCCCCCGGCGTACAGGTACTTGAACACCGGAAGCGGCCGCCCGTTCAGGCCGTGCGCCCAGCCGATCTCGCCGTTGAACGCGAAATCGGTCAGGCGGCTGACCGGGAAGAACTGCTGGTACTGGTAGGTGGCACGAACGTAGCGCAGGGAGCCGAACGGGCTGTAGTCCATGTTGGCGCGCTGGTAGCGCCCGTCGGTGGGCACCAGCGCGCTGTTGCGGCTGTCGCGCTGCCAGCCCACGCTCAGCGGGAAGCCGTGCGCGGTCTCGCCGAACTCGTTGACGTAGGTGATGTAGGACGCCGGCGCTCCGGCCGCCAGGGTCAGCGTGTATTCCTCGAATCCCACGCCGAAGAACACCCGGTCCAGTTCGGTGAACGGAACCCCGAACTGCACGTTCGCGCCCGGAGTGACGATCTTGTAGTTGTTGCCCTGCGCGGTGTACGGACGAATGGTCCGGTAGTACAGGTTGATGGTGCGGCTGATACCGTCCTGCGTGAAATACGGATTCGTGCTGCTCAGCGACAGCGTGCGGTAATAGTGCGAGGTGTCCAGGCTCAGGCTGACGTTGTTGCCGCTGCCGAAGATGTTGTCCTGGCTCACCGAGGCGTTGAAGGACACGCTGTTGGCGCTGGAGAATCCAACCCCCAGGCCCAGCAGCCCGGTGGGCTTTTCCTTGACCTGCATGTCCAGGTCCACTTCATCGCTGGTGCCGGGGACTTCCTGCGTGCCCATCTGCACGTTCTGGAAAAAGCCCAGTCGGTCCACGCGGTCGCGCGAGAGCTTGATGCGATCCGCGTCGTACCAGGCGTCCTCGAACTGGCGGAACTCGCGCCGGATCACCTTGTCGCTGGTACGGGTGTTGCCGCCGATGTTGATGTGGCGCACGTAGATGCGCCGCCCGGGATCCGCCTGGATGGTGAAGGACACCTGGTGGGTCGCGCGGTCGATATGCGGCGTGGGTTGCACGCGCGCGAAGGCATAGCCGTACACCCCGAACTTCTCGACCATCTTCTTCACGCTCTGGTCGAGCTTCTTGGCGCTGTAGGTCTCGCCCGGCTTGAGCTCGACCAGCGCGCGGAACTCGTTGTCCAGGCCCAGGTAGTTGCCCTCCAGCTCGTAGCCGGAGACCACGTACTTGCGGCCTTCGTGGACGTTGATGGTGATGGAGATCGATTCCTTGTCCGGGGACAGCGCCACCTGGGTGGAGTCGATGCGGAAATCCAGGTAGCCGCGATCCTGGTAGTACGAGCGCAGGGTCTCCAGGTCGGCGTTCAGCTTGGCGCGGGAATACTGGTCGGCCTTGGTGTACCAGGTCAGCCAGCCCGGCGTGGACAGCGAGAACTGGTCCAGCAGGGTGCTTTCGCTGAAGGCGTGGTTGCCGACGATCCGCAGCGCACGGATCTTCGCGATGCCGCCCTCCTCCACGTTGAAGGTCACGTCCACCCGGTTGCGCTCCAGCGGAGTGACCGTGGTCGTCACGTGCGCGGCGTAGTAGCCCTTGGCCAGGTATTGCTGCTTGAGTTCCTGCTCGGCCTGCTCGATCAAGGCCTGGTTGTAGGGCTGCGCATCGCCCAGGCCGACCTGCTTGAGCGCGGCGATCAGTTCCTTCTTGGAGAATTCCTTGGTGCCGACGAAGTCCACGTTGGCGATCACCGGCCGCTCCTCGACCACCACGGTGACCACGTCGCCGGCCGTGCGCAGGCTCACGTTCTTGAACAGGCCCGTGGCGAACAGCGCGCGGATCGCGGCGGCGCCGAGTTCGGGGGTGTACTGGTCGCCGACCCGAAACGGTAGATAGGTGAACACCGTTCCCGGCTCGGTCCGCTGCAGGCCGTCGACTCGGATGTCCTTGATGACGAAGGTATCGGCGGCGTAGGCCTGGGCGCAGGCCATGGCGATGATGGCCACGGCAGAACCCTGCAATGCGTGACGAAGCCTCAAATTAACCTCGGTGTGGATGGTTCAGTGGAACGGCCCGAGCACGCGGGCGATGTCGTTGTACAACGCCACCGCGATCATCAGCGCGATCAGGGCCAGGCCGCCTTGCTGAAGCCGCTCCTGCACACGCTGCGGCACCTTCCGGCGGCTCAAGATCTCGAACGCATAATACAGGAGATGCCCCCCGTCCAAGACCGGTATCGGCAGCAGGTTGAGCACGCCCAGGCTGAGGCTGACGACGGCCAGGAAGTTCAGGTAGGGCGCCAGGCCCAGCGCCGCGCTGCGTCCGGCGTAGTCGGCGATGGTCACCGGGCCGCTGAGCTGGTCCAGCGAGGCCTGGCCCACCACCATGCGCCCCAGCGTGCGCAGGCTCAGCACGCTGAGTTGCCAGGTGCGATGCGCCCCTTCGCGCAGCGCCTGCGCCGGCCCCAGGCGCACCACGGTGCTGGGCAGACGGTCGTCGAGCAGCGCGCCGATGCGCCAGTGCGCACGCCCCCCCGCGTCGGTCTCGCGCCGTGGGCGCACCGACACGAACAGCGTGCTGGAGCCCCGCCGCACCGTCAGGCGCAAGGCCTGCCCGTCGCTGGCCGAGATGGCCTGCCGCAGCTGCTGGGCATCCAGCCGGTCGGCGGGCCCGGCTGCGCTGCCATACGCGGCGCCCGGCGCGGCCACTCCGACGATCACGTCGCCGGCGCGTAGGCCCGCCTGCTCCGCGGCCTGGCCCGGCAGCGCCTGCTGCACGAGAACCGGCGCCGGTTGCAGCCGCAGCCCGACGGAGCGCAGAAAATCGGCCTGGCCCGCGCGCGCCGACTCGGCGCGCAGGTCCAGCCGCAGGTCGTGCTCGCCGCGGGCGTCTCGCACCCGAAGATCCACGTTGCGCCCGTCCAGCGCCGCCTCCTGCAGGCGCAGCGCCAGTTGCGGCCAGCTGCGCACCGCGCGCGTGTCGCCGGCGATGGTCGTGGCCAGCACCTGCTGGCCGCCCTGCACGCCGGCGGCGGCCGCGGGCGTGCCCGGCGCCGGAGCGGCCAGCAAGGCCACCGGCTCGCGCACCCCCATCATCGACACGCCGGCGAACAGCAGCACCGCGAGCACCAGGTTGGCCGCGGGTCCCGCGGCCACGACCCAGGCGCGCTTCCAGGGGTTCTGGCGGTTGAAGGCGCGGTGCAGCTGCGCCGGCTCCACCGGGGCCTCGCGTTCGTCGAGCATGCGCACGAAGCCGCCCAGGGGAATCGCCGCCAGCACGAATTCGGTGCCGTCGGGCCCGATGCGCCGACGCAGCAACGGGCGCCCGAAACCGATGGAGAACTTGAGCACCCGGATGCCGCAGGATCGCGCGGCCAGGTAATGCCCCGCCTCGTGCACGGCGATGAGCAATGCCAGGGCGAACAGGAATGCGAACAGGGTGAGCATCGAGGCCTACGGGAGCCGGCGCCCGGCACAGGTGGCGGTCAAGGGCATGGCCGCATTGTGCGCCGTTCAGCGCGCCAGCGCGTGCACTCGGGTCGCCGCGTCGGCGCGGGCTCGCGCATCCAGATCCAGCAATTCGTCGAGTTCACGCGCGGCGCTTCCGCCCAAAGCTTCCAGCGTGGCGGCATTGACGCGGTGAATGTCGGTGAAACGCAAGCTTCCGTCCAGAAAGGCCTGCACCGCCACCTCGTTGGCCGCGTTGAGCACCGCGCAGGCGCCGCCGGCCATCTCCAGCGCCGCGAAGGCCAGCCCCAGTCCCGGGAATCGCGCCGCGTCGGGCTCCTCGAAGTCCAGGCGACCGATGCGCGCCAGATCCAGCCAGGAACTTCCGGAAGCCATGCGCCGCGGCCACGACAGGCCGTAGGCGATGGGGGTGCGCATGTCGGGCACCCCCAGTTGCGCAAGCACCGAGCCGTCGTGGTAGGTCACCATCGAATGCACGATGCTCTGCGGGTGGATCAGCACCTGGATGCGCGAGGCCGGCATGCCGAACAGGTAATGCGCCTCGATCACCTCCAGCGCCTTGTTCATCATGGTCGCCGAGTCCACCGAGATCTTGCGCCCCATGCTCCAGTTGGGATGCGCGCAGGCCTGCGCCGGAGTCATCGTCTCCAGCGCGGCCGGCTCGGCGCATCGAAACGGGCCACCCGAGGCCGTCAGCGTGATCTCGCGCACGTCGAGATCCCAGCGCTCGCGCTCGGCCGGCATGCTCTGCAGGATCGCGCTGTGCTCGCTGTCGATGGGCAGCAGTTCGCCGCCGCCCTCGTGCATGGCGCGCATGAACAATTCGCCGGCGACCACCAGGGATTCCTTGTTGGCCAGCAGCACGCGCTTGCCCGCGCGCGCAGCGGCCAGCGCCGAGTCCAGCCCGGCGGCGCCGACGATGGCGGCCATCACCATGTGCACTTCGGGGTCCGAGGCCACCCGCAGCATCGCGCCGGCTCCGGCCAGTACCTCGGTGCGCGAGCCCGTCCGGCCGAGCTCCCGGCGCAGATGCTCCGCGGCCTGCTCGTCCTCCAGCACCGCGTAGCGCGGAGCGTGGCGGACACACTGCTCCAGCAGCGCCTGGTGGCTGCTGCGCGCGGCCAGCGCGAACACCTCGAACTCTTCCGGATGCAGCCCCAGGACCTCCAGCGTGCTGCGCCCGATGGAGCCCGTGCTGCCGAGGATGGTGATGCGCTTCATGTCCCGAGCCCCACCAGCAACATGACCACCGGCAACACCGGCAGCAAGGCGTCGATGCGGTCCAGCACGCCGCCGTGCCCTGGCAACAGGCCGCTGCTGTCCTTGACCCCGGCCCGGCGCTTGAGCAGGGACTCGAACAGGTCCCCCGCCACGCTCAGCAGGGCCAGCAAGGCGGCGATCAGCAAGGCCCCGGGCAGGCTCCAGCGCAGGGCCAGCCGGGCCCCGAGGGTGTCGTGCAGCCCCGGCAGCACCGCGCTCAGCGCCGTGTAGGCGACCACCGCGAGCACCCCGCACAACGCACCGGACAGGGTCTTGCCCGGGCTCAGCCGAGGCGCCAGCTTCGGTCCGCCGATCGCCCGCCCGCCGAAATACGCGGCCACGTCGGCCACCCACACCAGCATCAGCACCGACAGCAGGTAGCCCACGCCCAGGCGGCGCGCGTGCCACAGGGCCATCCAGCCGGCGAACAGCACCAGGAAGCCCAGCAGGCACAGCACCGCCGGCGCGGCCAGGCTGCGCGGAAGCGCCGCGCGCGGCAGGCTTCCGGCCAGCAGCGCGACCCAGGCCAGCGTGGCCAGCGCGAAACTGCCGTCGGCGTCCAGCGCGGCCATCGGGCTGAACAACATCACGGACACCAGCGCCAGCCAGACCGCGCCCCAGGCCAGCGGGCGCCAGCCACGCAGCCCGGCCAGGCGAGCCCATTCCCACATGCCGGCCGCGGCGAACACGCCCATCGCCAGCCCGAAGCTGCGCGCGCCGGCGAAGGCCAGCAGCGGCAGCAGCACGGCCAGCAGGACCAGGGCCGTGATGATTCGGGTACGCAGCATGGCGATGCGGGCGTGGCCGGACGCGGCTCAGGCCACGCGCAATCCGGCGGGGTCGGCGGGGGCGGCCTTGTCGCTCACGCGCCCGAAGCGGCGCTCGCGCCGCGCGAAGTCGGCGATGGCATGCGCCAGCGTCTGTTCGTCGAAATCCGGCCAGAGGGTCTCGCTGAAGTAGAACTCGGTGTAGGCGAGTTGCCACAGCAGGAAATTGCTCACCCGATGTTCGCCGCCCGTTCGGATCAGCAGATCCGGCTCCGGGATGTCGGCCAGGCACATGTAGCGCCCCAGGCTTTCCTCGGTCAGCTCCACGCCGGCCGTCTGCGCGGCGCGGGCCGCCTGCACGATGTCCCAGCGCCCGCCGTAGTTCAGCGCCACGTTCAGGCGCAGCCGGGCGGGCTCCACCACGGTCGACTCGGCCTGGACCATGAGTTCGCGCATGCGCTCGTTCAGCGGCTCGCGATCGCCGAGGAAACGAAGGCTCACGCCCTGCGCGGTCAGATCCGGGGTCTCGCGCTGCAAGGCCTGCACGAACAGTTCCATCAGCGCCGAGACCTCCTCGACCGGGCGCTTCCAGTTCTCCGACGAGAACGCGAATACGGTCAGGTACTGCACGCCCTGCTGCACGCAACCGCGCACCAGGCGCTTGAGCGCGTCGGCACCGAATTTGTGCCCGGCCGTGCGTGGCAGCAGGCGGCGGGTGGCCCAGCGGCCATTGCCGTCCATCACCACGGCGACGTGGCGCGGCACCAGCGCCGGCCGGGAGGTCTTGCGGGAGGCTGTCTTGCCGGACATCGGGTTCGCCGGAACGGGCCGTCAGACGGCCATGATCTCCGATTCCTTCTGCGCGATCATCTTGTCGATGTCGGCGATGAAGCGGTCGGTGGCCTTCTGCACCTCGTCCTGCGCGCGGCGCTCCTCGTCTTCCGAGGCCTCCTTGGCCTTCACCAGATCCTTGAGCTGCTGGTTCGCGTCGCGGCGCAGGTTGCGCACCGCCACCTTGGCCGACTCGCCTTCCTGCTTGATCACCTTCACCAGGTCGCGCCGGCGCTCCTCGGTGAGCGCGGGCATGGGCACGCGGATCAGGTCGCCCTGGGTCATCGGGTTGAGGCCCAGGTCGGAGTCGCGGATGGCCTTCTCGACCGCCTGCACCATCTTCTTCTCCCACGGCTGCACGCTGATGGTGCGCGCATCCAGCAGGTTGACGTTGGCCACCTGGTTGATGGGCATCGGGCTGCCGTAGTAGTCGACCGTGATGTGGTCGAGCAGGCCCGCGTGCGCGCGTCCGGTGCGCACCTTGGCCAGGTCGTTGCGCAGGGCCTCGAGGGACTTGAGCATGCGCTGTTCGCAGTTCTTGCGGATCTCGGCGATGGTCATGATGGCTGACTCGTTGGGCTCGGATTCAAAGATGTACCAGCGTGCCTTCGGGCTCGCCCTGCACCACGCGCAGCAGCGCCCCGGGCTTGAAGATGCTGAAGACCCGGATCGGCAGGCCCTGGTCGCGGCACAGCGCGAAGGCGGTGGCGTCCATCACCTGCAGGCGCTTGACGATGGCCTCGTCGAAGCTGATGCGGTCGAAGCGCGTGGCTTGCGGGTCGCGCGCCGGGTCGGCCGTGTAGATGCCGTCCACCTTGGTGGCCTTGAGCATCACCTCGGCGCCGACCTCGGCCGCGCGCAGCGCCGCGGCGGTATCCGTGGTGAAGAAGGGATTGCCGGTGCCTCCGGCGAAGATCACCGACTTGCCCTCCTCCAGGTACTGCAGGGCCTTGGGGCGCACGTAGGACTCGACCACCTGGTCGATGCTGATGGCCGACATCACGCGCGCCACCAGCCCGGCATGGCGCATCGCGTCGGCCAGCGCCAGGGAGTTCATCACCGTCGCCAGCATCCCCATGTAGTCCGCGGTGGCACGATCCATGCCGACCGCGCCGCCCGCCACGCCGCGGAAGATGTTCCCCCCGCCGATGACGATCGCCAACTGGACGCCGCTGTGCACCACCTGCGCGATGTCCTCGACCATCTTGACGATGGTCGCGCGGTTGATGCCGTACGGGTCCTCGCCCATCAGGGCTTCACCAGAGAGTTTGAGCAACACGCGCTTGTAACCGCTCATGCCTGGATTCTCCGGGAAAGGGGACGCATCGATCGGGGGCGGGTCGCCAGGGGCTCAGGCACCGCGGGCGGCGGCCATCTGCGCGGCGACCTCGTCGGCGAAATTCTCCGACTTTTTCTCGATACCCTCGCCGACCACGTACAGCGTGAAGCCCAGCACCTTGGTCTTCGCCGCCGCGAGCATCTGCTCGACGGTCTGCTTGTCGTTCTTCACGAAGGCCTGGTTGAACAGCGAGACCTCCTTCAGGTACTTCTGCACCGAGCCTTCGACGCGCTTGGCGACGATCTCGGGCGATTGCACCGGACGGCCCTCGGCGCGCGCCTTCTCGGCGTCCTCGGCGGCCTTTTGCGTGGCGATCGAACGCTCGGTCTCGATCAGCGCGGCCGGCACGTCGGCGGCCGACAGGGCCACCGGCTTCATCGCCGCCACGTGCATCGCCACGTCCTTCGCCGCGACTTCGTCGCCGTCGAACTCGACGACCACGCCGATGCGCGTGCCGTGCAGGTAGCTGGCCAGCTTCGAGCCGCCGGCGAAACGCTTGAAGCGGCGGATGCTCATGTTCTCGCCGATCTTGCCGATCAGCGTGGTGCGTTGCGCCTCGACGGTGACGCCGTCGACTTCCAGCGCCGACAACGCGGCCACGTCGGCCGGATCGCGCTCGGCGACCAGGCGGGCGAGTTGCTTGCCGAAGGCCAGGAAGTCGTCGTTCTTGGCCACGAAGTCGGTTTCGCAGTTGATCTCGACGATGGCGCCCTGGGTGCCCTCGATGTGCACGGCGACGATGCCTTCGGCGGTGACCCGCGCGGCGGCCTTGCTCGCCTTGCTGCCCAGCTTCACGCGCAGCAGTTCCTCGGCACGGCCCATGTCGCCTTCGGCCTCGGTCAGCGCCTTCTTGCACTCCATCATGGGCGCGTCGGTCTTGCCACGAAGTTCAGCCACCATGGATGCGGTGATTGCCGCCATATTGCACTCCTGATTGAATCCTGGATTGAACAAGGGGGCTGCGAACAGCC
>JAJZUV010000048.1 GCA_021848345.1 Pseudomonadota bacterium | reverse complement strand
CCTGGACCTGAGCATGAACACGCAGCGTCTGCTGGGCTGGCGCGGCGGTACGTTCAACGTGAGCGCGCTGCAGATCCATGGCAGCAACCTCAGCGCGACCAACCTGCAGACCCTGCAGACCGCCAGTGGCATCGAGGCGCCGCGCGGCACGCGCCTGTGGGAGCTGTGGTACGACCAGACCTTCGGAGCCCACGGCCAGGACGACCTCAAGCTCGGGCAGCAGAGCCTGGACCAGGAGTTCATGGTCAGCCAGAACGCGCTGCTGTTCGTCAACACGATGTTCGGCTGGCCCATGCTGCCGTCGGCGGACATGCCTGGCGGAGGCCCGGCCTATCCCCTGTCCGCGCCCGGGGTGCGGCTGCGCCTGCGCCCGCGTCGCGGCCGGTAGCCCGCCGCTGCGCGGCGAGTACAAGCTCGGCCTGTGGTACGACACGCGCAATTTCGCCGACCAGGAACTCGCCAGCAACGGGGTGTCGCTGGCAAGTCCGGCGAGCTCCGGCACGGCCTTGCAGCATCGCGGCGACTGGGCCTGGTACGGCGTGGCCGACCAGATGCTCTGGCGCGATCCCCGCGACGCCGCGCATGCCGTCAGCGTCTTCGCCAGGCTGATGGGAACGCCCTGGAAAAACCGCAACCTGATCGACTTTGCGCTGAACGCCGGGCTCACGCTGCGCGAGCCCTTCGCCGGGCGCGTGGCCGATACCTTCGGCATCGGCCTGGGCTACACCCATGTCAGTGCGCGCGTGGCCGCGCTGGATCGCGATCTGGCTCGCCTTACCGGCGCCTACGTACCGGCGCAGGACGGAGAGACCTTCATCGAGCTCACCTACGCGTACCAGGCCGCGCGGTGGCTGCAGTTGCAGCCGGACGTGCAGTACGTGAGCAACCCGGGCGGGGGGCTGGCGGATCCGGCGGCCCCGGGCACGCGCATCGGCAACGAGTGGGTCGCCGGGCTGCGCGCCAACGTGTATTTCTGATGCGCGGAATCCGCGTCCCCGCGACTTGCGCGCGATGCGCGCGTGCCGCATCCGAAACCCTGTTCTGCGTTCTGCTGGAAACGACAATATGCTGATCAAGTGGCGTCTGACCCTTTCGCTGGCATCGTCCGTTGCCATCACCGTCGCGGTGGGAGTGTTCGCGATCACCCGCATCCACATGCTGGTGGGGGGCATCCAGGGACTCGGCGACACCTGGGTTCCCGGGCTCACCGCCGACAGCAACCTCAATGCCGATCTGATGGATGCGCGTCGCACCGAGTTCCGCCTGCTGGCCAATGCGAGCGCCAGCCCCGCCGCGCTGAACTACTCCATCCACAAGGTGCATCACAAGGAGCGCCTGGTCCACCAGGACTTCGTGCAGATGTACAAGTACGCCACCACGCCGGGAACGCGTTCCGTGGTGGACAAGCTGCACCAGGCCTGGCTGGCCTATCGCCAGGCGCTGGACCAGCAGGTCGCGCGCGTGCAGCAGGGACAGCTGGCGCAGGCCCTCGCGGCGGCCGACGGCACGAATCATCGGCTGTTCCAGGACTACAACTCCGATACCGACGCCATGGTCGACTACATCGCCAGGCAGTCGTCGACGCTGGCGGTGCGCGAGCAGGCGGATTCGTCGCGGGCGATCCTGGTCACGCTGATCGCCATCGCGGTCGCGGCGCTGGGATCGGCGCTGGTGGGGACCTTTCTCATCCGCTCCATCACCCGGCCCCTCGGCGAGGCCGTCAATGTGGCCGACAAGGTGGCTTCCGGCGACCTGAGCCTGCAGGTTCCGGGCGGCGCACGCGACGAGATCGGCGTCCTGATGGGGTCGATGCGCAACATGGTCGCCCGCATGAACACGACCCTGGGGGCGATACGCGCGGCGGCGCAGGCGATCGCCACGGCCTCCCGGGAGGTCGCGTCGACCTCGCAGTCCATCTCCGACGGCGCCTCGACACAGGCGGCGTCGATCGAGCAGACTTCGGCCACGCTGGAGGAGTTCGGGTCCACGGCCAGGCTCAACGCCGACAACTCCCGGCAGACCGCGCGCATGGCCCAGGATGCAGCGTCGCGTGCCCGCGACGGCGGCGAGGCGGTGCGCAAGACGGTGGCGGACATGCAGGCGATCGCCGAGCAGATCGGCATCATCGACGACATCGCCTACCAGACCAACATGCTGGCGCTCAACGCGGCCATCGAGGCCGCGCGCGCCGGCGAGCATGGCAAGGGCTTCGCCGTGGTGGCTTCCGAGGTGCGCAAGCTGGCCGAGCGTGCGCAGGCTTCAGCCAAGGAGATCGGGGAACTGTCGCGCGGCTCCGTGCAGCAGGCGCAGGCCGCGGGAACTCTGCTCGAGGAGATCGTGTCCGCCATCGGCAAGACCGCCGAACTGGTCGGCGAGATCGATGCCGCCAGCGGCGAGCAGGCCGGCGGCATCGATCAGGTCAATGCCGCGATCGGGCAGATCAATGGGGCCACGCAGCAAAATGCGTCGGCCTCGGAGCAACTGGCGGCAACCGCCGAGGAGATGAACTCGCAGGCCCAGGAACTGGAGCACGGAGTCGCGCAATTCCGCCTGGCCGACGCCGCGCCGCCAGCCGCGGCGCGCCGCGCCAGTCAGGCGCCGGCGGCCCCGGCGGGTGGGTGGGCAGCAGCGCGAGAGGCCGGCGTGCCGGCCGAAGTCGGCGACTTCGTCAAGTTCTGAGGAACCGGGCCGACCATGCACATCCATGCGGATCAGGAGCCGAGTACCGCTGCGTCGATCGGAAGCTGGGGGTCGCGCGACCATTCGTTCCAGGAGCCGAAGTAGATGCGCACCTTGTCGAAGCCGGCCTGCTTGAGCGCGAGGTAGGTGTTCGACG
>JAJZUV010000041.1 GCA_021848345.1 Pseudomonadota bacterium | reverse complement strand
TGTGTCGCACGCCGGAAGTCTAAGGGGAATGGTGTCGCCCCGTGACGACACCATTACCCTGTGCGAAAGGGCGCTTCGCCTCTGCTAGACGCCATATCTCCGATAAGGGACTTTTTGTCAGCTGACTGAGAACGATTATCATTTGCCACGCAACCCACGAGCCCCGTCGAAGCCCCATGAACAGCCCAGTCGCAGTCCTGCCCCTGAACAAGTCGCGCATGGCGCGCTGGGCGGTGTTCCTGGCGGTGCTGGGCCCGGGCCTGGTGGTGATGCTGGCCGACACCGACGTCGGCAGCGTGCTGACCGCAGCGCAGAGCGGCGCGCAATGGGGCTACCAGCTGCTGGCCCTGCAGCTGCTGCTGGTGCCCATTCTGTACGTGGTGCAGGAACTGACGGTGCGCCTGGGGATCTTCACCGGCAAGGGCCATGGTGAACTCATCCGCGAATGCTTCGGCGCGCCCTGGGCCTGGGTGTCGGTGGGTGGCCTGGCCGTGGCCAGCGCGGGAGCCATCCTGACCGAATTCTCCGGCGTGGCGGGAGTCGGCGAACTGTTCGGCGTGCCGCGTCTGTGGAGCCTGGCCCTGGCCGCGGGCTTCCTGCTGATGGTGGTCTGGACCGGCAGCTACCGCCGGGTCGAGCGCATCGCCATCGCGCTGGGACTGTTCGAACTGATCTTCATCTGGGTGGCCCTGCGCGCTCCGGTGCATGGCGGGCAACTGGCCCGGGGCCTGGTCCAGGTGCCGCTGCACAACCATGGCTGGTGGTACCTGGTGGCCGCCAACATCGGCGCGGTGATCATGCCCTGGATGGTCTTCTACCAGCAGTCGGCGGTGGCCGACAAGGGCTTGCGCCCAGAGCAGTACGGGGCGGCGCGCTGGGACACCGCCTTCGGCGCCCTGATCACCCAGCTGGTCATGGCCTCGGTGCTGGTGGCAGCCGCCGCCGCCCTGTGGGCCGGGCACCACAGCCCGGCGCTGAACACGGTGGCCCAGGTCGCCCAGGCGCTGACCCCTGTGCTCGGCGCCACCCTGGGCCACACCCTGTTCGGCCTGGGGCTGCTCGGGGCCGCCATGGTCGCGGCCATCGTGGTCGCGCTGGCCGCCGCCTGGGGCTTCGGCGAGGTCACCGGCTACAAGCATTCGCTGGAATACCACCCCTTCGAGGCGCCCTGGTTCTACGCCGTGTTCACCCTGGGGGTCATCGGCGGCGCGCTGATCGTCGCCCTGGTTCCCGATCTGGTGGCCCTGTCCATCGGCGTGGAAGTCATGAACGCCCTGATGCTTCCCATGGTCCTGGGCTTCCTGGTGGCCCTGGCCGTCAAGGCCCTGCCCCCCGAGCATCGCCTGCGCGGCTGGTATCTGTGGGTGGTGATCGGCGTGGTCGCCCTGACCTCCGGCCTCGGCGTGTACGGCGGCCTCAGCAGCCTCTGAGCCAGGAACGCTAGGCCTGCGCCTGACGCAGCAGCTGCTTGCGCCTCCAGTAGAGGTACAGCGCCGGAATCAGGTTGGTGCTGCGCAGTGCGCTCCAGGCCAGGCCGCCCAGGATCACCACGGCCAGCCCCTGCTCGGGTGCCGCGCCCTCGCCCAGGCCCAGCGCGGTCGGCAGCATGCCGAGCATGGCCGTCGCCGCGGTGAGCACGATGGGCCGAAAACGCACCCGGATGGCTTCGCGCACGGCCTGCTCCAGGGGCATGCCGGCGTTCTCGTTGGCGCGGGCGCGGTCCAGCAGCACGATGGAATGGCGCAGCCCGATGCCCACCAGGGTCAGGAATCCGATCATGCCGGTGGCGTTCAGCCCGACGCCGCTGAGCAGCAGCGCGACCGCGCCGCCGGTCAGCGCCAGCGGGACCTCCAGCAGCAGGATGCCGGGAATCAGCAGGCCCTCGAACTGCAGCAGCAGGATGCCCACCATGATCGCGAAGGCGGCCAGCGCCGCCAGCAGCAGCCCGACGGCGGCCCGCTCCAACTGCGCCGCCAGGCCGCCGAAGGCGATGCGGTAGCCGGCCGGCAGTTTCAGCCCCGCCAGCGCCTTGCGCGCCTGGGCCTCGGTGCTGCCCAGCGGGCCGGTAGGCGTGGCCAGGATGTCCAGCGCGCGGGCGCCGGCGATGTGGCGGATCTGGTTGGGTGTCGGCACCAGTTCGAGTCGCGCCAGCTGGCCCAGCGGGGTCCAGGCGCCGTCGCCGTCACGGATGGGCAGCACGCCCAGCTCGGCGAGGGAGCGCCGGGGCGCGTCGGCCAGACGTATGTACAGGCTCAGCGGCACGTTGCCGTCGGGCACGCGACGAATCACCTGCCCGTCGATCAGCGGCTGCAGTTGTGCGTACAGCGCGGCGGGGTTCAAGCCTCGCGCCGCGAGCGCGGTCTCGCGCGGCAGGATCTGCAGTTGCGTGACGGGATAGCCGTCGTTGTCGAACACGTCGGCCAGCGCCGGCACCCGTCGCAGGCGCGCCGCGATGCGCCGCGCGAGCAGGCGCAGCTCCGGCACGCTGGCGCCGAACACATGCACCACGAAGGGCTGCGGCAGCCCTGACAGGCTCTCGCCCAGGCGCTCGATGGTCGGGGTGTCCACCGCCAGTTGGACCCCCGGCAGGCTGGACTCGCGCTGGATGCGCCGGCCGATGGCGTCGAGCGCGTTCACGCTCACCCCCGGCCGGAGTGCGACCTGGATTTCCCCGGCATAGGCCGGCTCGGTGTAGGTGGTCGACGCCGAGGAGCCGATGCGCGCATAGACATGCGCCACCGCGGGGTCACGCAGCAGGCGCTGCGAGATGTTCCGCACCGCTTCGCGGGTATCCAGCAACGAGGCCCCGGGCGGCAGCGTGAAGGACTCCAGCAACGCGCCCTCGTTGGGCAGGGGCAGGAAGTCGATGGGCACCAGCACCAGCCCGGCCAGGCTGAGCACCAGGGCGGCGAAGGTCAACCCCAGGCTCAGGCGCGGAGCCCGCGCGACCCAGTCGAATACATGCTCGTTGGCACGCTGCAGCGCCTGCATGAGCCGCTGCCCGCTGCCGCCGCCGGGTTTCGGGCGAGGGCCCAGGAAGCCCAGGCCCAGCGGGATCAAGGTCAGCGACACCAGCAGCGAGGCCAGCAGCGCCAGGATCATGGCCAGCGAGAAGGGAATGAAAAACAGCCCCACCAGTCCGCCGACGAACAGCAGCGGCAGGTAGATGGCCACGTTGCTCAGCGTGCCGGTGATGTCCGGAATCACGATGCCGCGCAGCCCGGCGCGGATGCCCTCCCAATGCGAGTCCCCGCTGTCCCAGCGGTGGTGGATGCTCTCCAGCACGATGATCGCGTCGTCGGCCAGCAGCCCCACCGCCACGGTGAGCGCGCCGAAGGTCATCAGGTTCAGGCTCTGCCCCAGCGCGTGCAGCGCGGCGATGGCCAGCGCCAGCGACAGCGGGATGCTCAGGGCCAGCACGACGATGCCGCGCCCTGCTCCCAGCACCCAGAACAACATCAACACGGCGAGCAGCGCGCCGATCAGCAGGTTGCGTCCGAGGTCGGCGCCGACCAGCCCGACCAGGCGCCCCTGGTCGTAGGTGCGCACCCAGCTCACCCCGGCGGGAAGTTGCGGCAGCATGCGCTGCATCTCGGCCTGCACGGCGCGCGTGACGGCCAGCGTGGAAGCTCCCGGCTGCTTGATCACGGTCAGGGCGACGCTTGGGCGCCCGTCCAGGCTGACGGCATCGTGCCTGGGCATGGCCTCGCGCCGGACGCGGGCCAGTGCGTGCAACGGCACCGGGCCATGCGGCGTGGCCACGGGAATCGCCTCCAGTTGCCGGGCCCGCGTGGGGAGGTCGCGAGCCTCGATCACCACGTCGTTGTGGCCCAGCGTGAGGTAGCCGGCGGGTTCCAGCAGCACCTGCGCCTTCACCGCGCGCACGATGGCGTCCACGCCGACGTCGTAGCGCCGCATGGCGCCCAGGTCGGGCTGGATCCACAGCGAGGCGTCGCCGGCGCCGTAAACGTGCACGAACTGCACGCCCGGAAGCGCCCGCAGCGCGGGTGCCAGGTCCGCCAGCACGGCTCGCTGCACCCGCGCCGGCGCCATGCCGACGGGAATGCGCGCGGTGTAGTCGGCCACCTCGTTGATGGCGTTGCCCATGATCTGGGCGATCGGATGCGCGCGCGACGGCAGGCGCGCGCGGGCGCGGTCGATGGCGCCGTTGATCGCCTGCAGGTCGGCCTGGGCGCTGCTGCCCTGGCGAAAACGCACGTCGATCTCGGCCGTGCCGTTGCCCATCACCGAGCGCACGCTGCGCAGCCCGCTCAGGCCGAGGATCTGGCCTTCCAGCGGATACACCACCAGATGCTCGAGTTCGGTGGCGCTGGTGCCCGGCAGATGCGCGGTGACGCTGATCTGCGGGAAGTCGAAACTCGGCAACACCTCGACCGGGGTGTGCACGAAGGCGTCGATCGCCCACGCCAGCAGCGCGCCCAGCACGAGCAGCCACAACACCCGGCGCCGCAGCAGGCGGGGCACGGACAGGTCGGAGGCCATGGCTCAGTCGGGAGGCGTGTAGTCGCGGGCAATGCCGCGGTGGTACTCGAGGAAGGCGTCGGTGACCACCACCTGCTGCCCCGCCTTCAGGCCGGAGACGATGGCGGTGCGCCAACCCTGGGTCGGGCCGGGCACCACGGCCCGCCGCGTGTCGCCGCCCGGCGCGTGCAGCAGGACCCACCAGCGCCCCCGGTCGAGGATCAGCGCCTGGGTCGGCACCATCACCATCTGCCGCCCGGGCTCCGGCAGGCTGAGCCTTCCCCACTGCCCGGCACGCCACCACGGCGGCACGGGGGCGCCCACCGGCAGCAGGCCGATGCGCAGGCCGCCGTCGGCCGCCAGGGCCGGGGAGATCGCCGCGACCCTGACGGGGAGCGATTCGCCGCCGCCGGCGGGCCGGAAATCTCCCCGCATTCCCACGTGCAGCGGCGCCGTGTCGGCACCGTAGTAACTTGCACGGATCCACAGGCCCGCGGCCGGCTGCAGGCTCAGCAGGGCCTGCCCGGCGCCGAGTTGCTCGCCGGCGGCGGCGCGCAGCGCGAGCACCGTGCCGGCAGCCGGCGCACGCACGATGCGCAGGGCCTGGAGCTCCTTCCATCGCGCGAGCGCGGTGCGCGCCGCGGCGCCGGCCGCGGCCGACTCGGCCTGCGCGGCGCTCACCTGCTGCGCGGTGGCGAGCCGGGCCTGGAACTGTCGCCGCACGATGCCCAGCGTGCGCGCGGCCGCGGCTTCTCGTGCCGAGGCGGCGCGCAGCGCCTGTTCACGCGCCACCGCCAGCGCGCGCATGCGCGGCCCACCGATGCGCGCCAGCACCTCGCCGGCCTTCACGACGCTGCCGGGAACGACATCCAGGCGGCTGAGGGTTCCCGCGAGACCGGCGCGAACCCGCACGACGGCGATCGGCTCGATCTGCCCGTAGGCCTGCAGTTCGCGCACGACACGCCGCTCGGTCACCGTGACCCATCCCGGGGCGGCCGCGGCCGCGGAGCCGGCGGGAACCGGGGACGGCGCGGCTTGCGCGGCGCCGAGCATGCATGCGGCGAGGCCCACACCCAGCAAGCCCCGGCGCCACGCGGTCGGGCGACG
This sequence comes from Pseudomonadota bacterium, assembly GCA_021848345.1. GTDB lineage: Bacteria > Pseudomonadota > Gammaproteobacteria > Burkholderiales > Burkholderiaceae_C > Thiomonas_A. The sequence continues at coordinate 11,485 of JAJZUV010000041.1, read as the reverse complement.
CATCAGACGGTCCATGTCCAATGGAAGAAGGGATGCAGCAGATCGTTGCCGAACAGGGCGCCCAGCACCAGTGCCAGGCCGAGGGAAACCGCCACCAGCGCCAGCGCGGCCTGGGTGCTCCCTGGCGAGTCGGCGCGTGCGCCATGCGCGGCATGATGCGCGGGCAGAGGGGCCAGCAGACGCTGCACCCGCAACGCCAGCGACCGGGCATCGCCCAGCAACGCGGCCTCGCCGCCCGCGCGCCATGCGGCGCGCATCGGATGCCGTGCGAGCCGTACCCGCCTTGCGGTGGCGAGCACGGCCCCGGCCAGGTCGGCGCCCGCCACGCCGCGCCCGCGCGCTTCGTCGTCGCGGGCATGCTCCACGAGCTCCAGCCAGGCCTCGAAGCGCCGGTGCGCCCAGGGCCAGGGCCATTGCAGGTCCGTGACCAGCTGCGCCAGCCAGATGCGCAGGGGGTCGCGATGGCGCGCATGGGCGCGCTCGTGCTCGATCGCCGCGCGCAACTGCGCTTCATCGAGCGCGCGCGCCAGGTAGGGGTCGACCACGATGCGCGGACGCAGCATGCCCACCGTGCACACGGGGCATTCCAGCGGCTCGCGCACCAGCGCCCACCCTGCCCTCAGCGCCGCGCGCAGCGCGAGCAGCGCGAAGGGCAGGCTGGCACCGATGAGCATGCCGTGATCGAAGCGGGTGCGCACCGGGTCGGGCTCGCGCAAGGCCCAGCCGCACAGCCAGGCACACACCAGCAGCATGGGCAGCACCGGCACCCACAACTGCAGCCAGGCGCGGTGCTCCGCCGCGCGCGTCGACAAGTCGGCGACGTCGCGCCCGGGTAGCAGCATGAACGGCTGCATCGCCAGGCCGCCGAACAGGAGCACCAGCAGTGTCAGCAGGATCTCACGCCCCATGGCCGCCCCCCTTCTTGTCCCGAATGGCCTGCTCGAGTTCCTCGAGCAAGGCCGGGTCGACGTCGTCCACCGCATCGACCAGCGCCGCCACCGCCGGGCGCGGCCCTGCCCCGAGGAAGCGGGCCAGCAGCTGACGTGCCCGCGCGCGCTCGACCATGGCGCGCTCGACCGCCGGCGTGTACACGAAGGCGCCGGCCTCGCGGCGGCGCTCCACCAGGGCCTTGTCGCGCAGTCGGTCCACGACCTTGGCGGTGGTGGTGTAGACCAGACCGGCGGGCTCGCCCACGCGCCGGTGCAGATCGCGCACCGAGGCGCTGCGCAGTTCCCACAATGCGCACAACACCGCGTATTCGAGTTCGTCGGCAGGCAGGCGGAAATTCGGCATGGGCGCATCTTACGACGTTAGTCGTAGATGGGCCTCGACTGCCTCGCCGGGTGTCTCCCGTGCCGCGCGGCTCAGGCGCGCAGGGCCTCGGCCACGCGCAGCAGCCGGGAGCGGACTTCCCGGCCGAGGTCCGCGATCTGCGGCCGCGCGACCATGCCCAGCACGGGCTGGGGATCCATGAACACCACGCTGACCGTGGCATCGGGCTCCTCGCGGACCACGACGTTGCAGGGCAGCAAGGCGCCGATGTCCGGATCGGCCTGCAGCGCCTGGTGCGCGAATTGCGGGTTGCAGGCCCCGAGGATGCGGTAGGGGCGCTGCTCGACGCCGAGCTTGGCCTTGAGCGTGGCCTGCACGTCGATGGTGGTCAGGACACCGAAGCCCTCCTGCCTGAGCGCCTCGGTGACGGCCTGCACGGTGGGCTCGAAGCCCTTCGAACTCTTGACGCTGAACACGTAGGAACTCATCGCGGCACTCCTCCTGGGAACACCTTAGCGCAACGCGAAACGCGCGTACACGACTTTGTGCTCGGCGCGCGCCCGGGGCTTCCCGTGGCCGGGAAGCGAGCGTAAGATGTATTCGGCGTCGATCTTACGCATCGCCCTGCCGACCCGATCTCCGCGGCGGCATGCGCGCATAAAGGTGCATATAGGGTCGACCTTCTTACATCCGCCAACCCCTTCCATCCGCACCAGGAGTCCCAGATGCAGCAGGTCTTCACCAGAGCGATGGCGCGCAACGTCTTTCTGGGCAGCGCCGCGTTCTTTCTCGTCATCTACATCGTGCTCACGACGCAGACATGGCACGAGATCCCCGTGCGCGACCACGCGGCGCGCATGAGCGCCGCGGTGCGCGAGGGCAAGTACCTGGTCGACGTGAACGACTGCCAGGGCTGCCACACCATCAACGGCGAGGGCTCGTACTTCGCGCCGGAGCTGGACAACGTGTATACGCGGCGCGGCCCGGACTTCCTGCGGGCCTGGATCATGTCCCAGCCCACCGGCGTACCCGGTCGGCGCCAGATGCCCAATTTCCATCTGAGCCCCGCGCAGGTCGACGACATCGTGGCCTACCTGCAGTGGCTGTCCAACGTCGACACCAACCACTGGCCGCCCAACATCCAGGGCTGAGGCCGAGCGGCCGCGCCGCGCCGCGAGCACCAGGCCGTCCTTTCCCCACTCCCCGTTCCCATTCCCTCCGTCTCCTCCATGAACCACGCTTCCCAGCGGGTCGCCAAGCCCTATTTCGTGGCCGCCCTGTTGCTGTTCCTCGCCCAGATCGTGTTCGGGCTGCTGTCCGGCGCGAAATACGTCGACGGCACCTTCCTCGCCGGCATCCCCTTCAACGTGCTGCGCATGTGCCACACCAATCTGTTGATCGTGTGGCTGCTCATGGCCTTCATGGGCTCGGCCTACTTCATCGTGCCGGAGGAGGCGCAGACCGAGCTCTACAGTCCGCGCCTGGCGCTGGCCACCTTCTGGGTGTTCCTGCTCGCCGGCGCGGCCACCATCCTGGGCTATCTGCTGGTGCCCTACTCCGAGCTGGCGCGCTGGACGGGCAACGCCCTGCTCCCCACCATGGGCCGCGGCTACCTCGAGCAGCCGCTGCCGGTCAAGGTGGGCATCGTGCTGGTGGCCCTGTCCATGCTGTTCAACCTCACCATGACCCTGTGGCGCGGGCGCAAGACCTCGCTCAACCTGGTGCTGGTGGGCTCGCTGTGGGGCCTGGCGCTACTGTTCCTGCCGGCCTTCTACTTTCCCGTCGACACGGTCAAGGACAGCTACACCTGGTGGTGGGTGGTGCACGGCTGGGTCGAGGGCGACTGGGAACTGATCCTGGGCGCGCTGCTGGGTTTCCTGTTCATCAAGATGACCGGCGTCGACCGCGAGATCGTCGAGAAGTGGCTCTACATCATCATCGCCATGTCGCTGGTGACCGGGCTCATCGGCATCGGCCACCATTACTACTTCATCGGCGTGCCCGCCTACTGGTTGTGGCTCGGCTCGGTGTTCTCGGCACTGGAGCCCATTCCCTTTCTGATGCTCATCGGATTTGCCTTCCGCATGCATGCGATGCGTCGCCGGGAGCATCCGAATCGCGCGGCCATGCTCTGGGCCATGGGCACCCCCATCATGGCCTTCCTCGGCGCCGGCCTGTGGGGTTTCATCATCACCCTGGCGCCGATGCAGTACTACGCCCACGGCACCAACATGACCGCGGCCCACGGGCACCTGGCCTTCTTCGGCGCCTACGCGATGGCCTGCCTGTCGATGATCTCCTACGCCATGCCCCTGCTGCGCGGACGCCCTGCCAACAGCATGCGCGCGCAGCGCTGGGAGATGACCGGGTTCTGGATCATGGTTCCCAGCATGCTCGGCATCACCCTGTCGCTGACCGGCGCCGGCATCGTCACCATGTTCCTGCAGCGCATGGGCCACGATCCCATGAGCTTCATGGACGTGCAGGCGCGCGAGCAGGTGTTCTTCGTGATCCGGGAGTTCTGCGGCGCCGGGTTCGCGCTCGGCCTGCTGGTCTACCTGGGCAGCTTCCTGGTGTCCGGAGACTATGAATATGCCCGCGACGTCGAGCGCGCGCTGGCGGCCTGAGATGCGTCCGGGCGCGGTCGGCCCGGCCATGGCGCGAAGCGACCGCGCGCCGGTCGGCGCCCTGCCCGGCGACCTGGCGATCTGGATGTTCATCTTCGCCGAACTGGCCGTGTTCGCCTTGCTGTTCGCCGCCTTCGCGTTCGCGCGCGCCGCCCATCCGGGCAGTTTCGCCCTCGGGCAAGGCGCGCTGGATCGGCGTCTCGGACTGACGGAAACCCTGTTGCTGATCACCAGCGGCTACTGCGTGGCCCGCGCCAGCCGGGCCGTCGCGCGCGACCGGTTGCCGGCCTGCGCGCGCTGGCTGCGCGGCGCGCTCGCGCTGGGCGCGGGCTTCGCGCTGCTCAAAACCTTCGAACTGCACGCCGACGTCGCCCGGGGCATGTCGCTCGCGGGCAGCCTGTTCGACATGTTCTACCTCTCGCTGAGCTTTTTCCACCTCATGCACGTGCTGATGGGCCTGGTGATCCTGGCCGTGGTCGCCTGGAAGGCGGGTGCCGGGCGCTACCGCGCCGGGGAGCACAGCGGGGTGGAAACCGCGGGCTCGTACTGGCACATGGTCGACCTGCTCTGGCTGGTGCTGTTCTTCCTGCTCTATGTCTCGCATCCATCCTCCTGAATGCTCCCGCGCCGCGCCAGCCGACTGGCCGTGCACGGCCGCCTGGCTCGCGCTGCTCGCCCTCTGCGTCCTGAGCTGGTCCCTCGGAGGACTGCGCGGCACGCCCGCGCTGGTCGTGCTGGCGCTCGCGGCGACCTTGCTGAAGGCGCAGGTCGTCATCGACCACTACATGGGGCTGCGCCGCGTCCGCGGGCGCTGGCGCGCCCTGCTCGCCGGCTGGCTGCTGCTCGTGGCCGTGCTGGTCGGAGCGCCGCTGCTCATCCACTGAACCCGGAGCCATCCATGTCCGCCCTTCCCCTGCAGGCGCAGCCCGAACCCCTGCCCGTCTATCAGCCCTCGGGCCAGGAAATCCCCCTTTTCGAGGCGGCGTACCGTCACGGCCTCCCCGTGCTGCTCAAGGGGCCGACGGGCTGCGGCAAGACGCGTTTCGTCGAGCACATGGCCGCGCGGCTGCGCCGCCCGCTGGTCACCGTGTCCTGCCACGACGATCTCAGCGCAACCGACCTGCTCGGGCGCCACCTGATCGGACAGGACGGTACCTACTGGGTGGACGGCCCGCTGGCCCACGCGGTGCGCACGGGCAGCATCTGCTATCTCGACGAGGTGGTCGAGGCGCGCAAGGACACCACGGTGATCCTGCACGCGCTGACCGACGACCGTCGCATGCTGCCCATCGAGCGCACCGGCGAATGCCTGAGCGCCCCGCCCGAGTTCATGCTGGTGGTGTCCTACAACCCGGGCTACCAGCAATTGCTCAAGGGCCTCAAGCCCAGCACGCGCCAGCGCTTCGTGTCCCTGAGTTTCGGTTTTCCCGAAGCCCGGCGCGAGGCCTCCATCGTCGAGACGGAAGCGGGAATCGACGCCGCCGCGGCACGGCGTCTGGTTTCCCTCGCGAAGGCCCTGCGCGCCAGCGCCGAATACGACCTGGAGGAAGCACCGGGCACGCGTCTGCTGGTCAGCGCGGGCAAGCTGATCGCCGCAGGAATCGCGCCGCGCGAAGCCTGCCGCGTGGGCATGCTCGAGTGCCTCTCCGACGACCCCGGCGTGATCTCGGCGCTGGGCGACATCGTCGATGCCGTGTTCGAGGCCTAGGCGATGGAAGAACAGGTAGGCCTGTGGGTGCACGCGCTGCTCACGCGCCTGGCGCGGCAGGATTTCCCCGACGCGGCGGCGCCCTTTCCGGCCCGTGCGGCCATGTGGTACCGCGCCTTCGGCGGAGACCCGGCGCTGGCCGTGCAGCGCGGGCAGGATGCCGCCAGCGGCCACGCGCGCGCGCTGTTGCAGCGCCTGGCGGGCTCGGGCGAGCGCGTCGGCCTGGCCTGGGTGGACGAGCAGGCCCTGCGCCTGCCGGCGTCTCTGGCGCGTTTCGCGGGGCGGGCCCTCAACGAGGACTTGTACTTCTGGTGGGTGGCGCTGGCGGCGGCGAGCCGGCCTCACGCCGGCCTGGACTGGTTCGTGCGCAACCAGACCGCCGCCGCGCGACTGCTGCGGGCCTTTCCCGCGCTGCGCCCGCGCTATGAACTTCTGTTGCAGGCCGAACTGGCCAGGCGCCCCGATCCCCTGCGGCTGCCGTCGGATCAGGCCGAGTGCGAACGGGCCATTCGACGGGCGCTGAGCGCGCCGGGCAGCGTGCCGATCCTGCCTGCGGCCCGCGTGCCCTGGTACCCCGTGGGTTTGTGGTTACGCCCCGACGTCGAGCGCGATGCGACGGGACCCTCCGACGCGACGCCGCAACAGGCGCGAACCAGCGCTGCGGGTCGAGGGGATCCGATCCGTCGCGAGGCACGGCGCGTCCGGTCCCCGCGGCAACGCGCGGGGCTGCTGCTGCCGCGCCACGAGACCATCCACACCCTGGCCCAGTACGCCGCCATGGACCTGGACCAGCAGGAGCAGGACGCGACCGACGCGAGCGCCGCCGCGGACGACCTCGACCAGCTCAGCGTGGCGCGCGACCAGCGCGCCTGCGCCAAATCCGTGCGCATGGATCTGGAACTTGCACCCTCCGCGTCGCCGGAGCTCGTGCCGGAAGGGAAGTGGCTGCTGCCGGAATGGGACTACCGCAGCGGCATCCTGCGCCCGGACCGCTGCGTGTTGCGCGAGACGACGCCCGACGGCGAGGCGCTGGCGCACCTCGACGGAAGCTTCCCGCGCAGGCTGGAGCGCCAGCGCAGCAGGCTCAGGCGCCTGTTCCTGAGCCTGCGTCCGGAACGCGCGCGCATGCGCGCGCAAGCCGACGGCCCGGAGATCGATCTCGATCGCTACCTGCGCCAGCGCGTGGCGGCGGAGCCGCCGACAAGGGTGCACATCGACCTGCGCGAACAGCGTCGCGATCTCTCGTGCCTGCTGCTGGCCGACCTGTCGCTGTCGACCGATGCCACGCTGGCCGACGGTCGCCAGGTGATCGACGTGATTCGCGACGGACTGCAGCTGTTCGGAGAGACCCTCGCGGGCGCCGGGGACCGCTTCGCCATCTACGGCTTCCAGTCCCGCGGACGCGGCGACGTGCGCCTGCAGCGGGTCAAGGGATTCGACGAGCGCCATGGCCCGACCACGCGCGCGCGCATCGCCGGCCTGCGTGCCGGCGACTACACCCGCATGGGAGCCGCCATCCGCGCCGCCACCCAGTTGCTCGCGCGCGAGGCCACGCGCGAGCGCCTGCTGCTGCTGCTCAGCGACGGCAAGCCCAACGACAACGACCTGTACGAGGGGCGCTACGGAATCGAGGACACGCGCCAGGCCTTCCTGGCCGCGCGCGGGCGCGGGCTGCGCCCGTTCTGCGTCACCATCGACCAGGACGCCCAGGCCTACCTTCCCCACGTGTTCGGGCGGCATCGGTTCACGATCGTGCGCAACGTCGCCGATCTTCCGCGGCGTCTGACCATGCTGGTCGCGCAGGCCCGATGTTCGCTATGCTGAGTCCCCATGCGCCTGACCACGATGACAGACTATGCGCTGCGTATGTTGATGTACGTGGCCCAGCATCCGGATCGCCTGTGCACCATCGCCGAGGTGGCGTCGGCGCACGCGATCTCGGAAACCCATCTGATGAAGGTCACGCAGGTGCTCGGCCAGCGCGGCTGGCTGGAGACGGTGCGCGGCAAGGGCGGCGGGATCCGCCTGGGGCGCGCGCCCGCGGACATCAACGTGGGCGCGGTCGTGCGCGACGTGGAACCCGACTTCTACCTGGTCGAGTGCATGGGCGTGGACGACCACTGCCGCCTGACCCGCGGCTGCCGGCTCACCGGCGTGATCAACGGCGCGCTGGAAAGCTTTCTCGATCACCTGGACGGCTACACCCTGGCCGATCTGCTGCCGCCCTCGCCCGGACAGGCGGTCGCGGTGCCGCTCCCGTCTCCCACGACCCGCCGCGCTTCCCGCCGCTGAGTGGGCACATCGATCGGTCGCTTGACAGCGGGCTGGCGGCCGATAAGATGCATATTGCGTACTTCTTTTAATCCGGGTCCCGCGCCCGCCCTTCTTCCCATCCCTGCAACGAGGTCCAGCCATGAACGCACCGCATCTGCATCTTCGTCCCGACGCCCTCTACCCCTTCGACGCGCGAGGCATCGCCAAGCGCTTTCGCCACGCGGCGATCTTCGGCGCCCTCGACGCGCTGCATCCCGGCGAGACCATGCGCTTCGTCAACGACCACGATCCGCTGCCGCTGCTGCAGCAACTCGAGGCCCGTTACGGCAATGCGGTCGACGTGGCCTACCGCCAGCGCGACGACCAGGCCGTGGTGATCGACTTCGTCAAGCGCTGAGCGCCAGCGTCACCCGCCGCCTCCGTCCGCGCGACGGGCGCGCGCGAGCTCAGCAGGCGTCGGGTTCGCGCGCGCCGGGGGTCGGCGTCAACGGGCGCACGTTCTGCACGAACAGATCCACCTCCGCCGATTGCGCCAGCAGACTCACGGTGTCGTCGCCGGCGGCGGCCAGCATGGCGTAGCGCTCGCGGATCCAACGGCCCAGCGGCGTCGACGGGTCGAGCATGTCGCGCCAATGGGCGTCCTGCAGATTGCCCATCAGGCGCCACACCATTTCCTGGAATACCGCCGACTTCTCGGCGGACAGCTTGGCACCGGCCATGGCATGCGCGGAGGGGCACGCCCCCCCGCCTCGCGGGCTCACTGCATCACGAAGCCGGAAAAGTACACGCCGCTGATCGGCGGCGCGGCGGATTTGCCCTGTGCGGCGGGTTCGGCGCTGCGCAGGATCTCGTTCACCTTGGCCAGCACCGCCGCACGCAGCTTGTCGCGCGTGGCGTCCTGGGTCACGGTGGCGGCCTGCTGGGCGGCCAGGATGTTCAGGATGGCGCTGCGGATCTCCGGCATCAGCGCCTTGACCTGCTCATCCACCTTCGGATCCTCCGCCTTCAGGTCGATGGTCACCTGCACGTAGTGCACCTGCCCGTCGGTGCTCTGCACATTGGTCACGAAGGGTTGCAGGCTGATGAAATGCGCCGGCTTCGGCGCCACCGCCACCGGCTTGGCCGGCGTCTTGGCCGCCTTCTCGTGCACCAGGAACCACCACGCGGCCGCGCCGCCGGCGCCCAGCAGCAGCACCAGCACGACCACGATGATCACGATCAGCTTGCCCTTGCCGGACTTCTTCGCCGGCGCTTCGTCTTTGTCTTTCTCTTTTGCCTTGGTAGCCATGGTGTGCGGGGGAAAACGGGATCAGGGACGGTTCGTAGGAAATTTCACGGCAATGTCGTCGAAACCGGCAAGCCGCGTCAAGGCTGCATTTGCGGGGGCGGCGCGAGCTCCACGCGATCGCGCCCGGCCGTCTTGGCCTGCAGCAGGGCCTTGTCCACGCGGGCGTACACGGCGTCGAGCGCCTCGCCCGGGCTCCAGCGCCCGACGCCGGCACTGAAATGCGCGCGGATGCCGGCCGGCTGCTGGGGATGCGCGAAACGCCGGCCGGCCAGGTTGCGCCGCGCCCGCTCCACCGCCGCGGCGGCGCCCTGCTCGTCCTCGCCGGGCAGCAGAAGCAGGAATTCCTCGCCGCCGATGCGCGCGATCACGTCGGTCGGACGCAATTCGGCCCGCAGCACCTGCACGAGTTCGCGCAACACCGCATCTCCGGTGTCGTGCCCGTACTTGTCGTTGATGCGCTTGAAGAAGTCCAGGTCGACCATCGCCAGGCTCAAGGCCTCGCCGCTGCGCGAGACCCGCGCGACCTCGCGCCGGAAGGCCGCTTCCAGGCCGCGGCGGTTCAGCGCGCCGGTCAGAGGGTCCTGCTGGATGAGCTCGCTGAGCTGCTCCAGCTCGGCTTCCAGGGTGCGCGCGCGGCTGCGCGCCTGCTGCAGCTGGTCCTGCGCGTCGGCGAAGGACACCCGCAACTGCCGCGTGTCCTCGAGCATCTGCTGGCTTTGCGCCAGGATGCCCTGCACCACCGACTTGGCGCGCTGCGAGTCTCCGGACTCCTCGAGTTCGCGCATGCCCGTGCGCAGGCGCTCGCCGTAGCGTTCGCTGCTCTCCACGTAGGTGCCCAGGCTGCGCACCACCATGTCGATCAGCTCGCGCGCCAGCGAGCGCGCGTCGTCGGTGGCCTTCTGCATCACGCCCTGGCGCATCAGCAGGTCCTTCAGCCCGTGCACCGCCTGTTCCAGGCGCTGCGGGTCCAGGGGTTCGTGCAGCACTCCGTGCAAGGCCGCCACCTGGCCCTGGATCCAGTGCTGGGGGGAAAACAGCTCGGCCACGTTGTCCAGCAACAGGCGCACGGCTTCGAGGGTGCGCGCGCGCGAGACCGTCGCGGCGCCGTGCCAGTGCTCGCAGGCGTCCCACAGGGTGTGCGCCTGCACGGCCAGCCCGGCGGCCGCGTCCTGCAGTTCCGCGGCATCGCCGAGCAGCGCGCGCGCCTGCGCCTGGATCGCGGGCTGCTCCGTGTAGGCCTGCTCGGCCATGCGCACGGCGTCCAGCCACAGGCGCTTCCAGGAGCCGGTGTGCCCGGGCGCCGCGGGTGTCTCGCTGGGCGGCGGCGGCGCCGGCCGCTCGCGCAGGCTGGCCCAGCGCTCGCTGGTATTGCGCAGCAGTTGCAGAGCCTGCAGCGGATCGTCGGCCGCTTCCAGGCTCTGCAGGGACTGCAGTTTCTGCACCCGGGACAATCCGGCCTGGGATCGCTCCCATTCGCGCACGAACCGCGCCACGGCGGCGCCGAGTCCGCTCGCCTGCTGCGGATCGAAGGGGGTCTCGAGCTGGTCCCACAAGGTGCGCACCACCTGTTCCCAGTCGCCCTGCGACACGGCCGCGCGCAGTGCCGGGGCCCATTCCTGGAGCGCCAGCGACGATCGCTCCAGGCGCTGCAGGAGTTCGCCCGCCCCGGCCGGCAGGCTGCCCGCGGGCGAAGCCGCCATGTAGGCGCGCCGGTATTGCTCGGGCGTGGGTTCGATGCCCTGCTCGGCCAGCCGGCGCAACGCGGCACGTGCGATGGCGGCGGGAGATGCTGCGGACGTCGGCGGCGGAGGCATCGGCAGGCCGGGTAGGAAAGGACTGGCGGGAGATCGTGGGGATTCCGTGCGGGAACGGCGTGCGCGCAGCGCCCGCGACGGTGCAGCACGACATTATTTCAGGTTGAGCGCGAGGCGGGCAGCTTGTCGCACAGCCTTGTAGCGCAACGCGCGCTCGCGGTGCGGGAATTCTTGCGCAGCGAGCGTCTCAGTGATACGTACAATGCACGGTTTGTCCGCCGAGGCGAAGAATCACCGGAAATCACCATCGGAGCCTCGATTTCGGGACTTCAGTTTCACGCGGCGGTGTCGTTAGGAACCGCAATGACTGCGTTTACAACCACAAGGTGCGGGATTGAAATTCCTGGTTGTCGATGATTTCCCGACCATGCGGCGCATCGTGCGCGGCCTGCTCATGCAGACCGGGCACGTGACGGGCACGATCGACGAGGCCGAGGACGGGGTGCAAGCCCTCAAGCGCATCCAGGCCGGGGGGATCGAGTTCGTGGTGACCGACTGGAAC
>JAJZUV010000047.1 GCA_021848345.1 Pseudomonadota bacterium | reverse complement strand
CGACCAGCCGCCAGATCGACCCCAACGTGATCGGCGAGGAGCACTACAACACCACCCGCGCGGTGCAGGGCATCCTGCAGCGCTACAAGGAACTGCGCGACATCATCGCCATCCTGGGCATGGACGAACTCTCGCCCGAGGACAAGCAGACGGTGGCGCGCGCGCGCAAGATCCAGCGCTTCCTGTCGCAGCCCTTCCACGTGGCCGAGGTGTTCACCGGCTCGCCGGGCAAGTACGTGCCGCTGAAGGAAACCATCCGCGGCTTCAAGATGATCGTGAACGGCGAGTGCGACTCGCTGCCCGAGCAGGCCTTCTACATGGTCGGCACCATCGACGAGGCCTTCGAGAAGGCGAAGAAGCTGAACTGAGCATGCTTCGCGGGGCCGCCGCGCGCTGCGCGCGGCCCGTTTGCGGCCTTTCGGAGTGGTCATGAAAACCTTTCATATCGATGTGGTCAGTGCCGAAGAGCTGATCTATTCCGGTGAAGCGCGTTTCGTCGCGCTTCCCGGGGAGGCCGGCGAACTCGGCATCCTCGCCGGGCACACCCCGCTGATCACCCGCATCAAGCCCGGCGCGGTGCGCATCGAGCGCCCCGACGGCGCGAGCAACGAGGAAGACTTCGTGTTCGTCGCCGGCGGCGTGCTGGAAGTGCAGCCGGGGCACGTGACCGTGCTGGCCGACACGGCCATCCGCGGCAAGGATCTCGACGAGGCCAAGGCCCAGGAGGCCCTCAAGCAGGCCGAGGAGAACCGCGTGCACGCCAAGGACACGCAGGACATCGCGGTGGTCGAAGGCGAACTGGCGATGCTGGCGGCCCAGCTGGCGGCGATCCGCCGCCTGCGCGGACGCGTGCACTGATACGCCCGCCCGTGCCGCCGCGCGGCGGCACGCGGACAAGGCCACACCGGGAGGTGTGGCTTTTTTTTCGTCGGCCCTGCCCTTTGCAGGGGAAAGAAAGTTGACCTAGACTTTCTCCAGCAAGGAGCCCTGCCATGTCCATCCCTTCTCCGCAGCTTCCCGCGCAGCCGGCGCCGTCCGAGGACGAGGCCGGGCGCGTGCTGGCCAAGGCGACCCTGCGCGCGGCCCTGCTGCTGGGACTCAACGGGCGCCAGCTGGCCGAGATCATCGGCAGCAGCGAATCCACCGTTTCGCGCATGGCAGACGGCGCGCGCCCGCTGGCGCCCGGCTCCAAACCCGGCCAGTTGGCCACGCTGGTGATCCGGGTCTACCGCTCGCTCGACGCGCTCGTGGGCAACGATTCCCAGGCGCGCCTGCGCTGGCTGCAAAGCTACAACGAGGCCCTGGGCACCACGCCGCTGCAGGCCCTGCGCACGCCCGAGGGGCTGGTGCGCGTGGTCACCTACCTCGACGGCGCCCGCGCGCTGGCATGAGCCAGGGCGTCGCGGACGACCACGCGCCGGGCGTGCCCCACGGCGCCCACGGCGCACGCTGGCCGGCGCAATGGCTGCAATCCGCGCGCGCGGCCCGGCGCGATCTGTGGCGCGGGGTCGAGGCCCAGCATCAGGTGGCCACGATGCGCCTGGTCGACACCGCGCGCGAGCAGGAACTGCTCGAAAGCCTGCTGGAGGCCGGCAAGCCGCCGCTGCCGCGCGAGGCGCGGGACAGCCACTATCTGGTGTTCACCCCGTTTCGCTACACCTCGCCCCACCCGAGCCGATTCCGCCCCGCGCATGCGCCCGGGGTCTGGTACGGCGCCGACGAACCGGCCACCGTGTGCGCCGAGCTGGCCTGGTGGCGCTGGCGCTTCCTGCGCGACAGCGAGGGCCTGCGCGAACAGTTCCTGATCACCGAGCACACCCTGTTCAAGGCCCGCTTCGCCGGCATCGAACTCGACCTCACGCGCCCTCCCTGGAACGCGCTGCGCACGCAATGGCGCGACCCGCGGGACTACGGCGCCTGCCACGCGCTGGCCGGGGCACTGCGCGAGGGCCCCGCGTCGGCGGACGCCATACGCTACGAGTCGGCGCGGCGCGAGGGCGCGCGCTGCGCCGCCGTGCTGCAGCCGCGCGCGCTGTCCATCGCCTCGCTGCACGCGCAGCAGACGTGGATCTGCAAGGTCGGCCCGAGCAGCGTGCTGTTCACCAGCAAGGGCGGCGGCGGCACGCTGTCCTTCGAGTTCGGCGCCGAGGCGCCGGCGGCCTGAGCCGCGGCCGCGATGCCGGCCCACTGTCCTGGGCGCTGGCGCCAAGCCTGTGTAGCATGGCGCCAGCGTCCTGCTCCCGCTTCGCCCCAAGCCTCGCCGATGCCCACGCGCCCAGCCGCCCGCCTTGCCCGCCGCCCGCGCCGCGCCGGCCGCGCCATGCGCGCGGGCCTGGCGCCGCTGGCTCTCGCGCTGGCGGTCGCCTCGACGCTGGCCGGTTGCGCGAGCAGCCCGTCGCTGCGCTCCGGCGTGGCCATGCAGGCGCCGGTGAACGCCTCCAGCGGCTGCTTCGCGCCGGCACCCAACCCGCGCGCGGCCTACAACCGCGACTACACGGTGCTCGGGCGTACCTACGAGCCCCTGCGCAGCGCCTCCGGCTACGACGTGGACGGCACCGCCTCCTGGTACGGCTGGGAGTCGGGCAAGACCACCTCGATGGGCACGTATTTCAACCCGCGGGCCTTCACCGCCGCCAGCCGCGTGCTGCCGCTGCCGACCTGCGTGGAAGTGACCAACCTGCGCAACGGGCGCAGCGCGCTGGTGCTGGTCAACGACCGCGGCCCCTTCGTCGACAGCCGGGTCATGGACCTGTCCTACGGCGCCGCCAAGGCGCTGGGGGTGACGGGCAGCGGCACCGCGCCGGTGCGCATCGTGGCGCTGGCACCGGGCACGATGCAGTCGAGCCCGCCCCAGGGCAGCGCGCCCCCGGCGCCGGCGCAGGCCGCGCCGCTGCTGGGCCCGCAGGGGGCTCCCGAGACTTTCGCGCCGGCACCGTTGGCGCCGGCGGCACAGCCGACCAGCCCGAGCCCCGTGCCCGAGGCCTCGCAGTCCATGCAGGTGGCCACGCTGCAGCCGCTGGATTCGCGGGCCTCGCAGGCGCCGCGCGCGACGCCAGCCGGCTCCGGCCAGGCACCGCCTACCGGCGCCGCCGCTGCGGCCGCGGCCAGCGATCCGCTGGGCGCGCTGATCGCCTCGACGGCGGCGGGCTCGGCGCCGGCGGGGGCCTCGGGCCCGGCGCCCGCGGCCTACGCCG
>JAJZUV010000016.1 GCA_021848345.1 Pseudomonadota bacterium | reverse complement strand
CTACTCGGGCCGTTCGGTGATCGTCGTCGGCCCGACCCTCAAGCTGCACCAGTGCGGCCTGCCCAAGCTGATGGCCCTGGAGCTGTTCAAGCCCTTCATCTTCAACCGCCTGGAAGCCATGGGCGTGGCCACCACCATCAAGGCCGCGAAGAAGGAAGTGGATTCGCAGACCCCCATCGTCTGGGACATCCTGGAAGAGGTCATCCGCGAACATCCGGTGATGCTCAACCGCGCGCCCACGCTGCACCGCCTGGGCATCCAGGCCTTCGAGCCGGTGCTCATCGAGGGCAAGGCCATCCAGCTGCACCCGCTGGTGTGCGCCGCCTTCAACGCCGACTTCGACGGCGACCAGATGGCCGTGCATGTGCCGCTGTCGCTGGAAGCGCAGATGGAAGCCCGCACGCTGATGCTGGCCTCCAACAACGTGCTGTTCCCGGCCAACGGCGAGCCCTCCATCGTGCCCTCGCAGGACATGGTGCTGGGCCTGTACTACGCCACCCGCGAGCGCATCAACGGCCGCGGCGAGGGCATGGTATTCGCCGACGTCGGCGAGGTGCAGCGCGCGCTGG
Source organism: Pseudomonadota bacterium (assembly GCA_021848345.1). Taxonomy (GTDB): domain Bacteria; phylum Pseudomonadota; class Gammaproteobacteria; order Burkholderiales; family Burkholderiaceae_C; genus Thiomonas_A. The sequence goes on along the minus strand of JAJZUV010000016.1, from coordinate 83,303 downwards.
CCGCCGGCGAGCTCGAGCTCACCGCGCGCGTCAACGTGCGCCTGACCGAGTACTCCAAGGACAAGGCCACCGGCGAGCTCACGCCGCGCACCTTCGTGGCCGAGACCACCGCCGGGCGTTCGCTGCTGTCGGAGATCCTGCCCAAGGGCCTGCCCTTCAGCGTGATGAACAAGGCGCTGAAGAAGAAGGAGATCTCGCGCCTGATCAACTCGTCGTTCCGCCGCTGCGGGCTGCGCGACACGGTGATCTTCGCCGACAAGCTGCTGCAGTCGGGCTTCACGCTGGCCACGCGCGCCGGCATCTCGATCAGCGTGGACGACATGCTGGTGCCCCAGCTCAAGCACGACCTCATCAGCCGTGCCGAGAACGAGGTCAAGGAGATCGAGCAGCAGTACGCCTCCGGCCTGGTCACCCAGGGCGAGCGCTACAACAAGGTGGTGGACATCTGGGGCCGCACCGGCGACGAGGTCGGCAAGGCGCTGATGGCCGGCCTGGCCACCGAGCCGGTGATCGACCGCCACGGCAAGGAAGTGCGCCAGGAGTCCTTCAACTCCATCTACATGATGGCCGACTCCGGCGCCCGCGGCTCCGCCGCGCAGATCCGCCAGCTGGCGGGCATGCGCGGCCTGATGGCCAAGCCGGACGGCTCGATCATCGAGACCCCGATCACGGCCAACTTCCGCGAAGGCCTGAACGTGCTGCAGTACTTCATCTCCACGCACGGCGCCCGCAAGGGTCTGGCCGACACGGCGCTGAAGACCGCCAACTCCGGCTACCTGACGCGCCGCCTGGTCGACGTCACGCAGGATCTGGTGATCACCGAGACCGACTGCGGTACCGCGCAGGGCGTGGCCATGCGTGCGCTGGTCGAGGGCGGCGAGGTCATCGAATCCCTGCGCGACCGCGTGCTGGGCCGCGTGGCCGCGACCGACGTGGTCAACCCGGAGAACCAGGAAACCATCGTCCCCGCCGGGGAGATGCTGGACGAGGACATGCTCGACGCCGTGGAATCCGCCGGCATCGACGAGATCCGCGTGCGTACCGCGCTGACCTGCGAGACCCGCTACGGCATGTGCGCCAAGTGCTACGGCCGCGACCTGGGCCGCGGCGTGCTGGTCAACGTCGGCGAGGCGGTGGGCGTGATCGCCGCGCAGTCCATCGGCGAGCCGGGCACGCAGCTGACCATGCGGACCTTCCACATCGGCGGCGCCGCGTCGCGCGCCGCGGTGGCGTCGAGCATCGAGGCCAAGAGCGCCGGCGTGGCGCGCTTCACCTCGACCATGCGCTACGTGACCAACTCCAAGGGCGAGCAGGTCGTGATCTCGCGCTCCGGCGAAGTGCTGGTGACCGACGACTACGGCCGCGAGCGCGAGCGTCACAAGGTGCCCTACGGCGCCACGCTGTTCGTCAAGGACGGCATGGCGGTCAAGGCCGGTGCCGCGCTGGCCAGCTGGGATCCGCTGACCCGCCCGATCATCACCGAGTACGCCGGCCGCGCCAAGTTCGAGAACATCGAGGAAGGCGTGACGGTGGCCAAGCAGGTGGATGAAATCACCGGCCTGTCCACGCTGGTGGTGATCGATCCCAAGCGCCGCGGCTCCGCCAAGGTCATGCGCCCGCAGGTCAAGCTGCTCAACGAGCAGGGCCAGGAAGTGAAGATCCCCGGCACCGAGCACTCGGTGACCGTGGGCTTCCAGGTCGGCGCGCTGATCCAGGTGCGCGACGGCCAGGACGTCGGCCCCGGCGAAGTGCTGGCGCGCATCCCGATGGAAGGCCAGAAGACCCGCGACATCACCGGGGGTCTGCCGCGCGTGGCCGAGCTGTTCGAGGCGCGCTCGCCCAAGGACGCGGGCATGCTGGCCGAGATCACCGGCACCGTCTCCTTCGGCAAGGAAACCAAGGGCAAGGTGCGCCTGGTCATCACCGACCTGGACGGCCAGTCCCACGAGTTCCTGGTGCCCAAGGAAAAGACCATCCTGGTGCACGAGGGCCAGGTGGTCAACAAGGGCGAACTGGTGGTCGACGGCGCCGCCGAGCCGCAGGACATCCTGCGCCTGCTGGGGGTGGAAGCGCTGGCGCGCTACATCGTCGACGAGGTGCAGGACGTCTATCGTCTGCAGGGCGTGAAGATCAACGACAAGCACATCGAGGTGATCGTGCGCCAGATGCTGCGCCGGGTCGAGATCAAGGACTCGGGCGACAGCGACTACATCACCGGCGAGCAGGTCGAGCGCTCCGAGGTGCTTCAGACCAACGCCGAGCTGGTCGAGGCGGGCAAGGTCGGCGCCACCTTCAACAACGTGCTGCTGGGCATCACCAAGGCCAGCCTGTCCACCGACAGCTTCATCTCCGCGGCCTCCTTCCAGGAGACCACCCGCGTGCTGACCGAAGCCGCCATCATGGGCAAGCGCGACGAGCTGCGCGGTCTGAAGGAAAACGTCATCGTCGGCCGCCTGATTCCCGCCGGCACCGGCATGGCCTTCCACCAGGCCCGCAAGGCCAAGGAAGTGCTGGACCACGCCGAGCGCACCGCGCAGGCGGCGGCGGAACTGCAGGCCCTGGAGGACAGCGCCAACGCCTCCGAGCACGAGACCGCCGGAGACTCTGGGGAGCAAGGCGCGGTCTGACCGCCCCCAGCTCCGCCTCGAGCGGCCGCCGACAGGACAGTCGGCGGCCGTTTTTTTTCCCTGTCCGCGCCCGGGATACAAGGCCCGTGCCTCGATGGGGGCTCGCGCTCGGTGTGATGATGGCATGACACAAGCCGAACCGAGGAGACCGTCATGCCGTGCACTGTCCGCGAGCCACTCGCCCATCCCCCCGTCCACCCCCTCCCCGGCCCGTCCGCCCGGCGGTCCCTCCTGTGCTGTCCGCGCGTGCGCGCCCTGCTCGCGAGCCTGCTGATCGCGCTGCCCACCGCGGCGGGGGCGGCCGCCGCCCCCGCCGCACCCGCCGCACCCGCCGCCCCCACCACCTTCATCACCTTCGGCACCGGGTCCACCGCCGGCCTGTACTACCCCACCGCCGAAAGCCTCGCCCGCATCGTCAACGACGCCCACATCGGCCTGCGCATCGGAGCGCGCGCCACCGGCGGCGCGGTATTCAACGTGCAGGCCATCCAGCAGGGCGCGATGCAGATGGCCATCACCCAGAACAACATCGCCTATTTCGCCTACCGCGGCACCGGCATTCCGGTGTTCGAGGGCAAGCCCACGCGCGAGCTGCGCGGCCTGGCCACGCTGTACCCCGAGGTCGTGCATCTGCTGGTGCGCAAGGACTCGGGCATCCGCAGCCCCGCCGATCTGAAGGGCAAGGTGGTCGACGTCGGGGCCATCGGCTCCGGCCCCGAACAGGACGCCATCGCCGTGCTCGGCGTGTACGGGCTCAAGCTGTCCGACCTGAAGTCGGCCGTGCGCACCAACTCCGGCGACGCGGTCAACCTGCTGCGCGACGGCAAGATCGACGCCATGTTCTACACCGTGGGACTCGGCTCCGCGGCCATCCAGGAAGCCATGCAGACCGCGCCGGTCACGGTGTTGCCGCTGGACCGCGAGCATATCGAGCGCCTGATCGCCGAGCGTCCCTACTACACCTCGGCGCAAATCCCCGCCGGGGCCTACCCGCACGTGGACCAGGCCCTGCCCACGGTGGCGGTGGAAGCTCTGCTCGTGGCCTCGTCCCGGCTGCCGGAGGAGCAGGTGCGCAAGTTCATGGACGTGCTGTTCCAGCAAAAGCTGCAGCAATTCCTGCAGGACACGCCCAATCCCAACCTCAGGAGCTCCTTCCGCCTGGATCGCGCGCTGCTGGCCATGCCGCTGCCCCTGCATCCGGGCGCCGCGGCCTTCTACCGCTCCGTCGGCGTCGACATGTCCAAGGTTCCCGTGGCGGACTGATCCCGCGCCCGTCCAGCAGATCCGGCGATGGCTCCCTCCGCCGTGGCACCCGCGCAGCCGGAAGGCGCGCCCCCCGCGCCCGACGCGGCGCGCGACATCCTCGCCGTGGAAAGCGGCGGGCGCCGTCCGCGCGCACCCTGGCAGCGCCGATGCCTGTTCGCCCTCGCGCTGGCCTGGAGCCTGTTCCAGCTGGCCGCGGTGGCCTCGGGCAGACTCAATCCCCAGGTGCTGGCGTCGATCCACCTGTCCTTCGGTCTCGCGCTGGCCTTTCTCGCCTACCCCGGCAGGCACGCCCGGCGCGACGCCATCGACTGGCGCGACGCCCTGCTCGCCGCGGCCGGCGCGGCCTGCGCCGGCTACGTGGCCTGGGACTACCACGCGCTGAGCACCCTGCAGGGCGGCATGCCGGTGGCCCGCGACGTCTGGATGGGCAGCGCGCTGCTGGCCCTGCTGGCGCTGGCCACGCTGCGCCTGGTGGGCTGGGCGCTGGCCGCCATCGCCGCGCTGATGATCCTGTACGGACTGCTCGGCCCCGAAGGCCTGCTGCCGCTTCGCCCGCCCGAACTGCTGTACCTGCACAACGGCCACCCCTGGTCGCAGGTGGTGCAGCAGCTGTACGTGGGGACCGAAGGCATCTGGGGCACGCCCATTCAGGTGTCGGCGAGCTTCGTGTTCATGTTCGTGCTGTTCGGCTCGCTGCTCGACCGCGCCGGCGCCGGGCACTATTTCGTCACCCTGGCCTACAGCGCGCTGGGCGGACTGCGCGGGGGCCCGGCGAAGGCCGCCGTGATGGGCAGCATGCTCGACGGCGTGGTCTCCGGATCGTCCACCGCCAACGTGGTCACGGTGGGCACCTTCACCATCCCCCTCATGAAGCGCGTGGGCTACCCGGCGGTGAAGGCCGGGGCCATCGAGTGCGCAGCGTCGGTGAACGGACAGCTGATGCCTCCGGTGATGGGCGCCGCCGCCTTCATCATGGCCAATTTCATCGGCGTTCCCTACTCCCGCATCGTGCTGCACGCCCTGCTGCCCGCGCTGCTGACCTACTTCGGCCTGATGGTGGTGGTGCACCTGGAGGCCGTCAAGCTCGGCCTGCCGACCGCCCGGCGCAGCGAACTTCCGCCCTTCTGGTCCACCCTGCGCTCGGGCCTGCATCATGTCGCGGTGGTGGGCTTCCTGCTGTACGAACTGATGGTCGCGCGCCTGACCCCCGAACGCAGCGCCCTGCACGCAAGCGCGGTGCTGGCCCTGCTGCTCGTGCTGCGCCCCAGCTGGCGCGCGCTGCGCGCCGGCGGTGGCGCGGCCGCGCACGGACTGCTCGGCGCGCTGCGCGACGGTGCGGTGGACCTGCTGCGCGGCCTGGAACAGACGGCACGCAGCATGACCATGATCGCCGTGGCCACCGGGGCGGCGGGAATCATCATCGGCATGGTGACGATGACCAACCTGGGCTACGGGCTCACCGAGCTCATCGCCGCGCTGTCGGGCCACAACATCTGGCTGGTGCTCGTGCTGTCGGCGCTGACCGCGCTGGTGCTGGGCATGGGCCTGCCGACGACGGCCAACTACATCGTCATGGCCTCGCTGGTGGCTCCGGTGGTGGCCAAGCTGGCGGCCGAGCAGGGACTGCAGGTACCGCTGGTGGCCGTGCACCTGTTCGTGTTCTTTTTCGGCATCCTGGCCGACGATACGCCGCCGGTGGGCCTGGCGGCCTTCGCCGCCTCGGCGATCGCCCGCGCGGACCCGGTGAAGATCGGCGTGCAGGCCTTCGTCTACGACCTGCGCACCGCCATCCTGCCCTTCCTGTTCTTCTTCAACCCCAAGCTGCTGCTGATCGGCATCGAAGGCCCGCTGGACCTCGCGTGGACCGTCGGCAGCGCGGCGCTGGGCATGTACGCCTTCGTCGCCGCCACCCAGGGCATCATGCGCACCCGCCTGAGCCTGCCGGAGCGCGCGCTGGCCATGGCTGCGGCCCTGCTGCTGGTGCGCAACGACGCCTGGGGCGGCCTGCTCGGCCTCGTACTGTGCGCCGGCGTGTATGCCTTCAACCGCCGGCGCGCGACGGCCTCGCCCTTCCCAGCCGCGCGCTGAGCCTGCGCCCGGGCCGCTCCTTGTGCGGTGCGCCAATTCCTGCTATAGTTCACTTCTTCCAGACGCGGGGTGGAGCAGCCTGGTAGCTCGTCGGGCTCATAACCCGAAGGTCGCTGGTTCAAATCCGGCCCCCGCAACCAAGACAGACAGACAAACGCCGACCCGAGGGTCGGCGTTTGTCCTTTCTGGCGCGGGTCATCCCCCGCCTGATGCGCTCGATCTGCTCATCGCCCGCTCCCACCGCGCTACACGGTTGTTCTCGGGTGTGAACATGAGCAGGCCTCCGCATCCGCCTCCGCCTCCGCATCCGCATCCGCATGCGGACTGACGGACCACGGCGCCGGGACAACCGTCAGGCGGCGTTCGTCGCTTCCGGTCGGCTCTCAACCTCTCAGCCAATTCTCCAACGGAAGTCCGCCAACGCGGGAAAATTCCCCCTCGTTGTCGGTCACGAGGGTCGCACCAAGCGCCAGGGCATGGGCTGCGATCAGCAAATCGTTGCCCCCGATCGGCGTGCCTGCTCGTTCAAGATCAGCGCGAACCCTCCCGTAGACGGCATCCACCGGAGCCTCCAGCGGTACGACGTCGAGGGCCGCGAGTACCCGCTCGAGCTGATCGGTGAGGCGCGGGGATCCCTTCTTCGCTGCGCCGTAACGCAACTCGGCGGCGACGACGATGCTGGTGCAGCTGTTCGCCTCGCCGACCGACCGAATATGCTCGGCAACCCGTCCCTGGGGATGGCGAACGAGGTCGGACACCACATTCGTGTCGAGCAGGTAGCGCATCACAACTCGACAGGCTCGGGGGGCCGATCGTCGATCGGCGGGAATTCATCGTCGATCTCGGGCAGTGTCCGCAGCAACGCGAGCAGGGATCGCGGCGGCGCGGGCTCGATGATCAACCGCTCCCCCTCCTTGCGCATGATCGCATCCTCGCCGGGCAACTCGAATTCGCGTGGAATCCGCACAGCCTGATTGCGCCCGTTCTTGAAGAGTTTCACGTGTCGTTGCGGGAGCATGGCTGCCTCACCAAAACATATGCCTAAGCATATGCCAACGAGCATGCAATGTCCACGCCTCTTGCGCTCCATGCCCGGCGTCTTCAGCCGTGCCCCGGGGCCGGAAGCCCGAGCAGGCTGTTGAAGTACCGGAGGGGGCCGCGCGCAGGCGCTGCGCGATGAGCTGCAAGGCGCCCAAGCCAAGGCCAGGCTGGACGCCTGGCCTGCTTGGGGCAAGCAGCAGATAGGCCGAGCCATCGCAAGATGCTTGGCTTATCTGCTGCCCGCGTCTTTGCGCCCGTTGGAAGCGCTCCCTCCCAGGCGTCGAGCACGCGCTGGCGCAAGCTGGGCAACCCCGCGCCGTTGTCCAGGCGGATCGCATCGGGCCAGCGATGGATATCCACCAGCAGACTCAGGATCCGCATCACATGGCGACTACGGGATGAAGGTGCCGCGCTCGATGCGCAGCGCCTCACGCTTGCCCTCGCCGATCACGTTCGAGCTCCGGTGCGCACGGCCATCGTGCCGCGATCGGGAAGAGGGGAACTCTCTCTCAGGAGTGAACTCGAATGGGTCGCATCGCGCTGGATGGAGGACGTATTCCACTTATACCCAAGGGAGGGAACTGGACGTCACGGCTTCCTGCTGAGATGATCGTTTCAGAGGGAATACGCGGGGCCCCGCTCCTACCGGAGGCCGCACCGTCGGGAGCGCCTCGTGCACGATTTCTCCATCGTCTTTGCGCCTCAGCGACGCATCACACATGGCGAGGACGCACGATGAAGGCCGTTGTGTTCGATCTCGATGGAACCCTCGTCACAACCCGAGCCGAGTACCGATACGACGTGGTTGGACGCGCGTCGCGTGACCTGCGGCGCCACGCCGATCAAGCCACGATCGACGCCTTCTGGTTCGGAGCCGACCGTGATGCCATCATTCGGAGCAACTTCGAGCTCGATCCCCCGCTGTTCTGGACGGCCTTCGCGCGATACGACCGACCTGATCGCAGAGCACGTTGCACCACCGCGTTCGGTGACGTCGGCGCCCTTGCGAAATTGCGCCGCCTGGGCATCCAGCTCGGGGGCGTGACCAATGCGCCGTTGCATGTCGCCAGAACCGAGCTTGCCCTGCTCGGCGCGGACCATTTCGGAGCCGTCGTCGTCGCCGAAGCCGCACATCGCATCCGGCGGAAGCCCAGCCCCGACGGCATCCTCGCCTGTCTCGACGCACTGGCTGTTCGCGCCGACCGAGCGTGGTTCGTCGGCAACGCCGTCGAGGATATCGAGGCCGCGCGCGAAGCATGTGTCGTCGAAATCCACGTCGAAGGCGACGAACACCCCCTGCACACCGGAGTGCGCCCGCCGCGCATGCACTGCGCGAACTCGTTGTGACAACGCGCGACGAAGCAGGGTGCGGACGAACCGCCTTCTTTCCTGCCCTGGGGCGCTTCGCGCTCTGATTCGAGTCCTGACTCATGATTCATGCGCATCCATCCACTGCGGCGGATGTCGTCGCGATCAGAAACCTGATCACGGTCGAATACGGCATGCCCGTCGTGGGTATCGAGCCTGTCGTCCTCGGGCTCAACCGTACCTTCGAGGTGCGCACAGTCACCGGGACCCATTTCTTCCGGCTTTGCCGCAACAGCGGACGAACCCTCGCAGAGATTCAGGCCGAGGCAACCCTTACCCGTGGGGTACGCGAGGATGCAAGGCTCGGTGTTGCGCGCGCCATGCCGACCACGGGCGGCGCATACGTGGTCGAATGCCGGTGGCCTGCCGACGGCACTCGCCATGGCCTGTTGTTCCAGCGAGCCCGGGGGCGAGAGGCGAGTACGTCGGATGCGGATCTCCGGCTCATCGGCAATGCGCTCGCCCGATTGCACGCTCAGGGCCAGCTCGAAGGTCTGGCGCCTCGGCGCCTGGTGGGCGCTCCGCCTCCCGACCATGAATGGCTCGGGCGTCTCGGCCAACTGGCTGGAGCATCGACACAAGGCATCGAACGTATCGAGACACAGCTGGCGCACCTGCGTCGAAACATGGTTGCGGGAGGCCCTCGCGGCTTTTGCCATGGAGATTTCCGGTGTGGGAACCTGCGAATCGCCGATGGCCGCGTGACCCTGTTCGACTTCGATGACTGCGGAGTCGGGCCCCAGTGGTACGACCTGGCCACCATGGGCTGGTGGATCGAGACCTCGCTGGCGCCACGGCGTTGCGCCGCGGCGTGGTCAGCACTGGTGCATGCCTACTTCAACGAGGTCGATCCCGGTCCGGTCTTCGCCGACTCGATCACCCTGTTGGTGACGGAAAACGAAGTTCGTTCGACCCGATTCCTTGTCGACCATTGCGATCTCGCACCCGAGCTATGGGCTCGGGTCGCACATTCCCTGGATTCGGTGACCGAGCGAGCCTGCAACGGACAGTTGCATATCCTTTCCGAGGGTCGTGCTCGGCGCGAGCCCTGCGGCCAGGGTCGCCGGTAAGGCGAGCAGGGATTGTCGCGGCGCCGGCTCGATGATCAACCGCTCCCCTACTTGCGCATGATCGCATCCTCGCCAGGCAACTCGAATTCGCGTGGGATCCTGTCGGAAGCTTCAGCGGAAGAGACCCACGCAGGCGCATCAACCAACGTTCCATGCGCGCTCCCGCGCCCCGGGAACATCGAGCGCGCCAGCCGCGGCGCGCAGGCGGGCGACGTCGCGCGCCGGGGCTTCGCCGAAGTGCCGGCGGTACTCGCGGCCGAACTGCGACGGGCTTTCGTAGCCCACGCGCATAGCGGCGGTCGCGACGTCGAGGTCCTGCACCAGCATCAGGCTGCGCGCCTCCTGCAGCCTGAGCTGTTTCTGGAATTGCAACGGTGTCATCGAGGTCACGGCGCGGAAGTGCTCGTAGAGGCTCGACGCGCTCATGCCCGCCTGCGCGGCAAGCTGCTCGATGCCGTAGCGCTCGCGGTAGTGCTTCCCGATCCAGGCCATGACGCGACCGATCCGCGCCACCCGTCCCTGGCTGAATCCGATCTGGCGCATCCTGGCGCCGTCGGGGCCGGTGAACAGGCGATAGACGATCTCCTGCTCGGCGAGCGGCCCCAGCACGGGCAGAGCGGCCGGTTCGTCCAGCAGGCGCACCAGGCGCAAGGCCGCCTCGAGCAGGGCCGGGCTGGCATCGGACACCGTCTTGCCCTCGGGCGGGCATGGGGCTTCCGGCGGCGGCGGCACGCGCAGCGACAGGCTCCCCAGCATGACCGGGTCGAAGTCGAGATACATGCAGAGATAGGGTCTGTGCGGCGTCGCCTCCATCACGCGGCCGAAGGCCGGCAGATCGTGGGTCACCAACCCATGGCGTCCCGCCGCGTAGCGCAGCACCCGGCCGCCCAGCGTGACGTCCTTGCGCCCCTGCACGACCAGGCACAGCTGGGGTCGGTACACGTTCGGCATCGGCAAGGTGACGGTGGAGGACCGCACCAGGGTCAGGCGCTCGATGGGGGTGCCATGAAATCCATCTCCGGGGAGATGCCGGGCCATCACGGAGGCGATTTCGCTCAAGGTATCCATGGCGCGAATGATCGCAAATGCGCGCCCGTGCTGCCATGCCGATCCTGGAGTTCCGGAGGATCAGGCAAACATTCCCGAACATCGCGCTCACGCCCGCCAGCGATCGCGGCCCACAATCCTGGCTTCGCAACCCTGCCGCGGCACAACCGGAGAATCTCCATGACCACCGATCATCCTCCCGCGCGCGGCTTCGCGCTGGGCACCTGGGCCTGGGGCGACAGCGGCGAGACGGGCGACGGCCAATTCGGAACCCGTCTGACCCGGGGCGACCTGGAGCAAGTCGTCGACAAGGCCCGAGCGGCCGGCTTCACCCTGTGGGACACCGCGCGGGTCTACGGCATGGGGCGCTCCGAGGCACTGCTCGGAGAACTGCTGGGGGATGGCCCCCGGGAAAGCTACGAGATCTCCACCAAGTTCACCCCGCAGATCGCGGGCGACGGCGAGGATCCGATGCGCGAGATGCTGGAAAGAAGCCTGGCGACGCTCGGTGTCGAGTACGTCGATCTCTACTGGATCCACAACCCGGCCGACGTGCGCCGGTGGACGCCATGCCTGATCCCGCTGCTGCAAAGCGGGAAGGTCCGGCGTGTCGGCGTTTCCAACCACAACCTGGCCGAGATCAGGCTCGCCGACCGGATCCTCGGCGAAGCCGGTTTCCGGATCGAAGCCGTCCAGAACCACTACAGCCTGCTGTATCGCCAGTCCGAACAGGCCGGGATCCTCGATCACTGCCGCGCCGCGGGCATTCCCTTTTTCGCCTACATGGTGCTCGAGCAAGGTGCCTTGACCGGCAGCTACGATGCCGACAGGCCCTTGCCGGTGGGCAGCAAGCGCGCGCAGAGCTACAACGCCATGCTGCCGAAGCTCAAGCCCCTGACGGACAGGCTCGCCTCGATCGCCAGCGACCAGGGTGCCAAGGCGGCGGACGTCGCGATGGCCTGGGCCCTCGCCAAGGGTGCGACGCCGATCGTCGGCGTCACCAGGCCCCGGCATGTCGAGGGGCTGGTCCGCGCTCGCGGCCTCGGGCTCACGCCCGAGCACGTCGCGGAGCTGGAGGCTCTCGCCGACTCCGCCGAGGTGAACACGCGCGGCTGGTGGGAGCGCGATATGGTCGTCTGAAGCTCGGCGCGCCTTGGTGCGCAAGACGCCGGCACCACGCGCGGCGCTGCTGCCCTGCGAGGCCCGCGCACGCCGCGGCCCGCAAGGGTCTACGATCGACGCATGGCCGGTCCCGCAACTCCCCAGGAGCCCACGATGTCCGAGCACAGCGCCAGCCCCCGCCACGAGCGGGTCCACGGCCCGCAATCCATCGACGAACACCTGCGCGCGCAGCTGCCGCGATGGTCGCGCGATGGCGGGTGCATCCTGCGCCGCTACCGCACCGCGGGCTGGAAGGCCAGCGTGCTGGCCGTGGGGGCCATCGCCCACCTGGCGGAAGCCGCGTGGCATCACCCGGATCTGTCGGTCGGCTACGACCATGTGGTGGTGCGCCTGAGCACCCACAGCGCGGGCGGCGTGACCGACAAGGACTTCGAGCTCGCCGCGCGCATCGAGCAACTGCTCACCTGGAACCCCGGGCGCCAACCCGGCAGCGCCCTCGAGGGCACGCCCGACGATCCGCGCCACGCCTATCTGCCGCCGGACGAGGCGCCGAAGCCCGCGCGCTGAGCCCGCCGGACACGCGGGCATGCGCCACGACGGCCAGGCCGCTTCCAGGCTTCGACCCGCGCGGTCGTGCAGGCTCGCCGTGCGTCGGGGCTTCAGTCGTCGATCCGCTGCACGCGCCCCTGCGCGCCGTCCATGCGAACTCGAGTTCCCGTGCGCAGCAGATCCAATGCCCGACGCACACTCATGACCGCCGGAAGTCCGAGCTCCCGGGCGGTCACCGCGCCATGGGATAGGGGACCCCCGCTTTCCGCGATCACGCCCGCGCTGCGATAGAACAGCGGTGTCCAGGCCGGGTTCGTGGTTCGCGCCACGAGGATGGCTCCCGAGGGAAAGTCCGCGAAGTCCTCCGGGCCGCGCACGCAGAAGACCCGGGCCTCGGCGATGCCCGCGCTTGCGCCCAGTCCCTGCAGCACCCGGGCGTCTTGATCCAGCACATCGGCGACGCCCAGTTCCCACTCCGGAGTGCGCATTCGAGCGGCGTCGTAGGCACGTCGATGCTCGGCCACCGCGGCCGCGACCGGCGCGAAGTCTGCGTCGGCGACGGCCTTTCCGAAGATCGCAACCGGGCAGAAATACACATCGTCGGCCCGGTCCAGCGTCCCTTGCTCCACCAGGCGGCGGCCGATCGCGGCCAGGCCGCGGCGAAACGGAAGGGTCAGCCGCGTGGTCTGATAGTGCTCCAGGTCGTCCAGCGCGGTGTAGGCGCGCGCCAGGCGAATCACCTCGCGCAGGAGGTAGCGCAACTCGGCCGGCGCCGCCCCGAGCAGATCGTGTTCCACGGCCGCCATGGAAACCTGGAGCTCGTGCAGGCGCTGCTCGTCGGCCTGCTCGGGCTGCGCCGCCAAGCCCGCGATCTGCGTGAGCACGACGTGCGGCGCCTCGATCCAGGTCGGATGGTAGGCATCGAAATCGACCTCGCGATGGCCGTGCCGCTGCACGAAGTCGCGGAACCGGCTGGCGAAGTCCGGATGCTCGGCAAGCTCCGGCCACCCTGGCCGCCGGGCGGCACGCAGCACAAGCTGCGCTCCGCCCGGCAACGACCCTGCGACGCGCGCCAGTTCGGCCATCTCGCGGTTGATCTGTCCTGTCACGGTATCCGTCACGGCCAACAGGCGCTCCACCATCGCTCGGACCTCGGCATCGCCGGCCTCGGTCACCAGTCCGACCAGGCGTCCGAGCCATCCGTGCAGGGCGCGCTGGGTCAGGGAAATGGCGATGTTGGGCAGGAAGTAGCGACGGCCGAGATCACGCACGCGCAGCACGTAGTCCCATAGCTCGGCGATCGACAGGTTGTCGAGGGGTTCGGCCATCAGCGCGCCGATGCTCAGCAGGTAGGCATCCAGATCCCGCGCCCAGCGCTGCGGCAGGTCGACCACCCAGGCGTAGCGCCTGCTCAACGTGGGCAACGCGGCGCGCAATGCGGGCAGGTCTCCAAGCAGATCGTCCGGGAGCCGCCCACCATACAGTTCCACGGCGTTCTGGTTGCCGTAGACGTATCCGTCCTTCACCGCGAACCATTTGTCGTGAAAGGGTGGCAACCCCATCAGCGCGAAGGAATGGTTGAGCGACGCATGGAATGCCTCCTCGACCAGATCCCAGGTCATCGGAGTGACCACGTTGGGAAAGCGTTCGGCGGACTCGTCGCGCGTCCAGCGCGCCGGAATTCGGGTCAGCGGGCGCGATTGGAGCAGGAACAGACGCTCCCCTTCGTAGGCCCATTCGATGTCCTGGGGAAATCCGAACAACTTCTCGGCACGCAAGGCCAGGTCCGCAACCTCGGAGCAGGCCGCGGCGCTCAGGGACGCCCGCAGGCGTCGCGGCCGACCGAGCTGCACGCGTCGCGTCCCCCGCGCGTGCGGCACCCAGGCCCTGGGCTTGTCCGCGACACGCTGCTCGATCACCGGGAGCAGGCCGTCGTCGGCCGCGCGTCGCGAGATCCGGAATTCGTCGACCGCCTCCTCGCCGCCGACCACGCTCTCGCCCAGGCCAAACGCGGCATTGATCAGCACGGTGTCGAGGCGGCCGCGCACCGGATCGATGCTGAAGGCGACGCCAGCAGCGTCCTCGGCCGACACGCGGACCAGGCGCTGCACCACGACCGCCATCGCGGCTTCCATGTGGCATGCTCCCAGACGCTCGCGGTACTCCAGGGCGTGGCGATTCCACAGCGACATGTAGCAGGCTCGCACGGCCTCGGCGACTTCGTCGATGCCGCAGCGATTCAGGGACGTATCGTGCAGACCGGCGAACGCGGCCCCGGCCGAATCCTCCTGGGTGGCCGACGAGCGTACGGCCAACCCCTGTCCGAGCAAGGATTCGGCCCGAAGTGCCGCCTCCAGTTCGCACTGCAGCCCCTCGGGCAGCGGCTGCCCGGCCATCAGTTGCTGCACGGTCCGGCTGAGCGCTTCGGCGTCGCCCGCATGGCGCTCCAGCGCCGAGGCGATGCCCCGCTGCATGGGCCGCGCGAACTCGCGGTAGCCATGGCTAGTGATGATGACGCCGGGCGGCACGGCAAGCGTCGCAGCCGCCCGGGCAAGACCGGCTCCCTTGCCTCCGGAGAGGTCCACGCGTCGTGCCTCGGGCGCGTGGAACGAAAAGACCCGCCGTTCGTGATCGCTCATCGCAGTTCCTCCATGGCCGTCCCGCGAGCCAGCACAAGGGCCGCGCTGCCCAGCACGATCCCGGCGAGCACGTCGATGCCGTAGTGGTAGCGCAGGTACACGGTCGCCAGACAGATACCCGCCAGGATCGGCGCCAGCACCACCGCCACCATCCGATACGCGCGACGCCTCTGCCCCTCCAACCAGAAGAATCCCGTCACGTACCAGGCAATGCCGACGTGCAGGCTGGGAAACACATCCATGCCGGTGGCTCCATCGGCGACGGCGGCGCCGAGAAAGGCGCTGATCGGCCCGCCCGTGGCGACGGCGGGGATCTCCTCGGGAAAGGCCAGGTAGGGCCCGGCAGCCGGAACCAGCAGATAGCCCGCATAGCCGAGCAGATAGGCCAGGGACAGTCCGAGAAACCAGCGTCTGGACGAGGCCATGCGCCGTCGCACGCTGAACCAGACGACGGGCAGCACCACCAGGGGGTAGAAGCACAGATAGGCCAGGCTGAGGATGTCCGACACGCTTGCCCGTTCGAGCGGGAACAGGCGCTGCGGCAGGCTGAGCCCGCCCCACAGCCATCGATCCAGTCGAAGCAGCATGGCATCGGCCGGGTGATGGATCCACTGCTGCTGGATGGCCTGGAACAAGGGGAAGGTGCTCCAGGAGGCCACGAATTGCAAGGTACCCTGCCAGTGCACGAATGCACCTTCGCGCCGCGCCATGCTCAGACTGCAGACGGCGCACGCGGCCAGCGAGGCGACCGATACGATGCGCAACGGCCCGGCGTGGCGCATGGCGCCATCGCCGAACCACAGCGCGTAGCTGCCCAAGCCCCAGATCAGCCAGAGTTCCAGCACGAACAACCATCCGATGCATCGAGTCCGGGTCTCGTTCACTCAAGGCTCCGGCCAGCGCCACCATCCATAAGCCGCCACGGCGGCCATCGGCACCGCGGTCTGCGGGTACCGGACGGCAAGAATTCCCAGGATCGGCACCCACATCACGGCCGCGGCGGAACCGGCGAGCATGCGGCGCAGCGTGACCGTGTGGCGCGTCGTGGCCCTTGCCCCGGCCGCCAGCCCCGCCAGCAGGATCGGGGCCAGCAGCAGCGCGGCAAGCGCGACGCACGGCCACTCCCAGGCGCGCGGCGGCTTTGGTCGGGGCCGTGGCTCGACCTCCTCCGACGCCATGGGCCGCGCCTGCGTCTCGCAGGCCTTGAAGGCCAGCGCATAGGAGCTGCCATCGCCGCTGCGCGCCGCGGCACGACGCTCGACGCGCTCGAAGCTCGCGGTGTCGGTGCAGTTCACCGACACCGCATCAAGCGCGGCGGCCAGCACGGCCTCGGTCTGTGCAACCCACGCCCCGAATTCGCGCCCCGCCCGCTCGGGCACGAGGATCGGTGCGCCGACCAGCAATTCGGCGCGAGCGCGGAATCGATCCGGATGGCGATAGAACAGTCCCACCGGGACGATTTCCAGCGGCGCCGTTCCCGATTCGCTCGCCAGGCAGGCGATACGGGCAGCGCCTGGCGCGTAGCGCAGTGGCTTGGGGCCCCATGAACTCGTTCCCTCCGGGAACATCGCCACACAGCCCCCCCGCTCCAGACAGGACAGCGCGGCTTCCACCGGAGACGCGAAACGCCGCGCGTCCAGGCCCAGGCGTTGGCGATCCTTGTCCCGTACCACCGGGATTCCCGCGAACATGAGGCGCAGCAGGGGATTGCGCAGCCATTGCACGGACAGCAGGAAGCGAGCCTCGGGAAAGGCTGCGAGCACGAGATAGCCGTCGATGGCTCCGTTGCGATGACTGCACAGGACGAGCCGACGCGCCGCTGCGGGCGGGCGTACGCCCACGACGCGGACGCGAAAGTAGAAATTGCGCAGAAGCCAGGCCACCGATCGGTGCCACAGGGGCGTTGTCGGAGGACGGCCGCGCTTGCGCGCGCAAGCGCGCGTGGTGGAGTCTGGCACGTTGAGCCTGTCGACGGCCGTGGTGGCGAAGCCAACGCCACGGCCCACGATTTGATTGGCTGGGATCGTATGGGGCATCGGATCGCCCGCGCCGGATTGAGGGCTTTCGCCAGCCGAGGTCCTGGCCGGCGCGACGAAGAAGTGCTCCGAGCTCGCTGCGCGTACGATGCGAGGCTTCCCTCGCAACGCCCGTACCCCATGCAGTCAGACTCCCAGGACAAACCCCTCGACGCCGTCGTGGCCGCGGTGCAGCTGCCCGAGGTGAGCGACGGGGATTTCGAGTCCTCGCTCGCCGAGCTGCGCGAACTGGCCAAGACCCTGGGCTACCGGGTGGTGCAGACCTTCACCCAGAAGCGCGCCAGCTTCGACACCACGGCCTACCTGGGCACGGGCAAGCGCGAGGAGTTGCGCGAGTTCGTCGAGAGCCGGGCCGGCGCGGCGCTGGACCAGCGGCCGGGCCATGCGACCAACCCGGAGCTCGAAGGCATCCAGGTGCTGCTGATCGACCACGAGATCTCTCCGTCCCAGGCGCGCAACCTGGAAAAGGCGGTGGGCTGCGAGGTGATGGACCGCACCATGGTGATCCTGGAGATCTTCCACCGCCATGCGCGTTCGCGCGCGGCGCGCGCGCAGGTGGAGATCGCCCGCCTGGGCTACATGGCGCCGCGCCTGCGCGAGGCGGCCAAGCTGGCCGGGCCGCAGGGACGCCAGCGCAGCGGAGTCGGCGGCCGCGGCGCCGGCGAGTCGCATACCGAGCTGGACCGGCGCAAGATCCGCGACCGCATCGCCGAGCTGCAGATGGAAATCGACGCCATGGGCACCGAGCGCCAGACCCAGCGCGCGCGACGCCAGCAGGGCCAGGGCGTGGCCAGCGTGGCGCTGGTGGGCTACACCAACGCGGGCAAGTCCACGCTGATGCGCGCGCTCACCGGCAGCGAGGTGCTGGTGGCCAACAAGCTGTTCGCGACCCTGGACACCACGGTGCGCGTGCTGCATCCGGAAAGCGTGCCGCGGGTGCTGGTCAGCGACACCGTGGGCTTCATCAAGAACCTTCCGCACGGGCTGGTGGAATCCTTCAAGTCCACGCTGGACGAGGCGCTGGACGCCTCGCTGCTGCTGCACGTGATCGACGCCAGCGACCCCGGCTTCGAGCGCCAGCGCCAGGTGACCGACGACGTGCTGGCCGAGATCGGCGCGCAGGAGGTGCCGCGCCTGCGCGTGTTCAACAAGATCGACCAGGTCGGCGACGCGCAAAGGCAGCAGGAAGTCGAGTCCGAACTGCGTGCCAGCTACCCCGGCTGCATCGTGATGAGCGCGCGCCGCGCCGACGACGTGGCGAAGCTGCGTTCGGTGATCGTCGGCTTTTTCCAGAAGGACCTGGTCGAGGACGAACTGCTCGTGCCCTGGTCGGCGCAGCAACTGCGCCGGGACATCTACGCCCACTGCGAGGTCCTGGCCGAGCACGCCGACGAATCCGGCGCCAGGTTCCGCGTGCGCGGCGAGGCCTCGGCCATCCGCTCCCTGCGCGAGCGCGCGGCGGCGGACACGCCCCCTCGGGCGAGCTGAGGCGCGGCTCGCGCGGGGCGGGAGCGCCCGAAGCCGCGCGCGTCGCGTCGGCCACGAAGCTCAGGCGCCGGCGGACGGCAGCACCTGGTAGTGCGCCTCCAACTCGTGTTCGGCGCCGGGCTGCAGGGTGACCAGGTCGCGCTCGACATTGCCGGCCTCCACGCACAACATGCGCTCCCAGCCGGCGCCGACCATGTCGGGCATCCTGGCCGCGCCCTCCTGCCAGGGGTTCCATACCACGGTGCTGGCCGAGCCCTTCTTGGTGATGCGAATGTTCCGGCCCAGCACGGGGTCCTCCACGACACAGCTCGACGGGGTGCCCACGAACATGCGGTCGATGGGTCCGTCGAAGCGCAAATCGCCGTGGTGCACCTCGCTGCGCAAACCGGCGAGCTTGTCGACGCAGGTCACGGCGTCGAGCCCCCGCACGCGCACGCGGCGCACGTCTCCGACCCGCAAGTAGGCGTGCAGGGCCTCGGTGATGGGCATGGGCCGCGGCTCCAGGTTGCGCGTGCGCAGGTTCAGGCGCAGCGACTCGCCCACCTCGACCCGCAGCTCCAGGTCGGCCCGCCAGCACGGATCGGGCCCACGGACGGGCTCGGACATGCGCAGCACCAGGACGACGGCGTCGTCCGCGCGCTCGGTCGCGTGCACCGTCCACGGCGTGATGCGGGCATAGCCGTGCGCCGGCGCGCCCGCGTCGTCGGGATGCGCGCCGAACCAGGGCCAGCAGACCGGAATGCCTCCACGCAGCGGCCGGCCCCGGCGGTATTCGGCCGCCTCCGATACCCACAGCAGGGGCTCGGAGCTCAGCGCGCTGCGGTAGTCGAGCAGTTGCGCGCCCTGCAGGCACAGCACCGCGCTGCCGCCGGCCGCGCTGACGTGCAGGTAGTCGAGATCCCCGGCACCTCGCCGCAGCCGGACCCCCTCGCCGATGGACAGCTCCTGTTGCATGGATCGACCCCTTCCCTGTTCCCCTGTGGGAAGGTCGATTCTCGCAGCATCGGCGAGGGGTCCGCGCCGTGGGTCAGCGCCCGAAGGCGAAGCCCCGTGCGCGCGGAGCCCAGGACACGCCGCGGAACAAGGTACCCGCGGGGGCGATGCGCAGGGTGCGGAAGCGCTCCTGCGTGCCCGGCTGCGTGGCGTCGACGCGGTCGGTGACGACCACCAGCTTGTTGGGATCCGCGCCCTGGTCCCCGCTGCCGCTGACCGTGGAGGTCACCGCGTACAGGGTCACCAAGCCGTGGCGATCCACGCGCCCCGTGACGGCGCGCAGCCCGTCGGTGGCCGGCGCCCAGGGCAGGCCCGTGCCGCCTTGCGCGACCGGGTTGATCCCCGTCGGATAGCCGCTCACGGCATAGGGCTGGCCGAGATCCAGCCCGGCCTGCAGCACATAGGCCAGGGTCCATGCGTGGGTGCTCGGGTTCAGGACCCACTTCTGCAGCCCGGCGAACTGCTGGCCGCCCTGCCCGCTCGCCGCGTTCACGTAGGAGCCCCCCGAGTAGGTGTTGTCGCCGGTCCCTTCGTCCGCCACGTACAGCGTGTGGTCGTTCGCGAACCACAGTCCGAAGGGATGCATCGGATTGGGGTTGCCCTTGTTCAGCGCCGAGGGGAAGCCCGCCAGGATGCACATGTTCAGCGGCTGCAGCACGCCGTTGCTCACGCCGAAACCGCCGGCGCCGAGCGCCTGGGTCGGCAGCATGGCGCCGGCCGCGGGAAGGCCGACGCCACCGGCCGAGCCGGTCGCCGACGACGAAGCACAGGCGGAGCCGGAGGTGTCCACGAAGTACACGGTGTTGACGCCCTTGCCGCCGCTGCCCTTGGAGTAGTAGAGCACGCCGTCCTCGATCGCCATGCCGCGGTAGTTGTTGTCCTTCGCGGTGTCGCCCTTCTCGGACAGGCCGAGTTCGGAAATGTTGAAGCTGCCTACCGGCGTGGGGGCCTGTGTCTGCTGCGCGGACTCGGGCAGGTCGGACGCGGGGGCGATCTGCGCGCCCGAGGCCTCGATGTAGGCGGTGTCGCTGTCGGCGGAGTTGCCCGCCATGTAGGCGAGATCCACGCCGTTGACCCGCGCGGTGATGGCCGCGCGGCCGTTGTCGCCGCTGAAGGCATTCGTGCGCGTGAAGTGGAACCGTCCGTCGGCGCCGACCCGCGCGATCACGCGGTAGTACTCCGGGGTGCTCAGCGGATTGCTCGAATCGTTCACCCCGGGGGTGTTGGAGTTCGACACGTCGAGCGCGGCCACCGGGGCCTCGTATCCCATGAAACTGAGCTGGTGGCCGTCGGGCGAGAGGTTCAGCGCCAGTTCCGACTTGGACGAGAAACTGGTGACCATCTGGTCGTCCTGGGCGGACACGCCGGGCTGGGTGCTGTTCGGAACCTCGATCGAGGCCACTGCGCGGCCGTCCGGGTCGAGTTCGAGCAACTCGATCTTCGAGGTGATGCCGAAGTTTCCGTCCACCGAGGCGTTGTTGAACACATAGGGATACTCGCCGCTCGCCACGGCCGTGACGCAGGCATTGCCCGCGCAGCCGGGGGGCAGCTGCGTGACTCCCGCGACCAGGTTCGCGTCACGCGCAAACACCGTGGTGCTGAGCAGCAGGTCGCCGGGATGCAACCGGGGGCCGAAGCGGTCATGATCGTGGTCGCGATCCTGCTCGTGATGGAATCCGGGGTGATCGTGCATCCATGCTTGCGCGAAGGCCGCATGCTGCACGGCGACGGGCGCCAGCAACGCCGCCACGATCACGCACAGCCGACGCAGACGCGGGACTCTTGTCTCATTCATGTTCGCTTCCTTTTTGCCAGGGATGGGGAATTCCGCGGGTCGACCTCCAGCCGCCCCGCGGGGCGCGCGAAAGGCCCCGAGGCCTCGCGTGGTCCACGGTGAAGCCGCGCCAAGGCTAGGACGGGCATGTGACCAACGCGTGAACTCGCTTGCCTCGGCCGTGGACCGGCGCGCGGGCCATGGCGCCTTGCTCCCGTTGGGAAACGCTTGACCCCGGTCAACACCCCGGCTTGCGCCGCGGGTCGACAATGCCCGGATGGCCGGACGAAGGACTCCGTGGTCCCTGCGTCGCGGCGAGCCTTCCTGCCCCTTTCGATGACCCAGCCGCTGCCTCCCGTGCCCGCCGCCCTTCCCGCGGAGATCCCCGACGAGGCGACGCGCACGGCGCCCGAACTGGTCTGTCCGGCCGGCTCGCTGCGGGCGCTGCACATGGCGGTGGACGCCGGCGCCGATGCCGTGTACCTCGGGCTGCGCGGCGCCACCAATGCGCGCAATTTCGCGGGCCTGAACTTCGACGACGCGCAGGTTCGCGCGGGCGTCGAGTATGCGCATGCGCGCGGCGCGAAGGTCCTCATGGCCCTGAACACCTTCGCCGCCGCCGACGACGTGGCGCCCTGGCTGCACGCGGTGGACCACGCCGCGGACCTGGGCGCCGACGCCCTGATCGTGGCCGACACGGCGGTGCTGGCCCATGCCAGGCGTCATCACCCGCAACTGCGCCTGCACCTGTCGGTGCAGGCCTCGGCGACCAGCCACGCGGCCATCGAGTTCTACCGCCGGCACTACGGCATCCAGCGCGCGGTGCTGCCGCGGGTGCTGACCCTGTCGCAGGTGGCCCACGTGATCCGCCATACCTCGGTGGACATCGAGGTCTTCGGTTTCGGCAGCCTGTGCGTGATGGTCGAGGGTCGCTGCGTGCTGTCGTCCTACGCCACCGGCTCGTCGCCCAACAATGCCGGCGTGTGCTCGCCGCCGTCGGCGGTGCGCTGGGCGGAGCGCGACGGCAGTGTCGAGGCCCGGCTCAACGACGTGCTGATCGACCGCTACGGGCCCAGCGAGCCGCGCGGCTACCCGACGCTGTGCAAGGGCCGCTTCCTGGTCGAGGGCCAGCGCGACTACGCGCTGGAGGAGCCCACCAGCCTGAACACCCTGGACATCCTGCCGCAATTGATCGACGCCGGCGTGAAAGCCGTCAAGATCGAGGGTCGGCAACGCAGCCCCGCCTACGTCGCCGAGGTGACCCGGGTATGGCGCGCGGCGATCGACCTGGCCGCCTCGCGCGAGCGCTACGCGCCCCAGCCGGACTGGACGGCCAGGCTGGCGCGCTGGGCCGAGGGCCAGCAACACACCCTGGGCGCCTACGACAGGCCCTGGCGCTGACACACCCCGGCGACACCCCCGCGACACCCCGCGATCCGCGACCCCTGCCTTCCATGTCCATCGACACCATCGCGAGCCTGCGCCGCACCGCCTTCACCATCGGCGCGCTGCCCTACTGGTGGCCCCGCGCGGCCACCCTGGCCTTCTACGCCGAACTCGCCGACGGCCCCGCCGACTGCGTGGTGCTGGGCGAGACCGTGTGTTCGCGCCGCAACGAGATGAAGCCGGGAGACTGGCTCGCGCTCGCGCGCGAACTGCGCGACAGCGGGCTGGAAGTCGTGCTGGCCACGCTGCCCCTGCTGAGCAGCGAGGCCGAGTGGCGCGCGGTGCGCGAGCTGGCCGCGCAGGAGGAGTTCCTGGTGGAAGCCGGCGACGCCTCCGCGCTGCAGGCCCTCGAGCTGGCCGGCGAGCAGCGTGGCCATGCGCCCCGCTTTGTCATCGGCCCGCACCTCAACGTCTACAACCCCGATGCGCTGCGCGAGCACGCGGCGCTGGGCGCCTTGCGCTGGACCGCACCGGTCGAACTCGCGGCCGCCGCCATCGCCCACGTGAACCCGCCGCAGGCGCGCGTGCGCGGACCGCACGGCGAGGTGTCCACCGAGGCCTGGGGCTTCGGCCGGTTGCCGCTCGCGCTGTCGGCACGCTGTTTCACGGCACGGCATCACCGGCTGCGCAAGGACGCCTGCGAGTTCCGCTGCCGCGACGACGCCGACGGCCTGCGCCTGGACAGCACCGAGGGTCAGCCCTTCCTGTGCATCAACGGCACCCAGATCCAGTCCGCCGGGCTGCACGCCGTGCTGGGCGAGTGGCCGGCGCTGCGCGCGGCCGGAGTCGAGCGCCTGCGTCTTTCGCCTTGCAGCCGAGGCTTCTCCGACGTGCTGCGGACCTTCGACGCAATGTGCAACGCGCAGGCCGATCCGGCCGATGCCCTGCGACACCTGCGGGAGATCGATCTTCCCGGAGCCCTGGTGGACGGTTACGCCAGGGGGGCACCGGGCATGGCGCAAGCTCTCGCGTGAACCGCCCGGACGCACGCATGCTCCGGGGCACGATCCCTGCGAATCCAGTGATGACCATGACAACCTGGGATGAATCACAAGCTCGCGAGCCCGCGACGGGCCGGCTGGACGCCCTCGCGCTGAGCCTGGCGCGGCTGGCCGCGGGCGCGCCGCCGGGGCTGCGCGGCCTCGTGCGCAAGCTGCCCGTGCAGCCGCCTTCCTTCGTGCTCGCGCGCGCGCTCGACCGCTGGTTCCTGCCGCGCCTGGACGAGACCACGCGCACGGCCCTTTCCGGGCGCGTGGTCGAGCTCGAGGTGGTCGATCTCGGGCTGCGCGCGCGCCTGCTTCTGGGCGAGCGCGGCTTCGAGGTGGCTTCGAGCGCCCCGGCGCTGACCATCCGCGGCGGCGCGCAGGCGCTGTGGCGCCTGGTGCGCGGACACGACGACGCCGACCGCCTGTTCTTCGAGCGCGGGCTGGTGATGGAAGGCGATACCGAATTCGGCCTGCTGCTGAAAAACACCCTCGACGCGCTGGGACCGCTGGGCGGCACGGGGGATGCGCGATGAGCCCGAACGCGTCGTCCGCGCTCACCGCCGGCGATCTGTGGCGGGATGTGCTCTCGGTGCGCGAGACCTGTCCGCTGGTGCACAACGTGACCAACCTCGTGGTCATGCAGTTCAGCGCGAACATGCTGCTGGCCCTCGGGGCCGCACCGGTGATGGCGCACGCCGAGGAGGAGGTGGAGGACATGGTGGCACTGGCCGGCGCGCTGGTGCTCAACATCGGCACCCTGTCGCCGCCCTGGGTGCGGGCCATGCGCCTGGCGGCGCGCAGGGCGCGCGCCGACGCGACTCCGGTGGTGCTCGATCCGGTGGGCGCGGGGGCCACCGCGTATCGCCTTCGCGCGCTGGACGAACTGTTCGGCGACGGCGATCCCGACATCGTGCGCGGCAATGCCTCGGAAATCATGAGCGTGGCCGGACAGGCGGCGGCCACCCGCGGCGTGGACAGCGCGGCGGCCGCGGGCGACGCCCTGCCGGCCGCGCGCGCGCTGGCCGCGCGCACGCGCGGCGTGGTGTGCATCTCGGGCGCGCAGGATCACGTCGTGGCCGCCGACGGGCGGCACGCGGTGCTTGCCAACGGCCACCCGTGGATGACCCGGGTGACCGGCGTGGGCTGTTCGGCCACCGCGCTGGTGGGCGCCTTCGCGGCCGTGCAGCCGGATCGCTGGCGCGCCACGGTGGCGGCGATGGCCTACCTGGGCGTGGCCGGCGAATGGGCGGCCGAGCGATGCCTGCGCGCCGGCGTGGGCCTGGGCAGCTTCCAGGTGGCGCTGCTCGATGCCGTGCACCTTCTCGACCGGGATACCTTCGAGCAACGGCTTCGTCTGTCGCCGCGGGACTGAGCGCGGCAACCCGGGCGCGGTGGATCGGCCCGCACGCGCGGGCCTTGCGCGTCAGGGTGCTCGGCCCGTCGACGCGCGCGGATCGCCCGCCATGCCGCGCCGCGCGTCCAGATCTTCCAGCAGGCGCGCCAGCGCCGGGTTGTCGTCGTCGCGCTTGACCACGAGGCCCAGCTCCACCGGATCGGCCGGCTGCAGGTCGACCAGCTCGCGGAACACCACGCCCTCGTAGTGAAACACCGTGGTGCCGGCCGGCACCAGCGCCATGCCCAGCCGGGCGCGCACCAGGGCCAGGATGCTGTGGATCTGGCTCACGTACTGCACGTGGCGAGGGCGCACGCCCGAGCGCCTCAGGATGTCCGACACGAGGTCGTAGAAGTAGCGCGCCTCGTCGGGCGAGTACATGACGAAGTCGACCCCGTCGAGCGCCTCCAGCGCGATGGACCCGCGCTCGGCGTAGGCGTGCCCCTCGGGCAGCACGGCCAGCAGACGCTCGCGCCGCAAGGGCCGCCATTGCAGCGCCGGCTGCACCACCGGCGGGCGCACCAGCGCCAGGTCCAGGCGTCCGGCCAGCAAGGCCTCGAGCTGGGCCTGCGAGACCATTTCGCGCAGCTTCAGGTTGACGTCCGGCAGCAGCGCGCGGCAACGCGCGACCAGCTCGGGCACGTCGCGGTAGCTCGATCCCGCGGTGAAGCCGATGGCGATCTCCCCCGCATGTCCCTGCGCCACCCGGCGCGCGTCCAGCACGGCGGTCTCGGCCCCGCGCAGCAGGGCGCGTGCCTCGCGCAGGAAGCGCCTGCCGGCCGGAGTCAGTTCCACCACGCGGGTGCTGCGAAACAGCAGCGGCGTGCCCACCGCGTGCTCCAGCAACTGGATCTGCCGGCTCAGCGGAGGCTGGGTCATGTTGAGCCGCGCGGCCGCCTTGCCGAAGTGAAGTTCCTCGGCGACGGCCACGAAACAGCGAATCTGGCTGAGTTCGAACATTGATCCAACCCATGCATGAATTCATTCAGTATATGGCTTGGACAGGAAAGAAGGCCTTTCCTAGCATCCTCTTCAGCCTTACTCATCGACCCGGAAACCCCCATGCGGCATCCTTCCCCCTATTCGCCCGAGGAACTCAAGGTCGCCATCGGCGACGGCCTGCTGTCCTTTCCCGTGACGGCCTTCGACGACCGGCTGGAGCTCGACGAGACGCGCTACGCACGCAATTTCGAGATCGTGCTCGAACACGCGCCGGCGGGCATCTTCGTGGCGGGCGGCACCGGGGAGTTCTTCTCCCTGACGCCGCAGGAAGTGCAGCTCCTGGTGCGGCGCAGCGCCGAGATGGCGGGCGGGCGCATGCCGGTGATCGCGCCGGCGGGCATGGGCACGCGCACCGCCTGCGAGCTGGCGCGCGAGGCCGAGCAGGCCGGCGCGGCGGGCATCCTGCTGTTCCCTCCCTATCTGACCGAGTCCGACCCGAAGGGTCTCGCCGCGCACATCGAACAGGTCTGCGCGGCCACCAGGCTGGGGGTGATCGTCTACAGCCGCGGCAATGCGCGCGTGGGCGCGGAGATCCTGCCCGCGCTGGCCGAGCGCTGCCCGAACCTGGTCGGCTACAAGGACGGCGTCGGCGACATCGAACTCATGACCCGGGTGTACACGACCATGGGCGAGCGCCTGACCTACGTCGGCGGCCTGCCCACCGCCGAGACCTTCGCCCTGCCTTACCTGGAGATGGGGGTCACCACCTATTCCTCGGCGATTTTCAATTTCCTGCCCGAATGGGCCAAGGCGTTCTACGCGGCGGTGCGGCGCCGCGACCACGAACACGTGTACCGCGAGCTGCGCGAATTCGTCATGCCCTATACCTCGCTGCGCAACCGGCGCCGCGGCTATGCGGTGTCGATCGTGAAGGCCGGCATGCGCGTGGTCGGCCGCGACGCCGGCGGCGTGCGGCCCCCGCTCACCGACCTCGACGAGGCCGAGATGGAGGAACTGCGCGCGTTGATCGCAACCCGGGGCCGCGCATGAGTCTTCGAGGCGAGAACCTGCTGGGCACGCGCGCCGTGCGCGGAACGCGCGCGGCGCTGCAGGGCGTGGACCCTGTCAGCGGCAAGGCGCTGCTGCCCGCCTACGGCGGCGCCACGCGCGAGCAGCTCGACGAGGCCTGCGAGATGGCCTGGCGCGCCTGGGCCCCTTACCGCGAACTCGGCGGCGCCGCCCACGCCGGGCTGCTCGAGGCCATCGCCGCGCATATCGAGGCGCTGGGCGAGGAGCTGATCGACCGCGCCGCGCTCGAGACCGCGCTGGACGCCGCGCGTCTGCGCGGCGAGCGCGCGCGCACCACCGCGCAGCTGCGACTGTTCGCCCAGGTCGCGCGCGAAGGCCGACACGTGGAGCCGCGTCACGATCCGGCCCTGCCTCAGCGCGCTCCGCTGCCCCGCCCGGATCTGCGCATGGGCCACATGGGCATCGGTCCGGTGGCCGTGTTCGGCGCCAGCAACTTTCCCCTGGCCTTCTCGGTGGCCGGCGGCGACACCGCCTCGGCGCTGGCCGCCGGCTGCCCGGTGGTGGTCAAGGCCCACAACGCCCACCCCGGGACCTCCGAACTGGTGGGCCGCGCGGTGCAGGCGGCGATGCGCGAGACGGGCATGCCCGACGGCGTGTTCAGCCTGCTGTACGGGGCCGACGAGCAGATCGGCGCCTGGCTGGTCGCGCACCCGCGCATCCAGGCCGTCGGCTTCACCGGCTCGCGCGCGGGCGGTGACGCGCTGACCCGCCTCGCCGCCGGCAGGGCGCGGCCGATCCCGGTGTTCGCCGAGATGAGCAGTGTCAACCCGGTGTTCGTGTTCCCGGCGGCGCTGCGCGAGCGCGCCGCCGGCATTGCCGCCGGCTTCGTGCAGTCGATGTCCCTGGGAAGCGGACAGTTCTGCACCAAGCCCGGCGTGCTGTTCCTGCTGGGCGACGAGGGTGCGCGGGAGTTCCTCGACTGCGTGGCCCTCCAGCTGCGGGCCACCCGCACGGCACCGCTGCTCAGCGCCGGCATCGCCGCGCGCTTTCGCCAGGCCACGCAGGAGGCATGCGCGCGCTCGTCGTCCCCGCCCCTGCCCGGACAGGTCGCGTCGGACGGCACGCAGCCGCAGGTGTTCGTGCTGGACCTTGCCGAGTTCGCCGCCGATGCCGCCTGGCGCGAGGAGATGTTCGGGCCAGCCGCCGTGATCGTGCGCGCGCCGCGCCCCGAGGACATCGCGCCGCTTCTGGACGAACTCGCCGGACAGCTCACCGCCACGGTGATCGTGGACCCGCCCGACCACGCGCAGGCCGCGCAGTTGCTGCGCGGCCTGGAGCCCCTGGCCGGGCGCCTGCTGATGAACGGCTGGCCCACCGGCGTCGAGGTCTGCGATGCGATGGTCCACGCGGGCCCCTACCCGGCCTGCAGCGACGCGCGATTCAGCAGCGTGGGTACGCTGTCGATCCGCCGCTTCCTGCGGCCCATGTGCTACCAGAACATGGCACGCGAACTGCTGCCGGGCTGGCTGCGCGAACAGCTGCCGCCCACCGCGGCATGAACCGATCCCCCGAGGGCCCGCCCATGAGTTTCGAATTTCCCGCACGCCTGGCCGTCACCGGTGCCGCCGGAGCGCTCGGCACGGTACTGCGCGCGCATCTGGCCGACGCCGGCATCGACACCATCAGCGTGGACATCCGCGAACCCGCGCGGCTGCACCCCAACGAGACCTTCCAGCGTTGCGACCTCGCCGACGCCGACGCGGTGGAAGGCTCGCTGCGAGGAGCCGCGGCCGTGGTGCATCTGGGCGGCATCTCCACCACGGGGCCCTTCGAGGCGATCCTCTCGGCCAACATCCGCGGCAGCTTCCATGTGTTCGAGGCCGCGCGCCGGCACGCCATGCGCCGGGTCGTGTACGCCAGCTCGAATCACGTCACCGGCTACTACGCATCGGACGAACGCGTGCGCCCCGACATGCCGCACCGTCCCGACTCCTTCTACGGCCTGTCCAAGGCCTTCGGCGAGGACCTGGCGCAGCTGTACTGGGACAAATACGGCGTCGAATCGGTGGGCCTGCGCATCGGCTCGTGCTTCGAGCGCCCGCGCGACCGACGCATGCTCAAGACCTGGCTGAGCCACCGGGACTTCGTGCGCCTGGTCGAGCGCGCACTGCTGGCGCCGGGAGTCGGCCACAGCGTGGTCTACGGCGTCTCGGCCAACCCGTCGACCTACTGGGAAGCCGATCCCGCCGGCGCGCTCGGATTCACCCCGCGCGACTCGTCCGCGGCCTGCGCCGACGCGCTGCCCGACGACCAGCGCGAGCCGCCGCGACAGGGCGGCGGGTTCGTCGACGTCGACGAGACCATGCTCGGTCCTTGAGAGGTTTTCAGCGGAACGGCAGGTCCGCGCTTCCCTGCCGAAACGAGACACAACCACAAAGAGGAGATTCCCAAGTGTTCCAACGCATCCCATCGCCACTGGCGAGAGTCCTCGCCGGCTCGCTCATCGGGGCCGCCGCACTGTGCCAGGCCGCGCACGCCGCCCCGATGACCATCAACATCGTCGACGTCGCCGGCAACCTGGCGCTGACCCAGAAGGCCTTCGAGCAGTTCGAGACCAGCCACCCGGGCCTGGTGCACTTCACCTACTCCACGTCTCCGGCGCCGCAGTTGCTGCCGCGCATCCGCGCCATGGAGCACGCCGGGCGCTCGGACATCAACATGGTGCTGACCGGCACCGACGATCTGGCCTTCGGCATCCAGCAGGGCCTGTGGCAGCCGCTGCTTCCCGCCTACGCCAAGGAGCTGCCCGGGATTCCCCAGGACTACAGCCCCGGCGCCGCGCGCATGCAGCAGCTGGCCAAGGGCTACGGGGTGGAGGTCGTGTACTCGCCGGCCGGCCCGCTGCTCGAGTACAACCCGCAGACGGTCAAGCATCCTCCCCGTACCCCGCAGCAGCTGCTGAGCTGGTGCAAGGCGCACCCGGGCAAGTTCATCTACGCGCGCCCGAACAATTCGGGCCCCGGGCGGGCCTGGTTGATGGCCCTGCCCTACCTGCTGCACGACGCCGATCCGCGCGACCCGGTGCACGGCTGGACCAAGACCTGGGCCTATCTCAAGCAGCTCAACGCCTGCATCGCCTACTACCCCAGCGGCACCGGTGCCGTGATGAAGGAGCTGGGCCAGCAGACGCGCTGGATGACTCCCACCATCACCGGCTGGGACATCAACCCGCGCAAGCTGGGCATCGTGCCCAAGGACTTCCAGGTCCAGAAGCTCGACCACATGGTCTGGCTCAACGACGCCCAGTACATGGTGATCCCCAAGGGGCAGTCGAAGGCACGGATCGACATGCTGCTGCGGGTCATGCGCTACATGATGAAGCCCAAGCAGCAGGCGATGACCTACGACGACGGCTACTTCTACCCGGGCCCGGCGATCGCCGGCGTCACCCTGAGCATGGCGCCCGCGAGCAGCCAGCAGGTGATCCACGAATACGGGCGCAAGGACTACGACGCCTGGATCGCCAAGTACCCGAACGAGACGCCGCTCGACGCGTCGGCGATGGTCAAGGCCTTCGAGATGTGGAACCAGCAGATCGGTGCCCTGAAGCACTGAGGCCGGCGAGGATGCGGCGGCGCCCGGCGCGGCGCCGCCGCGAACAACCTGAGGTGGGAGACGAGTCGATGAGCGGGACCGAAGATCTCGTGCTGGAAGACGTGAGCAGGCAGTACGACATGCAGGGGGGCGGGGTGCACTGCGCGCTGTCCAGGCTGAACCTTCGGGTCTCGCCGGGAGAGTTCGTGGCCCTGCTCGGGCCTTCGGGCTGCGGCAAGACCACCGCGCTGAACTGCATCGCAGGCCTGACCGACATCAGCGCGGGCAGCATCCACGTGGCGGGCAGGCGCATCGACCGGCTCACGCCCGACAAGCGCAACGTGGGGGTGGTGTTCCAGAACTATGCCCTGTTCCCCCACATGAGCATCCTGGACAACGTGGCCTTCGGGCTGCGCATGCGCGGCATGCCCCGTGCCCAGCGCCACGCGAAGGCGATGGAGGCGATCCGCCTGGTCCAGCTGGAGCAGCACGCGCACAAGCATCCGGCGCAGCTCTCGGGCGGCCAGCAGCAGCGCGTGGCCATCGCGCGCGCCATCGTGGTGGAGCCGGACATCGTGCTGATGGACGAGCCGCTGTCCAACCTGGACGCCAAGCTGCGCATCGAGATGCGTTCGGAGATCCGCCGCCTGCACGAGCGCGTGCGGCGCATCACCATCTACGTCACCCACGACCAGGACGAGGCGCTGTCCATGGCCGACAAGATCGTCGTGCTGCAAAACGGCGTGGCCCACCAGATCGGCACCCCGCAGGAACTGTTCAGCCTGCCCCGCGACCTGGACGTGGCCAGGTTCATGGGCTATCGCACCCTGCTGCGGGGCTCCGTCCGCCCTGCCGACGGCGAGGACCGGATCGAGGTCGAGGTCGGCCCCGGATGCACCCTGCTGGCCCGACGCGTGGGCGCGGGCCTCGAAGGACGCGCGGTGGTGGCGATCCGTCCCGACGAAATCCGCCTCGCGGACGGGGAATCGCACAACGTGCTCGGCGGCGAGGTGCGATCCGCCGAGTACTACGGCCGCGAGAGCCTTGTCGTGCTCGACACCCCCGCCGGAACCCTGTACGCCAGGTTGCCGGGCCGCTTCACCATCGGATCGCGTCTGCGCGTGCATGTTCCCGCCGAGCGCGCGCTGGGCTACCCGGAGCTCGCATCGTGAACCCACGCCATCGCGCCTGGCTGCTGGTGCTGCCGGCGGCGCTGTTCCTGCTGGCCTTCTTCGCCTACCCGATGCTGGCCGGGCTGCAGAGCTCCCTGCATCCTTCGAGGCACGGCTATTCGCTGCACAACTACGTGCACTTCGCCGCCACGCCCGAACTGCGCGACACGGTGTGGACGACCTTCCGCCTGGCCGTCCCCGCCACCGTGCTGAGCCTGCTGCTGGCGCTTCCCTGCGCGTACTTCCTGCGCGTGCCCTCGCGCCTGCAGAGATTCAGCACCATCGTGTTCCTGCTGCCCATCACCTTCGGCTCCGTGCTCGTCGCCGACGGCATGCTGAGCTACTTCTCCAACAACGGCTGGTTCTGGCAACTGGCCTCCGTGCTGGGGGTGCACGCGCGGGTGGCGCTGATCCACAGTTTCTCCAGCGTGCTCATCAGCCTGGTGATCGGCGGCTTCCCCTTCGCCTTCCTGTTCCTGCTGTCCTTCCTCTCGGGCATCGATCCGAACCTGGAGCGCGCCGCCGCCACCCTGGGCGCGGGTCCCTGGCGCCAGTTCCGGTTCATCGTGGCCCCGCTGCTCGTGCCCGGCCTGCGCATGACGGCGATCCTGGTGTTCGTGCAGTGTTTCACGGTGTTCCCCTCGGCCGTGCTGCTGGGCATCCCCGCCGGGGCGACCCGCGTGATGTCCATTGCGGCCGCGCACGCCGCCTTCGAGGACTACGACTATTCCATGGGCAATGCGATCTCCGTGCTGATGGGGCTCATCCAGTTCGCCGCCGTGGGCCTGCTGCTGTTGTCCACGCGCAAGGCCTTCCGCGGCTCCTCGGCCGGCTTCAAGTGATCCGGCACGCACAAGCGCGGAGAGACACGTGCAGAAAATCCTGAAATGGCTGGTATGGGTGGTGGTCGGACTGTTCATGCTGAACATCCTGGGAATCCTGGCGACCGTGCTGGTGGATTCCTTCGCCACGCGCTGGTTCGCGACGGTGCTGCCCCAGGGCTTCACGACATCGTGGTACCTGCAGGCCTGGAGCCAGTTCCAGCTCGGCGATGTGCTGGAGTTCACCGCCGAGATCGTCGGGCTGGTCACGCTGAGCGCGCTGGCGCTGGGGGTACCCTGCGCCTATGCGCTGGCGCGAGGCGAGTTTCCCGGCAAGCGCGCGGTGAGCCTGCTGATCATGCTTCCCATCATCATTCCTCCGGTGACCTACGGCATCCCGCTGTCCAGCGTGATGTACCGCCTCGGCCTGGTGGGCACCTTCACCGGCGTGTGGCTGGCCAACCTGGTGCCGGCGCTTCCCTTCGTCATCCTGGTGCTGGTTCCCTTCGTGGAGCAGATCGATCCGCGCCTGGAGTCGGCCGCCCGGGTGTTCGGCGCGAACACGCCGCGCTATTTCGTGCACGTGCTGCTTCCGCTGCTGGCACCGGGCATCCTGGCGGCCGGTCTTCTGCTGCTGATCAAGACCATCGGGTTGTTCGAGCTGACCTACTTCACCTCGGGCCCCGGCACGCAGACCCTGGTCGTCGCGCTGTACTACGCGGTGTTCGGCGCCGGCGTGCGCGCCCCGCAGGCCATCGACGCCATGGCCATCGTGTACATGCTGGTCAGCCTGGCCGTGGTCGTGGTCGCGCTGCAGTTCGTCAGCCCGACGCAGATGGTCAGCCGGACGCGACGATGAGCGCGCCCGAGGTGCTCGAATTCGTCGTCGCCTGCGCCGGCGACGGCGTGCTGCAGCGCTGGGAGCTGCGCACGGGCGACGCCCACCTGGAACTGCGCCAGGAACTGGACTGCGCGGGCCCGGTGGCCCCGCTGGCCTGGGACGCCGCGCGCTCCACGCTGTTCGCGGCGTTGCGCGGCGAACCCTACGCGCTGCTGCGCATCGAGCGCGGGTCCGACGGCGCGCTGCGCCACGCCGCGCGTCGTGAGCTTCCGGCCGACATGGCCTGGATCGGCCCGGACGGCACACGCGACGGCCTGCTGTGCGCCTCGTACAAGATGGCGCGCATCGCCTGGGTGCGCGACGAGGGCATTCAGCAGATGGCCACCGACGGCCCCGCGCACGCCTGCGTGGCACTGGGCGGCGGACGCCTGCTGCTGGCCACCCAGACCATCGATGGCAGCGTGCTGTGCCTGGCCGGCGACTCCCCGGGAACGCCGCTGTCGCAACGCCGGGCGCGGCGCCTGCGCCTGCACGAGCAGGCCAGTCCGCGCCACGTCGCATGCGCGGGGGACTGGGTGTTCATCGACAACGAGGAACACGGCGTGGTGGACGTGTGCCGCTACGAGCCCAGGTCCAACGCGCTGCGGCCCGTGTTCAGCGCCGAACTCGGACATGCCATCGACGGCCGCCCCTGGTATGCCGACATCCGTTGCACCGAGGACGGCTCCTGGCTGTGGCTGAGCGAGCGCCGGCAGGGCATGGCGCATCTGCTGCGGGTGGACCTGCCCGGTCGGCGCCTGATGCCGGCGGCGAGCCTGCCCGTCGCGCAGACCCCGCGCGCATTGGCCGTGCACGGACAATGGCTGGTCGCGTGCGGGGAGACGGCCGCTGCCTTCAGCGTGCATGCGCGCGACGCCGACGGGGTGTGGCGCGAGCGCGGGCGCATGCGCTGCGGCGCGCGTCCGATGTGGGTCGAGTTCCTGGTTCCGGCGCCTTCCGCGCCGGCGGCCGGCTGATGCCTGGAGGACTGTCCATCATGCAACAACCCGTGCGACTGGTGCGCATGCACCCGTCCGACAACGTGGCCGTGGTGGCCACGCGCGGCGGCCTTGCCGCCGGCCAGGCCGTGGACGACGGCCTGCTGCTGCGCGAAGCCGTGCCGCAAGGCCACAAGGTGGCGCTGCGGCGCATCGAGGCCGGCGAGGCGGTGCGCCGCTACGACGTGGCCATCGGCTACGCCCTCGCCCCCATCGAGCCCGGATCCTGGGTTCACGAGGGTCTGATGCGCATGCCCGACGCCCGCGCGCTGGAGGATCTTCCGGTGGCCACGCAACTGCGCGAGGCGCCGCCGCTGGGCGGGCAGGAGTTCCTGGCCTATCGCAATCCGGACGGCAGCTTCGGAACCCGCAACCTGTTCGCCATCACCACCACCGTGCAGTGCGTGGCGGGCGTGGTGGCGCAGGCCGCCGAGCGCATCCGGCGCGAACTGCTGCCGCGCTTCCCCCACGTGGACGGGGTGGTGGCGATCGACCATGCCTACGGCTGCGGCGTGGCCATCGACGCGCCCGACGCTCAGGTGCCGATCCGCACCCTGCGCAACCTGTCGCGCAACCCCAACTTCGGTGGCGAGGTCATGGTGGTCAGCCTGGGCTGCGAGAAGCTGCAGCCCGAGCGCCTGCTTCCGCCGGGCAGCATCGCGCTGCGCGACCAGCGCCAGGCGCCGGCCGAGCAGTCGCACGACGGCCTGCATCTGGTGCGCCTGCAGGACCCGGCGCACGGCGGCTTCTCCGGCATGCTCGACGCCATCGTCGCCGCCGCCGAACCCCATCTGCGCCGGCTGGACGCGCGCAGGCGCGAGGCGGCCGCGCTGTCCGGCCTGGTGGTGGGAGTGCAGTGCGGCGGCAGCGACGCGCTGTCGGGGGTCACCGCCAACCCGGCGCTGGGTCATGCGGTGGACATGCTGGTGCGCGCGGGGGCCACGGTGCTGTTCTCCGAGGTCACCGAGGTGCGCGACGGCGTCGCGCTGCTGACCTCGCGCGCGCGCGACGTCGACGTGGCGCGGCGCCTCGTGGCCGAGCTGGACTGGTACGACGCCTACCTGCGCCGCGGCGGCGCCGACCGCAGCGCCAACACCACTCCCGGCAACAAGGCCGGCGGCCTGTCCAACATCGTCGAGAAGGCCATGGGCTCGATCGTCAAGTCGGGCACCCTGCCCATCGACTTCGTGCTCGGGCCCGGCGAGAAGCTCGCGCCGGGGCAGCGCGGCCTGGGCTTCGCGGCCACGCCGGCCAGCGATTTCGTCTGCGGCACCCTGCAGGCGGCCGCCGGCATGAACGTGCACGTGTTCACCACCGGTCGCGGCACGCCCTACGGTCTGGCCGCGGTGCCGGTGATCAAGGTGTCCACGCGCAGCGAACTGGCCGAGCAGTGGCCGGACCTGATCGACGTGGACGCCGGGCGCATCGCGCGCGCCGAGCGCAGCATCGCCGAGGTGGGCGAGGAGATCTTCGCCTGCATCGTCGACGTCGCCAGCGGTCGGCGCCGGCCCTGGGCCGAGCGCTGGAACCTGCACAACGCGCTGACACTGTTCAACCCCGCGCCGATCACCTGAGGCGCGCGCGCGGCGACCGGCTCAGTCGCCGTAGCGATGCGTGCGCCGCGCCAGAGGATCGGGCCCGACGTACCTGCGGTAGGCGCCGATCCAGTCGTGGCTGATCTCGTACTGGGCACGGGCCAGGGGAACGCGCCCGTCGCACACCAGGCGATGCAGGCGGTTTTCCAGGCGATCCTTGGCGTAGCTGCCCCAGCCGCCGATCACGTGGTGGGGCTCGGGCCACAGGTTGCGTGGCGAATCCGGCGAGCCGCCGAGTTCGAGGCTGATCAGGTGATCCTCCTCGTAGTCGCGCAGGCGCCGGTCGGTGTAGCCGTAGGCGCGGATGCCCTCGCGCTTGAGCCGCTCGGTGTAGCCCTCGGGCGGGCGGATGCCCCGCGTGAAGCCCGGCACGCAGATGGTCGAGGCGATGTCGGCCTGCGTGACCCGCGGGTTCAGCGCCCCGGGGGTGAGCGCCGGATTCGGCTCGGCGCTGGCGGCCGGGAACACCACGGCGTAGCGTCCCTGCGCGTCCCGCACCCCGCCCGCGTCGGGCTCACGACGATGCGCCTGCGCGGGCGAGGCCGCCAGGGTCGCGAGCAGCATCATGGAAAAGCCAATGCGGCGGGGAATGCGGCTTGGGACGTGCATGGGCAAGGAGGCTCCGGGTTCAGGGTCGGGGATGACTTCGGGGAAGGGCCCCGAATGCTAGTGGCCCGCGGCGCCTGCGGGGCGGACTCACCATCGCCGATCCTTGACGAAGTCGACCAGCGCGCGCAGCGCGGGCGGAAGCTGGCGCTGGCCGGGGTAGTACAGGAACGGGCCGTGGAAGCTCGGCCACCAGGGCTGCAGCACGGGCTCGAGTTCGCCGCGGGCGAAGTACGGCGCCAGCCAGTCCTCGAACAGGTAGACCAGCCCGACCCCGGAGCGGGCCGCGTCGACCACGAGGTCGATGCCGCCGCCGATGCCCACCAGCAGCGGCCCCGGCGGGTCCAGGCGCAGCACCTCGCCGTCGCGCGCGAACTCCCACGCCGGCCGTACCCCGCTGGAAAAGCGCCCGCGCAGGCAGGCGTGGCGCATCAGCTCGCGCGGATGCCGGGGCCGCCCCTCGCGCGCCAGGTAGGCGGGCGACGCGCCCACCGCGAAGCGCTGGGTGGCGGGACCGATGGGCACCGCCACCATGTCCTGCTCCAGACTCTCGTCGTAGCGTATGCCGGCATCGCAACCATCCGCCAGGATGTCGACGAACCGGTCCTCGGCGCGGATCTCCAGGCGAATCCGGGGATAGGCGGCGAGAAAGTCGGGCACGATGCGCGGCAGCACCAGGCGCGCAGCCGCGACCGGGACGTTCAGGCGCAGCGTGCCGGCTGGCAGGTCGCGCGATGCCTGTACCTGTTCGAGCGCAGCGTCGATCTGCTCCAGCGCCGGGACCAGGCTGTGCAGCAGGCGCTGGCCCGCCTCGGTGGGCGCCACGCTGCGCGTGCTGCGATGCAACAGCCGCACCCCGAGGCGGGTCTCCAGCCTGCGAACGGCTTCGCTCAGGCTGGAGGCGCTGGTGCCGCGCGCCCGCGCGGCGTCGCGGAATCCCCCGGCGCGAGCCACCGCGGCGAAGGCCGACAGATCGT
Organism: Pseudomonadota bacterium; assembly: GCA_021848345.1. Taxonomy (GTDB): domain Bacteria; phylum Pseudomonadota; class Gammaproteobacteria; order Burkholderiales; family Burkholderiaceae_C; genus Thiomonas_A. The sequence goes on along the minus strand of JAJZUV010000016.1, from coordinate 45,756 downwards.
CCATTCTGGCATCCATGCGGGCTCCATTGTTCGCGCATCCGTACAGCCTGTGCATCCTAGTACGGCTAGTCGAACAGCGGACAGGCTCCTAGAGTTCCGGAAAACCTTTCCAGGAGTCCTCACCATGAGCGTTTCGAATCCCACCCCCGATACCCACCGCTATCGCCTGGGCGGCCGCGAGCTCCGCCGCATGGGCTATGGCGCGATGCAACTGGCCGGCCCCGGCGTGTACGGGCCGCCCGCCGACCCGCAAGGCGCGCTGAACCTGCTGCGCGACGCGGTGGCCGCCGGCGTGGAACACATCGACACCAGCGACTTCTACGGCCCCCACGTCACCAACCAGCTGATCCGCGAGGCCCTGCATCCCTACGCGGACTCGCTGACCCTGGTCACCAAGGTGGGCGCGCGCCGTGGCCTGGGCGGATCGTGGCTGCCGGCCTTTTCTCCCGAGGAACTGCGCGGCGCGGTGCACGACAACCTGCGCAACCTCGGGCTGGAACGCCTGGAGGTCGTCAACCTGCGCCTGATGTTCGACACCCATGGCCCGGCCGAGGGCCCCATCGAACAGCCGCTGCAAGTGCTCGAGCAACTGCGACGCGACGGTCTCGTGGGTCACATCGGGCTGAGCAACGCCACGCCCGCGCAGGTCGAGCAGGCGCGCTCGATCACCGAATTGGCCTGCGTGCAGAATCACTACAACCTGGCGCACCGTGCCGACGATGCGCTGATCGACCAGCTGGCCGCGGCGGGCATCGCCTACGTGCCGTATTTCCCGCTCGGGGGCTTCACGCCGCTGCAGTCGACGGCCCTGTCGGAGGTGGCGCGCGAACTCGGCGCCACGCCGATGCAGGTGGCGCTGGCCTGGCTGATGCAGCGCTCGCCGAACATCCTGCTGATACCCGGAACGACGTCCGTCGTGCACCTGCGCGAGAACCTCGCGGCCGAGCAACTGCTCCTGGACGAATCCAGCCTGCGCCGGCTGGACGCGATCGCGTCCGCCGGACAGGACCGCGGGAACCCTCAGAAGCTGTAGCCCACCGCGAGGGTGTAGATCACCGGGTGGAAGTTGATGTCGGTGCTGGACTGCGAGGTCACGATGCGCGGGGTCACCGCGGCCGGCGAATAGGAGGTCACCGTCAGGGTGCTCTTCACGTCCGCGATGGCCACGGTGCCCACCACCGACCAGCGCTGGTTGATGTGGTAGGTCAGGCCCACGTGGGCCGCCGGCCCCCACGAGTCCGACAGGCTCAGCTCGGTCGGGCCCAGGGCGTTGGTCAGCGGGGTCAGCGCCTTGGTGTTGGCGAAGCGCGTGTAGTTCACGCCGAGCCCCACGAAGGGGTCCCAGCGCGAGCGCGTGCTCAGCGGGTGCCAGTTCATGAACACGGTGGGCGACAGTACGTCGACGTCGGCGATGCGGGTGCCCGGGGCGATGCCCAGCAGCGCCCAGTTCGCCCCCTTCGCGTTGGTGTGCACGGTGGGCGGCGCGCCCAGCGCCAGCTCCACGCTCCAGCGGTCGGTGACGTTGTGCACGAAGCCCAGGCCCAGCGTGGTCGCGTTGCCGATGTCCAGGTTCAACCCGGGCGGGGTGTTCAGCCCGTGCAGGTCGCCCAGCGAGGCGTGGTTCTGCAGGGCCGCCACGCCGGCGTAGATGGTGTTGGTGCCGGCGCCGCCCAGGGTGTCGGCATGGGCGCTGGCGCCCCCGAAGGCCGCGGCGGCGGCGAGCAGCGAGGCTGCGGCGGCGTGGCGCAGGCCGGGCGACGCGCCGCGCACGCCGGCGCGATCGGACAGTTGGCGGATCATGCGGGATGTCTCCAGGTGGATGGAAGCGCGGACGGAACGGAGGTCATCAGGACACCCAGCCGAAGCTGCGCAGCGCGAGCAGAGTTTCGTTCGCGATGACCTTGTAACCGGCCGGAGTCGGGTGGAGTGTGTCGGCGAACAGCCAGGTACCCAGATTGGAGGTGCTGGCTCCATAAGCCGTCGCAGGCGTGTTCACGTTGCACAGCAGGGACGACTGCACCACCGCGATGTTGCACCAGGGCGTCGTGACGTTGGTGAATCCGAACGCGGAAGGGTTGGCGATTTCCTGGTTCAGCAGCGCGAATCCGTCGACCATCTTCACGGGCAGGCCCTGCAGGTCGTTGAGCAGCCGCTGGTTGAACAACTGCACCAGATTGGACAACAAGTAGCAGCCGAGCTGCGGATTGGTGTTGTCGCAGGTGGTTCCGCCGCTGGCGGCCTGCCCTTGGGGAGTCAGTGAGGAATCGGGCAGGGTGTAGACCACGACGTACTGCCCGCCGCTGCTCAGGATGGTCTTGACCACGCCGGCGAGCTCGTCGGCGGCCACGCCGACGTTGGCCTGCGCGGTGGCCACCGCGGCCTGCTTGGCCTGCTCCCCGCCCTGACTCACCGCCGTGCTGACGGCCTGCGCGGCGGCCAGGATGTCGTTGTTGCCCGCCAGCACGGTGATCAGCTGCGAGCTGTTGAAGGAACCGAACTCGCTCAGGTAGTTCTGCAGTTGCTGGGTCACCGGGAAGGTCAGCGCGCCGCTGCTGTGGCCGATGCCGTCGGCCGTGTACACCATGGCACCGCCCTGGGCGAAATTGGTGCAATTCTCGGGGCTTCCCGCCGGCGCGGTATTGAAGGCGCAGGTGGCGGCCGCTTGGCTGGGAGCCGGTCCGGTCGGCGTCATGAACGTTGTCGTGCCGCCGGACGTATACCCCACCACGTTGGGCGCAAGGCCGAGTCCGAGGCTCTGCGCCAGGTCGCCGGTCCAGTTGCCGGTGGTATCGCCGTTCACGGTGAACTGGCCCCCGCCCGCGAAGGGCAGGGTGAACGGCGGGGTCGGAAATCCGTACGTGCTCCAGGCCGCCAGGGTATACGCGCCGTCGTCGGACAAGCTGTCGCCGAACACGACGAGGTTCTTGAAGCCCCCGCTGGGCCCGACGCTCGGCGCGGTGCTGGCGGCGTTGACGCTGGCCACCGTGGACAGCGAAGGTGCGCTCGGATTGCCACCACCGCCGCAACCAGCCATCAGCAGCGCGGCGCCTGCGGCGACCGCGAAGGTAAGTCCCCTATTCATGGATATCTCTCCGTGGCAGAGCCAGCAGCGCCGAAAAAGAAACGACCGTTCGTTCCAATCCTGATTTCGATGCGACTCTACGCTTGGGGGCCGGCTTGCCAAAAGTCGGGTTTTCCCGCGTGCCCCGGAACGAGGCCTTCCGGCGTGACCGCGGTTCCCTCGCGCGTCGTGCAGATGCAGGGTATCAGCGCCCGGCCGCCTTTTGTCGCGCACCGTGTGCAATTCCGACACGCGGGCCGGGCCAAGCCCGCGGGTGGATCAGACCCCCTCGACGATCACCACGGTGCGCCGGGCCGAGCGCTTGCTGATGCCCAGCGCCTGCTGGTATTCGGGGGACTCGTAGAACCCGCGTGCCTGTTCGACCGAGGGAAATCGCACCACGACCAGGCGCGACGGGCTCCACAGTTCGGACTCCTCGATCACCATGTCGCCCCCGCGCACGACGTACTCGCCGCCATGCCTCTCGGCCAGCGGCCGGGCCTTGCGCTTGTATTCCTCGTAGGCGTCGGGATCGGTCAGCAGGGTATCGGCGATCAGGTAGGCGGCCATGGACTTGCTCGTTGTCGGTGGAATGGCGCGCCGCGACCCGGCGCGGCGTCGACTATAGGACCACCGTGCAGCCGCTCACAGCCCCGTGAAACGCCGCACCGCGGCGAAGTACCAACGATCGGGCAGCAGGCGCATCAGGCGCAGCCACAGGGTGAAGCGGCGCGGGAAATGCATCTCGAACCGGCCAAGTTCCCAACCCCGCAGCATGCGCGCGGCCGCCTGCTCCGGCCGCAGCAGCGCGGGCATCGCGAAATCGTTGCCGGCCGTCAGGGGCGTGTCGACGAATCCCGGGTTGACCACGCTGACGCCGATGCCGAGGGGCCGCAGGTCGAGGTACAGGATCTGCGCCAGGTTGATCAATGCCGCCTTGGTGGGCCCGTAGGCCAGGGCCCGCGGCAGGCCGCGCCAACCGGCCACGCTGGACACCACGCTGAGGTGGCCCCGCCCCTGCGCGAGCAGCAGCGGCAGCACGGCCTTCAGCCAGCGCAGCGCGCCGCGGTAGTTGACCTCGTCGTGCTCCAGGGCAGCGTCCAGATCGAAGTCCGACGCGCGTTGGGGAGCATAGGTTCCGGCGCAATACACGAGCAGGTCCACCCCCCCGAACTCCCCGCGCAAGCGCTGCGCGGCGGCCAGCAGCGCCGGCCCGTCGCGTACGTCCAGGGGCAGTGCCAGCGCGCCCCGCAAGGCGGCCAGCGCCGATGCATTGCGCCCCGACACGGCCACCCTCGCGCCGCGCGCGAGCAGCTCGCGCGCCAGCGCGGCGCCGATGCCGCTGGAGGCGCCGACGATCCACACGCGCTGGGCGGCCCAGTCGCGAATCACGGGATTGCAGGCCATGGGGTCTCCCGGTGCAGGGGCCCGTCAGGGCTTGTGGAAGGCGATGAAAATGCTGGCGACTCGGATGCCGAATTTGCTCATGTTGGTACGGTTGAGCAGCACGTGGTCGTTCATCAGGTACATCCAGTCGTCCATGTGCATGTCGTAGGTCCGCCCGCCGACCGGCAGCGCCAGCGTGTAGCTCCAATGGAAGGCATTGCCCTCGGCGTAGCCGGACGCCGTGCCGACCACGTCGCCGGCGCTGCCCTCGTAGCGCCGCTGGGGGCCTTCGCCGGGCAGGCGGCGCAGATGCCACACCCGCTCGGACCGGGTGCCGTCGCTGTACAGGAAATGCTCGGTGAGGGTGCCCTCGTCACCTTTCCACGCGCCCACCATGTCGACATGGAATCGCTTGACGACCTTGCCCGAGCGGTTGAACACGAGGCCGTCGGCGCTCAACGGGCCGTTGAAGTATTGCTCCAGCGCGAGTTCGGGCTTCTGGCCCCGGTAATCGGCCGGGGTCACGCTGGCGCAGCCGGCCAGCAGGCCGGCGCTCAGCAGGGCGCCCGCGGCGAGATGCAGGGGCTTGTGCCAGGCGGTGGTCATGGGATCCTCCTTGTCGAGTCCAACAGGAAAGCGGGGTCGCGCGCGGCGGGGCGCATCCATCCCCGCCACAGCATCCACCCCGAAAGAACCTTCAGGCCGCAGGGCAGCAGCGCATAGGCCACCACCAGCGGCGGCAGCAGGCCGGTCGCCGGCGTGCCCGGGCGGTAGCCCAGGATGCCGAGCAGGGGCAGGGCCACGCCGGCGGCCAGGGCCAGCGTGAACTTGGCCGCGAAACTCCACAGGCCGAAGTACGCTCCCTCCAGCCGGCCGTCGTGCCCGCGGCTGCGGATCAGTCCGGCCAGCAGCGCGGGCGGCACGATCAGGTCCGAGCCGAGCGCCAGGCCGCACACCGCGCACAGCGCGGCGTAGGCCCCGCGCTGCCCGGGCTGCAGCGCGGCCGCCCAGGCGAAGCTGCACACCGTGGCGCCGATTCCGAACAGCCAGGTCGGCGCGGCGCCGAAGCGCGCGACCGCGCGCAGCCACAGCGGGACCCCGACCGCGGCGCCCGCGAAGTACAGCAGCAGGTAGGCGCCCGCCCACTGCGCGGCGCCGATGCGGTCGCGCACGAAGAACAGCACCAGCGTGGCCGGGATCGACGCCGCCACGCCGCTGCTCACGTAGGTGGCCAGCAGGCTGCGGAAGGCCGGGTGGCGCAGCGGCTCGACGACCGCGCGCAGACCGCCGATGGCGTGCGCGCGCGGGGCGAACACCGGCGGCAGCGCGACCCCGCGCAACAGCGCCAGGGTCGCGGCCAGGCTGAGGGCGAATCCCAGGGTGAACACCCTCGCGCCGCCGAGCTGGGTCGCCGCGGCCGCCGCGAGCACCCCGCCCAAGCCGAGAGCCTCGCGCCACGCGAACACGCGCGCGCGACCGGCCTCGCCGCCAGCCAGTGCCGCACCCCAGGCCTGGTGGGCCACGCCGGCGGCGGTGGCACCCGCCTGTGCCAGCCACAGGGCCGCGACGAAGACCGCGGCGAACAAGGGTGCGCCGAGGCCGCTGGACAGCCAGCCCGCGAGCCCCATCAGCACCGCGAAGGCGACCAGCGAGACCAGGCTTGCCGCCGCGATCAGCTCCCATGCCCGCCGACGCGCCAGCATGCGGTCGGCCAGGCGCCCGAGCGCCGGGTCCACCAGCGCGTCGGCCAGCCGCGCGCCCAGCAGCAACAGCCCGAGCAGCCCGAGGGGAACGCCATGCTCCGCACCGTAGTAGGCGGGCAGGAACACGTACAGCGGAAGCGCGACGAAGCTCAGCGCGAATTGCAGCGCCCCGTAGCGCGCGAGCTGCGCGCCCGAGGGTTCCCGAAGCACCGACGCAACGGTGCTCACCGCGCCTGCTCCACCCCGGCCAGCAGGGCCTGCCGCAACGCCGGCTCGCTGGTGCGCGGGGACAGCCAGATGGAAAAGAACGCCTGCGCGAAATCCCGGCCCTCGATGTCGCCGATGTCCCGCCCGTCGAACACGAAGCGGGTGCGCGCGCCGCCGCGAGCGTCCGGGACGTACAGCCCGACCAGGGTGTCTCCGGCATGCACGTCGGGGAACATGTCCCGCATGCTCGCGTGCCAGGCCCTGCGCTGCTCGGCGCTGCCCAGACCCAGGCGTTCGATCAGCTCGGCGGACTTGTCGGCGATGTCCCTGCCGCGCAGGCTGCGCGCATAGCGCAGCTCTAGCGCGAAGGCCTGCGCGCCCAGGCGGTTCGTGTCCAGCCCGGAAGGCCCGACCCACAGCCAGGCGCGATAGATGTCCAGGCCCCACCAGCGCAATTCCGCGCTGCCGCTCAGCCGCGCCCCGGGGAGCGCGCGCACCACGCATGCGGGAGCGCGACGGCTCGCCTCGGCGCTCGCGCGGGCGCGCGGCACGAAGCCCGGCCAGACCATGCAGGCCAGGCCGGCCAGCAGCAGCGCGCGTCGTGCCCTGCGCTCAGCCCGGCCGACGCAGCGTGAACTGGATGACGTCGATGCTGCCATGCGCGAATCCGGCCTCGCAATAGGCCAGGTAGAAGTCCCACAAGCGTTCGAAGCGGCGATCGAAGCCCTGTTCGCGCACCGCCGTCAACCTGGCCAGGAAGCGCTCGCGCCACATGGCCAGCGTGCTGGCGTAGTCCAGGCCGAAGGCGTGGCTTCCCAGCACTTCCAGGCCCGCGCCGCGCGCCTGCTCGATGAAGGCCCCGCGGCTGGGAAGCATGCCCCCCGGAAACACGTAGCGCTGAATGAAATCCGTGCCGCGCCGATAGGCCGCGAACAGGGCCTCGTCGATGACGATGCTCTGGATGCACGCCCTTCCTCCGGGGCGCAGCAGTTCGGCCACGCTGCGGAAGTAGGTCGGCCAGTAGGCCTCGCCCACGGCCTCGAACATCTCGATCGATGCCAGCGCGTCGAATCCGCCGGCAGGGCGCAGGCGCCGCGCGTCGCGGTAATCGCACAGGTGCACGCGTGCCCGGTCGTCGAACCCGGCGTCGCGCAGGCGGGCTCGCGCGAATTCCAGTTGCCGATCCGACAGCGTGATCCCGTCGACCTCCAGGCCCGCGCGCGCCGCGGTCTCGGCGAAGCCGCCCCAGCCGCAGCCCAGTTCCACCACGCGCTGCCCGGGCCGCGGCTGCAGTTCGCGCAGCACCCGATCCAGCTTGGCCTGCTGGGCCTGCTCCAGGCCCATGCCGGGCTCGGTGAACAGGGCCGACGAATAGTTCATGCCCGGGTCCAGCCACAGCCGGTAGAAGTCGTTTCCGAGGTCGTAGTGGGCGTGGATGTTGTCGCGGCTTCCGCGGCGGGTATTGCGCCTGAGCAGCCCATGGCGCAGCCGGTCCAGCAGGGTCCCGAGCGGGCTGCCGTGCAGCGCGCGCTCCAGCGCCGCGCGATTGGCGGCCAGCAGGCCGAGCAGGCCCGGCAGGTCGGTGGTTGTCCACTGACCGTCCATGTAGCCCTCCGCGAAGCCGATGTCGCCGCGACGCAGCACCGCGCCGAACACCGCCCAGTCCGACACCTGCACTTGCGCCAGGGGCTGATCGCGCTGCGCCCCGCCCAGCGAATGCATGCTGCCGTCGGGAAGTCTCAGTTCCAGGCGTCCGTAGCGCAGCTTGCGCAACATGGCCAGCACGCTGCGCGCCGCCAGCGGCATGCGCGCGGGACGGGCCAGGTCGAAGGACGCGGCGGCGCCTTGCAGGGCGCCCGAGCGGGAGGAGTCGGTACGGGAGTTCATCGTGTCAGCGGATCTCGCGATGCCTGGGGCCTGGAAAAGAAGGGCACGCGCTTGCGCCACAGGGCGAGCGCCTGCCAGTGGATGCGCGCGATGACCCCGAAGCTGTGCAGGGGATGGGACCACAGCGCGCGCCGCGCCGAGCGCGGTGTCAAGGGCTGCAGCGAGCCCGCGATGCTGGTGCGCAGCAGGGGCCCCAGCGCGTCGTCGTGGTCCACGCGGGCGACCACCTGTTCGGCGCCGTCGCGCGTGCAGCGCAGGAAGCGAAAGCGATAGCCGCCCTCGACGCGGCAAAAGGGCGACACGTGCATGGCCTTGTCCGCGCGCAGTTCCTCGCCCCAGGCCACGGAGCGTCCGGCGCCCGGCCTGAGCACGTAGCAGTGGCGTTCGCCGAAGGTGCTGTTCACCTCCGCCACCACGGCGGCCAGCGAACCGTCGGCGCGATGGCAATACCAGAAGCTCACCGGCTTGAACACGTAGCCCAGCACGCGTGCGAAGGTCTGCAGCCAGATCTCGCCCGCGGCGTCGTGCACGCCCTGCTCGCGCAGCAGGCGCTCGACCCACGCCAGGCTGTCGGGGCCGCCGTCGCCATGATCGGCGTCGTGAAAGCTCAGCCAGCCCGCGCGGTTGCGCGCGATGCCCAGCGTGGCCTCGCCGCGCGCCAGCGCGCGCATGGGCAGCATGAGGAAGAACACGCGGTAGGCGAAGGCATGCCGCGCCGGGCGCAGGCGCGTGTGCCGCACCACGCCGCGACCGATCAGCGCCGTGGGCATCGTCGCGCCTCCAAGGTCGGTGCCCGAGCGCCGGTCATGGAACCGCCCTCCTCGCTGCGCTCATGCCGGAACCTCCAGCGCGCGATCCAGGCGGCCCGGCGCGTGTGCCCGCTGCTGGGCCAGCCAGGCCTGCGCGGCGGCACGCCCGGCGCGCAGCCCGTCCTCGTGGAACCCGTGCCCGCACCACGCGCCGCAGAAATAGCTGCGGTGCCTGCCCTGCAGTTCCGGCACCCGCGCCTGCGCGGCGATGGCCGCGGCATCGAACACCGGATGCGCGTATTCCATCTCCCGCTGCACCAGCGCCGGATCGGGCTCGCGCAGCGGATTCAGCGAGACCAGCAACGGGCGCGCGAAGGGCACCGGCTGCAGCCTGTTGATCAGATAGTGCAGACACACCGAGTTCGCGTCCCCGTCGCCCGCCGCCGCGGCGCTCTCGAAGTTCCAGGCGGCCCACGCCTTGCGCCTGCGCGGCAGTAGCGTGACATCGGTGTGCAACAGCGCGCGGTTGGGCTGATAGCGCACGGCGCCGAGCACCTCGCGCTCGGTGTCGTCGGCATCGGCGAGCAGGGCCAGCGCCTGGTCGCTGTGGCAGGCCAGCACCACGTGATCGAACCATTCGGTGCCCAGGTCGGTCGCCACCTCCACGCCGACGTCGTGGCGCTTGACCAGACGCACCGGGCAGTTCAGGCGTGCATCGGGGATGCGCTGCACGATGCGCTCCACGTAGCGACGCGCGCCGCCGCGCACCGTGTACCACTGGGGGCGCCCCTCGACCTGCAACAGTCCGTGGTTGTCGCAGAAGCGCACCATCGAGGCCAGCGGGAACTCCAGCATGCGTCGCGCCGGGCAGGACCAGATGCAGGCGATCATCGGCAGCAGGTAGTCCTGCACGAAGGCCTCGCCGTAGCCGCCGTCACGCAGGAAGTCCCCCACGCTGCGCGTCTCGCGCGCCAGATCCGAACGCGCCAGCGCGGTGGCCTCGCGGTTGAAGCGCAGGATGTCGCGCAGCATGCCCCAGAAGCGCGGCCGCAGCAGGTTGGATCGCTGCGCGAACACCGTGTCCAGGCTCGAGCCGCTCCATTCCAGGCCGGCGCCTCGCACATGCGGGCGTTGCACCGAAAACGACATGTCCGACTTCGCCAGCTCCACGCCGAGTTCGGCGAACAGGCCCAGCAGCCCGGGGTAGGTGCGCTCGTTGAGCACCAGAAAGCCGGTGTCCACCGGGTGGACGACGCCGTCCACCTCGGCGTCCACCGTGTGCACGTGGCCTCCGAAGTGGGAGCCGGCCTCGAACAGCGTGAGCCGGGCGTGCTCCTTCAAGGCCCATGCGGCGGCCAGCCCGGCGATGCCGCTGCCGATCACGGCCACTCGCGGGCGCTGCTCGCCGGGGTCGCGGAGCGATGGATTCACACAGGACATGGTGGCGCTCGATGGGTGGTTTCGCGGGGGTTCTGCGATGCATACGCCGCGCTCGCCGCAACGGATTCAAAAATCTCCGCACCAAGCGGCATGCGCGCCCATTGTCGCATGTTTGTCCTGGACATACGAGGAAATGCTTCGACAGCATCGAAAAACACGCCTGTTTGTCGAGGACATTTCCGCCGCGATGCCCAAGCCATGCTCCGCGCATGCTCGGGCGCGAACGCCTAGACTTGCGCCTCACCATGAGCCTGCTGCTGTTCAAGATCGCGATCACCCCGCTGCTGGTCCTCGGCGCGACGCTGCTGCAGAGGCGCTTCGGGGGTTCCATCGGCGGTCTGCTGACCGGCCTGCCCCTGACCTCGGCGCCGCTGTCGGTATTCCTGGCGCTGGAGAACGGCCCCGGTTTCGCCTCGCGCGCGGCGGTGGGCACCCTGCTCGGGCTGACCGGCACGGCGAGTTTTTGCGCCATCTATGCGCGCGCCGCGCGCGGGAATCGCTGGGCCCCCGCCCTGGTGCTGGCCAGCCTGGCCAGCGGCGGCTGGTTCCTGGTGCTGGCCCGTCTGCCCCAGCGCCCGGGCATGGCGGCGCTGGTGTTTCCGGCGCTGGTGGCGCTGGCGCTGCTGGCGGGCCGCCAGGGCCCGATCCTGCAGGCCCCGCACCCGTGGTGGGACCTGCCGGCGCGCATGGTCTTCGCGCTGGCCGTGGTACTGGGGATCACTGCGGCTTCGCTGCACCTGGGGCCCACGTGGAGCGGCTTGCTGGCGGCGCTTCCCGTGCTGTCGGCGACCATGGGGAGTTTCACCCACCGCCATGCCGGCCCCGAGGCCGCGCGCGCGTTGCTGCGCGGCATCATCGTCGGCTGCCTGGGGGCCGCCGCCTTCAACCTGGTGGTCGCGCTGTGGCTCCAGCGCGGCGGACTGGCCGCTGGATACGCGGTGGCCGTGCTGGGCGCGCTGAGCGTGGCCGCGTTGGGGCACCTCGCCTTTGCCGGGCCCATGCGTGCAATGAACGTGCTCAAGGAAAGTTCCAGGCGCGCTTGATTGCAGCTATTCTGGGCGGGGCCAGCATTGCGGCGCCACCGCATGGGAGATCCGCGCCATGGACGTGCAGACCCGCTTCAGCGCATGCCTGTTCGAGACCATCGTCGCCTCGCACGACGACGCCATGGTCAGCCTCACCCCCGACGGACTGGTCAGCAGCTGGAACCCGGCGGCCGAGCGCCTGTTCGGGCATTCGCCCCGTCAGGCGCTGGGGCGGCCGATCGACTCGCTGCTGGTGCAGCAGAGCACGCCGCTGCTCGACCGCGCGTCCGAGGCCGCGCAGGCGCTGAGCTCTCCGGCGCTGCTGCGCGACGCCGACGGCGCGCTGATCTCGGCGCTGGTGACTCGCCGCCCCCTGCACGATCCCGGGCAAGGCCCGGTGGGCACGCTGGTCACGGTGCATCCGCTGCGCCAGGCGCTGTCGCAGACGCAGGAGCCGCTGCCGAGAGTGCAGCCGATCAACGTCTACGAGTCACTGGTCGAGTCCACCGACGACGCCATCATCACCAAGACCCTGGGCGGCATCGTGCTGAGCTGGAACCCCGGCGCCCAGCGCATCTTCGGCTTCAGCGCGGCGGAGATGATCGGCGAGCCGATCACCAGGCTGATCCCCGTCGAGCGCGTGCACGAGGAGGAGATGATCCTGCAGCGCATCGCCGACGGCGAACGCGTGGAGCACTTCGAGACCGTGCGCGTGCACCGTGAAGGCCACCTCGTGCATGTTTCCGTGACCATCTCGCCGCTGCGCGACGCGACCGGGCGCATCGTCGGCGCCTCCAAGATCGCGCGCGACATCGGCGAGCGCATTCGCGCTGCGCAGACCATCTGGCGCCAGGCCAACCAGGACGCGCTGACCGGACTTCCCAATCGCCATGCCTTCGCCCAGCGCCTTCGCATGGAAGCCGAGCGCGCGCGGCGCGACCAGGTCTGCTTCGCGCTGCTGTACGTGGATCTCGACCATTTCAAGTCGGTCAACGACTCGCTCGGCCACGCGGCGGGAGACGCGCTGCTGAGCGCGGTGGCCGAGCGCATGCGCTCGGCGCTGCGCGCCTCCGACGTGCTGGCGCGCCTGGGCGGGGACGAGTTCAGCGCGCTGCTGCCGGCGCCGGCCGAGGCGCAGACCGCGCGCCGGGTCGGCGCCAAGCTGCTGCAGGCGCTGGCGCCCTCCTTCGACATCGGCGAACACGCCATCCACATCTCCGCCAGCATCGGCTTCGCGCTGTTCCCGCACGACGCCGAGGGCCCGGAGAACCTGTTGCGTTGCGCCGACCTCGCCATGTACGAGGCCAAGCACGAGGGCCGCAACCGCACCGCGGCCTACGAGCCGACGATGGACCAGCGCGCGCGCGGGCGCCTGGTGCTGGCCGGCGATCTGCGCCGCGCCTCGCAACTCGGCGAGCTGTTCCTGTTGTTCCAGCCCGTGGTGCGCACGGCAGACCGCTCGCTGGCCAAATTCGAGGCCCTGCTGCGCTGGAAGCATCCCGCCTTCGGCGTGGTGCCGCCGGCACGCTTCATCGCACTGGCCGAGGAGACCGGGCTGATCGTCGAACTCGGCGAGTGGGTGTTCCGCAGCGCCGCGCAACAGGCGCTTGCCTGGCAGGGGCCGGACGGCCACGGGCCGCAGGTGAGTTTCAACGTATCGCCGGTGCAGCTGGCCGCCGAGCTCGATCCCACGCAGGGCTGGGTCGACTACCTGCATCGCATCGGCCTGGCGCCGCCGCGCCTGGTGGTGGAGGTGACCGAAACGGTGATCCTCGACGAATCCCCGCGCATCGCCGAACGCCTGCGTCGACTGCGAGCGCAGGGGCTGCAGATCGCGGTGGACGACTTCGGCACCGGACACTCCAACCTCGCCTCGCTCAGCCGCGTGGAGGTCGACTTCCTGAAGATCGACCAGTCGCTGGTCCGCAAACTGCCCGGAGACGCGCGCAAGCTCGCGATCTGCGAGGCCATCGTCGCGATGTCGCACCGCCTGGGCATCGGCGTCATCGCCGAGGGCATCGAGACCGAGGAGGAACAGGCCCGGGTGCGCGACATCGACTGCGAATTCGCGCAGGGCTACCTGTACGCGCGCCCGCTGGACGCGCAGGCGGCCACGCAATGGGTGGCCGACGACCGGGCGCGGCTCCCGGCCCACGGCGGGAGCCGGGACCTCCCCGGCGCAGCCGGCGGCGCGGTCGCCAGCCCCAACGCGCAGGGCTAGTGTCCTGTCCCGCTAATAACTGTCATTTCGTTCGTGTGCCTGCGGGAGCGATCGGCGGGCGCCCGCGCAGGGTCAAGACTGGGCGTCTTGGCCCTGTGCGGGCGGCCGGCGAGTGCCTCGCAGGCGCCGAACCCTTCGGGCTGGGCCGTATCGGGGCGCATGCTGCGTTGCGGCCACGGGGCCAGGCGGCCAGCCTGGACCCGCGCCCGCGCCTTGCCTGCGCTCCGATACGGCCCAGCGAAATGCCAGTTATTAGCGGGACAGGACACTAGCGTCCGAGCAGCGCGGTCAGGGCCTCGATGTCGTCGCGGCAGGCGCGCGCCGCGGTCTGCTCGATGTTGCGGTACAGGCGCACGAGTTCGACACCGCTGTCGGTCAGCCGGCTGCCTCCACCCTGCGCCCCCCCGTGCACCGACTCCACCACTGGCGCGCGCAGGCAGCGGTTGAGCTCGTCGAGCAGCATCCAGGCGCGCCGGTAGGACATGTCCAGGCTGCGCGCCGCCGCGCTGATCGAGCCCGCGTCGCGCACCGCCTCCAGCAGTTCGATGCGCCCGGGCCCGACCGCGATCTGCCCGCCCCGGGTGACGCGCAGCCGAAAGCGTGCCACGGGGACCTCGCCCGGCGCGGGCGACGCGGGCGACGCGGGCGACGCGGGCGACGCGGGCGACGCGGGCGACGCGGGCGGCGCGGCGGAGTCTCGGGGTTTGCGGGCGGCGGGATCGGCCATGCGAACGGGTCTGTGGAGGCAGCCGACGTGCGCGGCCGTCCAGCCCACAGCATAGGGCCTCGGAAGCGGGCGGCCCTGCCGGCGCCCTGCGCGCTGCAGCGCCGCCGCTTCCCGCCGACAATCCAGGGCTTCGCCCTCGCGCAGGGTTGCCCGCCGTCGTCGATGTCTTCCTCCCCTCCCTCCGCCGCTCCCGAGCCCGGGCTGTCCGTCTGGCGCATCCCGGGATTCACGAGTTTCTGGCTGGCGCGCGTCGCGCTGACCGGGGCCTACCAGGTGCTGAGCGTGGCCATCGGCTGGCAGGTATACGCGATCACCGGCAGCGCCTTCGATCTGGGCCTGGTCGGCCTGGTGCAGTTCCTTCCCCGCATGGCGCTGGTGCTGCTCGCCGGCAGCGTGGTCGACCGCTACGAACGCCGGGACGTGGTCGCGGTCAGCATGGCCCTGCAGGCCCTGGCAGCCGGCGTGCTGGTGGCCGCCTCCCAGGGCTGGGGCCTTCAGCCGGGGCGGGCGCTGATCCTGGGACTGTCGGCGCTGGTCGGCGCCTGCCGCGCCTTCGACACGCCGGGCATGCAGGCCATGCTGCCGGCGCTGGTCCCCGAGCGATCGCTGGCGCGCGCCATCGCGCTGGCTGCCTCGGCCACGCAGACGGCCAGCATCGTTGCGCCGGCCCTGGGCGGCCTGCTGTACGCGCTGGGCCCGGGCTTCGGCTACGGCCTGGCGCTCGTCGCGGACCTGCTCGGCGTGGGCCTGCTGCTCCGCCTGCCGCGGGTGCGCGCCTCCGGCCGCGCGCGCATCACCCTGGATTCCATGCTCGAGGGCGTGCGCTACATCCGCGCCCACACGGTGGTGCTGGGGGCTATTTCGCTGGACCTGTTCGCCGTGCTGCTGGGCGGGGCCACCGCGCTGCTGCCGGTGTACGTCCGCGACATCCTGCACATCGGCCCGTGGGGCCTGGGCATGTTGCGCGCCTGCCCCGCCGTGGGCGCCCTGCTGACGGCGGCCTGGATGGCGCGCCACCCCGTCGAGCGCCACGCCGGGCGCCTGATGTTCTCCGCGGTCTCGGTGTTCGGCGCGGCCACGATCGTGTTCGGGCTGTCGCGCTGGATCGCGCTGTCGATGCTGGCGCTGGCGGTGCTGGGCGGCTCGGACGTGATCAGCGTGGTGATCCGCGGCGCCCTGGTGCAACTGCAGACTCCGGACGCGCTGCGCGGGCGGGTCAACGCGGTGAACTCCCTGTTCATCGGAGCCTCCAACCAGCTCGGGGAATTCGAGTCCGGCTTCACCGCGGCCTGGTTCGGCACCGTGCCCGCGGTGGTGCTGGGCGGACTGGGAACCCTGGCCGTCGTGCTGCTGTGGCGCCGCATGTTCCCCGCGCTGGCGCGCTACGACGGCCTGGCCTGAATCCGCCGTCCGGCCACGTACACGGCGGCCACGTTGCGTTCGTCGGCCAGGTGCAGCCAGGCGTACAGGCGCTCGTGCAGGCCGCGCGCGAGGCCCAGGCGGTGTTCCTGCAACTCGTTGGCGGCCCAGCGCCATGCCACCACGTCGGCCCAGGCTCCGGGCTGGAAATGCCCGAGCTCGGACTCCATTTCCAGCGCGGCCGCGGCGCCGCGCGTGACGGCGTGCAGCGCGCGCCAGGCGCTCAGGCGCATGCCCTGCAGCGCCTGCACCTTGCACGCGTCGGCCGCGCTGCGCAGCTGGCACAGGCTGGTGCCCGCGCCCACGTCGCTGGCCACGGCCACGCGCATCCCGGCGGCATCGGCGCGGGCCCAGTCGAACAGCCCGCTGCCCAGGTACAGATTCGACGAGGGCGAGAACGCCACCGTGCCGCCCCGCTCGGCCAGCAGCGCGCGATCGACGTCGTCCAGCCAGATGCCGTGCGCCAGCACGCTGCGCCGGCCCAGCAATCCGAACTGCTCGTACACGTCCAGGTAGCTGCGGCTGCGCGGAACCAGCTCGCGCACCCAGCGCACCTCGTCGCGGTTCTCGGCCACGTGGGTCTGCAGGTACGGCGCGCCCCCGTCGGGGGGCTCCATGCGCAGCAGGCGCGCGCACATGCGCAACTGCTCGTCGCTGCAGGAAGGCGCGAAGCGCGGGGTCAGCGCATAGCGCAGGCGATCGCGGCCGTGCCAGCGCTCGATCAGCGAAAGGCAGTCGCGTTCGGCCTGCGCGACGTCGTCGCGCAGGGCCTCGGGCACGTTGCGGTCCATCAGCACCTTGCCCGTGACCAGGCACATGCCCTGCTCCCGCGCGGCCTCGAACACGGCGTCCACGCCATGGCGATGCACGGTGGGGAACACCATGGCGCAGGTCGTGCCGTGCGCCAGCAGCTGGCGCACGAAACGCCTGGCCGACCGGGCCGCGTGGCCGGAGTCCGCCCAGCGCGCCTCCGCCGGATACGTGAAATCCTCCAGCCAGCGCAGCAGGCCCTCGCCCCAGGAACCCATGACGTCGATCTGCGGCGCGTGCACGTGCAGGTCGATGAACCCGGGCAGCAGCAGGTGCCCGCGCCAGTCCTCGCGGCGCCAGCTCGCGTCGGGAGGCGCGTCGGCGGCGCGCACCGCGGCGACGCGCCCGCCCTCGGCGAGCAGCCAGCCGTCGGGTTCGAAATGCGCGCAATCTCCGGCATCGCCCCCGGGACCGGGGTCGGCGCGCAGGTACAGCACGTCGCCGCGCAGGGCGACGCGCTCGGGGCCCCGTGCGGCCCCGGTCGACGGGTCCGGGGCCGGGTGCTGGCTCAATCCGCGGGGAACAACGCGAAACGCAGCACGAACAGCGCGGCCACGACCCACAGGGCCGGATGCACCTCGCGCGCGCGCCCGGTGAACAGCTTCAGCGCCGCGTAGGCGATGAATCCGAAGGCCAGGCCGTTGGCGATGGAGTAGGTGAACGGCATGACCAGCGCGGCCAGCGCCGAGGGCACCGCCTCGGTGACGTCGTTCCAGTCGATCTGCAGCAGCTCGCGCATCATCAGCCCGGCCACGTACAGCAGGGCCGGCGCGGTGGCCCAGGGCGGCACCACCGCGGCCAGCGGGGCGAAGAACAGCGCCGCCAGGAACAGCACGCCCACGGTCAGCGCCGTCAGGCCGGTGCGTCCGCCCGCCTGCACGCCCGAGGCGCTTTCGATGTACGCGGTCGTGCTGCTGGTGCCCAGCAGCGAACCCGAGAAGATGGCCAGGCTGTCGGCGAACAGCGCCCTGCCCAGGCCTTCCTCGCGCCCGCCGTCGAGCAGCCCCGCCTTGCGCGCCAGGCCGGTCAGGGTGCCGGTGGCGTCGAAGATCTCCACCAGCACGAACACCAGGATGATGTGGAAAAAGCCCCCGCGCAGCGCCCCGGGGATGTCCAGCTTGAGCAGGGTCGGGGAAATGCTCGGCGGCGCCGACACGATGCCCTGGAAGTGGGTCAGGCCGAGCAGCATGCTGGCCGCGGTGACCGCCAGGATGCCGATGAGGATGGCGCCGCGCAGGCGGAAGTAGTCGAGCACGGCGATCAACAGGAAGCCCAGCGTGGCCAGCAGCACAGGCAGGCTGTGCAGGTCGCCCAGCCCGACCTTGGTGGCGGGGTTGGCCACCACGATGCCGGCCCCCGACAGCGCGATGATCGCCAGGAACATGCCGATGCCCGCCGCGATGGCGCTGCGCAGGGATGTCGGGATGCCCCCCACCAGCCAGCGCCGCACCCCGGTGACGGTCAGCGCGACGAACACGCAGCCGGAGATGAACACCGCGCCCAGCGCCTGCTGCCAAGTGAAGCCCATGCCCTTGACCACGGTGAAGGCGAAAAAGGCATTGAGCCCCATGCCCGGCGCCAGCCCGACGGGCCAGTTGGCGACGAAGGCCATGATGAAGGTCCCCAATGCCGCCGCCAGGCAGGTGGCGATGAACACGGCGTTGTGGTCCATCCCCGTCGTGGACAGGATCGAGGGGTTGACGAAGATGATGTACGACATGGTGAGGAAGGTCGTCACGCCGGCCATCACCTCGGTGCGCACGTCGGTCCCGTGCTCCCCCAGCTTGAACAAGGATTGCAGGCTCATTTCTTGTTGTCCTCCTCCGGTTTCGCGAGCGAGACATAGCCTAGCAGGCTGCGAAATCGCAAGTTTCGAGGCACACTTGCGCCCGGGGCATGTCATCCAGCAGGCTGTTGAAGTACCGGAGCGATCATGGAAGTCCGAATCGACAAGCGTTACCCCCTGCAGGTGGATCCCGAACGCGCCTGGGCCCTGCTCGGCGACATCCGGGCCGTGGCCGGCTGCATGCCGGGCGCGCAGATCACCGAGCAGGTGTCCGAGACGAGCTACAAGGGCCTGATGAAGGTGAAGGTGGGCCCCGCCCAGGCCCAGTTCGGCGGCACCGTGGAGGTGCTCGAGTTCGACGCCGGAGCGCGCCGCCTGGGCCTGCGCGGCAAGGGGGCCGACAAGGGCGGCTCCACCGCGTCGATGGAACTGCACGCGGTGCTCGAACCCGACCCCGCCGACCCCGGACAGGTCACGCTGCACGGCGACGCCCGCGTCGAGGTCACGGGGAAGTTCGCCCAGTTCGGCTCGCGCATGATGGTGCAGGTGTCGGAACTCCTGCTGGGCCAGTTCGTCGCCCATTTCCAGGCGGCGGCGCAGCAACTTCCGACGGCGGGCACGGCGCCGGCGCCCGGCGCGGCACCGGCGGCCGCGGACACCGACTCCGCACCGCCGCCGGCCGCTCCGCCCGGCGCCGGCGCGGCGCCCCAGCCGAGCGCCGCGCCGCGCGCGGCCGCCGGCGAGCTCAACGGCCTGGCCATCCTGTGGGCCCTGCTCAAGTCCTGGTTCGCCGGGCTGTTCGGCCGGCGCACGCGCTGACGGAGGGAGATCGAGCATGAACAGCATCGACATCGAGGTCCTGCGCACGGCCCTGCAATGGCTGGGCGCCGGCAAGCGCGTGGTGCTCGGCACGGTGGTGCGCACCTGGGGATCGGCGCCGCGGCCTCCGGGCTCGCTGATGATCATCCGCGAGGACGGGCAGGTCGCGGGCTCGCTGTCGGGCGGCTGCATCGAGGACGACCTGATCCGGCGCGTGGCCGCCGGCGAGCTGGCGCTGCACCGTCCGGAAGCCACGGTGTACGGGAGCAACGCGGAGGAAGCCCAGCGTTTCGGCCTTCCCTGCGGCGGCAGCGTGCAGGTGGTGCTGGAGCCGCTGAACGACAGTGCCTGGCCGGCCGAGCTGCTGCGGCGCGTGGAGGCCGCCGAGCGCACCGAACGCGTGGTCGATCTGGCCTCCGGCGCGGTGCGCCTGCGGCGCGCCCCGCGCGGCGAACAACTCTTCTACGACGGGCGCGAACTGCGCACCGTGCACGGCCCGCGCCAGCGCCTGCTGATCATCGGCGGCGGCCAGCTCTCGCGCTATCTGGCGACCATGGCGGTGATGCTCGACTACCGCGTCACTGTGTGCGAGCCGCGGGTGGAGTACCACGAGGGCTGGGACGCGATGCCGGGCGTGGAGCTTTCCACGCGCATGCCCGACGACGAAGTGCTGGCCATGCGCCTGGACGAGGCCAGCGCCGTGGTGGCGCTGACCCACGACCCCAAGCTCGACGACCTGGCCCTGATGGAAGCGCTGCGCACGCCGGCCTTCTACGTCGGCGCGCTGGGCTCGCGCGTGAACAACGAAAGGCGCCGCGAACGCCTGCTGCAGTTCGACGTCAGCCCCGAGCAGGCGGCACGCCTGCACGGCCCGGTGGGACTGCGCCTGGGCGGGCTGACCCCGCCCGAGATCGCCGCCAGCATCGTGGCAGAGATGACGGCGATCCGCCGCGGCGCCGACATCTCGCAGCCTCTCACCGACTGGAGCCTGTCGGCGTCGATCTGCGCGGTGGGCTGAATCCGTCCAGGTGCTGCGCCAGGCCGGGCAGCACGAACAACTCATAGGCGAGCAGCGCGCCCAGGCCGCCCAGCAGCATGCGCGCCATGGGCCGGGCCACCGCGTAGCCCGCGAGCCCCGGCGCCAGGACCAACGGCAGCGTGCCGATCGCCAGTGCAAGGGCCACCGCCGACGCCACGCGCAAGCGCGCTTCGGAGATGGCCGCGGCGTCCTCGCCCGTGCTGCCTTGCGGCTCAGCGTCCGCGTGCGACCTCGCCCGCGCCGGCCCGAGCAAGACGCCGGCGTCGCGCAGCGCCACGCCGGCCAGCGCGAGCATCCCCACCGCCGAACCCAGGCTGGGCGGCGTGCCGCACACCCAGCTCAGCAGCATTCCGCCGGCCCAGGCCACCGGCAGGCCGGCGAACGCCAGGCCCAGCCGGCGCGGGTCGCGCAGGCGCCACCCCAGCACCAGCACCACTCCGGCGGCGGCCAGCGCGACGCCGGCGAACAGGCGTCGGCGTCGCCGCGCCGCGCGCAGCGTCGGGGCGCGCACGCGCAGCGCGACACCCGGCGGAAGGCGCGGCCGGCCAGCCAGGGCAAGGCCCGCATCGTGCACGAATTGCGCCACATCGGGCGATGTGGTGGAGGCGAACACGCGCAGCGTGCGCATGCCATCCACATGATCGATGCGCGCGGGCACCGTGCCCAGGCGCGGCCGTGCCAGGGCGCGCAACGGGATCATCCCGCATCGCGCGGTGCGGATCGGCAGGGCTCCCAGCGCCTGGGGATCCTCGCGCTGCGCCGGGCGCAACACCACGCGCACCGGCACGGGTCGCGCGTCCAGCATGATGCTGCCGGCGTCGCCACCGACCTGGGCGGTGCGCAATTGGCCCAACACCGTCCCTGCCGAAGCACCGCACAGGCGCAAGGCCGCGGCCTGCAATCGCAGGCGCAGCTGCGGCAGGCGCGGCGGCGCGTCGAGCTGCACGCCGGTGGCCGAGGGCAAGGCGCGGAGCACCGCGGCCACGCGACCGGCCGCCAGTTCGAGACGGCCGGGTCGACTGCCGCTCAGCTCCACCACGAGATCGGCCCCGTCGTCGCCCCCGCCGTCGAGCATGCGACCCAGGCGCCGTGCGAACACACCGTCGACGCGGAAGGTGGCGCCCGCGAAGCCCGCCAGCACCTCGCGAATGCGCCGCAAGGCGAGCACCGGATCGACGCCCGCTCGCAGCGCGACGTCGAAGCGGCTGTCGGCGGCCCCCTCGTCGTCGGGCACCAGACCGGCGTCGGCGGCGCGCTGGGTCACCAGCCGGACCTGCGGCAGGCCCTGCAGCGCAGCCTCCACGCGCGCGCCCATGCGCATCGATGTCTGCAGCGAGGAACCCGACGCCAGGCGCATGCGTACCATGAACGGGCCTTCGCGCGGACGGGGCAGCAGTTCGAAGCGCCCCTGCGCGGCGACCCACGCGCCCGCCGCCACGAGGAGCCCGGCAAGCAGCGCCCCCACCCTCCAGTGCCGCGCGAGCATGCCTTGCAGCTCCAGGTAGCGCGGCGCGACGCCGCGCGGCGCCCGCGCAGCCCACCGGACGACACGGGAGGGGTCGCTCGCCAGCGCGGCCAGCGCGGGCGTGAGCGTGGTCCCGACGACCAGCGACACGAGCAGCGAAGTCGCGCAGGCCCATGCCAGCGGTGCGATCAGCCCGGCCGTCGCGCCAGGCACCAGCAACAGCGCCAGTACCGCCAGCAACACGGCGCACGCGGCGGGTGCGCTGAAACCCCGGGCGCGCACCGCGGCCACGACCAAGGCGTGCCGCGCCGCCCGCGGCGAAGCATGCGCGGCGGGCGCGTCGCGCCGCGACTCCTCGAGCAGCCAGACCGCGTCGCCCGTCGCCATCAACACGCCGAGCCCCACGCCGGCCAGGCGCACCAGGTCCAGCTCGGCCCCTCCGGCCACCAGCAGGGCCGACGCGACCAGCAGGGTCGCGGCCGCCGCGCAGGCGCAAAGCGCCGCGCCGCGCCAGTCCCCGAGCAGCAGGCGCAGCGCGCCGAGCCCGAGCAGGGCCCCCAGTGCCAGGCGCCACGCCAGTTCGCGCAGCGCCGTGCGCAACAACCAGGCCGGGCGCGGCAGGGGCGCATGCAACACCACCCCCTCGCCGGCCAGCATCGGATGCAGCCGGCCAAGGGTCTGCTCCACGCCGCGCGCGACCCGCAGCGTGGACGCTCCGGCTTGCGCGCGGACCACCAGTTCCACACCTGGCACGGAGCCGATCCGGGCCGCGCTGCGCGCGGGCAGGGGCGCGAAGCCGACGTGGGCCACGTCGGCCAGCGTGAGCACACGCGACGGGCTGGCGCGCAGCACCGCCTGCGCCAGACCACCGGCGCCGGTCGGCGGGTCGGCGCGCGCCAGCAAACGCTGCTCGGGCGTCTCGATGCAGCCGATCCCGGGCAGGGCCATGGCCTGCCGCGCCGCGCGCAACACCTCGTCGATGCCCACCCGCAGGCGCCGCAGGCGATGCGCCCCGACCTGCACCTGCAGCGCGCGCTCGCGACCGCCGAACAGGCGCACCGAAGCCACCCCCGGAACCGCCAGCAGGCGCGGGCGCAGCTGCCAGCGCGCCACGTCCCGCAGACGCATCGGGCCGATGCCGTGCGCGGTCAATCCGACCACCGCCACCAGCGGCCGGTCCGGGCGCGGCGCGCCCACCCACGGGCGGCGTGCGGGAGCCGGAAGGCGCACCGGGGCCAGGCGGGCGCGTACGCGCCGCCTGGCCTCGCGCGCGGAGGCTCCCGACGCGAAGCGAAGGCGCAACAGCGCCAGGCCGGGCAGGCTGCGCGAGTCCGTGTGGCGCAGGCCGGGCAGGCCCCGCAGCGCGCGCTCCAGCGGCGCGGTGGCCAGCATCTCCACCTGTCGCGGGCCCAGCCCCGGCGCGCGCGCCCGGACCTCGACCACGTCGGAGCCGAGGCGCGGCCACATCTCGAGATCCACGCCGTACAGCACGCGGATCGCGCACAGCGCGGCCAGCGCAGCCAGCGCCGCCACCAGGCCCGCGCGGTGCACGCAGACCCACACCAGCATCGCCTGGAAGCCGCGCGTGCGGTTCATTGCCGCGCGTCCCCTCCATCGCCCGCGGGCGGCAGTGCGTGCGGCACCGGCGGCGGGATCAGCAACAGGTCGGCGCCGCCGGTCACCACGTCCAGCGACGACCACCCGGGCTGCACGTAGCCCTCGCCGCGAGGCCAGGCCGTGGACACCACGCGCGCGGTGAACTGACGATCGCCGCCGGCCGCAGGCCGGGTGGCCACGAAGGTGAAGGTCTGGCCCTCATAGAACAGCACGGCGGACGCGGGCACCCAGACCGCGCGCAACGGCGCCTGCCGCGCGCGGTGGAACTCGCCCGGCACCAGGCGCTCGATGCGCAGCCCCGAAGCGCGCTGCTGCGCGGCGCTCCACGACACCGGCGGAGGCAGCGCGGCGCGAGCGCCGCCCGCCCCCAGCCACAGAACGAGCACGGCGAACCACCCGAATCGCCCGAGCGGGCACGCGCGCGTCCCAGGGGCGC
Source organism: Pseudomonadota bacterium (assembly GCA_021848345.1). GTDB lineage: Bacteria > Pseudomonadota > Gammaproteobacteria > Burkholderiales > Burkholderiaceae_C > Thiomonas_A. Next base: position 21,959 of record JAJZUV010000016.1, on the reverse strand, counting down.
GGCCGGCCACCGCATGCGCACGCCCTCCGGCGGGCGCGAGGACGGGACAAGGACGCGGAAACAAGGCGGCGGGCAGGAAGGAACGCGGGCCTGTCAGGCTAGCGGGCCAGCCGCGCCCGCTCCATGCCCGAGGCGTAAGAGTTCCTTCAGCGTGCTACCGCGATCGCGATCGCGATGCGCCGCGATCGGGGCCGCGCGGCGACTCGCTCAGCCGGCGGTGGCGGTCCGCCGGCGCCGGATCGCCACCGGACGCGAGGCGTGCAACGGCTCGGCCCCCACGCCCACCACCACCACGCAGGGGCGACCCGCGTGCAGCAAGGCGGCACGCCCCAGGTCGGCCACCGCATGATCGCTCTGCAACATATCGGCACAGCCGGCGCGCGACACCGCGCTGACCGGCGTGGACGCGGGCCAGCCGGCGGCCAGCAACTCGCGCGACAAGGCGCCGAGCCGGCAGCCGGCCATGTAGTACACCTCGGTGTCGGCGTTGCGCGCGGCGCGCACCTGGCCCTCACGGGTCATGGCCGTGCACAGCGCCACGCTGCGCCCCCTGCCGCGGCGGGTCAGGGGCCGCGCGGTATCGGCCGCCGCGGCCAGCGCCGCGCTGACCCCCGGCACGATCTCGAACTCGATGCCGGCGCGGTGCAGCGCATCCAGCTCCTCGTCCAGCCGGCCGAACACGCTGGGGTCGCCTCCCTTCAGGCGCACCACCAGCGCATGCTCGCGCGCCATGCGCACGAGCAGGGCGCAGATCACGTCCTGCGCGGTGCTGGCGCGGAAGCCGCGCTTGCCCACGTCGATCCAGCGCGCATCCGGCGCCAGTTCGCGCAGTTCGCTCCCGGCCAGCGCGTCGACCAGCACGACGTCGGCCTGCGCCAGCAGGCGCGCCGCGCGCAGCGTGATCAGATCGGCCGCACCCGGCCCGGCACCGACGAAGGCGACGCGTCCCATCATGCCTGCGCCGCGGCGCTCACGAGCAAGGCGCCGCTGGTGCGGTGCGAATGCGGATCGACCAGGATCATGCCCCCGGCCACGCGGTTGTCCGCGTAGCCGGCCAAAGGCAGTTCCGCCTGCGCCTGCACCCGCACGCGACCGATCTCGTTGGGCCCGAGGGTCTGCGCCTCCACCTGTTCCAGGCTGTGGATGTCCAGGCGTCCGAGCACCTGCACGATGCGCGCGGCCACCCAGGCGTGGCCGTGCCGGATCCAGTACTTGCGCCCGACCACCGCCGGGTCGCGGTCCAGCCACGCCAGCGTGGCGTCGAACTCGCTGGCGCAGGCCTGCGGCTGCCCGGCGTCGCCGATCCAGTCGCCGCGGGAAATGTCCAGATGCGTGTCCAGCACCAGCCCGGCGGAGCTCCCGGCCAGGACTTCCGCGACACGCTCGCCGGCCTGCCAGAGTTCGAGCACCCGCGCCGTCTGCCCGCTGGAATGCACGCGCACGCGCTGGCCGACGCGCACCTCGCCGCGCGCCAGGCGCCCCCAGAACACGCGTCGCGGGTGGCCCGCGGCGTCGTGCCCGCGCGCCACGTACTGCACCGGCAGCAGCAGGGTTCCGTCGCCTGCCGCCTCGCCGGCGGGCAGCCCCTCCAGCAGGCGCAACAGGGTCGGTCCGGTCCACCACGGCCACTGCTCGCCGGGGGCGGCCACGTTGTCGGCGCGCAGGGCCGAGATCGGGATCACCCCGGCCGGCACGATGCCGGCGCCGGCGGCGAATTCCAGCAGCGCGTCGCGCACGGACTCGAAGACCCCGCGGGCGTCGTCCACCGCGTCGAGCTTGTTCACCGCGAACACGATGGAGCGCACCCGCAGCAGATGGGCGAGCAGCGCATGGCGCCGGGTCTGCGGCAACAGCCGCGGCCGGCCCTGGCCGAAGTCCAGCTTGGTCACGTCCACCAGCACCACCGCGCAGTCGCTGCCGGCGGCCGCGGTCACCATGTTGCGCGTGTACTGCTCGTGGCCCGGGGCGTCGGCGATGATGAACTTGCGCCGCGGGGTCGCGAAATAGCGATAGGCCACGTCGATGGTGATGCCCTGCTCGCGCTCGGCTTCCAGACCGTCGGTGAGCTGGGCCAGCAGGGAGGCATCGCTGCCGTGGCCGACGGCGTCGAGCTGGTCGGCCAGCAGGGCGCGGCTGTCCAGCAGCAGGCGGCCGATCAGCGTGCTCTTGCCGTCGTCGACGCTGCCGGCGGTGAGAAAGCGCAGCGCCGGCAACTGCGCCGGGGCCTGCTCGGTGCCGCCGGCCTGCGCCAGCATGTCGTGTTCGGCTCGCATCAGAAATAGCCCTCCTTCTTGCGCCGCTCCATCGCCGCCTGGCTGCTGCGGTCGTCCATGCGCGTGGCGCCGCGCTCGCTCAGCGTGACGGTCAAGGTCTCTTCCACCACCTGCGCGGCATCGGCCGCCAGGCTCGGCACCGGGCAGGTGCAGCTCATGTCGCCCACGGTGCGAAAGCGCACGTCCGCCCGTTCCACGGTCTCGCCGGCGCGCGGCGGAGTCAGCTCGGTTACCGGGACCAGCAGGCCGCCGCGCGGCACCACCTCGCGGCGATGGCTGTAGTACAGCGAGGGCAGCGGGATGTTCTCGCGCGCGATGTACATCCACACGTCGAGCTCGGTCCAGTTGCTGATGGGGAAGGCGCGGAAATGCTCACCGGGGCGCAGGCGCGTGTTGAACAGCGACCACAACTCGGCGCGCTGCTCCTTGGGCTGCCACTGGCCGAATGCATCGCGGTGGCTGAAGATGCGTTCCTTGGCTCGCGCCTTCTCCTCGTCGCGCCGCGCGCCGCCGATCAGGCAGTCGAAGCGGTGCTGCTCGATGGCTTCCAGCAGCGTGACGCTCTGGTGCGGGTTGCGTGATTCCAGCGGGTCGCGCAAGCGCACGCTGCCGCGCCGGATCGACTCCTCCAGGTGCGCCACGATCAGCTCGTCGCCGTGGCGCGCCACCTCGGAATCGCGGAACTCGATGACCTCGGGGAAGTTGTGCCCGGTGTCGACGTGCAGCAGCGGGAACGGAAGGCGCCCGTCGAAGCCACCGTCGGCGCGACGCTCGCGGAAGGCCTTGTGCGCCAGGCGCAGCACCACGCAGGAATCCTTGCCCCCGGAGAACAGCAGCGCCGGGCGCTCGAAGGCTCCGGCGACCTCGCGCAGGATGAAGATGGCCTCTTCCTCCAGCGCGTCCAGATGGCGCCGGTCCACGACGGGGAGTTCCCGCGCGGTGCGCGCGGCGCGCGCGTCGAGCGCCTCCTGTTCCTGAAGTTCCTGTTCCACGATGGCGTTCACGGTCTCGCTCCCACGGCATGTCCCTGCTCGGAGTGCAGGCCGCACTCCTTCGCTCCATCCAGCTCCCACCACCAGCGGCCTGCCCGCTGGTCCTCTCCCACCGCCACGGCGCGCGTACAGGGCGCGCAGCCGATGCTGGGGTAGAAGCGATCGTGCAGGGGGTTGTAGGGCACGCCGTGCCCGGCCACGTAATGCCATACGTCGCCCAGGCTCCACTGCGCCAGCGGGCTGAATTTCACGCGGCCGTCGTCGCCGGTCTCACGCTCACGCACGCCGTCGCGCTGCGCCGACTGCTCGCGCCGCAGACCGGTGACCCAGGCGCTGCGCCCCTCGAGCATGCGCCCCAGCGGCTCGAGCTTGCGCACCGCGCAGCAGGCCTTGCGCAGGTCCACGCTGCGGTACATCGCCTCGCGGCCGTTGCGAGCGACGAACTCCACCACCGCCTCCTGCCGCGGCTGCCAGACCTGCACTTCGATGGCGTAGTGGCGACGCAGGCGATCGATCAGTTCCAGGGTCTGCGGATGCAGCGCCCCGGTGTCCAGCGTGGCCACCGGAATGTCCAGGCCATGGCGATGGATCAGATCCGTCAGCAGCATGTCCTCCACGCCCAGGCTGCTCGCCTGCACGACCGCTCCGGCATGCTCGGCGGCCGCCTGGCGCAGCACGGCCACCGCCTGCTCGACCAGCTCGGCGTGATGCGCGCCGGGGCGCGCATGGCGCTGCGTGGCCGGCAGCACCGGCGCATCCGACCCCACGACCGTATCGAGGGCCTCGAATCCGCCCGCCGTGTTCATGCCGCCACCGCCAGCGCAGCCCAGCCCAGACCCGCGGGCCGCTGCAGCGGCTGCCGGGCGTCGGCCTGGTAGTGGCCGGGGAAGAACTCCAGCGCGCGGCGCGCCGCCAGCGGGTCCTGGTCCTCGCGCAATTGCGCGGCATCGAATCCGCTGCGCGCCATCGGCAGCAGCATGTCCACCAGCACCTGGCCGGTGGCGCGCAGCTCGCCCGCGAAACGGTACCGCAGCCGCAGCAACCGGGCCTGCGTGTAGGCACGCCCGTCGGTCCACTTCGGGAACTGCAGCGCGAGCAGGCTCAGCGAGCCCAGTTCGGGCTCCAGGGCCTCGACGTCGAAGTCGTTGGGCAGCAGCAGGCCGATGCGCGAGGCGCGCGCGAGCTGCTCGCGGCGCGCGGGCTCCAGGGCCAGCCAGTCCTGCGCAGCCAGCAACGCGTGCGCCGGAGCGATCTGCTGCGCCGGGTCGTGGGCGCGCCAGGGGTCGCGCGAGGGATCGATGAATTTCATGCCGCCACCTTGCGTGCCGTGCTGCGCCGCACCGCGTCCGCGGCCGCCGCGAAAGGCGCCGGGCCGAGCCGGCGCGCCGTGTCGAGGAATCGTTCGCCCTGCTGGCGCTGCTCGCGGTACAGGTCGATCAGCGCCTCCACCGCGTCGGCCACCTCGTCGGCGGCGAAGGACGCGCCGATGATGCGTCCGGGCGAGGCACTGCCGCCGCGCGTCGAACCGTCGCCGCCGCCGACCGTGATCTGGTACCACTCGGCTCCGTCCTTGTCCACGCCGAGGATCCCGATGTGGCCGCTGTGATGGTGGCCGCAGGAGTTGATGCACCCGCTGATGTTCAGGTCCAGGTCGCCGATGTCGAACATCTCGTCCAGATCCTGGAAGCGCTGGGCGATGTCCTCGGCCACCGGCAGCGAGCGCGCATTGGCCAGGGAGCAGAAATCGCCGCCCGGGCAGGCGATGATGTCGCCCAGCAGTCCGATGTTGGGGGTGGCCATGCCGGCCTCGCGCGCCTGCTCCCACAGCAGCGCCAGCTCGGACTCGCGCACCCACGGCAGCACCAGGTTCTGCTCGTGGCTGACCCGCAGTTCGCCGCGCCCGAAGCGCTCGGCCAGCGCCGCGGCCGCGCGCATCTGCTGCGCGGTGGCGTTGCCCGGCGCCTGGCCCGGGCGCTTGAGCGACAGCGTGACCACGCGGTGGTCGGCCAGCCGGTGCGCATGCACGTTGCGCTCCAGCCACCGCGCATGGGCCATGTCGCCGGCGGCCCGGCGCGCCGCCTCGGCAGCCTCGTCGGCCTGCCGCGGCGTCGGCACATGCTCCGGCGGAACCTCGAAGTGGGCGGCCATGGCCCGCACCTGGTCCTCGGTGACCAGCAGCGCCTCGGCGCCGAGGTCGCGCTCGAGCATGGTGGCGAATTCGCGCTCCACCGCGTCCACGAAGCGCTGCCCCTCGGAGCGCACCAGGATCTTGATGCGCGCCTTCCACAGGTTGTCGCGCCGCCCGTACAGGTTGTAGACCCGCAGGATGGCCTCGGTGTATTGCAGCATGTGGCGCACCGGAAGGAATTCGCGCACCACGCTGCCGATCAGCGGCGTGCGTCCCATGCCTCCCCCGGCCATCACCCGCAGGCCCAGTTCCCCGGCGTCATCGCGCACCAGGTGCAGGCCGATGTCGTACCAGCCCGAGGCGACGCGGTCCTCGACGGAACCGCTGACGGCGATCTTGAACTTGCGCGGCAGGAAGGCGAATTCCGGGTGCAGGGTGCTCCACTGGCGCAGGATCTCGCAATAGGGTCGCGGGTCGGCGATCTCGTCCGGCGCCACGCCGGCCAGCGCGTCGGTGGTGATGTTGCGCACGCAGTTGCCGCTGGTCTGGATTCCGTGCATGTCCACCTCGGCCAGCAGGTCCATGACGTCGGCGGCGCGCGGCAGCTCGATCCAGTTGTACTGCACGTTCTGGCGCGTCGTGAAATGCGCGTAGCCGCGGTCGAAGCGCTCGGCGATGTCGGCCAGCGCGCGCAGCTGGCGCGTCGCCAGGGCGCCGTAGGGCACCGCCACCCGCAGCATCGGCGCGTGACGCTGGATGTACCAGCCGTTCTGCAGACGCAGCGGCTTGAACTCGTCGTCGCCCAGCGAACCTTCCAGGTGCCGGCGCAACTGGTCTCGGAACTGGGCCGCGCGCGCGTGCACGAAGGCGCGGTCGAAGGCACTGTAGCGGTACATGGGGCGGGTTTCGCACGGCGCCGGAGGCGCGCGCAGGGTTCGACACAGCCTGCATGCTAGGCAGGCCTTCCCGCGATCCAAACTACCGAGTGGTGATACCGATAGACGCGCCGGTTATAAGGCCGGCTCCAGCGCGCGCCGGCCCTGCGCGGCACGGCGCGCGCGCAGCCACTCCAGCGCCTGGTGCGGCGCCAGCGGGCGGGCGATGGCGAAACCCTGGCCCGCGTCCGCGCCGAGTTCGGTGGCCAGGCGCACCAGTTCGGGCGTTTCCAGCCCCTCGACCACCACGGCCAGGCCGAGCCGGTGCATGAGATCGGTGAGGCCGCCGACGATCGCCGCCACCGCCTGCGGATGGGACGGCATGTCGCGCACCAGTTCGCGATCGATCTTCACCAGGTCGAACTGCAGCTGGCGCAGGCGCAGCAGCGTGGAATGCCCGGCGCCCATGTCGTCCATGGCCATGCGGGTGCCCAGCACCTTGAGCGACTCCACGGTGCGGTCGATGCTCGAGTCGCCGATCCACTGCTCGGTCTCCAGCAGCTCGAAGGTCAGGCGCGACGGCTCGACGCCGTGCGCCAGCAGTTCGCGCTCCACCACCGCGCACAAGTCGCGCTGGCGCAACACGCTGGGCGGCAGGTTGATCGAGGCGTCGACGCGCAGCCCCTCGCGCTCCCAGTCGCCGAGCTGACGCAGCACCTGGGAAAGACCCTGGCTGAACAGCTGGCCCAGTTCCACGCTGCCGCAGGCGGGCAGGAATTCGTCGGGCGTGCGCAGGCGCTCGCCGTCGCACAGGCGGGCCAGGGCCTCCACCTTGGTGCAGGCGCCGTCGCGCAGGTCGATGATCGGCTGGTACAGCATGCACACCTTCTGTGCCCCGATCAGCTCGCGCGAGCGCGCCATGGCCGCGCCGGGCATCGGCAGCATCAGCGCGGCGGCCTCGAAGCGCGCCCAGGCCTGGCGGAAGATCTGCATCACGGTGTCCAGCCACGGCCCCACCGCCTGAGGTCCGAACTGGCCGGGGTTGCGCGCGAACAACGCCACCACGGCCACCGGCCGGCCGTGCGCGTCGAGCACCGGGATGGCCGCGCTGCTGCGCACCCCGGCGGCGGCGGCCGCGGCGTGCCAGCGCGCCACCGAGGCATCGAGCGCGTGCACCACGGTCATCTGCACCCGCCCCTGCATCCAGCAGCGCGCCAGGGTGCCGTCGCCGCCGACCTCGGCACCCACGTCCACCAGCGCCTGCAGGGTCGTGCTGTGATACTCGAACACGAAGCGGCCGTCCTCGCGCGGGCGCGCCAGCGCCACGCCGACGATGCCCGGCAGGCTTTCCAGCGCGCGCCCGGCGTGATGGACGAAATCCGCCCACACGCCGAAGCGCTCCAGATCCCCCAGCGCCTGCGTGGCCCATTCGCGGTAGGCCCGCGTGACCTCGTCGGCGCCCAGGATGCGCTGCTCGAGTTCGCGGCTGACCCGCTGCGCGAGCACGTCCAGCAATTGCAGCCGACGCAGGCTGTGCATCGGCAGCTGCCCGATGTGCTCGGCCAGTTCGTGGTGCAGGCCGAACAGCGCGCGGGTCAGCGCGGCCGAGGCCACGCCCACCAGCGCGTGCCTGCGCCCGGCGCGCGTCGCAGCGTCGCCGCGCTCGTGCTCGATGGCCTCGGGCTCGAGCAGAGCGCGCAGTTGGGCGGTTTCGCGCTCGCGCAGCGTCGCGCGCGTGTCGCCGTCCAGCGCATCGAGCGCGGCGGCGGTCCGGGCGTCCTCGTGGAGCCGCGCGAAATAGGCCCGCAGCAGCGCCTCGTCCAGCCCCAGGCCCTGCGAACGCGCTTCGGCCAGCAGCTGCGCGGCGGCCTCGCCGTAGGCCTGCGGCGCGCGCGCGGCTGCCAGCGCGGAGAGCTCGCCGCGCATCGGCTCGCCCCAGCGCAGCCACCAGTTGTCGCGCTCGGCCTTGCGCATCTTGCAGCTCAGCAGCGCGGCGTCGGCCTGACGCAGCAGCCCGTCCACGCTGGTCTCGTCGTCGGGGAACATGGCCAGGCCCAGGCTCATGCCCAGGCGCAACGCCGAGGAGCCGGTGCCGAACTCGGCCTGCATGGCCTGCTCGAAGGGCTGCAGGCGCTGCTCCAGCTGCTCGGGCCCCTCCACGCGGTTGAGCACCAGCACGAATTCATCGCCGCCGATGCGCGCGAGCAGGTCGCGCGGGCCCAGCGCGCCGCTCAGGCGCTGCGCCACCTGGCGCAGCACGGCGTCGCCCACAAGGTGTCCCCAGCGTTCGTTGACCCCGGCGAAGTCGTCCAGGTCCAGCCAGCCCAGCGCCAGGCGCGAGCCGTCCTGCGCCACCTGCTCGAGTTCGCGCTGCAGGAAGTGATCCAGCCCGAATCGGTTGGGCAACTGGGTCAGCGCATCGTGGCGCGCCTGCCAGCGCAGGCGCTCCTGCGCCTGGCGCCGCTGCGTGATGTCCACCGCCGACCAGACGGAATCGAAGTCGCCGTGGTCGTGCTCGACGCGGCGGCCGGCGATCTCCCACCAGGCCGTCTCGCCGTCCACGCGCCGCACGCAGACCTCGGCGCGCGCCTGGCCGACGTCGCGCAGCGGCCCTTCGAGCTGCTGGCGCCAGCGCGCGAACTCGCCCGTGGCGGCGTACAGCTCGTCCACGCCGCGCCCGACCAGATCCTGCGCGTCGGCATACCCGAGCATCTGGGCCAGCGTGGCGTTGGCCGCGCGAATGGTGCGCCCGCGCAGCAGGGCCATGCCCACCAGCGCGTTGTCCAGCATCGCGGCGTGCAGGGCCTGCTCGCGCTCGCCGCGCCTGCGCAGGCGCTCGAAGCCCAGCAGCGTGCCGGCCATGGTCGCCGCGAACTCCAGCAATTCCAGTTCCTCGGCGGCCGCGGGCCCGGCGGCGGTGGCGGTCAACGCGAAGGTGCCGATCAGCTCGCCGTCGTGCCAGACGGGATAGGAATGGCAGGAACCCAGGTTCCAGCGCTGCGCCGACGCGCGCAGGTCTTCCCAGCGCGTGTCGGAGGCGATGTCGTCGACCAGCACCGGCTGCTCGTGCAGCGCGGCGTTGCCGCAGGAGCCGCTGCCCTGCCCGGGATGCAACCCCTCGAGCTCGGCCAGCAGCGCGGGCGGCGCGCCGGGGGCCGCGAACACGTACAGGCGGCGATCCTCGCCCAGCACCATGATGCTGGCCACGCGCCCCGGCGCATGACTCTCGGCCAGCCTGCACAGGCGCTGCGCGAGCGCGGACGGCGCATGCCCGGCCACGAGTTCGCGCAGGATGGAGGTGGCGAACTCGAGCCACTGGCGTTGGCGGGACGGCTCGGAAGACATGGGCGGGCGCTGGTACACCGGGAATGCGGAACTTCGTGGCTCTGCGGGCCCCGCGCTGCGGCGGCCGCCCCCGCGGAGGCGCCGCCCTGCGCCCCTGCGCGAGGGACCCGTCGTTCAAATGGCGTGATTGTGCCGTGATTGTGCCGTGAATCGGCGCCCCGCCGACCGGGGACATGCCCCAAGGGGCATGATTCCCCCCGCGATTTGACAAATTCCCCACATCCGGGCGCGGCCCGGACGCGCTCAGGAGCGCCCGGCGAGCAGGTCGCGGTCGCGCTGCTGCACGTACAACACCACCGCCTGGTCGAAGGCGAAGCTCTTGTCGCAGAACTCCAGGCCCAGCGGCACCAGGCTCCTTCCGTTGGGCAATTGCACCGGCTGGTCCACGTGCTGGATGCGAGCCGCCGTCTGCAGCGCGGTGCCCCTGAGCTGAAAGCGCAGTTCCTGCAGGCGCTCGCCGGAGCGCAGCGCGAAATCGCCGGCCACCGGGTTGACCAGCACGCGCATGCCGCCGGCGCTGATGTCGTGGCAGCGCCCGTTGATGGCCGCCGCGCCCTGGCGCACCAGCACCACGGCGCTGACGTCGCCGGTGGCCACGGGAACCCGGAAATAATGGCGCCGCTGCAGGTAATACACCCGCGGCGGCAGCGCCGCCCGCAGGGCCTGGGTACCGTTCCAGGGCACGGTCTCGATGTCGTCGAGTTCGAAGCCGACGAACACCCCCTCGTAGCGCGCCACCGCCAGCACCGGGTCGCTGCGGTCCCACTGCACCCCCTCCACTTCGGGCGGGATGTCGAACATCACGGTCTCGGCGTCCTCGTCCACGTCGAGCAGGATGGAGGGCATCTCGCGCGGCGCACCGTCGGCGAACAGGTTCAGCCTTTCGTGGTTGCGGCAAACCTCGTGCAACACCGTCATTGCGCGGCGTCGCGCGGTCAGGCGGTGCCTTTCCGAGAACAGGTCTTCGAGCAGGTGCTTCATCCGGCGTCGTGGGGGCTGCGGCGGCCACAGTGTACGAATTCGCGGCCCCGCCCTCCGAAGCGCCGTTTCAGCGCAGTCGCCAGATGGTGAGCTCGGAGATGGTGTGCTGGAACTTGCGCCGTGTCTCGCGAATCACGAAAGGCACCTGCAGCGGTTCGCCCACGCGCTCGAAATACTCGCCCAACATCAGGTCCAGGCCGTCCAGGGTGGTGAAATTCTCTCCGTCCTTCTTGAAGCCCCCCACCCATTCCTCGCGTCGTGTGTGCTCCTCCAGCCAGGTATAGGGCGAGGTGATCACCAGCAGGCCGCCGGGAACGATGCGCCGGTGCACCTCGCGCAGGAAGCGCGCGGGGCTGTACAGGCGGTCGATCAGGTTGGCCGCCAGCACGAGATCGAAGCCGGTGAACATCGGCTTGAGGTTGCAGGCGTCGCCCTGCACGAACTCGACGCGGCCGGCCACATCCTGCAGGCCGTACTCGCGCAGCGTGCGCTCGTGATAAGACACCAGTTCGCCCTCGTCGGGCAGCTGGTAGCGGATGCGCCCCTGTTCGGCCAGTTGGGTGCCCACGCCGATGAACCGGGCGGAGAAGTCGATGCCCACCACCTGCTCGAAATGGCGCGCCAGCTCGAAACTGGCACGCCCCGTGGCGCAGCCCAGATCGAGCGCCCGGCGCATCGGCCGCCCCTGCATCGCGGCCACGGCGACCTCGGCCAGCTTGCGCGGGAAATTGGGGACTCCGAAGGGCTCGGCCCCCCAATGGAACTCGCAGTACTGGGACACCAGCGCATCGGTCTCGTACATCGAGCCCGTCGGCGCCGCCGGACGCTCGCCCACGACGTAGCGAAATCCCGCGTGCTGGAAAAAGTGCCTGCGGAAGGCATAGCGCGAGACCGGCAGCGCCTGGTTTCCGCACGACACCCACGAGCCCCCCTTGATCAGGTTGTGGCGCTGGTCGAAGGTGGGCGTGGTGAAGTCGTCGTAGATCGGGTGCACCTGGAAACCCGGGAACGGGTAGGTGGGCGTGTCCAGCCACTGCCAGACGTTGCCCACCACGTCGAAAAAGTCGCCGTGGGCGAAGCGATCCACCGGACAGGACGAGGCCCAGTGGTCGAGTTCCAGGTTCGCCGGGGCCGGGCTCGGCTGCGGAGCGTCGCCGATGCCCGCGGCGTGGCGCAGCGCATGCCATTCGTCCTCGCTGGGCAGGCGCACCGGCAGCCCGTCGCGGCGTGCCTTCCAGTTGCAGAAGGCTTGCGCCTCGTGGAAATTGGTCTCCACCGGCCAGTTCCACGGCATGTCCACCACCTCGCACATCAGGCGCAGGCGCCACCCCGAGTCGCCGCGCAGCCAGAAGCTCGGGTGCCGCGCCTTCGCGAAGGCCTTCCAGGCCGCGCCCTCCTCGCTCCACAGCGAGTCGTCGGCGTAGCCTCCGGCCTCGACGAACTCCAGGAACTCCCGGTTGCTCACCAGATGGCGTGCCGCCTGGAAGGGCGCGGTGTTCGCCGCGCGATCGCCGAACTCGTTGTCCCAGCCGTAATAGCCGGGGTCCTCGCGGTCGCGGCCCAGGCGAAAACTCGCCGCGGCCACCGGCAGCAGTTCGTTGCGCGGCGCCTCGCCGCGGTCGGGGCAGGGCTGCCAGTCCGGATGCGGGCGCACGAATTCCAGCCGGTGCTGACGCATCAGCACCGAGGAGGTCTCCAGGTGGATGCGCTCGTGCTCGATGCCCATGAGAATCACCCACCAGGGGCTGTCCCAGGCGATCGGCGAGGCGAGCGGCAGCTCGCGGATCACCCGGTCCACGGTCTGGCGCACGCGGTCGCGATAGGCGCGCACCTCGGCCGACGTCGGCCAGTCGTAGTGGGCCTCGTCCAGGTCGTCCCAGCTCATCTCGTCCACGCCCACCGCGAACATCGACTCCAGGCGCGGGTCGATGCGCTGCTGCAACACGCCGGCAAGCACCAGCTTGTTGATGAAAAAGGTCGCCGTGTGTCCGTAGTAGAAGATCAGCGGGTGGCGCAGCGGGATCGGCTTGACCGTGTAGGCCTGCTCGCCCCGCAGCACCTCGAACAGGCTTTCGTAGCGGTCGAAGCTGGCGTGGAAGTCGGCCAGCACCCGCTCGCGCAGATGCTGGGGGTCGGGATCGGCAAGCGCGATGCTGCGCAGCGAGACGGGATGACGCATCGGGACGGGCCTCGGCTACGGCCCCTTCGGGGGCCTTCTTGGTTTTTCCGGGTGGGATTTCGATTATTGTTCAGTTAACGGCCACGCGCGCGCGACCGCACAAACGTGTACGCACGACCCCGCATCCTGGATTCGTCACCCACCCCCGAGCCAAACCATGCTTCAGCAAATCCGCAGGTCCGACCAACGAGGACACGCCAGTCACGGGTGGCTGGAATCGTTCCACAGCTTCAGCTTCGCGTCCTACTACGACCCGAACCACATCGAGTTCGGCCCGCTGCGGGTGATCAACGAGGACCGCGTCCAGCCCGGCGCCGGCTTCGGCGAGCACGGACACCGCGACATGGAAATCATCAGCTACGTGCTCGAGGGCGAACTCGCGCACCAGGACTCGCTGGGCAACGGCTCCACGCTGCGCCCCGGCGACGTGCAGCGCATGAGCGCCGGCACCGGCGTGCTGCACAGCGAGTTCAACCCCTCCAACACCCGGCAGGTGCATTTCCTGCAGATCTGGATCCAGCCGTCGTCCGGCGGCATCGCCCCCGGATACGAGCAGAAACACTTTCCGGCCGACGCTCGCCGCGGCCGCCTGTGCCGCATCGTCGACGGCCAGGCTCGGGACGGCGCGCTGCGCATGCACCAGGATGCGAGCCTGTATGCCGGGCTGTTCGACGGCGACGAACAGGCCGAACTGGCCCTCGACCCGGCCCGCCTGGCCTACGTGCACCTGGTGCGCGGCACCCTGCACGCCAATGCGGTGGAACTGCATGCCGGCGATGCGCTGATGCTGCGCCACGCCGACGCGCTGCATCTGCGCCATGGCGAAGGCGCCGAGGTGCTGGTGTTCGACCTGCCGCAGCACTGAGCGGGCGCCGGCCGGGACTCAGGCCCGCTCCGGGGCACACAGGGGCAGCGGCCCGCGCAACTGGCGCAGCAGCATGCCGCCCCAGGCGGCGTCCGGGGCGCGTCCGTCGAGCCGCGCCTGGCGCGGCAAGTGCCGCCAGCCCAGGCGCGGGTGGCGATGGTGGGTGGCGTGGTGGTTGAAGTGCAGCATGGCCAGCGCCAGGGGGCGCGGCAGGCGCAGGCTCCAGGCGTCGTCCCCGCCCAGCGGACAGCCGTAGTGGTAGAGGTTGTCGTGCAGGGACACCAGCAGCGCGCGCGCCAGCCAGGCCGGCAGCAGCATCCAGGCGTGCGGCCCCCAGGCCAGCCCGGCGGCCGTCCACAGCACGATCACGCAGGCCGCGTCGATGCGCAACTCGTGCAAGGCCGCCGGCTGGGTGAGCACGCGCAGCATGCGCGCGCCCAGGCTGTCGCGCGCCGACGCGCGCCGGGCCAGGCGCAGCAGCAGGCCGCGCGGCAGCCAGGCCGCCAGCCCACCCACGACTTCCACCAGGTACAAGCCGCCGAGCAGGCGCGCGTAATAGCCGGCGAAGGCCGCCACGCGGCGGCGGCCGCGCGGATCCCAGCTGTCGCTGGCGTCCAGCTCGGTGCGGTTGTAGCGGTGATGCAGCAGATGCCCCAGGCGCAGCGCGCGATAGGGCGCGCCGAAGGCCACGCCCAGCGCGCGCCCGACGAGTTGCTCGCCGCGCGCGCCCAGGCCGAAGCTGCCGTGCATGCATTCGTGCATCAGGGCCCACAGCGGCAGGGTCAGCGCCACCGGCACCAGCAGCAGGCAGCCGGCCGCCGGCCACGCCCGCACCCACAGCGGCAGCGCCAGCAGGCTCAGCACCTGCGCCAGCAGCAAGGCGCCAGCCAGGCGCAGGTTGAGCAGCGTGTCGGACATCGCGGAACCTCCCGGCGCGCAGCATGCGCCGGTTGCATGACAGGCGTTTGAATCCGATTCGCCGCTGCCCGCGTAAGTCCCCACGGGAGGGTCGCCGAAAGGCGCCCGCCTTGCACGACAACCCCGCACGACAACCCCAACAGCAGGAGCATCCCATGAACACCTCCGACGACCGCACGACTCTCTCCCTCGACCGCCGCGACTGGTTCAAGCGCGGCGGCCTGTTCGCGGCCGGGATCGGCGCCGCCTCGGCGCTGGCGCTGCCCGCTCGCAGCTTCGCCGCCTCCATGTCCACGCAAAGCGACGTGGACATGCTCAACGTCGCCCTCGGCCTGGAATACCAGGCCATCGCCGCCTACCAGGTGGGCGCCGAATCCGGGCTGCTGCAAAAGCCGGTGCTGGCCGTGGCCGTGGAATTCCAGGGCCAGCACAAGGCGCATGCCGGCATCCTGGAAGCCACCATCTCCAAGCTGGGCGGCAAGCCGGTGGCCGCCGGCAAGCCCGCCGACTACCACTTCCCCACCGACAAGCTGAAGAACCAGGCCGACGTGCTGCGCTTCGCCGCCGGCCTGGAAAAAGGCGCCGCCAGCGCCTACCTGGGCACGGTGCCGCAGTTCCACAACCGCGCGCTGGCCAAGGCGGCCGCCAGCATCCTCGGCGACGAGACCATGCACTGGGCCATCCTGCTCAACGCGCTGGGCGAGAACCCGGTGCCGGCGGCGTTCATCGCCTGAACCCGCGCACGCCAGCGGCTAAGATGCGTGGCGCCAAGGGCGATCCCGGCCGCCCCTGGCGCTGCGCGCACGGCGCTCCGCCGCGCGCGACCGCGCACCGCGCCGCATGGCATGCCTGACCTGGAAAAACTCCTGGCCTTCACCGCACTCGGCGACCGCGAGGCCTTCTCGCAGTTGTACGAAGCCACGCGCCGCCGCGCCTGGGCCATCTGTCTGCGCCTGCTGCGCGATGCCGCTCAGGCCGAGGACGCCATGCAGGACGCCTACGTGAAGGTCTGGCACCAGGCCGCCAGCTACCGCCCCTCGGCAGGCGCCGCCGAGGCCTGGCTGGCCGCCGTGGTGCGCAACACCTGCCGCGACCGCCTGCGCGCGCAGCGCCGCGACCTCGCCGACAGCCTGGACGAACTGCCCGACGCGGTGGAGTACGCCGACCCCGCGCCCAATCCCGAGCAACGCCTGGAGGCCAGCCTGGCGCAGGGTCAGGTGCGCCGCTGCTTCGACCAGTTGCAGCCGCGCCAGCGCGAGCTGCTGACCGAGTCCTACGTGCTTGGCCTGAGCCACTCCGAACTCTCCGAGCGCTTCGGCATGGCCCTGGGCACCGTGAAGACGGTGATCCGGCGCTCGGTGCTGGCATTGCGCGACTGCCTGGCGCGGGGGGCGACCCCATGAACCTCGAACGCCACCCCGAACTGCTGGAGCGCCTGGCCGCCGACTACCTCACCGGCGGCATGGGTGCGGGCGCGCGCCGGCGCTACGAAGCCCTGCTGGCCGAGCGTCCCGATCTGACCCGTGCGCACGAGCACTGGCGCCAGCGCCTGGACCAGGCGCTGCTGCCCCGGCACACCCCCGACGCGGTCTGGCCCGCGGTGCAGCGACGCCTCGATGCTTCCATGGGTACGGACTCCTCCTCCGCGACCGCGAGACCCGTGGCCCCGGTCGCCGGCGGCGTGCTCGGCTGGGGCCTGCGCGCCTGGCGCGGCCTGGCGCTGGGCCTGGGCGCCACCGCGGCCGTCTCGCTGGCGCTGCTGGTGGCGCTGCTGATCCGCGGCTCGGGGCAGGCCCCGGTAGCGCCACAGCTGGTGGCGGTGCTCGACGGCCCCGACGGCCACGCCGCGGTGCTGCAGGTCCGCGGCAACCGGGCAGCGCTGACCGCGGTGGGCGCGCAGACGGCCCCGCCCGGCAAGTCCTTCGAACTCTGGGTGCTGCCGCGCCAGGGCAAGCCCATCGCGGCCGGCGTGGTCCGCCTGCAAGGCACCGAGCACATGCCCATGCCGCCCGCGCTGGTCGAGGCGGCGGTGCGGGCCAAGGGCTTCGCCATCAGCGTCGAGCCACAGGGCGGCTCGCCCAGCGGGCAGCCCACCGGCCCCGTCACCTACCTCGGGCGCCAGCTCGCCAGCGCGCAGCCCGACCAGGCCGCCGGCTGAGCCGGCGCGCGACCCCGGCAGTCCATGCGTCTGTCGACCGGCGACAGCGCTGCGCAGGGCGTTCCCGCGCCTCAGGCGGCCGCGCGGGTCAGCGCGGCGATGGCCAGGCCCGCCAGCACGATGCCGGCGCGGTTGACCTTGCTGGTCGGCTCGCGCAGCCAGAGCATGCCCACGACGGCGCTCAAGGCCACCACGCCCAGGTTCATGCCCGCGAACACCACCGCCGGATTGGCGCTCAGGCTCTGGTGCGCGCGTATGTACAGGTCGATGTTGGCGAAGTTGAGCAGGCCCAGCACGATGCCCCCGCCCAGGCTGCGCCAGTCCAGGCGCGTGCCGCGCGCCAGGCGCAGCAGCTGCGCCGCCCCCATGCACGCGAAGGCCAGCACGAAACTGCTCTGCAGCGCGGTGCCGAAGTCCGCGCCGCGCAGCGCCAGCAGCTTGAGCAGCACGTCGACCAGCGCGTAGCCGAACCACACCGCCAGCAGCCATGCGGCCGCGTCGCCGCGCAGGGCGCGCGCGGCCGGCCGCGCCAGCATCGCCAGCATGGCGAGCAGGCCGAGTGCGATGCCCAGCAGCTGCCAGGCGTCGATGCGCTGGCCGAACAGGGTGAAGGCGGCCCCCAGGGACAACATCAGCGACAGGCGCTGCGCGATGTCGGCGCGCACGATGCCGGCGCTCTGCACGGCCCGCCCCATGATCACGAACAGGCCCGGCAACACCACCCCCAGCGCCAGCGCGATGCCCCAGGGCATGCGCGACAGGCTGGCCGCGTCCATGCGCGGGTGCAGCAACCACAGGCACAGCAGCGAGGCGGTGGCATAGTTCCACCACACCATCTGCCCGAGATCCAGGCGCCACGCGGGCGCCTGGCGCAACCACCAGGAAACGGCGACGCTGAAACACACGGCGAGGGCAAGGAAATGCATGGGGTCTCCGACGGAAAACCCCATGCTAGCCCTGCCGGCCTGGCCGAGCCCGCGCCGGCCCCGATCAGCCGAGATCGAAGCGGTCGGCGTTCATCACCTTGGTCCAGGCCGCGACGAAGTCGCGCACGAACTTCTCGCGGTTGTCGTCCTGCGCGTAGACCTCGGCGTAGGAGCGCAGCACCGAGTTCGAGCCGAACACCAGATCCACGCGGGTGGCCGTCCATTTCAGCGCCCCGCTGCTGCGGTCGCGGATCTGGTACAGGCCGTCGCGGGCGGGAGTCCAGGTGTTGGACATGTCGGTCAGGTTGACGAAGAAGTCGTTGCCCAGCACGCCCACACGCTCGGTGAACACGCCGTGCCGGAGGCCGCCGTGGTTGGCGCCCAGCACCCGCAGGCCGCCGACCAGCACGGTCATCTCGGGCGCCGTCAGGCCCATCAGCTGCGCCCGGTCCAGCAGCAGTTCCTCGGCGCTGACCGCGTAGTCCTTTTTCAGCCAGTTGCGGAAACCGTCGTGCAGCGGCTCCAGCACCGCGAAGGACTCCACGTCGGTCATCTCCTGGGTGGCGTCTCCGCGCCCCGGTGCGAAGGGCACCTCGATGTCGAAGCCGCCAGCCCGCGCCGCCTGCTCGATGCCCACGTTGCCCGCCAGGACGATGACGTCGGCCAAGCTGGCTCCGGTGTCCGCCGCGATGCCTTCGAGCACCCCGAGCACCCGTGCCAGGCGTTCCGGCTCGTTGCCCTTCCAGTCCTTCTGCGGTGCCAGGCGGATGCGCGCCCCGTTGGCGCCTCCGCGCATGTCGGAGGCGCGGAAGGTGCGCGCGCTGTCCCAGGCGGTGGCCACCATGTCGGCGATGCTCAGGCGCGCCTCGGCGATGCGCTGCTTCACCGCCGCCACGTCGTAGTCGCGGCGCCCGGCGGGCACCGGGTCCTGCCAGATCAGGTCCTGCGCCGGCACGTCCGGCCCCAGGTAACGCGCCTTCGGCCCCATGTCGCGATGGGTCAGCTTGAACCAGGCGCGCGCGAAGACTTCCGAGAAGTAGTCCGGATCGCGCTGGAAGCGCTCGGAGATCGCGCGGTACGCCGGATCCATCTTCATGGCCATGTCCGCGTCGGTCATGATGGGCTTGCGGCGGATGGACGGATCCTCCACGTCCACCGGCATGTCCTGCTCGCGGATGTCCACCGGCTCCCACTGCCAGGCGCCGGCCGGGCTCTTGCTCAGCTGCCAGTCATGCCCCAGCAGCATCGCGAAATAGCCGTTGTCCCAGCGCGTCGGGTGGGTGGTCCAGGCGCCCTCGATGCCGCTGGTGACGGCGTCGCGACCGACCCCGCGCGTGCTCTTGTTCAGCCAGCCCAGCCCCTGGTCCTCCAGCTCGCCGCCCTCGGGCGCCGGCCCCAGGCGCTTGGCGTCGCCGTTGCCGTGGGCCTTGCCCACCGTGTGGCCGCCGGCGGTAAGCGCCACCGTTTCCTCGTCGTTCATCGCCATGCGCGCGAAGGTCTCGCGCACCTGCGCGGCCGTCTTCAGTGGATCGGGCTTGCCGTTGACCCCTTCGGGGTTCACGTAGATCAGGCCCATCTGCACCGCCGCCAGCGGGTTCTCCAGCGTGGAGGCATCGTCCACCGAGGCGTAGCGCGCGTCGCTCGGCGCCAGCCATTCACGCTCGGCGCCCCAGTACACGTCCTTCTCCGGGTGCCAGATGTCCTCGCGCCCGAAGCCGAAACCGAAAGTCTTCAGGCCCATGGACTCATAGGCGACGGTGCCGGCCAGCACGATCAGGTCGGCCCAGCTGATCTTGTTGCCGTACTTTTTCTTGATCGGCCACAGCAGACGCCGCGCCTTGTCCAGGTTGCCGTTGTCGGGCCAGGAATTCAGCGGCGCGAAACGCTGGTTGCCGGTTCCCGCGCCGCCGCGTCCGTCGGCCGTGCGATAGGTGCCGGCGGCGTGCCAGGCCATGCGGATGAACAGGCCGCCGTAGTGGCCCCAGTCGGCCGGCCACCAGGGCTGGCTGTCGGTCATCAGCGCATGCAGGTCCTTTTTCAGGGCCGCGAAGTCCAGGCCCTTCACCGCCTCGCGGTAGTCGAAGTCCGGCCCCATCGGGTCGGTCTTGCGGTCATGCTGATGCAGGATGTCCAGATTCAGGGCCTTGGGCCACCAATCCACGTTGGACATGCCGGTCTCGGTCGCACCGCCATGCATGACCGGACACTTCCCGGAACTCGCCGTCTTCTGATCCATCGTCCTCTCCTGCGGTAGTTGGGTGGTTGCGCAATTCTTGTCCGGCATCGCGCCAGAAGCACAAGCTCTGCGTGCGGCCGGATCGCCGCGGAACCAGCGAAGCCAGAACCTGTTGAATAGCTTAGGCCGATGGTCACCCACAAACAATTTGATTGATTCAATGCCTCCGATAGCCACCGGGCGTGTCGGGAAGCGCGAGCGAGTCAGGAATCGCGCCGAAGCCCGACCAAGGAGGGTCGGCGCGGATCTCGCGCCCCGCCAGGAGACCAGCATGAAGCACTACCCCGTCCGCCCCGAAGCCATCGCGGCCCTCGACCCCATGGCACGGCGCGTGACCCACGAGCAAACGCAGGGCCGCCCCAAGTTTTCTCGTCCCCCACGGGGGGCGGGCGGGGCGCAGCCCGGCCCTGGGGGCGCCCAGCAGGCGGCGACCGAGCCGCCCGGCACCGGCGCCTACCTGCATCAGCGCGAGCCCGGCATCTACGTCGACGTCGTGTCGGGCGAACCGCTGTTCGCCTCGACCGACAAATTCGACAGTGGATGCGGATGGCCGAGCTTCAGCCGGCCGATCGAAGCGGGGCGCATCCAGGAGCATCGCGACACCAGTTTCGGCATGATCCGCACCGAAGTGCGCTCGGCCGATGCCGACAGCCACCTCGGCCACGTGTTCGACGACGGGCCACCAGAGCGTGGGGGCCTGCGCTATTGCATCAACTCGGCGTCGCTGCGCTTCATTCCCCGCGCGGAGATGGCCGCGCAGGGTTACGAGCCATACCTGCCGCTGTTGGAGAACAAGTGATGGAACAGATCGCGATCCTGGCCGGAGGCTGCTTCTGGGGCATGCAGGACCTGCTGCGCCGCGTACCCGGCGTGCTGTCCACGCGGGTGGGCTACTGCGGAGGGGACACGGCCCATGCGACCTATCGGAATCACGGCCGGCACGCCGAAGCGGTCGAGGTGCGCTTCGACCCGAATCGCCTGAGCTTTCGCGAGCTCCTGCAGGTGTTTTTCCAGATTCACGACCCGACCACGCGCGACCGCCAGGGCAACGACCTCGGGAGTTCGTACCGCTCGGCGATCCTGTACGGGAGCCCGGAGCAGCGCGAGACCGCGCGGCGGCTCATCGCGCGCATGGACGCCAGCGGTGTGTGGCCGGGCCGGATCGTGACCGAGCTCAGCCCCGCCGGCACGTTCTGGCCCGCGGAGGCCGAGCATCAGGACTACCTCGTGCGCAACCCGATGGGCTACACCTGCCACTACCCGCGCCCGGACTGGAGGCTGCCCGAGGAGCCATGAGGGCACGGCGCGGCGGCGCGGCCCGAACGAGCCCATCCGCGAAGCCGCGCATGCCCCGGAAACGACGATGCCCGCTTGCGCGGGCATCGGAATCCTGGCGGAGAGAGGGGCCGCCGGGGACAGAGTCGCGCCAAGTTTCCGAGAGTCTCAGATCGTCTCACGTCGGCCCGCTCTCAGAGGGAGAATGGGCGTTTCCGTGATCCATTTTTGTGTTTCCGCGTCTCGTGCGATCTCGGGCAAGCTCTGGTCGACGCATGGGTACAATCATGGGTAGATGAACTACGGCTTTTCCGAGACCTGCCCATGAGCAACGCCCGTGATCGACTGTCAGCCCTCGAGGTGAAGAAGCTCAAAGCCCCGGGCATGTACCACGACGGCGGCGGCCTGTACCTTCAGATCAGCAACTACGGTTCGAAGTCGTGGATTTTGCGCTTCACTATGAACAAGCGCACCAGGGACATGGGACTCGGCCCGCTCGCTGACTGGACCCTGGCTGAAGCCCGGGATCGTGCGCGAAAGTACCGCCAGCTGATCGATGATGGTGTCGACCCGATCGAACATCGCGACACCGAACGTAAGCAGCGCGCGGCTGAGATGGAGCGCCGCAAGACGTTCGAGCAGTGCGCCGAGGCGTGCCATGTCGACAAGACCAGCTCCTGGAAGAATGACAAGCACAAGGCGCAATGGATCAACACCCTGCGCGCGTACGCGTTTCCAGTGATCGGCACCATGAACGTGGCCGAAGTCGGGAAGAAGGAAATCGCCCGGGTGCTGGAGCCGATCTGGC
>JAJZUV010000015.1 GCA_021848345.1 Pseudomonadota bacterium | reverse complement strand
TCTGGGTGTCGCGCAGGCCGACGATCTCGATTTCCTCGCCCACCTTGATCACCCCGCGCTCCACGCGCCCGGTCACCACCGTGCCGCGACCGGAGATCGAGAACACGTCTTCCACCGGCATCAGGAACGCGCCGTCCACCGCGCGCTCGGGCGTCGGGATGTAGCTGTCGAGCGCCTCGGCCAGCTTGAAGATCGCCTGCTCGCCCAGCTCGCCCTTGTCGCCTTCGAGCGCCAGCTTGGCCGAACCCTTGACGATCGGCGTGTCGTCGCCCGGAAAGTCGTACTTGCTCAGCAGCTCGCGAACTTCCATCTCCACCAGCTCGAGCAGCTCCGCATCATCCACCATGTCGCACTTGTTCAGGAACACGATGATGTAGGGAACGCCCACCTGGCGCGCCAGCAGGATGTGCTCGCGCGTCTGCGGCATCGGGCCGTCGGCCGCCGACACCACCAGGATCGCCCCGTCCATCTGCGCCGCGCCCGTGATCATGTTCTTCACGTAGTCCGCGTGCCCCGGGCAGTCCACGTGCGCGTAGTGACGGTTGGCCGTCTCGTACTCCACGTGCGCCGTGTTGATGGTGATCCCGCGCGCCTTCTCTTCCGGCGCCGCGTCGATCTGGTCGTACGCCTTGGCCTCGCCGCCGAACTTGTTCGACAGCACCGTCGTGATCGCCGCCGTCAGCGTCGTCTTGCCGTGGTCCACGTGTCCGATCGTCCCCACGTTCACATGGGGCTTGGTCCGCTCGAATTTGCTCTTCGCCATGATGAATGCTCCTGAAAACCGTGAGGGTGAAACCTGAGACTCGAAAACGGCGTGACCTGGAAAACGGATGCCGCGAATCAACTACAAAACTGGTGCCCATGGCGGGAATCGGACCCGCGACCTCTCCCTTACCAAGGGAGTGCTCTACCACTGAGCCACATGGGCATGTTCCTGCCGGTTTGCGAGTGCCTCGGGAGACCCGCCGGAGCGGGCAACCAGGACGGACATCGGACGGACGGCGAATCGACGGGACCGGGGCAGGGCTGGCGCGAGGGAGCATGGAGCGGGAGACGGGAATCGAACCCGCGCCATCAGCTTGGAAGGCTGAGGTTCTACCATTGAACTACTCCCGCGACTGCAATCCGCTTGCGCGAACCGCGCCTGCCGGCGTGGTCTTGTCGTATCGCTGCTGCCTGGCTGTCCCTTCCTGTGCTGCCTGTTCGTGCCGCTCTGCGGATCACCCGCCGCGCTGGGTGGCGCGGCGCCGGGCGACCCCCGAAACCCTGCGAAAACCGTTCAACCTTTGCTTCTCCCGAGCCGTCCTGGGGCCTGCCCCGCATATCCGGGGCGTGCTTCCAGGTTTCTCGGGCTTCGATCCTGGTGGAGGAGGTTGGATTCGAACCAACGTAGGCGTAAGCCAACAGATTTACAGTCTGCCCCCTTTAGCCACTCGGGCACCCCTCCGAGGCGAACCTAAAATTCTCAAGGCATCGGGTCGATTTGTCAACTCCCCTGCTGCGGCGCATCAGCCGGGATGGCGCCGAACAGGTCCTCCAGCGCGGCGCCGGGGTCTTCCCGGCGCATGAAGGCCTCGCCCACCAGGAAGGCGTGCACGCCTTGCCGGCGCATGCGCGCCACGTCCGTCGGGGTGGAGATGCCGCTCTCGGTCACCACCAGGCGCCCGGGGGGAATGCGCGGCAGCAGGTCCAGGGTGATCTCCAGCCGGGTCTCGAAACTGCGCAGATCGCGGTTGTTGATGCCCAGCAGCGGCGTGCGCAGGCGCAGCGCGCGCTCGAGTTCGTCGCCGTCGTGCACTTCCACCAGCACGTCCAGGCCCAGGCCGGTCGCGCAGTCCTCCAACTCGGCCAGGCGCGCGTCGTCCAGCGCGGCGGCGATCAGCAGCACGCAGTCGGCGCCCATCGCGGCGGCTTCGAACACCTGGTAGGGGTCGATCAGGAAGTCCTTGCGCAGCACCGGCAGGTCGCAGGCGGCGCGCGCGGCACGCAGATATTCGGGAGCGCCTTGGAAATACTGGCGGTCGGTCAGCACCGACAGGCAGGCCGCACCGTGCGCGGCGTAGGAGCCGGCGATCTCCGCCGGGCGGAAGTCGGCGCGCAGCAGGCCCTTCGAGGGGCTGGCCTTCTTGACCTCGGCGATCACGGCAGGGAGCCCGGCGGCGACGCGCCGGCGCAGCGCGGCTGCGAAGCCCCGGGGGGCGTCGGCTCGAGCCCGCGCGCGGGCCTCGAGGTCGGACAGGGGCAGCGCGGCGCGCGCCGCCTCGACTTCACGGGCCTTGGTGGCCAGGATGCGTTGCAGGATGTCGGTCATCGGGTGGGGGCGCGGGGCGGTTCAGGACAGTCCGGCGAGTTCGCGCGTGCAGGCGACGAAGGCCTGCATGCTTTCCCGCGCGGCGCCGCCGGCCAGTGCCTTGCGGGCCAGCTCGACGCCTTCGCCCACGCTGGGCGCCACGTCGGCCGCGTACAGGGCGAAGCCGGCGTTGAGCAGCACCACGTCGCGCGCCGGGCCGGGTCGGTCCTCCAGCACCTCGCGCATGCGCTGCACCGACTCGGCGGGCGACGTGACCTGCAGCGCGCGCAGGTCGCAGACCTGCAGGCCGTAATCGCTCGGATGGACCGAGTACTCGCGCAACTGGCCGTCGCGCAGCTCGCCCACCAGTGTGGGCGCGCACAGCGACACCTCGTCGAGGCCGTCGGTGCCGTGCACCACCAGCACGTGGCGACTGCCCAGGCGTTGCAGCACGCGCACCAGGATGCCGACCAGGTCCGGGTGGAACACCCCCAGCAACTGGTTGGGGGCGCCGGCCGGGTTGGTCAGCGGCCCCAGGATGTTGAACAGCGTGCGCACGCCGAGTTCCTTGCGCACCGGCGCGGCGTGCTTCATCGCGCTGTGGTGGTTGGGCGCGAACATGAAGCCGATGCCGGTGCGCTGCAGGCATTGCGCGACCTGCTCGGGGGACAGGTTCAGGGCGCCGCCGAGGGCCTCGATGGCGTCGGCCGAGCCGGACGAGGAGCTGACGCTGCGCCCGCCGTGCTTGGCCACGCGCGCGCCGGCGGCCGCGGCCACGAACATGCTGGTGGTGGAGATGTTGAAGGTGTGCGCGCTGTCGCCCCCGGTTCCGACGATGTCGACCAGGCGGTCGGTGTCGTGCAGCGGAACCTTGGTGGCGAATTCGCGCATCACCATGGCGGCGGCGGCGATCTCGCCCACGGTTTCCTTTTTCACCCGCAGTCCGGTGATCAGCGCGGCGATCATGACCGGGGACATCTCGCCGGTCATGATGCGGCGCATCAGCGCGAGCATCTCGTCGTGGAAGATCTCGCGGTGCTCGATGACGCGCACCAGCGCATCCTGGTTGGAGATGGTCATGGTCCGGGCCCCCGTTCAGCGATTCGGCATGTCGAGAAAATTGCGCAGCAGGCGGTGGCCGTGCTCGCTCTCGATGGACTCGGGGTGGAACTGCACCCCCTCGATCGCGTGCTCGCGGTGGCGCACGCCCATGATCTCGCCGTCGGCCGTGCGCGCCGACACCTCGAGGCAGTCGGGCAGGCTCGCGTCCTCGATGGCCAGCGAGTGGTAGCGCACCACCGTGTAGGGGCTGGGCAGGCCGGCGAACACGCCGCGCCCGTCGTGCTCGATGGGGCTGGTCTTGCCGTGCATGATGGTGCGCGCGCGCACCACGCGCCCGCCGAAGGCGGCGGCGATCGCCTGGTGACCCAGGCACACGCCCAGGATGGGCAGGCGCCCGGCGAAATGACGCAGTACCTCCACGCTGATGCCGGCCTCGGCCGGCGAGCAGGGCCCGGGGGAGATGACGATGCGCTCGGGAGCCAGACGCTCGATGTCGGCGGTCGTGAGCTCGTCGTTGCGCACGGTGCGCACGTCCTGGTCGAGTTCGCCCAGGTACTGCACCAGGTTGAAGGTGAAACTGTCGTAGTTGTCGATCATCAGCAGCATGGCGGGACACTCCGTGGTCTGCGCCGCGTGTGGCCGGCCGCGGATTCGCGCCGGGCGACACGCCGGGGAACCGCCCGTTGCGGGCGGCAAGGCGGGGGAGGGGTTGGTTCAGGCGGCTGGCTTGCGCCAGGGCCAGGCCTCCCCCACGGCGCTGCGCCACGCGGGTTGCGCGGGAGCGTGCGGGAGCGGGTGCCAAGCTTGCATGGATCGGATTATCGCTGTTTCCCGCCCGGCCCCTGGTCGTGCACTCCCGAGTGCACCCGGCCGGCGGGCACGTGGCGCGCCGCGGACTCGACGTGCCCGGTCTGGTCGTCGAAGAAGAAGTCGGGCTGGAATTCGCGCAGGAACGGGCCCTTGTCCAGGCCGCCGAGGAACATGGCCTCGTCGATGGCGATGTTCCAGGCCATCAGGGTGCGCACCGCGCGTTCGTGCGCGGGCGAGCTGCGCGCGGTGACCAGCGCGGTGCGCAACCGCATGGCGGTGGCGCCGCTGCTGGCCGCATGCTGCAGTCGATGCAGGGCCTCCAGCAGGGGCTTGAAGGGCCCGGGGGGGAGAGGCAGCGCGGCCTTGCGGGTCTCGTGGCGCGTGAACCCGGGCAGGCCCTCGCGCTGGTACACGCGCTCGGCCTCGTCGGAGAACAGCACGGCGTCGCCGTCGAAGGCGATGCGCACTTCATGCGGATGGGCCTCGCCGGCGCGCACCGACTGCGGATACACCTGCGCGGCCGGGAAGCCCGCCGCGAGCGCGGCACGCACGTCCTCGGTATTGGCCGACAGGAACAGTTTCGCGCCGAGGGCGTGCAGGTAGTGGTAGGCCGGGCGTCCGCGCGTGAACACGCCGCGCTCGATGGCTGTCGCGTGGTGCCGGGCCGAGCGGAACACTCGCAAGCCCGACACGGGATCGTTGCGCGAAAGCAGGACCACCTCGACGCGGTCGCGCTCGGTGTCGCTGGTGTTGAAGGCGAGCAGCTTGCGCACCAGCTGCAGGGCCACGCCCGGGGATGCGGGCACGTCCAGGCGATCGAGCTGAAGCTGCATGTACGCGGTGTCGTCGGCCGTCTCGAACACCCGGTTCTCTTCCTCGAAGTCGAACAGCGCGCGCGAGGAGATGGCCACCACCAGCTTTTCCGGCGGCACGGCGGCTTCGGCGGCGGGAGGGTCGGGCTGGCTCATGCTGGCGCACCTGGTTCTGACAGTGCGCCGAGCTTACCTGAGAGGCGGGCCGCCTCGATCCCGCGATCGGGGAGGCCCGGACGGGCATGCGGGGGACGACGCCGGCGCGACCGCGCCGACGTCGCACCGGGCTCAGCGGCGATCGTGGTCGCGGTCGTGATCGCGCGCGCCGCCGGCCGCGAACAGCGGGGTCATGACGGCGGTGCCGGCATCGCAGGCATGGTTCAGGCAGGGCAGGCCCATGCCGCCTTCGAGGGTGCGCAGCAGCGAGAAGTGGCTGTAGAAGGTGTTGTCGACCACGCGCGGGGCACGGTGGTTGTTGATCACCAGGGTCAGCACCTTGTTGGGCTCGTTGACGCCGTAGTCGTTCTCGTCCCAGGTGACGACGATGGCATTGTGGCCGTGCTCCCAGGCCGGCGAGGCCTGGATGGACTGCACGAGCTTCTTGAGCATCGCGTCGCCGCGGTACATCAGCGCGGCGCCCGAGCAGTCGGCGCCGGCGTTGCCGCGGCCGTGCTGGTCATTGCACTGGTTGGGGGCGATGAACGAGAAGTTCGGCACGTGCCCGGTGCGCAGGTCGGCGTACAGACCGCGGGACCCGTCGAAACCGACGATGTTGTCGCGCAGGGCCGAGCTTTCCTGGATGTCGCGGAAATAGACGAAGGGGTTGTGCTTGGCCGCGTACAGCTGGACCATCGTGCCCGCGGGCGTCGGCTGGCTCAGCAGCGAGCCGCTGTCGTTGCCGTTGACGAACACGCCGTCGCTGTAGTTCACGTTGTCGGCACCGGCCAGCGGCAGGTCTTCCTGGTAGCTCTTCCAGGACTTGCCGGCCTGCATCAGCTGCTCGGCGATGGTCTTGCCCACCGTCGGCGCGGCGGCGAAGCCCACCTTGCCGTCCAGGTCCCACGAACCGGTGGCGGGATTGCCGGGCACGCCCGAGCCCACCGGGTAGACCTCGTTGACGTAGTCGATGGCCGGGGTCTCGGCGTCGACGCCCGAGCCGTGGATGGGGCAGATCACCGTGGGCTGGCCCTGCGGCGCCGCGGCGTCGAGGTTGGGCACGCCTGTCGCGATGTTGGGCGCGCACGCGGCGTCGTGCCAGTCGGGCATGTTGTCGCTGCGCACGCCGAAGTTGGAGCCGCCGACCACTTCCAGATAGTTGGTCAGGCTGGGGTGGCCCACGCCGTAGTAGTTGGTGGCGACGTTGGCGCTGCGGTAGAGCTGGTTGATGTAGGGGACGTCGGGGTTGCCCACTTCGGCGCTCATGGGCTGGTTTTCCATCATGATCACCCAGACATGGTCCAGATGGGGAACGCCGGTGGGCACGGGGCCCTGGTCGGCCTGCGCGGCGGCGCAGGCCAGGAAGCTGGCGCCGACAAGCGCGGCAAGGGTTTTGCGTTTCATGGTTGTCCTCGTGGAAAGTGGCCAAGCGGCGGCGCGAAGTTGCATTGCGTTGCGCCGGACACGATTTGTAGGCTTTGCACGAGACGGTTTGATGACACTGCCTGGGGTGTTGCCTCCTCCCCCCACGCTCGCGGGGGGGGGCGGGTCTTGCGATTGTCGTGCCCGCCGCGGGCGGGCGTCAGTCGGGGCGCTGTGCCGCGCCGCGCAGCGCGGCGGCCTCGGCGGCGGCCGACTCTGCGCCGGACTGCACCGAGCGGCCCTCGGCGGGCCAGGAGTTGTTCACTGCCGCGCCCGCAGGCACGGGTTGCGGTGCCGTCGGCGTCGCGTCGTCGGAACGGGTCTGCAGGACCTCGCGCACGCCGTTGCGCGACAGCACGGCCTCGCCGAAGCCGGTGTCCACCAGGCGCACGCCGTCCAACACCAGGGCGCCTGCGGGATAGGCCTGCGGCGCCTTGCCGTCGATGCCGATGAGGGCGGCGCCGGCATGGGCCCCGCCGCCGATCACCCCCCACAGGCGAAAGCGCGTCGACGCCACCACGGCGCGCGGGGCCGGGTACAGGCGCACGGCGCTCGCGGCTTCGGCGCTCCAGTCGGGCGGCGCGCTGGGCGCCAGCGCCTGGTCATGGGCCGCGCGCCAGATGCGCAGGCCCCAGTGCACGGCTACGGCCGCGCAGGCCGCGCTCAGCACGAGCGCGCTCAGGCCGGCGACCAGGCGGGCACGGTCCACGCGAGGGCGCAGGGGCAAGGGGCTGTCGGCCATGGCGGTCATTTCACCAGGTTGTTCATCTGGATGATGGGCAGCATCACCGCCAGCACGATGGTCATGACCATCAGGCCCATGCCCAGGATCAGCAGCGGCTCCAGGATGGTGACCAGCGTGAAGGCGCGGCGCTGCACCTCCTGCGCGTGCTGCGCGGCGGCGCGCTGCAGCATCTCGGGCAGCGTGCCCGTCTGCTCGCCCAGGCGGATGAAGGTGATCAGCACCGGCGGGTAGCGCCGATGCAGGCCCAGCGCCGAGGCCAGCGAGGAGCCCTCGCGCACCAGGGCCAGCGCCTCTTGCGCATCGGCCTTGAGCACGCTGTTGGACACGGTGTCGATGGCCGCCTGCAGCGCGCGCAGGATGGGCACCCCGGCGCCGCTGAGAATGGCCAGCGTGGACGCGAAGCGTGCCGTGTTGAGCCCGCGCACCAGGCGCCCGAGTTGCGGAACCCGCAGCACGGCCGCGTGTACCGCGGCGCGCGGGCCGGGCACGCGCAGCGCCTGGCGCAGCACGACGGCGGTGCCGGCCAGCCCGAGCGCGAGCAGCCAGCCCCAATGGCGCAGGAAACCGCTGACCGCGATGAGCATCACGGTCAGCAGCGGCAGTTTCTGGTGCGCGCCCTGGAACACCCCGACCACCTGCGGCACCACGTAGGTCAGCAGCAGCGTGACCACGGCGATGGCCACCAGCACCACGATCACCGGATAGGCCACCGCCTGCAGCAGCTTGGAGCGCAGCTGCTGGCTGCTCTCCAGGTAATCGGCCAGACTGCCCAGCACGGCGCCGAGGTCGCCGCTGTCCTCGCCGGCCGACACCAGCGCGCGATACACATCGGAGAACTCGCGCGGGTGGCGCGACAGCGCCGCGCTGAGGCTGTGCCCGCCGCCGACCTCGCTTTTCACCGCCTGCAGCAGGTCGGCCACCTCGGCCCGATCCGCGTCCTCGGCCAGCGCGCCGAGCGCTCGCTCCAGCGGCAGGCCCGACACCAGCAGGCCCGAGAGCTGGCGGGTCAGCAGCGCCAGTTCCTGGGAGTTCATGCGTCGGCGCGCGAAGCGTCGAGTGCCCGCGGTCGCGCTCTCGGCCGCGATGGCGTCGACCTGCAGCGGGATCAATCCGCGCGAGCGCAGCAGGGAGCGGGCGCCGCGCGCGCTGTCGGCCTCCAGCACGCCGCGCTGCTCGGCGGCGGCCGCGTCCAGCGCGACGAAACGGTAGGCGGGCATGGCGGAGGGCTCCGGACTACTCGCGCGTGACGCGCATCAGTTCGGCCAGCGAGGTCTGGCCCGAGTGCACCCAGCGCATGCCGTCCTCGCGCATGTTGCGCATGCCGGCGACCGTGGCGAGACGGCGCAGTTCGGCCTCGGCCGCGCCGGAGTGCACGGCGGCGCGCAGCGCGTCGTCGGCCTCCAGCAGTTCGAACACGCCGGTGCGACCCCGGTAGCCGGTTTGGTTGCAGGCCGGGCAGCCGTCGGCCACGAAGCCCTCGCCGTCGGGCGAGGGCCTGCGGCACTGCGCGCACAGCATGCGCACCAGGCGTTGCGCCAGCACGCCCAGCAGCGAGGAGGCGAGCAGGAAGGGCTCGACCCCCATGTCGATCAGGCGCGTGACGGCCGACGGGGAATCGTTGGTGTGCAGCGTGGCCAGCACCAGGTGCCCGGTCAGCGAGGCCTGGATGGCGATCTGCGCCGTCTCGAAGTCGCGGATCTCTCCGATCATCACGATGTCCGGGTCCTGGCGCAGGATGGCGCGCAGCGCGCGCGCGAAGCTGAGCTCGATGCGCGGGTTGACCTGGGTCTGCCCGATGCCCGGCAGGTCGTACTCGACCGGGTCCTCCACGGTCATGATGTTGAGTTCGGCCGAGTCCAGGCGCGTCAGCGTCGAATACAGCGTGGTGGTCTTGCCGCTGCCGGTCGGGCCGGTGACCAGCAACAGTCCGTGCGGATGGCGTACCAGCGCGTCGAATCGCTCCAGCATGGGCGCCGACATGCCGACCGCGCGCAGGTCCAGGCGCGCGGCCGACTTGTCCAGCAGGCGAAGCACCGCGCGCTCGCCGTGCGCGCAGGGCAGCGTGGACACGCGCACGTCCAGCGCCCGTCCGCCGATGCGCAGGGAGATGCGCCCGTCCTGCGGCAGGCGCTTCTCGGCGATATCGAGTTGCGCGAGGATCTTCACCCGGGAGATCATCGCCGCGTGCAGCGCCTTGTTCGGGCGCACCACGTCGTGCAGCGTGCCGTCGACGCGGAAGCGCACCACCGAGAAGGTCTCGAAGGGCTCGACGTGGATGTCGCTGGCGCCGTCGCGCGCGGCCTGGGTGAACAGCGCGTTGAGCATGCGGATGATCGGCGCGTCGTCGGCCGTCTCCAGCAGGTCCTCCACCGCCGGGAGGTCCTGCAGCAGGCGCGACAGGTCGACGTCGCCCTCGACCTCGCTGACCACTTCGGCGGCGCTGCCGTCGCGCTGCGCGTAGGCCGCGCCGATGCGCTCGAGCAGTTCATCCTGGGCGACGCGCTGCACCTCGCGCACGCGGTGCTGGCGCTGCACCTCGGCCATGCCGGCGGCGCGCGTGGACTCGCTGATCCACAGCGTCAGCTCGTCGCCCTCGCGCTCGGCCAGCAGCGCCTGGTCGCGGCAGAAGGCGTAGGGCAGCGGATAGCGTGCGGACATGGGAGGCTCCGCGGATTCAGGGCTTGACCACGGGCGCGGCCGCCGGGGGCGGCAACGGCGCCGGTTCGGGGTTGCCCGGCAGCGGTCCGGCCGGGCCGAGGTCCGGCAGGATCGGGCCCGGCATCTCGGGCAGGCCGAAGGACGGCGGCAGCTGCGCGCCGCGTTCGAAGGACTGCATGCTCGAATAGTCGCTGCGGGACAAATCCTCCGCCTCCGTCGGCTTGCGCACGATCACGGGACGCAGGAACACCATCAGGTTGGTTTTCACGGCCTGGTGCGACTTCCCGCCGAACAGCAGCCCCAGCACCGGAATGTCCCCCAGGCCCGGGATCTTGTTGTCGTTGGCGGTGACCGAGTTCTGCATCAGGCCGCCCAGCACGATGGTCTGGCCGTTGTTGACCAGCACCGAGGTCTGCAGCGAGCGGGTGTTGGTGACGAAGGTGCCCGACTGTGCCTGCTGCGCGGTGGGGGGCACCACGGTCGAGTTCTCGGTATAGACGTCGAGCTTGAGCACGTTGCCCGCGGTGATCTGGGGCCGGATCTTCAGGATCAGGCCCACGTCCTGGCGTTGGTAGGTCGTGAAGGGGTTGCTGACCGTGCTGGAGCTTCCGGTGTTGGTGTACGAGCCGGTGGCGAAGGGCAGGTTCTGGCCCACCACGATGCGCGCGGTCTCGTTGTCCAGGGTCATCAGGTTGGGCTGGGACAGGATGTTGGCGTCGGCGTTGGACTCCAGGAAATTGGCCAGCAGGCCCAGGGTCGTGACCCCCGCGATGGAGTGCAGGATGCCGATGTTCAGACCTTCCGCCGGGGCTACCGCGCCCGAGCTCAGCGCGGTTCCGGCGTTGCCGCTGGAGATGGCCGTCTGCAACGCGATGATGTTGTTTTGCGCGGTATTGGCACCCGTGCTGTAGTTGGTGCCGCCGAACACCGCGTTGTTGCCACCCGCGCTGCCGGCGGCGGTTTGCCACTGCACGCCAAGCTGCGCCAGCTTGTTGGCGCTGACCTCGACGATCAGCGCCTGCACGTAGACCTCCGCGCGAGGCACGTCGAGCTTGGCGATCACCGCCTTGAGCTGGCGGTACACCGGTGGCGGCGCGTTGATGATCAGCGCGTTCATCGAGACGTCGGCGAACACCGCGCCGCCCTGGGGAAGCGCGACGGTCTGGTCCTCGGGAGTCGGCGTGAACTGCGGCTCGTTGCCCGAGCCGAGCCCCGAGCCGCCGCCGCTGCCCTGGCCCAGGCCGCCCGACAGGGAGCCGCCGTAGGAGGAACTGCCGGTTCCGGAGGACCCGCCCGAGGCCGCACCCGTCAGGCTGCGGTTCGCCGCCTGCTGCAGGGAGCCGCCTCCCGCGGAGCTGTCCGTGTTGTAGTTCGACAGCGCGCCCTGCAGCACCTTGGCCAGCGATGCGGCCGAGGCGTTGTGCAGGTAGACCACGTGGATGTCGTCGCCGTTATTCTCGGCGGGGCGGTCGAGCTTGCGGATCATCTGCTCGATCTGCATGAGTTGCACGCCGTTGCTGGCGCGCACGATCAGCGAGTTGCTGTTGGTGTCGGGCACCACCACCGCGCGCATGCCCGACGATGTCGCGACGCCGGCGGTGTTGGGCGCCTGCGCGCGCGTGGGCACGCCGCGCGAGTTGTCCGAGGAACCCTGCAGCGAGATCAGCTTGTCCAGGGTCGTGGCCAGATCGGAGGCCACCGCGTAGTGCAGGGGCACCACGTCGACTTCGCTACCCGTGGGAATGTCCAGGCCGGCGATGATGCGCGCCAGGCGTCGCAGGTTGTCGGCGTAATCGGTGATCACCAGCGCATTGCTGCCGGGGTCGACGTTGATGGTGTTGTTCGGCGAGATCAGCGGGCGCAGTACCGGCAGCAGGTTGCTGGCGGCCTGGTTGCGCAGTTCGAACACCTGGGTGACCACCTGGTCGCCGCGGCCGGGGATGCGCGCGGAAGTGTTGCCCACTCCCACCGGCGTGGTCTGCAGGCGCGCGTCGGCCTCGGGCACCACCTTGAACACGCCGTCATGCTCGACCACCGCGTAGCCGGTCAGGCGAAGCTGGGTGAGCAACGCGAGGTAGACCTGTTGCGGCGGCACCGGGGTCTTGAACTGCAGCGAAATGCGGCCCTTCACCCGGGGATCGACGATGAAGTTGCGACCGGTGGCCGCGGCCACCGCCTGCACGGCGCTGGAGATCTCGGCGTTGACCAGATCGATGGTCATCGGCGGACGCGCGCCCGCGTCGCGCTCCTGGCGCGCGCCGGTGCTCGGCGCGGCCCAGGCCGGGGCGAGGGGGGCCAGGCCCAGGGCCGCGCACAGCAGCCATGCCGTGGCATCGCGGCCGCGTCGGAGCGCCGGACGAGTCATCCTGGAAGTGAAGTTTGCGCTCATGAAACTCGATCCCCTTGGTTCACCGCTCGATGCCCTTGCCCCTCGCCGGGTTCATGGCGCGATGCGTTCACAATCCGATGCGTACATGGTCGCCCTGGCGAGGCCCCAGCAGGCCCAGCAGCGTGGCCAGGGACTGCTCGCGCCCCGGCGCCGCGCGCGCGGTTCCCGAGAATTGCATGCGCTGTCCGTTCCACACGCCGTCGCCGGCGAGGATCAGCGCACCCGACAGCGTGCTCAGGCGTACGTTCGCGCTGGCACCACGACCCTCGACGTCCACGCGATAACTCCCCAGCGGCGCCAGCGTGCTCAGGCGCGAGCTCATGTCCATCGCCTCCGCGCGCAGGCTGCCGCCCAGATCCAGGCGCCCGGCCGCCATGCGCAGGCTCAGGTCCTGCAGTCGAACATGCACCATCCCCCGCGGGGCCAGCGTATTCCACGGCGTTCCGAGGCCTTCCAGCAGTACCGCGGGGAACGCGGCCATCCACGGACCGCCCTGTTGCACCAGGTCCCAGCCGCCGAAGCGTGGCTCCAGGCGGGCGCGCAGCGGGTCGGCGGCCAGCGGCGGCCAGTTCAGCCGAAGCTCGATCGTGCCCGCCCACAGGCGGCGCAGGCCGATGTTCCAGGACAGCTGCCCGGGCAGGGCGCTGGCGTCGCGACCCTGCGGGCCGGCGCTCAGTACCACCAGGGCGCGTCCGTCGCGCCAGGAGCCCTGGGCATTGCTGAGCAGCACATGACCGCCCGAGGCACCCGCCACGGCGGTCGCCACCCACGCGGCCGGCGCGTGGGCGAGCAGCGCCCAGGCGCAGCCCAGCAGCACCGCCACCGCATAGGGCCAGCGGCGCGAGGTCACGGTTCCTGCTCCGGCGAGCCTTGGGCGGACGCCCCGGATGCGGCTTGCTGGGCCCGCAGATCGATGCTGCCCGACAGCGTCGAGCCATCGGCGTCGAGCTTGAGCCTGGCCGACACGACGCTGGCCGCCCATTCCTGGCGGGCGGCGCGCGCGAAGGGCGCCAGGTCGCTGGCCGGCAGGTGCTGTACCTGCAGGGTCACGCTGCCCGGCAGCGGCGCGGCCTGCACCTGCGCGCCGTGCGCGCGCAGCCAGCGCGCGGCGGCGCCGCCCAGATCGGCGTCCTGCGCCTTCACCGGAGGTCGCGCAGCCAGCCGCGCCAATTCCTCGGCCTGGCCGCGTGCCTGGGCCAGCTGCTCCTGCAACTGCGCGATGCGCTGCGGCGCCAGCGACTCGGTGCGTAGCGCCGGACGCAGCAGCACCATCCAGACCAGTGCGCCGGCGACCACCACGAACGCGCCGAGCATGAGCCGGCGTTCGCGGGCGGAGGCCTCGCGCCAGCGCAGCGCCAGGCCGGACTTCAACGAGGCGAGCGGTGCGGGCGCGCCGCGACGGGGGGAAAGGGCCATGACCGGGCTTGCCTCGCGATGTTCAGTCCGACGTGGCGACGACCAGCGAACTGCCATCCACGCGGCAATCCAGGCCCTGCTCCTGGCAGCGCCTGGAGGCTGGGGCCGCCTGTCCCGAAGCCAGGCGCAGGCTCAGGCGGCCGGGGCGGAAGTCCAGTGCCAGCGGACGCGCGCCGGCGAGCAACTGGGCGGCCCGACCCATCAGCACCTCCAGGCCGTCGCCGGTCGGCGCGCCGGCGCGCGCACGGGCCTGGTCGAGGGCGCGCCGCATCTGCAGCCCCGGGTCGAGCACCGCGGGCGCTCCCGGAAGGGCCTGGGCCACGGTGGTCTGCAGGCGTTGTTCCAGCGCGGCCTGCTGTCCGCGCAGTTGCGCCGCATGCAGGTTCAGGCCGAGCAACTCCAGGGCCGCGAGTGTGCCGGCGAGCCAGGCCACGCGGCGCCACGCCGGCATCGCCGCCTGCTCGCGCAGCATGTTCCACAGGCGCTGGGCGGCGGCGCGCGGCAGGAGGTCGAACTGGCGCAGGTCCCAGGCGGAATCGGCGGCGCGCGCCAGCCACTGGGCGCGGTCGCAGGTCTGCAGCGCGGCACCCTCGCCGAACCAGCGCACGGCCAGCGGGTCCAGGCCCGGTTCGACCAGGATGCCCAAGGGCACTTGCGGACAGGCCGCGTCGGCCTGATCTTGCTGCAGGTGCAGCCACCCCGCCTCCCCGGCGGCGTCGCGCCACAACAGGCGCACACGCGTGTCGTCCAGGCGCTGCAGGCAGGCCCAGCCGGGCTCCAGCAACGCGGGCTCGGGCACGACCTGGCCGACCTCGCAGCCGGCCTGCTCCAACTGGTCCAGGGATTGGCGCAGGGCCGCGCGCTCGCAGCAGGCGGCCCAGCGCAGGCTGCCGTCCGCTTCGCGTGGCGCGGCCGCCAGGTGTTGCTGGCTCAAGTCGCCGAGCAGGCGATCCTCGAGCGCGCCGGCCAGGGCGGCCTGCACGCGCGCGGACGGCATCGCCGGAAGTTGCAGGCCCAGCAGCGTGAGTTCCTCGGCGGGCCACACGCCGAGCACGGCGCTGGCCTTGGGCAGCAGTGCGGCCTGGACCTCGCCGTGCTCGCCCGCCGAGGAGCCGGCGGCCAGACGCACGTAGGGTACGGCGCCGGTCCGGTTGCCGACGGGAAGGCGAAGCACGAGGCGGGTCATGCGCGGGGATTGTAAGGAGGGCTCCAGGGGTATCCGCAGCTTTTCCG
Source organism: Pseudomonadota bacterium (assembly GCA_021848345.1). Classification (GTDB taxonomy): domain Bacteria; phylum Pseudomonadota; class Gammaproteobacteria; order Burkholderiales; family Burkholderiaceae_C; genus Thiomonas_A. The sequence continues at coordinate 69,932 of JAJZUV010000015.1, read as the reverse complement.
AGCAGGGATAGGGAATTGATGCAACAAAGCCCGCACGTTCACGAAATGTTCATGAACTCGGTCCCGCGGCGGGTGGCGCTGGAGCATGATCGTGCGGATAGGCGGATGGGGCCGGTTACTGCCGGGACTGCGGATCGGCCAGCCAGGGAGCGACGCGCTGCATGCGCAGCACCATGCTCAGCGTGCCCACGCGCTGGATCAACGCGCGTTCGGCATATTCGAAATCCCCGATGCGAACCCGGGCGATGGCGTCGAAATAGCTGCTGCTCACCCCGACCAGCGCGTAATTGATGCCCGGCGCGGCGTCGCTTCCCAGCGCGGCCCGGATGGCGTTGTAGTCGGCGAAGTGGCCGCGCGCGCGCGTGGCGACCAGGCGCGCCGCCTGTTCCTGACTGATGTCGAGCATGGCGGCGAGCAGCGGCGCGCTGGCGGTGTTGGCATTGAGCGGCGTGTTCGTGGGCAGTACCGTCACGTAGGGGGCCAGGCGCGGCAGCGCGGCGGCGATGTCCGGCGACAGCCGCGCGAGATCGGGCAATTCGCGGATCGGCAGCGCGTCCCCGCTGCCCGTTTGCGCCTGCGCCATCGCCTGCGCGATGCGGGTGGCCAGCGCCGGGTTCAGGCCGAGTTCGGAGCACAGGCGCTGCAGGGCCTCGACCGCGCTGGGCCAGGGCTTGCCGTACTGCACCAGGTCGGTGAGATTGAATCGACTCTGCGCATCCTCGATGCGCCCTTCCAGCCAGACCTGGCCCAGCGAGCTCGCCTGGCCGGCGGCCAGGAACTGTCCCAGGTCGGCCTCCGCCAGCGGCACCGCCCAGGGCTGGTCCAGCGCGACCACGGAGGAGTTGCGCGCGGCCTCGTTGAGGATCAGCCGTGCCCAGTCCACCGCCCCGCGCAGCAGCCAGCGCGCCTGTTCGCTTTCACGCGCCGCCTGCTCGCGCTGGATCGCGCCCCATTCGCGCCACAGCATGCCCGACACCATCACGGCGCTCAGCGCCGCCAGCAGCAGTGCGGTGATCAACGCGGCGCCGCGCTGCGCGCCGCGGCGTGCACGCGGGAGGCGCCTCATGCCCGGTTCTCCAGCAGGAATTCGCGCTCGATCGATCCGTGCAACTGCGGCGCCGTCATGACCAGGTTCAGGCGCAGCCCGCCAGGGGTGCGCCATTGCGCCAGCACCGGGTTGCCCGGGTTGGCGCCCGCGCCGGCTCCTGCGTCCGCCGAGGTGTAGGGATTGACCCATGCCCCCGACTGGGTTTGCAGGCCGTTGCCGGCAAAGCGGTACACCAGCACGTGCATGGAGGCGACCCCGTCGAGCATCGCGATCGGGCTGCCCGAGGGCGCCTGCATGGCTTGCACCAGGCCAGTCGAGGTCAGCTGCGGGGCGCTGGCCCAGCGCACGAGGCGTCCGTCGCGCACGCCCCAGCGCACCACCAGCAGCGCGCCCGCCAGCGGCGAGGGGGCATGCGCGGATGCGCGCAGGTCCGAGCCCAGCGCCACGCCGACGCGGCGAACGATCAGCAGGTCCCCGTTGCCGGCCAGGCTGACGGCGGGCAGCAGGCGGCCGCCGTCGCTGGCCTGGGCCAGATCGTCGCGCATCTGCTGCATCGCCAGTTGCAGTTGGGTGCCCGCCTGCATGCGTTGGGCGGCGTCGTCGCGCGAGCGGGCCACGCTGTCGAGGCCGCGCCAGCCCAGGCCGGCGACGATGGCCATGATGAACGCGGCCACCAGCATCTCCAGCAGCGTGAAGCCGCGCTGGCGATCGGGGGACCTGAACGAAGCGGGCATGGCGGGGCGCCTCATCGATTCCAGATGATGGCCACCAGATGCCACGCGGCCCAGCCCGAGGCGTCGAGCACGCGCAGGTCGACGCGCCGGAAATTCGGGTTGGGCGTGGGCTGCACGTCTGCGCGCACGGTGAAGGATCGGTCGGCCTGCGTGCAGTTCTGCGCATGCACGCCCGTGCCGGCGAAATTCTGGCGCAGGCGCTGCTCCACCAGGTAGTTCTGCGCGCATTGCTGGGCCAGCACCGATTCGCGGTAGCGCTCGGCGTCGTCCTGCAGGCCGCCGCCGGCACGCAGCGCGGCCAGCAGCGCCAGCGACACCACCACCAGCGCGACCAGCACTTCCAGCAAGGTGAAGCCCGCTCGCCGGGAGCGTCGCGCACCGCGGCTCGCGGCGCACGGCGGCGCCGGGCGGGCGGGAGCGTCGGGTTGCGGAGGCGGCGGCATGTCGGCGGTGGGCAGCAAGGAGGGGCGGCGCGGCGGCGGGCGATCGAGGGGCCGGCGTGGCGCTCAGCGCCGTTCCCGGACCTCGAAGGGTTGCGCGCCGTTGCTGGCCACGCTCAGCCGGAGGTCTCCGGTCTGCAGTTCCACGAGCATGGGCTGGGACACCGGCTCGGCACCGAACACCAGCCAGCCCGGTGGCGCGCCCAGCGCGCCGCCGCCGCCGACCACGCGGATGCGCACGTTGCCCGCGTACCAGATGGACGGGGAGGCCGCGGGCGGGCGCGCCGGCGGCGGGCCATCCAGCCAGCCCCAGCTGCGAGGCGACAGCGGGGCCTGGACCAGCGGCACCCAGCCGCGGGGCGACGGGCGCAGGAATTCATAGCCGTCGGGACCGGCCGCCCAGGCCACGGGCATGGACAGCGCCGCGGCCTGTTCGCGGGCCGTGTCGAACAAGGCCGCCAGGCGCTGGGCCTCGGTGCGCGCGAGCTCGTCGTTGCCGCCGGGCAGCGCCAGCGCGGCCAGCGAGGTCAGCAACGCCATGATGAACACCGCCGCCAGGATCTCCAGCAGCGTGAAGCCACCGCAGGCCCTGGCGCGCCGGCGACGGGCGCTACTGCCAGCTGCCGATGTCGGCATTCGAGCCGTCCCCGCCCGGTTTGCCGTCGGCCCCATAGCTGAACACGTCGACCGGGCCTTTCACGCCCGGGTTGAGATACTGGTAGGGGCGGCCCCAGGGATCGGTGGGCAGCTTTTCCAGATAGGGCTTCCAGTTTCCCGGGATGGGCGGAGTCGACGGCTTGGCGACCAGCGCCTGCAGACCCTGTTCCTGCGAGGGATAGATGCCGTTGTCCAGCTTATAGAGCTTTAACGCCTGCATGATGGTGCCGATATCGGTTCTTGCCGCGGTGACCCGGGCTTCGTCGGTGCGACCGATGATGTTGGGCACGATCAAGGCCGCCAGCACGCCCATGATGACCAGCACGACCATCAGTTCGATGAGCGTGAAACCGCGTGGACGGCGGGGTTTGTTCGAGGGGAGAGGCTGGACTGGCATGCTCGGGCTCAAGGGGAAGGGGGCGTCGCGCCAGGCGTGCCGATTCGGGAGCGTCGCATGGCCGAGCCCATAATACGAGGCCCATGCGACCCTTTTCCCATCACCGTCGGCAGGCGCTCGATCCCGCGGTCGCGGGCTTGACGCCGCACTCCGCCCGACTCGCGCGGCTGCTGTCCCTGCTGTTGGCGTTCGCCTGTGCCGACGTGGGAACGCGGACCGTGCTGCGCCTGTCGGCGCGGCCCCTGGGCGTACCCGTGCATGCGCTGACGCAGGTCGCGGGCGGTGTGGATGCGCTGGCCGAGCAGGCGTCGCGCTTGTACGGCACGGCGCCCGAGCGCGCGCCCGCTCCGCGGCGCTTTCGCCTGTTCGGCGTGATCGGCGGGGGAGAACAAGCCGGCGCGGCGCTGATCGGCGTGGACGGCGGGCCCGCCGCGGTCTTCCCGGTCGGCTCCGAACTCGCGCCGGGAGTGTTCCTGGTGTCGACGGATTTCGGGCGGGTGCAGATCGAACGCCAGGGACGGCGCAGCCTGCTCGAGACCGAGCCGGCGCGCGCGGTGGCGGCGGGCCCCGCCGCGGCGGAACCTGCCTTGCCGGGCAGCCCCGGCGTGGTCATGGCACCGGGCATGCCCGCGCACCCGTTGCCCACGCTGCCGGGGCTCGAGCCTGGGGGCGCGCAGCCCCGGCCTTGAGGGACGTCACGCCGAGCGGGAGCGCGGGACCGCGCACCCCGCGCGATGCCGTCAGAGAAACAGCCGCACCGCGGGGTTGCCGGTTTCCTCGACGTGCGCATAGCCCAGCGAGTCGAGGAACTCGGAGAAGCGCTTGCGGTCGGCAGGCGGGACCTGGATGCCCACCAGCACGCGGCCGCTGTCGCCGCCCTGGTTGCGATAGTGGAACAGGCTGATGTTCCAGTCGGGCTTGAGGCGGTCGAGAAAGCGCATCAGGGCACCGGGGCGCTCGGGAAACTCGAAGCGCAGGATGCGCTCGTGCAAGGGCACGGATTCGTCCGCGCGCGGCGCGCGCCCGCCCGCCAGATGGCGCACGTGCTGCTTGGCCAGCTCGTCGTCGCTGAGGTCCAGCGTGGAGAAGCCCGCGCGCTCCAGGTGCGCGGCGATGCGCCGCGCGTCGTCGCGGCTGCTGATGCCGATGCCCACGAACACCTGCGCCCGCTCGGTGTCGCCGAGGCGGTAGTTGAATTCGGTCACCGCGCGCTGCCCGATGAGCGCGCACAGCTTGCGGAAACTGCCCGGCTGCTCGGGGATGCTCACCGCGAACAGGGCTTCGCGGGCTTCGCCCACCTCGGCCCGGTCGGCGACGAAGCGCAGCCGATCGAAGTTCATGTTGGCGCCGCAGGTGATGGCCACCAGGGTCTGCGATTTCAGCTTGTGCTGCGCCGCGTACTGCTTGAGCGCCGCGACCGACATCGCGCCCGAGGGCTCGAGCACGCTGCGCGTGTCCTCGAACACGTCCTTGATGGCCGCGCACACCGCGTCGGTATCCACCACGACGTAATCGTCCACCAGCTCGCGGGCGATGCGGAAGGTCTCCTCGCCCACGCGCTTGACCGCGGTGCCGTCGGCGAACAGTCCCACCTCGGCCAGCTCGACGCGACGCCCGGCGCGCACGCTGCGCAGCATGGCGTCCGAGTCGGTGGTCTGCACCCCGATCACCCGCACCTCGGGGCGAACCGCCTTCACGTACGAGGCGACCCCCGAAATGAGACCGCCTCCGCCGATGGCACAGAACACGGCGTGGATGGGGCCCGGATGCTGGCGCAGCACTTCCATGCCGATGGTGCCCTGGCCGGCGATCACGTCCGGGTCGTCGAAGGGGTGCACGAAGCTCAGGCCTCGCTCGGCCTGCAGCCGGGCGGCGTGGGCGGCGGCGTCGCTGTAGCTTTCGCCCTCCAGCACGATCTCGACCGAGCCGGCGCCGAAGGAGCGCACCGCGTCGATCTTGACCTTCGGCGTGGTCGAGGGCATCACGATCACGGCCCGGCAGCCCAGCTTGCGCGCCGACAGCGCGACGCCCTGGGCATGGTTGCCGGCGGAGGCGCAGATCACGCCGCGCTTGCGCTCCTCTTCGCTCAGGCGCGACATCTTGTTGTAGGCGCCGCGCAGCTTGAAGCTGAACACGGGCTGCTGATCCTCCCGCTTGAGCAGCACGTTGTTGTGCAGGCGACGGCTGAGGTTGTGCGCCAGGTCCAGCGGGGTCTCGTGCGCGACGTCGTACACGTTCGCGGTCAGGATGCGCTGGAGGTAGTCGGTGGGCTTGCGGGTCACGTGCGGGGCCAGGGCGGGCAAAGACCCCAGTTTATCCAAGGGCGGACACCGGCCCCGTCGAGCGCGCTGGACAAAAAAAACCCAGGCGTTTGGCCTGGGTTTGAATCCACCTATGGAGGAGGGTGGAGGAGACAAGAGGCGTCGACCAGACATCGTCGACATGGACACATGTTAGGACAAACCCGAGGTTTTGGCAAAACCCCTGGCGTGCCGGGGTTAATTTGCGTGCATTCGAATGTGCTGATGTCTCGCATTCGTGACGCGCGCGCCGGATGCGCCCGCGGAATCACGGCGCGGACCTGTTGCGAGCGCGCAACTGCGCTCGAGCGCATGACGCACAATAGGGGCCTGGAGCCGCGATCGGGCGGCGTGGGAGATTCGAGCAATGGAATGCACGGTGCGCTGGACCAAGCCCCTGGACGGGGAAGGCATGGCCTTCGTCGCCACCACGGGCAGCGGGCACATGATCACCATGGACGGGGCTCCGGCCGCGCGCGAGGGCGAGCCGGGAGGGCACGACCTGGCGCCGCGACCGATGGAGACGGTGCTGGCCGGAACCGGCGGATGCACCGCCTACGACGTGGTCTACATCCTGCGCAAGGGACGCCAGGACGTGCGCGACTGCAGCGTCCGCCTGCGCGCCGAGCGCGCGGACAGCGACCCGAAGGTGTTCACCGCGATCCACATGCATTTCGTGGTCAGCGGGCGAGGGCTCGACCCGGCGAAGGTGGAGCGGGCGATCGCGCTTTCCCACGAGAAGTATTGCTCCGCCAGCGCCATGCTGGCCAAGACCGCGGGCATCAGCACCAGTTTCGAGATCGTCGAGGCCTGAGCCGCCGGCGCCGCAAGCCCGGATTTCGGTCCGGGCTGCCGGGGTTCAGATCCAGTGGGCGGTGCCGGTCATGACCCGCGCCGCCGCGCGCATGCCCCAGCGCACCGGCGCCGGCAGCGGCACGCCGCCGAGCTTCTCCGCGGCCGTCGCGTGGCCCGCTTCGTCGCTGCGCATCTGCTCGACCACGGCGCGCGAGGCCAGGTCCGCCTGCGGCAGGCGTTGCAGGTGCGAGGCCAGGTGCTGTTCGACCTGGTTCTCGGTCTCCACGACGAAGCCCAGGCTGAGTCTTGCGCCGAAACTGCCGGCCACCACGCCCAGGCCCAGCGCGCCGGCGTACCACAGCGGGTCCAGCAGGCTGGGGCGGGAGTCGAGCTGCTGCAGGCGCTCGCGGCACCAGGCCAGGTGATCGCATTCGTCGCGCGCGGCCTGGGCGAAGTGGGCGTGCAGCGCGGGATCCCGCGCCACCAGGGCCTGGCCCTGGTACAGCGCCTGGGCGCAGATCTCCCCCACATGATTGACCCGCATCAGGCGTCCGGACAGTTCGCGTTCGGCGCCTTCCAGCGCCCGCCCGGCGGCGCCCTGCGGCGCCTGCGGCGTGGGGCGCGAGGCATGCAGGCCTCCGGCCAGGGTCTTCAGGGCGTTGTCGGCGAGGGCGAGCAGGCGGTCCTGCAAGGAACCGGGGGAACGGGCGTCGGAACCCGGGCGCGAGGAAAAGCTGTTCATGGCGGTTGCGAGTCTGGGCAGACGGTCGGAACGCATTGTCGCGCATCGCGGCCGCTGCCACGGGCCCCTGCGCGAGCCGGGCGCCCCAGGACGAAAAAAAACCGCCCGAAGGCGGTTTTCCAAGACCGGCCGCCCGAAGGCGGCGCGGTTCCAACTCGTTCGACTTGCGTCGATCAGAACTGGTGGCGGATGCCGAAGCCCAGGCCCGACGACGAACCACCGGCGGTCGGCGCGAAGCCGCCATCGGTCGAGTCGCCCACCGCGTACGTGGCGGCGGTGTCGTTGCTGATGTGCGCGTAGGACGCGTACAGGTTGGTCTGCTTGGACAGCGAGTAGGTGTAACCCACGGCGTACTGCTTGGCACCCTTGTTCGACACGGTGCTGTCCGACAGGTGGGTGTACGACGCCAGGATGCTGCCCGGGCCGACCGGCACGGTCACGCCCAGCATGTAGGCCTTGACGTGGTCGAGGCCAGCCGCCACGGGAGTGGCCACCACAGCGCCCTTGACGACGTTGACCATCGCGTTGGCGTCAGGCTTGTTCTCCGAGTAGTAGCCCACAACCTTGGCCACGCCGAAGTTGTAGCTGCCGCTGATTTCCGTGTCCTTCACGTAAGCGTTGCCGCTCGGGTCGTTCAGGCGCATGTAGCTCAGGGTCACGCCGATCGGGCCGTTGGCGTAGCTGCCTTGCAGGTTGTAGCCGCCGGTCGACTTGTACTGCTCGGCGGTGTTCAGGTACTGCATGCCGGCGCCGAAGATGTACTGGCCGGCGACGGTGAAGCCGCTCAGGTTCGGCGAGGTGTAGCCGAGGACCTGGCTGGCACGAGCCGGGACGCCCGCGGTGCCCATGTTCGAGATGGAACCGGTCAGGCCGTAACCGAACGGATCGATGTTGGCCTGGTCACCGAAGGTCAGGGTGTACTGACGGCCGGCTTGGATCGTACCGAAGTCGCCCTTCAGGCCGACCCAGGCTTGACGACCCATGAAGCCGGGACCGCCGGGGCCGCCGGTGCAGTAGGCCGACGAGTTGGGGGCGCCGGTGTTGCCGTTGGCGCAGAAGCCGGTTTCGACGTCGAAAATGGTCGACAGGCCGCCGCCGAGGTCTTCGGTGCCCTTCACGCCGATGCGCGAGCCGGACTGCACGCCCGAGCTCAGCTGCGTGACGTTGCCGTCGGCGCCGCCGCTGAAGTGGGTCACGCCCAGGTCGATCAGGCCGTACAGCTGCACGTTGCTGCCGTCAGCCAGAGCGGCACCGGAGAAAGCGCCGAACACAGCCAGCGCGATCAGGGATTTTTTCATCGTGAAAATCTCCAGAGTTGTGATCCTCGCGGATCGTTTTGATGCTGGGCCCTCTCCCGCGAGGGGCGGACCACTGCTTTGTCCGGCCCTCAGGAAAGCGGGGACGATCAATGCCAGACAGGGCAATCCTAAGCGCAGACCCGTGGCAAACCCTTGCATAGGCCTGGCGCGGCGCCTGAACTGTTGTGCAAGGACAACACCGGTCTCGGGGCCCTTCGGTGCCCGCGGGGGCTGCGGGACTACCCGCGCGGCAGTGAGCGCACGATGACCTGGGCCAGCGCGACGAAGCTCTGGAAACTCTCGAACTGCGCGCTGGTCAGCGGGCGCCCGGAAGCCATGCGGTCGGCGTAGAACAGGCCCAGCAATTGTCCGTCCACGATGAAGGGCGCGACGAATCCCTCGGTGGCACCGGCCGCTCGCAGCAGCCCGGGCGGCTCGCTTTCCGCGCCCTTGCACCATGTTGGTGCATTCAGCGCCCAGCGGGATTCGATCTCGGGGTTCCAGTCCCAGTCCAGTTTCTCGCGCAGGGCGGCGGCGTCCGGACCGATGGCGATGCGCGCGGTGACGCGGTCGCGGGCCGGGTTGAGCAGGCACAGGGCCGCGCGATCGAGTCCGACGGCGCGATGCAGGCCTTCCACGCAAGTCTCGAGCAGCAGCGGCAGTTCCCGGCGCGAGCGCGCGGCCTGGCTCATTTCGGTGAGCACGCGCAGTTGCGCCTGGGGGTCCGACTCCGGGTAGGGCTCGGGCGGGGGTTCGGGGGGCGTCTCGTCCGGGCCGGCGCTGGCCGGAATGCTGGCGGCGGCGTCGTAGGCGCCGAGCGCGCGCGCAAGCTCCAGGGCCTCGTGGGCGTTGTTCCGCAGCCGTGGCAGGGTTTCGGCCTCACCCTGGCCGAGCAACTGGCCGATGGCGCGCACGGCGTCGCGCACGCCGGGCTCGGCCCAGCCCCCGCCAGGCGCGGCGCCGCCGCCCACGGCCTGACCCAGGCGTCGCGCCAGCGCCACTTCGCGGCTGTCGCGCAGCAGGGCATCCAGGTTCCAGGCGCGCAGCAGTTCGCGCCCGAAGCTGCGCAGCGTGGTGCCGAGCACGGCGGCCTCGGCCTGCTCGGGGGGCTGGCCCTCGCCCAGCGCCTGGTCCAGGCGTTGCGCGAGGGATCCGCCGAAGCACCAGAAGGCCAGCTCTCCGATGCTGCCCAGCATGGCTTCGACGAACAACTGCTCGGCGGCTTCGCGCGACGCGCGCAGGCGCAGCCCGATGTCGCGCGCCTGCACGGCCGCGTGCAGCGCACGGCCCAGCGCATGCTGCACGCGCTGGGCCTGGCGCGCGCCGCCGGCCATGGCCTCGACCGTGAGGGCCGACACGCACAGGGAGCGGATCGGGTTGAGCCCGAGCACCACCACCGCGCGGCTGACGGTGACCACCCGGGCATGCGCTCCCAGGCCCAGGTGGGCCGCATTGGCGGCACGCAGCACGCGGGAGGTGAGCGCTGGGTCGTGCAGCACGATGCCGGCGATGCGCTGGCCCGATGCGCTTGCGTCCTCGGTCGCCAGGAACAGCTCGCGCAGCGTGAGCCCGAAGGAGGGCAGATCGCGCTCGGCGATGCGCCGCGCCAGCTCGGTGAAGCTGTCGGCGCCTGGCTGCGGGGCGGCGCGGGGCGGGGAGGAGGTCATCGGCGGAGGCTCACAGAAGTAGCGCCGGATGCTAGTCTTTCGCCTGGGATGCGTCGGCATTTCGCCCGAGTCCATTCATTCTCCCAGACATGCAAGCGCTCACCGACCAGGAATTGCAGGGCTTCAGCAAACTCATGTTCGAGGCCGCGGGCATCTCGCTGCCGATGTCCAAGAAGGCCCTGGTGAGCAGTCGCCTGGGGCGACGCCTGCAGGTGCTGGGGCACGACAGTTTCGCCCAGTACCTGGAGCACCTGCGGCGCGACGCCGAGGAGCGCCAGCGCGCGGTCGACCTGCTGACCACCAACGAGACCTACTTTTTTCGCGAACCCCAGCATTTCAGTTTCCTGTCGGATCGCATCCTGCCCACGGCGGACGCCTCGCGCCCGTTCCGGATCTGGAGCGCCGCCTGTTCGAGCGGCGAGGAACCCTACAGCGTCGCGATGGTGCTGGCCGATCGCATGGGTTCGCGACCCTGGGAGATCGTCGCCTCGGACATCAGCACGCGGGTCTTGCAGCAGGCGCGCGCGGCGGTCTATCCGATGGAGCGCGCGCAGCGCATCCCCCAGGCCTACCTGAAGGCCTATTGCCTGCGCGGAGTTGGGGCCCAGGAGGGCAAGCTGGCCGTGCAGGCCTCGCTGCGCGACCGCGTGCGCTTCGAGTGCATCAATCTCAACGGCAACTGGCCCGACATGGGCGCCTTCGACCTGATCTGGCTGCGCAACGTCATGATCTATTTCGATGCGCCGACCAAGCGCGCCCTGGTGGCGCGCCTGGCACAGGCGCTGCGCCCGGGCGGTCATCTTTTCGTGGGCCATTCCGAAAGCCTCAGCGGACTGGACAGCGATCTGCAGCCGGTGCAGCCGGCGGTCTACCGCCGCGCGTCGCGATGAATCAGCCGCCCCTGGCCCCGGGTCGCGCATCGCCCGCCCCTGGCGTAGCCGCCTCCGCGTCGTCGGCCGTGCCGGAGCCGCCGGAGGAGGTCTACCTGCAGCCGGGCGAGTGGCACTTCGGTTCCGGGCGCACGCGCGTGCGCACCCTGCTGGGCTCCTGCGTGGCCATCGCCGTGTGGCACCCGGCGCTGCGCGTGGGCGGCTTGTGTCACTTCATGCTGCCGACCCGCAACGCCTATGCCCGTCACGGGCACCCGCCCCACGGCCAGGGCGGTCACGGCGCGCACCTGGATGGGCGCTACGCGGACGAGGCCATGTATCTGCTGCTGCGTGGCATGCACGCCGCCGGCGCGAAGCCGCACGAGTTCGACGCCAAGCTGTTCGGGGGCGGCCGCATGTTCGCCGGCGAGGGCACCGCGGGCGACGTGCCCTTTCGCAACATCGTCGCCGCGCGCGCGCTGGTGCAGCAGCACGGCTTGCGTCTGCGCGCGGAGCATCTGGGCGGACAGGGGCACCGCAACCTTCTGTTCGAGCTGTGGAGCGGCGACGCCTACCTGCGCTTCTGGGGGCAGGGGGCGGAGCAAAACCAAATGGAGATCCGAGGATGAGTTCTGCCTCTGCTGGAGCCGGCGCGGCCGTGCGCGTGTTCATCGTCGACGATTCGGCCGTCGTGCGTCAGGTGCTGCAGGCCGTGCTGGCGCGCGACCCCGGCATCCAGGTCGTGGGCGTGGCGCCCGATCCGCTGTTCGCGCTGCAGCGCATGCAGCGCGAGGGCTGGCCCGACGTGCTGATCCTGGACGTGGAGATGCCGCGCATGGACGGCATCACCTTCCTGCGCAAGATCATGCAGGAACACCCGCTGCCGGTGATCATCTGTTCCACGCTGACCGAGAAGGGGGCCCAGCTCACGCTGGACGCGCTGTCGGCGGGGGCCTTCAGCGTGCTGACCAAACCCCGTGTCGGGCTGAAGGATTTCCTGGTGGACAGCACCGCGGAGTTCGGCCAGACCATCCGTGCCGCGGCGCGCGCCAATACCTCGCACCTCGCGCGTTCGGCGCGCCCGGCCCGGCCGGCCGGGGCCGCCGCGCCGGCGCCCGCGGCGGCCGCTCCGGGCGCGACGCTGCTGGCGCTGCACGAGAGCACCGAGAAGATCATCGCCATGGGCATGTCCACCGGCGGCACCACGGCGCTGGAGCGCGTGCTGGTGGAACTGCCGGCCACGCTGCCGGCCATCGCGGTGGTGCAGCACATGCCCGAGAAATTCACCGCGGCCTTCGCCGAGCGCCTCGATCGCCTGTGCGCATTGCAGGTGCGCGAGGCGCGCGACGGCGAGCGCCTGCTGCCCGGGACGGTGCTGATCGCGCCCGGCGGACGCCATCTGCAGGTGCGGCGCAGTGGGGCCCAGTATCACGCGGAGGTGCGCGACGGCCCGCCGGTCAATCGTCACCGTCCCTCGGTGGACGTGCTGTTTCGATCCGTGGCGCAATGTGCCGGGCGCAACGCCCTGGGCATCCTGATGACCGGCATGGGGGACGACGGCGCGCGCGGCCTGGTGCAGATGCGCGAGGCGGGAGCCCGCACCATCGCCCAGGACGAGGCCAGCAGCGTGGTGTTCGGCATGCCGCGCGAGGCCATCCGCATGGGCGGCGCCGAACGGGTGCTGGGACTCACCGAGATCCCGGCCGCCATGGTCGAGTACGCGCGAAAGTGATCAGGCCGGCCTGGCCGGCTGGAGTTCAGGGGCGGCGCCGTCCGGCGGAGGGGCGGCGTGCGGCTGCCGCCGCCTGTTCCCGGCAATCGGGGCAGAGGCCGTCGAGTACCACTCGGTGTTCCAGGATGGTCCAGCCGCTGGCGCGTTCGGCGGCGCGAAGTTCGCTTTCGTGCAGCACGCAGTCCAGCGCCGCCAGGGCCTTGCAGCGCACGCAACGCACGTGGTCGTGGTGCTGGCCGGCCAATTCGTACTGCGTGGCTCCGTCGCCCAGCGGCACGCGTTCCAGGCTGTTGGAGCCGAGGAGCCTTTCCACCGCCCGATAGACGGTGGAGAAGTCGGCCTGGTGGCCGGCCTCCTGCAGGCCGCTGGCGATTTGTTCCATGGTCCACGCATGGCGGCTTCCCTGGCGCATCAGTTCGAGCACCTGGTCGGGAACGCGGGCGGGACGGGCCATGAGGGGGGCAGGACGATGGAACGGGGGCGGCGCGATGCGGGCGCCCGGGCGGGAGCGGCCCGTGGCGACCGCGGCGCCCGATGCGTCATCGTACCGAAGGCCCCGCGGCCCCGGCCCCCGCTCAGGTCCGGAAGCGGGCGACCGTGTGCTGCAGCGCGGTGGCCTGCGAGTTCATCTGCTCGGCGGTGGCCGCCAGTTGCTCGGATGCCGAGGCATTTTGCTGCGTGACCGAGGAAAGCTGGGCAACCGCCTGATTGATCTGCTGGATTCCGGTGGACTGTTCCTCGCTGGCCGCGTGGATCTCCTGCACCAGTTCGGACGTGCGGCTGATCGCCGGCACGACCTGTTCCAGCAACTGGCCGGCCGACTCGGCCTGGCCCACCGACGACGCGGCGAGTTCGCCGATCTCCTTGGCCGCGGCCTGGCTCTTCTCGGCCAGCTTGCGCACCTCGGCGGCCACCACCGCGAAACCCTTGCCGTGGTCGCCCGCGCGCGCGGCCTCGATGGCCGCATTGAGCGCCAGCATGTTGGTCTGGTAGGCGATGTCGTCGATCACCGACACGCGCTCGGCGATGCGTTGCATCGCGGACACCGTCTGGCGCACCGCTGCGCCGCCCTGGCCGGCCTGCTCGGCGGCCTGGCGGGCCATCGTGTCCGTCAGGTTCGCGTTGTCGGAGTTCTGGCGGATCGAGGCGCTGGCCTGCTCCAGCGTGGCCGAGGTCTGTTCCACCGAGGCCGCCTGCTCCGAGGTGGCCTGCGACAGGCTCTGCGAGGTCGCCGAGACCTGTTGCGACGACGAGGCGATCTCCGTCGCCGCGTCGCGGATCTGTCCGATGGCCTCGCCGAAGCGCCCCACCATGGCCTGCGCAGAACGCATGATGCGCCCGATCTCGTCGCCCGCGGTGTGGCCGAAGCGCACCGTCAGGTCGCCGCCCTCGAGGCGTCCGAAGGTGTCCAGCGCCGAGGACAGGCCGCGGTTGGCGCGGCGGATCACCAGGGTGGCCGAAAGCAGCAGGATGAGCACCGCGACGCCCGACACCGCCAGGCCGCGCAGGCTGCGCGACCACGAGGTGGCGTCGATGTCGTCGATGTAGGCGCCGGTCGACACCAGCAGGTGCCAGGGCGCGAATTCACGCACGTAGGTGAGCTTGGGGAACTTTTCCGTGGTCACCCCGCCGCCCGGCTTGGGCTTCGGAAAGGCGTATTGCACATAGCCGCCGTCGGCCCCGCGGGCGGCCAGCACGAAGGCCGTGTAGTGGTTGAACTTGCCGTCGGTCTCGTGCAGCGCGCCGCCGACTTCCTGGTAGGAGGTGGCATCGTCGTTCTTGGGCGAGTCGAGCAGCTTGCCGTCCATTTTCGGCACGGTGGCGTGCATCACCATGGTCGGCACCGGATAGCTGTCGGTGGTGACGATGAAGTAGCCGCTCTTGCCATAGCGCATCTCGCGCAGCGCGGCCATCGCCTGGGTCCGCGCCGCGGCCTCGCTCAGCTTGCCGGCCGCTGCCTCGGCCTGGAAGTAGCGCAGGGTCCCCAGCGCGGTCTCGGTGGCGTCGCGCAGCATGGTCTTGCGTTCGCCGAGGATCGACCGATGCACCGCGGTCACGTTCTGCCAGGCCATGGTGGCCATGCCCAGCACGGCCACGACGATCAGGGCGATGAGGCTGCCGCGCAGGTCCAGGGAAAAGCGCTGTTGACGCGCCATGGGAACGCTCCGTGTGTTGAGTTGTGTTTCGAGCCAGCATAGGCAAGCTGTTCGAGGCACACAATCGGTGCCGGCGCGCACGCCGGCGAGGGCCGGGATGGCCGCTGCATTTGTGCGACAAAACGCCCGCGTCCACAGCGAGGAATCTCGCTTTCATGTGCGGATGGGTGAACTTGATTGCAGCGTCGCTCGCGTCCTCCGTGCTGCAGCCAGGTCGGGTAACTCCCTAATCCGGTCGAGGGGGTACTTCGGGAAAGCACCTACGCCATTCGAGGGGTCCTGCGCTTGCTTGTAACTGATATATCACATATGGTGTGTCATATTGCGTTGGCGCCCGCAAGCGCCGCGACACACACCGGAATCACCCATTCGTTCAGGAGACCCTCATGGCATCAGCAGTGGTGGCGCAGCGGGCCCAAGCGCCCGAAGAGCAGGCGGGAGCGCAGGCCCCGGCCGCATCGATCGACGGTTTTCACCTGGTGCTGGAGGCGCTGAAGCTCAACGGCATCGACACCCTGTTCGCGCTGCCGGGCATTCCGATCACCGACCTCACGCGCATGGCCCAGGGCGAGGGCCTGCGGGTGATCTCGTTCCGGCACGAGCAACATGCCGGCAACGCGGCCGCCGCCGCGGGGTTCCTGACCCAAAAGCCGGGGGTGTGCCTGACCGTGTCGGCTCCCGGCTTTCTCAACGGGCTGACCGCGCTGGCCAACGCCACCACCAACTGCTTTCCGATGATCCTGATCAGCGGTTCGTCGGAACGCGAGATCGTGGACCTGCAGCAAGGCGACTACGAGGAGATGGACCAGCTGGCCGTGGCCAAGCCCTTGTGCAAGGCGGCCTATCGCGTGCTGCACGCGCAGGACATCGGCATCGGCGTGGCGCGCGCGATTCGCTCGGCGCTCTCGGGGCGCCCGGGCGGGGTGTACCTCGACCTGCCGGCCAAGCTGTTCGCGCAGACCATGGAGGCCGAGGCCGGGCGCCGCTCGCTGGTCAAGGTGGTCGACCCGGCGCCCGCGCAGCGCCCGGCCCCGGAGGCCGTCGAGCGCGCGCTGGACGTGCTGCGCTCGGCCCGGCGTCCGCTGGTCATCCTGGGCAAGGGCGCGGCCTACGCGCAGGTCGACGCCGCCATCCGCGACCTGATCGAGAAGACCGGCATGCCCTACCTGCCCATGTCCATGGCCAAGGGGCTGCTGCCGGACAACCATCCTCAATCGGCGGCCGCGGCACGCTCCTACGTGCTGCAGGAGGCCGACGTGGTGCTGCTGGTGGGTGCGCGCCTGAACTGGCTGCTGTCCCACGGCAAGGGCAAGACCTGGGGCGGCGCGCCCAAGCAGTTCGTGCAGATCGACATCGCGCCCACCGAGATGGACAGCAACGTGGCCATCGGCGCGCCCCTGGTGGGCGACGTCGGCTCCTGCGTGCAGGCGCTGCTCGAGGGCGTGCGGGCGAACTGGACACGCCCGCCGGCCGAGTGGCTGGGCGCGATCGCCGAACGGCGGGACAAGAACCTGGCGAAGATGGCCGCCACGCTGGCCGCCGACCCGGTGCCGATGAACTTCCACAGCGCGCTCGGAGTGGTGCGCAACATCGTGCGCGAGCGCCCGGACATCGTCCTGGTCAACGAGGGCGCGAACACCCTGGACTTCGCGCGCAGCATCGTCGACATGTATCAGCCGCGCAAGCGCCTGGACGTGGGCACCTGGGGAATCATGGGCATCGGCATGGGCTTCGCCGTGGCCGCCGCGGTGACCACGGGCAAGCCGGTGATCGCCGTCGAAGGCGACAGCGCCTTCGGCTTCAGCGGCATGGAGGTGGAGACCATCTGCCGGTACGACCTGCCGGTGTGCGTGGTCGTGTTCAACAACAACGGGGTCTACCGAGGCACCGACAAGAACCTGGGCGGGGGCAAGGACGTGGCTCCCACGGTGTTCGTCAAGGGCGCGCGCTACGACAGGATGATCGAGGCCTTCGGCGGCGTCGGGGTCCACGCGACCACGCCGGCCGAGCTGGAGCAGGGCATCCGTCAGGCGCTGGCCTCGGGGCGGCCCACGCTGATCAACGCGGTGATCGACGAGACGGCGGGCACCGAGAGCGGGCGCATCACCAGCCTGAACCCCACCGCGGCCAAGAAATAGACCCACGAGTCCGGCCCGCACGGGCCGGCGCGAGCCTTTCCTTCTCAAACGACCCCATCAGGAGCACTGCAAATGTCCGGGAATCTTCCTCTGCAGGGAATCAAGATCATCGACTTCACCCACGTTCAGGCGGGGCCGGCCTGCACCCAGATGCTGGCGTGGTTCGGCGCCAGCGTGACCAAGGTGGAGCGCCCCGGGGCGGGCGACGTCACGCGCAGCCAGCTGCGCGACATGCCCGACGCCGACGCGCTGTACTTCACCATGCTCAACAGCAACAAGCGCTCGCTGACCCTGAACACCAAGGCTCCCGAGGGCAAGAAGATCCTGGAGCAGATGATCCGCGACTCCGACGTGATGGTGGAGAACTTCGGTCCCGGCGCGCTGGACCGCATGGGCTTCAGCTGGGAGCGAATCCAGGAACTCAACCCGCGCATGATCCTGGCCTCGGTCAAGGGATTCAGCGAAGGTCACCACTACGAGGACCTGAAGGTCTACGAGAACGTGGCGCAGTGCGCCGGGGGCGCGGCCTCCACGACCGGCTGGTGGAAGGGCGAGAACTCCGAGCCCACGATCTCCGCCGCGGCGCTGGGCGATTCCAACACCGGCATGCACCTGGCCATCGGCATTCTCACCGCGATCATCGGGCGCCAGCAGACCGGCAAGGGGCAGAAGGTGGCGGTGTCCATGCAGGACGCGGTGCTCAACCTGTGCCGTGTGAAGATGCGCGACCAGCAGCGCCTGGAACGCGTGGGCTATCTGGAGGAGTACCCGCAGTATCCGCACGAGATGGATGCCTTCAAGAGCCGCGTGACCCCGCGCGGAGGCAACGCCGGCGGGGGCGGGCAGCCGGGCTGGATCCTCAAGTGCAAGGGCTGGGAGACCGACCCCAACGCCTACATCTACTTCACCGTGCAGGGCCACGCCTGGGAGCCCATCTGCGACGCCATCGGCAAGCCGGAGTGGAAGACCGACCCGGCCTACACGACGGCCAAGGCGCGCCAGCCGCATATCGAGGAGATCTTCGCCACCATCGAGGATTTCATCAAGGACAAGACCAAGTACGAGGCGGTGAACGTGTTCCGCAAGTACGACATTCCCTGCGCGCCGGTGCTGTCGATGTACGAATTGCTGCGAGACGAATCCCTGCGCAAGAGCGGCTCGATCGTCGAGGTGCCGCACAAGGTGCGCGGCAGCTACTGGACCATCGGCAGCCCGATCAAGTTCTCCGACCTCAAGCCCGAGGTCACCGCCTCGCCGCTGCTGGGCGAGCACACGGACGAGATCCTGGGCGAGATGGGCTACTCGAGCGAGCAGATCGCCGAGTTGCACAACGGCGGCGTAGTCTGAGCCAGCAAGGCCCCGCCCGTCCCGGACGGGGCCTCGACAACCGAGGGTGGCACGATGCATCCGGACATCGACTTCAGCAGGCTGGTCGCCGACGCGGCCGACGCCATCATGATCTGCGACGCGCAGGGCGCGATCCGCTACTGGAACGCGGCGGCCGAGCGCATCTTCGGCTTCAGTGCGGCCGACGTGATGGGGCGGTCGCTGGACCTGATCATTCCCGAGCGCCAGCGCGGGCGCCACTGGCAGGGCTATCACCAGACCATGGCCACGGGCATCACCAAGTACGGCGCCGACCTGCTGCGCGTGCCGGCGCTGCACAAGGAGGGACGCACCCTGTCGATCGCCTTCACCGTGTCCCTGCTCAAGGCGCCCGACGGCAGCGTGAGCGGCATCGCGGCCATCGTGCGCGACGAGACCGCCCGCTTCGCCGAGGACCGCAAGCTGCGCGCCCGCCTGGTGGAGCTCGAGCAGCGTCTGGCCGGGAGCGCGCAATCATGAGCGCGCGGCCTGCGGCAAGGAGGGCCGGGACATGAATGCGAAGGCGCTGGACGGGGTGCGGGTGCTGGATTTCACCCACGTGCAGTCGGGGCCGACCTGCACGCAACTTCTGGCCTGGTTCGGCGCCGACGTGATCAAGATCGAACGTCCCGGCGCCGGCGACGCCACGCGCAGCCAGCTGCGCGACGTGCCCGGCGCGGACAGCCTGTACTTCACGATGCTCAACCACAACAAGCGCTCGGTCACGCTGGATGCCAAGAAGCCCGAAGGCAAGGCCGTGCTGGAGCGGCTGATCCAGGGCTGCGACGTGCTGGTGGAGAACTTCGCCCCCGGCGTGCTCGATCGCATGGGGCTGAGCTGGGAGCGGGTGCACGAGCTCAATCCGCGCATGATCCTGGCCTCGGTCAAGGGATTCGGCCCCGGGCGCTACGAGCAATGCAAGGTCTACGAGAACGTCGCGCAGTGCGCCGGCGGCAGCGCGTCGACCACCGGCTTCGACGATGGGCCGCCGACCATCAGCGGCGCGCAGATCGGCGACAGCGGGACCGGCCTGCACCTGGCGCTGGGCATCGTCGCGGCCTTGTACCAGCGCACCCATTCGGGGCGCGGCCAGAAGGTGCTGGCGCCCATGCAGGACGCGGTGCTGAACCTGTGTCGCGTGAAACTGCGCGATCAGCAACGCCTGGAGCGTACCGGCACGATGCATGAGTACCCGCAATACCCGGACGGCAGTTTCGGCGACGCGGTTCCGCGCGCCGGCAACGCCAGCGGGGGCGGGCAACCCGGCTCGATCCTCAAGTGCAAGGGCTGGGAGCGCGATCCCAACGCCTACATCTATTTCATCACCCAGGCCGCGGCCTGGCCGGCCATCTGCCGGGTGATCGGCGAGGAGTCCTGGATCGACGACGAGGCCTACGCGACCCCGGCGGCGCGCCTGCTGCACCTGAGGCCGATCTTCGAACGCATCGAGCGCTGGACCATGACCAAGACCAAGTTCGAGGCCATGGAAATCCTCAACCAGTACGACATTCCCTGCGGGCCGGTGCTGTCGATGAAGGAGATCGCGGAGGATCCGGCGCTGCGCGCCAGCGGCACCGTGGTGCAGGTGGAGCATCCGGTACGCGGCAACTATCTCACCGTGGGCAACCCGATCAAGCTTTCGGACAGCCCGACCGAGGTTCGACGCTCGCCGCTGCTGGGCGAGCACACGGACGAGGTGCTGGCCGAGTTCGGCTTCGCACCCGAGGAAATCGCCTGCCTGCGCGCAGCGCAGGCGGTCTGAAGAAGGCCGCAGATCGCGGCGCATGAAACCAGGAGACGACGTCATGGCTCAATCAGGTTCGGACGGGCTGCAAGCCCAGCGGGAACCTGGGTTCTTCGGCAACCGATGGACCCAGCTGGTATTGGCGATTCTTTGCATGGGCCTCGTGGCCAACCTGCAGTACGCGTGGACCCTGTTCGTCACGCCGATGCATCTGAAGCATCAGTGGAGCGTGGCCGACATCCAGGTGGCGTTCTCGATCTTCGTGCTCACCGAGACCTGGCTGGTGCCGCTGGAGGGCTGGCTCGTGGACCGCTTCGGTCCCCAGCCGGTGGTGTCCTTCGGCGCCGTGTGCGTGGGGCTGGCCTGGGTGCTGGATTCCTATGCCAATTCCCTTTCCACGCTGTACATCGCGGCGGTGGTCGCCGGTCTGGGCGTGGGCTGCGTGTACGGCACCAGCGTCGGCATGGCCTTGAAGTGGTTCCCGGATCGTCGCGGCCTGGCCGCGGGACTCGCGGCCGCCGGCTTCGGCGCCGGTGCCGCGGTGACCGTGGTGCCCATCGCCCACATGATCCACGCCAGCGGCTACGAGCATGCCTTCTTCTTCTTCGGCATCCTGCAGGGGGCGGCCATCCTCGTGCTGTCGCTGCTGATGCTGCGGCCGCGCCCGCCGGCCGGCTTCGTGCTGACCAAGGCCACGGTGGCCGCCAAGCGGGATTCGACGCCGGCCCAGATGGTGCGCACCCCGGTGTTCTGGCTCATGTACCTGTGCTTCGTCGCGGTGGCAGCGGGCGGGCTGATCACGACCGCGCAGATCGGGCCGATCGCGCATCAGTTCAAGCTGGCGGCAACACCCATGACCATCTTCGGGCTGAGCCTGCCGCTGCTGACCATGACCCTGACCATCGACAACCTGGCCAACGGTTTCACGCGTCCGCTCACCGGCTTCATCTCGGACAAGCTCGGGCGTGAGAACACCATGCTGGTGATCTTCTGCGGCGAGGGCATCGCCATGCTGGGGCTGCGGGCCTTCGGCCACGACCCGGTGGCCTTCATGATCTTCGCGCCGCTGATCTTCCTGTGCTGGGGCGAGATCTTCTCGATCTTCCCGGCGCTGTGCGGCGACACCTTCGGTTCCAAATACGCCACCACCAACGCCGGCGTGCTGTACACGGCGAAGGGGACGGGTTCGCTGCTGGTGCCTCTGGCCAGCGTGCTCGCCGCCAGCGCAGGGTGGGGCGCGGTGTTCGGCGTGGCCGCCGTGGCCTCGATCGGCGCCGGCCTGCTGGCTCGCTTCGTGCTCGCGCCGATGCGTCGCCAGTGGGTGTTGCAGCAGGCGGCGATCAGCGCCAAGTCGGCGGGCTTCGAGGACATGCAGGTGCAGGCCTCGGGCAAATAGGCCGCAGGGGGAGCCTCCGCGGTCGGGCGAACGAGCCCGCCGCGGAATTCGACTTCGGTCAATGTTTTTTGTATTTTGAACAAAATATACGTTGAACAATGGTGCGGTGCAGCGTACACTGATGGTGTCGGTCGGGGGATTCGCCCCGACCGGGTCTTCAGGAGTACACATGAGTGCAAGCACATTGCTCGGATGGGCTCTCGAGCTGATCGCTGCCGGTTCGGTCGCCACCTTCCTGATCGCGGACAGCATCCCCGCGATCGCCGATGAACCCGCATCCGACCCCGCGCAGAACGCGGGGCCCGACAGCCGCCAACTGGGCGGTACCACGCACCTCACCATCTGAGGCCGCCAGGCCAGGACATTCGATGTCAGCGACCACCACGGGCGACGCCAAGGCCAGCACCTGGGCACCGGATCTGCGGCCGATCCACGCGGGAATGAGCCTGCGCGATCAGGCCTACGCCACGCTGCGCCAGGCCATCGCGAACGCGGACATCTACCAGAGCCGCGAGGAAATCCGCCTCGACGAGCGCGTGCTCAGCGAGGCGCTGGGGGTCAGCCGCACGCCGATCCGCGAGGCCATGACCCTGCTGGAGCAGGAGGGCTTCCTGCGCATGGTGCCGCGCCGCGGCATCTACATCGTGCGCAAGACCAAGCGCGAGATCGTGGAGATGATCCAGATGTGGGCCGCGCTGGAGAGCATGGCCGCGCGCCTGGCCACGCAGGTCGCCAGCGACGAGGACATCGCCGCGCTGCGCCACATGTTCGACAATTTCCGCGACTCCACGCCGGCCGAGCACATCGACGAATACTCGGACGCGAACATCGCCTTCCACCAGGGCATCGTCGACCTGTCCAAGTCGCGGATCATCGGCGACACGATCAAGAACATCTTCATCCACGTGCGCGCCATCCGCAGGATGACCATTTCCCAGGACGACCGCGCCGCGCGCTCGATCGAGGACCACCTGCGCATCATCGAGGCGCTGGAGCGGCGCGACACCGAGCTGGCCGAAAGCCTGGTGCGCGAGCATTCGCTGGGTCTGGCGAAGTACGTCGAGGCGCACTGCGACTTCCTGGACTGAGCCTGCGCATCGCGGCTCTCGCGCGGGCGCCACGGCCCGCTTGACGCACATCAGGGACGCGGCCGGCGCGCGCGTCCATACTGCCTGCGTTCCCGCCGACCGGCGCCGTCGCGCGCCGCGCCCGCGGCCGTGGGCGCATGCGCGCGGCGAGGGTGCCGTGGTCGGCGTCTCGCGACCGTGAGCGGGGCGGCCGTCGAGATCCGGTCCTTCCCGCGAAGGAGAGCGCATCATGGCAATGGTTCCGTGGGATCCCTGGCACGAGATCGAGGATCTGTTCGACCGCTATACGCGCGCGGTCGGCCTGCCGCGCATGGGAGCCTGGGGGCGTCGCGCCCAGGGCGCGGAGTCGGTCGCGGTGGCGGACTGGTCGCCGCGCGTGGACATCTCGGAGACGCCCGCCGCCTATGTGATCAAGGCCGAGATTCCCGAGGTGAAGAAGGAAGACGTGAAGATCACCATCGACAACGGCATGGTGACCATCTCCGGGGAGCGGCGCCAGGAGACCGAGCAGAAGGACACCAAGTATCACCGCGTGGAGCGCTACTACGGCAGTTTCAGCCGCAGTTTCTCGCTGCCCGGCAACGTCGACGAGCCGGCCGCCAAGGCCGAGTTCAAGGACGGCGTGCTCAGCCTGAGCATTCCGAAGGCCGCCGAGGCCAGGCCGAAGGTGCTCGAGGTCAAGGTGCAGTAGTCGCGGTCGCCGCGCCGGCGGGGGCAGGCGCCGGGCGGCACGGCGTGCTCCGGCGAGTTCCCGCGCGTGCCCGGAAGGCGCGTGTTGGCGACGTATGATCGTCGCATGGACGCTCCGCCCAGCCCACTTCACGTCGACCGTTTCGGGCTGCACGCGGCACTGCGCCGCTTCGGATTGTGGCCGATGGTGCTGGCCCTCACGGTGCTGTCGGTGTGCGCATCGGCCGGCATCGTCGCCGCGGTGACCTGCTGGGGCTTCGGCAGCGGCATGACGCCGCACGCCTGGACGGTCACGCTGCTGGCGCCCGCGCTGATCGCGCCGCTGCCCAGCGCCCTGACCCTGCATCTGGTGCAGCGCCTGGACCGCCTGCAGGAAACGCTCAACGAGGTGATCCACGTCGACGAGCTGACGGCCTTGCGCAACCGGCGCTATTTCATGCAGGCGCTGCAGCGCGAGGTGGAGCGGGCGCGGCGGGACGGCAGCCGCTTCGCGCTGGCGCTGGTCGACGTGGACAATTTCAAGGACATCAACGACGGCTACGGCCATCCGGCCGGCGACCTGGTGCTGCGGCACATCGCCGACGCCTGTCGCCGGGCCGTGCGCGAGACCGACGTGGCCGCGCGCATCGGTGGCGAGGAGTTCGCCTTTCTGTTCCCCGACGGCACCTCCGATCTCGCGCACGAGATCGGCACGCGCCTGCTGGCGGGGGTGCGCGAACTGGAACTGCGCCTGCAGGGCACGCGCCTGAAACTGTCGGTCAGCGTGGGGCTGACCATCATGCAGGGCAGCCAGGCCGAACTGACCCGGGCGCTGCGTCTGGCCGACCAGGCGCTGTACGCGGCCAAGGCCGCGGGCAAGGACCGGCTCGAGATGGCGGCCCCGGCCTGAGGACGCGCGGCCGCCGCTGGAGGATCAGAAACCCTCGATGGCGATCTTGCCGATGTTGGTGCCCGACTCGGTCATCGCGTGCGCCTGGCGCAGCGTGGCCGCGTCGATGGGCGAAAGGCGCGTGTTCAGGGTGGTCAGCAGCTTGCCCGCGTCCACCAGGCGACTCACCTCGTCGAGCAGGCGCGCCTGTTCTCCGATGTCGGGCGTCGAGAACATGCTGCGGGTGTACATGAACTCCCAGTGGGTCGACACGCTCTTGCGCTTGAAGGGAGAGATGTCGAGCTGCTGAGGGTCGTCGATCAGCGCGAAACGACCCTGCGGGGCGATCAGCGCGGCGACGTCGGCCAGGTGGCGATGGGTCTGCGTGGTGGAGAACACGAAGGAGGGCTGGCCGAGTTGCAGGGCCTGCACCTGCGGAGCCAGCGCCTCGCGATGGTCGATCACGTGATGCGCGCCCATGCGCTGCACCCAGGCGCGGGTCTCCGGGCGCGACGCGGTGGCGATGACCGTCAGGTCGGAGAGCTGGCGGGCCAGCTGGATGGCGATGGAGCCCACCCCGCCGGCGCCGCCGATGACCAGCAGCGCCTTGGCGCCGCCCGGCACCGCGCGGCGTACGTCCAGCCGGTCGAACAGCGCTTCCCATGCGGTGATGGCCGTCAGCGGAAGCGCCGCCGCCTGTGCGAAGTCCAGCGACGCGGGCATGTGCCCGACGATGCGCTCGTCGACCGCCTGGAGCTCGGCATTGCTGCCCTGGCGGGTGAGGTCGCCCGCGTAGAACACCTTGTCGCCGACATGGAAATTGCGCACCTGCTCGCCCACGGCTTCGACGATGCCCGCGGCGTCCCAGCCCAGCACCTTCCACTCGCCGGCCGGCGGCGCGGTGTTCCTGCGCACCTTGGTGTCCACCGGATTGACCGATACCGCCCGCACGCGCACCAGCAGGTCGCGTGGGCCCGGGCGCGGATCGTCCAGGGTGACGTCGCTGAGGGAGCCGGCCGCGTCCACGGGGCCGGGTTGGCGATAGGCGATGGCTCGCATCGAGGCTTCCTTTCGGGGAGGGGGCGCAGGGTAGGCGCAAGCATAGCGAGGCCTCGCGCAGCCTGCCGGAGACCGGATCGCATTTCGAAAAATCTCTTTACGAATGCGAACCATTCCCAGTACGATTTGCGGACTGTCCGGGCTCGCTCGGGATTTCGTGCCCCCACGACCCCGGAGGCAGCCCGCATTTGCAGACAATGGGAACAGGAGAACGCATGGATCGCACCGCAGGCTGGAAACCATTCGCGCGTCCGCATCGGGGCCTGGCCCGGGCGCTCGCGGCATGTCCCATCGGGCTCGCGCTCGCGGCCGCGGCCGCTCCCGC
Organism: Pseudomonadota bacterium; assembly: GCA_021848345.1. Lineage (GTDB taxonomy): Bacteria > Pseudomonadota > Gammaproteobacteria > Burkholderiales > Burkholderiaceae_C > Thiomonas_A. The sequence continues at coordinate 44,424 of JAJZUV010000015.1, read as the reverse complement.
GGCGACCGCCGCGCAGGCCGAAGCTCCGCCGGCTTCGCCCGTCAACTGGACCTTGTCGCTGGATTCGGAAATCGTCGACAACCTCGGCGGGGGCATCGCACCGGGCAGCGTGGGCGACACGCTGGCTCGCCTGGGTTTCGTGCTCGACGGCGGCGCCGTGGGCCTGCCGCGCGGCTCGCGCATCAAGGCCACGCTGCAGCGCACGCAAAGCGGACAGCCGTCGGCCACGCGCATCGGCGATGCGCAAAGCGTCACCAACATCGAGGCGCCGTCGCGCAGCCGGGTGTACGAACTCTGGTACGGCCAGCCGGCCGGCGCGAACTGGGAACTGCGCGCCGGGCTGATCGCCGCCGACGCGCACTTCGACGTGCTCGACAGCGCCGGGCTGCTGCTCAACGGCAGCTTCGGCGCCGAGCCGATCTGGTCCGGCAACACGGTGGCGCCGATCTTCCCCATGTCGGGCATCGGGGCCATGGCCACCTGGCACGTCGGCGCGTGGACCAGTCGCACCGGCGTATTCCAGGCCGATCCGCAGGACCGCTCCAGCGCGCTGCGCCGCGGCGCGACGTGGATGGAGGAGGGGGCCTACCACGGCAGCGGAACCTACAAGCTCGGCGCCTGGAGCTACCGCCCCGACGCATCCGCGGACGCGCCGCTTCCGCGGGCCGACTGGGGCAGCTATTTCAGCGTGGACCAGCCGCTTTCCGCCGGGGACAACCCATCGAGCGTGTTCCTGCGCGCCGGCTGGAGCCCGGCGCAGGTCGGCGCCGTGGCCTACGACCTGCAGGCGGGCATGCTGGTGCCGGGCCCGCTGCCCGGGCGTGCGCAGGACCAGTTCAGTTTCGGCGTCGCGCGCGCGCTTTCGCGGCCTGGGAACCGAGACCGCCTACGAGGCCACCTACCAGCTCGTGCTGACGCCGCATCTGTCCTTGCAGCCCGACCTGCAGTACGTGGTGCATCCGGGCGGTACCCTGCCGTCGGCGCTGGTCGCCACCCTGCGCCTGCACATCGGATTCGAATAGGGACGGGCGCGGGCGGGCCGCCTGGGCCTGAGTCGGAGGCATTGTCGGAGGGTGAAGGACGCGAGTGCGTCGATTACGCAAGCCGTTTGCATAATAGGCCGAACTCGCCTAGGCTGTGATGCCGCGGCTTCGCTTCGCCCTGGCTTTGCGAGCTGCCCTCTCGACCTTTTCCCCGTCCGTTCCGCTTCCAACTGGGGTCCTGCCCATGTTCGCGCGCATCCTCGTCCTCGTCGCAGCCGCCCTCGCTTGGGCCCTGGCGCCCGCCGCCGCGGCCGCGCCGGTGTCCATCGTCGCCGCCGAGAGCACCTACGGGGTGATCGCGCAGGCCGTCGGGGGGCCCTACGTGCGGGTGCTCAGCATCATCCGCAATCCCGATGTCGACCCTCACGAGTTCGAGGCCTCGCCGCGCACCGCGCGCGAGGTCGCGGGCGCGTCGATCGTGCTGATGAACGGGCTGGGCTATGACGCGTGGATGAGCCGCATGCTGGACGCCAACCCTTCGCCCTCGCGCCAGGTGATCGTCGCCGCGCAGCTGGAGCGTGCCCGCCTGCTGGCCGACGGAAACCCCCACGTGTTCTACGACACCCGCGTGGCCGACGCGATGGCCGCGCGCATCGAGGCGCTGCTGGCGCAGCGCGACCCGGCGCATGCGGCGGACTACGCCGCGCGCCTGCGCGCGTTTCGCCAGAGCCTGGTGCAGGTGGACGCGAGGGTGGCGCGACTGCGCAGCCGATTCGCGGGCCTGCGGGTCACGGCCACGGAGCCGGTGTACGGTTACATGCTGCGCGAGCTGGGCTGGGTCAGTCTCGGGCAGACCTTCCAGTTCAACGTGATGAACGACACCGAGCCGGCGCCGGCGGTGGTCGCCCGCTACGAGGATGACCTGCGCCAGCGCCGCGTGGCCCTGCTGTTCTACAACCGCCAGGTGAGCAGTTCGCTGGTGCGGCGCATGCGCCAGGTGGCCGAGTCGGCGGGCATCCCGGCCGTGGGCGTCGACGAGTTCGTCGGCCCCGGCATGGGCTATGCCCAGTGGCTGCTCGCCAGCCTGGACGCGGTCGAGTCCGCGCTGCGCGGGCGGGGCGAGACGGGGCTTCAGGCGGCGCCGCGGGCCATGTCCACGAACGCGCGCAGGTAGGCGATGGTCTGGTCCGCCTTGCGGTAGCCCAGGAAGATCTGCTTGGCGACGCCTCGCGGCCCCATGCGCACCGGGACGACGTCGAAGCGGGCCGCGTACTCCTGCACCAGCCAGCGCGGCAGCGAGGCCACGCCCCGCCCGCTGGCCACCATCTGCAGCATGATGTCGGTGGTCTCGAGGGTCTTGTGGCGCCGCGGCGAGATCCCGGCCGGACTCAGGAACAGGCTGTAGACGTCCAGGCGCTCGAGGCCCACGGGGTAGCTGAGCAGCACTTCATCGCTCAACTGTTCGGGCCGTACCCAGGCCTGGTGCGCGAAGGGGTGGTCGCGCGCGACCACCAGCACCTGCTCGTAGTCGAACACCGGCTCGAAGTGCAGTCCGGCCTTGCGCAAGGGGTCGGGGGTGACCAGCAGGTCGATCTCGTGATCGAACAGCGCGCCGATGCCCCCGAACTGGAACTTCTGCTTCACGTCGACGTCGACGTCGTGCCATTGCGCGAGGTAGGGCGACACCACCTTGAGCAGCCACTGGTAGCAGGGGTGACATTCCATGCCGATGCGCAGGCTTCCCCGTTCCCCCTGCGCGAACTGCTCCAGGCGTTGTTCGGCCAGTTGCAACTGCGGCAGCACGCGACGGGCCAGCGCCAGCAGATGCTCTCCCGCCTGCGTGAAACGCAGGTTGCGACCCTCGCGGATCCAGATGTCGGTGCCGGCCTGGGCTTCCAGCCGCGCCACCGAATGACTCAGCGCCGACGGTGTCAGGCACAGCGCCTGCGCGGCGGCCGTCAGCGAGCCCAGGCGCGCGACTTCCTGGACGATGGCCAGATGGATGCGCTCGATCATGGCGTCGGATGCACTTGACAGAAATTCAACGACTCGTGAGAAATGACCATTTTACGTCAAGCATTCCCGTTTCTACGATGGACCTTTTCCGAATCCTGGAGTCCCCTGGCGATGGTCACCACGCACAACCTCGGCTATCCGCGCATCGGCGGGCGCCGAGAACTCAAATTCGCGCTCGAGTCCTACTGGAGCGGGCGCATTGCGGCTTCCACCCTGGCCGAGCAGGCGGCCGCGCTGCGCCGGCGTCACTGGGCGGAGCAAAGCGACCTGGACCTGGTGCCGGTCGGCGACTTCTCCCTCTACGACCACGTGCTGGACATGAGCTTCACGCTGGGCCATGTGCCCGAACGGGCGCGCGCCCTCGGCGGCGATGCGCTGGACATGTATTTCCGCGTCGCGCGCGGAGCCTCCGCGCCGGGCGGGGACGAGCACGCCTGTCGCGGCGCCGGCGTGGCCGCGGCGGAGATGACCAAGTGGTTCGATACCAACTACCACTACCTGGTTCCCGAATTCCACGCCGACACCGACTTCGAGCTCGACGCCTCGCGCCTGCTCTCGCAGCTGGAGGAGGCCCGGCAGGCCGGCGTGCGCGCCAAGCCGGTGCTGCTGGGCCCCGTGAGCTACCTGGCGCTGGGCAAGTCCAAGGACGGCGCGGAGCGCCTGGCGCTGCTGCCGCGCCTGCTTCCCGTCTATGCGCGGCTGCTGCGGGCCCTGGCCGAGCATGGCGCGAGCTGGGTGCAGATCGACGAGCCCATCCTGGCCACTGAACTGGACATGGACTGGCAGCAGGCCTTCAACGTGGCCTACCACCAGCTGCGCGTGCCGGGAATCCGGCTGCTGCTGACCAGCTACTTCGGACCCTTGCTGGACAATCGCTACCTCGCGGCGAAGCTCCCGGTGGACGGATTGCACATCGACGTCACCTGCGGGCTGGACGATCTCGCGCCCCTGCTCAACCTGCTGCCGGAGCACAAGGTGCTGTCGCTGGGCGTGATCAGCGGGCGCAACGTGTGGAAAAGCGACCTCGGCGCCTTGCTGGACTGGCTGGAGCCGCTGGCCGCGCGCCTGGGCGAGCGCCTGTGGCTGGCGCCCTCGTGCTCGCTGCTGCACGTGCCGATGGATCTCGACGGCGAGGACTCCATCGACCCCGAGGTCCGAGCCTGGCTGGCATTCGCGCGCCAGAAGCTCGACGAACTGCGTGTGTTGGCGCGAGCGCTGCACCTGGGGCGCGACGCGGTGCGCGAGGCGCTGCAGGCCAACCGCGAGGCACTGGCTGCGCGCCGGGCATCGCCGCGCGTGCACAAGCCCGAGGTGCGTGCCGCGGTGGACGCCGTGACGCCGCAGATGGGGCGGCGTGCGAGCCCCTACGCGCAGCGCGCCGCCAGGCAGGCCGAGGTGCTGGCCTTGCCGCCGTTTCCCACCACCACCATCGGCTCCTTTCCGCAGACCCCGGAGATCCGTCACGCCCGCGCCGAATACAAGGCCGGCCGCCTGGACGCGCAGGCCTACCGGGCGGCCATGCTGACGGAGATCGAGCACTGCGTGCGCGAGCAGGAATCGCTGGGTCTCGACGTCCTGGTGCACGGCGAGGCCGAGCGCAACGACATGGTGGAGTACTTCGGCGAACAGCTCGAAGGCTACGCATTCAGCCGGCACGGCTGGGTGCAGTCCTACGGTTCGCGTTGCGTGAAGCCGCCGATCCTGTTCGGCGATATCCGTCGCCCGCGGCCGATGACGGTGGAATGGATCCGGCATGCCGCATCGCTCACCCGCAAGCCCATGAAGGGCATGTTGACCGGGCCGGTGACCATGCTGAACTGGTCCTTCGTGCGCGACGACCAGCCGCGCGCCCGCACTTGCATGCAGCTCGCGCTGGCGATCCGCGAGGAGGTGCTGGACCTGCAGGCGGCGGGCGTGCGGGTGATCCAGATCGACGAGGCCGCGTTGCGCGAGGGCCTGCCGTTGCGCCGATCGGGCTGGGCGCAGTACCTGGCCTGGGCGGTGGAGAGCTTCCGCGTCGCCGCCAACGGCGTGGGCGACGACACGCAGATCCACACCCACATGTGCTATTCGGAGTTCAACGACATTCTCGGCGCCATCGCCGACATGGATGCCGACGTGATCACCATCGAGACCTCGCGTTCGGACATGGAGCTGCTCGACGCCTTCGACCGCTTCGACTACCCGAACCAGATCGGCCCCGGCGTCTACGACATCCACTCGCCCAACGTGCCCACGCGGCAGCAGATCGTGGACCTGATGCGCAAGGCCGCCCGGCGCATCCCCGCCGAGCGCCTGTGGGTGAATCCCGACTGCGGCCTGAAGACCCGGCGCTGGGAGGAGGTGCTGCCAGCGCTCTCCAACATGGTGGAGGCGGCGCGCAGCCTGCGCGCCGCCGCGGGCTGAAGCTCTCCGGCCGCGCCCGTTGCCGTCGTTCAGCGACGGGGGCCTTCGTGCACCACGCAACGTCCGCGCAGCTCGCCGATGTTCCGGGCGCCGCACAGGGCCATGGCCAGCTCCAGCTCCTGCGCGAGGATCGAAAGCGCGCGGCGCGCGCCGGCGGTTCCGGCGGCGGCCAGGCCGTACAGCGTGGCGCGTCCGAGCTGCACGCCGTCGGCGCCGAGGGCGATCGCCTTCGCGATGTCGGTGCCGCTGCGAAACCCGCTGTCGACCAGCACGGTGAGCTCGCCGCGCGCGGCCTCGACGAAGCCTGGCAGCGCCTCGATGGTGGCGCCGGCTCCGTCGAGCTGGCGCCCGCCGTGGTTGGACACCACGGCCCCGTCGATGCCCAGTGCGCGCGCCCGGCGTGCGTGCTCGGGGCTCCACAGGCCCTTGAGCAGCAGCGGCCCGGTCCATTGCTCGCGCAGCCAGGCGACCTCGTCCCAGGTGAAGGACCCGCTGAGCTGCTGCTGCATGACCTCCGAGATGGTGTCGCCGCGCGCCGCGCTGCCCAGCAGCTCGGCGAACACCTTCAGTTCCGGCGTGCCTTGGCGCAGCATGCGCGCCGCCCAGCGCCAGTGGCGCGCGGCGTCGAGCAGGTTCGCGGCGCTCCAGCGAAAGGGCAGGGTGAAGCCGTTGCGGATGTCGCGCGGCCGGCGCCCCCCGACCGGCGTGTCCACCGTGAGCTCGAGCACGCGGAACCCGTGCTCGCGCACGCGTTGCAGGAATTCCCGCGCCAGCCCGCGGTCCCTGAGCATGTACAGCTGGAACCAGCGCAGCGGCCCGGCGGCGGCCGCGACCTCGCCCAGGCCGCTGGTGGCGGCCGTGCTCATCACGAAGGGCACCCCGGCCGCCGCCGCGGCCCGCGCCAGGCACAGGTCGCCCCGCGGCCAGGCCGCGCCGTTCAGGCCCGTGGGGCCGACCACCACGGGCATCGCCAGCGGCTCGCCGAACAGCGTGCAGGCCAGGCTGCGGGAGGACACGTCGACCAGCACCTCGGGCAGCAGATGCACGCGCTCCAGGGCTTCGCGGTTGCGCGCCGCCGTGCGCTCCTCGCCGGCGGCGCCGTCGATGTAGTCGAACACCATGCGCGCCAGTTCGCGCCGGGCCAGCTCGCGCAGGTCGGCGATGGTCGCCGCGCCTCGCAGGCGCCTGGGCCCGGCCTCGGCGTCGCGCGGCTTCACGATTGCGAGACGGGCGCGCCGATGCGCGGCTGCACGTGTCCGCTCATCGCGCGCAGCCCGAAGGTGCCGAGGAAGGAGATGCTGGCGCAGCCGATCATCAGCCAGGCGGGCGCCGTGACGTCCCCGCTGTGGGCGATCAGCGCGGTGGCCACCAGGGGCATCGGGCCGCTGAAGATGGTCATGCCCAGGTTGAAGGCGATGGCCACGCCGCTGAAACGCACGCGGGTGGGGAACAGGTCGGCGATGATGCAGGCGAAGGTGCCGTTGATCAGTGCCGCGCCCAGCCCGCCCAGGAACATGAGGAACACCAGGTTCATGCGGTGCCCGACCAGGGCGTCGTAGAAGGGCAGGCTCAGGGCCATCAGCAGCAGCGTGCCGATGCGCATGAGGTGGCGCCGCGGCACGCGGTCGGCGAGCCAGCCCACGATCAGGATGCCCACCGAGCCGGTCGCCAGCGCCACGTTCTGCGCCAGCGCGATGCCGCGCGGCGCGTAGTGCAGCACGCCGGCCAGGTAGGCCGGCATGTGCGCGAACAGCAGGCCGTTGTAGCCGGCGGTGGCGACCGACGCCGCGACGCCCAGCAGCACCGATTTGCCGTGCTCTCGCATCAGCTCGGACAGCGGATGCCTGGAGGCCATCTGCTTCATCTCGGCGAATTCCGGCGTTTCCTCGAGCTTGCGGCGCAGCCAGAAGCCGAGCAGTCCGATGAGGCCTCCGAACACGAAGGCGATGCGCCATCCGTACTGGGGCACCTGGGCCGGACTCAGCGTCGTGTGCACGATCAGGTTGGCCAGCGCCGCCAGCAGCACGCCGGAGTTGACGCAGAAGAACACCACGCCGCAGACGAAGCCGGCGCGGCGCGGCACGGTCTCGACCACGTAGGTGATCGAGCCCGGGAGTTCCCCGCCCAGGCAGAAACCCTGGATCAGGCGCAGGGCGATCATCAGGCCCGTCGCGGCGATGCCCCAGCTGGCATAGTTGGGCACCAGGCCCATGCCGATGGTGGACAGCGAGACCACCATCACCGAGACGATGAACACGCGGCGGCGCCCGTAGCGATCGCCGAACCAGCTCAGCACGGCGCCGCCGACGGGGCGCGACAGGTAGCCGATGGCGAACACCGCGAAGGACAGCACCAGTTGCATCATCGGGCCGAGCATGGAGAAGAAGGCGCGACCGATGTACTGCGCGAACACGCCGTAGACCACGAAGTCGTAGAACTCGAGCGCGCCGCCGAGGCTGGCGAGAACGACCATGCGCCACTGACTGGGCGTGAGTCGCTGGGTGGCCGCGCCGGCATCGCGGCGCATGTCGATACTGGACATGTTGTCTCCTGGAAATATTCGATTCAATCGAGCGGTACCCGCACGATCTGGGAAATGTCGGATTCGCCCAGACCCTGCGCCACGGCGCGGGCGAGCCAGGCGCGCACCAGCCCGGCGACCGGCAGGCGCAGCGCGTGTTCGGCGGCGAAGGACTCCACGGCGTCCAGGTCCTTCAGCATGGTGCGGATGGTTCCGCTGGCCTCGGCCGGCGGCTCGAGCATGCGCGGCATCAGGGTCTGCAGCAGCACCGAGTCCGCCCAGCCGCCCTGCAACGCGGCCGGCACGCGCGTCGCGTCCACGCCGCCGCCGCGCGCCAGGCGCGTGGCCTCGGCGAGGCCGGCGATGGTGGTCATGACGATGACCTGGTTCACCAGCTTGGCGGCCTGGCCGGCGCCGCTGGCACCCATGCGGGTCACGCGGGCCGCATAGGCGCCGAGCAGTGCGCGCAGGGCATCGATGGTCGGCGCGTCGCCGCCGGCCATGACGGCCAGCGTGCCGGCGCGCGCGCCCGCGGTGCCTCCGGAGACCGGCGCATCGACCCAGTGTCCCCCGCAACGCTCCAGCCAGCGCGCGGCGAGTCGCTTCGTCGTGTTCGGCTCCAGCGTCGAGTGGTCCACCACCACCAGGCCAGGCCGCGCACCCTGCGCCAGGCCCCGCTCGCCGAAGGCCACGCACTCGACGGCCTGCGCATCGGCCAGGCACAGCAACACCACCTCGCAACGCGCCGCCAGTTCGGCCGGGCTGGCGCAGGCGATGCCCTGCGCGCCCGGGGTGTCGCGCAGCAGTTCGGGCGCGACCCCGGAGCGGCTCCACATGCGCAATTCGTGCCCCGCGTGCAGCAGGCGCTGCGCCATCGGCAGGCCCATGCGGCCCAGGCCGCAGAAGCCCACCGCCTGTCGTGGCGCGGGGTTCAAGCCTGCTCTCCCGGCGTGGGCTGCTCGTAAGGCCAGTTCACCGCGCCCGAATGGGTGACCGCGCCCAGGCGCGCCGGCCGCACCAGCGCGGCGTATTTCTCCAGCACGCCGGCCAGTTGCCGGCGCGGCGCGGGCGGCGCCTCGGCCCTGCGGCGCTCGAGTTCGGCGTCGGAGACTTCCACCTGCAGCAGGCCCGCGCGGGCGTCGATGTGGATGACGTCGCCATCTCGCAGCCATGCGATGGGCCCGCCCTCGGCCGCCTCGGGGCCGACGTAGCCGATGCACATGCCGCGGGTGGCGCCGGAGAAGCGGCCGTCGGTGAGCAGCGCCACCTTCTCGCCCATGCCCTGGCCGTAGATGGCGGCGGTCACGCTGAGCATTTCCCGCATGCCCGGGCCGCCCCTGGGGCCTTCGTTGCGGATCACCAGTACCTCGCCCTCGCGGTAGTCGCGTGCCGCGACCACGGCCATGCAGTCCTCCTCGCATTCGAACATGCGCGCGATGCCGCGGAAGCTCAGGGAGCGCAGGCCGGCGGTCTTCAGGCAGGCGCCGTCGGGGGCGAGGTTGCCGCGCAGCACCACCAGGCCGGCGTCCGGCGACAGCGGCTCGTCGCAGGCGCGCACCACCTCGCCGTCGGGGCCGGCGAAGCCGCGCAGCGCCTGCTCCAGCGGCACGCCGTCGAGGGTGGGCACGTCGCCGTGCAGGTGGCCGCCGGCGAGCAGCGCGTTGAGCACGGCCGGCACGCCGCCGGCATGGTGCAGGTCCTGCGCGAGATAGCGTCCGCCGGGCTGCAGGTCGCCGATCAGCGGGGTGCGCGCGAATACGCGCTGCACGTCGTCCAGCGTGAAGGAGATGCCGGCTTCGTGGGCGATCGCGGGGATGTGCAGCGCCGCGTTGGTGGAGCCGCCTGTCGCGGCCACCGCCGCGCAGGCGTTCTCCAGGCTTTTCACGCTGACCAGGTCGCGCGGCAGCGGACCGCCCTGTTCGAGCATGCGCATGACGGTCTCGCCGGCGCGGCGGGCGATGGCGATGCGCTCGCTGTACACCGCCGGCACCATGGCCGAACCCAGCGGCGCGAGTCCCAGGGTTTCGGCCACCATGGCCATGGTGTTGGCGGTGAACTGCCCGGGGCAGGAGCCGGCCGTGGGCGTGCAGGCCTTTTCCAGCGCCGTGAGCTGCTGACGCGACATGTCGCCGCGCTGCGTGGTGCCGACGGCCTCGATGGCGCTGAGGATGGTGGCCTGGCGCCGCGCCCCGGGTCCGTCCCCGCCGGGCAGGGCTGCGGGCGCGGTTCCCGGCAGCATGGCGCCGCCGAACAGGAACACCCCGGGCACGTTGACCCGCACCATGCCCATGAGAATGCCGGGCAGGGTCTTGTCGCAGCCGGCGATGCCCACCAATGCGTCGTAGCCGTGGGCGCGCACGAACAGTTCCACGCTGTCGGCCACGACTTCGCGCGACACCAGGCTCATGCGCATGCCGGAGTGGTTCATCGAGGTGCCGTCCGACACCGAGATCGCCGAACCGCGGATGGGCACGCCGCCGCCGGCGGCCACGCCCAGGCGCACGTTGTCCGAGACCTGGTTCAGGGACATCGAGCACGGGGTGTTCTCGCCATGGGTGTCGACGATGGCCACGAAGGGCTTGCGCATGGCCTCGTCGTCCAGACCGGTGGCGCGCAGGAAGGCGCGGTGCGGGGTGCGCGTGAGTCCGTCGGTGACGGCGCGCGAGCGATGCTTGTGCAACTTGGTCATGATCAGGAACCTCCATGGCCGGGTTCGGCCAGCAGCAAACCGTTGTCCGCGCACAGCACCTGCCCGGTGATGCCCGGGGCCTGCGTGGCCAGGAACCAGGCGATCTCGGCCACTTCGGCCGGACGCGACACGCGCTGCAGCGCGGCCTGCCGGGTCATGCGCGCGATGACCTCGCCGTAGCTGCGCTCATCCAGGCAGCGTTGCAGCAGCCCGTCGTCGACCATGCCCGGCGCGACCGCGTTGACCCGCACGCGCGGCGCCAGCGAGCGCGCCAGGGACAGGGTCATGGTGTTCACCGCGCCCTTGGACGCGGCGTAGGCGAGCGAGGAGCCGGTGCCGTTCATCCCGGCCAGCGAGGACACGTTGACCACGCTGTTGCTGCCCGCGGGCGGGGCGCTCTCGGCCAGCAGGGGCGCCGCAGCGCGGGTCATCTGGAACAGGCCGATGGTGTTGACCGCGTACACGCGCTCGAACTCGGCGGCGTCGAGGGCCTCCAGGTCCCGATGAGGAATCACCCGTGTGGTGCCCGCGCAGTTGACCAGGCCGTCCAGCCGGCCCCAGCGCTGGCGCACCGCCAGCACCGCGGCGCGGCAGGCGGCATCGTCGCGCACATCGGCCTCGAACACCAGGGTGTCCGCGCCGGCCTCGCGGCAGCGCACCTCGACCCCGAGCGCGGCCGCGCGAGTGTCCGCACCGTAATACCCGATGGCCACCGACCATCCGCCGCGCGCGAAGCGCACGGCGGTGGCGGCGCCGATGCCGCTCGCCGCGCCGGTGATCAGGCATACGGGCTGCTGGACTTGGGTCATGCAGGATTTCCTCGAATGGGTGGCGAGATGAGCGCCGACCTTGGGGGATGAATCAAAACTCATATGCCGGGGGACGCGTGCGTCCGGGCTTCCGGCGTCACGCGCGTGCTCGTTCGCGCATTCCCAGCGATGGACGGGAAACGAGGTTAGCAGCCGGTATTCCCGCCTCGCAAATGATTCTGTAGCCCCTGGAAATAACCTGGCGGTTATGATGCATGGGGGAAAACACGTATGCAGGGTCCTACTCCGATCGAGCGATTCTTTCGCGGCGACCTGAAGCTGGCGCAGTTGCGCGTGCTCGTGGCGCTGGCCGATCTCGGGCAGGTCACGCGTGTGGCGAGCGCCTTCCACGTCACGCAGCCGGCCATCTCCAAGCAGTTGGCGCAGATCGAGCGCGCACTGGGCGTGGCGGTCGCGCAGCGCGTGGGCAACCGCCTGGAATTCACCGCGGTCGGGCAGGTGATCGTGGACTGCGGGCGCGAGGTCCTGCGCCGCCTGGAACTCGCACAGCGCGACGTCGGCGCGCTCGCCGCGGGGCTGGGCGGGAGGGTGAGCGTGGGCGCGGTGGTGACGGTGCCGCAGGCCATGCTCACCGATGCCGTGCGGGTGTTCAATCGGCGCGCGCCGGCGGCGGCGCTGTGCTTCGTCGAGGCCACGCTGGACCGCCTGCTGAGGATGCTGGAGGACGGCGACCTGGACGTGGCCGTCGGACGCAATCGCGTCGCCGGCGCCTATGCGCAGGGCGCGCACCTGGCGCAGCAGGTGCTGGGGCGCGAGGCCTTCGTGTTCGTCGTGGGCTCGGGTCATCCGCTGGCGGCGCCCGGCCGCGCCGCGGACTGGGCGGACCTGGCCGGGTTCCGCTGGATCACCCCGCTGCATGGCTCGCCGGCGTATGCGACGCTGGCCCAGGCCTGGGAGGAACACGGCCTGGTGCCCCCGCAGGGCAATGTGGAATCGAGTTCCCTGGCCCTGAACCTGTCGTTGCTGCAAAGCGGCGACTACGTGTCCATCCTGCCCGATTCCCTGGCACGCCGGCATGTGCTGCGCGGACGCATGCGGGTGCTGCCGCTGCCCGCGCTGGAGCCGCTGGGGGAAATCGTCGCCTACTGGCGCAACGATGCCGCCGCCCCGGCGACCGACCTGTTCGTCGCCTGCCTGGAGGAGGCGGCGAGCCCCCTGCTGGCCGAGCCTGCGCAAGTTCATTCGAAGTCGTTATGAATTCGATTCAATCAATTTAATTCACAATTCGCGAGGCCTTGACGAAACTCCTCGGTGCCGCGATCGATACTGCATCGCAAGGCCACGACGAGGAGACATTCCATGCTGATCCAACGCTTTCGCCGCGCCGCGCGCGGCGGACTCGCCTGCGCCGCGTTGCTGGCCGCGGGCATCACCGCCGCGTCCGCGTCCGGGCAGGCACCATCGAACATCGAGGTGGGCACGCTGTACGCGTCCAGCGGCGCCTTCGCGGCCATTTCCATGCCGGCCTACCAGGGCCTCAAGCTGTGGGCGCATCAGGTGAACGCCGAGGGGGGCGTGTTCGTCAAACCCTACGGCAAGCGCATTCCCGTGAAACTGGTGGCCTATGACGACCTGAGTTCCACCAGCACCGCGACCACGCTGTACAACCAGCTCATTTCGCAGGACAAGGTGGACATCCTGGTGGCCGACGCCGGCTCGGTGCTCACCTCGGTGGCGGTGCCGCTGGCCAGGGAACACGGCATGCTCTTGTTCAACCAGTCGGGCACGGGCGACAAGTTGTTCTCGGCGGCCAATCGCTACGACGTGCTGCTCGACGATCCGGTGTCGTCGCTGTGGCCGGCGCGCCTGGTCGACTTCCTGACCGAGGTGGCGCCGCAACACCACATCCGGCGCGTGGCCATCCTGTACTCGACCAACGACTTCACCGGCGCGCAGGCCGAGGCCCTGCGCCAGGACCTGGCCGCGGCCAAGGCGCGCAGCGGCGTGTCGGTGGTCTATGACCAGGGCGTGCCGACCTCGACCACCAACTATTTCGTGCTGCTGCACCAGATCCAGGCCGCGCATCCCGATGCCGTGATCGAGATGGGCTACCCGGGCAACGACGTCGCCTTTCTCAAGGCGCTGCACCAGTCGGGCATGAAGTTCGGCATGGTGTTCGCGATCTATCCGGGCCTGGAAACCCAGCTGCTCCTGAAGAGCGCGGGCGCGGACGCGCTGCGCGGCGTGTTCACCTACGTGCCCGCGACAGGCGTGCACTACCAGGCCCGCTTCGGCATGGACATCGACCAGTTCGCGCAGGCCTATCGCTCCATGTACGGCGACGACGTCGACGTGGGCTTCAACGCCGTGGCCGGCTACAACACCGGACTGGTGATCCAGAAGGCGCTGGGAAGTACTGCCAGCATGGATCAGATGGCCCTGCGCGACGCGGTGTTCGCGCTGTCGGGAAAGCTGCATACCCTGGACGGCGAGTTCAGGCTCGCCGCCGACGGTGCCCAGCTCGGCGAGGTGATGCCCATCGGGCAACTGCAGCCGGACGCGCGGGGACTGAGCCTGGTGCCGGTGTATCCGCCCGCTGTGGCGAAGGCCCGGCCGATGCTGGCCCCGGCCCCGGCCCCGGTCCATTGATCGGTCGCGATGCGCGCCGAAGCCTCAGTCCCGCGTACGCGCCCGTGCCCTCGGGCGTGGGGCGGCGTCGTGCATCGCGGCCGCGCAGGCCCGCAGGAAGGCCTGCGAGCCGGGCAGCAGGGTGCGCCCGCGCAGCTTGACCACGCTGATGCGCCGCCGGAACGCGTCGCCCGAGATCGGGCGCGCGCGCAGCCCCGGTTCGGCGTGGATCTCGCGCGCCGACGCCGGCAGGATGGACAGGCCCAGGCCGGCGCGCACCATGGCCACCGCGGTCATCATGTAGGTGGTCTCGCAGGCCACGCGGGCGGTCTGCCCGGCGTCCCGGAAGGCCGCGTCGACCAGCGCGCGCACGCTGGTGCCCGGCGCCGTCAGGATCAGCGGGAGCTCGGCCAGTTCGGCCATGCCGATGGCCCGGCGCCTGGCCACCGGATGGTCGCGCGGGAACACCAGGCAAAGCTGGTCGAAGCCCTCGTGCAGGCATTCGAGGTGCGCGTCCAGACCGTCGCCCCCGGTCAGGCCCAGGTCCACCTCCTCGCGCAGCACCATCTCGGACACCTGGTGGGCGATCGCGTCCTTCACCACGAAGCGCAACTCGGGGTTGTCGCGCCGGCAGTCGAGGATGGCGTTGGGCAGCAGGCCCGCCGCCAGCGACGGAAGCGCGGCGATGCGCACCACGCCGCGCTTGCCGGCGTTGAGCTGGCGCGCGTTGGCGCGAATCGCGTCCACGTCCTCCACCGCGCGCTGCAGCGAAGGCAGCAGGTCGCGGCCGGCGTGGGTGAGCGCCACCTCGCGCGTGCTGCGGTCGAGCAGGCGCGTCTCCAGCGCCTGCTCGAGCTTGCGGATCTGCACCGTCAGCGCCGGCTGCGACAGATGCAGTCTTTCCGCGGCGCGCGTGAAGCTGCCGAGTTCGGCGACCGCCAGGAAGGCGCGCACATGGCGAAGATTCAGATCCATCGGATTCATCCTATGAGCTCCACACCGTCCCGGCAAATGGGCTCGTCACGGTCTTCCCCCACCCCTGCGCGGCGCGAGGTGTGCCGATGAGAACCCTGCGCATCGGAGGGGGCGCCGGCTACTCGGGCGACCGCATCGAGCCCTCGATCGAACTGGCCGAGCGCGGCGAGCTCGATTACCTGGTGTTCGAATGCCTGGCCGAGCGAACCATCGCGCTGGCCCAGCAGGCACGCCAGGCCGATCCCGGCGCGGGTTTCGACCCCTGGCTGCGCCAGCGCATGCGCGCGGTGCTGCCGGCCTGTGTCGCGCGCGGCACCCGCATCGTCACCAACATGGGAGCGGCCCATCCGCGCGCGGCGGCGCGGGCCTGCGCCGAGGTCGCCGCCGAGCTCGGTCTGCCGGGGCTGCGCGTCGCCGCGGTGACCGGCGACGACGTGCTGGACAAGGTGCTCGCCAGCGAACTGCGTTTCGAGGAAAGCGGCGACAGCCTGGCCGGTTACCGGGAGCGCATCGTCTCCGCCAACGCCTACCTGGGTGCCGAGGGCATCGTGCGGGCACTGCGCGGCGGCGCGCAGGTGGTGATCACCGGGCGCGTGGCCGACCCGGCGCTGTTCCTGGGGCCGCTGGTGCACGAATTCGGTTGGGCCTTCGACGACTGGGATCGCCTGGGGCGCGGCACCCTGGTCGGGCACCTGCTGGAGTGCGCGGGCCAGCTCACCGGTGGTTACTTCGCCGACCCGGGCTACAAGCACGTGCCCGATCTGGCGCGCCTGGGCTTTCCCATCGGCGAGGTGGACGAGTCCGGGAACGCCGAATTCTCCAAGGTGCCGGGCAGCGGCGGGCGCATCACCGAGGCGGCGTGCAAGGAGCAGTTGTTGTACGAGATCCATGACCCCGCGGCCTACCTGCAACCCGACGTCACGGCCGACTTCAGCCAGGTGAGCGTGGCGGCCGCGGGGGCCGATCGCGTGGGGGTGCGCGGAGGCCGTGGGCGCCCGCGTCCCGAGACCTTGAAAGTATCCGTGGGCTATCGCGACGGTTTCATCGGCGAAGGCCAGATCTCCTACGGCGGCCCCGGCGCGCTCGAGCGCGCGCTGCTCGCCCGCGACGTGGTGCGCGAGCGCCTGCGCATCACGGGTCTGCGGGCCTCCGAGTTGCGCTGCGATGTCCTCGGACTGGACTCGCTGTACGGCGAGCGCGGCGCCGATGCCTCGACCCCGGTCGACGGCGTCGAGTTCAGGTTGCGCGTGGCCGCCAGGGTGGACTCGGCGGAACAGGCGCGGCGCGTGGGCAACGAGGTGGAGACCCTGTACACCAACGGGCCGGCCGGCGGCGGCGGCGCGAGCCAGTCGGTGCGCGCGGTGCTGGCGGTGCAATCCCTGCTGGTGCCCCGCGAGTGGGCGCGGGCCGAGGTGCATGCGATCGGCGCGGGGGCCGCGGAGTCGGGGGAGTCGGCATGATCAAACTGCGCGAGATCGCCCACGCCCGGGCCGGCGACAAGGGCAACACGTCCAACATCTCGGTGATCGCCTTCGAGACGCGCCACTACGAGCACCTGCGCGAGCACCTCACCCCGCAGCGCGTGCGGGAGCACTTCGCGGGCATCGCGAGGGGGGAGGTGCTGCGCTACGAACTGCCGCTGCTGGGCGCGCTGAACTTCGTGCTGCACGCGGCGCTGGGCGGCGGCGTGACCCGCTCCCTGGCGCTGGACGCGCACGGCAAGTCCCTGGGCATGCTGATGCTCGAGCTGGACATTCCCGAGCCCGCGGCGGGGCCCGGGGCGGGCGGCGATCAGAAGGGGTAATGACGGGTTCCGGTCTGCAGCGTGACCCAGCGCAGTTCGGTGAAGGCGTCGATGCCGGCCTTGCCTCCGAAACGTCCCCAGCCGCTGTCCTTGACCCCGCCGAAGGGCATCTGCGCTTCATCGTGCACGGTGGGCCCGTTGACGTGGCAGATGCCCGACTGGATGCGCTGGGCCACCGTCAGCGCGCGCGCCGCGTCGCGCCCGAACACGGCCGCCGACAGGCCGTAGGCATTGTCGTTGGCGCAGGCCACCGCGGCGTCCACCCCCTTCACGCGAACGATGGGCTTGACCGGCCCGAAGGATTCTTCGCGGTAGATGGCCATGTCGGGGGTGACGTGGTCGAGCAGCGTGGCGGGCATCAGCGTGGAGTCCGCCTTGCCGCCGCACAGCAGCCTGGCGCCCTTGGCCAGCGCATCGTCGATCAGCGCGTTGCAGCGCTGCACGGTGCTCATGTCGACCACCGAGCCCAGCACCACCGGGCCCTTGCGAGGGTCGCCCAGGGGCAGGGCCGAGGCCTTGGCGGCCAGGCGCGCGGCGAATTCGTCGGCCACCGACTCGTCCACGATGATGCGCTCGGTGGACATGCAGATCTGGCCCGAATTGGCGAAGGCGCCGAAGGCGGCGCCGTTGACCGCGGCATCCAGGTCGGCGTCGTCCAGCACCAGCAGCGGCGCCTTGCCGCCGAGTTCCAGCACCGAAGGCTTGAGGTGGCGCGCGCACATCTCGGCGATGATGCGCCCGACGCGGGTGGAACCGGTGAAATTCACCCGGCGCACCGCGGGGTGGGCGATCATGGCCTCCACCACCGCGGGCGCGTCGGCCGGGGCGTTGGTGACGAAGTTCACCACCCCGGCGGGCAGCCCGGCGTCGACCAGCGCGTCGACGATCAGGCCGTGCGTGGCCGGGCACAGTTCGGAGCCCTTGAGCACCACCGTGTTGCCGCAGGCCAGCGGCACCGCCAGCGCGCGCACCCCCAGGATGATCGGCGCGTTCCACGGCGCCATGCCCAGCACCACGCCGGCGGGTTGGCGCATGGCCATGGCCACGCTGCCGGGCACGTCGGAGGGGATGACCTCGCCGGAGATCTGGGTGGTCAGCGCGGCCGCTTCCAGCAGCATGCCGGCGGCCAGATGCACGTTGAACCCGGCCCACAGCCCGGAACCGCCCGTCTCCGAGGCCACCGCGGCGGCGAAGGCCTCGCCCTTGGCTTCCAGCGCGTGCGCGGCCTTGATCAGCAGCGCGCGACGCGCGCCGGGGCCGAGGGCGGACCAGGCGGGAAAGGCCGCCGCGGCGGCGTCGACCGCGGCGCGCGCGTCGTCGGCGGTGGCCGCGGGAGCGGTCGTGGCGACGCTGCCGTCCAGGGGGTTGCGGCGCACGAAGGTGGCGCCGCCGGATGCCGCGCGGCGTTCGCCGCCGATCAACAGGGAAATCGTGGTCATGGGAGTCTCCAGGGTCAGAAGCCGTGCATCTGGCACAGCACGTTCGAATACATGCCGCCGTCCACCGGCACGTTGGTGCCGCGGATCCAGGCTGACTCGTCGGACAGCAGGAAGGCGACCACGGGCGCGATGTCGCCCGGGCGGCCCGGGCGGTCCATGGTGCGCATGTCCTCCTCCGCGCGCGCGCCGAGGGTCTCGATGAAATCCTTCAGGATCGGCGTGTCCACCGGCCCCGGACTGACCGCGTTCATGCGGATGCCGCGTTCGCGCCAGGTCCATCGGTTGCGCAGGGTCCACACGATCAGCGCCTCCTTGGAGAAGAAGTAGCTGCGCGCGCCCTCGATGCGATGCCGGGCGCAGAAGCCGGCCACGTCGTCGAAGTCCAGGTGCTCGCTGTCGTCGATGGCCGGTTTCGCCTCGGGTTCGGTCCAGCCCAGCCCGGCCAGCGAGGCCAGGTTGACGATCGAGGCGCCGTCGGCCAGCTTGGGCACCAACCGGGTCGTGAGGTATTTGAGCCCCACCAGATTGACCTTCAGTACCTGCTCGGCGGGGCGCGTCGGCGGCAAGCCGGCGATGTTCGCCAGGCCGTGCACCCCGGCCGGCAGCGCCGCCGCCAGGGTGTCGATGGAAGCCGGGTCCGAGAGGTCCGCGCGCAGGAAGCGTCCGAACTCCCGCTGGGGGCGGTTGAGGTCCACGGCGATCACGTCGGCGCCCCGCTCGGCGAGCAGCGCCGCGGTGGCCGCGCCGATGCCCGACGCGGCGCCGGTGACGACCACGGTCTTTCCCTGGAACATGGGTTGTCTCCTTCGAGGGTTGCATCGCGCGTTCGTGCGACGCGCTGGATCGAAAACCAGATGTTCGCAAACCCCGTGCCAGCTCGGAGCGCAGGCGTGAAGCCCCGCCGAATCAATCGCTTGCGACCGCTCGACCCGGGTATACCCGGAAGGCGATCGCAGCAGCTTGATCAAAAATGCATGATTCATGTTGCATCATGCACTCGATCCATGCCACGCACTGATCCGAACCGAGTGACCCTGGCCCAGTTGCAGCGACGCTCCTCGCGCACCAGCCAGGACGTCGACGAAGGCGCCACGCCGACCCTGCGCGATCTGGCCGAGGCGCTGAGCTTCTCGCCCGACGACGGGCGCATCTGGCTGGGCGATCAGCGCATGGTGTTGTGGCGCTCGTCCACCTTCGGCTCGTTGCGCGCCGAGCTGATCGCGCGCCTGGGGCAGGAGCAGGCTCGGTCGCTGCTGACCCGCGTGGGCTACGCGGCCGGCGCGCGCGACGCCGAGCTGGTGCGCCGGACCTGGCCGGACAGCGACCCGGTCAACGCATTCCACGCCGGCCCGCAGATGCACAAGCTGGGGGGCATCGTGCGGCCGGAGGCCATCGCCTTCGAGTTCGACATCGCGCGCGGCAGTTTCCACGCCGACTTCTGGTGGCACGACTCCAGCGAGGACGACGAGCACATCGCCGCCTTCGGTATCGGCACCGAGCCGGCCTGCTGGATGCAGATCGGCTACGCCAGCGGCTATGCCAGCGCCTTCATGGGCAAGTTCATCGTGTATCGGGAAATCGAGTGCCGCGCCACCGGGGCCGGCGCCTGCCGTCTGGTCGGGCGCCCGGCCGACGAGTGGGAGGACCCCGAGCTCGACCAGCACTATTTCGCGCCCGAGCTTTCCGCCGCGGGCATTCGCCGCAGCCTGGCCGAGCCGGCGATCGGCGTCGCCGCCAGGCCTCGGGGTCTGGCGCCCGCGGCGCGCTCCGGGCACCAGTCGGCGCTGGTGGGCATCTCGTCGAGTTTCAGCGCCGCGCGGCACCTGATCGAACGTGTCGCGCCCACGCCCGCCACGGTGCTGTTCAGCGGCCCCTCGGGTGCCGGAAAGGAACTGTTCGCGCAGACCCTGCACGCCATCAGCCCGCGCGCGGCGGCGCCCTTCGTCGCGGTGAACTGCGCGGCGATTCCCGACACGCTGATCGAGGCCGAGTTGTTCGGCGTGGAACGGGGCGCGTTCACCGGCGCGAGCAGCTCGCGGGCCGGGCGCTTCGAGCGCGCGCAGGGCGGCACGCTGTTCCTGGACGAGATCGCCTCGCTGAGCTTTTTCGCGCAGGGCAAGCTGCTGCGCGCATTGCAGGAGCGGCGCATCGAGCGCGTGGGCGGAAGTCGCGAAATCGCGGTGGACGTGCGCGTGGTGGCGGCCACCAACGTCGACCTTCGCGCCGAGGTGCGCGCCGGGCGCTTTCGCGAGGATCTGTTCTTCCGGCTCAACGTGTTCCCGATCGCGCTGCCTCCGTTGAAGGATCGCCGCGACGACATCCCGTTGCTGATGGAGGCTTTCCTGCGGCGCTACGGCGAACAGTACGGGCGCCGCGTGGCCGGTTTCACGCCCCGGGCCGTGCAGGCCCTGCTGCAATACGACTTTCCCGGCAACGTGCGCGAATTGCAGAACCTGATCGAGCGCGGCGTGATCATGGCCGGTCCGGACGAGCCGATCGACGTGGTGCATCTGTTTCGCGGCGGCGAGATGGGGGCGTCGCACGGCCTGTCGCCGGGGCCGGACGGGCGACTGACCGAACACGCCGCGCTCGCCGGGCGCCGCGGGCCGGCCGCGCACGGCGGCGAGCCTCACGCCGACATGTATCGCGACGCACTGGTGGCGGCGCGCTACAACGTCTCGGCGGCGGCGCGCGCGCTCGGCCTGAGCCGCGCGCAGATGTCGTATCGACTCAGGCGCCTGGGGCTGCTTTGATGCCGTAGTAGAAGACCCACTCGGCCGCGAGGTAGACCAGCGGATACACCAGCACGTACACGGTCACGGAGACCAGCGCGGACAGGGGGTCGTGCGAGGCCAGACCCAGGCGCACAAGCTCCGCCGCGAGCCCGGCCGTGTAGCCCAGCAGCACGGCGTAGGCGACGGCGCTGGCGGTCGCGAGCAGGGGCCTGCGGCGCGCTGGCACGTGCAGGCGTCCCTGCAGCAGCCCGCGGGGAATGCGCCACAGGCGGCGGATCGCGAAAAAGAACAAGAAGGGAAGGGCGATCGCCGGCAGCAGGA
The DNA here is from genome assembly GCA_021848345.1 of Pseudomonadota bacterium. Lineage (GTDB taxonomy): Bacteria > Pseudomonadota > Gammaproteobacteria > Burkholderiales > Burkholderiaceae_C > Thiomonas_A. The sequence goes on along the minus strand of JAJZUV010000015.1, from coordinate 23,137 downwards.
ACATGGGCGGGCGCGGGACTCGATCCGTGGTTCGTGTTCAGTTGCCGAGCTGCTGGCGGATGCGTTGCGCGATGGACTGGAGTTTCTCGGGGTCGGCGTGGTCGCGCGCATGCATATGCAGCTCGGCACCCTTCCAGCGGGGAATGACGTGGAAGTGCACGTGGGGCACCGTCTGCCCGGCCGCGGCGCCGTTGAACTGGCCGACGAACACCCCGTCGGGCTGCAGGGCCTGGCGCACCGCGACGGCCAGGCGCTGGGTCATGCGGATGGCCGCGACCAGCGCGGCGTCGGGCAGGTCGAAGATCTGCTCGGCGGGCGCCTTGGGAATGATCAGGACGTGCCCGTCGGCCTGGGGCATGATGTCCATGATGGCCAGCGCGCCGTCGTCCTCGGCGAGCTGGATGCTGGGCAATTCGCCGCGCAGGATGCGGGCGAAGGGATTGGCGTTGTCGTAGGGCATGGGGTGCTCCGGCAGGGATTCCCGATCCTAGCGCCAGTGCCCGGGCCGCGGAGCTTCGTGCCGGGCAGGCGGCGGAATTGACAAGGCGCTTTGCCTCATGTTCACATGTGTACAGCTGTTCACATGTTTGAGCTGGACGACCGTGCAATCCGATCCCCTGATGCCGCAGCTCGCGGACCTGTTCCGCCTGCTGGGCGACACCACGCGCCTGCGCATCGTCATCGCCTGCATGCAGGAGCCGGTGGCGGTGGGCGACATCGCCGCCCGCCTGGACCTCGCGCCCACGCTGGTCAGCCACCATCTGCGCCTGTTGCGTGCCGCGCGCCTGGTGAGGTCCGAGCGCCAGGGCCGGCATGTGCTGGTGCGCGCCGCGGACCAGCATGTGGCGCGCATGCTGGGCGACATGCTGGAACACATCGCCGAGCCGCAGGGAGAACTCGAATGACGGCAGACCATCGTCGCGCGTCCGCTGGGCACGACCCCGCGCGTGCCCAGGACCGCGGCCACGATCACGATCACGATCACGACCATGCGCACGGGCACGCTCATGCCCATGGGCTCGGCGGTCATCACCACCACCATGGCGACCCCGAGAAGCAGGCCTCGGCCTTTCGCGTCGCCATCGTGCTCAACACCCTGCTGGTGCTCGTGCAGTTCGGCTTCGGCCTGGCCGCCAATTCGACCGCGCTGATGGCCGATGCCGGGCACAACCTGTCGGACGTGCTGGGGCTGGTGCTGGCGCTGCTGGCTGCCATGCTGGGCCGGCGCGCGCCGAAGGGGCGCTACACCTACGGCTTGCGCAGCAGTTCCATGCTGGCCGCGCTGGCGAACGCCGTGCTGCTGCTGCTGGCCTCCGGCGCCATCGCATGGGAAGCGCTGCAGAGGTTGCTCGCCCCGCCGCCGGTTGCCGGGCTCACGGTGACCCTGGTGGCCGCGGCGGGCATCGCGGTCAACGGCATCTCCGCGTGGCTGCTGCTGCGCGGGCAGAAGTCGGACCTGAACGTGCGCGGCGCCTATCTGCACATGCTGTCCGACGCGGCCATCTCGATGGGCGTGGTGGTCGCCGGGCTGGCCATCATGGCCACCGGCTGGTACTGGCTGGATCCCCTGGTCAGCCTGGCCATCGTGGTGCTCATCGTGGTCGGAACCTGGGGGCTGCTGCGCGAGTCCCTCGACCTGATCCTGTCGGCGGTGCCCGCGGGCATCGACGTCGCGGAGGTCGCCGGGTTCCTGCGCGCGCGCCCCGGCGTGAGCGACGTGCACGACCTGCACATCTGGGGCATGAGCACGACCGAGAACGCGCTGACCGCCCATCTGGTGGTCCCCGCGGGCTACCCCGGCGACGAGGCGCTGGACGCCATCTGCGAGGGCCTGCGTTCGCGCTTCGGCATCGGCCACAGCACCTTGCAGGTCGAGCAGGGCACGACCCGGCACGCCTGCGCGCTGCATTCCTCGCACTGAGGCGGGAGTCCCTTCCCGGAGATTCGACGCATGGCCCGTATCCGCGACTTCGCCCGCCCGGGCGTGCTGTCGGCGCTCGGCGCGGCGCTGCTTTTCGGCGCCGGCACGCCGCTGGCCAAGCGCCTGCTGCAGGGCGTCGACCCCTGGGTGCTGGCGGGCCTGCTGTACCTGGGTTCCGGCCTCGGGCTGGGGGTGTGGCGCCTGCTCCGGCGCGCGCCGCGGGTGCGCCTGGCGCGTGTCGAAGCCCTCTGGTTCGCGGCCGCCGTCGGCTTTGGCGGCGTGCTCGGCCCGGTGCTGCTGATGCTCGGGCTGCGCGGCATGCCGGCGTCGGGGGCGGCGCTGCTGCTGAACGCGGAAAGCGTGTTCACGGCGCTGCTCGCCTGGTTCGTGTTCCGCGAGAACTTCGACCGGCGCATCGCTTTGGGCATGCTGGCCATCGTGGCCGGCGCCGTGGTGCTCAGCGGCAGCGGCGCCGGCACGCGCTGGAGCCTGCGCGAGCTGACGCCGGCCGCGCTGGTGCTGGGCGCTTGCCTGGCCTGGGGCATCGACAACAACCTCACGCGCAAGGTCTCGCTGAGCGACGCGACCTGGGTCGCCGGCGTCAAGGGGCTCGCCGCCGGGAGCGTGAATCTGGCGCTGGCTCTGGGCACGGGTGCGAGCCTGCCGAGCCTGCCGATGGCGGGCGCCGCCATGGTGGTGGGGCTGCTGGCCTACGGCGTCAGCCTGTCGCTGTTCGTGGTCGGGCTGCGCCACCTGGGCTCGGCGCGCACCGGGGCGTACTTCTCGGTGGCGCCGTTCTTCGGCGCGCTGCTGGCGGTGCTCATGGGCGATGCGCTGAGCCTGCCCCTGGTGGGTGCGGCGCTGCTGATGGGCGTGGGCGTGTGGCTGCACCTCAGCGAGCGTCACGAACACCCGCACAGCCACGAGGCGCAGGAACACACCCACGAGCACGAGCACGACGAGCACCACCAGCACGCGCACGATGTCCCGGTGGCGCCCGGCGTTCGCCACACGCACCCGCACCGGCACGCGGCGCTGACCCACAGCCATCCGCACGCGCCCGACATGCACCATCGTCACGAGCACTGAGCGCCGCGGTCCGCGCGGCTTGCCAGGGGCGCGGCCCGCATGCACAATACTCACCCACAAGAGAGCGAATAAACGAATCGCGGCCTCGCGGGCCGCGCCAGCAGGAGACATGAAGTGAGACAGGCTGTCATCGTCAGCACGGCGCGCACCGGTATCGCCAAGGCCTTCCGGGGAAGTTTCAACGCCACGCCTTCGCCGAGCCTGGCCGGCCACGTGCTGGGCCAAGCGATCGAGCGGGCACGCGTGGATGGCGCCGAGATCGAGGACTTCGTGCTCGGTACGGTGTTGGGGGCCGGTACCGCGGGCATGAACCTGGCGCGCAATGCCGTGTTCGCCGCCGGCCTGCCGCTCACCGTGCCGGCGCAGACCATGGACCGCCAGTGCGCGTCGGGGCTGATGGCGGTGGCCACCGCGGCCAAGCAGATCGTGGTCGACGGCATGCAGGTGGTGGCTGCGGGCGGGCAGGAGAACATCTCGGCCGTGCAGGAGCGCTACTTCGCCTGGGTGCGCGAGCAACAGGACCCGCGGGTGCTCGCCCACGCGGCCCATGCCTACATGCCCATGCTGGAGACCGCCGAGCATGTCGCCAAGGTCTACGGGGTGGGGCGGGAGGCGCAGGACGCCTACGCGCTGGAGTCGCAGCGCCGCACCGCCGAGGCACAGCGCCAGGGTCGCTTCGACGCCGAGATCGTCCCCTTTGCCACGACGATGAGCCAGGTCGATCGCGATACCGGCGTCGCCATCGAGCAGCAGGTCGTGCTGGATCGCGACGAGGGCAACCGCCCCCAGACCACGCTGGAGGCACTGGCGGGGCTGGAGCCGGTGGTGCGCGGAGGATGCATCACGGCGGGCAACGCGAGCCAGCTGTCCGACGGCGCATCGGCCTGCGTGCTGATGGAGGCCGGGCTGGCCGAGCGCCGCGGCCTGCAGCCCCTGGGTATCTATCGAGGCATGGCCGTGGCCGGCTGCGTCCCCGAGGAAATGGGCATCGGGCCGGTCCACGCCATTCCGAAGCTGCTCGAGCGCCACGGCCTGAACATCGACGACATCGGCCTGTGGGAACTCAACGAGGCCTTCGCGGTGCAGGCACTGTATTGTCGCGAGCGCCTGGGCATCGACCCGGCGATCTACAACGTCAACGGCGGCGCGATTTCCATCGGCCACCCCTACGGCATGAGCGGCGCGCGCATGGTGGGCCACGCGCTGATCGAGGGGCGGCGGCGTCGCGCCAGGTACGTGGTGGTGAGCATGTGCGTCGGCGGCGGCATGGGTGCCGCGGCGCTGTTCGAGACCCACTTCTGAGCCGACCATGAGCGTGCTCGACGATGGCGCGATGCAGCCATATGCGCTGACCCTGGACAAGTTCCTCGATCACGCCGCCAAATGGCATCCGCGCTCCGGCGTGAGCAGCGCGCGTGGCGATGCCGGCCCCCGCCGCGTGGACTACGCCGAGTTGCGCGAGCGCGCGCTGGCCGTCTCGGGTGTGCTGCGCGGGCTGGGCGTGGCCGCGCGAGAGCGGGTCGCCACGCTGGCCTGGAACACCCACGCGCACATGGAGGTCTGGTACGGCATCGTGGGCATGGGCGCGGTGTGCCACACGTTGAATCCGCGTCTGACTGCCGAGCAGAGCGCCACCATGGTGGCGGCCTCGGGCGCGCGCGTGCTGATGGTCAGCGCCGATCTGCTGCGCCTGGCGCGCGACATCGCGGAGCGCTCGCCGTTGCTGGAGCAGTTGCTGGTGATCGACGGCGATGTCGCCGCCTCGAGCGCCGCGCCCCCGCTCGTGCGCCCGCTCGTGCGTCCACTGGAACCCCTGCTCGCCGCGGCGCCGCGCGATACCTCGTGGGGCGGCTTCGACGAGACCACGCCCGCCGGGCTGTGCTTCACCTCCGGCACCACGGGCGCGCCCAAGGGCGTGACCTACACCCATCGCTCGAGCTATCTGCACACCCTTCGTTTCCTGCAGGCCGACGTCGGCGCCATCACCAGCGCCGACTCGGTGTTGGCGGTGGTGCCGATGTTCCATGCCAACGCCTGGGGCCTCCCCTATGCGGCGCCGGCCGTGGGTGCGCGCCTGGTGCTGCCCGGGCGCTGGACCGACGGGGCGAGCCTGGCGCGGCTGATCGACCACGAACAGGTCACCCTCGGCGTCGGTGTTCCCACCGTCTGGCTCGGCCTGGCCGAACACCTGGAGTCCACCGGGCGCCGTCTGCCCAGTCTGCGCCGCGTGCTGGTGGGCGGCGCGCCGCTGGCCCAGGGCCTGATGGACCGGCTCGAGCGCGTGCTGGGCGTGGCGGTGCAGACCAGCTGGGGCATGACCGAGCTCTCGCCGGCCGGAACCGTGGCGCCGCCGCGGGACGCGCAGCGCACGGCCAGCGCCTCGGGACGCCCGGCCCTGGGCGTCGACCTGCTGCTGGTCGACGAACAGGGCTCCGCGCTGCCGCAGCAGCGCGGAGCCGAAGGGCGCCTGCGGGTGCGCGGAGCCACGGTGGTGTGGCGCTACCTGGGTCAGGACACTCCGGCGGTCGATGCCGACGGCTGGTTCGACACCGGCGACCTGGCGCGCATCGATGCGCAGGGCAATCTCACCGTCACCGGGCGCGCGAAGGACCTGATCAAGTCCGGGGGCGAGTGGATCAATCCGGCGCAGATCGAGGCCATCGTCGGGGCGCTGCCGCAGGTATCGCTGGCCGCGGTGATCGGCCGTCCCGATGCGCGCTGGGGGGAGCGGCCGATCCTGATCGTCGAGATGCGCACCGACCAGGCCTGCGCGGACGAGGATCTGCTGGAGGCCCTGCGCGGACGGGTGGCCTCCTGGTGGATTCCCGATGCGGTGGTGCGCCTGGGGCGCATGCCGATGGCCGCCACCGGCAAGATCGATAAGATGCGTCTCAGGGCCGAGTACGGGCGCGCGCCCGCTGGCGCCTGAGGCGCCGGACGTCGATTCATTCCGAAGGAGGGGGCAGGTTTGCCTCAAGACAAGAAACCCCGCCGGCGCAGTGTCAGCAAGGCCGAGCGCCGCGCCGAGACCACCGAACAGATCCTGGATGCGGCCGAATACCTGTTCTCTCGCCATGGCCTGCATGGCGTGACCTTGAAGGACGTGGCGAACCGCATCGGCGTGCACCACACCCTGATCAACTACTACTTCTCCGACAAGCAGCAGTTGTTCGACGCCGTGTTCGGCCGACGTGCCGAGGTGACCAGCGCCCTGCGCATGAAGGCGCTGGACGACTACGAGCGCGAGGCCGGCGACAAGCCCACCGTGGAAGGCGCGCTGCACGCCTTCCTGGATACCGACCTGGACCTGTACATCACCGGCGGCGAGGGTTGGAAGAACTATGCCGCGCTCGGCGCCCAGGTGGCCAACACCCCGGAGTGGGGCGCCGAGATGATGGACCAGCATTTCGACCCCGTCGTGCTGCGTCTCATCGGCCTGCTCAAGCGGGCGCTGCCCGATAGCGCCGAACAAGACATCTTCTGGGGCTATCACTTCGTCACCGGCGCACTGATGCTCACGCTGGCACGCACCGGACGCATCGACAAGCTCTCGGGCGGACTGTGCAAGTCCGACGATTTCGTGGCCGTGAAACAGCGCATGGTGACCTTCATGTCGGCCGGCCTGCTGGCCATCTGCGCTCGCGCGAAGCCTCGCGGCGCAAGGGCTCGCGCCCGAAACTGAGCCCTGGGACAACACCCCTTGCGGGCATCGGGGATTGCGCCTAGGATTTTCACTCGTTCGATAGTGAACAAATAAGACCCACAAGGAGACAAGCATGATGCTGCGGGATCGCGTCGCGATCGTGACGGGGGCGGGTGCCGGGTTGGGACGCTGCCATGCGCTGGAACTGGCACGCCAGGGAGCGCGGGTGGTCGTCAACGACCTCGACGCCGAGCAGGCCGCCGCGGTGGCGTCACGCATTCGCGCCGAGGGCGGCAGTGCCTTGCCGGCGGCCGGCTCGGTCACCGATGCGGCCCAGGTGGCGGCCATGGTGCAGCGCGCGATGACCGAGTGGGGTCGCATCGACATCCTGGTGAACAACGCGGGCATCCTGCGCGACAAGAGTTTCGCCAAGATGGACCTGGACGATTTCCGCCTGGTGCTCGATGTGCACCTGATGGGCTCGGTGATCTGCACCAAGGCGGTCTGGGACATCATGCGCGCCCAGCAGTACGGCCGCGTGGTCATGACGACCTCCTCGTCCGGGCTTTACGGCAACTTCGGCCAGTCCAACTACGGCTCCGCCAAGATGGCCCTGGTGGGACTGATGCAGACCCTCGCCCTGGAAGGCGACAAATACGGCATTCGCGTGAACTGCCTGGCGCCGACCGCGGCGACCCAGATGACCGACGGCGTGCTGTCGCCCGAGGCGCTGCAGCGTCTGGCACCGGAGCTGGTCAGCCCGGGGCTGGTGGCGCTGGTCGGCACCGATGCCCCCACGCGCGCCATTCTGTGCGCCGGCGGCGGGCACTTCGCTCGCGCCCACGTGACCCTCACCCAGGGCGTGCAGCTCGGCGGCGGGCCGGACGCCGCGCAGCGCGTCGTGGAGGCCTGGGCCGATATCGGCGACCGTGAGCGCGAGATCGTGCCGGACTACGGTTTCACCCAGGCCGAGCGCGAGCTGCAGGGCAGCGCGACCGTGGAGCGGCGCAGCGCCTGAGCATCCCGGGCCGGCTCCGATGGAGCCGGCCGACACCGCGCGCCCGGAGCAGGGCACCCGGCGCGCGGACAACCAAGAGCCCAGCGAGGAGATGAGCAATGAAGGCAGCAGTGTTCGCGGCGGCTCTCGGGCTGTCCCTGTCGGGGCTCGCGGCGCAGTCCGCGCTGGCCGCCGGCACCATCCGGATCGGCTATGTGGACCCCTTGTCGGGCGGCGGCGCCAGCGCCGGGCAGATCGGACTGAGGGAGTTGGATTTCATCGCCCGCCAGGTCGACGCGAAGGGCGGCGTGCTGGGGGAGAAGGTGAAGATCGTCCCCTACGACAACAAGCTCAGTCCGCAGACCAGCCTGGTGCAGGTGCAAAAGGCCATTGACGACGGCGTGGACATCATCGTCCAGGGCACCGGATCTTCCGTGGGCTCAGCCATCGAGAGCTTCGTCACCCGGTACAACGAGCGCAACCCCGGCAAGGGGGTGGTGTACCTGAACTACGGGGCCATCGACCCCAGCATCACCAACGCGAACTGCAGCTACTGGCAATTCAGTTTCGACGCCAACGTCGACGTGAAGATGCAGGCGCTGACCCATTTCATCCATTCGCAGCCGGACATCAAGAAGGTCTACCTGATCAACCAGGACTACGACTTCGGCCATTCCGTGGCCGACGCCGCGGCACGCATGCTCAAGAAGCAGGATCCCGGCGTGCGCATCGTGGGCGACGAATTCCATCCCTTGCTCAAGGTCACGGACTTCTCCCCCTATATCGCGAAGATCAAGGCCTCCGGTGCGGACAGCGTGATCACAGCCGATTGGGGTCAGGACCTGGCGCTGCTGCTGAAGGCCGCGGGCGACGCCGGGCTGAAGGTGAACTGGTACACCTACTACGCCGGACTGCCCGGAGGCCCCACGGCGATCAAGCAGGCCAACCTGCCCGACCGCGTGTTCCAGGTCAACGAAGGGGTCAACAACGTGAGCTACGCGCCGGCGCGCCGGATGGCGGCCACCTACATCGCCAGCCACAAGGACGATCCGTTCTTCTACCCCAAGCTGTTCAACCTCACGGGCATGTTGTTCCAGGCCATGCGTGAAGCCGGGTCGACCGAGCCGGTCAAGTTCGTGCCCAAGCTCGAGGGCATGCGCTACAAGACCTTCTCCAGCGGCGAGCCGGGCTTCATGCGGGCCAGCGACCACCAGTTGTTCCAGCCCCTGTTCATCTCCACCTTCGGGCCGGTCGGCGGAGCCCATCCCTTCCTGGACGAGGGCACCGGCTGGGGCTGGAAGGTGGTCGCGAAGATCCCGAGCAAGGCCACCGTCCTGCCCACGACCTGCCACATGAAGCGTCCCTGAGCCCGGGGACACGGGGCGGCGCCGCGCGCTGACGCGGTGCCGCAGCACGGGCGCGGCGCCGCGACAGCGGTGGCCGGCCCCTACCAGCCGATGGATCGTGCCATGCTCGACATCGTCCTGACATCGACCCTCGACGGCGTCCTCTACGGGATGCTCCTTTTCCTGCTGGCCAGCGGCCTGACCGTCATCTTCAGCATGATGGGGGTGCTGAACTTCGCCCATGCGAGCTTCTACATGCTGGGGGCCTTCTTCGGATTCGAGACCAGTCTGTACCTGGGCTACTGGCCCGGGCTGCTGATCGCGCCCGTGCTGGTGGGCGGCATCGGCATGGCCGTGGAGCGCTACGGGCTTCGGCGCGTGCACCGGCACGGGCATGTCGCGGAGTTGCTGTTCACCTTCGGCCTGACCTTCATCATCCAGGAGCTGGTGCAGATCGTCTGGGGCACGCTGCCGATGAACTACCAGGTCCCGCACGCGCTCGACTTCTCCGCGTTCAGCCTGTTCTCGATCCACTATCCGGCGTTCAAGCTGTTCGAGCTGTTCGGCTCGGCGGCGATCTTCATCGCGCTGGCGCTGGTCGTGAAATGCTCCCGCATCGGTCTGGTGGTACAGGCCGCGCTGAGCCATCCCGGCATGGTCGCGATGCTGGGGCACGACGTGGAACGCATCTTCATGCTGGTGTTCGGCGTCGGCTGCGGCCTGGCTGCGCTGGCCGGCGTGATCGCCGGCCCGGCGCTGGTGACCCAGTCCAACATGGCGGAACTGCTCGGGCCGATCCTGTTCGTGGTCGTGGTGTTCGGCGGCCTGGGTTCGCTGGGGGGAGCCTTCGTCGCCTCGCTGACCATCGGACTGGTGCAGACCTTCGCGGTCGCATCCAACGCCTCGCTGGCCGCGAGCTTCGGCCCCTTGCGCGCGGGTGGCGCGCTGGCTCCGCTGCTCGGCGACGTCTGGAACGTGACGGTCGCCCAGCTCGCACCGATCCTGCCCTACCTTCTGCTCGTGCTGGTGCTGATCGTGCGGCCGCGCGGCCTGATGGGAGCGCGCGAATCATGAGCAGCCCGGCAAGCACCGGGGGGCGCGCGGTGCGATCCGGCGCGCCCCTGTCGAAGCTCGGCCCCTGGCTCGCGGCGGCCGTGGCGCTGGCCGTACTGCCGCGCGTGTTCGATTCCGGGCTGGCGCTGACCACCATGAGCCTGATGGGCACGATGGCCATCTTCGCCCTGTCCTACAACATGCTGCTCGGGCAGACCGGACTTCTGTCCTTCGGGCATGCCGTGTACTACGGCCTCGGCGGCTTCATGACCGTGCATCTGATGAACCTGGTCGAGGCTGCCGGGCTTCCGGTTCCGCTGGCGCTGTTCCCGCTCGCCGGCGGCGTGGCCGGGCTGCTGTTCGCCGCGCTGTTCGGCAGCGTGGCCACGCGCCGCGCGGGAACGGCGTTCGCGATGATCACGCTGGGCCTGTGCGAACTGGTGGCCAGCGCGGCGCTGATCCTGCAGCATGTGTTCGGCGGCGAACAAGGAGTGGGCACGGACCGCACGGCGCTCGTGCATCCCTTCGGAATCAGCTTCGGCCCGCAGTTGCAGGTCTATTACCTGATCGCCTTTTGGGGCCTGGTGTCGGCGGCGGCGATGTTCGCGTTGACCCGCACGCCCTTCGGGCGCATGTGCAGGGCCGTGCGCGACAACCCCGAGCGCGCCAGGTTCATAGGCTTCGACATCCAGGCCGTGCGCTTTCTCGCCTTCACCTTCTCGGGCGGCTTCGCCGGCGTCGCAGGCGCACTGGCCGCGATCAACTTCGAGCTGATGAGTTCCTCGCAACTGGGACTGACCCAGTCCGGAGCGGTGATTCTCATGACCTTCATCGGCGGCACGGGCGACTTCGTGGGGCCGATTCTCGGCGCCGTGCTGGTCACCTGGCTGCAGGTCAGCCTGAGCGACGTCACCGATCTGTGGCGCCTGTACCTGGGCCTGTTGTTCATCGGCGTCGTGATGTTCGCGCCCGAGGGACTGGCGGGGGTGCTGCGGCGCCAGTGGCCGCTGCTCGCGGCGCGCCGGCTGCATCGCGTGCTGCCGGCCTACGCGGCGGCGACGATCGCGGGGTTGACTCTGGCCGCGGGCTGCTCGCTGGCCCTGGAGATGACCAATCATCTGATGGTGCACGCGTCCGATGGGCCGGCGATGCGCTTCGCGTACCTGCGCCTGAGCGCCGCTTCGCCGCTGCCCTGGTGCGCGGCCGCGCTGCTGGCGCTCGCGGGGGGAGGGCTGCTGCGCAAGGCCATGCCGTGGGTGCGCGCAGCCTACGCACAGGCGCTGACGGCGGCGCCCGAGGGGAGGACGAAGACATGAGTGCCATCGCCCACCAGGGGCAGGACGCGCCGGCGCTGGTCATCGCGGGGCTGCGCAAGAATTTCGGTCGCACCGAGATCATCCGCGGCGTGGACCTGAGCATCCCGCGCGGGGAGCGCCACGCGGTCATCGGCCCCAATGGAGCTGGCAAGTCCACGCTGTTCCACCTGATCAGCGGGCGACTGCGACCGACCGGCGGTTCCATTCGACTGGACGGAGCCGAGATCGCGGGCATGGCGCCCGAGCGGATCTATCGACGCGGCTTGTCGCGCAGCTTCCAGGTCACCAACGTGTTCGCGCGCCTGAGCGTATGGGAGAACATCCGCTGCGCGACCCTGTGGTCCATGGGCTATCGCCATGCCTTCTGGCGCCGCGTGGACGGACTGGCCGACGTGCGCGAGCGCACCGAGCGGATTCTGGCCGAGATCGGTCTGCTCGACCGGCGCGACGCCCCGGCGGGGGTGCTTACCTACGCGGAGCAGCGCGCGCTGGACATCGGCCTGGCCATCGCCGGCGACGCGCACACGCTGTTGCTCGACGAGCCTACCGCGGGCATGAGCCATGCCGAGACGCAGCGCGTGGTGGAGTTGATCCGCAAGGTCAGCGAGCACCGCACCCTGCTGATGATCGAACACGACATGGGCGTGGTGTTCGACCTCGCCGACCGCATCACGGTGCTGGTGTACGGGAAGGTCGTGGCCTCGGACACGCCGGAGCGCGTGAAGGCGGACGCGCGGGTGCGCGAGGCCTATCTCGGCACGGAGGGGGCATGATGCTCACGGTGCGCGGCTTGCATGCCTACTACGGCAAGAGCCATGTGTTGCAGGGCGTGGACTTCGAGGTCGGCGAGCGGGAGATCGTCAGCATTCTGGGGCGCAACGGCGCGGGCCGCTCCACTGCGCTCAAGGCCATCATGGGCGATCCCGTTCCGCGCGGAGAAATCAGCTTCCGTGGGCGCTCGATCGCGGGCCTGAAGCCCCACGCGATCGCGCGCCTGGGCATCGGCTACGTCCCCGAGGAGCGGGCGATCTTCCCCGACCTGAGCGTCGAGCAGAACCTGCTGCTGGGGATCAAGCCCGGCCAGAAGCGCTCGCGCTGGACCCTGCAGGACACCTGGGCACTGTTTCCGCAACTTCGCGATCGTGCCCAGGCGCCGGGCGGGGCGCTCTCGGGCGGCGAGCAGCAGATGCTGACCATGTGCCGCACCCTGATGGGCGATCCGGCGCTGATCATGATCGACGAGCCTACCGAAGGGTTGTCCCCGCAGATGGTCGAACGCACGGGGGCCTTCCTGGGGGAGATCGCGGCGCGGGGGATTTCCATCCTGCTGGTCGAGCAGCGACTGGTGATCGCGCTGCGCATCTCCCACCGGGTGTATGTGATGGGCCACGGACGCATGGTGTTCGAGGGCACGCCCGATGCGCTGATGCAGCAGACCGAGCTCCGGCGCGAGTGGCTGGAAGTTTGAGCCCTCGATTCGCTCGCCATTCGACACATCGGCAACTCGATGTAATCGGTTACCCGTGTGTCGGTGCGAGGCGACACGCGCAAGCGCCCGCAATCCTTGCCTTTCGCGGTGTCGCCGGGTGGCGCGCGTCGCCCGCAGGCGACGTTTCGGGCGCTTCGGGGGCGCATGCTGGCGCCTGGCGCCCGATCCGCTGCAGCGTGCGGGCGTCAAGTCCTTGATAAAAGAGAGGATTTTCGCGTGGGCACGGGCATTGCAAGACAAGGCCCGAGACCCGGAGGTCGGGTCCCGCGGCCGCCGAAGGCGCGGCCGTCGTCTTCATCAACCCACGAGAGGAGTTTTCTCATGACCGCTTCCCGCACGATTGCCCGTGTCGTCCTCGCCGTTGCCACCGTGACCGCCCTGGCCAGCCCGATGATCGCCAACGCGGCGATGTATCACCACAGCAAGGCCGCCAGCTCGGCCCAGAACTCGAACGCGCCGAAGCAGTAATCGTCGAGGCGCGTCGACCAAGGCCGGAGCGGTCGCTCTGCGGAGGCTGCCGCGCTTTGCGCGGCGGTCCCCCCGGGCGACCGGTCCGGCCTTCTCGCGTCCGCGGCTTCGCCCGTATGCGGTGCCGCGCTCAGGTGGCTTCGAACACCGCCATCAGCACGCCCACGCGTCCTTCCAGCAGGTTGCGGGCATGGTTGCCCGCCAGCACCGGGAATTGCGGGCCCATCACCACGCCGAGCCCGGGCCCGGCCGGCTTCGACGGCGCAGCCGCAGCCGCGGCCTTGAGTTGGGCGGCCCATTCCCGGGCCATGGGCGTGTCGTCGCGCCATGCCGCGACACGCAGGCCGGCGGACTCGACGGCTTCGCGCGTGGCCTGCGGGTCGAGCAGGAAACTGTCCCGCGCATCGCGTGCCCAGGGGGCCGGATACAACGGTTCGCCCAGGCCGCGCACCACGTCGTAGGTGGCGAAGCGCCCGCCCGGCGCCAGCAGTCGACGGATCTCGCGGTACAGGCGAGGCCGGTCCTCGATGTTCATCGCCACGTGCTGCAGCAGCACCACATCGAAGCTCGCGTCGGCCAGAGGAAGCGCGAGCGCGCTGGCGCACAGGAATTCCACGCGCGCCAGCTGGCCCGTGCGCATGCTCAGGTAGCGCGCGGCCTCGACGAACCCCGGGCTGAGGTCGACGCCGGTGACGCGGCAACCGCGGGCCTCGGCCAGCAGGCGTGCGGGGCCGCCGATGCCGCAGCCGAGATCCAGCACGCGATCATCCGGCCCGATGCGGGCCAGTTCGGCCAGGTCGGCGGTGGCGGCATGTCCGCGGGTGTGGAACTGATCGATGGCGCCGAGCTGCGCGGGCGACATCGGGCGATCCTCCGGCCCGAGCGTGCCCAGCGCGGCACGAAGGCGGTCCAGCAGCCCGGCTGCCGCGTAGTGTTCGCGTACACCGTCGAGGTCCTGTGCCATCGCCGTCTCCCTGGGGCGCTGCCGATGCGCTAGCCTACGCCGGAAACGATGCGCTGGTTTCCGGTTCCGGGTTTTCGCGACGGCGCAACGGGGTCACGTCAGCGCGTCCACCACGGCATCGGCCACCGCGCGCACGCGGGCCGTGCGGTGAAGGTCCTTGTGCATCACCAGCCACAGGTCGTACTCCTCGGAGCGTTGCGGCCAGATGCGCACGAGTTCCTCGAAGGACTCGGCCAGGTGGGTGGGAATCTCGCCGATGCCCAGGCCGGCGCGTACGGCCTGTGCCAGCATCATGCCCGTGTTCACCTCCATCGCCACGCGGGCGTTGGCGATCGGCTCGCCGCACAGCGAGTCGCCGTGCAGGCGCGAGACCCCGGCCTGGTAGATCACGACGTCGTGATCGGCGAAGGCGCTGCCCGGGACTGGCTCGCCGTGGCGCGCCAGGTAGTCGCGCGAGGCGTACAGGCCCACCTCGCGCCGCGAGAGATGGCGGGCGATCAGGTCCGGGCTGTCCGGACGAAGCACCCGCACCGCCAGATCCGCCTCGCGGCGCGTCAGGTTGGTCAACTGGGTCGACACGCTCAGCACCACGCGCACGTCGGGATGTTGCCGATGCAAGCCGGCCAGCGCGGGGATCAGGAAGGTCGTCGCGGTCGTGTCGGTACAGGCCAGGCGCACGGTGCCCGACAGGCGGCGGTCCGCTCCCTGCATTTCGCGCTGCAGTCGGTGCGCGGCCTGTTCCATCTGCTCGGCGCCCAGGCGCGCGCGCTCGCCGGCCGGGGTCGGCAGGTACCCGCCGGGCGTACGCAGGAACAGCCGCACGTCGAGCGATTTCTCGAGGGCCGCCAGGCGGCGTCCGACCGTCGCCTGGTCGACCCGGAGTTCGGCGGCGGCCGCGCGCAGCGTGCCCTGGCGGCAGATCGCGAGAAAGACCCTTGCGTTGTCCCAGTCCATGAGTTCCTCCGCCAGAAGTGGGGTGATGCATATTTGCATTCTAGCGATGCACGCATCATGCTTTTCTGCAGCTTATCCCGCGCCTAGGATGGCTCGACTTCCATTCCCCAGCCGGTGTCCGCCATGTCCGATGTCAGCCCCTGCAGCCTGCCCCGAACGAAGCCCCGAAGCCTGAGTGCCGGGTACTGGCCCTTGCTCACGGTGTCGCTGGGTTTCGTGATGGCCATGCTCGACGTGACGGTGGTCAACGTCGCGCTCGGCAGCATCGAGCGCGGCCTGCGGGCCGGGCTTCCCACGCTGGTGTGGGTGGTCGACGGCTACACCCTGAGCTTCGCGGCCTTGCTGCTCGTCGGCGGCGCGCTGGCCAACCGACACGGTGCGAGGCACGTCTACATGGGGGGACTGGCGCTGTTCGTCGCCGCCTCCGCCTGTTGCGGCGCGGCGCCCGACGGCGCGGCGCTGGTGGCCGCCCGGCTGCTCCAGGGCGTCGGCGCCGCGCTGTTCATGCCCAGTTCCCTGAGCCTGCTCGGGCAGGCCTACCCGGGTGAGCACGAGCGGCTGCGGGTGTTCGCGCTCTGGTCGGCCATCGTGTCCGTGGCGGTGGCCGCCGGTCCGCTGGTGGGCGGCGTGGTCGTGGGCACGCTGGGCTGGCGCGCGGTGTTCTGGCTCAATGCGCCCATCGGTGTGCTCGGCCTGGTGCTGGCCCGGCGCCACTTGCCGCGTTCGAGTCCCGATGCCGCGGCGCGGCCGGAGGTGGCGCCGCACCTGCTGGCGGTCATCATGCTGGCCGCGCTGGCCTTCGTGCTGATCGAAGGCGGTTCATGGGGTTGGGCCTCGCCCCGCATCGTCGGAGCGCTGGCGCTCAGTCTCGGCGCGGCGCTGGCCTTCGGGTACTGCGAGCGCCGTGCGCGTGCGCCCATCGTTCCTCGCGCCCTGCTGGGCCGGCCGGGCTTCCTGGAGGTCAACGCGGTCGGCTTCCTGATCAACTTCGGGGCCTTCGGCCAGCTGTTCCTGGTCAGCCTGTATTTCCAGAAGGCGCTGCACGCCGATGCCTGGCACACGGGGTTGGACCTGCTGCCCTTGATGGCGATGTTCATGCTGGGCAACCTGCTGTCGCCGCAACTGTCCGCGCGCTGGGGCACACGCCGCGCGATGGCCGTCGGCCTGGGAGTGTCGGCGCTGCTCTCGGTCCTGCTGGCCGCCGCGGGGGATCGCCTGGCGTTGCCCTGGCTGACCGCGCTGTTCGCCGCGGCCAACCTGGGCGTGGCCGCCGCGGTGCCGGCGATGACGGCCACCGTCATGCAACTGACGGGCAGGGCGCATGCCAACATCGCGGCTGCCGCGCTCAACGTCAACCGGCAGATCGGGGCGCTGATCGGAGTCGCCGCCGTGGGCGCCGTGCTGCACGCCACGCCCGCATGGTCGCAGTCCCTTCCGCGGGCGCTGGCGCTGATCGCCGCGGCCTATGTGTCGGGCACGGTGCTGGCGGCACGGGCAGGGCGGGAGGCGCGCGCCACGGGACCGTAGACTGCAAGCTCGACAAGGAGAAGCCATGGCCGCCGCGGAACTCGTCTTCTACACCCACCCCCAGTCCCGCGGACGGATCGTGCGCTGGATGCTCGAGGAAGTCGGGGAGCCGTACCGTACCGAGGTGCTCGAGTACGGCGGCTCGATGAAGTCGCCCGAATACCTGGCCATCCACCCGCTGGGCAAGGTGCCCGCGTTGCGACATGGGGACGTGGTGGTCACCGAGGTGGCCGCGATCTGCGCCTACCTGGCCGACGCCTTCGCGTCGAAGGGCCTGGCGCCCGCCTGTGATTCGCCGCTGCGCGGCGCGTACTACCGCTGGATGTTCTTCGCCGCCGGCCCGTTGGAAGCCGCCGTGTCCAACCGCGCGTTGGGCTTCGTGGTGCCGCCCGAGCGCAGGCGCATGATCGGCTACGGCAGCTTCGAGGAAACCCTGGCGGCGGTGGAAGCGGCCGTTGCCGCGCGCGGCCCCTGGCTGCTGGGCGAGCGCTTCAGCGCGGCCGACGTGTACCTGGGCTCGCACCTGGTCTTCGGTCTGCGCTTCGGCACCATCGAGAAGCGGCCGGTCTTCGAGGACTACTGCGCGCTGCTGACGCAGCGTCCGGCGTGGCGCCGTGCCGCCGAACTCGACGACGCGGCCGCCGCGGCGAAGCAGGGCTGACAGCCGGCGTCCGGCGCGTCAGCGCAGCGCCTGCGCAGGGGGACCCCGGGGGCCCGGGCCCTCTCGTGCAACGGCGACTGCATCAAGCGCATGGCCTGGGCCGTCGCGAACTTGGCCTTGCCCGCCGGTTCAGCGCGCCGTCATGCCGCCGTCGACGCGGTAGTTCACGCCGGTCAGGAACTTGCCGCGATCGGAGGCCAGCAGGGCCACGACCTCCGCGATGTCCGAGGTCTCGCCGATGCGGCCCAGCGGAACGAACTGAAACCACTGATCGCCCGAAATCGGGAACTGCCTGCGCAGCTCGTCCGCGTTCGGGGTCGAGATGGGGCCGGGCGAGACGACGTTCACGCGGATGCCGCTGGGGCCGAGCTCCACCGCCAGGGTGCGGGAGTAGTAGTCCAGCGCTGCCTTCGCGGCCCCGTAGTGCACGTCGAAGGGGAACGGCGTGGTGGCCGCGGTGGACGAGATGTTCACGATGCATGCTGCCTTCGAGGCGCGCAGCGCCGGCAGCACGGCATTGGTCAGTCGCACCGCGGCAAGCAGGTTGAGCTCGAGGTCGCGCTGCCATTCCTCGTCGGGAATGGTTTCGGAGCCGCCGAGGAAGGCGCGGGATCCGCCCGCGTTGTTCACCAGGATGTCCAGGCCGCCCAGGGCCCGCAGGGTGGCGTCGGCGATCGCCTTCGCGCCTTCGCGGGCGCGCAGGTCGCCGGCGACGAACCGCGCCGCCGCGGGTGTTTCGTCGCTGCGCGAGCGGGCCGCGACGACGACCTCGGCACCGCCGTCGAGAAGGCGCTGCGCGATGGCAGCGCCGATGCCGCGGGTGCCTCCGGTGACGAGGGCGCGACGGCCGGCGAATTCCTTCGACAAGTCGAGTGCTGTGGGCATGCGTTTCTCCGGGAGGGCAAGGAGCCTTCTTCTTGGGGGGGCGATGGGCCGACGCGAGGCGCTCGGCCACGAACGGAACAGTGCTCCGAATAATAAGGAGCAGTGCTCCGATTGTCAAAGAACCCGCCGGATCGGGCGCCGGAGCACGGCCCGCGGAGCCTCGCCTCATCGGGCGTGGCGATCTGCGCTCCCTATAATCCGGAGCACTGATCCGACTCCTCCGCAGGGCCCATGCGCGCCGACGCCCGAAAAATCCACAGCCACTTGTTCGCGGTCGCGCGCGAGGTCGTCGCCGAGCAGGGCGCGGCGGCTTCGCTGCGGGAAATCGCCCGCCGCGCCGACGTCGGCCTGGGCACGCTGTATCGCCATTTCCCCACGCGAGAGGCCTTGTTCGAGGCCCTGCTTCGCAGTGCCCTCGATGAGCTGACCCGCAAGGCGGGCGAGCTCGAGTCCACCGATGCGCCCGGCGAGGCCCTGGTGGCCTGGTTTCGCGACGGCATCGGCTTCGTGCGCAGCTATCGCGGCGTGGTCGAGCTGATGGCCGGCGCCATCGACGACCCGCAATCCGCGCTGCACGCATCGTGCACCACCGTGCGCTCGGCGGGCGCGAACATGCTGCATCGCGCCCAGGCCGCGGGCGCGGCGCGCGCGGACATCGACGGTGCCGACCTGTTCGCGCTCATGGCCTCCCTGGGCTGGCTCGGCGACCAGGCGGCGTTCGCGCCCCGCGCGGGACATCTCGCGGACGTGATCGCGAGCGCGCTGCTCACGGATCGACACCCCCGGTCCGGCAAGCATGCCTGACGGCGCCTTCGACCTCGTGGCGATCGGCGAGGCGCTGGTCGAATTCAACCAGGCGCGCGGCGACGGGCGCAGTTGGCTGCAGGGCTTCGGCGGCGACACGTCCAATACCGCGATCGCCGCGTCGCGCCTCGGTGCACGGAGCGCTTATTTCACCCGCATCGGCGACGATGCCTTCGGCCGCCTGCTGCTCGAATTGTGGCGCCGCGAGGGCGTCGATGCCGGCACTGTGCAGACGGATGCCACCGCGCCGACCGGCCTCTACTTCGTCACGCACGGTCCGCACGGACACGCGTTCAGCTATCGGCGCGCCGACTCGGCGGCCAGCCGGATGAGCGTGCACGACGTGCCGGAGCCGCTGATCCGCCGCGCCCGCTTTCTCCACGTCTCGGGAATCAGCCAGGCCATCAGCGCCTCGGCGCGGGCTGCCGTGCGCCACGCGGTGCGCATCGCGCGGCAGGCGGGGGTGCGGGTGGCCTACGACCCCAACCTGCGCCCGGCGCTGTGGACCCCCGCGCAGGCGGCCGAGGCCCTCGACGAGATCGTGGGGCAGGTCGACGTGTTCCTTCCCGGGCTGGAGGATCTGCGCGCGCTCACCGGCTTCGACGACCCGCATCGGCTGGTCGAATGGTGCCACGCCCGGGGTGCCTCCACGGTCGTGCTCAAGCTCGGGGCACGGGGCGCGTTGGCCAGCGCCGAAGGTGCTCGGACCTTCATCGATGCCTTCGCGGTGCAGGCCGTCGACGCCACCGGCGCCGGAGACTGCTTCGACGCAGCGCTGCTGGTCAGGCTGGGCGCCGGCGACGGTCTGGCCGACGCCGCTCGCTTCGCCTGCGCGGCCGCGGCGCTGTCGACCCGCGGCTACGGCGCCGTGGAGCCCCTGCCCGGGTCCGGCGAGGTCATGGCCCTGATGGAACGCGGCGGCCTGCGCGGGGCGGCGACCCGGTAGCGGGCATGCTCGGCGTGTCCGCGCTCATCCCTGGGCGGGACGACGAAGACCTCGCGACGACGTCGGCGCCACGGCCCACAGCGAAGCCGGCAGGTCGCGCGGCTGCAAGTGCAGATCCGCGGTCTCGCGAAAGTGCGCCAGCAGCGCGTCGATCACCACGCGCACGCGCGGCGCGAGGAATTGCCGGTGGGGGTACACGACCACGAACTCGCGCGCGCCCGGGTCGTGGGTGTCGGGGAGCAGCAGCCTCAGGCGGCCCGCTCGAAGGTGGGGCAGGGCGTGGTAGAGCCCGCACTGCGCCACCCCCCCTCCGGCCAGCGCGAGTTCGACCACCGCATCGCTGTCGTTGGCGACAAGCGCCGGCCGCGGGCTGATGACGAGCTGCCGGCCGTTGACGCGAAATGCCCACGGGGCCTCGGAGCCATTCGAGGATCGAAACTGGATGCAGCGATGTCGATCCAGGTCGGCGGGAGTGACCGGAACCCCGGCGCGCGCGAGATAGTCGGGGCTGGCGACCAAGGTCAGGGGCAGCTTGCAGGCGCGGCGCGCCACGAAGCCGGCATCGGGCACCGAGCCGCCCCGGATCGCGATGTCGACGCCGTCCGCGACCATGTCCACCCTCGAATTGTCCAGTTCGACCTCCAGGGTCAGCCGCGGGAATCGCTGCGCGATCGCCGGCAGCGCGGGCACGACCCACATGCGCCCGAACGCCGCTCCCACGGAAATGCGCACCACGCCGGAGGGCTCCTGCGCGGTCTGCGAGACCTCGGTGACGGCCTCGTCGAGCAGGCGCAAGGCGTCGCGCGCCTTGTCGACAAAACGGGCGCCCTCGTCGGTCAGGCGCGCGGTGCGCGTGCTGCGCTGGACCAGGCGCACCCCCAGCTGTTCCTCGAGCCGGGCAAGGCTCTTGCTGACCGCCGCGGGCGTCAGGTTCAGGCGCCGCGCGGCACCGGCGAAGCTGCCGGCCGCGGCGATCTCGACCAGAGCGAGCAATCCCTGGAGTTGCTTCATGTCCTGGATTCTCAACCGAAAGTCATGGCCGAATCAACCGACCATGACTTTCGCTACGCACTTCGAATGCCTAGAGTTCGCTTCAGGCCCGCGCCGCGGACCACCTCGAAGGGAGTTGGATCATGAACATCGGAATCATCGGTTCGGGCATCGTCGCCCAGACCCTGGCCGCCGGATTCGCCAGGCACGGGCACGCGGTGATGCTCGGCACCCGCGACGTGGCGAAGTTGGCCCCATTCGCTGCGAGCACCCCCGGCGTGCGGGTCGCGAGCAGCGCCGACGCGGCGGCCTTCGGCGACGTCGTGGTGCTGGCGGTCAAGGGCAGCGCCGCGCTGCTGGCGGCGCGCGACGCCGGTGCCGGCCTCGACGGCAAGCCGGTGCTCGACACCACCAATCCCATCGCGGATACCCCACCGGTCGACGGCGTGCTCGGCTACTTCACCGGCCCGGGCGAATCCCTGATGGAGCGGCTGCAGCAGCAACATCCCGAGGCGCATCTGGTGAAGGCCTTCAATTCGGTCGGCGCCGCCCGCATGATCGACCCCGAGTTCGCCGGCGGCGTGCGGCCGACCATGTTCATCGCGGGCAACGACGCCGGGGCCAAATCGACCACCGCCGCGCTGCTCGACGAACTGGGCTGGGAGGTCGCCGACATGGGATCGGCGGTCGCCGCGCGCGCCATCGAGCCGCTGGCCATGCTGTGGTGCATTCCCGGGTTCCGCGACAACGCGTGGACCCATGCCTTCAAGCTGCTGCGCTGAGCCGGGCACCTCCGCGATCCGGCATGACGGTAGACTTCCCGGCCACGGAATCCAACTGCTGGGAAAAATGCACCGCAACGTGAATAGGGTGGCCGCCGCGGTATCCCTGGGTCTCGCGATTTCCGTGGCGCGTGCAAATCCTTATCCAAATGCGGTTTGCGCTGACGGAGTAACCGCGAAGTCCGGCGGCAGGCAGACATTGCCGGACTTCATTCAGTACGTGATCAACGAGCAACTCAGCACGCGCTGGGTCTTCCGATCCGCCGTTCCCGCGGCGAACCGGAATTACGTGGCTGTTACCTGGAACGTTCCGGTGAACGGCGCCAGGCCGCGAATTCCCTGGGGGCCGGCGGATTGCGATGTGATCTTGCAGTGTCCTGCCGGGTACCATCTTCAAAATGACGCTTGCGCCACGGGCGCGCCATCCCGGTCTTCGAGGCGCACGGACCTGCCATCCGCTCGATCATGTACCGCGGACCCGGGAACCGTCCAGGGATATCCGATAGGAACCCTGGCCGCCAGCACGCAGCTTTCCCGGATCGATTGGCGGGGCCACGCATCGGACTTCGCATGGATACGGCGTTTCAACTCTGCCAGGGTGTCGCCCGTCGATGGGCAGGCTCCCGCTTTCAGCGGAAGTTCCAGCGCAAGCTGGATGCGCGGCCCCCTGCGGTAGTTCCACGTCCTGGGCCATGGCGCGTGCGCGTTCGTGGTCCTGGCGCGGGGCCGCCCGCGTGTGCGGCGTCCGGCTCGTGTCGAAGCGGAGCTTGCCCCGGGCGAAGCGCAACGGCCTGCGTGGGAAGCTTGCCGGCACGATCCGGGTGGCGATGTCGTCGGCGACGGTGAGCAGGGTCGGTCCCCGGGGGCACGCCGGATACCGCGCAAGCCCCCATGCCGCGCTCCAGGTCTTGAAATCCGACGCGTCGCCCCTACAATTAGCACTCGCAACCGCTGAGTGCTAACGAGCGGATGGCCGGGGCCGGCAGATTTGGGCTCCCCACCCGCAGGGCACCGGTGTGCCGCGCCCCACGGGGCGCGGCCTGCGTTGGACAACCCGGTTTTGAATCCCGAACACCTCCTCAGGAGCAACCTTCATGAAATTGCGTCCCCTGCACGATCGTGTCATCGTCAAGCGTGTGGAACAGGAAACCAAGACGGCTTCCGGCATCTACATTCCCGACGCCGCTGCCGAGAAGCCCGATCAGGGTGAAGTGCTGGCGGTCGGCCCCGGCAAGCGCGACGACAAGGGCGAGCTGCTGCCGATGGCGGTCAAGGTCGGCGATCGCGTGCTGTTCGGCAAGT
>JAJZUV010000040.1 GCA_021848345.1 Pseudomonadota bacterium | reverse complement strand
TCGACCCGAACGAGACGTTTCTGCTGGCGATGGCCCTGGGCGGGGCGGCCGACTACCTGGTCACCGGCGACCGTCGCGCCGGGCTGTTGCAGCGCGGCACGGTTGGCCGTACCCGCATCGTCACGCCGGCCGCGTTCTGCGCGGAGGTGCTTCGATAGCGGTGTGGTGTCGGGGTTGCTGCGCGGAATGCCGAAGGTGCGGCCGGACTCCACCGACGACGGGCCGCTTGTTTGGCTTGTTTCGCTTGTTTCGCTTGTTTGGCGAGGCGCATGAAAAAGCCGCTCCGGACCTTTCGATCGGGAGCGGCTTTGTTCAGCGATTGGTGCCCAGAAGAGGACTCGAACCTCCACGCCTCGCGGCGCTAGTACCTGAAACTAGTGCGTCTACCAATTCCGCCATCTGGGCCAGAAGCGAAACTATAGCAGCTTTTTTGCGCGTGTCCAGTATGCTGCGAGCAATACGCGTTGGCGCGGGTCCATCCCGGGGCCGCCGGCGCGGCGCAAGGGGAAGGCATTGATCGTAGAAGGCATCGTGCAGGGACATCGGGACGGCTACGGACTGGTGATGTCCGAGCAGGAGCCACTGGAGGTGGTCCTGCCGGCGCAGCAGATGCGCGCCGTGATGCATCTGGACCGCGTGCGGGTGCGCGTGGTGCGCCAGGATCGGCGCGGGCGTCCGGAAGGACAGGTGCTGGAGATCGTCGAGCGCAGCAAGCGCCCGGTGATCGGCCGGCTGCTGCAGGAAAACGGCGTCTGGTTGCTGGCGCCGGAGGACAAGCGCCACGTGCAGGACATCCTGATCGCCCCCGGCGGCCTGGGCGAGGCCAAGGCCGGGCAGGTGGTCAGCGTGGAGATCACCGGCCCGGTGAACCTGCACGCGCAGCCCATGGGGCGGGTGATCGAGGTGCTGGGCGCCTTGCACGACCCGGGCATGGAAATCGAGATCGCGGTGCGCAAGTACGGCGTGCCGCACCGCTTCAGCGACGCCGCGGAGAAGGCCTCGGCGGCCTTGCCCTCGCAGGTGCGCGCGGCCGACCGCGCCGGGCGCATCGACCTCACCGACGTGCCGCTGGTGACCATCGACGGCGAGGACGCGCGCGACTTCGACGATGCGGTGTACTGCGAGCCGGCCAAGGTCGGGCGGCGCCAGGGCTTTCGCCTGGTGGTGGCCATCGCCGACGTGTCGCATTACGTGCGCCCCGGCGAGCCGCTGGACCTGGATGCGCTGGAGCGCGCGACCTCGGTGTACTTCCCGCGGCGGGTGATCCCGATGCTGCCGGAGAAGCTGTCCAACGGCCTGTGCTCGCTGAACCCGAACGTCGAGCGACTGTGCGTGGTGTGCGACATGCTCATCGACGACGAGGGGGAACTGCGCGCCTACCAGTTCTACCCGGCGGTGATGCGCTCGCACGCGCGCCTGACCTACACCGAGGTGGCGGAGATCCTGGAGAACACCAAGAGTCCGCGGGCCCAGGCGCGCGCCGATCTGGTGCCGCACCTGCTGAACCTGTACGAGGTGTTCAGCGCGCTGCTCAAGGCGCGGCGCGAGCGCGGCGCGGTGGACCTGGAGGTGCCGGAGACCCACATCATCTGCGACGCCAACGGGCGCATCGAGCAGATCGCGCTGCGCCAGCGCAACGACGCGCACCGCGTGATCGAGGAATGCATGCTGGCGGCCAACGTGTGCGCGGCGGATTTCCTGCAGCGCAACAAGCATCCCGGGCTGTACCGGGTGCACGAGGGCCCGACGCCCGAGCGCCTGGCGCTGCTGCGCAGTTTCCTGCAGGCGCTGGGCCTGGGCGGGCATGTGGGCGACGAGCCCACGCCGGCGGACTACCAGCGCCTGTCGGACGCGGCGCGCGAGCGTCCCGACGCGCAGCAGATCAACACCCTGATGCTGCGCTCGATGCAGCAGGCCATCTACTCGCCGCACAACAGCGGGCACTTCGGGCTGGCCTACGAGGCCTATGCGCACTTCACCAGCCCGATCCGGCGCTACCCGGACCTGCTGACCCATCGCGCGATCAAGGCCCTGCTGCAGGGAGGGCGCTACCGCCTGCAGACACCCGAGGGCATGGAGGCGCCGCCGCCGCTGCGCGGCCGGCGCGCCGCGCAGGCCGCGGCCAAGCCGGCGCCGCGTCCGCCGCGCGGCGCCAAGGCGTCCGCCGACCTGCCGCAATGGGAACTGGTGGGCCTGCACTGCTCGGCCAATGAACGCCGCGCCGACGAGGCCACGCGCGACGTCGAGAGCTGGCTCAAGTGCTGGTACATGCGCGACAAGCTGGGCGAGGAGTTCGTCGGTTCGATCACCGCGGTCACCAGCTTCGGCGTGTTCGTGCAACTGAGCAGCCTGTTCGTCGAAGGGCTGATCCACATCTCGGAACTCGGCGCGGAATATTTCCGCTTCGACGAGGCGCGCAACGAGTTGCGAGGCGAGCGCACGGGCAAGCGCTACGCGCTGGGCGACCGCGTGCTGGTGCAGGTCAGCCGGGTGGACCTGGACGGGCGGCGCATCGATTTCCGCATGGTCTCCGACACGTTGCGCGCGGCCGCGGCGCCCACATCGCGCAAGCGCGGTCGCAAGGCCCAGGTCGCGGCGGCCGCCGAGGACAGCGACCACAGCGTGTTCGCGCTGCCCCAGGAACCGCTGGATGCGCCGACGCCGGCCGGCGCGAACGAGCCATCCGGCAACGGCACGGGGCGCAAGACCCGCAAGGCCGCGAGCGCCAAGTCCGCGGCGGCGGCGCCGGCCAAGCCCGCGGCCAAGGCGCCCAAGGCCGCCAAGAGCTCCACGCGCAACGCGCGCTCCACCCGCGCGCGCACGCCGCGCAAGCCGGCCGCGCGGGCGCGGCGCGCCAAATAGGGGGCAGGCCCCTCGCGCCCGTCGCCCGGGCTCGGCGGCCCGCGACGAGCAGGGCCGGTGCCGCTTCGGGCGGGGGCCGGCGGGGCGCGCGGCGCGGTCGTCGGGTCAGTGCGCGGCCGCCGCGCGCCAGGCACGCAGCATCCACGCCGGCAGCGTGCCGGCGCGCAACGCCGCCGCTTCGCGCAGCGCCAGGTCGGCGCCGGCGCCATGCAGCCATACGGCGGCGCGCGCGGCATCGGGCGAGGCCGCGCTGCGCGCCAGGCAGGCCCCCAGTGCCCCGGCCAGCACGTCGCCGGTGCCGGCGCTGGCCAGCAGTCCGTTGCCGGTGGGGTTGATCCAGGGCGTTTGCCCCGCGGGTGCGACCACGCTGCCGGCGCCCTTGAGCACGATCGAGGCGCCGGTGGCCTCGACCAGTCTGCGAGCCGCGTCGAGCCGGTCGGCCTGCACCTCGGCCGTGCCGAGCTCCAGCAAGCGCGCGGCCTCCGAGGGGTGGGGCGTGAGCCAGGTGTGCCGGCCCGCCGCGCCGCGGGCGCGCAGGGCCTGCCAGAGTTCGCCGTCGCGCTGCTGCGCGGCCAGCAGGTTGAGTCCGTCGGCATCGACGACCAGGGGCTGGGGCAGGTCCAGGAGTTCGCGCAGGCATCGCAGCGCCTGCCCGGAATCCCCGCCGCCGGGGCCGAACACGTTGCAGGCCGGGCCGCGCGCCGCGCGGGCCTGGGCGAGCAGTTCCGCGGGCTGGCGCAGCATGAGTTCGGGGAACTCGGGGTCCAGGCCCGGCGCGCGCTCATCGAGGGATGCGGCGAGCACGCGCCCGCCGCCCAGTTGCAGGGCGGCGCGCGCGGCCAGCCACAGCGCGCCGCTCATGCCGCTGGCGCCGCCGAACAGGCGCAGGTCGCCGCGCTCGCCCTTGTGCGCCGCCTGCTCCAGCGGGCTGAGCGCGGCCAGCGCGGCGTCCGATGCGCCCAGCCAGGCGTCCGGAGCCACCGCGCAGGCGGACGCATCGACCTGCAACGTGTCCAGCCACACTTCGCCGCAATGGTCGGTGTGGGGCCCGGTGGCGTGTCCCGGCTGCAGGCCGAGCATGGCCAGGGTGACCGTGGCACGCACGCAGGCGCCGGGGGCCGTGCCCTGGGTGCCGCGCAGACCGGAGGGCAGATCCAGTGCCAGCACGGGCTTCGCGGGCGCGAGTTGCTGCAGGGCGCGGATACCCAGTTCGACCTCGCCGCGCGGAGCTTCGCGCAGGCCGAGGCCGAGCAGGGCGTCGACCGCCACGTCGCCATCGCGCAGCAGGGCCTGGGGGTCGGCGCCGGCCCACGCCCGCAGTTCCACGCCGGCGGCCCGCGCGCGCTCCAGGGCCCAGCGCCAATCCGTCGGGCGTCGGGGGTCCTGCCATTGCGCGGGTTCGCCGCAGCCGAGCAGCAAGACCCGCACGCGCGGCGCGTGGGGTTCCTGCGCCAGCCAGCGCGCCGCGCTGAGACCGTCTCCGCCGTTGTTGCCGGGGCCGCACAGCAGCAGCACGCTGCGCGCGTGCGGCCAGCGGGCGCGCAGCAGGCGCGCGGCCGTGGCTCCGGCGCGGTCCATCAGCGCATGCGGGGAAAGGCGGGCGGCCCAATGGGTTTCGGCGGCGCGTAGCGCGGGCTCGCCCCACAGGGGCAGTGCGCGGCGCAGCGCCCGGGCGTCGATGCGCGTGGGCATGGGAAAGGATGGATCGGGGCGCGGGTTTTCAGATGGCGCGGTTTGCGTTTCATCATGCGCAATTCTGATGTTGCGCAGCAATGGGAAATTCTTCAGGAAGCAAAAATCGATGTCACGATGCAGAAGGCAATTCGCAAGACATTGTTTTATAAGTGGAAAAAATTTGGTCTTGTATAAGATATAACGCCATGCTGCGACGCAACTTCGGAGTACGCTGGGCACCAGTTCCAACACCTCCAACGGAGATCGTCTCATGGCAACCCGTGAACAGCAAATCCAGCAACTCGAACAGCAGTGGAAGCAGGACCCGCGCTGGGCCGGCATCCAGCGAGGCTATGGCGCGGCCGAGGTCGTGCGCCTGCGCGGCTCGGTGGTGGCCGAGCACACGCTGGCGCGTCGCGGCGCCGAGCGCCTGTGGCGCGACCTGCACAGCGAGCCTTTCGTGAACTCGCTGGGCGCGCTCACCGGCAACCAGGCCATGCAGCAGGTCAAGGCCGGCCTGAAGGCGATCTACCTGTCGGGCTGGCAGGTCGCCGGCGACGCCAACCTGGCCGGCGAGATGTACCCGGACCAGTCGCTGTATCCGGCGAACTCGGTGCCCATGGTGGTCAAGCGCATCAACAACTCGCTGACCCGCGCCGACCAGATCCAGTGGATGGAAGGCAAGAACCCCGGCGACGAAGGCTACATCGACTATTTCGCGCCCATCGTGGCCGATGCCGAGGCCGGTTTCGGCGGCGTGCTCAACGCCTTCGAACTGATGAAGGCGATGATCGAGGCGGGCGCCGCCGGCGTGCACTTCGAGGACCAGCTGGCCTCGGTGAAGAAGTGCGGCCACATGGGCGGCAAGGTGCTGGTGCCCACGCGCGAAGCGGTGGCCAAGCTGGTGGCCGCGCGCCTGGCGGCCGACGTGATGGGCGTGCCCACGCTGGTGGTGGCGCGCACCGACGCCGAGGCGGCCGATCTGCTGACCTCCGACGTGGACGAGAACGATCGTCCCTTCTGCACCGGCGAGCGCACGGTGGAGGGCTTTTTCCGCACCCGCGCCGGCCTCGATCAGGCGGTGTCGCGCGGCCTGGCCTACGCCCCCTACGTGGACATGCTGTGGTGCGAGACCGGCAAGCCCGACCTGGCCTTCGCCAAGGCCTTCGCCGACGCCATCCACGCCAAGTTCCCGGGCAAGATGCTGGCCTACAACTGCTCGCCGTCCTTCAACTGGAAAAAGAACCTGGACGACGCCACGATCGCCCGCTTCCAGAAGGAACTGGGCGCGATGGGCTACAAGTTCCAGTTCATCACCCTGGCCGGCTTCCACGCGCTGAACTACTCGATGTTCGAGCTGGCGCACGGTTACGCGCGCAATCAGATGAGCGCCTTCGTGGCCCTGCAGGAGAAGGAGTTCGCCGCCGCCGACAAAGGCTTCACCGCGGTGAAGCACCAGCGCGAGGTGGGCACGGGCTACTTCGACGCGGTCACCACGACCATCGAGGCGCAGTCGTCCACCGCCGCGCTCAAGGGCTCGACCGAGGACGAGCAGTTCTTCGAGAAGAAGGTGGCCTGATCCACCCGCGAAGCCGAATCACGGCGAAGACCGAGGAGACCGCCCCGCGCGCGCGGGGCGAAGCATGAACGGGCAGGGGCCCGGTCCGTGGAAGCGGGCCGGGCCCTTTGCTTCGATGGCGGGCGGGGGCCCGGCCGGCTCGGGGCGAGCCGCGGGGTGTGAACCCGGTCCGGGCATCGCGTCCCGGCCGTCGCTCAACGGATCTGGCGCTCGATGTCGTCGATCAGCGCCTCCATCGCCCGCAGCATCGCCGCGAGGTCCTCGTCGATGGCCTGCGTGAGTTGCAGGGCCTGTGCCCGCTTTCCCGTGTGCAGCAAGTCCGCGAACTCGCGGATCCGGTCGTGCAGGCGCGCGTGCGGCTGCTCCAGGGCCTGGAAGCTGGCGAGCTCGCCCAGCGCGGTGTCGCGTTGGGCTTCGTACCATTCGCCCAGCCCGCAGCCGCGGTGCGTGGCGAGACCCGCGGTGGGGATCGAGGGCTGATCGCGTTCCAGGTCGCCCTGCACCCGAAACACGAACAGGCGGTGGCCGCCCATCGCGGCGCGCAGACTGGAGACGTGCGAGACGCGTCGCATCCGTGCCACGTCCGAACTCGAAGCCTCGAGCAGCACCCGCGATTGCTCCACCGATCGCATCGACGCCTGGCAGGCATTGCGCATGCTCCCCGAGACGCCTTGCACCGCATCGACGATGTCGTCGATGCGCAGCGTGGCTCCACGCACACGCTGGGACAGGCCCTTCACCTCGTCGGCGACCACCGCGAACCCGCGTCCCGCCTCGCCGGCGCGCGCCGCCTCGATGGCGGCATTGAGCGCCAGCAGATTGGTCTGGGAGGCGATGGAGCGGATGTCCTGGGCGATCGCCAGGACGTCCTGGACCTTGCGCTCGAGCTCGGCGACGTGCAAGCTGTTGTCGGTCTCGCTGGCCTCGGTGGTGCGCAGCCCCGTTTCCACGCCGTGCACCGTCGAGTGAAGCTTGTCGGCGGTCTTGCCCAGCACGTGGCCCGAGCCGTTGACCATGTTGATGACGTCGCGGGTCACCGTTTCCGCCAGTCGTCGCGCCCGGAGGTCCTGGATCTGCACCACCAGCCTCGACGCGTCGTCGGCCCAGCGCGCGAAGCGTAGCCGGCAGGGCAGGCTTCCGAGGGAGCCCTCGACGCAAAGGCGGCCGGTGGCGCTGTCGCGCGCCGCTGCGGCCAGGTCGCCCAGGCTGCGCGAATCGATCCTGCAGGACAGGGGGTCGGCGTCGAAATCCACGCCGGCGATCAGGGCCAGTTCCGCGGCCGCGGCGTTGAAATCCGCCACGCTCCACGCGCCGGAGGCTTCGCGGTCCAGCAGGATGGCGGGCGTGACCAGCCAGGCAATCGGTGAGTTGCTCATGACTTTCGCGGGGAAGGGGGGTGCCGCGGGCCGGGGCGAACCGGCGCGACACGCGAGCTCCCGCGGACCAGCGCTCAGGGGCGAGGGTCTCGGCGGGGTGTCCGACGCGAAAATTGTACGTATCTAGATATATGCGAATATAGTGATTTCCCTGCGCTGGCCAGGGCTTCGGCCCCGGCCGCCGGGCGTGAGCCTCAGCTCGGCCGGCGCATCAGGCGCGCCTTCTCGCGGTCCCAGTCGCGCTTGGCCTCGGTGTCGCGCTTGTCGTGCATCTTCTTGCCCCGTCCCAGCGCGAAATCGAGTTTGATGCGCCCCTGCTTCTCGTGCAGGTTCAGGGGCACCAGGGTGTAGCCGCGCTGCTCGACCTTGCCGATCAGGCGCCGGATCTCGTCCTTGTGCATCAGCAGCTTGCGCGTGCGGCT
Organism: Pseudomonadota bacterium; assembly: GCA_021848345.1. Lineage (GTDB taxonomy): Bacteria > Pseudomonadota > Gammaproteobacteria > Burkholderiales > Burkholderiaceae_C > Thiomonas_A. The sequence continues at coordinate 11,121 of JAJZUV010000040.1, read as the reverse complement.
GGCGTCGGGGCGCACGTGGGTGGAGGCGCTTTGCAGCGCGGTGACGTTCATGCCCACCAGGAACAGCTCGCCGTCGCGGATCAGCACATAGCCGTCCAGCAGCTGCGCGCGACCGGCGCGGATGGCCTTCACCTCCCAGCCCTCCAGCACCAGCCCCGCCTCGAAGCGGTCCTCGAGGAAGTAGTTGAACGAGGCTTTGCGGTTTTCAGCGATGGGCATGGGGCAGTAGATGGAGGCGCGAGGGCGCGCTTCAAGGCGGCGACCGAGGCACGGCGCTCGCGCCAGCCAGGCACCGGGGCGAATGTTCGCCGGTGTGTTCCTACAATCGACCATTTTACGAACTCCGCCCATGTCCCAGGTTCGCAAGTCCGTTCTCATCTGGTACAGCGCGCAGCAGATGTACGCGCTGGTGGCCGACGTGGCGTCCTATCCGCAGTTCCTTCCCTGGTGCGGCGGGGTGGAGGTGCACGAATCCAGCGAACGTTCGATGCGCGCGACCATCCGCATCGATTTCAAGGGCGTGCGCCAGAGCTTCACCACCCAGAACCGGCAGGAACCGGGGCGCGAGATCCTGATGCAACTGGTCGAGGGGCCGTTCAGCCAGCTGCAGGGGCGCTGGAATTTCTCGCCCCTGCAGGACGGGCAGGCCTGTCGCATCGAGTTCGAACTCGACTACCACTTTTCCAGCCGCGTGGTCGACGCGGTGATCGGGCCGGTGTTCGGGCACATCGCCAAGACCTTCGTCGAGTCCTTCGTGCAGCGTGCCGAGCAGGTCTACGGGAGTGCTTCGTGAGCCTGCGCTGCAGCGTGTTCTGGAGCGACGCCGGCGGCGCGCATTGCCTGCGCGAGCTGGACATGCCGACGGGCGCCACGCTGGGCGACGCGGTCGCCGCCAGCGGCATCGCCGCGCTGGACGCGGATACCAGCTGGCGCCGGCCGGACGGCGCGTTGCGCCTGGCCGTCTGGGGCCGCACGCGCCAGGCCGGCGACGCGCTGCACGACGGCGACCGCGTCGACGTGACGCGCGCCTTGCGCATCGACCCCAAGGAAGCGCGGCGCCTGCGCGCGCGGGGGATCAAGAAGCCGCAGGGCCGAGCGCAGGGCCGTCCCAAGGCCTCCTGATCGGCCCGGGGGCCTTGCTCAAGCGGGTTGCAGGGTGGGCAGGTCGGTCGGGTCGCGGGGCAGCCACACCCGCACGAGCAGGCCGCCGCCGGGGGCGTTGAGCAGTTCCACGCGTCCGCCCATGCGGGCCACCGTGCGTTCCACGATGGACAGGCCCAGGCCGGTTCCCTTGGCCGAGGTGCGCGCCGTGTCGCCCCGGAAAAAGGGACGCGTGAGCAGCGCGAGCTGCTCCTGCGGCACGCCGGGGCCGTGGTCGCGCACGGTGATCGCCACTTCCCCGGTGCGTCGCAGGAAGCCGATGTCCACCTGGGTCAGATCCTCTCCGGGGCTGCGCGCGTAGCGCCGCGCGTTCTCCAGCAGGTTGGTCAGCACGCGCCGCATCTCGAGTTCGTCGGCCAGCGCCGAGGCGGCCGTGCCCTCGTCGATGCGAATGCGCAGGTCGCCCCATTTGTCCAGGTCGCTGCGTACGCGGTGGGCCAGCTCGGGCAGGTCCACGCGCTGGCGCACGGGGCTGGCCGAGCGCGCGTATTCCATGAACTTGTTGATGATCGAGTCGGCCTGCTCGATGTCGTCGATGATGTCGCGCCGCGCCTGTTCGTCGGGCACGCTGAGCTCGGCCTCCAGGCGCAGCCGGGCCAGCGGGGTGCGGATGTCGTGCGAGATGCCCGCCAGCATCAGCGTGCGCTCCTGCTCGATCTCCTGCAGCGCGCGCGCCATGCGGTTGAAGCCTCGGTTGACGTCGCGGATCTCCTCGGTACCCGAGGTCTCGTCCAGCTGATGCGAGAAGTCGCCTTCGCGCACCCGCGCCGTGGCCAGGCTCAGATCGCGCAGCGGGCGGTTGACGAAGCCGGCGATCACCGCCGCGCCGATCAGCGCCAGCAGGGTGGCCAGCACGCCGCCGATGATCCAGGTCTCGCCCAGCGACTCGTCGATGCGCGAGGGGTCCAGCAGCAGCCAGTACGGGTCGGTGTCGATGCGAAAGCCGATCCACAGCCCCGATTCGCCGTTCACCGAATCGGCGAAATTGAGCCTCTCGTGCAGGCGCGCGCCCACGCTGGCCGCCAGGCGCCGCGTGAACTCGGTGCGCTCCATCGGGGTCCAGCGGTCGTCGGCGCGCCGCGGATAGATGTAGATGTCCTCGCGGCGCACCAGTTCGTCCAGCAGGGCATTGCGCGCCTGCGGCGCCGAATGGACCAGCGCGATGCGGGTGAGGTCGATGAGGCTGGTGATCTGGCGCGCCGTCTGCTCGATCTGCTGGTCGGTCTGCTGCACCCGGAAGCTCTGGAACCACGCCGCCAGGCTGACCGACAGCAGGGCCACGATGAGCACGAAGGTGCGCCAGTACAGGCGCCCGGAGAGCTGCCCGAAGAACTGGCGGGCGCGGGATTCGCGCTGGGGCGCGGGAGTGGCAGGCATGCTGGCTGCGGCGCGGTGGGCGGGCAGCCGCCGGCGCCCCGAGGGGGATCAGGCGTCCTTGGTGTCGGGCACGAACACGTAGCCCACGCCCCACACGGTCTGGATGTAGCGAGGGTGCGCGGGATCGATCTCGACGATCTTGCGCAGGCGCGAGATCGCCACGTCCAGGCTGCGGTCGAAGGCCTCGTAGTCGCGCCCGCGCGCCAGCTCGGCCAGGCGGTCGCGCGACAGCGGCTGGCGCGGGTGGCGCACCAGGGCCTTGAGCATGGCGAATTCGCCGGTGGTCAGGTTGATCAGCTCGCCGTTGCGCGAGAGCTCGCGGCGCGCCAGGTCCAGGCTGAAGGGGCCGAACACCACGGTCTCGTCGTCGCGCGCCGGCGCGCCGGGAAGTTCCGGGTTGGGCTGGCGGCGCAGCACGGCGCTGATGCGCGCCAGCAGTTCACGCGGGTTGAAGGGCTTGGGCAGGTAGTCGTCCGCGCCGACCTCCAGGCCGATGATGCGGTCGACATCCTCGCCCTTGGCGGTGAGCATGATGATCGGGGTGAAATCCTTGGACGCGCGCATGCGCTTGCACACGGTCAGGCCGTCCTCGCCGGGCAGCATGAGGTCGAGCACGATCAGATCGAAGCGTTCCTTGACCATCACGCGTTGCATGGTCTTGGCGTCCTCGGCGACGAATACCTCGTAGTTCTCCTGGGTCAGGTAGCGACGCAGCAGGTCACGAATACGGGCGTCGTCGTCGACGACCAGGATCTTCTTCGGCTTGTCTTGTTGCATGGCGAATCCGTCGGTGCCCCGCGATGACCGGATCGACACAGTCCGGACCGCGCAGGACGGGCCCCGCAGTGGGTACCGGCTAAATGTAACTGCGTTGACGCGGCCTCGACAAGTTTCCAAAAGTCTCCGCCGCGCGCGCCCGGAAACCCGCGACTGCGTATAGTTCCGGGAATGACCGCGAGCGAACCGACACCCGCCCCCGCCTCCGAGCCCGGCAGCATCGAATTGCGGGGGGCGCACCAGAACAACCTGAAGAATCTCGACCTTTCGATCCCCCTGGGTCGAATCGTTGTCGTCACCGGCGTGTCGGGCTCGGGCAAGAGCTCGCTGGCCTTCGACACCGTCTACGCCGAGGGGCAGCGGCGCTACGTGGAGACCTTCTCGCCCTACGCGCGTCAGTTCCTGGACCGCATGGACCGCCCGCGGGTGGACCACATCGGCGGCATCCTGCCGGCCATCGCCATCGACCAGACCAATCCGGTGCGCACCTCGCGCTCGACGGTGGCGACGATGACCGAGCTGGCCGATCACCTCAAGCTCCTGTACGCCCGCCGCGCCCGCCTGGTGTGCCGGCGCTGCGCCGAAGAGGTGCGCCGCGACGACGCCTCCAGCATCGCCGGGGACCTGCGGCGTCGCGCCGCCGCGGCCGGCGACCCGCGACTGGTGCTGAGCTTTCCGGTGCCGGTGCCGGGCCAGCTGGAGGAGCAGGTGGTGCTCGACGGCCTGGCGGCCCAGGGCTACACGCGCGTGCACGCCCGCAGCGGTGCCACGCTGTACGTGGTGCAGGACCGTTTTCGGGCCGGCGGCGTGGAAAGCGCTCGCCTGCTGGAGGCCATCGAGGCCGCGTTGCAGCGCGGCCAGGGGCGTGTGGCGGTGTGGCCGCTGGCCGACGGGGCCGGCGCGTCGGACGCCTCGGGCGCGCCGGAGGCCGACCCCGCGCAGGCCTGGAGATATTCCGCCGACCTGCATTGCGCGCGCTGCGACATTTCCTACCGGGACCCGAGCCCGGGGCTGTTCAGCTTCAACTCCGCGCTCGGCGCCTGCGAGACCTGCCGCGGCTTCGGGCGCACCCTGGGGGTGGACTGGGGCCTGGTGATCCCGGACGCGTCGAAGACCCTGCGCGGCGGCGCGGTCAAACCCTGGCAGACGGCCAGTTTCAAGGACGCGCAGCGCGACCTGGAGCGCCACGCCGCGGCCGCCGGGGTGCGCCTGGACGTGCCCTGGGCGCAGCTGGAGCCGCGCGAACGCGACTGGGTGATCGACGGCGATCCCCGGTTCAGCGGCAAATGGGAGACCCAGTACTACGGCGTGCGCCGGTTCTTCGAGTGGCTGGAGACCCGCACCTACAAGATGCACGTGCGGGTGCTGTTGTCCAAGTACCGCAGTTCCAGCCTGTGCCCCGCCTGCGGCGGAGCGCGGCTCAAGCTCGACGGCCTGCTGTGGCGCGTGGGCAGCGAGCAGGCGGCGCGCGCCAGCGGCGCGCAGCGCCTGCGCCCGCGGGGCGTGGAGTGGGGCGAGGAGCGCATGGAGGCGCTTGCCGGCCTGAACCTGCACGAGGTGATGCAACTGCCCGTGGCGCGCGCCTTCGAGTTCTTCGGCGCGGTGGAGCACGAGGCAGGCGCCGACGCCGCCACGCGACTGCTGCTGGACGAGATCCGCGCCCGCCTGCGCTACCTGCTCGACGTGGGGCTGGGCTACCTGAGCCTGGACCGGCAATCGCGCACGCTGTCCGGCGGCGAGGTGCAGCGCATCAACCTGACCACGGCGCTGGGCACTTCGCTGACCCAGACCCTGTTCGTGCTGGACGAACCGTCGATCGGCCTGCATCCGCGCGACCTGCACCGGCTCAGCGCGGTGCTGCAGGGGCTGAAGAGCGCCGGCAACAGCCTGCTGGTGGTCGAGCACGATCCGCAGATCATGCTGGCCGCCGACCACCTGATCGAACTCGGCCCCGGGGCCGGCGAGCACGGCGGGAACGTGGTGTTCCAGGGCGACCTGGATGCGCTGCGCCGCGCCGATACCCTGACCGGCGCCTACCTGCGCGGCGAGCGCACGGTGCGCCAGGCCCGCGCCCAGCGGCGCCTGCGCCGCGATGCCGACGGTGCCTTGCAGGCGCCGCGCCTGATCCTGGAGGGCGCGCGCCAGCACAACCTGCGCGATCTCACGGTGGAATTCCCGCTGCACGCGCTGGTCGCGGTCACCGGCGTGTCGGGCTGCGGCAAGTCCACGCTGGTGGGCGACGTGTTGTGGCCGGCGCTGGCGCGCGCGCTGGGCAAGAGCGCGCCCGAGCCCGGCGCCCACGCGCGCCTGCTGGGCGCCGAGCAGGTGGCCGACGTGGTGCTGGTGGACCAGACCGCGCTGGGCAAGACCGCGCGCTCCAATCCGGTGAGTTTCGTGGGTGCCTTCGACGCGCTGCGCAAGCGCTTCGCGGCGCTGCCCGAGGCGCAGCGCCGCGGCTACACCCCCGGTACCTTCAGTTTCAACAGCGGCGACGGACGCTGCCCCACCTGCGGCGGCTCGGGCTTCGAGCACGTCGAGATGCAGTTCCTCTCCGACGTCTACCTGCGCTGCCCCGATTGCGACGGGCGGCGCTTCCGCGCCGAGGTGCTGGAGCTGCGCCTGGACCTGCCCGGCGGGCGCAGCCTGAACGTGGCCGACGTGCTGGAACTGACGGTGGCCGAGGCGCTGCAGCTGTTCGCCGGCGAGCGCGACCTGCAGGCCGGCCTGCGGGCGCTGCAGGCGGTGGGCCTGGACTATCTGCGCCTGGGCCAGCCCACGCCGACCCTGTCCGGCGGCGAGGCCCAGCGCCTCAAGCTCGCGGCCTTCCTGGCGGAGGCGCGACGCAGCGCCGGGCGCGGGGCCGCGCGCGGTTCGCTGTTCCTGCTCGACGAGCCGACCACGGGCTTGCATTTCGACGACATCGCGCGCCTGCTGCGCGCATTGCACGAGCTGGTCGACGCCGGCCACAGCGTGGTGCTGATCGAGCACAACCTGGACGTCATCGCCGCCAGCGACTGGGTGATCGACCTCGGCCCCGAGGGCGGCGACGGCGGCGGCACCCTGGTGGTGGCCGGACCGCCCGACGCGGTCGAGGCCTGCGCGGACTCGCACACCGGCCAGGCGCTGCGCGCCTACCGCCAGCAGGTCGGAGCCGAGGCGGCGGAGGCGGCCGCGGTGGCGGCCGCCGGCGGCGTTGCGCTGCAGCCGGGTCCCGCGCAGGCGGCCGACAACGACGCGCAGATGCTGCAGGTGGCCGAGGAGGGCGGGGCCTACCTGGCGCAGGCGCTGCGCCGCGGGCGCGAGGGGTTCATCGCGATTCGCCGCGCGCGCGAGCACAACCTGCGCAACGTGGACGTCGACCTGCCGCGCGGCGGCATGACCGTGATCACCGGCGTGTCCGGCTCGGGCAAGAGCTCGCTGGCCTTCGACGTGCTGTTCAGCGAGGGGCAGCGCCGCTACCTGGAATCGATCAACGCCTACGCGCGCCAGTTCGTGCAGCCGCCGCCGCGGCCCGACGTGGACGCCATCTTCGGCATTCCGCCGACCGTGGCGATCGCGCAGCGCACCAGCCGCGGCGGACGCAAGAGCACGGTGGGCACGCTCACCGAGGTGCATCCCTTCCTGCGCCTGCTGTACGCCAAGCTGGGCACCCAGTACTGTCCCGACTGCCAGGTGCCCATCGCGCCGCAGACCGAGGAGGCCATCTGCGCCCAGCTGATGCGCGAGCTGCGCGGCCAGTCGGTGGGCCTGATGGCGCCGCTGGTGGTGCAGCGCAAGGGCGTGTACACCGAGCTGGCGCAATGGGCGGCCAAGCGCGGTCACGGCCACCTGTGGGTGGACGGCGCCTTCCTGCCCACCGAACCCTGGCCGCGTCCCGATCGCTTCCGCGAGCACGATATCTCGCTGCCGCTGGGGGAGGTCGAGCTGCTGCCCGAGAACCTGGACGCGCTGCGCAAGCTGGTGCACGAGGCGGTGCAGCTGGGCAAGGGCGTCGTGCAGGCCATCTGGCCCCTGGAGCGCCTGCGCCAGGCGATGGCCTCGGGCGACGTGATCGGCGCCCACGCCGCGCTGGAACTGCGCCGGTTCAGCACCCTGCGCGCCTGTCCTTCATGCGCGCGCAGCTTCCCCGAACTCGACCCGCGCCAGTTCTCCTACAACTCCTCCGCCGGCTGGTGCCCGGGCTGTTTCGGCACCGGCGCGCAGCTGGCCGGATTCCAGGCCGAGCACAGCGGGGAGGAGGGCGGCTGGGGCGACGTGCACGAAGCCGCCGCCTGCCCGCAATGCGCCGGCGCGCGCCTGAATCCGGTTTCGCTGGCCGTGCGCTGGCGCGAGCGGCCGATCCAGGACCTGTCCGCGCTGGCCGTGGACGACGCCCTGCAGTGGTTCTCGGAGCTGAGCCTGCAGCCGCGCGAACAGGCGCTGGGCCGCGACCTCGTCGCGGAGATCCTGTCCCGGCTGCATTTCCTGCGGCGCGTCGGGCTCGGCTACCTGGCGCTGGACCGCGCCGCGCCGACCCTGTCCGGCGGCGAGGCGCAGCGCATCCGTCTGGCGGCGCAGCTGGGCAGCAACCTGCGCGGCGTGGCCTACGTGCTGGACGAGCCGACCATCGGCCTGCATCCGCGCGACAACCTGCGCCTGCTCGACGCGCTGGACGAACTGCGCGCGCGCGGCAGCACCCTGGTGGTGGTCGAGCACGACGAGGACACCATCCGGCGCGCCGACACCATCCTGGACATCGGCCCCGGCGCCGGGCGCCTGGGCGGCACCGTGGTGGCCATGGGCAATCTGCAGGAGCTGATGCGCCACCCCGACTCGCTCACCGCGCGCTACCTGCGCGAGCCGCTGTGTCATCCGTTGGTGCCGCGCCCGGCCACCGGAGTCCGCGCCGCGGCGCTGGACCTGCGCGGCGCCCACCTGCACAACCTGCGCGACGTGGACGTGCGCTTTCCCCGCGGGCGCCTGTCGGTGCTCACGGGGGTGTCGGGTTCGGGCAAGTCCAGCCTGGCGCGCGGCGTTCTGTTCGCCAGCGCGCGCGCGCTGCTGGCGGGCGAAGGCGCGCCGGTGGGCTGCAAGGCGCTGCTGGGGCTGGAGGGCATCGAGCGCGTGCTGGAAGTGGACCAGACGCCCATCGGCAAGACTCCGCGTTCCTGCCCCGCCACCTATGTGGGCATCTGGGACGACATCCGCAAGCTGTTCGCCGACACCGTGGAGGCGCGCATGCGGGGATTCACCGCGGCGCGCTTTTCCTTCAACACCGGCGCCGGCCGCTGCCCGACCTGCGAGGGCCAGGGCGCGGTGCGGGTGGAGATGAACTTCCTGCCCGACGTGATCCAGGCCTGCGAGGACTGCGGGGGCCTGCGCTTCAACCCGGAAACCCTGCAGGTGCGCCTGCGCGGGCTGTCCGCCGGAGAGGTGCTGGAACTCAGCGTGGACGCCGCGCTGGAGTTCTTCGCCGCGCATCCGCGCATCACCCGCGCGCTGCAGTTGCTGCACGACGTGGGCCTGGGCTACCTGCGCCTGGGGCAGCCCAGCCCGCAGCTGTCGGGCGGCGAGGCCCAGCGCCTGAAGCTGGTGACCGAGCTGGCCACGTCCAGCGCGCGACCGACCCTGTACGTGCTCGACGAACCCACGGTCGGGCTGCACATGGCCGACGTGGACAAGCTGATCCGCGTGCTGCTGCGCCTGGCCGATGCCGGCCACACGGTGGTGGTGATCGAGCACAACCTGGATCTGATGGCCTCCAGCGACTGGATCGTCGATCTCGGCCCCGAAGGGGGCTCGGGCGGCGGCACGCTGGTGCGCCAGGGCACCCCGGCGGATTTCGTGCGTCATGCCGACACCGGCGGCCATACCGCGCTGGCGCTGGGGCGCTTCATGCGCGAGCACGGGCGCGCCGTGCAGGCCGAGTCCGAGAGCGGCCGATCGGACGGCGCCTAGGCTCCTAGGCGGCTTCGATCAGCAGGTCCACCGCCCGCGCCGCCGCGTCGGCGGCGCAGCAGTCGACCACCCGGCGCCGCGGCATCGCGCGCAGCCAGGTGAGCTGGCGCTTGGCCAGCTGGCGCGTGGCGGCGACGGCGCGGGCCTCGAACTGCCCCGCGTCGCAGGCCCCTTCCAGGTAGTCCCAGCCCTGCCGGTAGCCCACGCAGCGCATGGACGGCAGCTCGGGGTGCAGATCGCCGCGCGCGCGCAGCGCGCGCAACTCGTCGACGAAGCCGGCATCGAGCATCGCGCGCAGGCGCTCGGCGATGCGCCGGTGCAGCCAGGCGCGGTCCGAGGGTTCCAGCGACACCACGTGCAGATCCGGCCCGGGTGCCTCGGGCGCGTCGTCGAAATGACTCGACAGCGGCCTGCCGCTGAGTTCCCAGACCTCCAGCGCGCGCTGGATGCGCTGCGCATCGGCCGGCTCGATGCGCGCGGCGCTGGCCGGATCGACCCGCGCCAGTTGCGCGTGCAGGGCCGGCCAGCCCTCGACCCGTGCGCGCTGCTCCAGGCGCGCGCGCAGCTCGGGGTCGGCGCCGGGCAACTGGTGCAGGCCCTGCTGCAGCGCGCGCAGGTACAGCAGCGTGCCCCCCACCAGCAGGGGTTCGCGGCCGCGGGCGCGGATGTCGGCGATCAAGGCGCGCGCCTGCTCGGCGAAGCGCGCGGCGCTGAAGCTCTCGGTCGGCTCGACCACGTCGATCAGGTGGTGCGGTACCTGGGCGCGTTCCTCGCGCGAGGGCTTGGCGGTGCCGATGTCCATGCCGCGGTACACCAGCGCCGAATCCATGCTGACGATCTCCAGGTCCAGGCGGTGCGCCAGCAGCAGTGCCGCCGCGGTCTTGCCGGAGGCGGTGGGGCCGGTGAGCACGCGCACCGGCGCCTCGCGCCGTGTCGGGGCCTGGGCCATCGGGGTGTCAGCGTCCGCGCAGGAACAGCGCGTCGAGCTCGGCCAGCGTCACCTGGCGCCAGGTCGGGCGGCCATGGTTGCACTGGTCGGAACGCTCGGTGACTTCCATGTCGCGCAGCACCGCGTTCATTTCCGTCAGGCTGAGCCGGCGCCCCGCGCGCACCGCGCCGTGGCAGGCCATCGTGACCAGCAGGCTGTCGCGTCGGCGCTCCAGGCGCTGGCTGCTGCCGACCGCCGCCAGCTCGGCCAGCACCTCGCGCGCCAGGCGCACCACGTCGCCGCGCGCCAGCAGCGCCGGCACGGCGCGCACGGCCAGGCTGGACGGGCCGGTGGGCGCGATGTCCAGCCCGAGGCGCGCCAGTTCTTCCGCGTAGTCCTCCACCGCGCCCATCTCGGCGTCGGTGGCGGCGAAGCCGGCGGGGATGAGCAGCGGCTGCGCGGCCAGCGCCCGCACCTCGCAGGCCTGCTTGAGGCGTTCGTAGACCACCCGCTCGTGCGCCGCGTGCATGTCCACCACCACCAGGCCGTGGCGGTTCTGCGCCAGGATGTAGATGTCGTGGAGTTGCGCGATCGCGTGGCCCAGCGGAGCGTCGTCCGCGGCGTCGGCGTCGCCCCGCGAAGTGTCCGGCGGGCTGGTATCGGCGGGGGCAGCGGTCGGGGCCGCGGGTGCGAGCCCGGCTCCCGCCCGGGCTTCGGCCGCGGCGGGGAGGTCGGACGCAGGCGGGTAGGGGCCGCGCGCGGCATCCGCCTCGCGCAGCTGCGCGGCGCCGGCCGGCGGCAGCGGCGCGTAGGCGCGCATCAGGCTTCCCAGGGGCAGGCTATCCTGCCGCGCCTCGGCCCGCAGCCAGGGGGCCTGGGAGCGCGGCGGCAGGCCCGGCGCGGCGGCCTGCGCGGCCGGGGGGCGCCCCGCGCCGGCCGAG
>JAJZUV010000003.1 GCA_021848345.1 Pseudomonadota bacterium | reverse complement strand
GCTTTGATTCTTGACGCGCACCGTGGCACCGTCGGGCCGGATGTGCAAGAGCATGCCAAGCTGTGCGTCGAACGTGATATCGCTCAGACGCAGCTGACACAGCTCCTCCAGCCGACATCCGGTCAGAAGGGCGAGCGCGGGCAACCAGGCGCACGCTTCGCCTCCGCAGCCCTTCGAGCGCAAACGCGCGGAGTAGACCGGCGAAGAGAACAAGATTTGCAGTTCATCGGCGGTGAAGGCGCGCCGTCCCAAGCTGAGGCCTTCGCTCTGGGGGACGCGCAGCCCACGGATAGGGTTCGTGGGAAGCCGACCCGCATCGACAGAGGCCTGGAGCATGGCGCTCAGGTGGCTCAGCTTCGTCGTGACCGTCTTGGGGTGCAGCGAGCGCGCAAGCAGGCTATCCCGATACGCGGCGACCAAGCGGCGGTCGACCTGCGCCACCGGGCACTGGATGAATCGGTCGAACGCTTCTGCGCAGGCTTCGAACTCAACGACCGTTCGCAGCGGACGGTGCGGATTGAGGCCCCGCCAGTATTCGAAGACGGCGATGAATTTATGAGCGTGGGCGAGAGGAACACCCGTAGGGCTCGGTGCCGAAGCATCCCCAGAGCCTGGAGGGTTGAACGCCAGCTCGGCGTGGGCTGGGGCGCTGGAAGCCACCCGGGCCTCCGCGGACGGCAGCGCGCCGAGGGTAGGCAATGTGAGACCTGAGAATCGAGCCAGCCACTGCGCGGCCAAGTGCATGGCTAGTACCTTGGCGGTCGCGGGGTCGTTTGTCCCGAGGCAGACGCGTACGAGAGGGCCGAACTCCGTTTGGCACTTGCGCGGCACGCGCAATTGGAAGTAGTAGGTGCCGCGCTGCAGGGTCAGGTAGGGCATGAAAAAAGCTCCGGAGCGTTGATGAACAACGCCGCGGAGCTTCTGAGGTTCGAGCAGCCTGTACAGCAAAATGTACAGCAACCTGCCGAACAAGCTGTGAATAAGCTGATTTTCTTCAGCTGAATCAACAACTTACCTTCGATGTGGTGGAGAGGAGGAGGATCGAACTCCCGACCTTCGCATTGCGAACGCGACGCTCTCCCAGCTGAGCTACCCCCCCGCGCAAGAGCGAAATCATACACCATGCCGACCGAGGCGCGGAAGCCCCCCGCGGCCGGCGCGCCCGCGCTCAGCCGCGTCGACGCCGGAACACCAGACGCGTCTCGCCGGAGGCCTCGGGCGCGTAGGCGTAGCCCTCGGTGTCGAAGTCCACGATCGCCTGCGGGCGATCGGCGCGGTGTTCGATGATCCAGCGGGCCATCAGACCACGCGCGCGCTTGGCGTGCACGCCGATGATCCGCCAGCCCTTGGCGTCGCCTTCCTGGAACACCACGTCCACCACCGGATGGCCCAGCGCGGCGGTGTCGACCGCGCGGAAGTACTCCTCGGAGGCCAGGTTCAGCAGCACCTTGCTGCGATGGGTGGCCAGTTGCTCGCGCAAGGCCTGCGCGATGCGCGAACCCCAGAAGGCATAGAGGTCGCGCCCCGCCGGGTTGGCCAGGCGCGTGCCCATTTCCAGCCGGTAGGCCTGCATCAGGTCCAGCGGGCGCAGCACGCCGTACAGGCCGCTGAGCATGACCACGTGATCCTGCGCCCAGCGCAGATGCGCCGGTTTGAGGTGGGGGGCGTCGAGCCCGGCGTAGACGTCGCCGGCGAAGGCGAGGATGGCCGGGCGGCTGTTGCTCGCGTCGAAGGTCTCCGACCACGCGGCGTAGCGCTGCGCGTTGAGCACCGCCAGCTTGTCGGAAATGGCCATCAGCGTGCCCAGTCGCGCGGGCGAGAGCTCGCGCAGGATGTCGATCAGGCGCGCCGAGTCGGGGATGAAACGGGGCAGGGTGGTGGGCAGCGGTGGCGTCGCGCTGTCCATGTCCAGGGTCTTGGCCGGTGACAGGGCCAGCAGCATCGGGGGGACCTCGGGTGGTGGATCAGTGAAGGGCGAAGTCGCGCAGCAGCGCCTCGCGCGTCGGGCCGGTCAGGGCCTGGCGGGCAGTGTAGTGGGGATGCTCGCAGCCCACGTGCACCGCGGCCCCGGCGCGCATGGCCCCGATGGCCTCGGGGCTGAACTCGAAGCGCAGGAAATGCACCGAGGAGGTCTTGTCGGCGGTCTCGCGATCCAGGTCCTCGTCGGCCACGGCCGCGGTGCGCGGGCAACCCTGCACGTCCACGTACATGGAGCGCTCGATGCCCACCAGCCGGGCCAGTTCGCGCCTGCGCTGCTCGGGGTCCGGGTACTCGAGCAGCATGGTGGCCTTCCAGTTGGCGCCGTCGGGGATCAGCGGCGCGTAGGCGTCGATCTCGTCCTGGATGCCCCGGGGCTCGAAGATCTTCTCGATGCGCAACATCTCCTGGATCTGGTAGCGAATGGTGCGCTCGTCCTCGAACTGCAGGCAAAGGTGTTCGCCGAGCAGCAGCGAGCGCAGCCTGCGATGGGGAATGATCTCGGCACGCAGCCGCGCGCGCTCGCGCGCATAGGCCTCCAGGCTCAGCAGGCTCTCGGGGGTGGGTCGGGTCATGGATGGCTCCTCACAGGCCGTAGGCCATGCGCAGCAGGCTCAGCGGGTGCGCCAGTCGCGGCTGCGTGTCGCCGCCGAGCTCGGCCACGCCCTGGGCGATGTGGTGCCCGCCCAGCGGACAGTCCGAGCCGATGTAGTCGGGCTGGGCCGCGGCCATGGCCCTGAACACGGGCCGGCCGATTTTCATCGCGTCGGCATGGTGGGCCTTCTTCACCCCGTAGGTGCCGGCGTGCCCCGAACAGCGCTCGATGGTGGTGAGCTCCAGCTGGGTGCTCTTGCCCACCAGGCGGAACATCTCCTCGGTCTTGCGTCCGATGTTCTGCACCCGTCCGTGACAGGGGATCTGGTAGGCCACGCGCCCCAGCGAGACCTGGAAATCGGTCTTCAGCAGGCCGTCGCGGTGGCGCGCCATCAGGTATTCGAAGGGGTCCCACATGGCGTCGCGCACCGCCAGCACGTCGGGGTCGTCGGGGAACATCAGGGGCAGTTCCTGCTTGAACATCAATGTGCACGAGGGCACGCCGGCGAGGATCGCCCAGCCCTCGCGCGCGTAACGCAGCAGCAGGGGGATGTTGGCGCGCATGGCCCGCTCGACGCCCTGCAGGTCGCCCAGCTCGAGCAGCGGCATGCCGCAGCAGCGGTCCTTGCGCACCAGCTCGTAGGCGATGCCGTTGTGCTCCAGCACCTTCAGCAGGTCCAGGCCGATGCCCGGTTCGTTGTAGTTGATGTAGCAGGTGGAAAACAGCGCCACGCGTCCCGGCGCATGCTCGCCGTCGACCGGTTGCTCCACGCCCGAGGCCGGCGCGCCGCGGCGCAGCGTGCGCTCGGCGAGCTCGGGCAGCCAGGCGCCGCGGTCCACGCCCAGGGTCTTTTCCAGCACCGCGCGGGTGGCCGGCAACCGGTTCACCGCGTTGACCGTCTGCACCACGATGGGAATGCCGGCCAGCTTGCCGTGCACGTCGGTGGCGGCCAGCGCGCGGCTGGCCAGCGGCACCTTGCCCTGGCGGAACTGGATCGCCTTGGCGCGCAGCATGGTGTGCGGGAAGTCCACGTTCCACGGGTGGGGCGGCACGTAGGGGCACTTGGTCATGTAGCACAGGTCGCAGATGTAGCACTGGTCCACGACCTTCCAGTAGTCGGCCTTGTCCACCGCGTCGAGTTCGCCCGTGCTGCCTTCGTCGATCAGGTCGAACAGGGTGGGGAAGGATTGGCACAGCGACACGCAGCGCCTGCAGCCGTGGCAGATCTCGAACACCCGCTCGAGATCCGCCAGGCACTTGGCCTCGTCGTGGAAATCCTCGCTGCGCCAGTCCAGCGGGTGGCGGGTGGGGGCTTCGAGATTGCCTTCGCGCGTGCTCATGGTGCAGGTCTCCGTGGCGAGCGGCGCCGCGCGCGGCGCTCGCGATGGGATTCGCGGCAGGGCGCGCGCCCTGCACGACGCATGCGCGCGCCGCGCGGCGCAGCCCCGCGGCGCGACGCCCTCGGTGCACGGCCCCAGGCGGGGCCGCCGGGGCTCAGTCCGCCAGCACGTCCAGCGCCTTCTGGTAGCGGTTGGCGTGCGAGCGCTCGGCCTTGGCCAGCGTGGCGAACCAGTCGGCGATCTCCTCGAAGCCCTCGTCGCGCGCGGTCTTGGCCATGCCGGGGTACATGTCGGTGTACTCGTGGGTCTCGCCGGCCACCGCCGCCTTCAGGTTGTCCCGCGTGGCGCCGATGGGCAGGCCGGTGGCGGGGTCGCCGACGGCCTCGAGGAACTCCAGATGCCCGTGCGCATGGCCGGTCTCGCCCTCCGCGGTGGAGCGGAACAGCGCGGCGACGTCATTCTGTCCCTCGATGTCGGCCTTGTTCGCGAAGTACAGATAGCGCCGGTTGGCCATCGATTCGCCCGCGAAGGCGTCCTTCAGGTTCTGCTCGGTCTTCGAGCCTTTGAGCGCAGTCATCGCCGTCTCCTGGTGTCGTGGGAAAGGGGTCGCGTCCCGCGGGCACCGCCCGGCAGGGCTCGGCCGAATGTAGGCCGCGTTTCGGCGCGGTGTCTAATGCAGCGTGTCAATGCCGCCCATAGCCTGAGCCTATGCGTGCGCGGTGCCGGGGGTGGCGGCGCGCGCACGCGCGTACCCCCCTCCGACCATGCAACAAGACCTCCACTGCGCGCAGGGCTCCGGGACGCCGCTGCGCATCGGCTTCATCGGCCTGGGCGCGATGGGCCGGCCCATCGCCCTGCGCCTGCGCGCTGCCGGCCACGACATCGCCGCCTGGGTGCGCGGCGCGGAATCCGCGCGCCGCGCCGGGCAGGACGCCATCGCGCTGCTGGGCAGCGCCGCCGAACTGGCCGCCGGCGTGCAGGTGCTGGTGACCAACGTGACTTCCACCGAGGACGTGGAGCAGGTGCTGCTGGGCGAGCGGGGCGCCGTGCACGGCGCGCGCCCCGGGCTGCTGTGCATCGACCACAGCACCATCGCGCCGCGGGGCGCGCGGCGCATCGCGGCGGAGCTGGCCGAGCGAGGCGTGGGTTTCGTGGATGCGCCGGTGTCCGGCGGCGAGCGCGGCGCGCGCGAGGGCACGCTGTCCGTCATGGCCGGGGGCCGGCCGGAGGATTTCGAGCGCGCCTTGCCGCTGCTGCGCCTGCTCGGACCGACGGTGACCTACATTGGCCCTCCGGGCAGCGGTCAGGTGGCCAAGCTGTGCAACCAGCTGGTGCAGGTGGTCACCATCCAGGGCATCGCCGAAGCGATGCGCCTGGCCGGCGCCGAAGGCGTGGAACTGCAGCGGGTGCTGCAGGCGCTGGGTGCCGGTTTCGCGGGCAGCCGCATGCTGGACCTGATGGGGCCGAAGATGGCCGGGCGCGACTTCGCCGCCGGCATCCAGGCGCGCCTGCACGCGAAGGATTTCGGCTTGCTGGAACGGGCCGCCGCCGATGCCGGGCTGGATTTGCCGGCGCTGCGTCTGGTGCACGCGCAGCTGAATCGGCTGATGCGCGAGGGCTGGGGCCAGGACGATACGAGTTCGCTGCTGCGGGTGCTCGAGATATCCTGTTCGAAGGATGGAAATACCCCGTATTAAAATTAAGTTTTTATTTTGTTGGTGATTGTCGGGCGGATTTTGTGGTTTTTGAAGGCGGATCCGGGAAAACCCCATATTCGATTTAGGATGGGTGGTTTTGTGCGTTCCTCGAGGTTGCTCTCGAATGCAAGGGATGCACTTGTTCCCGCGTGAATCGCCTGGAGAATCTGCAATGTCTTGTTCGAAGAAGTCCCGGTATCGCAATGGTCGGGCGTGGTTGCGAGCCTGGTCGCGTGTCGCAGGGCCCCGCATGCTCGTCGCAGGGGCGCTGCTGGGCGTATCGGCGTGGAGTTCGGCGGCGACCCTTGTGCCGGTGGGGCCGAATGCGCCCCTGTCGGCTGGAGGCCTCGGCGAACCCTGGGTGCTGACTCCCGGCGCGCCGAACCCCAACGAGGGGGAACTCGGCTTCCAATGCGTGCTGAGTCCCGGGGAATCGGGGGCGCCGGGTGCCTACAGCTGCAACGGATATCTCTTTTTTCGCCTGTTCGAGGAGCAGCGCCTTTCCATCGTGAATGCGTCCATCGACGGTCTGCAGTGCCAGGTGAGCCCCTACTATGCGGCCTGTCCGGTCGACATCGGCGCTGGCATGGAGTTCGTGGCCACGATCGGCCTGAAGGCTGGCCCCTTCGCCCGCACGGGTCCCTACACCGCGCTGCTGGTCAACGGGCAGGGCAATTTCACGATGACGCCTTTCAATGTCCCGCTGCAATTGCAGCCCACGGCGAAGCTGTCGATCCGGCAACCCCTGGTCGTCGTGGTGCCCGGCCAGCCGATTTCAGGGCGCACCGAGCTGGTCGTGAACAACCAGGGCCCCTCCGGCGCGGCCAACGTGCAGATCAGCGAGCAACTGCCCCCGTTCATGACGGCCGATCCCGAGGCGGGCACGGGCTGCACCTTCGACACGGCCCATGGACAATTGCTCTGCCAGGCGGCGAGTCTCGCTCCCGGCGCCAGCCTGCGCATCCCGCTGACGCTGGAAGCGCCGGTCGCGACTCCGACGACCCAGGTCAACACGTCGCTGACGGTGCTCAGCGATGCAGGAAACAACGATAGCGTGGGGACCGTGATGGTCACCGGCGACCCTGTGTTCGGCGTCATGGAACTGGACCCCGGCCCGTTCTTGCAGCCGCAGGTGCCGGCGCAGATCAAGGTCTCCATGTACGACGCAGCGGGCGCGACGCGAGGCTTGCCCGACCCGGGAATGCCCTTGAGGTGGACCCTGAGGGTGCCGGACGGAGTGCAGGTGCAGAGCTTCAGCCCAGACCCCGACTCCACGCAGATGAGCTGCAGCTATGCCGACGGCACGGTCGCCTGCTACCAGCCTGCCTTCGGCTCGGGGCAGTTGGGCAGCGATGCCAATGCGAGCATTTCGGTCGTGCTCACCGCGAGCGGCCGGCAAGACGCCGATCTGTGCTGGTCGAGTTCGGTGGTGCAGGACTGTACTTCGATCAGCCTGACGGACGGCTCCACGACCAGCGGACCGAAATCGTCGGCGGTCGGGCACTGAATCCGCGATGAAAAACGCCCCCGGTCCGAGGACCGGGGGCGTCGCGAGCCTGAAATCGCCGG
This sequence comes from Pseudomonadota bacterium, assembly GCA_021848345.1. Taxonomy (GTDB): domain Bacteria; phylum Pseudomonadota; class Gammaproteobacteria; order Burkholderiales; family Burkholderiaceae_C; genus Thiomonas_A. The sequence continues at coordinate 228,769 of JAJZUV010000003.1, read as the reverse complement.
TTCTCAGGCGGCCAGCAGTTCGCGCAGCACGAAGGGCAGGATGCCGCCGTGGCGGTAGTAGTCCACCTCGATCGGGGTGTCGATGCGCAGGCGCAGCTTGACCTTCTGGTCGGCCTGGCCGGGGCGACGGATCACCAGCACGGCTTCCTGCTGGGGCTTGATGTCGTCGCCCAGCAGCACCTCGTAGCTCTCGTCGCCGCGGATGCCCAGGCTCTGCCAGGAGTCGTCGCCCAGGAACTGCAGCGGCAGCACGCCCATGCCGATCAGGTTGGAGCGGTGGATGCGTTCGAAGCTGCGCGCCACCACGGCCTTCACGCCCAGCAGCTGCGTGCCCTTGGCGGCCCAGTCGCGGCTGGAACCGGTGCCGTATTCCTCGCCGGCGAAGATCATCAGCGGCGTACCCTCGGCCATGTAGCGCATGGCCGCGTCGTAGATGAACATCTTCTCGCCCGAGGGCTGGAACAGCGTGACGCCGCCCTCCTCGCGCGAGCCGTCGGCGTTGGCCGGGATCATCAGGTTCTTGATGCGCACGTTGGCGAAGGTGCCGCGCATCATCACCTCGTGGTTGCCGCGGCGCGAGCCGTAGGAGTTGAAGTCGGCCTTGGCCACGCCGTTTTCCAGCAGCCACTTGCCCGCCGGCGAGTTCTCCTTGATCGAGCCGGCCGGGGAGATGTGGTCGGTGGTGATCGAGTCGCCGAACAGCGCCAGCGCGCGCGCGCCCTGCACGGCGGCGGCGCCGCCCTGGGGGGTCATCGCGAAGTCGTCGAAGAAGGGCGGGCGGGCGATGTAGGTGCTCTGCGGCCAGTCGTACACCTGGCCCTTGGCGCCGTCCACACGTTGCCACAGCTTGCCCGGCTTGGCCGACACCTGCTCGTAGTTGGCCTTGTAGGCCTTCGGATCCATCGCCACCTTGAGCAGCGCCTGCACCTCCTCGGTGGTCGGCCAGATGTCGCCCAGGTACACGGGCTTGCCGCCCTTGCCGTGGCCCACCGGCTCGGTCATCAGGTCGCGCAGCACGTTGCCGGCGATGGCGTAGGCCACCACCAGCGGCGGCGAGGCCAGGAAGTTGGCCTTCAGGTTGGGGTGGATGCGGGCCTCGAAGTTGCGGTTGCCCGACAGCACCGCGGCGCACACCAGGTCGTTGGAGGTGATCGTGGCCTCGATGTCGGCGGCCAGCGGGCCGGCGTTGCCGATGCAGGTGGTGCAGCCGTAGCCCGAGATGTAGAAGCCCAGCTTCTCCAGGTAAGGCAGCAGCTTGGCGCGCTCGAGGTACTCGGTGACCACGCGCGATCCCGGGGCCAGCGAGGTCTTGACGTGCTTTTTCACCTTCAGCCCGGCTTCCACCGCCTTCTTGGCCACCAGGCCGGCGGCCAGCAGCACGCTGGGATTGGAGGTGTTGGTGCAGGAGGTGATGGCGGCGATCAGCACGTCGCCGTCGTGCAGTTCGGTGCCCTCGGAGGTCGTGAAGCTGCGCTGCAGGCGCTCGGCCGGCTGGCTGAAGCCGCCCTGATCCATGCCGGTCGAGAACAGATCGCCGAAGCGCTGCTTGACGCTGCCCAGCTCGATGCGGTCCTGCGGGCGGCGCGGGCCGGCCAGCGAGGGCGCCACGGTGGACAGGTCCAGGCTCAGCGTGGCCGAGTAGTCGATCTCCCCGCTCCCGGGCACGCCGTACAGCTTCTGCGCCTTGAAGTAGGCCTGCAGCGCCTCGATCTCGGACTTGCTGCGCCCGGTGCCGCGGAAGTAGTCGATGGTCTTGTCGTCCACCGGGAAAAAGCCCATCGTGGCGCCGTACTCGGGGGCCATGTTGGCGATGGTGGCGCGGTCGGGAACGCTCAGGGAGGCGGTGCCCTCGCCGAAGAACTCGACGAACTTGCCCACCACCTTGGCCTTGCGCAGCATCTCGGTGACGGTGAGCACCAGGTCGGTGGCGGTGACGCCGCCGCGCAGCTGGCCCTTGAGTTCCACGCCCACCACGTCGGGGGTGAGGAAGTACACCGGCTGGCCCAGCATGCCGGCCTCGGCCTCGATGCCGCCCACGCCCCAGCCGACCACGCCGACGCCGTTGATCATCGTGGTGTGGCTGTCGGTGCCCACGAGGGTGTCGGGGTAGTACACGCCGTCCCTGGACTTGTGCACGCCGCGCGCCAGGTACTCCAGGTTGATCTGGTGCACGATGCCGAAGCCGGGGGGCACGACGCCGAAGGTGTCGAAGGCCTGCATGCCCCACTTCATGAACTGGTAGCGTTCCTGGTTGCGCTGGAATTCCAGCTGCATGTTCAGGTCCAGCGCCTTCTTGCTGCCGTAGTTGTCGATCATCACCGAGTGGTCGACCACCAGGTCCACCGGCACCAGCGGCTCGATGGCCTTGGCGTTCTTGCCCATCTGGTCGGCCACCGTGCGCATCGCGGCCAGGTCGGCCAGCAGGGGCACGCCGGTGAAGTCCTGCAGCACCACGCGGGCCAGCACGAAGGGGATCTCGGCGGTGCGGGCCTCGGTGGGCTTCCACGAGGCCAGCTGCTTCACGTGGGAGGCATCGACGCGCTTGCCGTCGCAGTTGCGCAGCACCGACTCGAGCACGATGCGGATCGACACCGGGAGGCGCGACATGTCGACGCCGAGTTGCTTGCCCAGCGCCGGCAGCGAGTAGAACTTGCCGGTCTTGCCGCTGGCGGTGGTGAAACTCTTGCAGGTCGACGCGAAGGGATGGGCGGGGGCGCTCTTGGCGGAACTTTTTGCGGAACGTTTCGCAGTGGCCATGGCAGGCTCCGTGAGGGGGTCAGGGGTTGTTGTGCGGGAAAACGGTGGGGCGCGCCGCGCGCGCGCGCGCGCTCCCGCCCCGGATGGGGGCGAGGGCAGGCAGGGGCGAAGCGGCAGCGGTCATCGGTCGAAACATCGGACGGGCCGCCGCCGCGCAGCGCGCGGGGCGGCCCTTACTGGGCCGCCACGACCTTCGTGGCGGCGATGGGGTTGCAGTCGTCGGCCAGGCGCATCATGTCCTTCTTGTCGAACAACATGCTCTTCGCCGGGATCTGGATCATCACCAGGCCCGCCTTCTGGTCGTCGAAGTGGTAGGCGCCGGTGGTCGTGGGTTTGCGCAGCAGCAGGTAGTGGCGGCCCTTCCAGGTCAGGTCGATGGCGCCGTCGTTCTTGCCTTCGATCCGCACGTCCATGCGCCGGCGATCGCCGCAGACCATGGGCCCCGCCTTCATCTTGTAGCTGGGCAGCGGGTCGCCCACCTGCACGGGCGGGTTCGGCGGCGTCACCGTGGCCGCGATCGCGGCCGGCGCCTTCGTGACCGCGTGCGACGCGGCCTGCGCCGTCGTCATCGACAGGCCGATGCCGGCGCACAGGCCGATGCAGGCCGGCCCCAGCAGGCGGGCAGGACGACGGAGGGAGGGGGACGGGTTCATGATCAGCGGGCTCCGCAGCGGGGCGCCGCCGCCGGCCGGCGATGCATGTGTCACCGCGACGGCCGGGGCGGCAAGGACATGGGGTGCCGGCGAGTGTATACCCCCGCCGACGCCGACTTGCACCCTGAGGCGCAAGTCATCGCGATTTCCCGCGGTGACTTGGCGTCGGCGCAACGATCCACCCATGTCCCGGCCCCTTTCCCCTTTGTCCCGCGCCGTGTCGCGGCGCGTCAGAGCAGGTGCTTGACCCCTTCCTTCTCCTCGAGCAGTTCCGCCAGGGTCTTGTCCAGGCAGCTTTGCGAGAAGGCGTCGATGGGCAGGCCCTCGACCCGCTTGTACTGGCCGGCCTCGCAGGTCACCGGCACGCCGAACATGGTTTCCTCGGGAATGCCGTAGGAGCCGTCGGACGGGATGCCCATGGTCACCCAGCGCCCGTTCGTGCCCAGCACCCAGTCGCGCATGTGGTCGATGGCCGCGTTGGCCGCCGAGGCCGCCGAGCTCAGGCCGCGGGCTTCGATGATCGCCGCGCCGCGCTTGCCCACCGTCGGCAGGAAGGTGTTGCGGTTCCAGTCGTCGTCGCCGATCAGGTCCTTCACCGGCTTGCCGTCGACGGTGGCGAAGCGCCAGTCGGCGTACATGGTCGGCGAGTGGTTGCCCCAGACGCAGAACTTCTCGATGGAAGACACCGGCTTGCCCATCTTGGTGGCCAGTTGCGACAGGCCGCGGTTGTGATCCAGGCGCAGCATGGCGGTGAAATGGCTCTTGGGCAGGTCGGGGGCCGACTTCATCGCGATGTAGGCGTTGGTGTTGGCCGGGTTGCCGACCACCAGCACGCGCACGTCGCGCTTGGCCACCGCGTTGAGGGCCTTGCCTTGCGCGGTGAAGATCTGCGCGTTCGCCGACAGCAGGTCGCGACGCTCCATGCCCGGGCCGCGCGGACGCGCGCCGACCAGCAGCGCGCAGTCGATGTCCTTGAACGCGGTGTTCGGGTCGGAATGCCCGGTCATGCCGGCGAGCAGCGGGAACGCGCAGTCGTCCAGCTCCATCATCACGCCCTTGAGCGCCTTCTGGGCCTTTTCGTCGGGGATCTCCAGCAACTGCAGGATCACCGGCTGATCCTTTCCGAGCATTTCGCCGGAAGCGATGCGGAACAGCAGGGCGTAGCCGATCTGGCCGGCGGCGCCGGTCACGGCTACGCGCATGGGGGCTTTGGACATGGGGAACTCCGATTGAGGCCGTTGGGAAGCCGAGCCGGTCCGCGGGTGGGCGGGCCGGAGCCGGAACTGCTGCGGGGCCGATGCGCGGATGACGCGCACGAGGTCCCGATGTTGCGTTGCACCGCGCAGTGTAGGCGTCGGAAAGGGCGCGCGTCAACGCACTTATGTCTTATATAAGACATCTATTAGGACATGCTGGACAGGGCTGCGCCGCTGTGCTGCAATGCAGCGCATGGTCACGTCCGTCCCAGCTCCGTCCAGCGCGCCCGGCGCCGCCTCGGCGGCGCCGGTGTTCAGTCCGCTGTACCAGCAGATCAAGGCGCTGATCACCCGCGCGCTGCAGGAGGGGGAATGGAAGCCCGGCGACCTGATTCCGAGCGAGGCGGAGCTTGCCACGCGCTTCGGGGTCAGCCAGGGCACGGTGCGCAAGGCCATCGACGAGCTGGCCGCGGAAAATCTGTTAATCCGGCGCCAGGGGCGCGGCACCTTCGTGTCTACCCACCACGAGGCGCAGGTGAAGTTCCGCTTCCTGCGCCTGGTGCCCGATGCCGAGACCGCGCAGGGCCTGCGCATGGAGCGCGAGTTCCTGGAATGCCACCGCGTGCGCGCGCCGTCGGACGTGGTGCGCGCGCTGGGCATCCGCGCCGGCGACCTGGTGCTGGAGATCCGGCGCATCCTGCGCATCGCGGGCGAGCCCGTGGTGTACGAGGACATCTATCTGCCCGCGGGGCCGTTTCGCGGGCTCACCGCGGAGCGCCTGGAGCGCAACCGCGGGCCGCTGTACGCGATGTTTGAATCCGAGTTCGGCACGCGCATGGTGCGCGCCGAGGAAAAGATCCGGGCCGTCAACGCCTCGGCGCAGGAAGCCGAGTTGTTGCGCGTGCCGGTGGGCCAGGCCCTGTTGTCGGTGGAGCGTCTGGCCTTCAGCTACGGCGACCAGCCCATCGAGCTGCGCCGCGGCCTGTATGCCACCACCCATCATTACTACCGCAACGAACTGAGCTGAGCGACGGCGCCGACGGCATCACGCGTGCTGCCGATGACACATTCAAGCCATAAACTCGCGCCATAACCCGAAGCGAGGCCAAGACCATGCCAACCGTTCCCAAGACCGCAAGACCCGAGTTCCGCAACATCGGCCTCGGCGACATCCTCCGCTACCGCATGCCCCTGGCGGCCATCGTGTCCATCCTGCACCGCATCAGCGGCGCGTTGATGTTCGTGCTGCTGCCCGTGGTGCTGTGGGCCTTCGAGCTCAGCCTGCGTTCGGCGCAGGGCTTCGCCGACGTCGCGGCGGTGCTCGGTTCGTGGCCGATGAAACTGGTCGGCCTGGTGCTGTTCTGGGGCCTGGCCCAGCACTTCTGCGCCGGCATCCGGCACCTGATCTCGGACATCTGCCCGCGCGTGGTGACCAAGCAGGCCGGGCGCCGCAGCGCCGCCACGGTGCTGGTGGTGTCCCTGCTGGCCACGCTGCTGGTCGCCATCCACCTTTTCTCGGGAGCCTGACATGGCCGCAACCGACTACGGATCGCATCGCCTCGTAGTGGGCGCTCACTACGGTATGCGCGACTGGCTGGCCCAGCGCGTCACCGCCGTCGTGATGGCGCTCTACACCGTGTTCATGCTGGTGGTCGTGCTGTGGCCGGGCCAGCTCGACTACGCGCGCTGGCAGGCGCTGTTCGCCAACCAGGCGACCAAGCTGTTCACCCTGGTCGCGCTGCTCGCGCTGCTCTACCACGTGTGGGTGGGCGTGCGCGACATCTGGATGGATTACGTCAAGCCCGTCGGGCTGCGCCTGAGCCTGCAGGTGCTGACCATCGTGTGGCTGCTCGCCTGCGTCGGTGGCGCCGTGCAGGTTCTGTGGAGGGTTTGAGCCGTGCAACTGAACCAACGCAAATTCGACGTCGTCGTGGTCGGGGCCGGTGGCTCCGGGCTTCGCTGCGCGCTGCAGCTGGCGCGTGCCGGGCTGGACGTGGCCGTGCTGTCCAAGGTGTTCCCGACGCGTTCGCACACCGTGGCGGCGCAAGGCGGCATTTCCGCCTCGCTGGGCAACATGAGCGAGGACAACTGGTACTGGCACATGTTCGACACCGTCAAGGGATCGGACTACCTGGGTGACCAGGACGCCATCGAGTTCATGTGCCGCGAGGCGCCCAGCGCCGTGTACGAGCTGGAGCACATGGGCATGCCCTTCGACCGCAACCCGGACGGCACCATCTACCAGCGCCCCTTCGGCGGCCACACCGCCAACCTGGGCGAGAAGGCCGTGCAGCGCGCCTGCGCCGCCGCCGACCGCACCGGGCATGCGCTGCTGCACACCCTGTACCAGCAGAACGTGGCCGCGCGCACCCACTTTTTCGTCGAGTGGATGGCGCTGGACCTGATTCGCGACGCCGCCGGCGAGGTGCTGGGCGTGGTGGCGATGGAAATGGAGACCGGCGAGGTCAGCGTGCTGCGCGCCAAGTCCACGGTGCTGGCCACCGGCGGCGCCGGGCGCATCTTCGCCGCGTCGACCAACGCCTACATCAACACCGGCGACGGCATCGGCATGGCGGCGCGCGCCGGCCTGCCGCTGCAGGACATGGAGTTCTGGCAGTTCCACCCCACCGGCGTGGCCGGCGCCGGCGTGCTGATCACCGAGGGCGTGCGCGGCGAGGGCGGCATCCTGCTCAACGCCAACGGCGAGCGTTTCATGGAACGCTACGCGCCTACCTACAAGGACCTGGCGCCGCGCGACTTCGTCTCGCGCTCGATGGACCAGGAGATCAAGGAAGGCCGCGGCGCCGGTCCGCACAAGGACTACGTGCTGCTCAAGCTCGACCACCTGGGCGCCGAGACCATCCACAAGCGCCTGCCCTCGATCGCCGAGATCGCGCGCAAGTTCGCCAACGTGGACTGCACCAAGGAGCCGATCCCGGTGGTGCCCACCATCCACTACCAGATGGGCGGCATCCCGACCAACATCCACAGCCAGGTGCTCACCGTGGGCGCCGACGGCACGGAGCAGGTCGTGCAGGGCCTGTACGCCATCGGCGAGTGCTCCTGCGTCAGCGTGCACGGGGCCAACCGCCTGGGCACCAACTCGCTGCTGGATCTGGTGGTGTTCGGGCGCTCCGCCGGACGGCACATCGCCGAGAGCGAGCGCGTGCGCGGCACGCACAAGGATCTGCCGGCGGACTGCGCCGACGCGTCGCTGGCGCGCCTGGCGCGCCTGGAATCCTCGCGCGATGGCGAGTCCATCCAGGACGTGGCCGGCTCGATTCGCGCCAGCATGCAAAAGCATTGCGGCGTGTTCCGCACCTCGGACCTGCTCAAGGAAGGCGTGGAACAGATCGCGCAGCTCGAGCAGCGCGTGCAGCGCATCCACCTGAAGGACAAGTCCAAGGTGTTCAACACCGCGCGCGTCGAGGCGCTGGAGGTGGAGAACCTGATCGAGACGGCCAAGGCCACCATCGTATCGGCGGAGGCGCGCAAGGAAAGCCGCGGCGCGCACTCGCATCGCGACTTCCAGGAGCGCGACGACGTCAACTGGCTCAAGCACACCCTGTGGTTCCGCGACGGCAACCGCCTGGCCTATCGCGAGGTGCAGATGAAGCCGCTGACCGTGGAAACCTTCAAGCCCAAGGCGCGCACTTTCTGAGACGGCCCCAGGGTCGGGCGGCACCCGGCCCTGCGTTGCCTCGAGACGCTCCAGCACACGGAGAGACCCTGATGACCCGCAAGATGAAGTTTTCGATCTACCGCTACGACCCGGACCGCGACGCCAGGCCGTACATGCAGGACTACGAGGTCGAGCTGCAGCACAACGACAAGATGCTGCTCGACGCGCTCATGCGCATCAAGGCCGACGTCGACGAGACCCTGGCCTTCCGGCGTTCGTGCCGCGAGGGCGTGTGCGGCTCCGACGGCATGAACATCAACGGCAAGAACGGCCTGACCTGCACCACCAACCTGCTCACGCTGAAGGAGCCGGTGGTGCTCAAGCCGCTGCCCGGGCTGCCGGTGATCCGCGACCTGATCGTCGACATGACCCAGTTCTTCAAGCAGTACCACTCGGTCAAGCCGTACCTGATCAACGACACCCCGGCGCCGGAGAAGGAACGCCTGCAGAGCCCCGAGCAGCGCGAGGTGCTCAACGGGCTGTACGAGTGCATCCTGTGCGCCAGCTGCTCCACCTCCTGCCCGAGCTTCTGGTGGAACCCGGACAAGTTCGTCGGCCCGGCCGGGCTGCTGCAGGCCTATCGCTTCATCGCCGACAGCCGCGACGAGGCCACGGGTGCGCGCCTGGACGACCTCGAGGACCCGTACCGCCTGTTCCGCTGCCACACCATCATGAACTGCGTCGACGTATGCCCGAAGGAACTCAACCCGACGCGGGCCATCGGCAGCATCAAGGACCTGATGCTGCGGCGGGCGGTCTGAGCTGGTCATGACCGTCTCCTCCGGCAGCCCGGGAACCCCCGAGGACCACGCCGCCGCGCTGCGCAGGCTGCGCTGGCGCGCGCGCCGCGGCTTGCTGGAGAACGACCTGCTGTTCACGCGATTTTTCGCCCGTCACGGCGATTCGCTCGAGCCCGCGCAGACGGCGGCGCTGGGCGAGTTGCTGGAACTTGACGACAACACGCTGCTGGCGCTGCTGCTCGGGCACATCGAGCCGCCGGCGCAGGCGCAGGCGGCGCAGCGCCTGGGCCTGCTCGACATGCTGCGCGACTGAGCCGCGTCGCGCCGAAGCGCGGCCGTCACCCCAACCCCCGGAGCCCCCCATGAAGCCTTCCGACGTCAAAGCCACGCTGTCCTTCTCCGACGGCGCGCCCAGCATCGAGCTGCCGATCTACAAGGGCTCGGTCGGTCCGGACGTGATCGACATCCGCAAGCTGTACGGGCAGACCGGCAAGTTCACCTACGACCCCGGCTTCCTGTCCACCGCGTCGTGCAACTCGGCCATCACCTACATCGACGGCGACAAGGGCGAGCTGCTGTATCGCGGCTACCCGATCGAGCAGTTGGCGGTCAATTGCGACTACATGGAGACCTGCTACCTGATCCTGTACGGCGAGCTGCCCAACGCCGAGCAGAAGGCCGACTTCGTGCGCCGCGTGACCCAGCACACGATGGTCAACGAGCAGATGCAGTTCTTCCTGCGCGGTTTCCGCCGCGACGCCCATCCGATGGCCGTGCTGACCGGCCTGGTGGGCGCCATGTCGGCCTTCTACCCGGACTCGATCAACCTGAACGACGCCGCCCAGCGCGACATCTCGGCCGTGCGCCTGATCGCCAAGATGCCCACGCTGGTGGCCATGGCCTACAAGTACAACATGGGCCAGCCGTACATGTACCCGCAGAACAACCTGAGCTACGCGGGGAACTTCATGCGCATGATGTGGGCCACGCCTTGCGAGGAGTACGTGCCCAACCCGGTGATCGAGCGCGCGCTGGACCGCATTTTCATCCTGCACGCCGACCACGAGCAGAACGCCTCCACCTCGACCGTGCGCCTGTGCGCATCCAGCGGAACCAACCCCTTCGCGGCCATCGCGGCCGGCGTGGCCTGCCTGTGGGGTCCGGCGCACGGCGGCGCCAACGAGGCCTGCCTGAACATGCTCTACGACATCCAGGCCAACGGCGGCGTGGCCAAGATCGGCGAGTTCATCGAGAAGGTCAAGGACAAGAACTCCTCGGTGCGCCTGATGGGCTTCGGCCACCGCGTCTACAAGAACTACGACCCGCGTGCCAAGCTGATGCGCGAGACCTGCCACGAGGTGCTGGACGCGCTGGGCCTGCACGACGACCCGCTGTTCAAGCTGGCCATGACCCTGGAGAAGATCGCCCTCGAGGACGACTACTTCGTGCAGCGCAAGCTCTACCCGAACGTGGACTTCTACTCGGGCATCGTGCAAAAGGCCATCGGCGTGCCGGTGTCGCTGTTCACGGCTGTTTTCGCCCTGGCGCGCACCGTGGGCTGGATCGCGCAGCTCAACGAGATGATCTCCGACCCCGAGTACAAGATCGGACGCCCGCGCCAGCTGTTCACCGGCGCCGACGCCCGCAACGTGGTGCCGCTGGCGCAGCGCAAGTAAGCGAGGGTCGCCGTCGCCGTTCCCGGCCCGCCCTGGGACTGCGATAACCCCGCTAAAATCAAGGGTCCGCCGCGGAGCGCGGCGGACCCTTTTCGTTTCTCCTGCGCCGCAAGCCGGCCCGACAGCGATGGCACGCACGCTTTACGACAAACTCTGGGACGAGCATCTGGTGGACGTCGATGCCGACGGCACCGCGCTGCTGTACATCGACCGCCACCTGGTGCACGAGGTGACCAGCCCGCAGGCCTTCGAGGGACTGGAACTGGCCGGGCGCAAGGTATGGCGCATCAGCGCCAACCTGGCGGTATCGGACCACAACGTGCCGACCACCAACCGCGCCGAGGGCATCGCCGATCCGGTGTCGCGCCTGCAGGTGGACACGCTGGACCGCAACTGCGACGCGCAGGGCATCACCCAGTTCAAGATGAACGACCGGCGCCAGGGCATCGTGCACGTGATCGGCCCCGAGCAGGGCGCCACGCTGCCGGGCATGACGGTGGTGTGCGGCGACTCGCACACCAGCACCCACGGCGCCTTCGGCGCGCTGGCCTTCGGCATCGGCACCAGCGAGGTCGAGCACGTGCTGGCCACGCAGACCCTGCTGGCGCGCAAGATGAAGAACATGCTGGTGTGGGTCGACGGCCAGCTCGGCCACGGTTGCACCGCGAAGGACCTGGCGCTGGCGGTGATCGGGCGCATCGGCACCGCGGGCGGTACCGGCTGCACCATCGAGTTCGCCGGTCCGGCGGTGCGCGCGCTGAGCATGGAAGGGCGCATGACCCTGTGCAACATGGCCATCGAGGCCGGCGCGCGCGCCGGCCTGGTGGCCGTGGACGAGACCACGCTGCGCTACATCCAGGGGCGTCCCTTTGCTCCCTCCGGCGTCGAATGGGAGCAGGCGGTGCGCTACTGGCGCGGCCTGCATTCCGACGCCGAGGCGCACTTCGACCTGCGCGTGCAACTCGACGCCTCCAGCCTGCGCCCGCAGGTTACCTGGGGCACCTCGCCCGAGATGGTGGTGGCCATCGACGAGCGCGTGCCCGATCCGGACAAGCAGACCGACCCCGTCAAGCGCGCCGCGATGGAGCGCGCGCTGGAGTACATGAGCCTGCAGCCCGGCAAGCCCATCGCCGACATCCGCATCGACAAGGTGTTCATCGGTTCGTGCACCAACTCGCGCATCGAGGACCTGCGCGAGGCGGCCAAGGTGCTGGCCGGCAAGCGCATCGCCTCCAACGTGCGCCTGGCGCTGGCCGTACCCGGCTCGGGCCTGGTCAAGGCGCAGGCCGAGCGCGAGGGCCTGGACAAGATCTTCATGGCCGCCGGTTTCGAATGGCGCGAGCCGGGCTGTTCCATGTGCCTGGCCATGAACGCCGACCGGCTGGAGCCGGGCGAGCGCTGCGCGTCGACCTCGAACCGCAATTTCGAGGGGCGCCAGGGCCAGGGCGGGCGCACGCACCTGCTGAGCCCGGCGATGGCCGCGGCGGCGGCGGTGGCCGGTCATTTCGTCGACGTGCGGGGGGCCTGAGCCGCCACGCTCCGAGCCTCGCCAACCAGGAATCCGATTCCCATGCAAGCCTTCACCGTGCACCAGGGCGTGGTCGTTCCCATCGACCGCGAGAACGTCGACACCGACGCCATCATCCCCAAGCAGTTCCTCAAGTCCATCCGGCGCACCGGCTTCGGGCCCAACCTGTTCGACGAGTGGCGCTACCTCGATCACGGCGAGCCGGGGCAGGATCCGGCCTCGCGCCGGCCGAACCCGGATTTCGTGCTCAATCAGCCGCGCTACCAGGGCGCCAGCATCATGCTGGCGCGCAAGAACTTCGGCTGCGGTTCGTCGCGCGAGCACGCGCCCTGGGCCATCGAGCAATGGGGCATCCGCGCGGTGGTGGGCTCGTCCTTCGCCGACATCTTCTTCAACAACTGCTTCAAGACCGGGCTGCTGCCCATCGTGCTGCCCGAGCACGAGGTGTCCCGCATGTTCGACGAGGTGGCGGCGTTCCCCGGCTACGCCTTGACGGTCGACCTGCCGCGCCAGCGCGTGGTCAAGCCCGACGGCACCGAACTGCCCTTCGAGATCACCGAGTTCCGCAAGAACTGCCTGGTCGGCGGGCTCGACGAGATCGGCCTGACCCTGCAAAAGGCGGACAAGGTGCGCGCCTTCGAAGCCGAGCGCATCGCCCGCATGCCCTGGCTGGCCCACCGCATCCTCTGATTCCCGCAGCCCCCTTTCCCGAAAGTCCCATCGCATGAACATCGCAGTCCTGCCGGGCGACGGCATCGGTCCCGAAATCATCGCGCAGGCGATGCGCGTGCTCGAGCGCCTGCGCGCCGACGGCCTGAAGCTGGAATTCGAGTTCGCCGACGTCGGCGGCACCGCCTACGAGCGCCACGGGCATCCGCTGCCGCCGGCCACGCTGGCGCTGGCGCAACGCGCCGACGCGGTGCTGTTCGGCGCCGTCGGCGATCCGCGCTTCGACCGTCTGGAGCGCGCGCTGCGCCCGGAGCAGGCGATCCTCGGGCTGCGCAAGAACCTGGGGCTGTTCGCCAACCTGCGCCCGGCCATCCTCTACCCCGAACTCGCGCAGGCCTCCTCGCTCAAGCCCGAGGTCGTTTCGGGCCTGGACATCCTGATCGTGCGCGAGCTCACCGGAGACATCTACTTCGGCCAGCCGCGCGGGCGTCGCGACGCTCCCGACGGGGCCTTCGCGGGCCAGCCCGAGGCCTTCGACACCATGCGCTACAGCCGCCCGGAGATCGAGCGCATCGCCCACGTGGCCTTCCAGGCCGCGCGCACCCGCAAGGCGGCCGGCCACGCCGGGCGCGTGACCAGCGTCGACAAGGCCAACGTGCTGGAGACCTTCCAGTTCTGGAAGGACGTGGTCACCGAGGTGCACGCGCAGTACCCCGACATCGAGCTGGAGCACATGTACGTGGACAACGCGGCGATGCAACTGGTGCGCGCGCCCAAGAAGTTCGACGTCGTGGTCACCGGCAACATGTTCGGCGACATCCTGTCCGACGAGGCGGCGATGCTCACCGGCTCCATCGGCATGCTGCCGTCGGCGTCGCTCAACGAGCAGGGGCGCGGCCTGTACGAGCCCTCGCACGGCTCGGCGCCGGACATCGCCGGCCGTGGCCTGGCCAATCCGCTGGCCACCATCCTCAGCGCCGCCATGATGCTGCGCTACTCGCTGGGCCAGCCCGAGGCCGCGCAGCGCGTGGAACAGGCGGTGCGCGAGGTGCTGCGCCAGGGCCTGCGCACCGCGGACATCGCCGAGCCCGGGCATGCCAGCGTCGGCACGGCCGGCATGGGTGACGCGGTGGTCGCCGCGCTGGGCTGAGCCCGGCGCCGCACTTCCAAGTTTCCGCAAACTCCTGCAAACTCCCGGAAAACCAAGGAAATCACGAACATGGCGAAGCAGCGGGTCGGCCTGGTGGGCTGGCGTGGCATGGTGGGATCGGTGCTCATGCAGCGCATGCGCGCCGAGGGCGACCTCGAACGGGTCGAGGCGGTGTATTTCTCGACCAGCAACGCCGGAGGCAAGGCGCCCGACGGCTCCGCGCTGCACGACGCCACCGACCTGGAGGCGCTGCGCGCCTGCGACATCATCGTCACCGCGCAGGGCGGCGACTACACCGGCGCCGTGTTCGAGCCCTTGCGCGCCACCGGCTGGAAGGGTCACTGGATCGACGCCGCCTCCACGCTGCGCATGCGCGACGACGCGGTGATCGTGCTGGATCCGGTGAACCGGCCGGTGATCGACGCGGCCCTGGCGCGCGGCGGGCGCAACTGGATCGGCGGCAACTGCACGGTCAGCTGCATGCTCATGGGCGTGGGCGCGCTGTTCAAGGCCGGCCTGGTCGAGTGGATGAGCTCGATGACCTACCAGGCCGCCTCGGGGGGCGGGGCGCAGCACATGCGCGAACTGCTCACCCAGTTCGGCACCCTGAACGCGGCGGTGCGTCCGCTGCTGGACGACCCGGCGTCGGCCATCCTGGACATCGACCGCGGGATCATCGACACCCAGCGAGCGTTGCCGGCGGCCGACACACGCCATTTCGAGGTGCCGCTGGGCGGCAGCCTGATCCCGTGGATCGACAAGGACCTGGGCAACGGCATGTCGCGCGAGGAGTGGAAGGGCGGCGCCGAGACCAACAAGATCCTGGGCAACGCCCAGGCGATCCCGGTGGACGGCCTTTGCGTGCGGGTCGGCGCCATGCGCTGCCACAGCCAGGCGCTGACGTTCAAGTTGCGCCGCGACGTGCCGTTGACCGAGATCGAGGCCATGATCGCCGCCGACAACGAGTGGGTGAAGGTGGTTCCGAACACCCGCGAGGCCAGCATTCGCGAACTCACGCCGGTGGCGGTCACCGGCACGCTGGGCATCCCGGTGGGGCGCCTGCGCAAGATGTCCATGGGCCCGGAGTACCTGAGCGCCTTCACCGTGGGCGACCAGTTGTTGTGGGGGGCGGCGGAGCCGTTGCGCCGCATGTTGCGCATCCTTCTGCAGGCTTGAGCAGCATTGCGTCCGGCGGCCTTGGGGAGGCGCCGGTTTGCGCGCGCGCCACGCCGACCCGGGGCGCGAAGCCAAATCCTGCCGGATTCCGGGGGACGATTGGTTACTATCGCATGCGAAACCCCTGCAACGCAGTTTGCAATCAAGGGGATGGGGGCGTGCATTGAAGCGATGGATGAGCCTGCGGGCGGATTCGCACGCATAGCCGGGCAACCATGCAGATCAGGGGAAGCAACGTGGCCAAATGGCGTCAAGCAATGGGTGTGGCTTGTCTGGCGGCACTGCCGGGAGCCGTACCGCTGGCCGGGGCCTTCGGCCTCGGGCATGTGGTGGTGTTGTCCACGCTCGGCCAGCCGCTGAGCGCGAACATCGAAATCACCCAGATCACTCCCGACGAGGCGCGTTCGCTGCGGGTCGGGGTCGCGCCGGATTCGATGTACGCGGCGCAGCACCTGAACTACAGCGACGCGCTGCAGGGGGCCAGCGTGCTGCTGCGCCAGGATGCGGCAGGGCATGCGTACCTGCACCTCAGCGGCACGCGTCCGGTGCACGAGCCTTTCGTCGACCTGCTGCTGCGCGCCGACTGGTCCAACGGCGAGATCACCCGCAACTACACCCTGCTGCTGGATCCTCCGGGATTCCGCGAGCCGGGGGCGGCGCCGATCGTCCCCCAGGCGACGGCCCCGCTGGCCCACGCCGTGCAGCGCACCCTGCCGGCGGCGCAGGCCCCCGCACGCGCGGGTTCGGGCTACACCGTGCAGCGCGGCGATACCCTGTTCTCCATCGCGCGTTCCTACTCCGGTGGCGAGGTCTCGCTGGAGCAGATGCTGGCGGCGCTGTACAGCGCCAACCAGGGGGCGTTCATCGACGGCGACATCAACCGCCTGCGCGCCGGCGCGGTGCTGAAGGTGCCGAGCGCGAGCCAGGCCGACGCCCTCAGCGCCGGCCAGGCGCACCAGATCATCGTCGCCCACAGCGGGGACT
This sequence comes from Pseudomonadota bacterium, assembly GCA_021848345.1. Lineage (GTDB taxonomy): Bacteria > Pseudomonadota > Gammaproteobacteria > Burkholderiales > Burkholderiaceae_C > Thiomonas_A. The sequence continues at coordinate 212,558 of JAJZUV010000003.1, read as the reverse complement.
TCGGCGCCTACCGCAGGCGCCTGGCCGAAATCAGCCCGAGCCGCTCCGGCGGCTCCGCGCGCAGCATGCACGGCACCGTGCAGGCGCAGGTGCGCGAGCCCGGCAGCGGCGCCTCCGGTCCGCAGTCGCAACTGCGCCTGAGCCAGGCCGGAGTGGCCGCCTCGGGGCAGACCGCGGAGGCGAACTGGATCGCCGCGCAAAAACAGGCCGAGGCGCTGGCGCAGAAGCTGGAAGCCGCGAAGGCCGACGTGGCCGCGCTGGCCAAGCTGGCGGCCAGCGCCAGCGCGGCGGCACGGGCGATGCGCCCCGGCGCCGCGCCGACCGCTTCGGCCTCGGCAGCCGCCTCCAGCGTGGCCGCTGCCGTGCCGGCGCATGCCGGCGCGTCCGCCGCGGCTTCCGCGGCGACGCATGGCAGCGCCCCGGCACCCGCCGCGGCGGCCAGCCAGGCGAGCGCGCCGCTGCATACGGCATCGGCTCCGCCCAAGCCGGCGCCCGCCAAGCCGCAGCCCAAGCCGGCGGTGACGCCGCATGAGGCGCACGCATCGTCGGAATCGCGCGGGCCGGGCCTGTTCGGCGGCCTGCTGGCCAATCCCTTGCTGGCCCCCGCCGGCTTGCTGCTCGGCGTGCTGCTGGCGGGATGGGCGGTGCTGCGGCGTCGCCGCGGGTCGGCGGGCGGGCAGGCCTCGGTGTTCGACAGCCACATGGGCACCGGAGACAGCTTCTTCGGGGCCAGCGGCGGCGAGCGCGTGGATACCAACAACAGCACGCTCGGCTCCTCGATGCAGTACTCGCCCAGCCAGGTCGAGAGCGTGGACGTCGATCCGGTGGCCGAGGCCGATGTCTACCTGGCCTACGGGCGTGACCTGCAGGCCGAGGAGATCCTGAAGGAGGCGCTGAAGAATCATCCGGACCGCAACGCCGCGCGGCTCAAGCTGCTGGAGATCTACTCCAAGCGCAAGGATGCCCGTTCCTTCGAGCTGACGGCCGCCGACCTGTTCACGCGCACCGACGGCCAGGGCGAGGAATGGAAAAAGGTGCAGGAGCTGGGGCGCAACCTGGATGCGGCCAACCCGCTGTACCACAACACCCAGCCCCCGGTGATGGGCTCCGCGCCGACCACCATCACCGGCGGGGACTTCGACGCCAGCCAGTCCGGCTCGACGGAGCCGGCGCCCACGATGCCCCCGACCGAACTGCTGGCGGGCCTGCCGTCGCTGGCTGGGCCCGGCGGGGCCGCGGGCGACGCCTCCGCGCTGGACCTGAACCTGGATCTGGGCGGTGCGAGCCCGGCCTCCGCGGTCGAGGCGCACGCCGCGGCGCCGGCCGAGCCGGAGCAGGACATGGGCCTGGACTTCGACCTGTCGGCGCTGACCCTGCCCCCCGCCGGCGAGGCCGCCCCGGCATCGGGCGCAGCGGCGCCCGCGGCGGAACCGGCCCCGTTGGAGTTCGACCTCGGGCTGCCCCCTGTCACGGAGCCGGCACCTTCGGTACCCGCCCAGGGGCTGGATACGCGCCTGGCGCTGGTGGAGGAAAGCCGCGCGATGGGCGACCTCGACACGGCGCGCCACCTGCTGCACGAAATCATCGCCGAGAGCGAGGGCGAGACGCGCGCGCAGGCCGAGAAGCTGCTCGCGCAGCTGGGTTGACGGGCGTGCACGGGAGCGCCGCGCGGGCATGCGCATCGCGCTGGGGCTGAGCTACCGCGGCTGTGCGTACCGGGGCTGGCAGAGCCAGCCCGGCGGCGCCACCGTGCAGGATCGCCTGGAGCACGCGCTGCGCGAGTTCACCGGCGCGGCGCTGCGCGTGGTCTGCGCCGGACGCACCGATGCCGGCGTGCACGCGCTGCAGCAGGTGGTGCACTTCGACTCGCCGGTGCAACGGGCCGCGCAGTCCTGGGTGCGCGGACTCAACACCTTCCTGCCGCCGGACATCAGCGTGCTGTGGTCCTGCGAGCCGGGCGAGGGCTTCCATGCGCAAAAGAGCGCGCAGTCGCGGCGCTACCGCTACCTGCTGGTGCAGCATCCGGTGCGCCCGGCGCTGCTGCAGGGCCTGGTGGGCTGGACCCATCACCGGCTGGACGCGCAGGCCATGCGCGAGGGCGCCGCGCAACTGCTGGGCAGCCACGACTTCAGTTCCTTCCGCGCCAGCTCCTGCCAGGCGCGCAGCCCCTGCAAGACCGTGCACGCGATCGACATCGCGCTGCAGCCCGACGGGCGCACGTGGAGCTTCGATTTCCACGCCAATGCCTTCCTGCATCACATGGTGCGAAACATCATGGGCTGCCTGGTCGCGGTGGGCAGCGCGAGCCGCGATCCGGCGTGGATCGGCCAGGTGCTGCGCGCGCGCGAGCGCAGCCTGGCGGCGCCGACCTTCATGCCCGACGGGCTGTATTTCGCCGGTCCCGCCTATGCGGCACAATGGCAGATCCCCGAGGCCCCGCGCGACCTGCCCCGGCTGCTGGCCTGACCAACTCGCATGCACCGAACCCGCATCAAGATCTGCGGCATCACCCGTCCCGGCGACGCGGTGGCCGCGGCGCACGCCGGAGCCGACGCCATCGGCCTGGTGTTCTACCCGCCCAGCCCGCGCGCCGTGAGCCTGCGCCAGGCGCTGGACATCGTGCGCGAGCTGCCGCCGCTGGTCGGCGTGGTGGCGCTGTTCGTGCGGGCCGAGCCGGCGCGGGTACGCGAGGTCGTCGACGCGCTGCGCCCGTCGCTGCTGCAATTTCACGGCGACGAGACCGCCGAGGAATGCGAGGCCTTCGCGCACCCCTACCTGCGCGCCGTGCGCATGCGCCCGGGGGTGGATTTGCTAGACTTGAAGGTCCGGCACGCGCATGCGCGCGGCTTGCTGCTGGATGCCTTCGTGGAGGGCTACGGCGGGGGTGGAGAGGTCTTCGATTGGTCACTCATTCCAACAAACGTCGGCAGTCCCATCGTTTTGTCTGGTGGGTTGCGTGCCGCAAATGTGGCGCAGGCGATCCTGCGGGTGCGCCCGTGGGCGGTTGACGTCTCCTCCGGAGTCGAATCCGCCAAGGGTGTGAAGGATGCCGCGGCGATGCGAGAATTCGTCGCCGCGGTGCGCGCGGCCGATGCCGCGGCGCAGCAAGCCGACAAGGCCCCGTCAGCGGGGCGCTGAGGCGCGCGGCGTCGGGCAGGCGGCTCGATCCCCTTAGTCCAGCATCGCCGATTCCATCATGCTTCAGTACGACCTTCCGGATGCGCAGGGCCATTTCGGCCCCTACGGCGGCAGTTTCGTCGCCGAAACCCTGTTCAAGGCCCTCGACGAACTCAAGGAGGCCTACGCGCGCTATCGCGTCGACCCCGAGTTCCAGGCCGAATACCACAACGAGCTGCGGCATTTCGTCGGGCGCCCGAGCCCGATCTACCATGCCGCGCGCCTGAGTCGCGAACTCGGCGGCGCGCAGATCTATCTCAAGCGCGAGGATCTGAACCACACCGGCGCGCACAAGATCAACAACACCATCGGCCAGGCCATGCTGGCACAGCGCATGGGCAAGCGCCGGGTGATCGCCGAGACCGGCGCCGGCCAGCACGGTGTGGCCAGCGCCACGGTGGCGGCGCGCTACGGCATGCAGTGCGTGGTCTACATGGGCGCCGAGGACGTCAAGCGGCAGTCGCCCAACGTCTACCGCATGCATCTGCTGGGCGCCGAGGTGGTGCCGGTGCACAGCGGCTCGAAGACCCTGAAGGACGCGCTCAACGAGGCGCTGCGCGACTGGGTCACCCACGTCGAGGACACCTTCTACATCATCGGCACCGTGGCCGGGCCGCACCCGTATCCGATGATGGTGCGCGACTTCCAGCGCGTGATCGGCGACGAGTGCCTGGTGCAGATGCCGGAGATGGCCGGGCGTCAGCCCGACGCCGTGCTGGCCTGCGTGGGCGGCGGCAGCAACGCCATGGGCATCTTCTACCCCTACATCGAGCACGCGCGGGTGCGCCTGATCGGCGTGGAAGCGGGAGGCGAGGGCCTGGGCAGCGGGCGTCACGCGGCCTCGCTGGGCGCGGGTGTGCCGGGCGTGCTGCACGGCAACCGCACCTACGTGCTGCAGGACGAGGCCGGGCAGATCGCCGAGACCCACTCGGTGTCGGCCGGGCTGGACTACCCCGGCGTGGGTCCCGAGCATGCCTGGCTCAAGGACAGCGGGCGCGCCGAATACGTGGCGGTGACCGACTCCGAGGCGCTGGAGGCCTTCCATCGCCTGTGCCGCACCGAGGGCATCATCCCGGCGCTGGAGTCCAGCCACGCGCTGGCCCAGGCCATGAAGATGGCCCCCACGATGCGCGCCGACCAGGTGCTGCTGGTGAACCTGTCGGGACGCGGGGACAAGGACATCGGCAACATCGCCGACCTCACCCGCGCCGAGTTCTTCTGCAGGCCTTCGTGCAAGGGGCGCCCGTGAGCCGCATCGCATCGACCTTCGAGCGCCTGGCGGCGCAGGGGCGCAAGGCCCTGATTCCCTACGTCACCGCCGGCGACCCGGCGCCCGAGGCCACGGTGCCGCTCTTGCACGCGCTGGCGGCGGCCGGCGCCGACATGATCGAGCTGGGCGTGCCCTTTTCCGACCCCATGGCCGACGGCCCGGTGATCCAGCGCGCCAACGAGCGCGCGCTCGCGCGTGGCGTGAGCCTGCGCCACGTGCTGCGATGGGCGAAGGAATTCCGCGCCGGCGACGCCGACACTCCGCTGGTGCTCATGGGCTACGCCAATCCGATCGAACGCTACGGGGTCGAGGCCTTCGTCGACGCCTGCGCCGATGCCGGTGTGGACGGCGTGCTGGTGGTCGACTACCCGCCGGAGGAGTCGGCCGATTTCGCCGCGCGCCTGCGCGCGGCCGGCATCGACCCGATCTTCCTGCTCGCGCCCACGTCCACCGCGGCGCGCATGGAGCAGGTGGACCGGCTGGCCGCCGGCTACGTGTACTACGTCTCGCTCAAGGGCGTGACCGGGGCCGCGCACCTGGACGTCGCGCAGGTCGCGCGGCGCGTGCAGGAAGTGCGGTGCCATGTGCGTCTTCCCCTGGCGGTCGGCTTCGGCATCCGCGACGCGGCCGGAGCGGCCGCGGTGGCGGGCTGCGCCGACGCGGTGATCATCGGCTCGCGCATCATCGAGCTGATGGAGCAGAGCAGTGGCGGCGAGCAGGCGCAGACCGCCGCGTCCGATTTCCTGCGCGAGGTGCGCGCGGCCGTCGACCGCGCGGCCGCGTCCGCCGGCAACCCGGCATTCGAGGAGGTTTCCCGATGAGTTGGCTCGAAAAACTGCTTCCCCCGAAGATCCAGCCCTCCGAGGCCGGCAGCCGGCGCCAGATGCCCGAGGGGCTGTGGCTCAAGTGCCCCTCGTGCGAGACGGTGCTGTACAAGACCGATCTGGAACAGAACCAGTACGTGTGTCCCAAATGCGCGCATCACATGCGCATCGGCGCGCGCCAGCGCCTGGACGCGCTGCTCGACGGCGAAGGACGCTACGAGATCGGGCAGGAGGTGCTGCCCATCGACGCGCTGAAGTTCAAGGACAGCCGCAAGTACCCCGAGCGCCTGCGCGAGGCGCTGGAGAACACCCAGGAGACCGACGCGCTGGTGGTCGTGGGGGGCTCCATCCAGAGCGTGCCGGTGGTGGTCGCGTGTTTCGAATTCGAATTCATGGGCGGCTCCATGGGTTCGGTGGTGGGCGAACGCTTCGTGCGCGGCGTGGACACCGCGCTGGAGCAGAAGGTGCCTTTCCTGTGTTTCACCGCCACCGGCGGCGCGCGCATGCAGGAAGGCCTGCTCAGCCTGATGCAGATGGCCAAGACCAACGCCGCGCTGGCGCGCCTGGCGAAGGCCCGCATTCCCTACGTGAGCGTGCTCACCGATCCCACGATGGGCGGCGTGTCGGCGTCCTTCGCCTTCGTCGGCGATATCGTGCTGGCCGAGCCCAAGGCGCTGATCGGCTTCGCCGGCCCGCGGGTGATCGAGAACACCGTGCGCGAGAAACTTCCCGAGGGCTTCCAGCGCTCGGAATTCCTGCAGCAAAAGGGCTCCGTCGACCGCATCGTCGACCGCCGCGAACTGCGCGGCGAACTCGCCCGCATGCTCGCCATGCTGCAGCGCCAGCCCGCCGATGCCGTCGTCGGCTGAGCGCGCCGGCGAGGCGCCGGCCGCCTCCGACGCGGCCGCGCCGATGGAGTCGTGGAGCCTGCAGGACTGGCTCGAGCATGCGCAGCGCCTGCACGCGCAAGCCATCGAGCTGGGCCTGGAGCGGGTGCAGCGGGTGCGCGAGGCCATGGGTCTGCGCCTGGACTGCACGGTATTCACCGTCGGCGGCACCAACGGCAAGGGTTCCACCTGCGCGTTCATCGAGCAGATGCTGCTGGCCGCCGGCTATCGCGTGGGCGTGTACTCCTCGCCCCACCTGGTGCATTTCGAGGAACGCTGCCGCATCGGGGGCTCCCCGGTGGACGCCAGCGCGCTGCCGGAGCATATGCTGGCGGTGGAGCGCGCGCGCGCCGGCCTGCAACCGCCGGTGCCGCTGACCTATTTCGAGTTCACCACCCTGGCCATCCTCGACCTGCTCGCCGCGTCGCGCCTGGATGCGGCCGTGCTGGAGGTCGGCATGGGCGGACGCCTGGACGCGGTCAACGTGATCGACGCCGACTGCGCGGTGGTCACCGGCGTGGCGCTGGACCACATGGAATTCCTCGGCCCCGACCGCGAGGCCATCGGTTTCGAGAAGGCGGGGATTTTCCGCGCCGGGCGAAGCGCCGTGGTGGCCGACCCGGACCCGCCGCGCGCGCTGCTCGCGCGAGCCGAGGCGCTGGGCGCGCGCCTGTGGCTGGTGGGGCGGGATTTCGGCTGGAGCAGCGCCGACCGCCAGCAGTGGGACTACCTCGGCCCCACCCGCAGGATCCCCGGGCTGGCCTACCCGACCATGCGCGGCGTGCGCCAGCTGCGCAACGCCAGCGCCGCGCTGGCGGCGCTGGAGTCCGTGCGGGATCGCCTGCCGGTGAGCGCGCAGGACGTGCGCCTGGGCCTGGCCCAGGCGGAACTGCCCGGGCGCTTCCAGGTGTTGCCCGGCCAGCCGGCCGTGGTGCTCGACGTGGCCCACAACCCGGAGGCCGCGGCGGTGCTGGCCGAGAGCCTGGATGCGATGGGATATTTCCCGAATACCCATGCAGTCTTTGGGGCTATGGCCGACAAGGACCTGCCGGGCATCGTGGCGGCGCTGGCGCCGCTGGTGCAGGCTTGGCATCTTTGCGACCTGCCCACGCCGCGCGCCGCCACCGCGCCGCAGCTGCGCGGGCTGCTGCCGGCCGGAGCGCGCGCGAGTTGCCACGAGTCGCCGCACGCCGCATTGGCCGACGCGCTGTCGCAGGTTCAGCCCACCGATAGAATCGTGGTTTTCGGCTCCTTCTTCACGGTCGGCGACGTGCTCGCGCAACGCGCGCAGCGCCCTCGTGCCGCCTGAAGCCGCCTGAGGCCGCCCGATCGACGGGCGGGGGCGGGCCGAAGCCGCCTGCCTGCCGAGTCCATCCTATCCATGAAATTGCCCGGAAAGCGCGCCAAGGAAAGCTCCCGCGGCGGCGAATCGGTCGCGCGACAGGCGCAAAGCGAAGAAGTGTTGCGCTTGCGCGCGCGCCGGCGCCTGATCGGGGCCGTTGCGCTGGTGCTCACCGGCGTGGTGGTGTTCCCGTTGATTTTCGAGACCCAGCCTCGTCCGGTGGCTTCCAACATCGCGCTGATCGTGCCGCCGCAGAACCAGGCCAGTTCGGTGGCGCCTCCCGCGCCGACCGCCTCGCGCGCGGCGTCGCCGACCCAGGCGACGCCAGCCGCGGCGGTCTCGCCGGCGCCCGCGCCGTCGTCGGTGCGCACGCCGGTGCAGGAACCCGTGCAGAGGCCCGCGCAGGCACCGGCGCAGGCACCGGCGCAGACGCCCGAGCAGGCTCCGGTACGCGCACAGGCGGCGGCGCCGGCGGCGCCCCGCGTCGCGCCGACGCCGGCGCCGCAGCGCAACCCGCAGGCGCAAACCCCGACCCGGCAGGCGCCCGAGGCGAGTGCCAGGCCGGGCCCGCAGGTCGCGCAGGCGCGCCAGGCGCTGGCCGCGCTGGAGGACAAGGCCCCGTCGCAGATTTCCGCGGCGCAGGCCGAGCGTGCGGCGCAGCCCGCGTCGGGCAGGCCGGCGCCGGCCGCCTCCGCGAATGACCGCTTCGTCGTCCAGGCCGGGGCCTACGCCGACGCGGCCACGGCGCGTCAGGTGCGCCGGCGCATCGACGCCGCCGGACTGCACAGTTACACCCAGGTGGTCGACACCCCGGCCGGCAAGCGCGTGCGCGTGCGGGTGGGGCCCTTCGCGTCGCGCAGCCAGGCCGAACACGCGTTGCAGCGCATCCGGTCGCTGGGCATTTCCGCCGCCGTGCTGAGCCTGTGAACATCCTCGACTGGCTGTTGCTCGCGGGGCTGGCGCTGTCGGCCCTGGTCGGGCTGCTGCGCGGCGCTGCCTACGAGGTGATCGCGCTGGGCGGCTGGTTCGCCGCCTTCGTGCTGGCCCACCTGTACGCGGCGTGGCTGGGAGCGTATCTGCTGGGCGATCTGGTGCGTCAGCCGGATCTGCGTACCGCGCTGGCCTACGTGGCCTGCTTCGTGCTCGTGCTGCTGGCCGCCGGTGTGCTGGCCACGCTGGCGCGCCTGCTGTTGCGCTCGACCGGCCTGGGCATGCTCGACCGCAGCCTGGGCGCGCTGTTCGGCGTATTGCGCGGCGCGCTGGTCATCGTGCTGCTGGCGCTGGCGGCCGGCTATACCCAGCTTCCTTCCAGCGATGTGTGGAAGGGCTCGCTGCTGGCGCCGCTGGCGTCGGCCGGGGCCGCGCGCGTCGCTCCGCTGCTACCCCTCGCCGGCACGCAGGATCGTCCCGCATGGACCCAGGCCCCGTGGGCGGCGGGTCCGGGCCGGGCCGCCGCCGAGGTTCTTGTTCCCGCGCCAGGCGCCAGCCTGCCCGCGGTCCGGGCGCGCTGATCCCCGCGCGTCCATTCGTCCGCCTGACCCTGGAGTACCCGAATCATGTGTGGAATCGTCGGTGTGGTCTCGAAGCAGCCCGTGAACCAGATGATCTACGACGCGCTGCTGCTGCTGCAGCACCGTGGCCAGGACGCGGCCGGCATCGTCACCGGTCAGGGCGGCAAGCTGTACATGCAGAAGTCGCGCGGCATGGTGCGCGACGTGTTCCGCACGCGGACCATGCGCGCGCTGCCCGGCGACTACGGCCTGGGGCAGGTCCGCTATCCGACCGCCGGCAGCGCCGACAGCGAGGAGGAGGCGCAGCCCTTCTACGTCAACGCCCCCTTCGGCCTGGCGCTGGCGCACAACGGCAACCTGACCAACGCGGACGCGCTGCGCAGCGAGCTCACCGGCGTGGATCATCGCCACATCAACACCGGCTCCGACTCCGAGGTGCTGCTCAACGTGCTGGCGCGCGAGCTCGACCTCGTCTCCGACGGCCTGCCCCTCAAACCCGAGGACCTGTTCCGCGCGGTGCGCGGCGTGCACCGTCGCGTGCGCGGCTCCTACGCGGTGGTGGTGCTGATCGCCGGGCACGGGCTGCTGGCCTTCCGCGATCCCTACGGCATCCGGCCGCTGTGCGTGGGCAGCAGCGAGACCGACGGGGTCATGGTGGCCAGCGAATCCGTGGCCCTGGAGGGCAACGGTTTCCGCCTGCTGCGCGACATCGCGCCCGGCGAGGCGCTGTACGTGGACCTGCAGGGCGGCATGCGTTTCGAGCAATGCGCGCAAGGCGCGCGCCTGAATCCCTGCATCTTCGAGTTCGTGTATCTCGCGCGTCCCGATTCGGTGCTGGACGGCATTTCCGTGTACCAGGCGCGCCTGAACATGGGCGAGACCCTGGCGCAGCGCGTGATCTCGGTGATGCCTCCGAGCGAGATCGACGTGGTCATCCCGGTGCCCGAGTCCAGCCGTCCGTCGGCGATGCAACTGGCCTGGAAGCTGGGGCGCCCGTACCGCGAGGGCTTCGTGAAAAACCGCTACGTGGGGCGCACCTTCATCATGCCCGGGCAGGCGGTGCGCAAGCGCTCGGTGCGTCAGAAGCTCAACGCCATCTCGCAGGAATTCGACGGTCGCAACGTGCTGCTGGTCGACGACTCGATCGTGCGCGGCACCACGTCGCGCGAGATCGTGCAGATGGCGCGCGAAGCCGGCGCGCGCAAGGTCTACCTGGCCTCGGCCGCGCCGCCGGTGCGCTATCCCAACGTCTACGGCATCGACATGCCCACCGCGGCCGAACTGGTCGCGCACGGGCGCGACGTCGAGGAAATCCGCCGGCTCATCGGCGCCGACGCGCTGATCTACCAGGACCTGGAGGCGATGAAGCGCGCGGTCCGCCGCGTGCGCGAGGACATCGAGACCTTCGAGGCCTCGTGCTTCGACGGCTGCTATGTCACCGGCGACGTCGACGCGGCGCTGCGCGGAGCGCGCGGCGCCGGCGCCGACGCGCCGGGCGGGGGCATGCTCGCGTTGCAGGGCCAGACCCAGGAGGAAGCGCAACCATGAACTCCCGCAGCGACGACGCCGCGAGGCAGGCCGCCGGCGCGCGGCCGAACGATGACGCGACGGTCCCGCCGGACGTCTCCTGGCACCCCGACACCGTGGCCGTGCGCGCCTCGGTGCCGCGCACCCCGTACGGCGAGCACAGCGAGGCGGTGTTCCTGAGCAGCAGCTTCGTGCAGCAGGACGCGCGCAGCGCCGCCGCGCGCTTCGCCGGCGACGAGGAGGGCTTCATCTATTCGCGCTTTTCCAACCCCAGCGTCGCGGCCATGGAAACCCGCCTGGCCGCGCTGGAAGGCGCGCAGGCGGCGCTGGCCACGTCCAGCGGCATGGGCGCCATCACGCTGCTGATGCTGGGCCTGCTGAAGTCCGGCGACCACGTGGTGTGCTCGCGCTCGGTGTTCGGCTCCACCATCAAGCTGCTCGGGGACATCTTCGGCAAGTTCGGGGTCGAGACCAGCTTCGTCTCGCAGACCGACGTCGGGGAATGGAAGGCCGCGATGCGCCCGGGGCGCACCCGCCTGCTGTTCGCCGAGACCCCGAGCAACCCGCTGGCCGAGGTGTGCGACATCGCCGCGCTGGCCGCGCTGGCGCACGACGGCGGGGCGCTGCTGGTGGTGGACAACTGCTTTTGTTCGCCGGCGCTGCAACGTCCGCTGGAATTCGGCGCCGACATCGTCATGCACTCGGGCACCAAGTTCCTCGACGGCCAGGGCCGCACGCTGGCCGGCGCATTGTGCGGCACGCGCGAGATCATCGAAGGCAAGCTGCTGCCGGTGCAGCGCAGCGCCGGCATCAGCCTGTCGCCCTTCAACGCCTGGGTGGTGCACAAGGGCATGGAGACCCTGGGCCTGCGCGTGCAGACGCAAAGCGCGCGCGCGCTGGAACTGGCGCTGTGGCTGGAGCAGCAGCCCGCGGTGTCGCGCGTGTACTACCCCGGACTGGTCTCGCATCCCCAGCACGTGCTGGCCATGGCGCAGCAATCCGGGCAGGGCGGCGCCGTGCTGTCCTTCGATCTGGCCGCCGACGGCCCGGAGCAGGCGCGCGAGCGCGCCTTCGCGCTGATCGACGCCACGCGCCTGTGCTCCATCACGGCCAATTTCGGCGACACCCGAACCACCATCACCCATCCGGCCAGCACCTCCCACGGACGACTCAGCGAGGCGCAACGCCAGGCCGCCGGCATCGGCCAGGGCCTGATCCGCATCGGCGTGGGCCTGGAGCACCCGTCGGACCTGCAGGCCGACCTGGCTCCCGGCCTGCGCGCCGCCGGGGCCTGAAGGCTCCATCCAGAATCCTTGCTCGCGAGCCGTTCGCGCACCTCATGACCACGACTCCGGTACGTACCCGCTTCGCACCCAGCCCGACCGGCTTCATCCACCTCGGCAACATTCGCTCGGCCCTGTATCCCTGGGCCTTCGCCCGGCATCACGGCGGGCAATTCGTGCTGCGCATCGAGGACACCGACACCGAGCGTTCCACCCAGGCGGCGGTGGACGTGATCCTCGAGTCCATGCAGTGGATGGGCCTGCACTACGACGAGGGTCCGATCTACCAGATGCAGCGCATGCAGCGTTACCGCGAGGTGCTGCGGCAACTGGTCGAGGCCGGACACGCCTATCCCTGCTACATGAGCAGCGCCGAACTCGATGCCCTGCGCGAGCGCCAGATGGCCGCCGGACTCAAGCCGCGCTACGACGGCACCTGGCGTCCCGAGCCGGGCAAGGCGCTGCCCGCGGTGCCGGCAGGGGTGCAGCCGGTGCTGCGCTTTCGCACCCCCGCGCACGGCAGCGTGAGCTGGCTGGACCGGGTCAAGGGGCAGGTGAGTTTCGACAACGCCGAGCTCGACGACCTGGTGATCGCGCGTCCGGACGGCACGCCGACCTACAACTTCTGCGTGGTGGTCGACGACATCGACATGCGCATCACCCATGTGATCCGCGGCGACGACCACGTCAACAACACCCCGCGCCAGATCCACATCTTCCGCGCGCTGGGCAGCGAACCGCCGGTGTATGCCCACCTGCCGACGGTGCTCAACGAGCAGGGCGACAAGCTGTCCAAGCGCAGCGGCGCGAAGAGCGTGCTGCAATACCGGGACGAGGGTTACCTGGCCGATGCCATGGTCAATTACCTCGCGCGCCTGGGCTGGTCGCACGGGGACGACGAGCTGTTCGGCCGCGAGCAGTTCGTGCAGTGGTTCGACCTCGATCATCTGGGGCGTTCGGCCGCGCAGTTCGACGGCGAGAAGCTCAAGTGGGTCAACGCGCAGTACCTGCGCGCCATGGAGCCGCCGCGCCTGGCCGAACTGCTGCGCCCCTTCCTGGAGCGCCTGGGTCTGCGCGAGCAGGGCGTGAGCCTGGAGGCGGCGGCGCTGCTGTTGCGCGAGCGCGCATCGACCCTGCTGGAGATCGCCGAGCTGTGCGCGATGTTCTACGCCGAACCCAGCCCCGATGCGCAGGTGCTGGAGCCGCTGCTGAGCCCGCCGGTGCGCGAAGCGCTGCGCGCCTTGGTGGCGCTGCTCGAAGCCTTGCCCGTGTGGGATGCGGCCTCGGTGGGGGGCGCGCTCAAGCAGGTGCTGGGTGAGCACAAGCTGAAAATGCCGCAGTTGGCGATGCCCTTGCGGCATCTGGTCACCGGGCGCGCGCAGACTCCGTCGGTCGACGCCGTGCTGGCGCTGTTCGCGCGCGAAACGGTGCTGCAGCGCGTGCGCGCAGGGCTCGGAGCGGATTGACCCGCCGGCCGCATCCCGTGTCGGCGCGTCCGAGGCGCCCTGTGGCGCTGATGCGACGTTTCGGGTTACAATTACTGAGTGCGCCCGAGGGGAGGCTGCCCGCAGTGATGCAGGCGCCGAGCCGTGGGTTCGGTGTAGACACAAACCCGCAGGGTGAAAACCCAGCCGTGGCGGGCCAGTGTACCTGGATGCGTCGGGTTGTCCATACCCCGCAACCGGGCGGGGCTGTTTGCCCGGCACATCGAATCCGCGAGCTTTCCGCGCGGTGCTGGCAGGTCCGCGTCTCGTGTCGCGCGGGGTCGGGCCGAGGATGGTGTATGGCTTTTGAAAAGGGCGAGCCGTGGCGAAAACGACGACTACTACGCGCAAATCCGGGGACGTGGACACCAGCGAGACGGTGAGCACCAAACCCCAGGCGTCCAAGCAGGCCCCCAATCCCTGGGATCTGATGATGGAAAATGCCGCGGAGGTCGCGTCGACTTTCCGCAAGCGCCCGCAGGTGAAGGTGTCCTCGCCGTGGCGTGAAGGGTTCGGCCGTCCCCTGTCGCAGCGCTCGCGCGAAATCTACGAACACATCACCGCGAACAAGACGCGCCTGAAGCAGAAGTAAGGCGCCGGGCCCTGCCCGACTCGACCGATTCAGCGCGTGCGCGCCAGGGCCTGGGCGCATTCGTGCACCAGGCCGGGGCCGCGGTAGATCAGGCCGCTGTACAACTGCACGAGGTCGGCTCCGCAGCGCCGCTTTTCCAGCGCGTCGGAGCCATCCATCACGCCTCCCGCGCCGATGATGGGAAAGCCCGGCCCCAGGTGCTCGCGCAGCAGCGAGATCACCCGGTTGGACGCCTCGCGCAACGGTGCGCCGCTCAGGCCGCCGGCCTGCTCGGCATGCGCCAGGCCCTCCACGCCGCGGCGCGAGATGGTCGTGTTGGTGGCGATCACGCCATCCATGCCGTGACGCACCAGCGCATCGGCCAGCGCGTGCACCTGCGGCGCCTCCAGGTCGGGTGCCACCTTGAGCAGCATCGGCACGCGTCGTCCCTGCTCCTGGGCCAGGCGCTCGCGCACCTCGGCCAGCCCGCCGAGCAAACCTTCCAGCGCGTCGTCGCTTTGCAGTTGGCGCAGTCCGGCGGTGTTCGGCGACGACACGTTGACGGTCACGTAGTCCGCATGCTCGTGCACGGCGCGCAGGCAACTCGTGTAGTCCTGCAGCGCCGCCTCGATGGGCGTGGCGGCGTTCTTGCCGATGTTCAGGCCCAGCGGAACCTCGCGACGGCTGCGCCGCACGTTGCGCAGGAAGGCGTCGAGCCCCTGGTTGTTGAACCCCATGCGATTGATCAGCGCGCGCGCCTGCGGCAGGCGGAACATGCGCGGGCGCGGGTTGCCGCCCTGCGCCAGCGGGGTGACCGTTCCGACCTCGACGAAGCCGAAGCCCAGCGCGGCGAGGGCGTCGATGGCCTCGCCGTTCTTGTCCAGTCCGGCGGCCAGGCCCACGCGATTGGGAAATTCCAGCCCCAGCAGGCGCACCGGGTCGATCACCCGGGGCTGCGCGAGCAGCAGGCTCAGGCCGCACTGGTGCATGGTGCGCAGCGCGCGCAGGCCGAGATGATGTGCGGCTTCGGGATCCAGCCGGAACAGCAGCGGGCGGATCAGCGCGTAGGGCAGGGGCATCGCGTGGGAGGGCTGCAGGAGCCGTTCGGAGCAGCGGCGATAATAAGGGCTTTGTCTTCCCGGACAGCGCGCTGCGACGCGGCGCGCTGTGCTTCTTTCCCCATCCCTCGCGGCAGGCTCGCATGACCCAGGACGAACTCAAACAGGCGGTGGCGCAGGCGGCGCTGCGTTTCGTGGTGCCCGGCGCGGTGATCGGCGTGGGAACCGGCTCCACCGTGAACCATTTCATCGACGCCCTGGCGGGAATCCGCGACCGCGTACGCGCCGCCGTGTCGAGCTCGGAGCGCAGCACCGAACGGCTGCGCGCGCACGGCATCGAGGTGCTGGACCTGAACGAGGTGCATGCGCTGCCGGTCTACGTGGACGGTGCCGACGAGATCGACCCGGGCGGTGCGATGATCAAGGGCGGCGGCGGCGCGCTCACGCGCGAGAAGATCATCGCCGAGGCGGCCGAGCGCTTCGTGTGCATCGTCGACGCCAGCAAGCTGGTGCCGGTGCTGGGCACCTTCCCGCTGCCGGTGGAGGTGGTGCCGATGGCGCGCGAACTGGTGCGCGCGCGCCTGCGCGACCTGGGCGGCGAGCCGCGCCTGCGCGAGGGCTTTGTGACCGACAACGGCAACCAGATCCTCGATGTGCACGGCTTGCGCATCGAGCACCCGACCGAGCTGGAAAGCCGCCTCAACCAGATTCCCGGCGTGGTCACGGTGGGCCTGTTCGCCCGTCGCGGCGCCGACGTGGCGCTGGTGGGCGGAGCCGACGGAGTCTCGCAGCGAGACTACGTATAGGCGCCGGTCGAACGCAGGCCTGCTGCGCCTGCGCGTCCGGGCTGCCGGGCAGCAACAGGACGCTGCATGCGACCAATCCCGCGCCTACGAGCAGCATGGGGCTCGGCGTCTCGTGCAACGCGGGAACGGCGATGAGCATGGCCACGGGCGGGATGAGGAACAACCACAGGCTTGCTCGACTTGCCTCCCGGTGGCGGAGCACATGGTTCCAGGCCATGTAGGCGAGGGCACTGGGGAAAATGCCCAGCAGCACAAGCGCGAGATTCGCCCCGGTCGAGGCCTGTGCAAGACCAGTGCGGAGCCCGGGAAGCCCGATGGGCAGCAGCATGGCGGTGCCCAGCCATACGGTGTAGCACGAGACGCTGAGTCCATCCATCCTGCGGGATGTCCGGCGTTGCAGTGTGAAATAGATTCCCCAGCTCAGAGCCGCGAGCAGGACCAGCGCGCCTCCCGCCCAGGATCCTGAGACGTCCTGATCGCCCTTCACGATCAGGATCGCGCCGCAGGCGCCGACAACCACGCAAGCCCAATGCCGGGGCGCGACGACTTCGCCCAGCACCGGCCTGGCCAGCAGCGCCGTGAAGATGGGGACGGTCTGGGCGAGGCAACTCGCCGCCGCCGCGCTGACTCCTCTCTGCCCGAAATTGAGCGCGACATGGTGTCCGGCGACACCGAACAAGGCCAGGGTCGCGATCCACGGAAGGTCCGCGGGGCGGATGCGGGCGATGTTCCGCCCCAAGGCCATACCCAGCAGGACAAGCGAGGCGATCGCGAACCGAAGCAAGGCGACCTGGGTCGGAGAGTAGCTTTGCAGTGCGATCCGGATGCCCGTGGGCGCGTAGGCCCAGCACGCGACGGCCAGTGCGGCCGCCGCAGCGACTCGCGGCGCCTTGTCAGGACGGAGGCCAAAGCGACTCGAAGCCATGTCAAGGGCCGGTGCGCCTGCTTTGCATCGCAAGCGCTAACCCATCCCAGAAATTTGCCGTGATCTCCAGGAAGGCTCGTGCCGAGTCCAGCCTGGCGTCATGGTCCGAAGAGCTCTGGCACGCGCGACCTGCCGCGAACAATGCTTGTTCTCGATGACTTTTCTCGCTTTCGCCGATATGCGTGTAAAAGTACTCGCATTCTTCATGGAATTCATCCAAATCCTGATATAAGTATTGATAGTTTCGCGCTCCCTCGTAAAGCTGAACAAGCATCGGGTAAGCGATCCATTCCTGTGCCAGATGCGCCCCAAGTACGCGACATCGGTCCATTGAATGGGGCCCTGGTTGATAGAGCGAATGCTGACGTTTCGTGAATTCAGTCGTCGTAGGCAGGATCGGAAGCGAATTAAATTCTTCAACTGAGCATTTTCGCCCGCGAAGCCGTCCAAGAAGATCCAGCAAATAATCGATCAAAAGATTGATATGCGCTTTCTGCGGATTTCCATTGCCGAATTCGGAAAAGAGGTTCTTCGAGATCTCAGTCTTAGCTTCGACATCGTCCAGGGCGAGAAGTGTGTATGCAACCATGGCGGAGGTATGGCGCGTGCGAGCGAAGTAGTTGGCTGCGAACACCTCGACCTCGGAGGGCCCGAGTGGTCCACGAATCCATTTTGTATAGAAATCGTTTCTCAGCGCCGGTGCGTGGGATGCTCGTTCGAGTAGATCAATAAGTTCAGGATTCAAATGATAAATTTCTGCGCGCATCGTCGTCTCCATCGATCAGGTGCTGTCTGGATTTGGGCATGTCGAAAGCGACTGCTCAGATCCTGAGAGTTCTCTCGCTCGGAAAAGTTCCCGAATCTCCATATTTGAAATAGGCCTAATACGGAAATGTGCAGTGCGACGAACTCTGCGATCCGACGAGCCGGATGCGTCAGCTCGTGCCTCCGATCGTTTGGTTTCCAGCCTGCGGGCGATGGTCGACCGATCTCGGGCTGCGAGGCGCACGGATCTCCACCTGTGACCGTAGGCGTCCAGGCAGGGTACTGCGTCTATGAATCCGGGAGCGCGCGCGGGCGGCTCAGATCGCTTCGGTCGGCCGAAATACGGTGAGGCCAGCCCCTGGTAGGCTCAGAATTTGAAGCCCGGCGGCGCGTTGGGGTTGGGCGGCGGTGCCACCGAGGGTTGCGCCGGCGAGGCCGTGTCCGAGGGCTCGTGGGTCGAGCCGGGCAGCACGGCGGGCGCGCCCGCCAGCGGGCGCGGGATGGCGAAGCGATAGCCCTTGGGCAGTTCCGAGCGATGCGGGTAGCCGGCGGAGTCCAGCGCCTGGTTCCACGCGCCGGCGTTGAAGCCCGGCGAGAGCTTCACGCCGGCCACGCTCAGCAGAGGCACCTGCAGACCGGGGTCGAAGGCCTTGAAGGCCTGCGCGTCCTGCGGCGTGACGATGGTCCTCTCCGCGTAGGGGACGCCGCGCTCGCGCAGCAGATGGATGCCGTCGTCGCAGGCCTTGCAGTTGGGCGCGGTGTACACCACCACCGGGGCCTGCTGTTGCAGCTGGCGCAGGCGCGGCGGCAGCTGGTCGTCGCCGCCCTGCGCCGGCTGGGGCATGCGCGGAGCGGCGGGCTGCAGCACGGTGCCTCCTCCGGACGACGGCGGCACGTCGGTGAAGGTCACGCTTCCGTCGGGGCCGACGACCTTGTAGACGGCCCAGGCCGCCGGGGCGCAGCCCAGGGCCAGCGCGAAGCCGAGGGCGAGCCCGGGTGCCAGGCGCAAGACGTATCGCATCGCTACTGCCTCCAGTGGTGTCGGCGCTTGTCGCGAGGGCGCCGGACGACCCGATGGTATCGCGCCTCGCGCCGCGCGCGGCGCCCGGGGCCGCTCAGCCGGCCATGCCCTGGTGGCGCAACAACGCGTCGATGCTGGGCTCGCGCCCGCGAAACGCGCGGAAGGAATCGATGGCGTCGCGGCTGCTGCCCCGCGCGAGGATCTCGTCGCGGAACCGGGCGCCGGTGTCGGGGTCGAGCACGCCGTGTTCCTCGAACTGCGCGTAGGCGTCGGCCGACAGCACCTCGGCCCATTTGTAGCTGTAGTAGCCCGCCGCGTAGCCGCCGGCGAAGATGTGCGAGAAGCTGTGCTGGAAGCGGGCGAACTCGGGAGGAAACACCACAGCCACCTCGCGGCGCACCTGCTCGGCGATTCCGGCCACGGCCTGGGGCGTGAACTCCCGCAGGTCGCGGTGCACCCTCAGGTCGAACAGCGAGAACTCCACCTGGCGAAGGGTCTGCATGCCGGCCTGGAAGTTGCGCGCCGCCAGCATGCGATCGAAGAGTTCGCGCGGAAGCGCCTCGCCGGTGTCCACGTGGCGCCCGAGGCCGCGCAGCACCTCCCATTCCCAGCAGTAGTTCTCCAGGAACTGGCTGGGCAGTTCCACCGCGTCCCATTCGACCCCGGAAAGCCCCGAGGCGCCGAGTTCGTCCACCCGCGTGAGCAGGTGGTGCAGCCCATGCCCGAATTCGTGGAACAGGGTCTGCACGTCGTCGTGGCTGAGCAGCGGCGGGCGGGCGCCGACACCTGAGGCGAAGTTGCAGGTCAGCACCGCGACCGGGGTCTGCAGCGCGCCGTCGGCGCGCAGCCAGCGCGAGCGCAGCCCGTCCATCCAGGCCCCGCCGCGCTTGCCGGGGCGCGCGTGCAGGTCGGTGTAGACATGCCCGAGCAGTTCGCCGCCGTCGCGCTCCACGCGCCACAGGCGTACTTCCGGATGCCAGGCGCCGGAGGCCGGCTGCTCCACGATGCGCACGCCGAACAGGCGGTGCACCAGGTCGAACAGGCCGGCCAGCACCTGGGGTTCGGTGAAATACTGGCGCAGCTGCTCTTCCGAGTAGGCGTAGCGCTGCTCGCGCAGGCGCTCGGAGGCGAAGGCCAGGTCCCAGGACTGCAGATCGGGCAGTCCCAGCTCGGTCGCCGCGAAGGCGCGCAGCTCGCGCAGGTCCCGCTCGGCGTAGGGGCGGGCGCGGCGCGCCAGGTCGAGCAGGAACTCCTCCACCTGCGCGGCGCTGTCGGCCATCTTGGTCTGCAGCGAAAGTTCGGCGTAGTCGGCGAAGCCCAGCAGGCGCGCGAGTTCGGCGCGCAGCGCCAGCAGCTCGGCCATGATTCCCGAGTTGTCCAGGCGAGGGTCGCCGAGTTCGCTGGCGCGGGTGACGTAGGCGCGGTACATCGCCTGGCGCAGCGCGCGGTCGCGCGCGTGCTGCATCAGCGGCACGTAGCTGGGCTGGTGCAGCGTGAAGCGCCAGCCGCCCTGTTCGCCCGCGGCCTCGTGCGCGGTCTGCAGCAGGTCGTCCGGCAGGCCCTCGAGCTGCGACGCCTCGGCGCGCAGCGAAAAGCCGTCGGTGGCGTCGAGCAGGTGTTCGGAAAAGGCCTGTTCCAGTTCGGCGCCGCGCTGCTCGATGGCCTCGAAGCGCGCATGGGCCTCGCCGCGCAGTTCGGCGCCGGACAGGCGCAGATCGCGCAGCGCGTGCTCGACGATGCGCCGGCGCAGCGCCGGCAGCGCGGCGAAGCCGCTGCCCTCGCGCAGCGCGCGGTAGCGGGCGAACAGCCGGGGGTCGGAACCCAGCTCGGTCCACAGCTGCGTGACCTCGGGCAGCATGGCGTTGAAGGCGCGGCGCAGCTCGGGGGTGTCGGCCACCGCGTGCAGGTGCGACAC
This sequence comes from Pseudomonadota bacterium, assembly GCA_021848345.1. Lineage (GTDB taxonomy): Bacteria > Pseudomonadota > Gammaproteobacteria > Burkholderiales > Burkholderiaceae_C > Thiomonas_A. The sequence continues at coordinate 192,192 of JAJZUV010000003.1, read as the reverse complement.
CATGCCCCAGGCGCGCCCCAGGGCCTCGGAGTCGGGCTCCAGCGCCTGCACCAGGTCCTCCCAGCTCGCCGGGCGCGCGGGGTCGCCCGCGCAGACCCGTTCGTGCGCGGCGCGCACCCGCGCCATGAGTTCGCGCACCGCGGGTTCGATGTGCTCGGGGCGCAGTGCGCTGAAGTCGGGCAGTTCCAGCGCGGCGAGCACGGCATCGCCGAGCAGGGGGTTGGCGGCCTGCACGGCCGCGGTGGGGTTCGGGGACATCGGCGGGCTCCGGGAGGGCTCGCGGCCCGGCGGATGGCTCGCCGGGTCGCCTCAGGCCAGTTGTTCGCAGGCCTGCAAGGTATTGGACAACAACAGCGCGATGGTCATCGGCCCGACTCCGCCGGGCACCGGGGTGATCCAGCCGGCCACCTCGCGCGCGGTCTCGAAATCCACGTCGCCGCACAGCTTGCCGTCGTCCAGCCGGTTGATGCCCACGTCGAGCACCGCGGCGCCGGGCTTGATCATGTCGGCGCCGATCATGCGCGGGCGTCCGACGGCGGCCACCAGCACGTCGGCGCGACGGCAGGTCTCGGCCAGGTCCGGCGTGCCGCTGTGCGCGATGGTCACGGTCGCGTTCATGCCCAGCAGCAGCATGGCCATGGGCTTGCCCACGATGTTCGAGCGTCCGACGACCACCGCGTGGCGCCCGCGCAGGTCGCCCAGGCCGATGTGCTCGAGCATGCGCACGCAGCCCAGCGGGGTGCAGGGGCGCAGTCCCGGGCGGCCGACCATCAGCGCGCCGGCGTTGGCGACGTGGAATCCGTCGACGTCCTTGCGCGGGGAGATCGCCTCGATCACGCGCTGGGTGTCGATGTGCGGGGGCAACGGAAGCTGCACCAGGATGCCGTGCACGCTGTCGTCGTGGTTCAGCGCGTGGATGCGCCCCAGCAGCTCGGCCTCGCGCAGCTCGGCGCCGTAGGTCTCGTGCAGGGAGCGGATGCCGGCCTGTTCGCAGGCCGCGATCTTGTTGCGCACGTACACCTGACTGGCCGGGTCGGCCCCCACCAGGATCACCGCCAGCGTGGGCAGGCGTCCCGCCGCGCGCAGCGCGCCTGCGCGCTCGGCCACCCCCGCGCGCAGTTGCGCGGCCAGCGCCTTGCCGTCGATGAGGGTCGCCGTCATGTCTTGGCCGACGCGCCGAGCGCGATTTTCAGCAGGTCGGCCACGGTGTTCGCGCCGAGCTTTTCCATGATGTTGGCGCGGTGCGCCTCGACCGTCTTGATGCTGATGTTCAGGTCGTCGGCGATCTGCTTGTTCAGGCGCCCGGCGACGATGCGCTCGAGCACCTGCGATTCGCGGCTGGTCAGCTTGGACAGCAGGGCCTCGCGGCTGGCGCTTTGCGCGTGCTCCTCGAGGTCCACGCGGGCCTTCTGCAGCATGCGGTCGACCAGGTCGCGCAGCAGGTTTTCGTTGAAGGGTTTCTCGATGAAATCGATGGCGCCCTTTTTCATGGTCGCCACGGCCATCGGCACGTCGCCGTGACCGGTGATGAAGGCCAGGGGGATGTTCTGCCCGCGCTGCAGCAGGCGCTCCTGCAGTTCCAGGCCGCTCATGCCGGGCATGCGCACGTCGACGATCAGGCAGGCGACCTCGCGCGGATCGAAGCGCGCAAGGAAGGCCTCGGCCGAGTCGAAGCAGCGCACCCTGTAGTCGTTGCCCTCGAGCAGCCATTGCAGGGAGTCGCGTACCGCTTCGTCGTCGTCGATGACGTATACGGTGCCTTTGGTCGCTGGTTTCATGGGCTCGTGTGCAGGTCGGGTGCGGCGGGCGCGCCCTCGGGCGCGGCGGGAAGATCCGTACCTCGCGGTGCCGCGCCGGTGGGCGCGGTGCCGCTACGGGGCGTGGGCTCCAGGGGCAGCGTGAAGCGGAACACGCTTCCGCTGAGAACCTCCCCATTGTATTGATTCTCCGCCCATAGACGACCTTCGTGGAATTCGACGATGGAGCGGCAGATATTCAGTCCGATGCCCAGGCCTTCGCTCTTCGTGGTGTAGAAAGCTTCGAACAGGTGGCTCATCACCTCGTCCGCCACGCCGGTGCCGTTGTCGCGCACGATGAAGTGCACCTGGGTCTCGTCCTGCGCGATGTCGAGTTCGATGCTGCGCAGCACTCCGGAGCGCCCGGCCTTGTCCACCGCCTCGGCCGCGTTGCGCAGCAGGTTCAGCAGCACCTGCTCGATCAGGATGGGGTCGGCGTGCAGGGTCGGCAGCCCGGCGGCGATGTGGGTGAACAGGCGCACGTTGCGCCGGCGCAGGTCGATCTCGGCCAGTTCCAGGGTGTTCTGCACGATGTCCTGCACGCGGCAGGCCACGCGATGGGGTTCGCTCTTCTTGACGAAGTCGCGCACGCGGCGGATCACCGCGGCCGCGCGCTGCGCCTGGCGCGCCGTCTTCTCCAGCGCCGGCTGCAGCTCCTCGGTCGGCATGGAGCGATTGCGCAGGCGCGCGATCATGCCCGAGCAGTAGTTGTTGATCGCGGTCAGCGGCTGGTTGAGCTCGTGGGCCAGCGACGATGCCATTTCCCCCATCGCGATCAGGCGGCTGGTGATCTGCGCCTTCTCCTCCTGGTTGCGCGCCACGTCCTCGGCCTGGTGGCGCGCCGTCACGTCGGTGGCGATGAGCATCTGCACGACGCGCGCGTCCACCCACTGGATGTAGCGCTGGCGCACGTCGAACCAGCGGTCCAGCGAGGCCACGTGGATCTCGTGCACCTGCGCCTGGGTGTGCAGGAACTCGTCGGTGGGCAGCCCGACGAAGCTGTCCACCGCGTCGTCGCCGTCCACGCCGGTGCCGGGCGGCGCGTCCTGCCCGCTGAGCAGGTGGTGGCCGTGGGCCGAGGCGCCGAACCACTGGCGATACAGCTTGTTCGCGTACAACTGTTCGTCGCGGTCGATGGCCAGCACCGACACCGCGGCGTCGAGGCCCTCGAGCACCGCCACGAAACGCTCGTGCGACGCGGCGAGTTCCTGGCGGATGCGCGTGGGCTCGGTGATGTCGGTGATCGAGGTGACCCAGCCGGTCTGGCGATCGCGGTTGTCGATCAGGGCCGACACGTACACCCGGGCGTCGAATTCGCTGCCGTCCTTGCGCGCCAGCTTGAGCGCGAATCCCGAGGGTGGGGCCAGCCCGTCCAGGGTCTGCTGCAGCGCCAGGGCCATCTCCGCCGAGCGTCGCGCCGGCCAGTAGGGATGCGGCGGAGCGCGCCCGACAAGATCGTGCTCGGAAAAGCCCGTCATCTTGCAAAAGGCCATGTTGACGTAGCTGATGCGCCCCTTCAGGTCGATGGCCTGCATGCCGGTGGACAGCGAGTTCTCCATCGCGCGCCGGAACGCCGTCTCGCGGGTGAGGCTTTCCTGCGCCTGCAGGCGCTCGCGCATCTGACGCCAGCTGCCCCATTGCATCCACAACATCAGCGCCGACAGCACGAACACGGCCCAGTACAGGCCGCGCACCGTCCAGCCCGGCGCCGAGTGGTAGCTGCTCACGCGCATGGACAGCCCGGCATCGAAGGGGGGCAGCGCCACGACGTACTGCAGGGGCTTGCGCGCCAGGTCGCCGGTGGCGGTGTTGGCGATCACGTCGCCGGTGACCCGATCGACCAGCGCCACGGCGTAGCGGCTGCTCAGCTCCTGCACCGTGGTGCCGCGCATCAGGCCGTCGATGGAGAACACCGCGCCCACGGTGCCGGCGAATTGCGAGCCCAGCATCACCGGGGTGGCCGATTCCACCACCCAGCCCAGGCGCGGCAGGTGGTAGGGCAGGCTGTACACGGGCCGCTTGCGCTGGCGCGCCTGCAACTGCAACTGCAGCGACATGGGTTGCGAGGGCCGGTGCTGGGCGTCGATCCAGTTCAGGTCGCGGGGCACGGCCGAACCCATCAGCAGATGCTCCAGCTTGCCGTCGGGGTCGGTGGCGTAGACCACCACCGCCGGGGCGTGCTGGTGCAGGAAGGCGCCGGCCATCGCGGGGAATCGCTCGTTGCCCCGGCGCGTCTCCAGGGAGTTGGCCATGGATTGCAGCTGTTCCTGCATCAGGGCCATTTCCAGGCTCATGCGCTGGCGCGCCCATTCGCTGTCACGCTGGAGGGTGTCGTTCTCCCGCTGCAGTTCGGTCTGCTGGGTGTAGCGCACCAGCGCGGCGGCCGCGCCGAGGAACAGCACCAGCGAAAGCAGCGGGACGAACAGCAGCAGCAGGTCGGCGCGGCGGCTGTGCAGCAAGGGGCGCACGCGCTGGCGCAGGCGTCGGACGAGGATCGGGAACATGCTCACGGCACAAGTCTAGGCAAAGAGGCACGATCGGAGCATGCTTGGATCCAGGGCATGAACCGGGATGAATTCCACATTATAAAAACGGATGTTGCCATTCAAAAAATTCTTTGCAATACTCGCTTCCGGGAAGGCATCGGGCTGCCCCGGACCCTTCCGTGCTCCGCGCACGCGCAGCGCGCACATCGCGCCTGCCGCCGCAGAACCGACACCTAGAGGAGACCACGATGGCAGCAGTACCCGACCAGTCGCCCGCGCAGGCCGCGAACGACGCCGATCCCCAGGAAACCCGCGAGTGGCTCGACGCCCTGCAGGCGTTGATCACCAGCGAGGGCCGCGAGCGTGCCCACTACCTGCTCGAGCAGTTGCTCGACCAGGCGCGCCAGGACGGCGTGGACATGCCCTTCTCGGCCAACACCGCCTATGTGAACACCATCCCGCCGGACCTGGAAGAGCGCAATCCCGGCAATGTCGAGATCGAGGAACGCCTGCGCGCCTACATGCGCTGGAACGCGATGGCCATGGTGGTGCGCGCCAACCGGCTGCATCCGGCCGACGGCGGCGACCTGGGCGGCCACATCGCCTCCTTCGCGTCGCTGGCGACGATGCTGGGCGCCGGCTTCAACCATTTCTGGCACGCGCCGAGCGAGGATCACGGCGGTGACCTGGTGTACTTCCAGGGCCACAGCGCGCCCGGCATCTACGCCCGCGCCTACCTGGAGGGGCGCCTGAGCGACGAGCAACTGGACAACTTCCGCCAGGAAGTCGACGGCAAGGGGCTGTCGAGCTATCCGCACCCGAAGCTCATGCCGGATTTCTGGCAGTTCTCGACGGTGTCCATGGGCCTGGGCCCGATCATGGCCATCTACCAGGCGCGCTACCTGAAGTACCTGCACGCGCGCGGCATCGCCGACACCTCCAAGCGCAAGGTCTGGGTGTTCTGCGGCGACGGCGAGATGGACGAGCCCGAGTCGCTGGGCGCGATCGGCCTGGCCGCGCGCGAGAAACTGGACAACCTGGTGTTCGTGGTCAACTGCAACCTGCAGCGCCTGGACGGCCCGGTACGCGGCAACGGCAAGATCATCCAGGAACTCGAGGCCGAGTTCCGCGGCTCCGGCTGGAACGTGATCAAGCTGATCTGGGGGTCGTACTGGGACCCGCTGCTGGCGCGCGACAAGGCCGGCATCCTGCGCCAGGTCATGATGGACGTGCTCGACGGCGACTACCAGGCCATGAAGGCCAACGACGGCGCGTTCGTGCGCAAGCACTTCTTCGGCCGCCATCCCGAACTGCTGGAGATGGTGAAGAACATGAGCGACGAGGACATCTGGCGCCTCAACCGCGGCGGCCATGATCCGAACAAGGTCTACGCCGCCTTCCACGCCGCCGCCACCCACCAGGGCCAGCCCACGGTGCTGCTGGTCAAGACCATCAAGGGCTACGGCCTGGGCCAGGCCGCCGAGGCGCGCAACGTCGCCCACCAGGTGAAGAAGCTCACCGACGAGGACATCCGCGAGTTCCGCGACCGTTTCAACATCCCGGTGCCGGACCACGATCTGCCCAAGCTGCCCTTCTTCAAGCCGGCCGACGACACGCCGGAAATGCAGTACCTGCACGCGCGGCGCAAGGCGCTCGGCGGCTACCTGCCGCAGCGCCGCACCAAGGCCGACGAGCAGTTCACGCTGCCGCCGCTGGACGAGATCTTCAAGCCCATGCTCGAGCCCACCGCCGAGGGCCGCGAGATCTCGACCACCCAGGCCTACGTGCGCTGCCTGAACCAGCTGCTGCGCGACAAGGCGCTGGGCCCGCGCGTGGTGCCGATCCTGGTCGACGAGACCCGCACCTTCGGCATGGAAGGCCTGTACCGCCAGATCGGCATCTACGCCCCCGAGGGCCAGAAGTACACCCCCGTCGATCGCAGCGAGGTGATGTACTACCGCGAGGACAAGTCGGGCCAGATCCTGCAGGAAGGCATCACCGAGGCGGGAGGCATGTGCTCGTGGATCGCCGCGGCGACTTCCTACTCGCACAGCAACCGCATCACGATTCCGTTCTTCATCTACTACTCGATGTTCGGCTTCCAGCGCATCGGCGACCTGATCTGGGCCGCCGGCGACATGCTGGCGCGCGGCTTCCTGCTGGGCGGAACCTCGGGGCGTACCACCCTCAACGGCGAAGGCCTGCAGCACGAGGACGGGCACAGTCAGCTGATGGCGGCCAACGTGCCCAACTGCATCAGCTACGACCCCAGCTTCGCGCACGAGGTGGCGGTGATCCTGCACCGTGGCCTGCAGCGGATGGTGGTGAACCAGGAGGACGTGTTCTTCTACATCACCCTGCTCAACGAGAACTACGCCCAGCCGGGGCTGAAGTCCGGCACCGAGGAGCAGATCCTCAAGGGCATGTACCTGTGCCGCGAGGGCTCGTCCAAGTCCGGCAAGCTGCGCGTGCAGCTGCTGGGCTCCGGCTCGATCCTGCGCGAGGTGCTGGCGGCGGCCGAACTGCTGGAGCAGGACTGGGGCGTGGCGGCCGACGTGTGGAGCTGCCCGAGCTTCAACGAGCTGGCCCGCGAGGGACGCGACTGCGAGCGCTGGAACCTGCTGCACCCGAAGGACAAGCAGCGCAAGAGCTTCGTCGCGCAGCAGCTGGAGTCGCACGCCGGGCCGGTCATCGCCTCCACCGACTACGTGCGCATGTTCGCCGAGCAGATCCGCCCCTTCCTGCCCGCCGATCGCCACTATCGCGTGCTGGGCACCGACGGCTTCGGACGTTCGGACACCCGCACCAAGCTGCGCCGTCACTTCGAGGTCGATCGCCATTTCGTCGTGCTGGCCGCCTTGCGCAGCCTGGCCGACGAAGGCAAGCTCGACGCGTCGAAGGCCGCCGAGGCGATCCAGCGCTACGACATCGACGTCGAGCGCATCAACCCGCTGCTGGCCTGAGCCGCGGCGAGGAACGAACAGCCAGGAACACGGAGACACGCGATGGCGCAGATGCAGGTGAAAGTTCCCGACATCGGGGACTTCAAGGACGTGGAGGTGATCGAGCTGCTGGTCAAGCCGGGGGACAGGATCCAGGCGGAGCAGTCGCTGATCACGGTGGAGAGCGACAAGGCGAGCATGGAGATCCCGAGCAGCGCGGGCGGGGTGGTCAAGGCGGTGCTGGTCAAGCTCGGGGACAAGGTGAGCGAGGGCACGCCGCTGCTGGAGCTGGAGGCCGAGGAGGGCGCCGCGGCGCCGGCCGAGGCGGCCGCGCCGGCCGCGGCGGCGAAGGCTCCGGCGGCGAAGGCTCCGGCGGCGAAGGCTCCGGCGGCCGCAGCCGCGGACAGTCCGGCCCAGGCGCCCCAGGCGTCGGCGGACGACGGCGGCACCGCGGCGCTGGCCTCGGAGCCGCGGCGCCCGACGCCGCCGACCGCGGCGCTGCCGCCGGTCGCGCCCGAGCCCAATCCGGCGCGCCTGCCGCATGCCTCGCCGTCGGTGCGCAAGATGGCGCGCGAACTCGGCGTGCCGCTCGACGAGCTCAAGGGCAGCGGCCAGAAGGGGCGCATCACCGCCGAGGACGTGCAGTCCTTCGTGAAGGCCGTGATGAGCGGGCAGGCGACGACCCGCGCCTCGGCCCAGGCCGGAGGCGCGCGCGGCGGCGCAGGGCTGGATCTGCTGCCGTGGCCGCAGGTCGACTTCTCGCGCTTCGGCACGGTGTCGTCCAAGCCGCTGTCGCGCATCAAGAAGATCTCCGGGCCCAACCTGGCGCGCAACTGGGTGATGATTCCCCATGTCACCCAGTTCGACGAGGCCGACGTCACCGAGCTGGAGGAGTTCCGCAAGAGCTTCAACGCCAGCCCCTCCGCCGCCGGGACCAAGCTGACCATGCTGGCCTTCGTCATGAAGGCCTGCTGCGCGGCGCTCAAGCTGATGCCCGAGTTCAACGCCTCGCTGGATGAAAAGGGCGAGAACCTGATCCTCAAGGACTACGTGAACCTGGGCTTCGCCGCGGACACGCCGCAGGGCCTGGTGGTGCCGGTGCTCAAGGACGCCGACAAGAAGGGCCTGCGCCAGATCGCGGCCGAGATGTCGCAGCTCGCGGCCACCGCGCGCGAGGGCAAGCTCAAGCCTGCCGACATGCAGGGCGCCAGTTTCACCATCTCCAGCCTCGGCGGGGTCGGCGGAACCGCGTTCACGCCGATCATCAACGCGCCGGAAGTGGCGATCCTCGGCCTGTCCAAGTCGCAGATGCAGCCGGTGTGGGACGGCAAGCAGTTCCAGCCCCGCCTGATGCTGCCGCTTTCGCTGTCCTACGACCACCGCGTGATCGACGGCGCGATGGGCGCGCGGTTCACCACCCTGCTGGGCGAGCTGCTCGGCGATCTGCGCCGGGCGCTGCTCTGAGCGCGGCGCACGACACGAACACGGAGACACGCGATGGCGCAGATGCAGGTGAAGGTTCCCGACATCGGGGATTTCAAGGACGTGGAGGTGATCGAGCTGCTGGTCAAGCCGGGGGACAGGATCCAGGCGGAGCAGTCGCTGATCACGGTGGAGAGCGACAAGGCGAGCATGGAGATCCCGAGCAGCGCGGGCGGGGTGGTCAAGGCGGTGCTGGTCAAGCTCGGGGACAAGGTGAGCGAGGGCACGCCGCTGCTGGAGCTGGAGGCCGAGGAGGGCGCCGCGGCGCCGGCCGAGGCGGCCGCGCCGGCTGCGGCGGCGCAGGCTCCGGCGGAGAAGGCTCCGGCGACTCAGGCTCCGGCGGCCAAGGCGCCCGCGGCCCCGGCGGCTGCTCCGGCTCCGGCCGGCAGCTATGCGGGCCCCGTGGACCACGAGTGCGACGTGCTGGTGCTGGGCGCCGGACCTGGCGGCTATTCAGCGGCCTTCCGCGCCGCCGACCTCGGCTTGAAGGTGGTGCTGGTCGAACGCTACGCCACGCTGGGCGGCGTGTGCCTGAACGTGGGCTGCATCCCCAGCAAGGCGCTGCTGCACGTGGCCGCGGTGGTCGACGAAGCCGCTCACCTGGCCTCGGTCGGCATCGAGTTCGGTGCGCCCAAGGTCGACCGCAAGCTGCTGGCGGCGCACAAGGACAAGGTGGTGGGCAAGCTCACCGGCGGCCTGGCCGGCATGGCCAAGGCGCGCAAGGTCACGGTGGTGCGCGGCAACGCCTCCTTCCTGGATCCGCTGCACGTCGAGGTGCAACTGACCCAGGGCAGCGCCCGCGAGGCCTCGGGCCAGGTGCAGCGCGTGCGATTCCGCCGCGCCATCATCGCCGCCGGCAGCCAGGCGGTGCACCTGCCCTTCCTGCCCGAGGATCCGCGGGTCGTGGACTCCACCGGAGCGCTCGCGCTGGGCGTGGAGCCGCGCAACATGCTGATCGTCGGCGGCGGCATCATCGGCCTGGAGATGGGCACGGTGTACTCCACGCTGGGCGCGCGCCTGGACGTGGTGGAAATGCTCGACGGCCTGATGCCGGGTGCCGACCGCGACCTGGTGAAGGTGTGGCAGAAGATGAACGCGCGGCGCTTCGACCGCGTCATGCTCAAGACCCGCACGGTCGACGCGCAGGCGCGCGACGACGGCATCTGGGTGCGCTTCGAAGGCGAGGGTGCGCCGGCGGAACCCCAGCGCTACGATCTGGTGCTGCAGGCAGTGGGGCGCTCGCCCAACGGCAAGCGCATCGGCGCCGAGCGCGCGGGCGTCGCGGTGGACGAGCGCGGCTTCATCCGCGTGGACGCGCAGATGCGCAGCAACGTGCCGCACATCCACGCCATCGGCGACATCGTCGGCCAGCCGATGCTGGCGCACAAGGCGGTGCACGAGGGCCATGTGGCGGCCGAGGTCTGCGCCGGCGAGTTGCGCGGCGACGAGGCCCTGGCGCGCAGCGCCTTCGATGCGCGGGTGATTCCCTCGGTGGCCTACACCGATCCGGAAATCGCCTGGGTGGGCCTGGGCGAGGACGAGGCGCGCGCCAAGGGCATCGCCGTCACCAAGGGCCTGTTCCCCTGGGCCGCTTCCGGGCGGGCCATCGCCAATGGGCGCGACGAGGGCTTCACCAAGCTGCTGTTCGACGCGCAGACCCATCGCATCGTCGGCGGCGGCATCGTCGGCACCCATGCGGGGGACCTGATCGGCGAGATCGCGCTGGCCATCGAGATGGGCGCGGACGCGGTGGACATCGGCCGCACCATCCACCCGCACCCCACGCTGGGCGAGTCCATCGGCATGGCCGCCGAGGTGGCCGAAGGCGCCTGCACGGACCTGCCGCCGGCTCGGCGCTGAAAGGCGCGTGCCGTTTCGCGGGGGAGGGGCCGGGACCGGCTCCGTCCCCCCGTGCACGGCGCAAGCGCCGTTCGCGGGGAGCGTGTCCGTGTGCGGCGCGGGCGGGCGCCCGGCCGGGGGCTTGCCGTCAGGGTTGCGAGACGTCCGCCGACGGCGGCCTGGGCAGCACGGCACCGGCCATCAGCGCGGCGGTGGCCGGCGAAGCGCCGTCGGGCACCGCATTGGAGATGGGCAGGGCGGCAGCGGGCAGGGCCTTGCCGGCGGTTTGCGCCCCGGCCGCCTGCTCGCGCAGCGACGCGGCCTGGGCCGACGACACCAGCGGGTCGGCGGCGCGGGTGATCAGGCGTCGCGCGCCGTCGAAGCGGCGGGCCCAGTAGGGGCTGTCCAGGTTGGCGATCTGCACCTTCTCGCCCGGGCGGGGAGCGTGCACGAACTGGCCGTTGCCGATGTAGATGCCCACGTGCGAGAACGCGCGGCGCAGGGTGTTGAAGAACACCAGATCGCCCGGACGCAATTCGTTCTCCGCCACCTTCTCGCCTTCGCGGCTCTGCTCGGCGGCGTTGTGCGGCAGCACCAGCCCCAGGGTTTCCTGGTAGACGCGACGCACCAGCCCGGAGCAGTCGAAACCCCGCGCGGCGTGGTCGCCGCCGTAACGGTAGCGCACGCCGAGGAAGCTCAGCGCATTGATCACCAGCTGCGAGGTGCGCGACGAAACCTCGTGCACCACGTCCTGCTGCCGCCACCAGCTCGAAGCCTCGCCGCCCGGCCCGGCCTGCGGGGCCATGGCCGCCGTCGGCGGGGTGGGTTGCTGCTGGGCGCGTGCGATGATGCGCACCAGTTCCGCGTCCCGCGAGGCATCGGCGGGGGTCGAAGCGGCCGCCGATGCGGGGCGCGGTGCCGCCTGGGCGGCCGGTGCGCAGCAGGCCGCGAGCACAGCCAGCCCGGCCAGCGCGGGGCGCAGCACGGGCGGACGCTGAACGTTGCGGCGAGGGGCGAGGCGGCGCATGACGGGACGAACGGCGCAAAGAGCGCGTGGCGGGGGTCGGGAGACAACCCGTGCGCGACACGACAACTTCGCGAATTTCTGGGGCTTTTTTACCAGTACAGGAATGTAACGGCCCTCGCGGAGTCGCGTCAACGTTTGCGCGTTCGCGCCCGCTGCGCTTTTGATAGGCTGGGGGCAGTTCCCATTCCACGGAGGACACCCCATGTTTCGTGCATGGTTGCTCGACAAGCCAGGCGGAATCTTCCAGGCCGACCTGCGGGACATCGACGAGTCGCGCCTGCCGACGGCGGACGTGCTGGTGCGGGTGTCGCACTCGACCATCAACTACAAGGACGCGCTGGCGCTGACCGATCGCGCGCCGGTGGTGCGCAACTGGCCCATGGTGCCGGGAATCGACGGCGCCGGCGTGGTGCTGGAAAGCCGCCATGCCGACTGGAAGCCCGGGGATCGCTGGATTCTCAACGGCTGGGGCGTGGGCGAGACCCACTGGGGCTGCCTGGCCGAGCGCGCGAGCCTGCGCGGGGACTGGCTGGTCCCGGTTCCGGCCCGCTTCGACACCCGCCAGGCGATGATCCTCGGCACGGCCGGCTACACCGCGATGCTGTGCGTGCAGGCGATCGCCGCGCACGGGCTGCGCCCGCAGGATGGCGAGGTCCTGGTCACCGGAGCCACCGGCGGGGTCGGCAGCGTCGCGGTGGCCCTGCTGGCCCGGCGCGGCTGGAAGGTCGCGGCCCTGACCGGCAAGGCGTCCCGGGAGGGCTACCTGCGCGCGCTGGGTGCCGCCGAGGTGCTGGATCGTGCCGGCTATGCGCAGCCGGGCAGGCCGCTGCAGAAGGAGCGCTGGGCCGCGGTGGTCGACACCGCCGGCAGTCATATCCTGGCCAATGCCTGCGCGCAGACCCGCTGGGGCGGCGTGGTGGCCGCCTGCGGGCTGGCGCAGGGCATGGATTTCCCCGCCTCGGTCGCCCCCTTCATCCTGCGCAACGTGACCCTGGCCGGCATCGACAGCGTGATGCAGCCACTGGCGCCCCGGCGCGCCGCCTGGGCCGCGCTGGCGCAGGAGATCGACCCCGCGCAACTCGAGGCGATGGCGCGCGACCTGCGCCTGGAGCACGCGCGCGAGGCGGCGCAGGCCTTGATGGACGGGAGTGCGTCGGGACGCGCCGTCGTCACCATCTGAGCGCGCGCCCCGGGCGCGTCGGGTGCGGAGGGGGGCGAGGCGCGGCGACCGGCGGTCAGGGTCCTGTCAGGTGGGGTGTCTACGGTGCGCCCAGGACACGAGAAGCCGGGCACGTACCCGGCGCGGGGGTTTTTTGCGCGCGTGGCCCGTCGCCGCGCGCGCAGCCCTTCCCGAGGAGACAGCCATGGCGGACTACAGGCAATATCACCGGCGCTCGGTCGAGCAGCCGCGGGAGTTCTGGGCCGAGAAGGCGGGGCTGATCCATTGGCACCGGCCCTTCGACCAGGTGCTGGACGACAGCCGCAAGCCCTTCGCGGCCTGGTTCGCGGGCGGGTTGACCAACCTGTGCCACAACGCGGTGGACCGCCACCTCGCCACGCGCGGCGCGCAGCCGGCACTGGTGTGGGAGTCCACCGAGGTGGACCGCAGCCGCAGCTACAGCTACGCCGAACTGCACCGGGAGGTGCAGCGCATGGCGGCGATCCTGCAGCGCCACGGCGTGGGCCAGGGCGATCGGGTGCTGATCTACATGCCGATGATTCCCGAGGCGGTGTTCGCGATGCTGGCCTGCGCGCGCATCGGCGCCATCCATTCGGTGGTGTTCGGCGGCTTCGCGGCGCTGAGCCTGGCCACGCGCATCGACGACGCCACGCCCAAGCTGGTGGTCAGCAGCGACGCCGGTTCGCGCGGCGGACGCGTGGTTCCCTACAAGCCCCTGCTCGACGAGGCCATCGAACGCGCTGCGCACAAGCCGCGGCAGGTGCTGATGGTCGATCGCGGCCTGCACCCCTTCGCTCCGGTTCCCGGGCGCGACCTCGACTATGCCGCCGAGCGCGCCGCGGTGGGCGAGGTCGAGGTGCCCTGCGCCTGGGTGGATTCGACCCATCCGAGCTACATCCTCTACACCTCGGGCACGACCGGCCGACCCAAGGGGGTCCAGCGCGACACCGGGGGTTATGCGGTGGCGCTGGCGACGTCCATGCGGGACATCTTCTGCGGCAGCCCCGGAGCAACCTATTTCTGCACCAGCGACATCGGCTGGGTGGTGGGGCACAGCTACATCGTCTACGGGCCGCTGATCCACGGCATGACCACCGTGCTCTTCGAGGGCACGCCGGTGCGCCCGGATGCCGGCATCCTGTGGCGCCTGGCCGAGAAGCACCGCGCGCAGGTGATGTTCTCGTCGCCCACCGCGGTGCGGGTGTTGAAGAAGTTCGATACCGCGTTCATGCGCGAGCGCGACCTGTCCTCGCTCGAGCGCCTGTTCCTCGCCGGCGAGCCGCTGGACGAACCCACCGCGAGCTGGATCGGCGAGGCCCTGGGCAAGCCGGTGGTGGACAACTACTGGCAGACCGAGACGGGTTGGCCGATCCTGGGCATTCCCGCCGGCGTGCAGGCGCTGACCCCCAAGCCGGGCTCCCCGGGCGTGGCCATGCCCGGCTACAAGGTCGGCATCCTCGACGAACTCAGCGGCGAACCGGTGCCGGCGGGACGCAAGGGCGTGCTGGCCATCGAATGGCCGCTGCCGCCGGGCTGCATGCAGACCGTATGGGGCGACGACAAGCGTTTCGTCGATACCTACTGGTCCACCTTCGCCGCCCGCCAGGTGTATTCGACCTTCGACTGGGGCGTGGCCGACGAGCAGGGCTACGTCACCATCCTCGGTCGCACCGACGACGTGATCAACGTCGCCGGGCACCGGCTGGGCACGCGCGAGATCGAGGAAAGCATTTCCAGCCACGCCGCCGTGGCCGAAGTGGCGGTGGTGGGCGCCGCCGACGCCCTCAAGGGGCAGCAGGCCGTGGCCTTCGTCGTGCCGCGCGACGCGACGCGCGCCGCCACCGCCGAGGCGCGCGCCGAACTGGGCGCGCAGATCATGCAGACGGTGCAGGTCCAACTGGGCGCGGTGGCGCGCCCGGCGAGGGTGCTGTTCGTCTCCATGCTGCCCAAGACGCGCTCGGGCAAGCTGCTGCGCCGCTCCATCCAGGCGCTGTGCGAACAGCGCGCACCCGGCGACCTGACCACGCTGGAAGATCCCGCGGCGCTGGAGCAGATCCGCGCCGCGCTGGCCGGGCAGCCCTGAGTCCGGCGGCCGGCCGCACGCGCCGCAATCCCCCTCCCGCATCAACTTTTCGCCCCGGCGCATAGGGAAAGCACTATGCGGCGGGGCTGGACGGCGTCGCCGTCTACCCTACAATTCATAAGTCATTGCTTATACGCACATTTCATTAACCAGTGATGCCAACCCCGGCCCTTTCTCCCCAGCTGCTCGGCGACGAATCCGACGCGCAGGCCGCCGAGCGGGTGTTCGACTCCGCGGCCGAGCTGTTCGGCGTGCTGGCCACGCCGCTGCGCCTGCGCATCCTGAACGCGATCTGCACGCACGAGAAGAGCGTGGGCGACATCATGGATGCGGTGGAGTCCACGCAGCCGAACGTCTCGCAGCATCTGAAGGTGCTGTACCAGGCGGGCATCGTGGCCAAGCGTCGCGTGGGCAATCAGATTCATTACCGGGTGCAAAGCGAGAAGGCGGTTCAGCTGTGCCGCACCGTGTGCACCCAGATCGCGATCGAACTGGACGATCCGGATTCGGTTTCGCAATCCGAGCGCCTGGCCCGGCGCACCTAGGTACCCACAGCCAACCAGCGAGTACGAGGATGAGTGACTACAGCAACAAGCTAGGCCGGCTGCGTCCCGCGCCGGAGAATTTCCTGAGCCCCGAGCAGATCCAGCAGGTGCAGTCGGGCCGGCGCGATTTCCTGCGTCGGGCCTTCGCCGGCGCCAGCGCGGCGATGGTCGCCACGGGAGCGGCCACCGCCTATGCCGACGAGGCGTCGGACAAGGGCTCCAAACTGATCCTGGACAAGCCGGAGTGGGGCACCACGCTGGGCCGTCCGGTGGACGAGCCGCCCTACGGCATGCCCTCCAAGTACGAGGCCAACCTGGTGCGTCGCATCAGCCCGGGCCTGTCGGCGGTCAACCAGGCCAACGTGGCCTTCGCTCCGCTGCAGGGCATGTTCGGCATCATCACCCCGTCGGGCCTGCACTTCAATCGCTCCCACCAGGGCTGGTACGAGATCGATCCCTCCCAGCATCGACTGATGGTCATGGGCGAGGAAGGCCTGGTGCGCAATCCCAAGGTCTACACCGTCGGCGACATCATGCGCATGCAGCCGGTGTCGCGCATCCACTTCATCGAATGCGGGGCCAACTCGGCGATGGAATGGGGCAACGTGGCGGTGCCGACCGTGCAGTACACCCACGGCATGGTGTCGTGCAGCGAATTCACCGGCGTGCCGCTGATCAAGCTGCTCGAGGACTGCGGCGCCAACCTCAAGGGGGTGCGATTCATCCTCGCCGAGGGTGCCGACGGTTCGCACGAGACCCGCACCATCCCGATGTCCCTGGTGCTGTCGGGCGAGGTGCTCGTGGCCTACGGCCAGAACGGCGAGATGCTGCGTCCGGAGAACGGCTACCCGCTGCGCCTGGTGGTGCCGGGCGTGGAAGGCGTGTCCAACATCAAGTACCTGCGGCGCATCAAGCTGGGTACCGAGCCCTTCGCCGCGAAGGACGAGGTGCTGGGCTACGTCGACCTCATGCCCGACGGCAAGTTCCGCCAGTACACGTCCTTGATGGAGTGCAAGTCGGTGATCACTTCTCCGTCCGGCGGACAGGTGCTGATGGACAAGGGGCTGTACAACGTCACCGGCATCGCCTGGTCGGGGCGCGGGCGCATCAAGCGCGTCGACGTCTCCTTCGACGGCGGCGTGAACTGGCACCCGGCGCGCCTGGAAGGTCCGGTGCAGAACAAGGCCCTGACCCGGTTCAACATCCCCTGGGTGTGGAACGGCGGCAGCGCCTTCCTGCAAAGCCGCGCGGTCGACGAGACCGGCTACGTGCAGCCGACCTACGAGCAGCTGCGCAAGGTGCGCGGCACGCGCTCGGTCTACCACAACAACGCGATTCAAACCTGGCAAGTCGAAGCAACTGGAGATGTGCGCAATGTTCAACTCGCCCATTCGTAAAGCAGCGCTCGCGGCCGCGCTGGCCGCCGTGGCCTCGGCCGCGTGGGCAGCCAACCCCGGCGCCTCGCTCGGGCGCGCCGCCACGCCGGCGGAGATCCACGCCTGGAACATCGACGTGCGCCCGGATTTCAAGGGTCTGCCCGACGGCAAGGGCACGGTCGCCGAAGGCACCAAGCTGTGGGAGGCCAAGTGCGCTTCCTGCCACGGCGACTTCGCCGACTCCAACGCGGTGTTCCCGCCGCTGGTGGGGGCCTTCCAGGCCACCAAGGAGGAGATGAAGACCGGCTGGGTGTCCAAGCTGGCCAATCCCTCCGAGGGCATCGGGACCTCGCTGGAGCGCCTGTCGACGCTTTCGACCCTGTTCGACTACATCCACCGCGCGATGCCGTGGACCGCGCCGGACACCCTGACCTGGGACGAGACCTACTCGCTGGTCGACTACCTGCTGAACCTGGCCAACATCGTTCCGGCGAACTTCGTGCTCACCCGTCAGAACGTGCAGCAGGTGCAGGATGAACTGCCCAACCGCAACGGCATGACCTGGAATCACGGCATGTGGCCGGGGGGCAAGGTGGTACTGGCCTCGGGTAAGGTGCTGGGTAACGGGGGTATCCCGGATGTTCACGCGGTCGAGTGCATGAAAAACTGCGCTCCCAAGCCCGCCGTGGCCAGCTCGATTCCCGACTACGCGATGAACACCTGGGGCAATCTGCAGGATCAGTATCGCCAGTGGGGCCCGATCCGCGGCCAGGTGACGCTCAGCAAGGCCGAACTCGAGAAGGCCGCCGCAGCCAAGCAGGCCGCGGCTTCCGACCCGAACGCGAAGGTGATCTCGCTGCTCAAGGAACATGGTTGCATCGCCTGCCATGCGATGGGCGCGAACAAGGTCGTCGGGCCGGGCTACGCGGAGGTGGCGAAGAAATATGCGGGCAAGCAGACGGAAGTGGCAGAATTGACCCAGCGCATCATCAAGGGCGGTTCTGGCACATGGGGGAGTATCCCGATGCCCCCGCAAAGTATCAGCGAGGGCGACGCGAAGATGATCGCGACCTGGCTGGTGGATGGAGCAAAGCAGTAGTTCAGTAGTTGCATCGGTTCGCGCTGCTGAACCCGCGGGCGCGCACATCACTCAATGTCTCAGTGAGGAGTTTTTGCAAATGAATCAGTCTCGTCGTCAGGTCATTCAGATCGGTGCTGGCGCGACCGTGGCCGGCCTGGCCGTCACGGCCGGCCTCGTGCCCTCTGTCGCGCAGGCCGCCGATGCTCCGGGCTGGAACGCCCAGGAGTTCTCGGTCAAGTCGCTCGATGAAGTGGCCAAGGCCATGGGCGCGACCGCGACCCCGAGCACCGAAGTGTCGATCATCGGACCCGACATCGCGGAGAACGGCGCGGTGGTGCCGGTGGGCATCAAGTCCACCGCGGCCGGCGTGACCATGCTGGGCATCGTCGTGGAGAAGAACCCCAATGCGCTGGCGGCCACCTTCCATCTGAAGAACGGCGCGGTGCCCAGCGTGGCCACCCGCATCAAGATGGCGCAGACCTCGGACGTCTACGCCGTCGCCAAGGTGGGCAACAAGCTGCTGTACAGCAAGAAGGAAATCAAGGTCACGCTGGGCGGCTGCGGCGGCTGAGCCCGCGCCCCCGTCGAATCCACGATTTCCAACGAACATTCACCGGAGTTTCAAATGCCCAACATGATGCGCATGCGCGCCAGCCTCGACGGCGATACCGTCGTCGTCCGCGTGCTGATGACCCACCCCGAGGACACCGGCCTGCTCAAGGGCCCGGACGGCAAGATCATCCCCGCCCACTTCATCCAGACCGTGGTGTGCAAGCACGGCGACACCGAAGTGCTGCACTGCGACTGGGGAATCGCCGTGTCCAAGAACCCGTTCCTGGAGTTCAGCTTCAAGGGCGGCAAGTCCGGAGACACCGTCTCCGTGACCTGGCTGGACAACAAGGGCGAGACGCAGACCGGAAGCACCACGGTTTCGTGATCGCCCCGGGGGCCCGGTTCGGCGGGCCCCCCCGAGTTCCCTGCTGCACGAACCGTTCGCGAGGAGACCATGAAACAGCGACTATCCAGCAAGAAAAAGGCCGCGCTGGCCGGGTTCACGATGCCCGTCCTGATGCTGATGGCCGGCTACGCCGCCCAGGCGCGGGCCGATTCGGTCACGCAGGAAGGCAACGCCTACCTGCAGATGATGAACGAGATGGGCGGCAACCCCGCCGATTTCAACATCGACGACGGCAAGAAGCTCTGGTCCGAGAAGGCGGGCCCGAAGCATGCCTCGCTGGAACAGTGCGACCTGGGCCTGGGCCCGGGCGTGGTCAAGGGCGCCTACGCGCAGCTGCCGCGCTATTTCGCCGACACCGGCCGCGTGCAGGACCTGGAGTCGCGGCTCGTGACCTGCATGGAGACCCTGCAGGGGCTGACGCCGATGCAGGCCGACAAGGACCACTTCGCCAAGGAAGGCGGCAACGCCTCGCCGCTGGAGAACATCGCGATGTACGTCGCGCACGAGTCCGACGGCATGAAGATCGCGATCCCGCAGGGCACGCCGCAGGAGCGACTGGCCTACGAGAACGGCAAGAAGCTGTTCTTCTACCGTGCCGGACCTTTCAGCTTTTCCTGCGCCGCCTGCCACTCCGAGAGCGGCAAGCGCATCAAGATCTCCGCGCTGCCCAACCTGACCAATGCCGAGGCGGCCAGCTCCTACGCCACCTGGCCGGCGTATCCGAACTCGCAGGGCGTGGCGCGCACGCTGGAATGGCGCATGCTGGCCTGCGAGCGCCAGCAACGCTGGCCGGCGCCGAAGTTCACCTCCAACGCGGTCATGGACCTGATCGAGTACATGGGCGTGAATTCCAACGGAGCCACGCTGCACACGCCGACCTTCAAGCGCTGAGCCAGGAGACGACATGAACAAACTAGCACTCATTGTGTCGGCAGCGCTGGGGGCCGCCGTGCTGGCGGGCTGCGCCGGCGCCAAGCAGGAGGCCGCCGGTCCCGGCGGCAACCCCTTCGCCACCGCGTCCTTCCAGGACATCCTCAAGCACGACTTCGCCGACAAGGGCCAGGCCAAGGTCTCGCGCCTGCAGCAGACGCCGGCGCAGTACGAATGCTCCAAGTACGCCTACCTCGGGGAGAAGATGCCCGACGGCGTGGCCAAGGGGATCGAGTCCAGGGCGCAGGCGGGTGTGGTCTACCCGGCCGACGGCAAGTACCTGGGCAACTGGAAGGAAGGCCTGAAGATCGCCGAGGACGGCAAGGGCATGCAGTGGAGCGACAAGCCCGGCAGCCCCAACGGCGGCAACTGCCTGGCCTGCCACAAGATGATCGCCAACGATCCGTCGCAGGGCAACATCGGCCCCGAGCTGTACCACTACGCGAAGCTGCGTGGCGACAGCGAGGCCATCCTGAAGTACACCTGGGCGCGCATCTACAACTCCGAGGCCTTCAACGCCTGCAGCTACATGCCGCCCTTCGGAGCCCACAAGATCCTGACCGAACAGCAGATGAAGGACGTGATGGCCCTGCTGATGGATCCGAACTCTCCGGTCAACAAGTAGGGATTTTCCAGATCCGGTGCCGCCTCGCGCGGCCCGGTCGTGCCGCGCTGCCCGCCACGCTGCATCGGCGGGCTTTTTTTCGTCGAGGATCCGTCATCATGAGCATTACCCGCCGCGAATTCCTGAGCGTGCTGGCCGCGGCCGGCGCCAGCGGTTTCCCCCTGATGCGCGAGGCCAGCGCCGCCGAGGTCGACGCGCTGTACAGCCCGCCGGTCAGCGGCAATGTGCACTTCCTGCACATGACCGACAGCCACGCGCACCTGCAGCCGCTGTACTTCCGCGAGCCCAGCGTGAACATCGGCGTGGGCTCCATGAGCGGCCACCTGCCGCACCTGGTGGGAGCGGACTACCTCAAGCGCGTGGGCTTCAAGCCCAACACGCGCGAGTCCTACGCCTTCACCTATCTGGACTTCGAGCGCGCGGCCAAGCAGTACGGCAGGATGGGCGGCTACGCCCACCTGGCCACGCTGGTCAAGCGCCTGAAGGCCGCCCGCCCCGGCGCTCTGCTGCTCGACGGCGGCGATACCTGGCAGGGCACGGGCCTGTCACTGTGGACCGAAGGCCAGGACATGATCGACGCGCAGCTGCAGCTGGGCGTGGACGTGATGACCGCGCACTGGGAGTTCACCTACGGCCAGGAGCGGGTCAAGCAGGTGCTGGCCAAGGACTTCAAGGGCCGTATCGATTTCGTCGCGCAGAACGTCAAGACCTCCGATTTCGGCGATCCGGTGTTCCCGTACTACACGATGAAGCAGATGAACGGGGTGCAGGTGGCGGTGATCGGCCAGGCCTTCCCCTACACGCCCATCGCCAATCCGGCCTACCTGACGCCCGACTGGACCTTCGGCATCGACACGGACCACATGCAGAAGGTGGTCAAGGAAGTGCGCGCCAAGGGGGCGCAACTGGTGGTCGTGCTGTCGCACAACGGCATGGACGTGGACCGCAAGATGGCCAGCATGGTCGAGGGCATCGACTGCATCTTCGGCGGCCATACCCACGACGGCGAGGCGGTGGCGGTGGAAGTTCGCCGGCCCTCCGGCGGCATGACCCTGGTGACCAACGCGGGTTCGCACGGCAAGTTCCTGGCGGTCATGGACTTCGACGTGCGCGGGGGCAAGATGGTGGGCTACAAGTACCGCCTGCTGCCGGTGTTCTCGAACCTGCTGCCGGCCGACCCGGACATGGAGGCGCTGATCAAGAAGCACCGCGCGCCCTACGAGAGCAAGCTCACCGAGGTGCTGGCGCACACCGAGGGCGTGCTGTACCGCCGCGGCAACTTCAACGGCACCTGGGATCAGCTGGTGCTGGACGCGAT
Source organism: Pseudomonadota bacterium (assembly GCA_021848345.1). Lineage (GTDB taxonomy): Bacteria > Pseudomonadota > Gammaproteobacteria > Burkholderiales > Burkholderiaceae_C > Thiomonas_A. The sequence goes on along the minus strand of JAJZUV010000003.1, from coordinate 170,524 downwards.
GCTGGCGGTGCGCGGCGGCGACCTGGCCTTCTCCCCGGGATTCCGCTGGGGCGGCAGCCTGCTGCCGGGCGAGCCCATCACGCGCGAGGCGCTGATGACCCAGCTGGCCATCACCTACCCCTACTGCACCCTGACCGAGATGACCGGCGCCACGGTGAAGGCGGTGATGGAAGACGTCTGCGACAACCTGTTCAACCCCGATCCCTACTACCAGCAGGGTGGGGACATGGTGCGCGTGGGTGCGCTGACCTATGCCTGCGAACCCGGGCAGAAGCAGGGCAATCGCATCCAGGACATGCGCCTGAACGGCAAGCTCATCGACCCGAAGAAGACCTACAAGGTCGCCGGCTGGGCGCCGGTGCAGCAGGCCTCGGCGAACAAGAGCAACCCGCCGATCTGGGAAGTGGTCGAGGAATACCTCAAGCACAACCCCAGCATCAAACCCCTGAAGCCCAACCAGCCGCGGCTGATCGGGGTCAAGGGCAACGCGGGCCTGGCTGTCTGAGGAAGCGGCGGCCGAGGCACACGCCCGGGATGCCCGGGCGGCATCCGGCCGCCTGCACCCCTGGCGCCGGGCCGAGGCCCGGCGCCAGGAAGCGTTCGCTTACTGGAAACTCCAGACGGTGCCGCGGCTGTTGTCGCCGCCCTCGGTGCTGCCGCCGTAGATGCGCCCATCGGGCAGCAGGCTCATGGAGCAGCTCGTCGGGTCGATGCCGTCTCCGGTTCCCCCGAAGGAGTGCAGCAGGGTCAAGGTTCCCGAAGGCGTGAGGCTCCAAAGGGTGCCGCCGTTGTAGGCGCCGCCGCCCGAGGTCTCGCCGTAGATCTTGCCGTCCGTGCCCAGAACGACTCCGCCCCAGGCGTTCGCACCGTCGCCGGTCCCGCCCGCGAAGTCGTGCAGGATGGTGTAGTTGCTGCCGTCGGTGTTCATGCTGAACACGATTCCGTCGGAGTTGGCCCCGCCGGTGTTGGTCGCGCCGTAGAGCATGCCGTTGGGGCCGAGGATCACATTGAAGGGTTCGATGCCGTCGGTCTGGCTGCCCACGGTTCCGCCGAAATCGTGCAGGATGGTCTCGGTGGCCGTGCCCCCGGACATGACGAGCTTGTAGATCGCGCCCTTGTTGTTCGCCCCGCCCCCGGTCAACGCGCCGTAGTAGACGCCGTTGCTGAGCACGGGCCCTCCGAGCGGGTTCGCGCCGTCGGCGGTGCCGCCGGCGAACGTGTAGAGCACGGTGTACGTGCCGGTGCTCAGCTCGTAGTTGTACACGACCCCGTAACCCGCGGATCCGCCGGCATTCGTGACTCCGTAGAGCAGGTTGCTGCTGGCGAATTCCGGCGGGACCAGGGGTTTGATGCCGTCGGTGCCTGCGCCGAACTCGTGCAGGGTGGTGTAGGCGCCGTTGGCGATGGTGTAGGAATACAGGGTGCCGCCGCCGTTGGAGCCGCCTCCGTTCGTGGCGCCGTACAGCGTGGTGCCGTCGGGCGACAGGGTGAGACCGGCGGGGTTGGCGCCGTCGCTGGTGCCGCCGGCGAAGGCGTGCAGCAGCACCGCGGTGCTGGAGCCCGGTGCGAGCGAGTACAGACCACCGCTTCCTCCGGAGGCGACGTTTTTCCAGGTGACGAAATAGATGGTCCCGTCGCGGCCGACCACGACCCTCCCGGACGTCGAGTCGCCGCCGCCGGTGTCGGCCGAGACCGATGAATAGCTGCGCGCCGCGCAGTTCACCGCCACATCGGTGACATCGGCCTTGGCGATCGTGCCGCTGCCGGCGCTGGTCGAGCAGGCCAGGGTCGGCGGCGCGGTGGCGACGGTCACGTCATAGGCGGCGCCGTCGTTCAGCAGGGTCGTGAAGGCGAAGGGGCCCGGCCCGCCGATGGCCAGCAGGTCGGCGCCGTTGTTGAGCAGGGACAGCCCGGGGCCGGCGATGCCGGTGGCGGTGCCGCCGACGGAGAACTGGGTCGAGGGAGGGATCGGGGTCGGTCCGCCGCCTCCGCCGCCTCCGCAGCCGCCCAGACTCAGGGCGGTTGCCGCGACGGCGCAGGCAAGGATTCGAGGCGAGTTCATGGGCTTTGCTCCTGGTTCGGGAAGGGATTCCGGACAAGTTGCGGACAACAATGTCACGAATCCATTGTGCAAAGCGACAGATGGTGATTCAACCGAAGCCTCACATCGCGCAGGGGAGTGGCGTGAAACGCTTGCGCGACAAGGCCATCGAGCCTAGTCAGGCTGTTGAAGTACCGGAGGGGGCCGCGCGCCCGGGCGCGGCAAAGCAGGGGGTGCCGCGACCCGCGACACCCCCCGCGACCGAGGCGGCCCGACCCGCCTCCGCTCAGGCCGCGGCGGGTGCCGGCCTTCGGCCAGGCCCCCGCCGCGTGCCTGCCGGTTCCTGCTCGCTTACTGGTAACTCCAGAGCACCCCGTTGTTGCCGGGACCGCCACTGGCGGTGCCGCCATAGATGCGTCCGTCGGGCAGCATGGTCAGCGGAGTGTTCTGCGGGCTGGTTCCCCCACTGGAGGTGCCGAAGGAGTGCACCAGGGTGAAACGGCCCGAGGTGGTGAAGTCCCACAGCGTGCCGCCATTGGCTGAACCCCCGGCCGTCGTCAGACCGTACAGTTTGCCGTCGGTGCCCTGGACGACCCCGCCCCAGGAATTCGCACCGTCGCTGGCCCCACCCACGAAGTTGTACAGGATGGTGTAGCCGCTGCCGTCGGTGTTCATGGCGTAGATGACCCCGTCGCCGTTGGTCCCGCCGCTGTAGGTCGCGCCGTAGAGCCGTCCGTCGCTGGCCTTGACCACGCCGAAGGCGTTGGAGCCATCGGCCTGACCGGCGACCGTGCCGCCGAAATTGTGCAGGACGGTGTCGGTCGCGGTGTTGCCCGACACGTTCAATCGGAATACCGTGCCGACGTTGTGCAAGCCGCCGCCGTTGCCCGCGCCGTAGAACACGTTGGCGCCATCCTGGATCAACTGGTACGGCGATCCGGCGTCGCTGGGTTGTCCGGCGAACTGGTACAGGACCGTGTAGGTTCCGTTGCTCGGGTCGTAGCGATAGAAGGTGCCCGCGCCTGCGCTGCCGCCGGCCGAGGTGGTTCCGTAGAGCATGCCGTCGCTGCCGAAAATCGGCGGTACGAAGGGGGTCTGCCCGTCGCTCGGCGTGGCCCCGAAGTTGACCAGGACCGTGTAGGTGCCGCTGGTCAGTGAATAAGAATAGAGGGTACCGCCGCTGGTGGCGCTGCCATGCGCGCCCCACTCGCTGGTGATCCCGTACAAGGTGCTTCCGTCGGGCGACAGGGTCAGGCCGACCGGATTCCCGCCGTCGCTGGTGCTGCCGCCGAAGGCGTGCAGCAGGACCGCCGTGCTGGCGCCAGGGGCCAGCGAATAAAGACCGCCGGATCCGCCGGACGCGACGTTATTCGCGGTGGCGAAATAGACGGTGCCGTCAGCGCCGACCGCCACCTTCCCCGAGACCGAAGCGCCGCCCGCGCTGTCGGCGGCGATCTCGGCATAGCTGCGAGCATTGCAGATCACCACGACATTTCCCACATCAGCCTTCGCGACCGTGCCGCTGCCCGACGTGGTCGTGCAGTTCAGGGTCGGCGGTGCCGTCGAAACGGTCACGTCGTACGTGGCGCCATCGGACAGAAGGGTCGGGAATACGAAGGGGCCCGCGGCGGAAATGGAGAGCAGGTCGGTGCCATTGTCGAGCAAGGACAGGCCTGGGCCGGTGATACCCGTGGCGGTGCCGCCGATCGAGTACTTGAGCGGCGTCGGAGGAGTGGGAGGGCCGGGAGGCTTGGGGGTCGGGCCGCTTCCGCCGCTGCTTCCGCCGCCACCGCAGCCACCCAGGCTCAGGGCCGCCGCCGCGACGGCGCAGGCAAGGATTCGAGACGTATTCATGTGCTTGGCTCCTAGATCGGGAAGCGATCCCGAATGATTTCGGGCTCGAGTTGCGTTGCGAATCCATTTTGCAAAGCGGTAAGTCTCAATTCAACGCGCTGGCGCCGGAATGCACGTTTAATCACGGATAGAAAATCGCAGGAAAATGATCTGGCGATTTCCGGGCGCGATTTATTTGCGTGAATATGGAGGGGCGGACAATATGCGGTCGCGCAGCCGCGGGCGAATCGATCCCGTTTGCGCGCCCTGAGCGGATTCCGCGCGGCGACCGCGCGCTGGCAAGGGCGTGGTGTCGGCGCAAGGAAATTCCAGGGCGCGCGATCGCGGCGGCGGCCCGGGCCGCATGCGGGCACTGCCGACCCGGGCGCCCGTGCCTGACCGGGGTCAAGGGCAACAGGGAGTTGGCGATCCGGAGCGCGAGACACGGCACTGCCGATGGCGTGTCATCCTGCGTACCCAAGCCGGCCCATTGATAAAATTCGCAAAATGTGTCTTGATGACAACTTTTATTTGTTTTCGCGGGCCGACGCCACGATGCGGCTTTTTGCGTCGCGTCAAAAGCGCTGCTAAAGTGCGATCTGGTTCAGTGTCATCGGACCGCTGTGCACGCGCGTGGGGTACCCGGTCGCGTGCGTGGTGCTTCACCCACTCCATGCCGGGGTACCCGGCGACCCAGTGAGCTCACCATGACCATTCAGCAGCAACGCGCGAACTCCTATCTGTTCGGCGGCAACGCTCCCTATGTCGAGGAGCTGTACGAAACCTATCTGGCCAATCCGGGCGCGGTTCCCGATCATTGGCGGGACTACTTCGACGCGTTGCAGCACGTGCCGGCGGTGGACGGCAGCAATTCCCGCGACATCCCGCACGCACCGGTGGTGTCGGCCTTCGCGCAGCGCGCCCGCAGCGGGCCGGCGCGCGCGATCCAGCTCGGCGCCGACGTCGAGCTCGCGCGCAAGCGCGTTGCCGCGCAGCAACTGATCGCGGCCTACCGCAACGTCGGCGTGCGCTGGGCGGATCTCGATCCCCTCAAGCGCGCCGAGCGCCCCCAGATTCCCGACCTGGAGCCTTCCTTCTACGGCTTCACCGACGCCGACCTGGAAACCAGCTTCAACGTCAGCAACACCTATTTCGGCCAGGAGGCGATGACCCTGCGGGAGCTCATCAACAACCTGCACGAAACCTACTGCGGCTCGATCGGCGCCGAGTTCATGTACCTCAGCGACCAGGGCCAGAAGCGCTGGTGGCAGCAGCGCCTGGAGAGCACCCGCACGCGCCCCAGCATGAGCGCGGAGAAGAAGCGCGACATCCTGGACAAGCTGACCGCGGCCGAAGGCCTGGAGCGCTACCTGGCCACGCGCTACGTGGGCCAGAAGCGCTTCTCGCTGGAAGGCGGCGAGAGCTTCATCGTCGGCATGGACGAGGTCATCCAGCGCGGCGCCGAGCGCGGCGCGCAGGAAGTGATCATCGGCATGGCGCACCGCGGGCGCCTGAACGTGCTGGTGAACACCCTGGGCAAGCGCCCGAAGGACCTGTTCGACGAGTTCGAGGGCAAGCACGCCTCCGACCTGCCGTCGGGCGACGTCAAGTACCACCAGGGTTTCTCCAGCGACGTGTCGACCCCGTCGGGTCCGATCCACCTTTCACTGGCCTTCAACCCCTCGCACCTGGAAATCGTCAACCCGGTGGTCGAGGGCTCGGTGCGCGCGCGCCAGGAGCGTCGCGGCGACAAGCGCGGCGAGCAGGTGCTGCCGGTGCTGGTGCACGGCGACGCCTCGTTCGCCGGGCAGGGCGTGGTCATGGAGACCCTGGCGCTGGCGCAGACCCGCGGCTATTCGACCGGCGGCACGCTGCACATCGTCATCAACAACCAGATCGGGTTCACCACCTCGGATCCGCGCGACGCGCGCTCCACGCTGTACTGCACCGACGTGGTGAAGATGATCGAGGCGCCGATCCTCCACGTCAACGGCGACGATCCCGAAGCCGTGGCGCTGTGCTGCGAGCTCGCGGTGGACTACCGCGCCGAGTTCGGCCACGACGTGGTGGTGGACATCGTGTGCTTCCGCAAGCTTGGCCACAACGAGCAGGACACCCCGGCGGTGACCCAGCCGCTGATGTACAAGAAGATCGCCGCCCACCCGGGCACGCGCAAGCTCTACGCCGACCGCCTGGCCAGCCAGGGCGTGATCAGCGATACCGACGCGGACGCCATGGTGCAGGGCTTCCGCCAGGCGATGGAGGACGGCGAGCGCGCGCTCGAGCCGGTGCTGTCGAACTACAAGAGCAAGTTCGCGGTGGACTGGAGCAATTTCCTCAACCGCAAGTGGACCGACAGCGCCGACACCTCGCTGCCGATGACCGAGCTCAAGCGCCTGGCCGAGCGCATCACCACCGTGCCGGCGGACATGAAGCTGCATACGCTGGTGGAGAAGGTCGTGGCCGACCGCGCGCGCATGGGCCGCGGCGAGCTCAGCCTCGACTGGGGCATGGGCGAGCACCTGGCCTTCGCCTCGCTGGTGGCCAACGGCTATCCGGTGCGCCTGTCGGGCGAGGACTGCGGGCGCGGCACCTTCAGCCATCGCCACGCCGTGCTGCACGACCAGAAGCGCGAGCGCTGGGACGCCGGCACCTACGTGCCGCTGCAGAACGTCTCGGAGGACCAGGCCCCGTTCGTGGTCATCGACTCCATCCTGTCGGAAGAGGCGGTGCTGGGCTTCGAGTACGGCTACTCCACCGCCGATCCCAACACCCTGGTGATCTGGGAAGCCCAGTTCGGCGATTTCGCCAACGGCGCGCAGGTGCTGATCGACCAGTTCATCTCGGCCGGCGAGGTCAAGTGGGGCCGCGCCTCGGGCCTGACCCTGATGCTGCCGCACGGCTACGAAGGCCAGGGCCCCGAGCACTCCTCGGCGCGCCTCGAGCGCTACCTGCAGCTGTGCGCCGAGACCAACATGCAGGTGTGCCAGCCGACCAACCCGGCGCAGATCTTCCATCTGCTGCGCCGGCAGATGATCCGCCAGTTCCGCAAGCCGCTGGTGATCATGACCCCGAAGTCGTTGCTGCGCCACCCGGAAGCGCGTTCGGATCTCAGCGACCTGGCGAACAGCCATTTCCACACCGTGCTGGGCGAGCGCGACGAGCTCGACGACGCGAAGGTCAAGCGCGTGGTCGCCTGCAGCGGCCGCGTGTACTACGACCTGCTCGCCGAGCGCCGCCAGCGCGAGCTTCACGACGTGGCCATCGTGCGCCTGGAGCAGCTCTATCCCTTCCCGCACAAGGCCTTCGCGGCCGAACTGCGCCGCTACCCCAACCTGCGCGACGTCGTGTGGTGCCAGGACGAGCCGCAGAACCAGGGTTCGTGGTTCTTCATCCAGCACCACGTGCACGAGAACCTGCAGGAAGGCCAGCGCCTGGGCTACGCCGGACGGCCGGCCTCGGCATCCACCGCGGTGGGCTACTACGCCAAGCACGCGGAGCAGCAAAAGGAATTGCTCGCCGCCGCCTTCGGCAAGCTCAAGGGCTTCGTACTCACCAAGTGAGCCTGCGCACGCGGCGCGCGGGCATGAGCGCGCGTGCCGGGACCGCACCGAACCGGCCCCGGCATGCGCGCACCTGTTTCCCGGCGCGCCGCCTCCGCAGCCTCGCTCGCCACAACACACAACACCTACCCATCGCGAGACTCCACCATGGCACAGATTGATGTCAAGGTTCCCCAGCTTTCCGAATCCGTGGCCGAGGCCACGTTGCTGCAGTGGAAGAAAAAGCCCGGCGAAGCCGTGGCGCAGGACGAGATCCTGATCGAGATCGAGACCGACAAGGTCGTGCTCGAAGTGCCGGCGCCGGCCGCCGGCGTGCTGGCCGCCATCGTCAAGGGCGACGGCGCGACCGTGGTCGCCGACGAGGTGATCGCCACCATCGACACCGAGGCCAAGGCCTCCGCCGCGCCGGCCGCCGCCTCCGCTCCCGCGGCTGCCGCGCCGGCCGCCGCGACCGCCGCCGCGGCACCGGCTGCCCCCGCGGCTTCTAGCTCCGGCGTGGCGATGCCCGCTGCCGCGAAGATCCTGGGCGAGCAGGGCATCGATCCCGGCTCGGTCGCGGGCAGCGGCCGCGGCGGGCGCGTGACCAAGGGCGACGCGCTGAACGCGACCGCGGCGAAGGCGGCTGCGCCGGCCGCGGCCGCGGCGGCCGCCAGCGCCCCGTTCAACACCCCGCAGGCGCTGCCGCAGGTGGACGCGCGCGTGGACCTCTCGGCCTACGACGAGCGCCCCGAGCAGCGCGTGCCGATGAGCCGCCTGCGCGCGCGCATCGCGCAGCGCCTGGTGCAGTCGCAGTCCGAGAACGCCATCCTGACCACCTTCAACGAGGTGAACATGAAGCCGGTCATGGACCTGCGCAACGCGCACAAGGACCGCTTCGAGAAGGAACACGGGGTCAAGCTCGGTTTCATGAGCTTCTTCGTCAAGGCCGCGGTGCACGCGCTGCGCAAGTACCCGATCCTCAACGCCTCGGTCGACGGCAACGACATCCTCTACCACGGCTACTTCGACATCGGCATCGCGGTGGGCAGCCCGCGCGGCCTGGTGGTGCCCATCCTGCGCAACGTCGACCAGCTCAGCTTCGCCGACATCGAGCGCCAGATCGCCGAGTTCGGCGTGAAGGCCCGCGACGGCAAGCTGGCCATCGAGGACCTCACCGGCGGCACCTTCTCCATCAGCAACGGAGGCGTGTTCGGCTCCATGCTGTCGACCCCGATCATCAACCCGCCGCAGGCGGCGATCCTGGGCGTGCACGCGACCAAGGACCGTCCGGTGGTCGAGAACGGGCAGGTCGTGATCCGCCCGATCAACTACCTGGCGATGAGCTACGACCACCGCATCATCGACGGACGCGAAGCGGTGCTGGGCCTGGTGGCCATGAAGGAGGCGCTGGAAGATCCGGCGCGTCTGCTGCTCAACCTGTGAGGCGCGCGATGGACCACGATCTGATCGTCATCGGCGCCGGCCCCGGCGGCTACATCGCCGCCATCCGCGCCGCCCAGCTGGGATTGTCGGTGGCCTGCATCGACGAATGGAGCCGCGACGACGGCGGCCCCGCGCCGGGAGGCACCTGCACCAACGTGGGCTGCATCCCGTCGAAGGCCATGCTGCAGTCCTCCGAGCACTACGAGCACATCGGGCACGGCATGGCCGAGCACGGCATCGAGGTGGGCTCGGTCAAGCTCGACCTGGCGCGCATGCTGGCGCGCAAGCAGCAGGTGGTGCGCCAGAACAACGACGGCATCCTCTACCTGTTCAAGAAGAACAAGGTCAAGTTCCTGCACGGCCGCGCGGCCTTCGCCGCCAAGGTGGACGGCGGCTTCGAGATCGAGGTCTCGGGCGCCGACAAGGCCACGCTGCGCGCGCGCCACGTGATCGTCGCCACCGGCTCGCGCCCGCGCGCGCTGCCGGGGGTGGAATTCGACGAGAAGCGGGTGTTGTCGAACACCGGCGCGCTGGCGCTGCAGAAGGTGCCCGAGCGCATGGGCATCATCGGCGCCGGGGTCATCGGGCTGGAGATGGGCTCGGTGTGGCGCCGCCTGGGGGCCAAGGTCACCGTGCTGGAGGCCCTGCCCGAGTTCCTCGGCGCGGCCGACGCGCAGGTGGCCAAGGAGGCCATGAAGCAGTTCACGCGCCAGGGCCTGGACATCCAGCTCGGCGTGAAGATCGCCGAGGTCAAGCCGGCGGCGAAGAACGGCCCGGTGAAGCTTCGCTACGCCGACGCCAAGGGCGCCGAGCAGACCCTGGAGGTCGATGCGCTGATGGTGTCCATCGGCCGCGTGCCCCATACCGAGGGCCTGCAGCTCGACAAGGTGGGGGTGAAGACCGACGAGCGCGGTTTCGTCGTGGTCGACGGCGACTGCCGCACCGAGGTGCCCGGCGTCTGGGCCATCGGCGACGTGGTGCGCGGCCCGATGCTGGCGCACAAGGCCGAGGAGGAGGGCGTGGCGGTGGCCGAGCGCCTGGCCGGACAGAAGCCCCACGTGGACTTCAACACCGTGCCCTGGGTGATCTACACCAGCCCGGAAATCGCCTGGGTGGGGCAGACCGAGCAGGCCCTGAAGGCCGCGGGTCGCGCCTACAAGTCCGGAAGCTTCCCCTTCATGGCCAACGGCCGCGCGCGCGCGCTGGGCGACACGACCGGTTTCGTGAAAATGCTCAGCGACGCGACCACGGACGAGATCCTGGGCGTGCACGTGATCGGCCCGATGGCCTCCGAACTGATCGCCGAGGCGGCGGTGGCCATGGAGTTCAAGGCCAGCGCCGAGGACATCGCGCGCATCTGCCACGCCCACCCGACGCTGTCGGAGGCGATGAAGGAAGCCGCGCTGGCCACCGACGGGCGGACGCTGAACTTCTGAAGCCGGCTGCCGGCCCCCGCGCGCGGTGCAGGCGCGCGTGCCGGCACCGCGTGCCCCCGCGATGAACGTCACCGACCACGCCCTGGCGTACCTGGGCGAGCGCGGCTTCGTGGCCGACGCGGCGCAGCGCGCCGCGATCGAGCGCCTGCAGTTCGCCTACGACGAGTGGACCGCCTACAAGTCGCGTCGCTCCAGCGCGGTGCGGCGCCTGCTCGTGCACCCCGAACTGCCTCGAGGCGTGTACCTGTGGGGCGGCGTCGGGCGGGGCAAGAGCTTCCTCATGGACGCCTTCTACGCCACCGTTCCGGTGGTGCGCAAGACCCGACTGCATTTCCACGAGTTCATGCGCGAGGTGCAGCGCGAGCTCGCCGGGCTGCAGGGCACGGCCAATCCGCTGCAGGAGCTGTCCAGGCGCATCGCGCGGCGCTTTCGCCTGATCTGCTTCGACGAGTTCCACATCAGCGACGTGACCGACGCGATGATCCTCGACCGCCTGCTGCAAGGGTTGTTCGAGGACGGCGTGGTGCTGATGGCCACGAGCAATTTCCACCCGGACGGTCTGTACCCCGACGGCCTGCATCGCGACCGCATCCTGCCGGCCATCGAGCGCCTGAAGGCGCACATGGACGTGCTGCGCGTGGATGCCGGTATCGACTACCGGCAACAGGCGCTGCGCGGCATGACCGTCTACCACCACCCGCTGGGAGAGGCGGCCGAGACGGCCATGCGCGCCAGCTATGAACGCCTGGCCGAAGGCGGCGACGAGAACCCGGTGCTGGTGGTCGAGCAGCGCACCCTGCCGGCGCTGCGCCGCTCGGGCGGAGTGGCCTGGTTCGATTTCCAGACCCTGTGCAACACCCCGCGTTCGCAGAACGACTACCTGGAGCTGAGCACGCGCTTCCACACCCTGCTGCTCAGCGGGGTGCCCCGCATGGGGCCGGAGATGGCCACCGCGGCGCGGCGCTTCACCCTGCTGGTGGACGTTCTGTACGACCGCGGCGTGAAGTTGGTGATGTCGGCCGAAGTCGAGCCGGGCGCGCTGTATGCTGCGGGAACTCTGGCCTACGAATTCGAGCGTACCGTCTCGCGCCTGCTGGAGATGCAGACTCCGGCGTACCTGGAGCGGCAGCGGCGCGAGGTGAACACCGCACTGACCTGATGAATCGCCTGTTTCGCGCCGCCGTGCTCGCCTGCCTGCCGTGCCTGTTCCTGTCGTCGGAGCCGGCGCGTGCCGGGGATGCACCGACGCCGGGGCCGACCGCGTCGGCTCCCGTGAGCCCTCCCGCGCCGACGGCCTCGCAGGTGCAGGCCGGCTTCCGGACACGCGAGCTCGAGCGCCGCCGGCTGCAAGCCGAGCGCCAGAGCCTGGCGCGGGACTACGCCGCCGAGCGCGCGGCCTGCATGCACCGCTTCCAGGTCTTCGCCTGTCTGGACCAGGCGGCCACGCGCCATCGCCGGCTGGATCGCGCACTGGCCGAGCGCCAGCGCAAGCTGGACTTGCTGGATCGCGAGCAACGGGCCGAGCAGGAGCGCGAGCGCGTGCGCGCCAATCTCGCCGCGCGTGCACGGGACGAAGCCCTGCGCGCGGCCCAGCCGCGCCCGCCGGCACCGTCGGCGCCGGCGCGCATGCCGGCCCGGCCGGTGGCTCCCGCGCCGCGCGCGGCCCGCCAGCCCCTGCAGAGCGCCTCGGAGGCGCGCGCCGCGCGCAACGAGAGCCTGCAACGCGAGCAGTCCTACCAACGATTGCGCGAACGCGCCCGGGCCCAGCAGGGTAGCGAGGCGCCGGCGCTGCCGGTTCCGCCGGCCTCGGGGCCGCTGCGGGCGCCGCGCTGAGCACCCGCGGCGGTCGAGTCGTTCAGCGCTTGCCGGGCTTGCGCGCGGGCGCCTCGTCCAGCGGCGGGAATTCGATGCGGGGATGCGGTGGCGGCGGCGCGGCCGCTTGCCGGGACAGCAGGCGGATGACGGCGAGCGACAGGTTGTCGCCCCGCCCGGACGCGCGCAGACGTGCCTTGCCGATCAGGTTCTCGCAGGCCTCGCGCGGCTCCAGGGTGTCCACCGTGGCGCCCAGTTCGTGGTCGCCGAAGTAGTGCCAGACGCCGTCGGTGCACAGCAGCAGGGCGTCGCCACCCTGCAGATGCAGCGAATCGAAGCAAAGCGGCGGGTCCTCGGCGGTTCCCAGGCTGGCGGTGAGCACGTTGCTCATCGGATGATTGCGCGCCGCGGCTTCGGTCAGTTCCCCCGCGTCGACCAGGTCCTGCACGTAGGAATGGTCGCGGGTGCGGCGTTGCAGGTGGCCGCCGCGAAACAGATGGATGCGCGAATCGCCGACATGGGCCCACCAGCAGGCGCCGTCGGGATGCAGCAGCACGCAGGCCACGGTCGAATGCGGCTCCTGCTCGGCCGAGATCGCCGTCAGGCGGATCATCGTGTGGGCTTCCTGCAGGATGGTCCTGAGCAGTTCCAGCGGATCGTCGGCGCCGGGGATGTAGCGCTCGAACAGCTGCGAGGCGGTGATGATCACCTGGTCGGCGGCCATGCGCCCGCCGCTGCGCCCGCCCATGCCGTCGGCGACCACCGCCAGCAGCGCGCCGCGCAGCCGCGGGTGCGCCAGCACCTCCACGCGGTCCTGCTGGTATTCGCGGTCGCCGCGATGGGTTCCGATGGAGGCCTGAAGTTGCAGGCGCGTAGGCGCTGGTTTCATGGGGCGGATCGCCGATCCCTACAATCCCGGGCACACCCTGGGTCGACTACCTTACCCACGCACGCTCCCGGCCGTCGTTGCACTCGCGATGCGCGGCGACCGCCGGGGAACCATCCCGAGCCCGGCCCGCGCGCCGTACCCGCCCGTTTGAAACCGCCCGAGCATGTTCCAGGACATTGTAGGCATGCCGACGCGGCTGCCGACGATGTCCGCTCCCAGGACGACCCCTTGTGGGGGGCGCACGGGCTGCTGGCCGGCGCGCTGCCGGGCTGGCGTGCCCGCCCCGGCCAGCAGGCGCTGGCCGATGCGGTGCGCGAGGCCATCGAACATCGCGGCATCCTGCTGGCCGAGGCCGGAACCGGAACCGGCAAGACCCTGGCCTATCTGGTGCCCGCGTTGCTGCACGGCGAGCGCGTGATCGTGTCCACCGCAACCCGCGCGCTGCAGGACCAGCTGTATCGCAAGGATCTGCCGCTGGCCTGCCAGGCGCTGGGTCTGCAAGTGCGCAGCACGGTGCTCAAGGGGCGCGCCAACTACGTATGCCATTACCGGCTCAAGCGTGCGCAGCAGGACGGGCTGCTGGACAGCCGGCGCGCGGTGCAGGAACTGCGGCAGGTGGCGCGTTTCGCCGCCGCCTCGCCCGACGGCGACCTCTCGGGACTGGCCGGCCTGGACGAGAACTCGCCGGTGCTGCCGCTGGTGACGTCCACGCGCGACAACTGCCTGGGCTCGGAATGCCCCGATTTCCGGGCCTGTTTCGTGATGAAGGCGCGCCGCGAGGCCCTGGCCTCGGACGTCGTGGTGGTCAACCATCACCTGTTCTTCGCCGACCTGGCGCTGCGCGGCGACGGCGTGGCCGAGCTGCTGCCGGCGGCCACCACGGTGGTGCTCGACGAAGCGCACCAACTCGCCGATATCGGCGCGCAATTCCTGGGCAGCGCCGTCGGCACCGCGCAGGCCCAGGAACTGGCGCGCGATGCCCAGGCCTGCGGCTTGCAGCATGCGCGCGGACTGGCCGACTGGCCGATGCTGGCCGCCGGGCTGACCAAGGCGGCGCGCGACCTGCGACTGTGCGCGGCGGGCGAGGCGGCCGCGCCGGGCGAGGCCCGGGCCCGGGGAGGTGTCTCCCCGCGGCCGGGGCCGGCACGCCTGGACTGGGTGCAGGCGCAGGCCCTGCCGGGCTGGGGGGAGGCGCTGCGGACCTGGCAGGGGCAACTGGAGGCGCTGCTGGGCGCGCTGCTGCACGTGGAGGAGGCCGCGCCGGAGTTCACCCGCCTGGCCGAGCGCTGCCGCGAGCAGCAGCGCCTGCTGGCGACCTGGCAACTGGGGCCGCACGATGCCGCCGCAGAACAGGCGTCCGCGGGCGAGCCGGCGGCATCCGGCGCCGCCGACAGCGTGCGCTGGCTGGACGTGGGCACGCACCACCTGCGCCTGCTGTCCACGCCGCTGGGCATCGGGCCGGCGTTCTCCGCGCTGCTGGCCGAGCGCGCGCAGGCCTGGGTGCTGGTCTCGGCCACGCTGACCCTGGACGGCAGTTTCCGCTATGCCCGCGCGCGCCTGGGCCTGGGCGACAGCAGCGTGGCCGTGCAGCCGCTGGACGACGCCCAGGCGCCGCGTCTGCGCGAGCTGCGCGTGCCCAGTCCCTTCGATTACGCGGCGCAGACCCGGCTGCTGGTGCCCGGGCGCGGTTTCCGGCCCGCCGACCCCGAGCATTCCACGCGGGTGGCCGAACTCGCCGCGCGTCTGGTCGCGGCCAATCCTGGCGGCAGTTTCGTGCTCACCACGACCCTGCGCGCGATGGGGCGCATCGCCGCCCGGCTGCGCGAGCTGCTGCCGCCCGGGCGCACGGTGCTGGAACAGGGAAGCGAACCCAAGGCCGTGCTGCTGCAACGTTTCGCGGCCGATGCCCGCGCGGTCCTCGTGGGTAGCCACAGCTTCTGGGAGGGGGTGGACTTTCCCGGCGAGCAGCTCACCCTGGTGGTGATCGACAAGCTGCCCTTCGCGCCGCCGGACGATCCGCTGGTCGCCGCCCGCCTGGCCCGGCTGGAGGCGGCCGGGCGCAGCGGCTTCATGGACTATTCGCTGCCGCAGGCCGCGCTGGCCCTGCAGCAGGGCGCCGGGCGCCTGGTGCGCGGCGAGGACGACTGGGGGGTGCTGGCGGTGTGCGACCAGCGACTGGCCGCGACCGGCTGGGGCCGCAGGCTGCTCGGGTCCCTGCCGCCGTTCGGCCGGGTCGAGACCGTGGAGCAGGCCGAGGACTTCCTGCGCGGGCGCGCGCCGTCGCAGCGCGGGCCCGCGGCGCAGGATTAGCCGCCGCTCAGACCCGGGCGGCTCCCGTCACCACAGACGCCACCACGACGGGTGGGTGGTCGGCAGCGGCCCGCTCAGATACGGGCTCTGGGGATAGTTCAGGCGCAGCACGCGCTGCGTGTCGTCGCGCAACTGGGTCAGGCCGAGGCGATCGTAGCTGTTCATCAGCACGCCCAGCGCCAGTTGCGTGGACGGCGTGTCGGGGTATTCGCGCAGGGTTTCCTGGGCACGGTCGGCCGCGGCCACGTAGGCGCCGCGGTTGAAGTAGAACAGCGCCACGTGCGCGTCGTACTGGCCCAGCGAATTGACGATGTAGCGCATGCGCTCGCGCGCATCGTTGCTGTACTTGCTGTCGGGGAAGCGGGTGACCAGCTCGCGGAAGGCCTCGTAGGACGCCTTCGCGCCGCGCTGATCGCGCTCGTAGGCGGCCTGGTCGGCCAGTTTCGTGAACACCGTCTGGTTCGCGTAGAAATTGCTCAATCCCTTCAGATAGAGCACGTAGTCCACGTAGGGATTGTTGGGGTAGATCTTCAGGAAGCGGTCGCAGGCCGCCACCGCCTGCGCGCGCTCGCCTTGCTTGTAGTAGCCGTAGGCCACTTCCATCAGCGCCTGTTGCGCCAGGATGCCGTAGGGATAGCGCGACTCGAGTTTCTCGAAGTACTTGGTCGCGGTGTCGTAGGCGCCGTTGGCCATTTCATCGCTGGCTTCGCGGTACAGCTTGGCCGCGGACCAGGTCGCGGTGATGTCGGTATCGCCGGTGGACGCGCAGGCGCCCAGTGCCAGCACGCTGGAGGCGAGCAGCAGGCGCAGCAGCCAGCGCGAGCAGATCGCGCCGGTCGAGAAGGAGATACGGTTCACGGCGGGGTTGGGAGGAAGTGGCGCCAAGCTCGGCATTATAGGAAGCCCCCCGGCCGGGCCGGGGCCTGCCCTTCGGGATGTCGGCGCGGCGCGGGGCTGCACTATGCTGATGCGATGCGCGCGTCCCCGTCCCCCCGCGATCCGAGCGACCCGTCCGAAGGCGCGAGCGTCGCCCCGCCGGCCTCGCCCGAATGGGAATCCGGTGACGCCGACGACGCCGCCGATCCGGCGCTCGCCGGGCCTCAGACCCTGCAGGCGGTGGTGCCGCCCGAGTTCGCCGGAGAGCGTCTGGACAAGGTGCTGGCCCAGGTGTTCGGCGAATTCTCGCGCAGCCGGCTGCGCGCCTGGTGCGAGGCCGGACGGGTGCGCATGGGCGACGCCGAGGGGCAACCGCGCAGCAAGGCGCGCGCCGGCGCTCGGCTGCTGCTGCAACTGCCGGAGGAGCCCGAAGCCGCTGCCTTCGCGCCCGAGCCCATCGAGCTGAACGTCCTGTGGAGCGACGCCGACCTCGCCGTGATCGACAAGCCGGCCGGGCTGGTCGTGCACCCCGCGGCGGGGCACTGGAGCGGCACGCTGCTCAACGGACTGCTGGCGCGCTTTCCCGAATCGGCCGCGCTGCCCCGCGCGGGCATCGTGCATCGCCTGGACAAGGACACCAGCGGACTCATGGTCGTGGCGCGCAGCCTGGCCGCGCAGACCGACCTGGTGCGTCAGTTGCAGGCACGCAGCATCAGCCGCCAGTACCTCGCGCTGGCCTGGGGCGAGCTGCCCGCGCCGGTCTGGGTGGACGCGCCCATCGGGCGCCATCCGCGCGACCGCCTGCGCATGGCGGTGGTGGCCGGCGGCAAGCCGGCGCGCACCCAGTTTCGCGCCCTGGGTTGCTGTCGCGGTCCCGCCGGGGCCGTCACCGCGCTGCGTTGCGTACTGGAAAGCGGGCGTACCCACCAGATCCGGGTGCATGCGCAACACATCGGACTGCCCCTGCTCGGCGATCCGTTGTACGGCCGGCGCGGCGCCGCCTGCGCGCTGCGGCGCCAGGCGCTGCACGCGGCGCTGCTGCGCCTGCGGCACCCGCGCAGCGGCGAATGGATGCAATGGCGCTCGCCGGTCGCCGCCGACATCGCCGCGCAGTGGGGCGAACTGGGCGGCGACGCCGCGTCGCTGGACAGCCGCGACTGGGACGCGCCGTCCGGGAAGGAGGCCTCGTGAGCACGGCCTGGCCGCCCGGCTGGATGGTCGCGACGTGGCCCGGCAATCCGAGGGTGCGCGGCCTGTTCACGGGGCGCGCCGGCGGCTGCAGCGTGGGCCCCTATGGCGGGGGAGAAGGCGGCGGCATGAACCTGGGTACCCATGTCGGCGACGACCCGCGGGCCGTGGCGGCGAACCGCGAGCTTCTCGCGCGCGGGCTCGACGGCGCGCGACCGGTCTGGCTGGAGCAGGTGCACGGTTGCGATGTGGTCGACCTCGACGCCGCGCCCGGCGGGGTCGAAGGCGCGCCGCGCGCGGACGCGGCGCTGAGCACGCGCGCCGGGGTGGCCGCCAGCGTGCTGGTGGCCGACTGCCTGCCGGTGCTGCTGGCCGCCCCGGACGGCCGGGGCGTGGCGGCGGCCCATGCCGGCTGGCGCGGGCTGTGCGCCGGCGTGCTCGAGCGCAGCGCGACCGCGCTGGCCGCGCGCTGCGCCTGCGACACGGGGGAACTGCAGGCCTGGTTGGGGCCGGCCATCGGGCCGGCGCGCTTCGAGGTCGGCGACGAAGTGCGCGAGGCCTTCACCGCGCATGACCTCGCGGCCGCGCGGGCTTTCGTGCGTGGCGAACGTCCGGGCAAGTGGATGGCCGACCTGTTCGCGCTCGCGCGCATGCGTCTGCGACAGGTGGGCCTGGCGTCCGGCTCCATTCTCGGCGGCGGAGTCTGTACCGTGTCGCATCCCGCCCTGTACTACAGCTTTCGTCGCGACCGGGTCACCGGCAGACAGGCCGGCCTGGTTTGGCTGACATGAGCGCCGCGCACGACAGAGTCCATGCGCGGGCAGGGCCCGCGCGAATTCCCGCCGCGTTGACACCACTGGGCCTTTGGTCAAGAATGGTCAAAACCCCGGCTCATTCAAGCGAACTGCCCGTCGCAGGGGTCGAATGCTCAGGTGACATTCGACACAGGCGGGTCGCGAGCCCATAAGAATCGACAGTTCTCGGACCTATCCTTCCCATCCAGCGCTCCGATCGGCTTGCCGGCGCACGGGCCGAGGGTCCCAGGACCTGCAAGCGCCGGAGTCGGTCTTCGGCGAACCTTCCCATGGCCCCTGCAAACCATCCCTTCGTCGATCAGCCGCAGGCCACCGAGGCCTTCGCCGAGGGCCTGCATCAAGCCTTCGCCACCAGTCTGCGAGCCGCCGGGGCTCCATTGTTCCGTCTCGACCCCGCGCGGGTGGCCGACATCCAGGCGCGTTTCGGCAAGGAATATGCCGAGCTTTGGGTAGGGCTGCTCGACAGCAGCGCGCGGCCTGCCGAGGTGCGCGACCGGCGCTTCGCCGGCGAGGGCTGGCGCAGCAATCGTTTTTCCGCCTACACGGCGGCCCTGTACCTGCTCAACGCGCGCGCGCTGCTGGAACTGGCCGATGCGGTGCAGGCGGATCCCAAGATCCAGCAGCGCATCCGTTTCGCGGTCCAGCAATGGGTGGACGCCGCGGCGCCGAGCAATGTCTGGGCGCTGAACCCCGACGCGATGGCGGCGGCGATGCAAAGCGGCGGCGACAGCCTGCGCCGGGGCATGGACAACCTGCTGGGCGACCTGTTGCGCGGCAAGCTGACCCAGACCGACGAAAGCCAGTTCGAGATCGGGCGCAACGTGGCCACCACCGAGGGCGCGGTGGTGTTCGAGAACCCGTGGTTCCAGCTCATCGACTACCGGCCGCTGAAGAACCACGTGCACGAGCGCCCCCTGCTCATCGTTCCGCCCTGCATCAACAAGTACTACATCCTGGATCTGCAGCCGAGCAATTCCCTGGTGCGCTTCGCGCTGCAGCAGGGCCACCGGGTGTTGCTGATGTCCTGGCGCAACCCCGACGCGAGTTGCGGCGAATGGACCTGGGACGACTACATCGAACACGGCGTGCTGGAGGCCGTGCGCGTGACCGGCGAAATCGCCGCGGCCGCGGGCCAGGCGCCGGTGGCCGGTACGCGCAAGCGCGGCGCCACGCCGCCGCGGCCGACCGAGGGCGGCATCAACGCGCTGGGCTTTTGCATCGGCGGCACGCTGCTGGGCACCGCGCTGGCGGTGCTGGCGCGGCGCGGCCAGCGTCCGGTGCACAGCGCGACCTTCCTGACCACGCTGCTGGACTTCTCGGACACCGGGGTGCTCGACGTGTTCGTCGACGAGGCCCAGGTGGCCATGCGCGAGGCCACCATCGGCCGCGGCGGCCTGCTCGCGGGCTCCGAGCTGGCGGCGGCCTTTTCCAGCCTGCGTCCCAACGACCTGACCTGGAACTACGTGGTCGGCAACTATCTGAAGGGGGAAACTCCTCCGCCCTTCGATCTGTTGTACTGGAACGCCGACAGCACCAACCTTCCCGGGCCGTTCCTCGCCTGGTACCTGCGCAACACCTACCTCGAGAACAAGCTGCCGGTGGCCGATGCGCTGCGCGTGTGCGCAACCCCGGTGGACCTGGGGCGCATCGACCTGCCCGCCTACGTCTACGCCTCGCGCGAGGATCACATCGTGCCGTGGACCACGGCCTACGCCTCGGCGCGGCGCCTGGGCGGACCCACGCGCTTCGTGCTGGGCGCCTCGGGGCATATCGCCGGGGTCATCAACCCGCCCGCGGGCGGCAAGCGCAGCCACTGGCTGCCGCCGGCGGCCCGGGGAGCGCGCAAGGCGCAGGCGCTGCCGGCCGACCCGCAGGCATGGCTGCAGCGCGCCGGGGAGCGCGGAGGCAGCTGGTGGCCCGACTGGGCCGCCTGGCTGGCCGAGCAGGCCGGTCCGTTGCGCGATGCGCCGCGCGCGTACGGAGGCGGGGGGTACGTCAAGATCGAGGACGCGCCGGGGCGTTATGTTCGGGTGCGGGCCTGAGTTCGCGCCGACGAGGCCGTGGGTCGCATTGGAGTTTCCCAACTTAATCTGAGGCATGAAGCAATGAGCGAAGACATCGTGATCGTTTCCGCCGTCCGGACAGGCGTCGGCAAGTTCGGCGGCTCGCTGGCCAAGATTTCCGCGGCCGAGCTGGGCGCGCTGGTGGTGCGCGAGGCGGTGGCGCGCGCCGGCATCGAGCCGGGCGCGGTCTCGGAGGTGATCCTGGGCCAGGTGCTGCAGGCCGGTTGCGGCCAGAACCCGGCGCGACAGGCCTCGATCAAGGGCGGCCTGCCCGACAGCGTGCCGGCCATGACCATCAACAAGGTCTGCGGTTCGGGCCTGAAGGCCGTGATGCTGGCCGCACAGGCGGTGCGCGACGGCGACGCCGAGATCGTCGTGGCCGGCGGCCAGGAGAACATGAGCGCGGCCCCGCACGTGCTGCCGGGCTCGCGCGACGGCATGCGCATGGGCAACTGGAACCTGGTCGACACCATGGTGCACGACGGGCTGTGGGACGCGTTCAATCACTATCACATGGGAACCACGGCCGAGAACGTGGCGAAAAAGCACGGCATCACGCGCGAGATGCAGGATGCCTTCGCGGCCGCCAGCCAGAACAAGGCCGAGGCGGCGCAGAAATCGGGGCGTTTCGCCGACGAGATCGTGCCGGTCATGCTGCCGCAGCGCAAGGGTGATCCGGTGGCCTTCGCCACCGACGAGTTCGTGCGCGCCGGGGTCACCGCCGAATCCCTGGGCACATTGCGCCCCGCCTTCGACAAGGGCGGCAGCGTCACCGCGGGCAACGCCTCGGGCCTGAACGACGGAGCCGCGGCGGTGGTGGTCATGCGCGCCAGCCGCGCCGCCGCGCTGGGGCTGCGCCCGCTGGCCAGCATCCGCGCCTACGCCAACGCCGGGCTGGATCCGGCCTACATGGGCATGGGCCCGGTGCCCGCGTCCACCCGCTGCCTGTCGCGCGCCGGCTGGAAGGCGCAGGATCTGGACCTGATGGAAATCAACGAGGCCTTCGCCGCGCAGGCGTTGGCGGTGAACCAGCAGATGGGCTGGGACACCTCGAAGGTCAACGTCAACGGCGGCGCCATCGCCATCGGGCATCCGATCGGCGCCAGCGGTTGCCGCATCCTGGTCACGCTGCTGCACGAGATGCAAAAGCGCGACGCGCGCAAGGGCCTGGCCTCGCTGTGCATCGGCGGCGGCATGGGCGTGGCGCTCGCGGTCGAGCGTTGAGTCCTCGTTCCCCTGAACCCGGGGCCTCAGGGCCCGTGAATCGCCAACGCTTGGAGCTAAGCACATGGACAAGAAGATTGCATACGTCACCGGAGGCATGGGCGGCATCGGCACCGCGATCTGCCGCAGGCTGTGCGAGGCCGGCCACAAGGTGGTCGCCGGCTGCGGACCCAATTCCCCGCGCAAGGACGGCTGGCTGCGCGACATGCGCGCGCAGGGCTTCGACGTCCATGCGTCGGAGGGCAACGTGGCCGACTGGGAGTCGACCTGCGCGGCGTTCCAGCAGGTGTTCGCCGAGCACGGACGCGTGGACATCCTGGTCAACAACGCCGGCATCACGCGCGACGCGGTATTCCGCAAGATGGCCTACGACGACTGGGACCGCGTGATGAAGACCAACCTGTACTCGATGTTCAACGTCACCAAGCAGGTGATCGACGGCATGGTGGACCGGGGCTGGGGCCGCATTGTCAACATCTCCTCGGTGAACGGCGAGAAGGGGCAGTTCGGCCAGACCAACTACTCGGCCGCCAAGGCCGGCATGCACGGCTTCACGATGGCCCTGGCGCAGGAGGTGGCGTCCAAGGGCGTGACCGTGAACACCGTCGCCCCCGGCTACATCATGACCGACATGGTCAAGGCGATCCGGCAGGACGTGATGGACAAGATCGTCGCCTCCATCCCGGTCAAGCGCCTCGGGCGCCCGGAGGAGGTGGCCTCGCTGGTGACCTGGCTGGCCAGCGACGACGGCGCCTTCACCACCGGGGCCGAACTGTCGATCAACGGCGGCCTGCACATGAGCTGATCCGGGGGCTCGGGCGGGGCGTGGGCCGGGGCGTTCCCGGGTACGCCCTGCACACCATTTGTGGTTCAATCGGTCAGCGGGCCCTCGGCCCGAACTTTGCGCCAGGCAACCCATGTCCCAGTCCGAAACCGCCCTTCGCGTCATCAAGAAGTACCCGAATCGCCGCCTGTACGACACCGAGACCAGTGCCTACATCACCCTGGCCGACGTCAAGGCCCTGGTGATGGAGGCGCAGCGCTTCATCGTGCAGGACGCGAAGACCGGAGCCGACCTGACGCGCAGCATCCTGCTGCAGATCATCCTGGAGGAGGAAGCGGGCGGCGTGCCGATGCTCAGCACGGCGATGCTGGAGCAGCTGATCCGCTTCTACGGGCACGCGATGCAGGGCATGATGGGCTCGTACCTGGAAAAGACCGTGCAGGCCTTCATTGACATTCAGGGCAAGCTGGCCGAGCAGTCGCGCGGCCTGTACGACAGCGGAAGTTTCAGCCCCGAGATGTGGTCGCAGTTCCTCAGCGGCCAGGCCCCGATGCTGCAGGGCATGATGGGCAACTACCTGGAACAGAGCAAGAAGCTGTACGTGCAGATGCAGGAGCAGATGCAGCAGCAGGCCAAGCAGATGATGGGCGCCTTCCAGGCAACCCCTCCGAAGAAGTAGTCCGCCGCGCCTCGCGATCCCGGGCCGCTCGGCGCCGGGCCTCCCCCCGGTCGGCCGAAGCGGCGACAATATGGGAATGTCCGACATTCCCGCCCCCATTTCCTCCGCGCCGCGCATCGGCTTCGTCTCCCTGGGCTGTCCCAAGGCCCTGGTCGATTCCGAGCGCATCGTCTCGCAGCTGCGCGCCGAGGGCTACGAGACCAGCGCCAGCTATGCCGGCGCCGACCTGGTGATCGTCAACACCTGCGGCTTCATCGACGAGGCCGTGCAGGAAAGCCTCGACGCCATCGGCGAGGCCCTGCACGAGAACGGCCGCGTGCTGGTCACCGGCTGCCTGGGCGCGCGCAAGGACGAGCAGGGCGACAACCTGGTGCGCAAGGTGCATCCGAAGGTGATGGCCGTCACCGGCCCGCAGGCCACGGAGGAGGTGTTGCGCCACGTGCACGACAGCCTGCCGCGGCCGCACGATCCCTTCGTCGACCTGCTGCCCCCGGGCGGGCTGAAGCTGACGCCCCGGCATTACGCCTACCTGAAGATCGCCGAGGGCTGCAACCAGAGTTGCAGTTTCTGCATCATCCCCAGCATGCGCGGCAAGCTGGTCTCACGCCCCATCGGGGAGGTGCTGGACGAGGCCGAGGCGCTGCTGCGCGCCGGCGTGCGCGAGCTGCTGGTGGTGAGCCAGGACACCGCGGCCTACGGCTCGGACGTCAAATACCGTACCGGCTTCTGGCAGGGCCGGCCCGTGCGCACGCGCTTCGCCGAGCTGGTGCAGGCGCTGGCCGGGCTGGCCGAGCAGCACGATGCCTGGGTGCGCCTGCACTACATCTACCCCTACCCGCACGTCGACGAGGTGCTGCCGGTGATGGCGCAGGGCCGCGTGCTGCCGTACCTGGACGTGCCGCTGCAGCATGCGCATCCCGACGTGCTGCGACGCATGCGCAGGCCGGCCGGCGGCGAGCGAGCGCTCGAGCGCATCGCGCGCTGGCGCGAGGCCTGCCCCGACATCGCGATCCGCTCCACCTTCATCGCGGGCTTTCCCGGCGAGACCGAGGAGGAGTTCGAGGCCTTGCTGGATTTCGTGCGCAGGGCGCAGATCGATCGCGTGGGCTGCTTCGCCTACTCGCCGGTGCGGGGCGCGGCCGCGAACGAGCTGCCTGGCGCGCTGCCCGACGAGTTGCGCGCGCAGCGCCAGGCGCGGTTCATGGAAGTGGCCGAGCAGGTCTCGGTGCAGCGCCTGCGCGCGCGCATCGGCCAGGACCTGCGCGTGCTGGTCGACCAGGCCGGACGCGACGGTGCGAGCGCGCGCAGCTACGCCGAGGCGCCGGAGATCGACGGCAAGGTGCTGATCGCGGCGCCCGCGAAGCCGTCCGCGCGCACCCGCCTGGCCCAGTCCACCGGGCAGTTCCTGCGCGCGCGCGTGGTCGGCACGCGCGGCCACGATCTTCTGGCCGAACTGATCTGAGCGCGGCCGCGCGCCGCCGAATCCGGGGGCAGCCTGCAGGCTGCGAGGTGGAGCGGGCTGGGCGCCAGCCCGGCCCCGGGGCGCTCAGAGGTGCAGCCCGAAGGCCGACAGGTTGCGCCAGAGCATGTACAGCGCGACCACCGCCACGAGCAGCGCGAAGATGAGGTTCAGCGTGCCCTTGCTGTGCTTTCCCAGGTGGGTGGCCACGCGGGTGCCGACCCAGCCGCCGGCCACGCCGCCGCCGATGTACAGCAGGGCCACGGTGAAGTCCAGCAGGCCCGAGCGGGCGTAGTTCACGGCGGTGGTCAGCCCGAAGGTGCCGACGGACAGCAGTGAGGAGCCGATGGCGGCGATCATGGGCATGCCCGTGGACAGGGCCAGCCCCGGCACGATCAGGAAGCCGCCGCCGATGCCGAAGAAGCCCGCCAGCAGGCCCACCAGCGCGGCGGCGACGACCAGGCGCACCCAGGTACCGCGGGTCGGCGCCGCGTGCTCATGCAGGGCCTGCGCGGCGGGCTCGCGCCGGCGCAGCATCAGCGCGGCGATGACCAGCATCAGCAGCGCGAACAGGAACAGCAGCTTCTTCCCGTCCACCGCCTTGCCCAGGCTGGAGCCGACGAAGGCCGCCAGCGCGCCCACCAGCGCGAACACCAGGGCCTGCGGCCATCGCACGTTGCCGGCGCGGGCATGGGGGATCAGGTTCAGGTAGGCGTTCACCGACACGGCCAGCGCCGTGGTGCCGATGACCACGTGGGCGTTCGGATACCCAACCAGGTATAAGAGGAGAGGGACCGCGAGGATCGATCCGCCGCCGCCGATGAGCCCCAGCGAGAAGCCCACGGCAAGGCCGGAAAGAACCGCCAGCAGGTGCTGCGTGAGGGTCAGGGTAACGGGAAGGGTACTGGCGAGGGCGTCGATCTGCATAGTCCCCAGAGCATACGGTAGCGGGCAGTGTGAGCTTGTGAGCAATTGTGCGTGAGATCGCGCTCGCGAGCGAGCGGGAAACCGGATGCAACAAACATGACGCAATGTAGTCCGTAGGCCTGCCGTAAGACTCGGCGGCGACAGTGCCGGCGTGAGCGGGCGCCAAAGCCCGCCGCAAACGGGGTCCGGCCCCGGCGGAGTTCGTCGGGACCGGGCCACTCGCGTCGAGCGTCGCGCGCTCGCAGCGCGCGACCAAAACAGGAGACAAGGATGGACAAGAAGATCAACCCCGCCCCGCTGGGGCTGTCGGGCTTCGCCCTGACCACGTGGCTGCTCAGCATGCACAACGCGGGCTGGTTCGGCCCGGAGAACGTGCCCATGGTGCTGGCCTGCGCCTTCGCCTTCGGCGGCACCGCGCAGTTCGTCGCGGGGATCATGGAGGCCTTCGTCGGCAACAGCTTCGGCTTCGTCGCCTTCTGCGGGTACGGTGCCTTCTGGTGGAGTTTCGCGCTGTTCGTCGAGTTCTTCGCCAAGGGCGTCACCGGTCCGTTCATCGGCTGGTATCTGCTGCTGTGGGGCGTGTTCACCACCTACATGTGGATCGGCACCTGGAAGAAGGGCAAGGCGCTCATGCTGGTGTTCACCGCGCTGACCCCGACCTTCTACCTGCTGGCCTTCGGCGCGCTGCTGGGCATGGGTGGGCTGGGCACGCTGGGCGGCTACCTGGGCCTGGTGACCGCCGCGCTGGCCTTCTACCTCGCCGCCGCCGAGGTGATCAACGAAGCCTGGGGCAGTACCGTGCTGCCGGTCTGAGACCACAGGCCGACCGGGCGCGAGCCCATGCGAAAAGGCCCCGCATCGCGGGGCCTTTTTGCTGCCGGGTGCGTCGACTCAGAACTTGTAGCCGATGGACACGCCGATCGAGTCCTGGGTCATGCTCAGGGTTTCCGATCCCTGCAGGGGCGGCTGCAGGTTGCCGGTCACCGAGTGCTTGAAGGCGTGCACGTAGTCGCCCGAGAGATCGATGTTGCGGGACATGGCATAGGTGAAGCCCAGCGTGAGGTGGTCCTGCACGACTCCCGGCGCGATGGTGTTGAAGAACACGTTGTCGGGGGTCACCGGGTTGTCGGTGTGGTTCCAGCCGGCGCGCAGGATCAGCGCATCGCTCCAGGCCCAGGCGGCGCCCAGTTTCACGACCGTCACGTCGCGCCAGCCGAATCCCGGACCGTTGGGCAGGCCCAGCTTCACCAGGCCGAAGTTGGTCGAGGTGTTGCCGATGGCCGGCACGCCGCTGTAGAGGATGCGTTCCACGTCGGCGGCGAGAGTCCACGCCGGGGTCGCCTTCCACGCCACGCCCACGCCGTAGTTGGCCGGAATGTCGAAGGAGCCGCCTCCCGCGAACAGCCCGCTGTACTTGCTGAAGCTGCTCATGTGGATCTTGGGCTGCACGGTCGCGCCCACCGACAGCCCGGGCGCGAGTTCGCCGATCCAGCCCAGGCGCACGCCGACCCCGTTCGAGCTGCCATGCCCCGGGTCCTGCAGGCTCGCCGGGTTGATCGAGTAGTTGGCGAAATTGTCCAGGCCGTTGGCACGGAAGGTCTGGTGCACCAGATCCAGCGCGATGCCGATGGTGTTGGACGGCGTCACGCGCCAGGCGAAGCTGGGGCTGATGAACATCTGCTGCAGGTCGACCCCGGCACCGTTGAGCAGATTGGTCTGCGAGGCCTGGATGGTGTTGTAGCCCGAGTTCATGCCGCCGTTGCCGTACAGGCTGATGCCCACCGACATGTCCGGATTCAGCATGTGGTTGTAGCCCAGCTCCGGGATCAGGAAGTTGCTCTGGGCGTTCCCGCTGTACGTGGTGCCGTTGATCTGCGCCTCGCGGTCGGGGTGGAACAGCGTCAGTCCGGCGTCGAAGCGGTTGCCGACCAGGGCCATGCCGGCCGGGTTGGCGGCCGCGGCCAGCGCGTCCTGCGCGAGCGCGATGCCCACGCCGCCCATGCCCGTCGAGCGCACGCTGTAGCCGGGCTGGAAATACCCGTCGGTGGCGTGCGCGGCGCCGGGCACCAGGGCCGCCAGTGCGCAGGCCGCCGCGCAGGCCGCGGCCAATCGTTTGTTTTCCATGGGATCCTCTCTCCTCCAGTGGTGGGTGCGTCGCCGGATCTTCGAACCGGGGAACGCTCGCCACGTTCTAGCGGAGGCTTCGGATTCCCGAGTCGAAATACTGCAACCCGGTATCAGTATTCCGACATGCATCGTAGATACCCCCCATGTTCAGGGCATCCAGTTTTGCCGCGATGGCGTGCCGGGCCGAAATGTGCTAACGATGTTTCATCTCGACACATTTCGGGCGCCATCGCCCAACGGGGTATTCATGACGAACGGCGATGGCGAAGGGCGAAGGGCGAAGGGTGAAACTGCCCCGCGCGGGTTCAGGACGCGGACGGCGGCACGTAGCCCGCCGGGCGCTCCGCGCCCTCGCCGAAGAAGTAGCGGTCCATCTGGCGGGCCAGATACTGGCGCGCGCTGGCATCGGCCAGGTTCAGGCGGTTCTCGTTGACCAGCATGGTCTGGTGCTTCAGCCAGGCCTGCCAGGCCTCCTTCGAGACGGAATCGAAAATGCGCTTGCCCAGTTCGCCGGGGTAGGGCGGGAAGTCCAGGCCGGGGGCCTCGTGGCCCAGTTTGATGCAATTCACCATGCGACTCATGATCGGGATCCTGTGAAGGGGAAGGGGAGGGGGCGCGCCGCGCGGACGGGCGCTCAACCCAGGCGTTTGACCAGCACGCGCGAGCGTCGCTGATCGTCGTAGCGCTGGCGTCGTGCCTCGGGCAGCCAGCCGGGCTCGACCGGCACGAAGCCGCGCTTGAGAAACCAGTGCATGGTGCGCGTGGTCAGCACGAAGATGCTCTCCAGGCGCAGCGCGCGTGCCTGCTGCTCGATGCGGCGCAGGATACGTTCGCCGTCGCCCTGGCCCTGCGCGCTGTCGGCCACGGTCAGCGCCGCCATCTCCCCGGTGCGCGCCTCCGGGTAGGGGTACAGCGCCGCGCAGCCGAAGATCACGCCGTCGTGTTCGAGCACCGTGTAGTTGGTGATGTCGCGCTCGATCTCGGTGCGGCTGCGCTTGACCAGCACGCCTTCGGCCTCCAGCGGCTCGATGAGCTGCAGGATGCCGCCGACGTCGTCGGCGCCGGCCTGGCGCAGGTGCTCGAGATGCTCGTCGGCGATCATCGTGCCCACGCCGTCGTGGGTGAACAGCTCCAGCAGCAGCGAGCCGTCGAGCTTGAAACCGGTGATGTGCGCACGCCCCACGCCGGCACGGCAGGCGCGCACCGCGTGACGCAGGTAGAAGGCGGTGTCGGTCGGCTGCTGCGGGTCGGGCAGGCGCGCCAGCAGGTTCTCAGCCTGCGCCACCGTGAGTTCCGAGATGAGTTGCGCGTTCTCGTCGAACACGCCGTCGACCTCGGTGATCATGATCAGCTTGTGCGCCTTGGTGGCCGCGGCCACGCTGCTGGCCACGTCCTCCATGCTCAGGTTGAAGGCTTCTCCCGTGGGCGAGAAGCCGAACGGCGACACCAGCACCACGGCGCCGTATTCCAGCGCGCGCTGGATGGTCGGGGCATCGACCTTGCGCACCAGTCCGGTGTGCTGGAAATCCAGGCCGTCGATCACCCCCACGGGGCGTGCCGTGATGAAGTTGCCCGAGACCACGCGCACCGTGGCGCCGGCCATCGGGGTGTTGGGCAGTCCTTGGGAGAAGGTGGCCTCGATCTCGAAGCGCAACTGGCCGGCCGCCTCCTGCGCGGCGTCCAGCGCGATGGGGTCGGTCACCCGCATGCCGTGGCTGTAGCGCGACTCGACGCCCTTTTCGCGCAGCTGCTCCTCGATCTGGGGCCGAAACCCGTGCACCAGCACGATGCGCACCCCCATCGCCGACAGCAGCGCGATGTCCTGCACCAGCGCGTTGAGCTGACCGGCGGCGATCAGCTCGCCGGCGATGGCGACCACGAACACCTTGCCGCGGTGGGCATGGATGTACGGCGCGACGGAGCGCAACCATTGAACGAATTGGGACTGGTCGTCGGACATCCGCGTGATTATCCCGGAATGATCGAGAATTGTCGTTTTTCCCGCGAGCCCCAGCAGCCCGCCCACCCCGGCCGATCGCCGTTTGCCTTCGCATGTCGTCTCCCGCTCGAGCGCCCGTGGCGCCGAACCCCATCCCGCCGCTGCGTTTTCCCGCCGAGCTTCCCGTCAGCGCCAGGCGAGAGGACATCGCGCGTGCCATGCGCGAGCATCCGGTGGTCATCGTCTGCGGCGAAACCGGATCGGGCAAGACCACGCAGCTACCCAAGATCGCGCTGGAGCTCGGGCGCGGGCTGGGAGCCGGCGGCGCCGGCCTGATCGGGCACACGCAGCCGCGACGCTTGGCCGCTGTCAGCGTGGCGCGGCGCATCGCGCAGGAACTGGGCAGCGAGCTCGGCGAGCATGTCGGGTTCAAGGTGCGTTTCGCAGACCGCCTGCAGCGCGGCGCGTCGGTGAAATTGATGACCGACGGCATCCTGCTGGCGGAGACCCAGCGCGATCCGCTGCTGCGCGCCTACGACACCCTGATCATCGACGAGGCGCACGAGCGCAGCCTCAACATCGATTTCCTGCTCGGGTACCTGCGCGAGCTGCTGCCCAGGCGCCCCGACCTGAAGCTGGTGATCACCTCGGCGACCATCGACGCCGAGCGCTTCGCCAGGCATTTCGCGGGACCGCGAGGACCGGCGCCGGTGATCGAGGTGTCCGGACGCCTGTACCCGGTGGAGATCCGCTGGCGGCCCCTGCTCGACGCGGGCCCCGCCGCGGCCGAGGCCGGCGCGCCGGCACGCGAGCCGCGCGAACTCAACCAGGCGGTCTGCGAGGCGGTGGACGAACTCTGGCGCGCCGGCAGCGGCGACGTGCTGGTGTTCCTGCCCGGCGAGCGCGAGATCCGCGATTGCGCCGAGGCCCTGCGCAAGCACCACCTGGAGACCGCGCGGCGCGGCGTGGAGATCCTGCCCCTGTACGCGCGCCTGTCCCAGGCCGAACAGGACCGCGTGTTCCAGGCCGGCGGCGCTGCCCGGCGCATCGTGTTGTCGACCAACGTGGCCGAGACCTCGCTGACCGTGCCGGGCATCCGCTACGTGATCGACTCGGGGCTGGCCCGGGTCAAGCGCTACAGCTTTCGCCAGAAGGTCGAGCAACTGCAGGTGGAGCCGATCAGCCAGGCCGCGGCGAACCAGCGCGCGGGGCGCTGCGGCCGCGTGGCCGACGGCATCTGCATCCGCCTGTACGACGAGGCGGACTTCCAGGCACGGCAGCGGTTCACGGATCCCGAGATCCTGCGCTCCTCGCTGGCCGCGGTGATCCTGCGCATGCAGGCGCTGGGTCTGCGCGCGGTCGAGCAGTTCCCCTTCATCGATCCTCCGCAGCGCAAGGCCATCGCCGACGGTTACCAGTTGCTGGGCGAGCTCGGCGCCGTGGACGCGCAGAACCAGCTCACCGAGACCGGACGCCAGCTGGCCGTGCTGCCGCTGGATCCGCGCCTGGGGCGCATGATCCTGGAGGCGCGGCGCCAGCAGGCGCTCGCCGAGCTGCTGATCATCGCCTCGGCGCTGGCCGTGCAAGACCCGCGCGAGCGCCCGGCGGACCGCCAGGAGGCGGCCGATACCGCGCACAGACGCTTCGTCGAGGGCGGCTCCGAGCTCGCGGGCTGGCTCAAGCTGTGGACCCACTACCAGGAGCTGGTGGCGCACAAGAAGTCGCATCGCAAGCTGCACGAACAGCTGCGCTCCGAGTTCCTGTCGCCCATGCGCATGCGCGAGTGGCACGACGTGCACACCCAGTTGCACGCGCTGGTGGCCGAGCATGGCTGGAAGCTCAACACGGCCCCCGCCAGCGACGAGCAGATCCACTTGAGCCTGCTCGCCGGACTGCTGGGCAACGTGGGCTGCAAGGCCGACGACGGACCCCATTACCTGGGCGCGCGGGGCATCCGCTTTCTCATCCACCCGGCCTCGCCGGTCGGGCGCAAGGCGGGGCGCTGGATCATGGCCGCGGAGCTGGTGCAGACCACGCGGCTGTACGCGCGCCAGGTGGCGCGCATCGAGCCGCAGTGGATCGAGCGGGTGGGCGCCCACCTGCTGCAGCGCACGCTGCACGAGCCGCACTGGGAGAAGAAGCCGGCGCAGGTCAGCGCCTTCGAGCGCGCCACGCTGTACGGCCTGGTGATCTACAACCAGCGCCGCATCGACTACGGCAGGGTGGATCCGGTGCTGGCCCGCGAGTTGTTCATACGCCACGCGCTGGTCCAGGGCGAATGGGACGCGCGCTGGCCATTCCTGCAGCACAACCGCAAGCTGGTGGCGCAGATCGAACAACTCGAGGAGCGATCCCGCCGGCGCGACCTGCTGGTGGACGATGCCTTGATCGAGGCCTTCTACGACCGTTTCGTGCCCCCCGAGGTGCACAGCGGTTCCGGTTTCGATGCCTGGTACCGCAAGGCCCAGGCGCAGCAGCCGAGGCTGCTGTTCCTGGAGCGCGAGGAACTGATGCGCCACCAGGCGGCGGGCATCACCACCGAGGCCTTCCCGACCCGATTGCGCGTGGCCGGCCTGGAGTTGCCCCTGGCCTACAGCTTCGATCCGGGGGGCGCCCGCGACGGCGTGACCGTGGAGGTGCCGCTGGAGGCCCTCAACCAGTTGCCCGAGCAGCGCCTGCAATGGCTGGTGCCGGGCATGCTGGGCGACAAGATCGCCGCGTTGCTCAAGACCTTGCCGCAGCGCCAGCGCGCGCGCCTGGTGCCGCTGCCCGCGACGGCCCAGCGCTTTGCCCTGCAACTCTGCGAGCCCGGGCGTTACGCGGCGCAGCCGCTGCTCGACGCGCTGCGCGAGCTGGTGCGCGAGACCACCGGGCTCGTGCCGGAGTCCGAGCATTTCCGGCCCGACGCGCTGGACGCTCACCTGTTGTTCAACATACGCGTGGTCGACGCCCGGGGCCGCCAGCTCGGCATGGGACGCAATCTCGCGCGCCTGCGCGCGGAACTCGGCGGCGCGGCGCGCGAGGCCTTCCAGGCGGCCGCGCGCGCCTTGCCGGAGGCCGGCGGCGTCCCCGCGGCGGGCGCGAAGGCCGCGGCGACACTCGCCGCGAGCGCTGCCGGCGCGACCTCGGCAGCCGGGAAGGGGCCGGGCACGGCCGAGTCCCGCGGGCGCGGCGGCCGCGGTCCTGCGGCGGCCGCGGCCCCGACGGACACCCCGGAACAGGCCGGGCAGGGTCATACCAGCTGGAGCTTCGGCACCTTGCCGGAACTGCTGGAGATCCGGCGGGGCGCGGCGACCCTGGTGGGCTTTCCTGCTCTGGTGGATCGCGGCAAGGCCGTCGACATCGACGTGTTCGACACCCCCGAAGCCGCGGCGCGGGCGCATCGCGCGGGCCTGCGCCGGCTGTTCGCGCTGCAGTTGCGCGAGCCCCTGAAGGCGGCCGAGAAGAACCTGCAGGGCCTGCAGCAGGCGGCCTTCGCCTACATGTCCCTGGGCAGTGCCGAGGAGTTGCGCCAGCAGGTGCTCGACGCCGCGCTGGACCTGGCCTTTCTCGGCGAGCCCCTGCCCGGCGACGCGCAGGCCTTCGAGCGGCGCCTGGCCGAGGGGCGGCCGCGCCTGCAGTTGCTGGCCCAGGAGATGGCACGCCTGGCCGGCGCCATCCTGCTGGAATGGAACGCGGCGCAGAAGAAGCTGGCCGGCTTCAAGGCGCAGGCGGCGTTGCACGCGGACATCACCCAGCAATTGCAGGAGCTGGTGCCCGCGCGGTTCATGGCCGATGTGCCGCCCGCGCGCCGGGCGCACCTGCCGCGCTATCTGAAAGCCGTGCAGATGCGCCTGGACAAGTTCCGCGCCGACCCCGCGCGCGATGCGCAGCACCAGGCCGAACTGGCCCCGCTGCTCGCGCGACTGCGTCGCGAGATGCAAGGCCTTCGCCAGCAGGGCGAGGGCGCGCCCGACGCGCGCCTGGAGGAGCTGCGCTGGATGCTGGAGGAACTGCGCGTCGCGCTGTTCGCGCAGGAATTGCGAACGCCTTTTCCGATATCCGTGAAGCGGGTGGAAAAGGCCTGGAGCCAGTGGCGCAAGTAGTCGGGAGCGCTCGGATGATCGCGGCGACGGGCCAGGATTTGCGGCCCATACCACGGTCAGGACTAGGGATAACCCCGAATTAGCAACGCACCGCTTCCTTGGCTACAGTGCGCGAAACATTCAGCAAATGTTGAATGTGCATCAGAGATGCGGGCCTGCGCCGCCCGCGCGACATCGGGGGACTCGCCGCGCGTGCCTGGCGCGCCGGCGACATACCCGGAGCGCGCGACGGTCACGGCGATCCCCCTATCCCTCGATCCCGACCCTACGGAGATTCCCTCATGTCCGATCGCGCCCCGGCACGCAAGCTGGGACCGCTGGCAGTGATCCTGCTGGCGATCCCCTGCGTCGCAGTGCTTGTCGTGCCCTGGTTCAACAAGACCGACCCCGCATGGATGGGCATGCCCTTCTTCTACTGGTGGCAGCTGCTGTGGGTGCCGCTGTCCAGCGTGTTCATCGGCATCGTCTACAAGATGGTCGTGCCGACCGGAAGCGGAGACTGAAGCGATGAACGTCACCGCAACCGTAGTCTTCGTCCTGCTGTTCCTGCTGATCACCATCCTGGGCTTCGTCTCCGCGCACTGGCGCAAGGGGGACATGAGCCATCTGCACGAGTGGGGCCTGGGCGGCCGCCGCTTCGGCAGCTGGATCACCTGGTTCCTGATCGGCGGCGACCTGTACACCGCCTACACCTTCGTGGCCGTTCCGGCCCTGGTGTTCGGGGCGGGCGCGCTGGGCTTCTTCGCGCTGCCGTACACGGTGCTCGTGTACCCGATGGTGTTCGCGCTGCTGCCGCGCCTGTGGGTGGTCGCGCACAAGCACAACTACATCACGGCCTCGGACTTCGTCGCCGGGCGCTACGGCAGCCCCGGGCTGGCGCTGGCCATCGCGATCACCGGCATCGTCGCCACCATGCCCTACATCGCGCTGCAGCTGGTGGGCATCCAGGTGGTCATCGGCGGCCTGGGCTTCCCCGCCGGGCACGGCCTGGTCGGCGACCTGCCGCTGATCATCGCCTTCGTCATCCTGGCTGCCTTCACCTACACCAGCGGGCTGCGCGCTCCGGCGTCGATCGCGGTGGTGAAGGACCTGCTGGTCTACATCACGGTGATCGCGATGGTCGTGATCATCCCGAGCAAGCTGGGCGGCCTGGGCGCGATCTTCGCGGCGGTTCCCAAGGAGCACCTGCTGCTGCCGGAGATCAAGAACGGCAACTGGGGCATGCAGTCCTTCTACGCCACGCTGGCCTTCGGCTCGGCACTGGCGCTGATGCTGTATCCCCACGCCTCCACCGCGGTGCTGGCCGCCAAGGGGCCCAACACCCTGCGCCGCAACTGGGTGTGGCTGCCGGCCTACTCGCTGATGCTGGGCCTGATCGCCATGCTGGGCTACATGGCCTACGCCGGCGGCATCGAAAAGCTGCCCGACCTGGCCCCGTACTTCAAGCAATACGGGCCGCAGTTCGCGATGCCGGGCCTGCTGCTGCACTACTTCCCGTCCTGGTTCGTCGGCGTCGGCTTCGCCGCCGTGGCCATCGGGGCGCTGGTGCCCGCGGCCATCATGTCCATCGCCGCGGCGAACCTGTTCACCCGCAACATCTACAAGGCCTTCATCAACCCGCAGTGCTCGGTGCAGAAGGAAACCGACATGGCCAAGCTGGTGTCGCTGGTGGTCAAGTTCGGCGCCCTGCTGTTCATCGTGTTCCTGCCCTTGAAGTACGCCATCCAGCTGCAGCTGCTGGGCGGCATCCTGGTGCTGCAGACCCTGCCGGCCATCGTCTCGGGCATCTACACCCGCTGGTTCGATCCGAAGGCGCTGCTGCTGGGCTGGGCCGCGGGCCTGGCCTGGGGCGTCTGGGCGGCCTCGCTGAGCGGCTTCAAGTCCTCGGCCTATGCGCTGCACGTGGCGGGCCAGATCATTCCGGCCTACATCGGCCTGTACGCGGTGATCCTGAACCTCGTCGTGGCGGTGGTGGCCACGCTGGTGATCCGCGCGCTGGGCATGGCCAACGATCGCGACGCGACCAGCGCCGCCGATTACGTGGGCTGATTCCCGCATCGGAGTTTTTCGAGCCCGGGGGCGAAGGCCCCCGGGCTTTTTTTCCGCCCGTCGCCTGTGGTGCAATGGAGCCATGACCCATCCATCGACCCAAGCCACCGCAGGCTCTCTCCCGGCGGGCGCGTTGCAGGGGCTGCGCGTGCTCGAACTCGGCAGCCTGATCGCCGGACCCTTCGCCACCCGCCTGATGGCCGAGTTCGGCGCCGACGTGGTGAAGGTGGAAACCCCCGCGCGCGGCGCGGAGCCCGGCGGGGATCCGCTGCGCGGCTGGCGCCAGATGCATGGCGACACCTCGCTGTGGTGGGCCGCGCAGGCGCGCAACAAGCGCTGCATCACGCTGGACCTGAAGTCCGGGGCCGGACGCGACATCGTGCTGCGTCTGGTGCGACGCTGCGACGTGCTGGTCGAGAACATGCGCCCGGGCGTGCTGGAAAAGCTCGGCCTGGGCTGGGAGCAGTTGAGCCAGGCCAATCCCTCGCTGGTGATGGTGCGCATTTCCGGCTTCGGCCAGACCGGCCCCCTGCGCGCCCAGCCGGGATTCGGCGCCATCGCCGAATCGATGGGGGGCATGCGCTACGTCACCGGGGACCCCGCGCATCCGCCGATGCGCTCGAACCTTTCGCTGGGCGACTCGATCGCCGCGCTGCACGCGGTGATGGGCGCGCTGATGGCGCTGCGCCATCGCGACGCCACCGGCGGGCGCTTCGACGGCAACCGGGGAGGCGAGGGGCAGGTGGTCGACGTGGCGCTGACCGAGTCGGTGTTCAACCTGATGGAAAGCACCCTGATGGAGTACAGCGTGGGCGGCACGGTGCGCGAGCGCTGCGGCAGTTCCATCGCCGGCATCGTGCCTTCCAACGTGTATCGCAGTGCCGGCGGCGAGTGGGTGCAGATCTCCGGCAACGGGGACGCGATCTTCCGCCGCCTGATGCTGGCCATCGGACGCGAGGACCTGGCCTCGCGCGCCGACCTCGCCACCAATCCGGGGCGCATCCGCGCCGCCGCGGAGATCGATGCTGCGATCCAGCAATGGGTGGGCGGCCGCGAAGCCCCCGAGGTGGTGCGCGCGATGCGCGAGGCCGACGTGCCGGCCAGCCGCATCTACAGCATCGCCGACATCTGCGCCGACCCGCAATTCCGTGCGCGGGGCATGATCGAGCGCCACGCGCTGGCCGACGGAACGCCGGTGGACGTGCCCGGCGTGGTGCCGCGCCTGACGCGCACGCCCGGGGGCACGCGCTGGCTGGGC
Source organism: Pseudomonadota bacterium (assembly GCA_021848345.1). Lineage (GTDB taxonomy): Bacteria > Pseudomonadota > Gammaproteobacteria > Burkholderiales > Burkholderiaceae_C > Thiomonas_A. Next base: position 133,745 of record JAJZUV010000003.1, on the reverse strand, counting down.
CCGGCGCTGGGGGCGCACAACGAGCAGGTGCTGGCCGAACTCGGATTCGATGCCGAGGCCGTCGAGGCGCTGCGCCGCGACGGCGTGATCTGAGACCGGGCGCCCTCAGCGCCCCGCGTCGCCCTGCGTGCCTTGCGAGGCCTTGGGACGCCCCTGCGCCTTGTCCAGCGCGCGCCAGCCGATGTCCTGGCGGAACTGCATGCCCTCGAAGCGGATCTGGCGCACGCCGCTGTAGGCGCGTTGCTGCGCCATGCGCAGCGAATCGCCCAGCGCGGTGACGGCCAGCACGCGCCCGCCGGCCGTGCGCAGCACCTCGCCGTCCAGGCGCGTGCCCGCATGGAACACCTGCAGGTCCTCGGCAGGAGCCGGCAGGCCCTCGATGGCTCCGCCCAGGCGCGGAGCCTCGGGGTAGCCGGGGGCGGCCATCACCACCGACAGCGCGGTGCGCCGGTCCCACTGCAGTTCCAGGGCATCGAGCTTGCCGTCGATGGCCGCGTCGAGCACGTGCACGAGGTCGCTCTTCAGGCGCATCAGGATGGGCTGGGTCTCGGGGTCGCCCAGACGGCAGTTGAACTCCAGGGTGCGCGCGTGGCCCTGGCGGTCGATCATCAGCCCGGCGTACAGGAACCCGGTGTAGGGGTGGCCGTCGGCGGCCATGCCCTGCACCGTGGGCATGATGATCTCGCGCATCACCCGCGCATGCACCTCGGGCGTGACCACCGGGGCCGGGGAATAGGCGCCCATGCCGCCGGTGTTCGGCCCCTGGTCGCCGTCGCGCAGGCGCTTGTGGTCCTGGCTGGAGGCCAGCGGCAGCACCCGCGTGCCGTCCACCAGCACGATGAAACTGGCTTCCTCGCCCTCGAGGAAGTCCTCGATCACCACGCGCGCGCCGGCCTCGCCGTGCTGCACGCCGTAGGTGTTGCGCTCGAGCATGTCGTCCACCGCGGCGTGGGCTTCCTCGGGCGTGGAGGCCACCACCACGCCCTTGCCCGCGGCCAGGCCGTCGGCCTTGACCACCAGCGCGCAATTGCGCTCGGTGATGTAGGCGTGCGCCTGCGCCGGGTCGGTGAAGGTGCGGTGCTGCGCGGTCGGAATGCCGTGGCGCTGCATGAACTCCTTCGCGTAGGCCTTGGAGCTTTCCAGCTGGGCGGCCGCGCGCGTGGGTCCGAAGATGCGCAGGCGACGCTCGCGGAAATGGTCCACCACGCCGGCCGCCAGCGGCGCCTCGGGGCCGACCACGGTGAGGTGCACGTCCTCGGCGACGCAGAAGTCGGCCAGACGCTCGATTTCCGAAAGCGCCAGGTTCTCCAGGTGCGCCGCGCCCGCGGTGCCCCCGTTGCCGGGGGCCACGAAGACCTTTTTCACGCGCGGGGATTGGGCGAGCTTCCACGCCAGCGCGTGTTCGCGGCCGCCGGAGCCGATGACCAGGATTTTCATGGGGGCTTGGGTCTGGGCCATGCCGCGACTCACGGCAGGATGGCGTTGTGGTCGACGCGCTGCACGTCGTCGAGATCCTCGAGCGCGTCCACCAGCTTGTGCATGCGTTCGGCGTCGGCGCCGGACAGTTCCACTTCGACGCTGGGCTTCATGCCCAGTTCGGAATATTCCGGCTTGAGCCCGGCCGCCTGCAGGCTGGCGGCGACGGCACCGAAGTCGGCCGGCTCGCACAGCACCTCGACCGAGCCGTCGTCGAGGGTGTTCACGTCCTCGGCGCCGCCTTCGAGCGCGGCTTCCATCACCTTGTCCTCGGGCGTGCCGGGGGCGAACAGGAACTGGCCGCAATGCTTGAACTGGAAGGCCACCGAGCCTTCGGTGCCCAGGTTGCCGCCGAACTTGGACAGTGCGTGGCGCACCTCGGCCACCGTGCGCACCCGGTTGTCGGTCATGCAGTCGATGATCATGGCCGCGCCGCCGGGGCCGTAGCCCTCGTAGCGGATTTCCTCGTAGTGCGCGCCTTCCAGGTTGCCGGTGCCGCGATCGATCGCCCGCTTGAGGTTGTCGGCCGGCATGTTGACCTCGCGCGCGCGGTCCACCGCCAGGCGCAGCCGCGGGTTGGCGTTCGGGTCGCCGCCGCCGAGCTTGGCGGCCACGGTGACCTCGCGGATGATCTTGGTCCAGATCTTGCCGCGCTTTTCATCCTGGCGGCCCTTGCGATGCTGGATGTTGGCCCATTTGGAGTGGCCGGCCATAAGGTTTCGCTCCCGGCGCGCGCAGGCGCCATCGGTGGGTAGGGGGTTCGCGGCGCCGCACGGCGCCGGGAGGGCTGTCATTCTACGGTGCGGCGGAGCGACGTCCGCGGGCGTGCCGGGATGGCCCCGCGGCGCGGGGTGGGCGGGCTCTGGCGTGGGCAGGCGCGCTTGGCGGACAATAGGGTTTTGCCCGCAAAGGTCCCCAGCGAGGGACGCGCCGCCGCCACGTTCCGATCCATGCCGACTCCCGAACCCGCATCCGCCAAACCCTCCAACTTCCTGCGCCAGATCATCGAGGCCGATCTCGCCTCGGGAGCGCTGCAGGGCCGGCATTTCGCCGGACACCCCGGCGACGCGGCCGAACTCGCGCAGGTGCCGCTGGACGCGGCGCGCATCCGCACGCGCTTCCCGCCGGAGCCCAACGGCTACCTGCACATCGGGCATGCCAAGAGCATCTGCCTGAACTTCGGCCTGGCCGCCGACTACGGCGGCGTGTGCCACCTGCGCCTGGACGACACCAATCCCGAGAAGGAAAGCCAGGAATACGTGGACGCGATCCGCGACGCCGTGCGCTGGCTGGGCTTCGATTGGGTCAGCGGCGGGACGAGCCACGAGTATTTCGCGAGCGACTACTTCGATTTCATGTGGCGCGCCGCCTGCGCGCTGATCGAGGCCGGCCTGGCCTACGTGGACGAGCAAAGCGCCGAGGACATGCGGCGCAACCGCGGCACGCTGACCGAGCCCGGCGTGCCCAGCCCCTGGCGGGATCGTCCCGCGGCCGAGAGCCTGCAGCGCTTCCGGGAGATGCGCGAGGGCCGCCACGCCGAAGGCTCGATGGTGCTGCGCGCGCGCATCGACATGGCCTCGCCGAACCTGAACCTGCGCGACCCGGCGCTGTACCGCATCCGCTTCGCGCATCATCACCGCACCGGCGACCGCTGGTGCATCTACCCCATGTACACCTTCGCGCATCCCATCGAGGACGCGCTGGAGCGCATCACCCACAGCCTGTGCACCCTGGAGTTCGAGGACCAGCGGCCCTTCTACGACTGGCTGCTCGAGCGCCTGGCCGGGCTCGGCCTGCTGGAGCGCCCGCTGCCGCGCCAGTACGAATTCGCGCGCCTGAACCTCAGCAGCGTGCTGACCAGCAAGCGCAAGCTGGCCCAACTGGTGGAGGAGGGGCGCGTGAGCGGCTGGGACGACCCGCGCCTGCCCACCATCGCCGGCTTGCGCCGCCGCGGCTACACCCCCGGCGCGCTGCGCCTGTTCGCCGAGCGCATCGGCGTGAGCAAGTCGGATTCCTGGATCGACTATTCCGTGCTGGAGGGCGCGCTGCGCGACGACCTCGACCCGCGCGCGCCGCGTGCGATGGCGGTGCTGGATCCGGTGCCGCTGGTGCTGGACAACTGGGACGAGGTGATCGGCGCGGGCCGGCTGGAAACCTGCCAGGCCCCCGTGCACCCGCATCAGCCCGAGCGCGGCCAGCGCGAGTTCCAGCTCGGCCCTCGGGTGTGGATCGAGCGCTCGGATTTCGAGTTCGAGCCGCCCAAGGGCTTTTTCCGCCTGTACCCGGGCGGACGCGTGCGCCTCAAGTACGGCTACGTGGTCGAGTGCACCGGCGCAGAGCGCGCGGACGACGGCAGCGTGCGCGAGGTGCATGCGCGCATCCTGCCCGACACGCGCAGCGGAACCCCCGGGGCGGCGGCCGTGAAGGTCAAGGGCGTGATCACCTGGGTCGGCGCCTGCGATGCGCTGGCGGCCGAGGTGCGCATGTACGACCGGCTGTTCCTGGCCGACCAGCCCGACGCGGGCGGGGCGGATTTCCTGCAGGCGCTGAACCCCGACAGCCTGCGCGTCGTGCGGGCGTGGGTGGAGCCCTCGCTGGGCGCGGCCGAGCCCGGGAGTTCGTTCCAGTTCGAGCGCCATGGCTATTTCGTGGCCGACCTGCGCGAGCATTCCGCGGGGCGCCTGGTGTTCAACCGCACCACCGGGTTGCGCGACGGGCGTTGAAGCCCGCGCACACGACGGGAGCCGCCGACCATGCTGGACTTCGATCTGGGCCCGGGATTCGCCGCGGCGCCTCGTGCCGGGTCGCCGGGCGGGGATCTGCGCGAGGCGCTGCTGCTGCGCCTGCGCGAACAGGGCTTCGCGCTGCTGCAGCCGGCGCAGCTCGGCGAGCTGTGCGGGTGCTCGCCCGCCGATTTCGCGCCGGCCCTGCCGCTGTGGGACGAGCTGCCGGCCGACCCCTACCTGAAGGACGGCGGGCGCTATCGCCGGCGCCGGCACGGCAGCTTCGTGCACGAACTGGGCGACGACCCGCGCGGCGTGCGCCAGGTCGCGCATCGCGCGCATTACCAGCCGCTGACCTACAACGCGCTGCACGGCGGGCTGGTGCGCTGGCTGGAGCCGCTGGATGCGCGCCTGGGCGCGATGCCCTGCTGGGAGGCGCTGCTGGGTTCGCTGGGCACGCTGTTCGCGCAGTTGCGTCCGCAGCCGCGCTGGTACGTCGAGGCGCACCAGTTCCGCATCGACACCGCCGAGGGCATCGGCCGGCCCACGCCCGAGGGGGCGCACCGCGACGGCGTGGACTTCGTCGCCGTGCTGCTGGCGCAGCGCCGCGGCATCCGCGGCGGCGAGAGCCGGGTGTTCGAGCTGCAGGGCGCGCGCGGCGTGCGTTTCACGCTGGACCAGCCGTGGAGCGCGCTGCTCATGGACGACACGCGGGTGATCCACGAGACCACGCCCATCCTGCCCGAGGTCGAGGGCGGCGGCGGCTGCCGCGACACCCTGGTGCTGACCTGGCGCGCCGGCGGTTTCCTGGATCCGCCCCGGGCCGAGGCCTGAGCGCGCCGCGACGCGCGGAGCCTCGCGTCAGCTTCCCGCAACGTTGGCGCGTATATGCTTAGGTTGTGCCGATGAGGCCATCGGCAACGAACGATCGATGGCGCCACCTTCAGGAGACCAGGCATGGCCGACAGCACCCCCGCAAGCCGCATCCCCGCAACCCTGATCGCCGGCGATGGCATCGGGCCGGAAATCATGGAAGCCACGCTGCGCGTGCTGGAGGCCCTGCAGGCTCCCTTCGAATGGGATCCGCAGATCGCCGGCCTGGGCGGCGTGAAGGCCGCGGGCGACCCGCTGCCGCAGGCCACGCTGGACAGCATCCGGCGCACCCGGCTGGCCCTCAAGGGGCCGCTGGAGACCCCGTCGGGCGGCGGCTACCGTTCGTCCAACGTGCGTCTGCGCGAGGCCTTCCACCTGTACGCCAACATGCGTCCGGCGAAGACCATGATCCCCGGCGGGCGCTTCGACAACATCGACCTGCTGGTGTTCCGGGAGAACGTCGAGGGCCTGTACATGGGCTACGAGCACTACATCCCGATCGACGACGATCCGCACGCGGTGGCCATGTCCACGGGCGTGAACACCCGCCAGGGCGCGCGCCACATCCTGGACTACGCCTTCAGCACCGCCATCGCGCTGGGGCGCAAGAAGATGACCGTCGTGCACAAGGCCAACATCATGAAGGCGCTGACCGGCATCTTCCTGGAAACCGCCTACCAGATCCACAAGGAGAAGTACGCCGACCGCATCGCGCTGGACGACGTGATCGTCGACGCCTGCTGCATGAAACTGGTGATCAACCCCTGGCAATTCGACTGTCTGGTCACCACCAACCTGTTCGGAGACATTCTGTCCGACCTGTGCGCCGGCCTGGTCGGCGGCCTGGGCATGGCGCCCGGCGCCAACATCGGCCAGGACGCGGCGATCTTCGAGGCCGTGCACGGCTCCGCGCCGGACATCGCCGGCAAGGGCATCGCCAACCCCGTCGCGCTGATGCTGGCGGCGGGCATGATGCTCGACCACGTGGGCCTGAAGGACAAGGGCGAGCGGCTGCGCCGCGCCATCGAGCGCACCCTCAACGCCGACGGCGTGCGCACCGGCGACCTGGGCGGCAAGGCCGACACGAAGACCTTCGCGGCCGCCGTGGTGGCGCGACTCGGCGATTCCTGATTCCGTTTAGGGGAATTCCCTAGAATGCCGGCGGGGCCGCCGATGGTCGGCGCGCGCCGCCGCATGCCATGACTCCAGCCGCCAACGACTTCATCCTCACGCTGTCCTGCGCCGATGCCAAGGGCATCGTCTATTCGGTTTCCGGCGTGCTGTACCAGGCCGGGTGCAACATTCTCGATTCCCAGCAGTTCGGCGACCCCGGCACCGGCCTGTTCTTCATGCGGGTGCACTTCTCGGCCCCCGCGCACCTGGACGGGGCCGAGAAGGTCGAGCTGCTGATCGCCGACCTGCGCCAGCGTTTCGGCATGCAGGCGCACATCCACGCCTTGGCGCGCCGTCCGCGGGTGCTGATCGCGGTGAGCCGCCAGGCCCACTGCCTCAACGACCTTCTGTTTCGCTGGCGCGCCGGCCAGATCCCGATGGACGTGGTCGGCGTGGTGTCCAACCACCGCGACTGCGCCTCGCTGGCGGCGCATTACGAGGTCCCCTTCCACCACGAGCCGCTGGCCGCCGGGGCCGATGCGCCGACCAAGCGCGCGCAGGAGCTGCGCATCGAGGCCCTGATGCGCGAGCAGGGCGTGGAACTGCTGGTGCTGGCGCGCTACATGCAGATCCTGAGCGCCGAGTTCTGCGCCGCGCTGGACGGACGCGCGATCAACATCCACCATTCCTTCCTGCCCAGTTTCAAGGGCGCGCGTCCGTATCGCCAGGCCCATGAGCGCGGCGTGAAACTGATCGGCGCCACCGCGCACTACGTGACGCCCGAGCTGGACGAGGGCCCTATCATCGAGCAGGACGTGCAGCGCGTGGACCACGGCCTGGACGCCGACGAGCTCACCTCGGTGGGACAGGACGTGGAGAACCAGGTGCTGGCGCGCGCGGTGCGCTGGCATGTCGAGCACCGCATCCTGCGCAACGGCCACAAGACGGTCGTGTTCAAGTGAAGGCCCGCGGCCGACGCCGCGCACGGAGTCGCCGATGCCCCGCAATCCCCTTGCCGCCAGCGGTCCGCTGAGTTCCGCCGAGGCCGCCGAAGCCGCCTTCTACGAAGCCCTGCAGGCCGGCGACGCCGAAGCCGTGATGCGCGTGTGGAGCGAGGACGACGAGCCGGTGTGCATACACCCTGGGGGCCCGCGCCTGGTCGGTGCGGCCGCCATCCGGGCCAGTTTCGAACAGCTTCTGGGGGGCGGCGCGCTGCCGGTCACGCCGGAGCGCGTGCTGCGCACCGTCAGCATGGGATGCGCGGTGCACAACGTGGTCGAGCGCGTGAGCCTGCCGCGCGGCGCGCCGGCGGCCTACGCCTGCGTGCTGGCCACCAACGTCTACCTGCGCACGCCCCAGGGCTGGCGCATGGTGATGCACCACGCCAGTCCCGGCACCCTCGACGAGACCGGCGAGTTGCTGGCCCAGTCGGAGCAGTTGCATTGATGCGCGACTGCCACGCCTGCGGCGGGCGTCGCTGCCCGCGGCGGCGGCCCATGCGCCATGGATGAGCAGGTCCTGCAGGCCATGCGCCGCTGGCCCCAGGTTCCGGCCTGTGCGGGCTGGCTCGGGCTGGATGCGCGCGGGCAGTGGTGGATTCGCGATGCCCAGGCGCTGCCCTGGCCGCGGCGCGACGACGGCGCGCTGGACAAGCAAGGCGCCAGCCGGCTGCTGCACGAGGGCCTGTGCGGCTTCGTCGCGCGCAACTACCAGCCCGACGCGCAGGGCTGCTGGTATTTCCAGAACGGGCCGCAGCAGGTCTACGTGGAACTCGAGGCGGCGCCGCTGATCCTGCGCCTGCAATCCGATGCGCGGTCCGTGCGCTGGAGCACCCACACCGGGGTGGACTGCGAGGCGCTCGAGGCCTGGCTGGACCAGCGCGGGCGCGTGTGGCTGCGTACCGGCGCGGGCCCGGGCCTGCTGCACAGCCTGGACGTCGTGCTGCTGGAACCCTGGCTGGACGAGGCGCTCACCACCTTGCGCCTGCCCGGCGCCGCGCCGCTGGCGCTGCAGCCCCTGGAGCCGGGCGACGTCGAGTCGCGCCTGGGTTTTCAAGCCAGCCCGTCGGCGCTGCCGCGCTGGCGCTGAACGCGCGCGCCGGCACGGCGGGCGCGCCGCGCATGCCCTTACTTGGCGGCGGCCACCATGTAGTCGACCGCGGCCTTCACATCGGCGTCGCTGGCCGTGCTGCCGCCCTTCGGGGGCATCATGCCGCGCTTGCCGGTGTAGCCGTGCAGCGCGCGGTCGTACAGCGTGGGCATGCCCTGGGCGATGATCGACGCCCAGTCGGCCTTGTCGCCGAACTTGGGCGCGCCGGCGACGCCGGCGCCGTGGCAGGCGATGCAGGTGCTTTCGTAGACCTTCTTGCCGGCATCGGCCACCGTGGCGCCGGCGGCGGGAGCGGCGCTGGCGGCGGCGGTCGCCGCGGGGGTGCTGGCGCTGGCGGCGGCCGGCGCGGCCGCGCTGGCCTGCGCCACCGGGGCGATGCGCTGGTCGGTGGAGGCCTGCGTGCCCACCGCTTCGGTGGATGCGGGCGGCTCCGTCTCGCTGGCGATGAAGTGGGCGATCAGCACCAGGATGATCACCGGCACCGCGAAGCCCACCAGCAGGATCACGATCAGCTTGCGCAGCGTGGGCGCGAAGGGCAGGGCCCCGGTCGAAGCGTCGGCGGGCGCGGCATGGCCCTTGGAATGATTGGAGTCGTGTGCGCTCATGGTCGGTGCAGAAAGGTCGCGAATGGCGCGGCTCCCGCGAGGGCCGCGCCGCAGTTGCGGTGTGCATGATAGGACGCCCGCACACCCATGGGCACGCGCGGCACCCTGCTGCACCGCCGCACGTGCGCGGAGTTGACGACCATCAGCACCTTGCGGGCCCCGCCGTGGCAGGCCCGGCGCGCCGCGGCCACGTGCCAGCCACCGGGCGTGCGCGCGCCGCCGCGCTGTCCCTCGGGGTGTGCAAGGCGTTACACTGTCGGTTTGGCCCGGACCCCGCCTCCGGCGCCATGCGCCCGTAGCTCAGTGGATAGAGTATCGGCCTCCGAAGCCGAGGGTCGCTGGTTCGATCCCAGCCGGGCGCGCCAATTCCTGTAAGAAAATCATGTAGTTGCAGGCCCCGCCATCGAGCGGGGCTTTTTGTTCTGGGCTTCGCGGAGTCTCGGATCTGCGGTTATGCAGCGCACGCACACAACCAGTGGATTGGATTTTGTCTTTTTCCGGCAACTCCAGAACATTGTGTTGAGAGGTGAAATGAAGGGCCAGTAGACTCAATCGCACACATCGCTCACTTTCTGCAACGAGGGGAATCCATCTCATGGAACAAGCTGCCCGACCGGTTTCGCGTCGCGGATTTCTTCTGGGCGTGGGCGGGGCAGCCATGCTCTCCGCGTGCGGCGGCGGAGGCGGAGCCGGCGGCACGAGCGCTTCGGCAGCCACCAGCGGTACCGCGGCCTCGACGTCGAGCGGCATGAAAGTGCCGCTGAGCATCGACCTGAGCCAGGCCAATCTGCCGGCGGGCGCCAGCACCGTGGCGTACGCCTACATCATCGGCGGTCTGTACACGGACGCCGCGCTGACCAACTTCGTGTGCTACCGAGTGCACGCCTCGGGCTCGGTGCACGCGGTCGCGCTCGCGGACAACACGCAGGCGGCGCACAGTTTTCCCGACCCGAACGGCGTGGTCGGCACCGCCGATACCCAGACCATCGACACCGCCTATCCCTCGGCCTGGGCCGACTACAGCATCGCACTGTCCCTGAGCGGCCCGAACTACATCGAACTGGGCAATATCGACACGGCCAACATTCCCGGCCTGGGCACCGGCAACAACGCCTTCAGCATGCGCGTGTACATCTCGCTGGGCATTCCCAAGTTGCCCTTCACCGCCCAGGCCGGTTTCACGAGCGCGGGCGTGACCCACGTCAATCCCTACGCCGGCCCCGGTTTCGACACCGGAACGCCGGGATCGCTGTGCCTGTACGACTGGTTCGAGTGCTCGATCGACAGTGGCGGCGTGCTCAACGGCAACACGACCTACGTGGACCAGTTCGGCATGCCGCTGATCGTCGCGGCCCAGCCGGGCGCGAGCACGCAGGGACGGCTCAACGTGACGCGCCAGCAGGCCCTGGCCGCCATCGCCGGTTTCGACCAGACCGTCTACAAGGGACTCACCCAGGCGGTCAGCGCCCCCAGCGCCTATCCGGCAGGTACCTCCTACCTGCGTGCCATCTCGCCCGATCATCTGTCCGGCCTGGGCCTGGGCTCCGGGCTGGGGGCCAATTTCAACACCTACTTCGACACGGTCATCGGCTCCTGGAACGGCAAGACCATCACCGTGACGGACTCGTCATCGGGCACGTTCACCTGTGCGAGCCCGGCCACCGGCAATTGGAGTTTCACCGACGGAACGACGACCTTCAGCTTCACCGACGTCAACACCGCGAACATCTGGCAATGCGCCGGCACCATGGCATCCGGCGGCGCCGCGCAGAAGAACATCGGCAAGCAGATCCTCGCCGCCTTCAATCGCGGCCAGATGAGCGACACCGGCCTGGCCGGCATCACGCTGTCCGACGCCAGCTGTCCGGCGCCGGTTCCCGATCCCTACTACCAGTTCGCGCCGTCGAACCTGTGGGCCCACAGCTTCCACAACTGGAGCACCACCGGCCTGGCCTACGGCTTCGCCTACGACGACGTGTGCGCGGCCAATCCCTCGTTCACCACCAGCGGCGCGATGACTTCGCTGTCGATCACGCTGGGCACGATGTTCTGAGTCCGCAGCGATCCTGCTGTCCGGGACCCGGCGCCGGTCGCTTCGCGCCCGCGCCGAGGCCTGGAGGAACTCGCGCGCTCAGGCCATCGCGACGTGGGCCGAGCCGATGTCGCGCATGGTGCGCCGGATGACGTCGAGGAAGGCTTGCAGGATCGGGCGCGCCGAGCGCGTGGGGTAGGCGATGCAGATCTGGTAGGGCTCCAGGCGCGGCTCCGAGCTGTGCGCCACGATGGCGCCGCGTCGCAGGTCGCCCTCCACGACGCACAGGGGAAGAATGCTCAGCGCGGTGCCGGAGGCGATGAGCCGGATCAGCGTGGCCATGTCGTTGCAGGTGTTGTGCGCGGGGGGCGTCGCGCCCGAGGCGTCGAACCAGTCCAGGATCGTGCGGCTCAGCGGCGAGGTCATGGGCAGGCTGATGATGCGCCGCCCCTTCAGGTCGCCGCCGCGGATGTGGCGGGGAACCTGGGTCGATGCGGCCGACAGCCAGGCGATGTCGTAGGTGGCCAGCGGCTCCACGTGCACGCCGCGGCGCAGGTTGCCGGCCAGCAGCACCGCCACATCCAAACTGCCCGCGTTCATGGCCGCGGCCAGGTTGTTGCTGTCCGAGATGGTGACGTCCACGCTCAGGCTGGGCAGGCGCACTTCGGCCTGCGCCAGCACCGAGGGCAGGAAGGCCAGCGCGAAGGTGTTGGAGGCGCCGAGACGGATGACTTCCCGCCCGCTCGGGCTGGACTCCAGCTGTTCGTCCATGTCATCGAGCAGGGCCAGCACCCGCTCGACCTGCGGCAGCATGGCGCGGCCCGCCGGAGTCGGTCGCGGGCGTCCGCGCCCCTGGCGCTCGAACAGGCGCTGGCCGAGCGCGTGCTCGAGGTCGCGCATGCGCAGGGACACGGTGGGCTGGGTCACGCCCAGCGAGTCGGCCGCGGCCTGGAAGGAACCCAGGCGCGCGATCGCGGCGAAGGCTTCGAGCTGGGCCAGGGTGTAGTGCTTCATGGCGCGGTTCTCAAGTAGAGCCAAAACATTGGAATAGCTTATAAAAAAGGGGCGGAAATTCCAATTGGACGGCCAGTTTTGGGGAATTTATATTGCAAAAGCCTATGCAATTTCCCCGAAATTCCGCAACGTCCATGCAAGGTTCCCTGTCAGCGCCGCAGCTGGGCGCCGCCCCCGACGTGCTCGCCGTGCCGGTGCTCGGCGTGGATTGCCATGCCCACGTGATGCGCGTGGGCGCGAAGCTCGACCCGCTGCGTCATTCCGAGCCGCGGCGCGACGTGCACGTCGATGAATTCCTGGACCTGCTGGACGCCCATGGGCTGTCGCACGGCGTGCTCACGCAGCCCAGCTTCTACGGCACCGACAACAGCCTGCTGCTCGAAGCCCTGGCCCAGGCCCCGCAACGACTGCGCGGCACGGTGATCGTCGACCCGGGCATCCCCGAGGCCGAACTCGAAGCCCTGGCCCGGCGCCAGGTGGTCGGCGTGCGCCTGAACTGGATTCGCCGGGACTCCCGGCCCGAGGTGGGCTCCGCAGCCTTCCGCGCCTTCCTGGCGCGCGTGGCCGCGGTCGGACTGCATGTGGAGATCTACCTGGAAGGACCCGCGCTGGCGCAGGTGCTGCCGCATCTGCGGGCCAGCGGGGCCCGCGTGGTGGTGGACCACTTCGGCGCGCCCGACCCGGCGCTGGGCACGGCCTGCCCCGGGTTCCGCGAGGTGCTCCAGGGCGTGGCCGCGGGGGACACCTGGGTGAAGCTGTCCGCGCCGTACCGCCTGGGGGGCGTCGATCCCCAGGCCTGCGTCGATGCGCTGCTGAGGGCCGGAGGGCCCGGGCAGCTGCTGTGGGCCAGCGACTGGCCCTGGGTTTCGCACGAGGACCAGCACAGCTACGCGGCCTGCCTGCGCGCCCTGGAGCAGTGGGTGCCCGAGGCGGCGCCGCGCCACACCATTCTCGCCGCTTCGCCGCGGGCGCTGATGGGCCTGCCGTAGTGCCCTGTCCCAGGGCAGGGCTCGGCCATCCAACAAGCAAGCAAGGAGACTAGACGTGAACCACGACCTCGCAGGACATCCCGCGATCGATCCCCTGGACATCCAGGGGCGCATCGATCGACTGCCTCCATCGCCGATCATGACCCTGTACATGGTGCTGATCAGCCTGGGGGTGTTCTGGGACACCTACATGCTGTACTCGATCGGGCCGCTGTCCTTTCACTTCGTCGCCTCGCATGGGCAGCATGCGCTGGCCACGCGGATTCCCACCATGCTGTTCCTGGGCACGTTCATCGGCGCCCTCGCGCTCGGGCGCATGGCCGACAGGATCGGCCGCGGGCGTGCCTTCACGCTGAACCTCGGGCTGCTGGCCTTCGGTGCCGTGGCCGCCACGCTGGCGCCGCTGGGCCCGGTGTTCCTGCTGGCGATTTTCATCGCCGGGCTGGGCACCGGCGCGGAGATTCCGCTGTCGGTCACCTACATGCAGGAGATCGCGCCGTCGAACCGGCGCGGCCGCATGAGTTCGCTCATGCTGACCTTCGGCTTTTGCGGGGGCACGGTCGGCGGACTGCTGACCTGGTGGCTGAGCCAGGCCGCGCATCTGCCCCTGCCGGGTTTTCGCATCGCGCTGGCCATCGCCGCGCTCGGCGCCATCGTGTCCGTGTTCCTGCGCCTGATCGTCCCCGAGTCGCCGCGCTGGCTGGAGCGCGTCGGGCGTGCCGCCGAGGCCCAGGCGGCCATGCAGCGCATCGAGCGCGCGACGCACGGCAGCGTCGCCGCGGCCGCATCGGTCGTCAAGGCCGCGCCACTGGGCGGCGCGGGCCTTGCCGAGAGCCGCGGTTCCACGCTGGACCTGTTCCGCGGCGGCTATCTGCGCCGCACCCTGAGCGCCTGGATCATCGAGTTTCTCCAGGGGTTCGGCTCCTACGGCTTCACCACCTTCGTGCCCATCATCCTGTACGCGCGCGGCTACACCCTACTGCACGCGCTGGGGTACACGGCGCTGATCCAGATCTCCTATCCCGTCGGCACCTATCTGTCCTCCTTCGTCACCGACCGCATCCCGCGCAAGTGGGGCATCGCCGGCTTCTACCTGCTCAACATGCTGGCCGGCCTGGGCTTTTACTTCTCGTCCGCGCCCGCGCTGGTCGTGGTGTTCGGCTTTCTCACGGAAATGCTGATCTTCATGGACGGGCCCCTGCTGCACACCTACGAGGCCGAGATCTATCCCACGCCGCTGCGCGGCCGCGGTTCCGCCACCGCCTTCTCGGTGAGTCGCCTGGGCGGCTTCCTGGCACCGCTGGTCGCGGGGATCGTGGTGGCCCATTACGGCACCCATTCCGCCGGCCCCTACCTGATCGTCATGGCCGCGGGAAGCTGGCTGCTGTGCGCGCTGGTCGCGGCCCTGCTGGCGGTGGACACCAGCGGCGCCAGCCTGGAACAGCTGGAACTGCAGGCCGCCCCGGCGCTCGCGCGCAACTGAGGGGGCCCGCGGTACCCACGTCGCGGGCAGGGCGCGAAGGGCCGGGTCGACCGGGTCCGGTGCATGCTGTATGGTGCCGGGAACCAGGGTCCGGCCCGGCGACCCGGGAGCAAGCCATGAGCGAAGCAAAGTCATCGGGGTCGGCCGTGCCGCCCATCGGCATCGCCGCCACCGGCACGCGCACGGAGACCGACTCCATGGGCAGCATCGAGGTGCCCGCGAACCGCTACTGGGGGGCGCAGACCCAGCGCAGCCTGGTGCATTTCTCGATCGGCGACGAGCGCATGCCCAAGCGCCTGTACCACGCCTACGGCTACGTGAAAAAGGCCGCGGCGCTGGTCCACCAGGCAGCAGGGCGCCTGGACGCGAAGCGTGCCGGGGCGATCGTGCAGGCGGCCGACGAGGCCATCGCCGGCCTGCTCGACCCGGAGTTCCCGTTGTACGTCTGGCAGACCGGCTCGGGCACGCAGACCAACATGAACGTCAACGAGGTGCTGGCCAACCGGGCCACGCAGATCCTCGGCGGGGTCATCGGTTCCAGGGACCCGGTGCACCCGAACGACCACGTGAACCTGGGGCAGTCCTCCAACGACACCTTTCCCACGGCCATGCACGTGGCCACGCTGCTGGCCGTCGACGAGGAACTGGAGCCGCGGGTGCAGGCGCTGGCCGCCTGCATCGAGCACAAGGCCGCGCAATGGATGGACGTGGTCAAGACCGGGCGCACCCACCTGCAGGACGCCACGCCGCTGACCGTGGGACAGGAATGGTCCGGCTACGCGCACCAGATCCGCGATGCGCTGCGCAACCTGGACTCGGCGAAGCGAGGCCTGTACGAGCTGGCCGCCGGCGGCACCGCGGTGGGCACCGGGCTGAACGCGCCCGCGCACTTCGGGCGCGACATCGCCGCCCGGCTGGCCGAGCTGACCGGCAAGCCCTTCGTCACCGCCCCGAACAAGTTCGCCGCCCAGGGCTCGCTGGACGCGATGGTGGCGGTCATGGGCGCCTTGCGCGGCCTGGCCGTGGCGCTGATGAAAATCGCGAACGACATGCGCTGGCTGGCCTCGGGGCCGCGCTGCGGTCTGGGCGAGCTGATCCTGCCGGCCAACGAGCCCGGCTCGTCCATCATGCCCGGCAAGGTCAACCCCACCCAGTGCGAGGCGATGGTCATGGTGTGCATCCAGGTCATCGGCCTGGACAATGCGGTGGCCTTCGCGGGCAGCCAGGGGAATTTCGAGCTCAACACGATGCGTCCCCTGGTCATCGACAACGTGCTTCGCGCCCTGCGCATCCTGGGGGACGCGAGCGAGAAGTTCCACGAATACTCGGTGCGCGATACCCGGCTCGACCGTGCGCGCATCGAGGCTTTCGTGGGGCAGTCGCTGATGCTGGTGACGGCGTTGTCGCCGATCGTCGGCTACGACCAGGCCGCGGCCATCGCGCACCTGGCCCACGAGCAGGGGCTGAGCCTGCGCGAGGCGGCGCTCAAGTCGGGGCTGATCGACGCCGAGGGCTTCGACGCCGCGGTCCGCCCCGAGGCCATGGTGGGGAGGGGGCTGGCGGGAAGCTGAGCCTGGCGAGCGCCAGGCAGGTCGCGCCCGGCTTCAGCGCCAGTCCGCGGCGCCCGCCAGGTGCTGGAAGGTGGGCCGGGAGAACAGGTAGCCCTGGAACAGCGCGACGCCTTCGTGCAGGAAGAAGTCGCGCTCGCCCGGAGTCTCTATGCCCTCGACCACCAGCGCGATGCCCAGTTCCTGGGCCAGGCGCACGGTGGCGCGGGCGATGGCCTGGCGCGCGGGCTGGGTGTCGACGTCGCGCACCAGGTCCATGTCCAGCTTGATCAGGTCGGGCTGGAAATCCGCCAGCAGGCGCAGCCCGGCGTAACCGGCGCCGAAATCGTCGATGGCGGTGAGAAAGCCCTGGCGCCGGTACTCGCGCAGGATCTCGGCGAACCAGGGACCGTCCTCGATGCGTTCGCCCTCGGTGACCTCGAACACGATGCTCGACACGTCCAGGCCGCGCCGGCGCGCGGCCTGCAGCGTGGTCTGGATGCACACCTCGGGGCGGTAGACCGCATGGGGCAGGAAGTTGATGGACAGTTTCTCGCCGCCACGTTCGGGCAGCCCGAGGTCGCAGGCCAGGTCGATCGCCTTGACCCGGCAGGCCTGGTCGAAGCTGTAGCGGTTGCTCTCGCCGATGCGCTCGAGCACGCTGGCCGCCGACTGGCCCTCGGGCCCGCGCACCAGCGCCTCGTGGGCGTAGATGCGCCCGGCCGCCAGGTCCACGATGGGCTGGTAGGCGAAACTGAACTCCAGCTCGCCGCCCAGGCCGTTGCCGCAGATCGCGCAGTTCTCCCGGTCGCCGCCGCAATGGGGCGTGAAGGGAGTCGGCGCGCCGGATGTCGGTGTTGTCTGCGTGTGCTCCGCCATGGGGTCTCCATTCCTTCTGGGCGAACCCAAAGCGTAGTTCATGCGTTGCATGGTAGGTCCCGCTTCGGATTGCGGGCTGCCGTCGTCCCGCGCGGGGGCGGCTATTGCCAGTAGGCATCGACGTCCGCGATCCCCCATTCCGACGGGTTCTCGGGCCCGACGATGCGATCCTTGCAGTCCGCCCTGGCCAGGTCGACCAGCGCGGGCTCCACGTAGGCGCGCGATCGCGCGCAGAAGAAACTGCGCACGCGCGGCGTGAGCAGCGAGGCGATTCCCTGATCGATCACCACGCCGAGTAGCCCGGACTCCAGGCGCACCAGGCTGCCCACGGGATAGATGCCCACGCTTTTCACGAAGGCACCGAAGATCCGGGGGTCCAGGTGCGAGCCGCTCCAGCGCGCCATGTTGCGCAGCGACTCGGCCGGATCCCAGCCCTTCTTGTAGGGCCGGTTCGAGGTGACGGCGTCGTAGATGTCGCACACGGCACCCATGCGGGCATACAGGGAGATGGCCTCGCCGGACAGCCCATCCGGGTAGCCGCTGCCGTCCATCTTCTCGTGATGGTGCAGGCACACGTCGAGCGAGATGTCGTCGATGCCTCGAACCTGGCGCAACATGTCCCAGCCATGGCGCGGATGGGACTTGATGACCTCGAATTCCTGCTCGGTGAGCTTGCCCGGCTTGTTCAGGATGTCGCTCGGGATGCGCGCCTTGCCCAGGTCGTGCAGCAGGCCGGCGGTTCCGGCGGCGCGGATCTCCTCGCCCGACAGGCCGAGCTGCCGGCCCAGCGCGATCATCAGCGCGCACACGGCCACCGAGTGCATGTAGGTGTACTCGTCGCTGGTCTTGAGCCGGGACACGCTGATCAAGGCACAGGGGTTGCGCTGGATGGAGCCCGCGATGTCGTCGACCAGGGTCCTGGTGACCTCCGGATCGATGGCGCGACCCAGCCGCGCCTCGGCGAACATCGCGCGCATCTTGGACTTGGATTCCTCGTAGAGCTTGCGCGCGCGTCCCATTTCCGTGGCCAGGTCCACCCGCGCGGAGGGCACCGCGTCGTCGGCGGTCGGCACGGGCTCCGGTATCCGTGCTTCCGGGGGAGGTGTGACGGCCGGGTTCGCTTCGTTCGTCGAGTCCGAGCACTGCGCTTCGATCAGGTCGATTCCCTTCTCGGTGTCGATCCAGAGCTCGTGGACTCGCGACTCGAGGATCTTTTCGACGTCCTCGGGTTCCTGCAGCAGGAAGGAGCGGCGCCAGAATGGATGCGCGAGCCACGGGCCTTCGAACTTCTGGATGAACATTCCTGGCCGCACGAGGGCGGCCGGAATCTTCTTCAACATGGCGAGTTTCCTTGTTCAAGCAGATGCCGGCGGGTCGAGGTCGCGCCGTGACCCGCGGACCTGCTTCGCCGGCACCCAGTGTCGCAGCGTGGAGCAGGGCCTGTCGACCCCGCGAGCCTGGGGAAATGTCCGATTCCGCCCAAAATCTCACGAATTGACCGGCGCGGCGACACGGCCGTCCCGCGCCGCGCGCTTCGGCCGACGGCGAAGCGAAGCCCGCCGGCCGTCGCCTAGGATGGCCGCCAAGCAACCCAGGGAGCCGCGCGAGCATGCGAAACCACTCATCCCGCGCCGACGGCGCGCCCGCAGGCGTCGGCATGGTCGGCACCGTCGTCGCGGCCAGTTTCGGCTTCGCGCTGGTGCAGCTCGACGTCACCGTGGTGAACGTCGCCCTGCCGGCCATGGGCACGACGCTGGGCGCGCCGGTCAGCGCGCTGCAGTGGATCGTCGACGCCTACACCCTGGCCTTCGCGGCGCTGCTGCTCAGTGCCGGCTTTCTCGGCGACCGCTTCGGCGCCAGGCGCATCTACGTCGGGGGCTTCGCGCTGTTCGCGGCGGCATCCGCCGCCTGCGGCGTGGCGCCCAACCTGGGCGTGCTGGTGAGCGCGCGCGCCATCCAGGGGCTGGCCGCGGCGGCCATGCTGCCGTGCTCCCTGGCCTTGCTGAACCACGCCACCGGGCACGACCCGCGCCTGCGCGCCAAGGCGGTGGGCTGGTGGACCGCCGCCGGCAGCATCACCATCGCCTCCGGGCCCATCGTCGGCGGCTTGTTGCTGGGGGCTTTCGGCTGGCGCAGCATCTTCCTGGTCAACCTGCCGGTGTGCGCGCTGGGGGCGGCGCTGGCGCTGCGCCTGCCGGAGGCGCCGTGGCATCCGCCGTCGCGCGGCTTCGACCTCGCCGGGCAGTTGCTGTCGGCGCTGGCACTGGCGGCCCTGGCGGTGGCGGTGATCGAATGGCGCCCGCTGGGATGGGCCGATCCCCGCGTAGGGGGTGCGCTGGCGCTGGGCCTGGCCTGCGGCCTGGGCTTCGCCCGCGTCGAGTCGCGCAGCGTGCATCCCATGCTGCCGCCGGGGTTGTTGCGCAACCCGGTGTTCCGCGCCTGCCTGGCCTACGGCATCGTGGTGAACTTCACCTACTACGGGATGATGTTCGTGCTCAGCCTGTACCTGCAGCGCGTGCTGGGACTGGCTCCGGTGCAGGCGGGGCTGGCCTTCCTGCCGCTGACGGCCACGTTCTTCGCCGTCAACCTGCTCAGCGGCTGGTGGGTGGCGCGCGCCGGTTCGCGCGCGCCGATGGTCAGCGGCGCGCTGATCGACGCGGCGGGATTCGCCTGCATGGGCGTGCTCGGCGCGCACACCTCCGTGTGGCTGCTGCTGCCCATGTTCGCGCTTCTGCCCGCGGGCATGGGCCTGGGAGTTCCTGCCATGACCACCGCCGTGCTGGCCAGCGTGGAGCGCAGCAACTCCGGCGTGGTGGGCGGTGTGCTCAACGCGGCCCGCCAGGCCGGCGGCGCGATGGGCGTGGCCTTGTTCGGGGCGCTGTGCGCGGGCGGGGATGCCGCGATCCCGGCCGGGCTGCACGCCTGCGCGTTGATCGCCGTCGGGCTGTTGCTGCTGGCCGGAGCGTGGGCGGCCAGGGTGGTGCGCGCGGCCGAGCCCGCGCCGAGGGCGGCCTGAGGCAGCGTGCCGCCGGGAGCCCACGCGGCGCGGGGCACCGCCGGCGCCCGGAGCTCGGGCATCGTGAAGGCGGTCAAGCCTTCCCGGCCTCGTGCATGCGCAGCGCGTGTTCGTGGCCGCCGTGCTGGAACAGCGCGTAGAGCTGCGCCGCGCTGCTCGACAGTGCCCTGGCGCGCCTGCGCAGCAGTCCCATGGTGCGCCGCACCTCGGGATGGCTCAGGGGCACGCCGACCAGGCCCGGCGCCGCGCGAGCGCTCTCGCGCCGGGCCGCGTCGAGGGCCGTGGCCGGCATCGCGGCCACGCCGAGCCCGGCCTCGACCAGGGCCAGCGCGGTGCTTCCGGTCTGCACCTCGTAGGCCACGCGCGGGCGCATCCCGGTGCCGGCCAGCGCGCGGTCGAGCACCAGGCGGTTGCCCGAGGTGCGCGCCAGCGCGATGAAGGCATGCGCGTCGAGCTCGGACCAGCGCACGCGCTCGCGCGCCGCCAGCGGGTGGTCGATGCGGCAGGCGAGCACGAAGGCTTCGTCGTACAGGGGGCTGAACTCGAGCTCTCCATCCTGCTCGTCGAGAAAACCCAGGCCGAAATCGGCGTCGCCCTGCGACACCGCCTGGCGCACCTCGTGGGACTTGGCGTCGAGCACGATTACCTGCACCCGGGGATGGCTGTGACGATAGCGCTGCAGGGCCTCCGTCACCAGCCCGGGCACCACGCTGGGCACGCAGGCCAGGGTGACGCGCTCGCCGCGCGTCGCGGGGTCGCCGCGGATGGCCAGCAGCGCGTTGTCCAGGTCGTCGAGCAGCACGCGCATCTTGCGCTCGAACTCGCGTCCGGCGGCGGTGAGGGCGACGCGCCGGGTCGTGCGTTCCACCAGCGCCACGCCGAGCGCGCGCTCGAGCTTGTCGATGCGCCGGCTGAAGGCGGGCTGGGACAGGTGCACGGCCCCGGCCGCCTTGCGAAAGCTGCCCAGGTCGGCGAGGGCGCGGAAGGCGACGAGGTCGTCGAGGTCGAAGGGCAGGCTCATCGGCGGGTCCGGATGTTTGATGCGGATTTTCGATCAATCGTTGCCATCATTGCAATTGACGGCGAAACGACGCCCAAGCACACTGCGGACTTATGCTGCATACATCACAAAGCGCGCATGGGAGGCGGGTCGCATGGTCGACGTGCTCGTGATCGGAGGAGGCAACGCGGCCTTGTGCGCCGCGCTGACGGCGCGCGAGGCCGGCGCCACGGTTCTCCTGCTGGAAGCTTCGCCGCGCGCCTGGCGCGGGGGCAATACCCAGCACACGCGCAACCTGCGCTGCATGCACGACGCGCCGCAGGACGTGCTGGTCGACGCTTATCCCGAAGAGGAGTTCTGGCAGGATCTGCTGAAGGTCACCGGCGGGCAGACCGACGAGGCGCTGGCGCGCCTGGTGATCCGCGCCTCCTCCACGGTACGTCCCTGGATGCGGCGCCACGGCGTGCATTTCCAGCCCTCGCTGTCGGGGGCGCTGCACACCGCGCGCACCAACGCCTTTTTCATGGGCGGGGGCAAGGCCCTGGTGAACGCCTACTACCGCAGCGCCGAAACGCTGGGCGTGCAGCTGCGCTATGAGGCGCCGGTCTCTCGCATCGAACTCGACGGCGATCGCTTCGTCGCGGCCTGGGTGGGGGACGAGCGCATCGCCGCGCGCAGCTGCGTGCTGGCCGCCGGCGGCTTCGAGTCCAACCGCGAGTGGCTGCGCCAGGCCTGGGGGCGCAACGAACGCGGCGAGTACCCTTCGGACCAGTTCCTGATCCGCGGCACGCGGTTCAACACCGGGGTGTTGCTGCGTTTCATGCTGGACGCCGGTGCCGACGCGATCGGCGACCCTACCCAGGCCCACATGGTGGCCATCGACGCGCGCGCGCCGCTGTACGACGGCGGCATCTGCACCCGCATCGACTGCGTCTCGCTGGGCGTGGTGGTCAACCGCGACGGCGAGCGCTTCTACGACGAGGGCGAGGATTTCTGGCCCAAGCGCTATGCGATCTGGGGTCGCCTGGTGGCACAGCAACCCGGACAGACGGCCTGGTCGATCATCGACGCCAAGGCGGTGGGTCGCTTCATGCCGCCGGTGTTCCCGGGCACGCACGCGCACAGCCTGCCGGAACTGGCCCGTGCGCTGGGCCTGCCCGAGCAGCGCCTGCTGGGCACCCTGCAGGACTACAACGCCGCCTGCCGTCCCGGCAGCTTCGACCACACCCGCCTGGACGACTGCCGTACCGAAGGATTGTCTCCCGTGAAAAGCCATTGGGCCCTGCCCATCGACAAGCCTCCGTTCACCGCCTACGCGTTGCGCCCCGGCGTGACCTTCACCTACCTCGGACTGCGCACCGACGAGACCGCCGCCGTGCGTTTCGGCGGTCGACCCAGCCCGAACCTGTTCGTGGCGGGCGAGATGATGGCCGGCAACGTGCTCGGGCGCGGCTACACCGCCGGCGTGGGCATGAGCATCGGCACCGCCTTCGGGCGCATCGCGGGCCAGCGCGCGGCATGGTCCGTGCAAGGGGAGGCGCGGCATGCAGCAGCTTGAGAGCCTGATGCGCGAGGCCCGTGCCGCGGCCGCCCCATACGCCGATGCCGACGCCGACGCGCCGGCGTCCACGCCGGAGCATGACGATGCCGAGCAGGAGGCCTCGCGCATCCTGCAGATCTGCAACGCCTGCCGCTATTGTGAGGGCTTCTGCGCGGTGTTCCCGGCGATGACCCGGCGTCTTCGCTTCGATGCCCCCGACGTGCACTACCTGGCCAACCTGTGCCACAACTGCGGCGCCTGCCTGCATGCCTGCCAGTACGCGCCGCCGCACGAGTTCGCGGTCAACGTGCCGCGCACCATGGCGCGCGTGCGCCTGGGGACCTACACGCGGCAGGCCTGGCCGCGCCCGCTGGGCGCGCTGTACGCCCGCAACGGCCTGCTCGTGGCGCTGGCGCTGGCCGCCGGCATCGCGGCTTTCCTGCTGCTGGCGCTGGCGCTGCACGGCAGCCTGGCGGGTCCGCCGACCGCCGCGGACTTCTACGCCGTGTTCGCGCATGGTCTGCTGGCCTGGACCTTCACGGCGGCCTTCGGCTGGGCGCTGCTGGCGCTGGGCATCGGAGCGCGGCGTTTCTGGCGCGAACTCGGGCCCGCCGTGCCGGGGCCCGCGGCGCTGGGCGACGCGGCAGGCGCGGTGGCCACGCTGCGCTACCTGGGCGGCGGCCACGGCGAGGGCTGCAACAACGAGGACGACGCCTTCTCGCTGGCGCGGCGCCATTTCCACCAGGCCACCTTCTACGGCTTCGGCCTGTGCTTCGCGGCCACCGTGGTGGCCACCGGCTACCACTACCTGCTGCACCTCGAGGCGCCCTACGCCTACACCAGCGTGCCCACGCTGCTGGGCCTGGTCGGCGGCGCGCTGATGGTGCTGGGCTGCACCGGGCTGCTGGGCCTGAACCTGCGTCGCCACCCGTTGCAGGGCGATCCGGCGCAGCGCCCGATGGACCTGGGTTTCATCGCCTTGCTGCTGGCCGTGGCGCTGAGCGGCCTGGCGCTGGCGGCGTGGCGCGCGGGGCCGGCCATGCCCTCGCTGCTGGCACTGCACCTGGGCGCGGTGATGGCCCTGTTCCTGACCCTGCCCTACGGCAAGTTCGCGCATGCGCCGATGCGCGCGGCGGCGCTGTTGCGCTGGGCCGTCGAGCGGCGACAACCCAATCGCCTGGGTTTGTCGGAAGAATGATTCAATAGGGCCTTTTCCAAACCCGCGCGCGATCCGCAGGGGGGTGCGCGGAACAAGCCGGAAGAGTCGTTCCCAAGCGACCCTCGAACAACACATCACGCGGCGTCGAGCCGCTCGGAGACCTTTCATGACAAGCAGCACGACCAACGCGGCCACGCCTACCCGGGACGACATCTACCGGGTGGCGCTGGCGAGCATCATCGGTTCGGTGATCGAACAGTACGATTTCCTGGTCACCGGGATCATCGCCGCCACGGTCTGGGGGGGCGTGTTCTTCAAGCTGCCGGCCCTGGCGGCGGTGGCCGCGGCCATCGCGGTGTACGGCCTGGGCATCGTGATCCGCCCGGTCGGGGCCTTCATCTTCGGCAACATCGCCGATCGTTACGGCCGCAAGGACGCGATGGTGTGGGCGCTGCTGCTGATGGGCGTGAGCACCCTGCTCATCGGGCTGACGCCCACCTACGACTCCATCGGCGTGATCGCGCCGGTGCTGCTCATCGTGTTCCGGCTGGCGCAGGGCATCAGCTTCGGCGCCGAGTTCGGAACGGCCTCGACCTGGGTGGTCGAGCAGGCCGCGAAAAGCTCCAACCGCGCCTTCTGGGGCGCCTGGGTGGGCTTCGCGATCCCCATCGGCCTACTGCTGGGCTTCGGCTCGGTGATCATCGTGCGCTCGTCGATGCCGCCGGCGGAGTTCGTGGCCTGGGGCTGGCGCATCTTCTTTTTCATCGGCTTCGCGGTGGCCATCGTCGGCATCGTGATCCGCGCGCGTTCGATGGACAGTTTCGTGTTCGAGCGTTTCCAGAAGGATCGCCAGACCCTGTCCAGCCCGGCCGCGCAGGTGTGGAAGGAAATGCCCCTGCGCATCCTGCGCACCTCGCTGGTCAACGCCATGTTCGGCGGCGCCTTCTTCCTCAGCTTCGTGTTCGGCACCGGCTACATGAAGGCCGTGGGCTTCACCGGCACGCAGGCGGAGACCGTGGGCCTGATCGCCGCCGCGTCGATGCTGGTGTTCATGATCATCGGCGCCAAGCTGGCCGACCGCATCAACCGCCGCACCGTGCTGCTGGTGTCGGCGGTGGTGTTCCTGGTGTGGGCGATTCCCTACTTCTACCTGATCAACGCCCACAGCTTCGCGCTGGCGGTGCTGGCCGAGGTGGTGGGCTTCGGCTTCGTGTTCGGCTTCGGCTACGGTGCCATCCCGACCTTCTACACGGAGAACTTCCCCACCCGCTTCCGCGCCTCCGGCGCCAGCGCGGGCTACCAGATCTCGCAGGTCTACGGCGGCGGGCTGATCCCCATCGTGGCCGGCCTGATCCTGCATGCCTACGGCATCCACAAGGCCTGGCTGTACATCGGGATGTTCGTGATGGTCTACGCGGTGCTGGCGATCCTGGCCATCCTGGCCACGCCCGAGACCAAGGGCATCGATCTCGAGGCCTGAGGCCCGCTGGAGCCCGGGGGCGGCCGCCGTGTTCGCGCTGGCGCGAGGCCTGAGCGCGCAGATGTGGGCCGCGCTGGGCGGCGACCCGGCGCGCCTGGAGCGCCTTCGCCTGCAAGGCGAAGGGGCGCTGCCCGGCGCCTTCGCGGTCAGCGATTTCGCCGCCGCGGCGGTGGCCTGCGCGGCGCTGGCGGCCGACGAGCTGCACGGCCTGGGGACGGGTGCACGGGGGGGCGCGCAGGCGGGCGATGCCGCGGCCGTGCGCGTGGACCGTCGGCTGGCGGCGCTGTGGTTCGCCGAATCGCTGCGTCCGCAGGGCTGGCGACCGCCGCCGGCGCGCGACACGCTGACCGGCGACTACGCCTGCGCCGACGGCTGGATCCGCCTGCATTGCAACGCGCCGCATCACCGCGCCGCGGCCTGTCGCGTGCTCGGCCTGCAAGCGCAGGCCGACTCCGTGCTGGCGGCTCCCGCGGTGGCCGCCTGGAAGGGCGTCGAACTGGAGCAGGCGGTGGTGCAGCAGGGCGGCTGCGCCGCGCAGATGCGCGATGCGGCTGCCTGGAGCGCCCATGCGCAGGGCGCCGCGGTGCGCGCGCAGCCGCTGGTGCTGCGCACGGAGTTTCCCGCGGCGGCGGCCGCCTGGTCGCCCGCCGCGGGCCGTCCCTTGCGGGGCCTGCGGGTGCTGGACATGACCCGCGTGCTCGCGGGGCCCGTGTCCACCCGCATGCTGGCGGGGCTGGGGGCCACGGTGCTGCGCATCGATCCTCCCTCCTGGGAGGAGCCCGGAGTGGTGCCCGACGTCACCCGCGGCAAGCGCTGCGCGCGCCTGGACCTGAAGACCCCGCAGGGGCGGGAGTCCTTCGAGCAACTGCTGGGCGCTGCCGACGTGTTCGTGCACGGCCTGCGCCCGGGCGCGCTGGACGCGCTGGGCCTGGACGCCGCGACCCGCCAGGGGCTGCGCCCGGGCCTGGTGGACGTGTGCCTGGATGCCTACGGCTGGGCCGGGCCGTGGGCGGCGCGGCGCGGCTTCGACAGCCTGGTGCAGATGAGTTGCGGCATCGCCGAGGCCGGCATGCGCCATGCCGGCGCGAGCCGGCCGGTGCCCCTGCCGGTGCAGGCGCTGGACCACGCCACCGGCTACCTGGTCGCGGCCGCGGTGCTGCGCGCGCTGAGCCAGCGCCTGCTGCGCGGCGTGGGCACCCATGCGCGCCTGTCGCTGGCGCGCAGCGCGGCCCTGCTGCTCGACGCCCCGCCGCCCGAGCCCCGCGAGGCGCACGCGGCGTCGGGCGAGGCGGACCTGGAGCCGGCGATCGAGCACACCCCCTGGGGCCCGGCGCGGCGCGTCCGCGCGCCCTGGAGCATCGAGGGCGTGGACACGCGCTGGGAACTGCCGGCGGCCGAACTGGGCAGCTCGCCCGCGCGCTGGCCCTGAGGCGCGCGGCAGGGGCGCGGCAGGGGTCTCGCGATGGGGGTACCGCGGCCTGCTCAAGCCTGCTGGTACAGCGCCGCGTGCTCGTCGCGCAGGCGACGCTTGAGCAGCTTGCCGCTGGGGTTCTTGGGCAAGGCGTCGACGAACACCACCTTCTTCGGCGCCTTGAAATGCGCCATGCGGCTTTCGCAATGGGCGATCAGCGCGGCCTCGTCGAGCTGCTGCCCGGCCTTGAGCACGACGAAGGCGGTGACGGCCTCGATCCAGCGCGGATGGGGCAGCGCGACCACCGCCGCCTCGCTGACCTGGGGCAGCAGGTAGATGCATTCCTCGACCTCGCGGCTGGCCACGTTCTCGCCGCCGGTCTTGATCATGTCCTTCTTGCGGTCGACCACGTACAGATAGCCCTCGTCGTCCAGGGTGCCGAGGTCGCCGGAGTGGAACCAGCCGCCGTCGAAGGCCTGCTCCGTCTTGGCCTGGTCGCGGAAGTAGCCGCTCATCAACTGGGGCGAGCGGTGCACGATCTCGCCCACCTCGCCGGGGGCGACGTCGCGCATCTGGTCGTCGACCACGCGGGTGCGCACGTTCAGCGCCGCGCGTCCGGCCGATCCCGGCTTGCGCAACTGGTCCTCGGGTTGCAGCAAGGTGGCCAGCGGCGCGATCTCGGTCTGCCCGTACAGGTTCCACAGCCGCACCCGCGGCAGGCGCTCGGCCAGCTCGCGCAGCACCGCCACCGGCATGATCGAGGCGCCGTAATAGCCCTTGCGCAGGCTGCCCAGGTCGGTAGTGTCGAAGTCCGCGCAGCGCAACAGGCCGATCCACACCGTGGGCGGTGCGAAAAAGGAGCTGATGCGATGCCGCCCGAGCAGCGCCAGCAGGCTCTGCGGCGAGGGCTGCGCGGTGATCACGTTGCTGGCCCCGACGTACACCGCCGGGCCCAGGAACACGTCGAGCTGCGCGCAGTGGAACAGGGGCAGCGCGTGCAGCAGCAGGTCGTCGGAGGCGATCTCGGCCCCCACCACGCAACTGACGTACTCCCAAAGCAGGGCCTCGTGGCTGAGCACGGCGCCCTTGGGCGCCGACTCGGTGCCGCTGGTGTAGACGATCTGCGCCGGCTCCGACCCCTGCAGCGCGGGTTGAGGAGCCTCGCCCTGCACCCGCAACAGCTCGGTCCAGTCGATCATGCCCTGCGCCGGCTGGCTCGCGCGTTCGGATTCGAGCCACACGAAGTGGCGCACCGAGCTTGCGCGCGCGGCTTCGCGCGCCACCGGCGCGAACTCGCTGTCGCTGGCCAGCAGCATGGACTCGGAGTGGCGCAGGATGAACCCCGCCTCGGCCGCTCCCAGCATGAAATTCACCGGAACCAGCACCGCGCCCAGGCGCGCCAGCGCGAAACGCATCGCCGCGAAAGCGTGGGAGTTGCGCGACAGCAGCGCGACGTGGCTGCCGCGCTGCACGCCCAGCGCGTGCAGCCCGCGCGCCAGGCGCTCGCACACGTCGGCGAACTGCGCGTAGCTCCACTGCGTATCCCCGCAGGCGATGGCCAGGCGTTGCGGATGGCGTGCCGCGCTGCGCTGCAGCAGGTCGAACAGGGTCTGGCTGCGCGCGGGCATGGTCATCGCAAGGGCCTCGTCGGGGCGTCGTGGAGAGTCTGCGCCGATTCTGGGTCGCGCGCGCGTCGCTTGGCAACAAGGGTTGCCCCTGGGTCCTGCGCCGCATCAAAGCCGGCTACGCTCGCGGGGGACCACAATACCCCCCAAGAGTGACAGGCGAGGAGACACCGATGAGCGAAAGTCCGTCCGCGCAGGCCTTCCTGCAGGCGCGGGATTTCCTGCTGCGTCACCGCAGCGACTACGCCGCCGCCTACGCCGGTTTCCGCTGGCCGCGGCTAGAGCATTTCAACTGGGCGCTGGACTACTTCGACCCCATGGCGCGCGGCAACCAGGCGCCCGCGCTGTGGATCGTCGACGAGGACGGGCGCGAGGACAAGCTGAGTTTCGAGCACATGTCCCGGCGTTCGTCGCAGGTGGCCAACTGGTTGCGCGGCCTGGGCGTGCGCCGCGGCGACCGCGTGCTGCTGCTGCTGCCCAACGAGGTGGCGCTGTGGGAATGCATGCTGGCGTGCATCAAGCTGGGGGCGGTGATCGTGCCCACCACCACGCTGGTCAGCGTGGACGACCTGCGCGACCGCTTCGAGCGCGGCGCCGTGCGCCACGTGATCTGCAGCGCCCCGGCGGTGCAGCGCTTCGCCGCCTTCGACGGCGCCTACACCCGCGTGGTGGTCGGCGGCGAGGCGCCCGGATGGCTGTCCTACGAGGCCTCGCGCGCGGCGCCGGAGGACTTCGCGGCGGACGCTCCGACCCGCGCGGACGACCCGCTGCTGCTGTACTTCACCTCCGGCACCACGTCGCGTCCCAAGCTGGTGCTGCACAGCCACCAGAGCTATCCGGTGGGGCATCTGTCGACCATGTACTGGATCGGCCTGCGCCCCGGCGACGTGCACTGGAACATCAGCTCGCCGGGCTGGGCCAAGCATGCGTGGAGCTGCTTTTTCGCGCCCTGGAACGCCGGCGCCACGGTGTTCATCTTCAACTACGCGCGCTTCGACGCCTGCGCGGTGCTGGACGCGCTGCAGCGCCACGGCGTGAGTTCGCTGTGCGCGCCGCCGACGGTGTGGCGCATGCTGATCCTGCAGGACCTGGCGCGCTGGAAGGTCTCGCTGCGCGAACTGGTCGGCGCGGGCGAGCCGCTCAACCCCGAGGTGATCGAGAGCGTGCGCCGGGCCTGGGGCATCACCATCCGCGACGGCTACGGCCAGACCGAGACCACCGCGATCATCGGCAACACGCCCGGCCAGCCGGTCAAGCCGGGTTCGATGGGGCGGCCGCTGCCCGGGTATCGGGTGGTGCTGCTCGATGCCGACGATCGGGCGGCCGCGGACGGCGAGGTGTCGCTGGACCTGAACCAGCGCCCGCTGGGACTGATGCTGGGCTACGAAGGCCAGTCCGACAAGACCGCCGAGGCCTGTCGCGGCGGCAACTATCACACCTCCGACGTGGCCAGTCGCGACGCCGACGGCTATTTCAGCTACGTCGGGCGCGCGGACGACGTGTTCAAGGCCTCCGACTACCGCATCAGCCCCTTCGAGCTGGAGAGCGTGCTCATCGAGCACGACGCGGTGGCCGAGGCGGCGGTGGTGCCGGCGCCGGACCCGATCCGCGCGGCGGTGCCCAAGGCGGTGGTCGCGCTGCGCGCCGGGGTGCAGCCCAGTCGCGAACTGGCGCTGGACATCCTGCGTTTCGCGCGCGAGCGCCTGGCGCCGTACAAGCGCATCCGCGTGATCGAATTCGCCGAGCTGCCCAAGACCCTGTCGGGCAAGATCCGTCGCGTCGAGCTGCGCAAGCGCGAACTCGGGCGCGAGGGCGGCGGGATGCGCGAGCTGGAATTCCGCGAGGACGACTGATCGCAGCCACGCGCGCTGAGTCACAATGTCCGGGTAGGGCGCGCCGGCCTGCCGCGGGCGGGAGCGCGCCGGGGAGCATGCGATGAGGTCTTGGGGACGCGCGCGCCGCGCGTGGCTGCTCGGAGTGCTGGGCGCGGCCTGCGCCTGGCCGGCGGCCAGCGCCTGGAGTTTCGATCTCGGACAACTGCAGAAGCAGCTCGGGGGAGCCCTGCCGGGCGGGCTTCCGGGCGGGCTCGCGGGCAGCGCCGCCCAGGGCGGCGGGATCGCCGCGCCGGTCGGCACCGGCCCCGCGCTGGGCGCGCTCAGCGAGGGCCAGGTGGGCCAGGGGCTGAAGGATGCGCTGGGTCGCGGCGTGGACGTGGCGGTGTCCACGCTGGGGCGCCGCGATGGATTCTGGGGCAGTCCGCAATGGCGCATCCCGTTGCCGCCGGCGCTCGAGCAGGCTTCCAGCCTGATGCGCATGGCGGGGCTGGGCGCGCAGGCCGACGCGCTGCAGCTGGCGATGAACCGCGCCGCCGAGGCGGCGGTGCCCGAGGCCCGCTCGCTGCTGGTGTCGGCGGTGCGCCAGATGACCATCACCGATGCGAAGAACATTCTCACCGGCGGCGACCACGCCGCCACCGACTACTTCCGCGCCAAGACCCAGGCGCAGTTGCAGCGCAGCTTCCTGCCCATCGTGCACCAGCAGACGCGCAAGGTGGGCCTGGCGCAGACCTACGACCGCTATGCCTCGCAGGCGGCGCGCTTCGGCCTGGTCAAGCAGGACCAGGCCAGCATCGACCAGTACGTGACCCAGCAGGCGCTGGATCGCCTGTACCAGGCGATCGGCGACGAGGAGCAATCCATCCGCGCCAACCCGGCGGCCGCCGGCTCGGCGCTGGTGCGCAAGGTGTTCGGCGCGGTGCGGGGAGGCTGAGGCGCCCATGCACGACCTCGTCCTTCCCCAGGCCGGCGCCGGCTGGGCCTCGCGCCTGCAATTGCGCTACGTCCACGAACAGGGGCGCACGCGTGCCTGGCACCTGCACGAAGGCGCGCTGCGCGTGCTGGCCGCGCTGTATCCCGAGGGGGACGCGGTGTGCCATCACGTGCTGGTGCATCCGCCGGCCGGCATGGCCGGCGGCGACAGCGTGCGCATGGAGCTCGAACTCCAGCCGGGCTCGCATGCCCTGCTCACCACCCCCGGCGCCACGCGCTTCTACCGCAGCCTCGGAGGTACCGCGTCGCAGACGCTGCACGCGCGGGTGGCCGAAGGCGCGCGCCTGGAGTGGCTGCCGCTGGAAAGTCTGGCCTACGAGGATTGCATCGCCGAGAACCGCGCCGTGTTCGAGCTGGCCCCGGGAGCCGAGATGCTGGCCTGGGACATGCTCGCGCTGGGCCGGCCGGCCGCCGGCGACCTGTTCGCACACGGCAGCTTCACCCAGCACCTGGAGATTCCCGGCGTGTGGCTGGAACGCGGGCGCATCGACGGTGCCGACCGCGTGCTGCGCGAAGCTCCGGGCGGCCTGGACGGCCGGGCGGCGATGGGCACCCTGCTGCTGGCCGCCGGCACGCCGCTGGTCGCCGCGCGGCGCGAGGCGCTGCTGGAGACCGCGCGGGCCCTGGTGGCGTCGCCGCCCGAAGGCGTGCGCGCCGGGGTCACGTCGCCGCAGCCCGGGGTGCTGGTGCTGCGGGTGATGGCCCAGCGCATCGAGCCGGTGGCGCAATTGCTGCGAACCGTCTGGGCCGCCTGGCGCACCCAGGCCTGGGGCCTGCCGGCCTGCGCGCCCCGCGTGTGGAACACTTGATGCCGGAAGAACCGGGCCCGTGCATGCACGGGCCCGGCTCTTCCCGAGGAGCGTTCAGGCGGGCGAGAGCAGTCCGCGGGTCTCGATGAAGCCGATCACGTCCTCCAGGCCCTGCAGGGTCTTCAGGTTGGTCATCGCGTAGGGCCTGCCCGGGCGCATGCGCTCGGTGTCGGCGCGCATGACCGCCAGGTCGGCGCCGACATGCGGCGCCAGGTCGACCTTGTTGATCACGAACAGGTCGCTGCGGGTGATGCCCGGGCCGCCCTTGCGGGGGATCTTCTCGCCGCCGGCCACGTCGATCACGTAGATGGTGAGATCCGACAGCTCGGGGCTGAAAGTGGCGGCCAGGTTGTCGCCGCCGGACTCGATGAACACGATGTCGGCGTCGGGATAGCGTTCGAGCATGCGGTCCACCGCCTCCAGGTTCACCGAGGCATCCTCGCGGATCGCCGTGTGCGGGCAGCCGCCGGTCTCCACGCCCTCGATGCGCTCGGGTTCCAGCGCGCCGGCGACGGTGAGCAGGCGCTGGTCCTCGCGGGTGTAGATGTCGTTGGTGATCACCACCAGGTCGTAGCGCTCGCGCATGGCCTTGCAGAGCATTTCCAGCAGCGTGGTCTTGCCCGAGCCCACCGGGCCGCCGATGCCCACGCGCAACGGCGGCAGGCGCTTGCTGCGCCCGCGGATGTGGTGCAGCGCGTGCACGGAGCCGCCGGCCGGGGAAGAAGCGGAGGCGGTGGAAGCTGCGGAGGCGGGAAGGGTGCTCATGGCGGGCTCAGGATCGGAACAGTCGGGAATACTGGGTTTCGTGGCGCGCGCTGAGCACGGCCAGCATGGGGGAAAAACTCTGCCATTGCGCGGGCCGGTCGCGCAGTTCCAGCGCGCCCTCCACCGCGGCCGGCAGGTCCTGCGACAGCGCGTGCAACAGGCGCTGTCCGCTGCTCTGTCCCAGCGGCACGGCGCGCAGTGCCGCCTGCACCTGGTTGTCCAGCCAGGCGAATCCCAGCGCCTGCAGGCAGCGTCGGGCGTCCAGTTCGAGCGCGCAGGCGCCGAGCGCGAAACCCACCGGCCAGCAGGGCGCGGCGCCGAGTCGCGCGGCGCGCTCGAGCAGCGCGTGCCCGGGCAGCAGGCGCGCCAGCCAGTCCAGCATCGAGCGCCCCATCTGCTGGCTTTGCAGGCGCAGCTCGGCGCTCTCGCGGGTGGCCAGTACCCAGGACTGCACCTCGCGCAGGGCCTGCAGGTCCCCGGCGCGCCATGCCGCATGGGCGCGCGCGGCGGCCGGCAGTTCGCCGCGCGCCAGCACCAGTTGCAGCTGGCCGCGCAGCCAGCGCAGCGCGCCGGCCTCGTCGAGCACGATGCCCGCGTCGACCGCGGCTTCCAGGCCCTCGGAATAGCTGAAGCCGCCGACGGGTAGCGCCGGGGACGACAGCCACATCATCGCCATTTCCGGCGCGGGAACACCGGGTTCGGGCGCCCGCGGCACGGCCTCAGTCGTGTCCATGTCCGTGCTCGTGCTCGTGCTTGTGGTCGTGACCGTGACCGTGACCGTGACCGTGACCGTGACCGTGACCGTGACCGGCAGCCGCAGCGTCGTAGGCTCCCGCCTCGGGCTCGAAGGCGGCTAGCGTCTCGCCTACCTCGAGACCCATGCGCCGCAGCATGTCGGCCAGTACCGGGTCGGGCTCGAGTTGCAGCAGATCCGGGCCGATCTGCAGGGGCACGTGGCGGTTGCCCAGGTGGTAGGCGGCACGCAGCAGCGTCAGTGCATCGTCTGCGCGCACCTGCAGCACCGGCTGCGCGGCGGCCTGCACGCGCAGCAGCGAGCCGTCGGCGCCGACCAGCGCATCGCCGTCGCGCAGCACGCTGCCGCGCGGCAGGAACACCGCGAGTTCGCGGCCCCGGCTGTCGCGCGCGCCGAAGCGGCTGCGCGAGCGGGTGTCCCAGTCCAGGCACAGCACCGCGGCGCGCTCCAGCAGCGTGCGCGCCAGGCCCCGGCCGCCCGGGATGCGCTTGTCGACCTGCAGGCGGGTGTCGTGCATGGTCTCAGAACAGGAAGTAGCGCTGGGCCATCGGCAGCGAGGCCGCGGGCTCGCATTGCAGCAGCACGCCGTCGGCGCGCACCTCGTAGGTCTGCGCGTCCACCTGCATGGCCGGCGTGTAGGCGTTGTGCACCATGTCGGACTTGCGCACGCCGCGGCAGCCCCGCACCGCGCTCAGGGGCTTGCGCAGGCCCAGGCGCGCGCCGATGCCCGCGGCCAGCGCGGCCTGGGACACGAAGCTCAGCGAGGTCGCGGCCAGGGCGCCGCCGTAGGCGCCGAACATGGGGCGCGCGTGCACCGGCTGCGGCGTGGGGATGGAGGCGTTGGCGTCGCCCATCAGCGCGGCGGCGATGAAGCCGCCCTTGAGCACCACGCTGGGCTTGATGCCGAAAAAGCCCGGGCGCCACAGCACCAGGTCGGCCCACTTGCCGACCTGCACCGAACCCACCTCGTGCGCGATGCCGTGCGCCAGCGCCGGGTTGATGGTGTACTTGGCGACGTAGCGCCGGGCGCGGAAATTGTCGTTGCGGGAGTCCGCGCAGGCCCGGCCCAGGTCCGCATCCGCCGGCGGCGCCAGCCAGCCGCGCTGGGCCTTCATCTTGTGCGCCGTCTGCCAGGTGCGCAGGATCACCTCGCCCACCCGTCCCATGGCCTGGCTGTCGCTGGACATGATGCTGATGGCGCCGAGGTCGTGCAGGATGTCCTCGGCGGCGATGGTCTCGCGTCGGATGCGGCTCTCGGCGAAGGCCAGGTCCTCGGCGATTCCGGCGTCGAGGTGGTGGCACACCATCAGCATGTCCAGGTGTTCGTCGATGGTGTTGACCGTGTAGGGTCGCGTGGGATTGGTGGACGAGGGCAGCACGTTGGACTCGCCCAGCACGCGCAGGATGTCGGGCGCGTGGCCGCCGCCCGCGCCCTCGGTGTGGAAGGTGTGGATGGTGCGGCCCTTGAAGGCCGCGATGGTGTCCTCGACGAAGCCCGACTCGTTCAGGGTGTCGGTGTGGATGGCCACCTGCACGTCGGACTGCTCGGCCGCCTCCAGGCAGGTGTCGATGGCCTGCGGCGTGGTGCCCCAGTCCTCGTGCAGCTTGAGCCCGATGGCGCCGGCGTCGAGCTGCTCGCGCAGGGGATCGACCCGGCTGGCGTTGCCCTTGCCGTAGAAGCCCAGGTTCATAGGGAAGGCCTCGGCCGCCTGCAGCATGCGCGCCAGGTTCTCCGGGCCCGGGGTGCAGGTGGTGGCGTTGGTGCCGGTGGCCGGCCCGGTGCCTCCGCCCAGCATGGTGGTGACTCCGCTCATCAGGGCTTCCTCGATCTGCTGCGGGCAGATGAAGTGGATGTGCGAGTCGATGCCGCCGGCGGTGAGGATCATGCCCTCGCCGGCGAGGATTTCGGTGCCGGGGCCGATGACCATGTCCACGCCCGGCTGCACGTCGGGGTTGCCGGCCTTGCCGATGGCGGCGATGCGCTGGCCGCGCACCCCCACGTCGGCCTTCACGATGCCCCAGTGGTCGAGGATCAGCGCATTGGTGATCACCAGGTCCATGACGCCCTCGGCGCGCGTGGCCTGGCCCTGGCCCATGCCGTCGCGGATGGTCTTGCCGCCGCCGAACTTGACCTCCTCGCCGTAGCCGCCGGCGCGCAGGGTGCAGTCCTGCTCGACCTCGATGAACAGATCGGTGTCGGCCAGGCGCACGCGGTCTCCGACCGTGGGCCCGAACATTTCCGCATAGGCGCGGCGCCCGATCCTGGTCATTGGTCTGCCCTCCTCGCGGCGCATGCGAGCTCTCCCATCACCTCGCCGCGAAAGCCGACCACGCGGCGCTTGCCGCCCAGCGGCACCAGCGACACCGTGCGCTGCTGGCCGGGCTCGAAGCGCACCGCGGTGCCGCTGGCGATGTCCAGGCGCATGCCGCGCGCCGCGTCGCGGTCGAAGCGCAGTGCCAGGTTGGTCTCGGCGAAGTGGTAGTGCGAGCCGACCTGGATCGGGCGGTCGCCGGCGTTGTGCACCACCATGCTCAGGCGGGGCCGTCCGGGGTTGAGCTCGAGCTCGCCGTCGGCGCAGAGGATTTCTCCGGGTTTCATGCAGGGGTCCTCGGGTACGGGCTGGGGTTCAGGCGATGGGCTGGTGCACGGTGACCAGCTTGGTGCCGTCGGGGAAGGTGGCCTCGACCTGGATGTCGGGGATCAGTTCGGCGACGCCGTCCATCACGTCCTCGCGCGACAACAGCTCGCGGCCGCGGCTCATCAGCTCGGCCACGCTGCGGCCGTCGCGCGCGCCTTCCATGACGGCGGCGCTGATGTAGGCGATGGCCTCGGGCACGTTCAGGCGCAGGCCGCGCGCCTTGCGGCGTTCGGCCAGCAGCGCGGCGGTGAAGATCAGCAGCTTGTCCTTTTCGCGGGGGCTCAGGTCCATGGTCCGGATGGGTCGGGGAAGGGATGGGGAATCGACCCATGCACCATGGCAAGAACCGTACCCGTCGTCGTGGTGCGCGGCGCAGGCGAGGGCGCACCCGCGCTGGGCGTGCGCCCGTGGCAATGCGTGGTGCGCGCACGCACGGCCGCGGTGCGCCCTCGGTGCACGCGCCCGTTCGTGGTGCGCGAGGCGGGACGGCTCCTCACGCATGCGCGCGTGGCTCGCGCGCGTGCGCGGCGCGCTGATCCAGCGCGCCGCGGGCGCATCGCGCGTCGGCCGGGGTGGCACGGGACTTGCAAAAACACCGGCATCCCTTGACCCCCCTTGAAGAGGATGACCAGCATGGACCGTCGCAATGCCATCAAGACCCTGGGCGGCGCCGCCGCCGCCGTCGCGGCCAGCAGCCTGCCGTTCCCGGCGATCGCCGCGCGCAAGTCGCCGATCAAGGTCGGCATCCTGCATTCCCTGTCCGGAACCATGGCGATCTCGGAGACCGCGCTGAAGGACGTGGACCTGATGACCATCGCCGAGATCAACGCCGCGGGCGGCGTGGACGGCCACCCCATCGAGCCGGTGGTGGTCGACCCGGCCTCGAACTGGCCGCTGTTCGCCGAGAAGGCGCGCCAGCTGATTTCGCAGGACAAGGTGGCGGCCATCTTCGGCTGCTGGACCTCGGTGTCGCGCAAGTCCGTGCTGCCGGTGCTCGACGAGCTCAACGGGCTGCTGTTCTACCCGGTGCAGTTCGAGGGCCAGGAGCAGGACCCGCACGTGGTGTACACGGGAGCCGCGCCCAACCAGCAGGCCATTCCCGCCACCGAGTACCTGATGAGCCAGGACGGCGGCGGCGCCAAGCGCTTTTTCCTGCTCGGCACCGATTACGTGTACCCCCGCACCACCAACGCCATCCTGCGCGGCTTCCTGCATTCCAAGGGAGTCAAGGACAGCGACATCGCCGAGGTCTACACCCCCTTCGGCTTCAGCAACTACCAGAACATCGTCGCCCAGATCAAGAAGTTCGCCTCGGCGGGGCCGACCTGCGTGATCTCCACCATCAACGGCGACTCCAACGTGCCCTTCTACAAGGAGCTCGGCAACCAGGGCATCAAGGCCACCGACATCCCGGTGGTGGGCTTCTCGGTGGCCGAGCAGGAACTGGCGGGCATCGACTGCAAGCCGCTGGTGGGCCAGCTCACCGCGTGGAACTACTACGAGTCGCTGAAGAACCCGACCAACGACAAGTTCGTCAAGTCCTGGAAGGCCTGGGTGAAGGCCAAGGGCCTGAAGGACTACCCGGTCACCGACGACCCGATGGAGGCCTCCTACATCGGCATCCACATGTGGAAGCAGGCGGTGGAAAAGGCCAAGTCCACCAAGGTCGATGCCGTGCGCAAGGCGCTGGTGGGGCAGAAGTTCGCCGCGCCCGACGGCTACACCGTGGAGGTGCTGGAGAACCAGTACCTGAGCAAGCCGGTGCTCATCGGCCAGGTGCGCGCCGACGGCCAGTTCGACGTGGTGTGGAAGTCCAAGGGCCTGGTGGCCGGCGAGTCCTGGAGCCCGTACATCCCCAAGCCCAAGAACGCCTGATCCGCGTATCCGCACCGTCACCGTCCGAGCGCCACGCCATGTCTCGTCCAGCCCACGCCGTCCGCCTGCCGCGCATCGTCCTGCCGCTGTTGTTGCTCCTCGGCCTGGCGGCGTGGCGCCCGGCGCTGGCGCTGGATGGGCCACAGGCGCTGGCGCTGAGCCAGGGCAGTACCTCGGCGCGCCTGCAGGCGCTGCATCGGGCGCTGGCGCAGCCGGATGCCCGGCTCGCCGCCTTTCTCGGCGCGCTGCTGGACAACCGGGTGCAACTGGACGGCGACAAGGTGGAGATGCAACAGGACGGGCAGTGGGTGGACGCTGCCAGCGGCAAGGCGCTGACCCCGAGCGCGGACGCGCAGCCGGTGGTGAACAACAACTACCTGCGCAAGCAACTGCTGGCCGCGCGCGCGGCGCTGCAGTTGTTCTCGCCGCATCGCGCCGAGCGCCTGCAGGCGGTGCAGCGCCTCGAGGGAGACCCGGAGTCGCTGGACGCAGGGCTGGTGAGCCGTGCGCTGAAACAGGAGACCGACCCCGCCATCCGCGATCGCCTGCGCCTGCTGGTGGCCGCCGCGCGGCTGCGCGCAGGCGATGCGGCGCAACGCCTGGCGGCTGCCGGCGAGCTGGCAGCCAGCGACTACCCGGCGGTGCGTTCGCTGCTGCTGTCGCGCCTGCAGCGCGACGGCGGTACCTGGGTGGAGCCCGACGCCGTCGTGCGCCAGCGCATCCAGGCCTCGCTGGACGCCATCGATTCGCGCCTGGCCTGGGGCGAGCGCGTGGGCATGCTGTTCTCGGGCATCAGCCTGGGCAGCATCCTGTTGCTGGCCGCGCTGTGCCTGGCGGTGACCTACGGCCTGATGGGCGTGATCAACATGGCGCAGGGCGAGTTCATCATGCTCGGCGCCTACTCCACCTACGTGGTGCAGAGCCTGTTCCAGGCCTACCTGCCGGCCTGGCAGAACTACGCGCTGGTGGTCGCGGTGCCCTGTTCCTTCCTGGTCGCCGGCGGCATCGGCGTGGTCGCCGAACGGGTGGTGATCCGCCGCCTGTACGGGCGTCCGCTGGAGACGCTGCTGGCGACCTGGGGCATCAGCCTGCTGCTGATCCAGGGGGTGCGCAGCCTGTTCGGGCCGCAGAACGTGCAGGTGGACAACCCGCCGTGGATGTCGGGCGGCCTGCACCTGATGGCCAACCTCATCCTCCCCTACAACCGCATGGTGATCCTGGGCTTCACGGCCTGCGTGCTGCTGGGCATGGCCCTGCTCATCGGCCGCACCCGCCTGGGCCTGTTCGTGCGCGCGGTGACCCAGAACCGGCCGATGGCGGCCTGCGTGGGGGTGCGCACGGCGCGCGTGGACTGGCTGGCCTTCGGGCTGGGCACGGGCATCGCCGGCCTGGCCGGCTGCGCGCTCAGCCAGGTGGGCAACGTCGGCCCGGAAATGGGCACGCAGTACATCGTCGACTGTTTCATGGTGGTCGTGCTGGGCGGCGTGGGGCAGCTCAGCGGCACCGTGGTGGCGGCCCTCGGGCTGGGCGTGGTCAACACCCTGCTGGAAGGCGTGGCCGGCGCGGTGCTGGCCAAGATCGCGGTGCTGGGCGTGATCATCCTGTTCATCCAGAAGCGTCCGCAGGGCCTGTTCGCCCTGAAGGGCCGCAGTGTCGAGGGCTGATGCCATGTCGTCGAGTTCGCCGAGCGTGTCCACCGGTGTCGCCGCAGCCGCCGCGCAGCCCGCTGCACAACTCCCCGTGACCGCGGGCGCGCCGCGTGCCGGGCTGCTGCCGGCCTGGGGCTGGGCCGCGCTGATCCTGTTCCTGCTGGCCAGCTGCCTGCTGGTGCCCTGGCTCGCGCTGCACGTGCCGCAGTCCAGCGCCTGGCACCTGTCGTCCTACTGGGTGGGCCTGGCGGGCAAGATCCTGTGCTATGCGATGGTGGCGCTGGCCATGGACCTGGTGTGGGGCTACGGCGGCATCCTGTCGCTGGGCCATGGGCTGTTTTTCGCGTTGGGCGGCTACGCCATGGGCATGTACCTGAACCGCGCGATGAACGCGGCCAGCGGCACGCTGCCCGACTTCATGCAGTTCATGCAATGGACCCGTTTCCCCTGGTACTGGGCGGGCACGGGGCACTTCGCCTACGCGCTGTTCCTGGCGCTGGCCGTGCCCGGGCTGCTGGCCTTCGTGTTCGGCTTCTTC
Source organism: Pseudomonadota bacterium (assembly GCA_021848345.1). Lineage (GTDB taxonomy): Bacteria > Pseudomonadota > Gammaproteobacteria > Burkholderiales > Burkholderiaceae_C > Thiomonas_A. The sequence goes on along the minus strand of JAJZUV010000003.1, from coordinate 93,814 downwards.
GCCTTTCGCTCGCGCATCCGCGGCGTGTATTTCTCCATCATCACCCAGGCGCTGACCTACGCCGCGATGCTGCTGTTCTTCCGCAACGAGACGGGCTTCGGCGGCAACAACGGACTCACCGACTTCAAGGTGCTGCTGGGCTGGCCGGTGGGCACCGCGGGCATGACGGTGGCGCTGTTCGTGGCCACCAGCCTGTGCCTGGTGCTGTGCTTCGTGCTGTTGCGCTGGCTTGTGCAGGGGCGTTTCGGGCGCCTGCTCAGCGCCATCCGCGACGCCGAGAGCCGGGTCATGTTCTGCGGTTACGAGCCGCTGTGGTTCAAGCTGTTCGCGTGGACCGTCTCGGCCATGGTGTGCGGCCTGGCCGGTGCGCTGTACGCGCCGCAGGTGGGCATCATCAACCCCGGCGAGATGTCGCCCGCCAATTCCATCGAGATCGCCATCTGGGCCGCGGTGGGCGGGCGCGGCACGCTGGTCGGGCCGATGCTGGGCGCGGTCGTGGTCAACGCGGCCAAGAGCTGGCTGACGGTGGCCTTCCCGCAGTTCTGGCTCTACCTGCTGGGTGCGCTGTTCGTGGTGGTCACGCTGTACGCGCCCGGCGGCATCGCCGGCCTGTTCATCGCATGGAGGCGCCGCCGTGGCTGAACCCTCGATCCCGAGCTCCGCGAACACCGGCCGCGCCGGCGAGCCCGGCCCCGGCGTGGACTGGCGCGACGTGGTGTTCCGCCAGGCGCCCGAGGCGGGCGAGGCCACCGCGGGCCTGGCGCGCATGCGCGCGCCCGGCGTGGACCTGAGCCACGGCGTGGCGCTGTACCTGGACGACATCAGCGTGAGCTTCGACGGCTTTCGTGCCCTCAACCGCCTGAGCCTGTCCATCGACGTGGGCGAGCTGCGCTGCATCATCGGGCCCAACGGCGCCGGCAAGACCACGATGATGGACGTGATCACCGGCAAGACCCGCCCCGACTCGGGCCAGGCCTGGTTCGGCCAGACCATCGACCTGCTGCGCCTGCGCGAGGCCGAGGTGGTGGCCGCCGGCATCGGGCGCAAGTTCCAGAAGCCCACGGTGTTCGAGAACCTGGACGTGCTGGAGAACCTGGAACTGGCGATGAAGGCCTCCAAGCGCGTGCGCGACGCGCTGTTCGCCCGGCTCAGCGCGCAGCAGCGCCTGCGCATGCAGGAGGTGCTGGAGACCATCGGGCTGCAGGAGCACGCCCGGCGCCGCGCCGGCGACCTGTCGCACGGCCAGAAGCAGTGGCTGGAGATCGGCATGCTGCTGATGCTCGAGCCGCAATTGTTGCTGCTCGACGAGCCGGTGGCGGGCATGACCGACGCGGAGACCGAGCGCACCGCGGAACTGCTGTTGTCCCTGGCCGGGCGCCATACGCTGATGGTGGTGGAGCACGACATGGAGTTCGTGCGCGCCATCGCGCGCCGGGTCACCGTGCTGCACGAGGGCAGCGTGCTGGCCGAGGGCAGCCTGGAGGACGTGCAGGCCGACGAACGCGTGGTCGAGGTCTACCTCGGACGCTAGCCATTTCACGGAGCACGAGCATGCTGAGCATCCAGTCCATCGACCAGTTCTACGGCGGCAGCCACATCCTGCGCGGGCTCAGCCTGCAGGTGCGGCGCGGCCAGGTGCTGGCCCTGCTCGGGCGCAACGGCGTGGGCAAGACCACGCTGCTGAAATCGCTGATGGGTCTGGTGCCCATCCGCTCCGGCAGCATCGAGCTCGACGGGCGGCGCATCGACCGCCTGGGCTCCGACGCGCGGGCCCGCCTGGGCATTGGCTACGTGCCGCAGGGACGCGAGATCTTCCCCCGCCTGAGCGTGCTGGACAACCTGCGCATGGGGCTGGCCGGCGTGCCCGGACGTCCGCAGGTGCCGGAGGAATTGTTCGAGTTGTTCCCGGTGCTGCGCCAGATGCTGGGCCGGCGCGGCGGCGACCTGTCGGGCGGGCAGCAGCAGCAGCTGGCCATCGCGCGCGCTCTGGCCGCGCGCCCCAAGCTGCTGGTGCTGGACGAGCCCACCGAGGGCATCCAGCCCTCGATCATCAAGGACATCGAACGCGTGATCCGCCTGCTCGCCGCGCGCGGCGACATGGCCATCCTGCTGGTCGAGCAGTACTTCGACTTCGCCCGCGCGCTGGCCGACGAGTATTGCGTGATGGCGCGCGGCGAGGTCGTGCGCGCCGGGCGCGGCGAGGACATGGAAGCCGACGGTGTGCGGGCGCTGATCTCGGTCTAGGGCCGCGGACCGCGCAACGCGCCGCGTGCGAGCGGCGACCGCGCCCCGCGCTGCGCCGGCGACGGGGTGGTCGGCCCCGAGGGGGCCGACTGCGCCTGCGCTGCTCGGCAATCAGGCGCGCGGCAGAACTCGCTTCGCGCTGGCGCGCTGCGCTCGGACAGCTGCCGCGATTCAGATGTTGGAAGCGCGCTGCGCGCGCCGCCTGCCTGCGCTGCTCAGCCACCCCGGAACGCCGGCTTCGCGCGGGGCGCGGCCGTCGCTCGCAAGCACCGTCATGGCGTGCGCTGGCGATGCACCTCGATCCTTCCCGGATGGGCTGATCGCGGGGGGGCAGGAGGTCGCATGCCATCAACTGCGTTCACTACGTCGCGCCACCATTGTCCGCTTCGCCTCACCAAGAAATGCCGCCCTCGCGGACAAAAGGGGCATCACGAAAATGCACTTTGAACAGCGTGGTTAACAACCCTCCTGCAGGCAGCGTATCTTGCAATCCGCGCGGAACTCGCTTTTTCACGACCTGCGGATTTCTCAATAGGAGTACGGAGCCTTTTCGGTTGGCGCGGGAGTTCGGGCTTGATGGGGTGGTCATCGAGGGCGCGCTTTTTCTCCGGGCCAAATCGATGATGGAGAGTGGGCATGCCTGATCCAATCCCCGTTGGCGCGGTACGCGCACTGCTGGTGACTCGATGCATAAGCTGCATCATACTTTGGATGGATTTTACATTAGTCTTTTCGATCCTTGCGTTTACTCGCGGCGCCTCCACGGCAACGATTGGGCTCGCAGCCAGTCTTTATGGGTTTCCCGGCCTTTTCCTTGGTCCATGGATCGGCGCGCTCACCGATAGGGTGCCTCCGATAGCGGCGCTTTCAGCCAGCTACCTTCTCCGCGCCGTTGCATCCCTGGGGATCATTTTTTCGACCCAGCCCGCGGCGATGCTCGCGATGGTTTTTCTCCAAGGCGTTTCAAATATTTTCGCAATGCCTACCGAGCAGGCTCTCGTCAAGAGACTGCTCCAGCGCCAGCAAATGATCCTGAATATTCAGATCGTGACCGTGATCGATCAATCGGCCAAGATAGGAGCTCCCATCCTTGGTGGCCTGATCGCACAGAGGCTCGGGCCATCGGTGGGGTTTTGGCTTTCGGCCTGGCTTGTCGTCCCTGCGCTTGCTTGCCTCGAATTTCTTCGCCGGATGGCTGCCGACCGTATGCACCTGCGCAACCCGGCACCGAGGTGTCTGGCGGTCGGAGGACAAATTTGGCAGCTTCTGCGAGCCGATGGAATATATAGGCTAGCCTTCACCGCCATGTTGACCCAGACCGCCGTCCTGGCACTTTATGATCCCCTGCTCGCGATGTTCCTGAAGGGCCTCGGCTGCGGACCGGAAGTGTTTGGACAGATTGTCTCGGCGACCGCCATAGGTGGCATTGGTGGGGCGATCATCTTCAAATCGGTCAGCGACAGGGTGGGTCGGCGGCTGGCATTGCTGTCGCTGACAGGTTTTGGGGCGTCTGTACTGATTCCCGGCCTTCTCGCTTGGCTTGGAGCCAGCGTGTCCACGATCGGTTTGCTTGGTTTCTGGATCATCAACGGTTGCTGTTACGGGATCACAGCCATGTATTTTGGCGTCACACAACAGTTGCGTTGCCCGACCGAGACCATTGGTGCAGTAGCCTCTACCGCGCGCAGTGCGCAGCTTGCAGCGCTGGTTGCGGGGCCCTTGCTCGGTGCGGCTCTGGCATCCTTGCTCGGCATCTCTGGAGTACTCACTCTCGCGGGGGCCGCGGCCATCACCTTGGCACTTGGCGCGTCATGGGCCCGCCTCGGGAACGCCGCATAGCTTGGGTGGAGAGCGGGGGAAGTCAGAACGAGCCGGCACGCTCCGCCGAGTCGAAGGCTGGAGGACCCTGAAAGGCTTGTGTGTTTCCACAAGGACACTGATGTTGAGTGTCTTGTGCGGGTGGTGAGCGCACTGCCCAATCCGATCGCGAAGCGGATTGGCAGGTAGGAGGTGACGGAGCATGTGACAGCCGCATCGGTTGACGGAAATCCCAAGACCTGCGTGAAAGGAGCCAAGCGTGATGAAGGCCGTGCTGTTCGACCTTGATGGCACCCTCGTGAGCACCAGACCAGACTATCGCTACCAAGTCGTCGGACGGACGTTGAGCGATCTCGGGCGTCACGCCGATCGATGTGCGGTGGATGCCTTTTGGTTTGGTGCCGAAAGGAACGCGATCATTCAGGCCGCCTTCGACGTCGAGCCTGCCCTGTTCTGGGCGACCTATGCGCGCCATGATCTGGCCGATGTGCGCGCGACGTACACCTCGGTGTTCGGAGATCTGGGCGCGCTGGACAAGCTTCAGGCGCTTGGTGTCAAGCTTGGAATCGTGACCAACGCGCCGGCGCATGTGGCTCGCGTCGAGTTGGCGCTGGTGGGCATGGATCGATTTGCATCCATCGTGGTCGCGAATGCATCACACGGAATTCGGCCGAAGCCGATGCCCGACGGCATTCTGGCGTGCCTTCAGACCATGGCGCTGGGGGCGGACGAAGCTTGTTTCGTAGGCAACGCCGCCGAGGATCTGGCCGCGGCGCGAGCCGCGCGGGTGCTCTCCGTGCACATCGAGCGACATGAGCATCCATTGTCCCCGGAGGCGGTTCCGCCAGGGCACTCCATCACGGATCTTCACGCGCTGCTTGCTCTCTTGGAGCCCTGATTTCTCAGCGTGGCAGCCGGAACCCGTCGAGCGTGGACGCTCACTTGCGCGCTCCCGACCGAGTGCCGAGCTTGCGGTAGACGGTGGCGCGGCTGACGCCGAGGGTGCGCGCGGCCTCGGCCACGTTGCCGCGGGCGCTGGCCACCGCCTGGCGCACCAGCGCGTCCTCCAGCTGGTGCAGGGACATGCGGCTGCGCGCGGAGGCCAGCGGGCCGCGGCCTTCCTGGCCGGCGCGGCGCGCGCGCAACTGCACCAGCAGGCCCGACCACAGGGGCAGTTCCATCGGCCCCGTATCCAGCAGTTCGGAGGCGCGCGCGTGGTCGAACAGGCGTTGCGGGTCCAGCGCGAAGACCTCGCCGGCATGCACCGGCGCGCCGAGCCCGGACAACTGGGGCAGCAGCGCGCGTGCCGCGCGATTGGCGCCGACGATCCAGCTGTCGGCATCCAGGCCCAGCAGCGCGTCGGATTCGCCCCCGAGCTCGTGGCCCGGCCAGTTCAGGCGCAGGCTCAGCGCGTGCGGGCGGGCCAGCACCAGCGCGTTCTCGATGCGCCGCGCCGCCTGCGCGGCCAGGTCGGCCAGTTCCGGGCGCTCCTGCGCGTCCACGCCGGTGAGGTCGAGCATGCCCACGCAGTTCCCATCCGGGCCGAACAGCGGCGCGCCGGCGCAGCTGTAGACCGAGGTGTCGCGGTAGAAGTGCTCGCCGCGGTGCAGCCACACCGGCTGCAGTTCGCCCAGCGCGGCGCCGATGGCGCTGGTGCCGATGCTGGCCTCCGACAGGTCCACGCCGACGCGCGCGATGTCGCGTACCCGCCGGTCGGCGCGGTCGGCCGCGCCGCGCACGTCGATCACCATGCCCTGCGCGTCGGTGAGCAGGGCGAAGTAATGGGTGCGGGCGATGGCGCGCGCCAGTTCGTCGAGCAGCGGCGAGGCCACCGCCAGCAGTTCGTGGTGCCGTTCCTCGCTGGCCTTCAGCGCGGAGCGGGGCACGCAGTCGAATTCCACGCGCTCCTCGGGGCGGCGCCCGCGCTGCAGGCAGCGCCGCCAGGAACGCTGGATCCACTCGCGCTGGGCTCCCAGCACCTGCGGCGGCAGCTCCCGCCCCTCGGTCATGACCAGGCGGCGTGCCTGCGCGATGTCCTGCAGGCGATGCTCGGCGGGCAGGGCGGTGACGGCGTGCATGGTCGGGAGGCTCCCAAGCTGCGGCGGGCTGTGTTCCATTTTGAGAAATTTCGAGGCGACTGGGCTCGAACTCGGTGTTTTCCCTGAAATCCCTGACTTGAGACGGTCAAGCGGGACTCCAACAATGGTTCCGATCAGCATAACCGCGTGCCGGCGCTTTGTCGCACGCTGCCACGAGGAGACCCGCGATGCAAGTCACGTTGACCGTCAATGGGCGCCGGGAGTCGATCGACGTCGCCCCCAATACCTTGCTGGTGCAGGCGCTGCGCGAGCACCTGCGACTGACCGGCACCCACGTCGGATGCGACACCGCGCAATGCGGCGCCTGCACCGTGCTGATGAACGGCAACGCGCTGAAGTCCTGCAACATGCTGGCGGCGCAGGCCGACGGCGCCGAGATCACCACCATCGAGGGCCTGGCCGCGGCCGACGGCACGCTGCACCCGATGCAGGCCGCGTTCAAGGAATGCCACGGGCTGCAGTGCGGCTTCTGCACTCCGGGCATGGTGATGAGTTCCATCGACCTGTGCCGCAAGCATCCCCAGGCAGGCGAGGCCGAGGTACGCGAGCTGCTCGAGGGCAACCTGTGCCGCTGCACCGGGTACCACAACATCGTGAAGGCCGTGATCCAGGGTCGCGAGGCCATGTCCGGGTCCTGAACCCGCGCCGGCCGCGACCGTCCCATCCCCCGAGGAGACACGACATGGGTGCATCCGATTTCGCCAAGCTTCCGCACATCGGCGAGGCCGTCCGCCGCAAGGAGGACTACCGCTTCCTCACCGGCGGCGGGCAGTACACCGACGACATCCGGCTGGACGGCCAGCTCCACGCGGTGTTCGTGCGTTCGCCGCACGGGCACGCGGTCGTCAAGTCCATCGACACCGCGGCCGCCGCCGCGGCACCCGGCGTGGAAGGCGTGTTCACCGGCGCCGACGTGGCCGCCGACAAGATCGCCGGGCTGCCCTGCGGCTGGCTGATCACCAGCACCGACGGCACGCCGATGAAGGAACCTCCGCACCCGGTCCTGGCGCAGGGCAAGGTGCGCTACGTGGGCGACCACGTGGCCATGGTGGTGGCGCGCAGCCTGGAGCAGGCGCGCAACGCCGCGGAGATGGTGGAGGTGGACTACGAGGTGCTGCCGGTCGTGACCCAGGTCGCCGAGGCGGCCGCCGGCCAGGGCGTGGCCCTGCACGACGAGGCCCCGGACAACCATTGCTACAAGTGGGCGCTGGGCGACAAGGCCGCGGTGGACGCGGCCTTCGCCAAGGCCGCGCACGTGACCCGCCTCGACCTGGTGAACAACCGGCTGGTGCCCAACGCCATCGAGCCGCGCTCGGCCATCGGCAGCTACAACCGCGCCTCCGACGAGTACACGCTGTACGTGGCGAACCAGAATCCGCACGTCGAACGCCTGCTCATGACGGCCTTCGTGATGGGACTGCCCGAGCACAAGGTGCGGGTCATCGCGCCCGACGTGGGCGGCGGCTTCGGCTCCAAGATCTACCTGTACGCCGAGGACGTGGCACTGACCTGGGCTTCGAGGAAGCTCGGCGGACGCCCCGTCAAGTGGACCGCCGATCGCAGCGAGTCCTTCGTCAGCGACGCGCACGGGCGCGACCATGTGAGCCACGCCGAGATGGCCATGGACGACCAGGGTCATTTCCTCGCGCTGCGCGTGCACACCCATGCCGCGCTGGGCGCCTATCTGTCGACCTTCGCCACCGCGGTGCCGACCATCCTGTACGGCACGCTGCTGGCGGGGCAGTACAAGACCCCGCAGATCTACGTGGAGGTGGACGCCTGGTTCACCAACACGGCGCCGGTGGACGCCTACCGCGGCGCAGGGCGCCCCGAGGCCACCTACCTGCTGGAGCGCCTGGTGTCGCGCTGCGGCTGGGAGCTGGGCCTGGGGCAGGACGAGATCCGGCGCCGCAACCTGATCGACAAGTGGCCCTACCAGACCCCGGTGGCGCTGCAGTACGACACGGGCGACTACCTCGCCTGCCTGAGCCGCGCGCAGCAACTGGCCGACGTGGCCGGCTTCGCGGCGCGGCGCGCGGCCAGCGAGGCCAAGGGTTTGCGCCGGGGTATCGGCTACTCCAGCTACATCGAGGCCTGCGGCCTGGCGCCCAGCAACATCGCCGGCGCGCTGGGCGCGCGCGCCGGACTGTTCGAATGCGGCGAGGTGCGGGTCCACCCCACCGGCAGCGTGACCGTGTTCACCGGCTCGCACAGCCACGGACAGGGTCATGAAACGACCTTCGCCCAGGTGGTGGCGGCGCGCCTGGGAATTCCCGTGGAGAACGTGGACATCGTGCACGGCGACACCGGGCGCGTGCCCTTCGGCATGGGAACCTACGGTTCGCGCTCGATCAGCGTGGGCGGCGCGGCGATCATGCGCGCGCTGGACAAGATCGAGACCAAGGCGAAGAAGATCGCCGCCCACCTGCTCGAGGCCAGCGACGCCGACATCGAATTCGCGGACGGCAACTTCACGGTCAAGGGCACCGACAAGTCCATCCCCTTCGCGCAGGTGGCGCTGACGGCCTACGTGCCGCACAACTACCCGCTGGACAAGCTCGAGCCGGGGCTCAACGAGACCGCCTTCTACGACCCCACCAACTTCACCTATCCCGCCGGCACCTACATCTGCGAGGTGGAGATCGACCCCGCGACCGGGGTCACGCGCGTGGACCGCTTCACCGCGGTGGACGACTTCGGCACCATCATCAATCCGATGATCGTCGAGGGCCAGGTGCAGGGGGGCATCGCCCAGGGCATCGGCCAGGCGCTGCTGGAGCAATGCGTGTACGACCCGGCCAGCGGGCAACTGCTCACCGCATCCTTCAGCGACTACGCGATGCCCCGCGCCGACGACATGCCGAAGTTGCAGCTCGACACGGTGTGCACGCCCTGCCTGCACAATCCGTTGGGCACCAAGGGCTGCGGCGAGGCCGGCGCCATCGGCTCGCCGCCGGCGGTGATCAACGCCGTGCTCGACGCGCTGGCCCCGCTGGGGGTGAAGGACTTCGACATGCCCGCCACGCCGCTGCGCGTGTGGGAAGCCATCCGCCGCGCCCAGGCCTGAGGAGACACGCCATGTACGCCTTCGAACTGCAACGAGCCTCCAGCGTCGCCGATGCGGCGCGCCACGCCGCGGCCGGGGCGCGCCCCCTCGCCGGCGGGCAGACCCTGCTGGCGGCGATGAAACTGCGCATCGCCCAGCCCGACGCGCTGGTCGACCTGTCCGGGGTGCGCGAACTCGCCGGCATCTCGCGCCACGGCGCGAGCCTGCGCATCGGCGCCATGACCCGGCATGCCGAGGTGGCCGCCAGCGCCGAGGTGCGCCAGGCCATCCCCGCGCTGGCCGACCTGGCCGCGCACATCGGCGACCGCCAGGTGCGCGCCATGGGCACGCTGGGCGGCTCGGTGGCCAACGACGATCCGGCCGCCTGCTATCCGGCCGCGGTGCTGGCGCTGGGCGCCACCGTGCACACCGACAGCCGCGCCATTCCCGCCGACGATTTTTTCCTCGGCCTGTTCACCACCGCGCTGCAGGACGGGGAGCTGATCACGGCCATCGACTTTCCCGTGCCGCGCCGCGCCGCCTACATGAAGTTCCGCCAGCCGGCGTCGCGCTTCGCGCTGATCGGGGTGTTCGTGGCGCAGCGCGACGACGGCGTGCGCGTGGCGGTCACGGGGGGCGGCAACGGCGTGTTCCGCCATGCAGGCCTGGAGAAGGCGCTGGGCGCCAGCTTCACCCCGCAGGCGGCCGCCGGCGTGCCCATCGATGCCTCCGAGCTGGCCACCGACCTGCACGCCACCGCCGAATACCGCGCCAACCTGATCGGCGTGATGGCGCAGCGCGCGGTGGCCAAGGCGCTGGGGAGCTGAGTGAACGCGGCGGCGCCCGACAGCATCGACGCCCTGTGCGCGCAGCTCGAGCGCGCGGGCTACTACGCCGACAGGCGCCTGGCGACCGCGGTGTTCCTGGCGCTGCGTCTGCAGCGCCCGCTGCTGCTGGAAGGCGAACCCGGCGTGGGCAAGACCGAGCTGGCCAAGGCGCTGGCGGGCGTGCTCGGGCGCCAGCTGCTGCGCCTGCAGTGCTACGACGGACTGGAGCTTCGCGAGGCGCTGTACGAGTGGAACTACCCGGCGCAATTGCTGCACATGCGGGCCGCCGAGGGGCATGCGCAGGCCGAGCAGATCGAGCGCGAGGTCTACCAGGAGCGCTACCTGATCCACCGCCCGCTGCTGCAGGCGCTGCAGGCGCCGGCGCCGGGCGCGCTGCTGTTGATCGACGAGGTGGACCGCGCCGACGAACCCTTCGAGGCCTTCCTGCTGGAGTACCTGGGCGAATACCAGGTGAGCATCCCCGAGCTCGGCACGGTGCGCGCCGGGCAGCCGCCGGTGACCGTGCTGACCAGCAACCGCACGCGCGAGCTCAACGACGCGGTCAAGCGCCGCTGCCTCTACCACTGGCTGGACTATCCCGATCGGGAACGCGAACTGGCCATCGTGCGCGCGCAGGTGCCGCAGGCCGGGGAGGAGCTCACGCGCCAGGTGGCCGAGTTCGTCTCGCGCCTGCGCAGCGCGCCGTACTCGGGGGCCTTCCAGCGCATGCCCGGCATCGCCGAGAGCGTGGAATGGGCGCGCGCGCTGGTGGCGCTGGACACGCTGGATCTCGACCCCGAGGTGGTCAGCGATACCGCGGGCATCCTGTTCAAGCAGCGCGAGGACGTGGCGGCGCTGACCCGCGAGTTCGCCGGCGAGTTGCTGGCCCCGGCCGATTAACCGCCGCATGCTGCTGGGCGACTCGCGCCAGGGCAAGCTGCTGGGCAATCTGGCGGCCTTCGCGCGCACCCTGCGCCGCGCCGGGCTGCCGGTGGACGCCTCTCGCATGGCGCTGGCCGCGCAGGCCGCGCGGGAAGTCGGCCTCGGGCGGCGCGACGACCTGAGCGCCGCGCTGGAGGCCGTGCTGGTCGGACACGAACGCGACCGCGCCGTGTTCCGCGAATTGTTCGATGTCTTTTTCCGCGATCCGGAGGTGGCCTCCAAGCTGCTGGCGCAGATGCTGCCCAGCGCCGAGGGGCGCGCCGATCCGCCGCGCCAGCGCCCGCGCGTGCGCGAGGCGCTGGCCGCACCGCGTGCCGCGAAGGGCGGCCTGACGCCGCCCGAGCAGGCGCTGGAACTCGATGCCTGCATGAGCGCCAGCGATCGCAGCCGACTGCGCCACGCCGACTTCAATGCGCTCGGAGCCGACGAGTACCGCCTGCTCGAACGCCTGGCGCGGGAGGTGCCGCTGCCCATGCCGCGGGTGCCGGGGCGCCGGCCGCGGCGCGGCATGCGCGGGGCCCGCGTCGACTGGCCGCGGCTGCTGCGCGACGCCGGGCGCCTGGGCGGCGAATGCGCGTGGCTGCCGCGGTTGCGGCGGCGCAGCGAGGCGCTGCCGCTGCTGCTGCTGGTGGACGTGTCGGGTTCCATGGAGCGTTACGCGCGCCTGCTGCTGGCCTTCCTGCACGCCGCCACGCGCGGCCTGCGCCGGCGCGACGTGTTCGCGGTGGGAACCAGCCTGAGCGATCTGACGCCGGCCTTCGCGCTGCCCGACGGCGACGACATGCTGGCCGCGGCGTCGGCCGCGGTGGCCGACTTCGCCGGCGGCACGCGCCTGGGCGACTGCCTGGCCGAGCTGCGCCGGGGTCATGCACGGCGCCTGGTCGGGCGCCGCACCCTGGTGCTGCTGATCAGCGACGGACTGGACACCGGCGAGCCGGAGCAACTGCGCGAGCAACTGCAGTGGCTGCGCCGGCACAGCCGGCGCCTGCTGTGGCTCAATCCCCTGTTGCGCTACCAGGCCTATCAGCCCAGCGCGCGCGGCGCGGCCGCGCTGCACGCCGCCAGCGACGCCATGCTCGCGGTGCACAACCTGGCCAGCCTGGAGCAACTCGCCGGCAGCCTGGCGCGCCTGCTGGGGCCTCGCTGAGGTCTCGCTGAGGCCTCGTCCGGGCCGCCTTCCGCGCGTCGATCGGGGGCGTGCCGCCTCAGACCTTGTGCCGCGCGGCTAGCGCCAGGTGCGCCGGTTCGTCCACGTCCAGCAGCAGTCCGGGGTCTTCGAGCTCCAGCCACTGCAGGGCTTCGCGGTGCGCCTGCAGCACGCTGCGCGCCCCGCTGTCGCCGCGCAGCGCCAGCAATTCGCGGCCGAAGTCGCGCCCGAAGCCCACCGGGTGTCCGCGCAGGCCGCCATGGGTGGGAAGCACGATGTTGCCAGGGCGCAGCGCATGGGCCACCGCGCGGATGCTCTGCGCCTGCAGCGAGGGCATGTCGCCCAGGCCGATGAGCCAGCCGTCGGCGCGCGGGGTCTGCAGCACCCCCCACGCCAGCGAATGCGCCATGCCCAGCGCGGCGTCGGCGCAGAAGGTGCTCGCGACGCCGAGTCCGCGCAGCTGGTGCGCCAGTTCCTGCTCCTGTTCGTCGGGCTCGCGCAGCACCACCAGCAACTCGTCGAGTACCTCGTCGCGGGCCTCCCGCCAGCGCTGCACCGTGCGCAGCAGCAGGGGCTGCCCGTCGAGGTTCGCGTGTCGCTTGTCGCTGCCGAAGCGGCGCGATCGCCCGGCGGCCAGCACGATGCCCTGGATCATGCAGGCATTGTCGGGGGCCGCGCGCCCGGCGCGCAAGCCGGCACGGGGCGGGGTTTTCCTGCAGGGACAGACCGGCTCCGGCGTGCTGGCGCCGGCCGATCACTGCGCGGCGGCGTAGTAGTGGTTCTGCGGATGATCGACTTGGGCGAAGAAGTCCCAGCGCTCACCCAGCAATGCCGTGAATTGAACGATGAGCAAACCGAGCAGCCATGGAGTGCGCGGTTGCGACCAGGCGATGCCGGCGAGCACCAGGGTGGGCAGCGCGAAACCGGCCAGCATGTACAGGCTGCGCAGGCGACGCAGCAGCAGCGCGCCCGCGTGCAGGCCGAATTCCTCGAGGTTGAAGCTGCCCGCGGTGAAGCCGCGCGAGACCTGGCGTACCGGGCGCGCGCCGGCGCCGATGGCGCCCTGGGGGCTGCCGGCGCGGCGCAGGCGCCGCAGGCGCGCGAGGGCTCCCGCGCGCGACATCCAGGCCAGCAGGGTCCACAGCAGCGCCACGCGTTGCATCCAGGCGGCTGCCGGCGCGTGCCGCCAGGCCAGCCAGGCGGCGGCCAGCAGGTGTCCGCTGGCCAGGCCCATGAGCGCGAAGTTCAGCGGGGTCAGGGGCGTGGCCCATTCGCGGATGAAGTCGATCGCGGCGTACACCTTGCCCGTGCACAGCCACAGCAGCAGGGCCGCCACTACGGCCAGCGCGCGCAGCCAGACGGGCCAGGTGCCGTCGCGATCCAGCATCAGGGCCGAGGCCAGGGTCAGCGCGAGGAAGCCGGGCACGGCGATGACCTCGCGCGACAGCCAGGAGCTGCGCCACATCGCGGCGGCGCGCCAGGCGCGCAGCGGCTGGCCCAGGTGGGCGAAGGAGCAGCCCAGCGCGATGGCGCCCAGCATGAAGGCCATCAACAGGCCGTCGCGCAGCGTCGCCACCGCGGCGCCGCCGGGCAGCAGGCCGGCCAGCGCCAGCGCGACGACCAGGCCCTGGGCGCAGCCGAGCAGGGTGGTGAACCAGATCACGGACCAGGCAGGACGCATGGAAGTTGCTCGTCGAGGAGTCGTGGGTTCAGCCGCGCGCCGACGCGGCGTCGCGGATGGCATGGGTGGGAGCGGCGGAGGGTTGCGCGGCGTCGCCGGCCAGGCCGATCAGCGCGCCCAGCCAGTCGAGTACGCCGTTGCCGCGCGGAGCGACGGCCGGCTGCTGCGCGGTCTGCGCCTCGGGGGTAGCCTCGCGCATGCCGCGGCGCGGCAGGTAGTGGTTGGCCGGGCGCGTGCCCAGTTCGGGCATCGGCGCGAAGCCGCCGCGCTCGGCGATGGCGCGCGAGACTTCCGAGTCGGGGTCGTCCACGTCGCCGAACAGCCGGGCGTTGGTCGGACAGGCGTTGACGCAGGCGGGCTTGCGGCGGCTTTCCGGGATCGAGGTGTCGTGCACCCGGTCCACGCACAGGGTGCACTTGGTCATTACGCCGCGGGGTTCGTCGAACTCCCGCGCGCCGTAGGGGCAGGCCCAGGAGCAGTACTTGCAGCCGATGCACTTGTCGGCGTCCACCAGCACGATGCCGTCCTCGGCGCGCTTGTAGGACGCGCCGGTGGGGCACACCGGCACGCAGGGCGCGTCCTTGCAGTGCAGGCAGCTCTTCGGGAAGTGCACGACCTCGGTGGTCGGGAAGGCTCCGACCTCGAAGGTCTGCACGCGGTTGAAGAACACGCCCGAGGTGTCGGGGCCGAAGGGGTCGATGTCGCTCAGCGGCCCGGCCGCGCCGGAGGTGTTCCACTGCTTGCACGAGGTCACGCAGGCGTGGCAGCCCACGCAGACGTCGAGGTCGATGACCAGCGCGAGCTGGGTCATGGCTGGGTCCTTTCACGCAGTTCGCCGGATTCCTGGCGGACGGGCTCGGCGCGCTTGCCCGCGCCGGCCATGTATTGCAGGATGCGCTGCGCCGTGCCGCTCGCGCGCAGCTGGCCCGGCGCGGCCGGCGGCGCCTCGTGCGCGGGCCAGGTGCGCTGCGCGGCCAGCGGCTGCAGGTCGTCGCGCGCCGCGCGCAGCGCCTCGCCCTGCACGCTGGCGTAGCGCGCGGGGTCGGCGTCGGCGTGGGTTTCGTCGGCGCGCGCCGGGTGGATGCGCACGCGCAGGTCGTACCAGCCGGCCTGGCCGGTCACCGGGTCGCTGTTCGAGATCGGGCCGTGGCCGGCCGGCAACTCGTCGGTGATCACGTGGTTGAGCAGGAAGCCGCGGCGCGATTCATCGGCGCCGGGCTCCAGGCCCCACATGCCGTCGGCCTTGCCGATGGCGTTCCAGGTCCACACCGTGCCGGGCTCGACGGCTTCCGAGTACTGGGCCAGGCAGCGTACCTTGCCCCAGGGGGATTCCACCCACATCCAGGCGCCGTCCTCGATGCCGGCCCCGCGCGCGGTGGACGGATGCAGGTGCAGGCGGTTGTGGCCGTGGATCTGGCGCAGCCAGGCATTCTGCGAGTCCCAGGCGTGGTACATGGCCATCGGGCGCTGGGTCACCGCGGCCAGCGGGAAGGCCTCCAGGTCGACCTGCTTGTGCTCCAGCGGTTCGCTCCAGCGCGGCAGCGGATCGAAATGCTCGAACACCCTGTCGCGCAGATGGCTCGGCGGCTGGCGTCCCTCGCCCTGGCCGGCGGCGGCCAGGCGGAAGGACTGCAGGATGTCGCTGTAGATGGCGATCACCGCCGGCAGGTCCAGCTTGCGCCAGCCGTGTTCGCGGGCGTAGCGCAGGTAGTCGCGGTTCACCCCGCGCATGTAGCGCATCTGCTGCGGCAGGTGGGTCAGGTGCACGCAGTCGTTGTTCGCGTACCGCTCCCACTGGCGCGCATTGGGCTCTCCCTTGAGCGACTTGCTGCCGTCGGCGCCGCGCCAGCCGGTGAGAAATCCGATGCCCGAGCCGGGCGCCGTCTCGTAGCCGACGATGAACTCCGGGTAGCCGGCGTACTTGCGGCTGCCGTCGGCGCGGGTGAAGGACGGAAAGCGCAGGCGCGACGCGAGTTCGATCAGCACTTCCTGGAAGGGCTTGCACTCGCCCAGGGGCGGCACCACCGGCACCCGCACCGAGTCCATCGCACCGTCGTATTCGGAGATCGGACGGTCGAGCATCGACATCGCGTCGTGCCGTTCCAGGTAAGTGGTGTCGGGCAGCACGAGGTCGGCGAAGGCCGTCATCTCGCTGTGGAAGGCGTCGGCCACCACCAGGAAGGGAATGCGGTACTCGCCGGACTCGTCGCGGTCGGTGAGCATGCGTCGCACCCGCTGGGTGTTCATCGACGAGTTCCACGCCATGTTGGACATGAAGATCATCAGGGTGTCGATCGGGTACGGGTCGCCGCGCCACGCATTGGTGATCACGTTGTGCATCAGACCGTGCACGGCCAGCGGATGCTCCCACGAGAAGGCCTTGTCGATGCGCATGGGCCGACCCTGCTCGTCGACCATCAGCTCCTCGGGGCGCGTGGGCCAGCCCAGCGGCGCCGCCGGCAGCGGCGTGTCCGGGCGCACCTGATCCCAGCTGTTGACGGTGCGCACGCTGGGTGGAATCTCCTTCGGATAGGGCGGTTTGTGGCGAAAGCCCCCGGGCACGTCGATGGTTCCCAGCAGGCTCATCAGCACGGCCAGGCCGCGGATGGTCTGGAAGCCGTTGGAATGCGCGGCCAGGCCGCGCATGGCGTGGAAGGCCAGCGGGCGCGCGCGCACGCTGGCGTGCTCGCGGCCCCACCAGTCGGTCCAGGGCTGCGGCTCGTCCCAGGCCTCGTCCAGCGCGCAATGGGCCATCTCCTCGGCCAGGCGCTCGATGCGCCCGGCGGGAATGCCGGTGATGCCGGCGGCCCATTGCGGGGTGCAGTCCTCGGTCTGCTCGCGCAGCAGTTGCAGCGCGGTGGCCACCGGCGTGCCGTCGGGCATGGTGTGGCGTCCCCACAGCGTCGGCTGCGCGCCCTCGGTCCAGGCCGGAACCGGGGCCTGCGCGGCCTCGTCCCACCACCAGAAGTTCAGCGGCGCGTCGGGCGCGCCCTCGTCGGCCTGTTCGTTGCGCACCAGCATGCCGTCCTGCGGGTGGCCGGGCTGCACCCGCACGAGTTGCGCGGCGTTGGTGTAGCGCACGGCGAAGTCGCGGTCGAAGCGTTCGCGGCGCAGCAGCAGGTGCAGCAGGGCCATGAACAAGGCGCCGTCGGTGCCGGGGCGGATCGGAATCCACTCGTCGGCCACCGCCGAGTAGCCGGTGCGCACCGGGTTGATGGAGATGAAGCGCCCGCCGCGGCGCTTGAATTCGGAGATCGCGGTCTTCAGCGGATTGCTGTGGTGATCCTCGGCCGTGCCGATCATCACGAACAGCTTCGCGCGCTCCAGGTCCGGGCCGCCGAATTCCCAGAAACTTCCGCCCACGGTGTAGATCATGCCGGCGGCCATGTTCACCGAGCAGAAGCCGCCGTGCGCCGCGTAGTTCGGGGTGCCGAACTCGCGCGCGAACAGGCCGGTCAGCGCCTGCATCTGGTCGCGCCCCGTGAACAGCGCGAAGCGCTTCGGGTCGGTGGCGCGCAGATGCCCCAGGCGCTGCTCCAGCATCGCGAAGGCCTCGTCCCAGGAAATGGGCTCGAACTCGCCGGCGCCGCGCTCGCTGCCCGGCTTGCGGCGCAGCGGGCGGCTCAGGCGCGCCGGCGACACCTGTTTCATGATCCCGGCGGAGCCCTTGGCGCAGATCACCCCCTTGTTCAGCGGATGCTTGGGGTTGCCTTCGATGAAACGCACCTCGCCGTCGCGCACGTGCACGTGGATGCCGCAGCGGCAGGCGCACATGTAGCAGGTGGTGGAGCGCACCTGCGTGTCGCCCGGCGGCTGCGCCTGCGGGTCGTGCAGGGCTTGCCCGACGGAGAACACGCGGTTCCAGAGTTTGTCGATCATGGCCGGGATTCCGGGATTGCCTGGCCGCGGTGGATGCGGCGGTGCATGTGAATTTAGGAATATTTCGTTCCGGAATCCAACGAATGGTTTGTGTAGCATCGACCGAATTTTTCGATTGACCAGGTCTCCGGGGCCTTGCGCTTTCGCCTGCGCCTACACTGCCAGGGCTTCGCCCGCCCCCTCTCGCACACCTGGTCTTTCCGCCTTGCCCGCCAAGCCGATCCAGCCGTCCGAAGTCCGTCCCGGCCCGCCTCCGCGTGGTCTGCTAGTGCTGCACGGCAACCGTCTGGAAACCCTGCACCAACTGCTGCTGGAGTGTCAGCGCCGCTGGCCCATGGCCCCCCTGCGCAGCGAACTGGTGCTGGTGCAGAGCAACGGCGCCGGCGAGTGGTTCAAGGCCGCGCAGGCCCAGGCGCTGGGCATCAGCGCGGCCACGCGCGTGGAGCTGCCGTCGCGTTTCGTGTGGCAGACCTGTCGCGACGTGCTGGGCGCGGCGGAGCTGGGCGCGCGTTCGCCGCTGGACCGCCAGGCGCTGGTATGGCGGGTGCTGCGGGTGTTGCCGGGCGTGGCGGGGAGCGCGGGATTCGAGGCCATCGAGGCCTTTCTCGCCGATGGCGATCCGCTGCGCATGCTGCAACTGGCGCAGCGCCTGGCCGATCTGTACGACCAGTACCAGGTGTACCGGGCCGACTGGCTCGAGGCCTGGTCGCGCGGGGACGACGTGCTGTTCGATGCGCTGGGTCGGCGCCTGGAACTGCCCGCCGGGCAGCGCTGGCAGGCCCTGTTGTGGCGCGAGTTGCTCGAGGGCCTGGGAGCCCAGGCGCGCCTGCTGGTGCGCCCGCAGGTGCAGCAAAGGGTGCTCGATCGGCTGCGCGAGGCAACGCCCGGCAGCCTGGAACTGCCCGAGCGGGTGAGCCTGTTCGGCGCCGCGACCCTGGCGCCGGCGGTGCTGGAACTGCTGGTGGCGCTGTCGCGCCACGCGCAGGTGCTGGTCGCGGTGCCCAACCCCTGCCGGTTCCACTGGGCCGACATCATCGAGGGGCGCGAACTGCTGCGCGCGCCGCGCCGGCGTCAGCCGCTGCGCGACGGGCGCGAGCTGGACGCCGTGCCGCTGCAGGCCATGCATGCGCATGCGCACCCGCTGCTGGCGGCCTGGGGGCGCCAGGGGCGCGACTTCATGCGCCAGCTGGAAACCCACGATCCGACCCAGGGCACCGCCGAGCCGCAGGGCGAGCTGCCACGCACCGACGTGTTCGACGAGTCCGAGCCGCGCAGCCTGCTCGAACACGTGCAGGCCGCGATCCGCGACCTGCTGCCGCTGGCCGAGCATGCCGCGCCGCCGATCCCGGACAAGGACGACTCGATCCAGTTCCACGTCGCGCACGGCGCGCTGCGCGAGGTCGAGGCCTTGCACGACCGGCTGCTCGAACTGCTGGCCCGCGAGGCCGGCACGCCCGAGGCGCTGCGCCCGCGCGACGTGGTCGTGATGGTGCCGGACATCGAGGTCTTCGCCCCCGCGGTGCGGGCGGTGTTCGGGCAGTATGCCGAGGACGACGCGCGGCGCATTCCCTTCGACATCGCCGACCTGCGACGCCGCAGCGGGAGCTCCTTGCTGCTGGCGCTGGACTGGGTGCTGGGCATCGCGCGGCATCGCGTGGCCTTCAGCGAGGTCTGCGATCTGCTGGAGGTACCGGGGATCGCCGCGCGTTTCGGCATCGATCCGGACGGCCGCGCGCTGCTGCTGCGCTGGATGGCCGAGTCGGGAGCGCGCTGGGGCCTGCACGCGCGCCAGCGAGAAAGTCTCGGGCTGCAGGCCTGCGGCGAACAGGGCAGCTGGGCGCACGCGCTGCGCCGCATGCTGCTGGGCTACGCCAACGGCGACGCGCCGGCCTGGCTGGGCACCGAACCCATGGGCGAGCTGGGCGGACTCGACGCCGCGCTGGCCGGCTCGCTGCACGCCCTGCTCGAGGTACTGCAGGACTGGTGGAACCGCTCGCGCGAGAGTGCCACCCCGGGCCGCTGGGCCCAGGCCGCGCGCGACCTGCTGGAGGCGCTGGTGCTGGCGAGCGACGAATCGGAACGCCAGGCGCTGGCGGCGATGCATGACGGCCTGGCCCAATGGCTGCAGGACTGCGAATGCGCCGGTTTCGAGCAGACCCTGCCGCTGGAGGTGTTCGCGCAGGCCTGGCTGGCGCGCATCGACGACACCAGCGTCGCCGGGCGCTTCCTGGCCGGCGGCGTGACCTTCTGCAGCCTGCTTCCGCTGCGCGCCATTCCCTTCCAGGTGGTGTGCCTGCTGGGCATGAACGAGGACGCCTATCCGCGCACCGCGCAGCGCAGCGATTTCGACCTCATGGCACTCGCGGGGCAGTACCGCCCGGGCGACCGCTCGCGGCGCGACGACGACCGTTACCTGATGCTGGAGGCGCTGCTTTCGGCGCGCCGCGTGTTCTACGTCAGCTGGTGCGGGCGCAGCGCGCGCGACAACACCGAGCTGGCGCCTTCGGTGCTGGTGTCGCAGTTGCGCGATTACCTCGCCGCCGGTTTCGGCGCCGCGCATCCCGGGCCCGGCGAGACGCCGGGGCTGGCGCTGCTGCGCCAGCGCACCACCGAGCATGCGCTGCAGCCTTTCGGCCGACGCTACTTCGAGCCCGGGGGCCCGCGCAGCTACGCGCGCGAATGGTTCGCATTGCATGCCCCGCGGGCCGAGGCCGCGGCGCGCATGTCCGGCGCCGCGACGCCCGCGTCCGACGGCGCGCCGCCGTCGGCGACGCTGTCGGATCTGGCCGGCCTGTTGCGCAATCCGGCGCGCCTGTACCTGCGCAGCGCGCTGGGCGTGGTGTTCGACGAGGGAGATGAACTGCCGGACGACGACGAAGTGTTCGAACTCGACGGCCTGCAGCGCAGCCGCCTGCTGCAGGAACTGCTGCGCGATCCCCGGCAACTGCTGCACGAGGACGCGAATACGTTGTTGCGCGCGCGCCTGCTGCGCGCCGCCGCCGCCGGACGCCTGCCCCTGGGCGGCCCCGGCGAGCGCGTCGCCGAGCAGCTCGAGCGCGATCTGGCGCCGCCGCTGCGCTGCTGGGGCGCGCTGGCGGCGCGGCATGCGCGCGAGCTTCCCCGGCTCGCGTTGCGCCTGGACCTCGACGGCAGGGACGTGGCCGGCGGCGCCGAGCTTCCGCCGGCGCTGGACGACTGGATCGACGGTCTGCGCCAAAGCGACGGCGGCGCCGCGGCGCTGCGCCTGGATCTGGGGGCCTCGCGCCTGCTGCAGGGCCGTCAGCTGCGCGTGGAGCGGCTGCTTCCCACCTGGCTGCGCATGCTCGGCGCCTCGGCGGCCGGGCTGGACTGCGAGGGCTACCTGCTGGGTCCCGACGTGGCGTTGCATTGGCGGGCCGTGGAGCGCGACGCGGCCCGCGCGCAATTGGCGCAGTTGCTGCGCAGCTGGCGCCAGGCGCGGATGGAGCCCTTGCCCTGCGCCGCGCGCACCGCCATCGAGCATCTGCGGGGCGGTGCCGCCCGCACGGTCTACCAGGGGTCGCGCCATGCGCGCGGCGAGGCCGAGGATCCGAGCCTGGCGCGGCTCTATCCCGATTTCGACGCGCTGTGCGCCGACGGGCGTTTCGAGGATCTCGCGCAGCGGCTGTTCCAGCCCGTCCTGGACTGGACGCAGGCCAGCGTGCGCGTGCTCGACCCCGTCGAACTGGAGCACGGCGCGCGCCGTTGACGCCCCATGCCCGAAGCCGTTCATCCCCTCGACCCGCTGCGCCTGCCGCTGTGGGGCAGCCGCCTGATCGAGGCCAGTGCCGGCACCGGCAAGACCTGGACCATCGCCGCGCTGTACCTGCGCCTGGTGCTGGGGCATGGCGAGGCGGGCAGCGCGTGGCGCGAGCCGCTGGCGCCCGCGCGCATCCTGGTCATGACCTTCACCCGCGCGGCCACGCAGGAGTTGCGCGAACGCATCCGCGCGCGCCTGGCCGAAGCCGCGGCCTGCTTCCGCGCCGAGGCCGAGCCCGCCGCGGACGACGCGCTGCTGCGCCAGCTGCTGGCCGACGCCGGCGACGCCGCGGCGCGCGAGACCGCGGCGTGGCGCCTGGCCCTGGCCGCCGACTCGATGGACGACGCCGCGGTGTTCACCATCGACGCCTGGTGCCAGCGCATGTTGCGCGAGCATGCCTTCGACAGCGGCAGCCTGTTCGACGAGGAACTGCTGCCCGACGACACCGAGCTGCGCCAGCGCGCGCTGCGCGATGTATGGCGTCGCGAGATCTACCCGTTGCGCGACGAGGAACTGGCGGGACTGTCGCGCCTGTGGCCCGACTATGCGGCCTTCGAGGCCGCGGTGGGCGCGCGCGTGGGACGACGCGCGGCCGGCGGCACGGCATCCGAGCTGCCGCACGCCGGCGAGCTGGGCGCGGCCTGGCGGCGCGTCGACCAGCGCCGCCGCCAGGCCCTGCACGGCCTGCGCGAGGCCTGGCGCGGGCGGCTGGGGTCCATGCGGGCATGGATCGAGCAGCAGTGCGCGCAGGATTCGCCCTTTCGCGCCAACATGGTCTCCGTGCAGCGCCTGGCGCCGTGGTTCGACGCGCTCGACCAATGGGCGCGCGCCGACGACGGCGAGGCCGTGGAACTCGACGCCAAGGCCTGGCAGCGCCTGGTCGCGCAGGGTCTGCGCGAAGCCCTGAAAAACGGCCGCGAGCTCGAGATTCCGCGGGGCTTCGAGGACCTGGCCGCGCTGCGCGGGCAGTTGCAGGCGCTGCCTTGCGCCGACACCGAACTGGCCGAACGTGCCTGCGCGTCCGTCGAGCGGCGTCTGCTGGAGCTCAAGCGCCAGGCGCGCAGCTTCGGCTTCGTGGACCTTCAGCAGCGCCTGGCGCGGGCGCTCGAGGGCGCTTCCGGCGCGCGCCTGCGCGAGCGCATCCGCGAGGAGTATCCGGTGGCGCTGCTGGACGAGTTCCAGGACACCTCGGCGCTGCAGTACCGACTGTTCGACAGCCTGTACCGCGTGGGCGAGAACGATCCTGGGGCCGCGCTGCTGCTCATCGGCGACCCCAAGCAGTCCATCTACGGCTTTCGCGGCGCGGACATCGACAGCTACATCCGCGCGCGCCGCGCCACCGCCGGGCGCCACTATGCGCTGGACACCAACTACCGTTCCACGCAGGCGCTGGTGCAGGCGGTCAATCGCCTGTTCGAGCAGGCCGAGCGACGCGACGGCGGGGCCTTCGACTATCGCAACGCCGACGACGATCCCTTGCCCTTCGTGCCGGTGCAGGCGCGCGGGCGCGCGCAGACCCTGGTCACGTCCGCCGGCGAGGCGCCCGCGCTATGGGTCGAATACGACACCGAGCTTCGGACCTCGACCGAGGCGCTGGAGGACTATGCGCGCGCCTGCGCCGAGCACGTGGTCGCGCTGCTGGACGACCCGCGCTGCGGATTGCGCGACGCCACGGGGCTGGCGCGGCTGCGTCCGCGCGACATCGCCGTGCTGGTGCGCACCGGCGAGCAGGCGCGCCGGGTGCGCGCCGAACTGGGACGCAGGCGCGTGGCCAGCGTGTACCTGAGCGAGCGCGAGTCGGTGTTCGCCAGCGCCGAGGCGGCAGACCTGCTGCGCTGGCTGCGCGCGGTGGCCGAACCCCGCGACGCGCGCCTGGCGCGGGCCGGTTTCGCCAACGCCAGCTTCGCGCTCGAACTCGCCGAACTGGAAGCGCTGGCGCGCGACGACGAGGTGTTCGAGACCCATGCCCAGTTGCTGCTGGACCTGCACCGGCTGTGGCGCGAGCAGGGGGTGCTGCCGATGCTGCGCGCCACCCTGCACAGGCTCGGGCTGGCGCGGCGCTGGCTGGCGCGCGACGGCGGTGAGCGCCGGCTGACCAACGTGCTGCACCTGGCCGAGCTGCTGCAGCAGGCCAGCGCCGGCGTGGACGGCGAGCAGGCGCTGGTGCGCTGGCTGGAGCAGGCCGTGGCCGGGCGGGCGGGCGCCGCCGACGAGCAGGAGTTGCGCCTGGAAAGCGAGGCCGACCTGGTGCGCGTGGTCACCATCCACAAGTCCAAGGGCCTGGAATACCCGGTGGTGCTGCTTCCCTTCGCCACCCATTTCCGCAGCGCCGACGACGACGAGGACGAGGACGCGCCGGCCGCAGACGGCGACGCGGAGTCGAGGCGCCTGCGCGAGGACCTGCGCCTGCTGTACGTGGCGCTGACCCGCGCGCGCCACGCCGTGTGGATGGGTGCGCCGCCGCTGCGTCACGGGCGACGCAGCGCATGCCTGCTCGCGGGCAGCGCGCTGGGCCGCCTGCTCGGCGCCTCGCCCGAGCGCGGTGCCGAGCAACTGGAGATCCTGCTGCGCGACGCCTGGGGCGAGCTGCCGCAGGTGCGGCTGCGGGCGCGGCGCGCCGTGGACGCGCCGACCCTGTTGGGCGCGAGCGTGGAATCGACCGCATTGCGCGAACCCGAGGTGTATTCGGCGGACTTCGAGCGCGACTGGCACATCGCCAGTTTCAGCGCGCTGGCACGCAACCTGGCCCCGCTGCGTACGGCCTTCGGGGCGCGCCAGCACGAGTCCGACGATACGCCGTCCGATGCGCGGATCGTCGCCGCGCACGTGGGGGCCGCACGCCACGCCTTCCCGCGCGGGGCGCGTGCCGGGAGTTTTCTGCACGAGCAACTGGCCTGGCTCGCCGAGCAGGGTTTCGCCGAGGACGGCGCCACGCGCGGCGCCTTCGTGCAGCGCTGCGCGCGCCAGGGCTGGGAGGCGGAGGCCGACAGCGCGTGGGACTGGCTGTGCCAGGTGCAGCGCACACCGCTGCCGCCGCTTCAGGCCTGCCTGCGCGACCTGCGCGCCTGCCTGGCGGAAATGGAATTCTGGTTCCCGGTGGACGCGGCCAGCGCGCAGGCGCTGGACCGCCTGTGCGCGCAGGCCTGGCTGGGCACGCGCGAGCGCGCGCGCCTGGACGAGCAGCGCGTGCACGGGCTGGTCATGGGCTTCGCCGACCTGGTGTTCGAACACGAGGGGCGCTACTGGGTGCTGGACTACAAGTCCAACGCGCTGGGCGAACGCGACGCCGATTACCACGCCGAGGCGCTGGCGGGCGCGATGGCGGCCCACCGCTACGACGTGCAGGCCATGCTGTACCTGCTGGCGCTGCATCGGCTGTTGCGCCAGCGCCTGGGCGCGGCCTACGACCCGGCGCGCCAGCTGGGCGGCGCCTTGTGCCTGTTCCTGCGCGGCATCGAGGGGCCCGAGCGCGGCTGTTTCACGATGCCGGCCGACGTGGCCTGGCTGGAACGCCTGGATCGCCTGTTGAGCGGCGGCGGCGCGGCGCCGGAGGAAGGCCCGTGAACCTGCCCCTGTTCGCCGCCGATGAACGCGCGCGCGTGCTCCAGGGGCTGCGCGAATGGGCGCGAGCCGGTTGGCTGCGCCATCTGGACGCGGCCTTCGCCGCCTTCGTGGCCGAGGCGGCGCCCGGCGACGACCCGCAGGTGCTGCTGGCGGCCGCGCTGGTCTCGCAGCTGGAGGGCCTCGGGCATGTCTGCCTGGCCCTAGGTGACGTGGAGCAGGCGCGCAACGCGGCACGGGGCCGTGGCGGGGTCGATGCCCTGGAGCCGGCGTGGATCGAGCTCGGGTTGCAGCCCCCGCTGGCCACGCAATTGCTGGCGCTGGCACGCGACCTGGCGCCCGCGGGCGAGGTGCCGGCGGTGGCCTGGGCGCGCGCGCTGCGTGCGTCCGACGCGGTGTGGTGCGTGGAGCGTGGCGACGGCGCCGATCGGGGCCAGCCGCTGGTGTTCGAGCAGGGCAACCTGTACCTGCGGCGTTACCGGGATTACGAGCGGCGCCTGGCCGGGCAATGGCTGGAGCGCGCGCGGCGCCGCGATCCCCTCGACGCGACTCGCGCGGCGGCCACCTTGCGCGCGCTGTTCGGCGAGGCCGGGCAGGGCGCCGCGGACCGGGCCCGTTGCGCAGGGCCGGGCCCCGACTGGCAGCGCGTGGCCTGCGCGCTGGCCCTGCGTTCGGGGGTCGGCGTGATCACCGGAGGACCCGGCACGGGCAAGACCTTCACCGCGGCGCGCCTGCTGGTGCTGCTGTTCGCCACCGCGCCGCGGCCCGAGCAATTGCGCGTGGCGCTGGCCGCCCCCACGGGCAAGGCCGCGGCGCGCCTGAAACAATCCATCGACGGCGCGCTGCGCCAGCTTGGCGGGAGCCTGGGCGAGCAGGAACCCGCGCTGCGCCTGGCCTCTCGGATCGGCCCCGCGCGCACCCTGCACGCCTTGCTGGGCGCGCGCGGCGACACGCGGCGCCTGCGGCATCACGCCGGCAACCCGCTGGACCTGGACGTGCTGCTGGTGGACGAGGCCTCGATGGTGCATCTGGAGATGATGGCCGATCTGCTCGACGCCTTGCCCGGGCACGCGCGCCTGGTGCTGCTGGGCGACAGCGACCAGTTGGCCAGCGTGGAGGCCGGTGCCGTGCTGGGCGAGTTGTGCGCCCATGCGCGCGCCGGGCGCTATCGCCCGGAGACGGTGCGCGAGGTGCTGGAGCTGAGCGACCAGTCCATCCCGCCGGAGCTGCAGGATGCGCAGGGGCCGCTGCTGGCGCAGCAGGTGACCATGTTGCGCAGCAGCCGGCGTTTCGGCGGCGGCATCGCCGCGCTGGCCGATGCGGTCAACCACGGCGACGCGCGCCGGGCACAGGCGCAATTGCGCGAGCGCGGGGACCTGTACTGGAACGGCGCCGCGCAGGCGCGCGACGTCGGCGAGGCCGTGCTGGCCGACGCGGGGTTGCGCGCCTGCCTGGAGCTGGCGCGCGGCGGATGCGGCGGAGGGTGCGACGAGATCGACGCCTGGGCGCTGCGCGTGCTGCAAGGCTTCGACGCCTTGCGCGTACTGTGCGCGCTGCGCCAGGGGCCATGGGGCGTGGAGGCGATCAACCGCCAGCTCGAGCAGGTCTTGCGCGCGCGCTCGCTGCTGGGCGGCGGCGAGCCGTGGTACGAGGCGCGGCCGGTGATGGTCACGCGCAACGATCCCGAGCTGGGCCTGTTCAACGGCGACGTGGGCATGGCGCTGCGCGGGCCCGGCGGCGCCTTGCGCGTGGCCTTCGCCCAGGAGGGCGGGGTGCGCTGGATCTCTCCGGGGCGCCTGGCTCATGTGGAGACGGCCTTCGCGATGACCGTGCACAAGTCGCAGGGCTCGGAGTTCGCCCATGCCTTGCTGGTGCTGGGCGACGGGCTGGGCGTGACCCGGGAGCTGGTCTACACCGGCGTGACCCGCGCCCGTTCGCGCCTGAGCCTGTTCACCGCGCAGGAAGGCGCGCTGCGCGCGGGGTTGGAGCGCGCGACCCGGCGCAGCAGCGGCCTGCCGTGGCGCCTGCAGGCGCCAGGTGTCGACATAAGCTCATGACCAATCGGTCGTTGGGGTTCGCGCGGGGGCTGCCTAGCATCGAAGGCCTGTTCCCCGAGGAGGCCCAGCCATGCTGTTTCCGACCCTGGTCCTGCTGGGCCTGCTGACGGGCGCCCTGATCGGCGCCACGGGGGTCGGCGCCGGCTCCCTCATGACCCCCATGCTGATCGGGGTCTTCCGGCTTCCGCTGCCCCTGGCCATCGGCACCGATCTGTGTTTCGCGGCCCTCACCAAGCTGGGCGGAGCGCTGGCGCACTGGCGTCAGGGGCATGTGGACCGCGCGCTGCTCGCTCGCATGTCGCTGGGCAGCCTGCCGGCATGCGCGGGGACCCTGCTGGCCATGCACCAGCTAGGCTGGGCGCGCGCCGGGCAAGGCGTGCTGCGCACCGCGCTGGGCGTGGCCTTGCTGCTGACCGCCGCGATGATCGCCGGGCGGGGTACCTGGGGGCGCATCGCGCTGCGGGCCGGGCGTCGAATCCCGGCGGCTGCGCGCCATGCCTTGACGGTCGCGCTGGGAGGCCTGCTGGGCGTGCTGGTCACGCTGAGTTCCGTCGGGGCGGGGGCCATCGGGTCCACGCTGATCGCGCTGCTCCATCCGCGCCTGCGGGCGCGGCGCCTGGTGGGCACCGACATCGCCCACGCGGTGCCGCTGAGCCTGCTGGCCGGTGCCGGCCATGCCTGGCTAGGGCACGTGGACTGGCGGGTGCTCGCCGCGCTCTTGCTGGGCTCGCTGCCCGGCATCTGGCTGGGCTCGCGTGCCAGTGCCTGGCTGCCCGAGCGCATCACCCGTACGCTGCTGGCGGCCACGCTGCTGGGCGCCGGCCTGCGCATGCTGTAGCGACGCGCCGCCGCGGCGGCCTCAGCGCTCGCGTGCCGCCGCGGCGTGGTGCCGGTACAGGGTGCTGCGGTGCACGCCCAGCATGCGAGCCGCGCGGCTGACGTTGCCGCCGCAGGCGTCGAGCGCGAGCTGCATGGCGGCTGCCGTCAGGCTGCGCAGGTCGGGCGCGGCCCCGGCCGCCTCCTCGAGCGGCATCCGGGCGCCGAGGCCTGCGTGCGCGAGCGGCGTCGTGTCGCGATCGCCTTCGGCGCGGCGCGCGCCTGAAGTCTCGGCGAAGGCTTCGCGCACCGGCGCCGGAAGGTCGTCCAGCTCGATGGGAAGGCCGGGACGCGCCAGCGCCTCGAGGGTGCGGCAGGTTCCCGCCAGCTCGCGCCAGTTGCCGGGCCAGGAATAGCCCAGCAGCGCCTCGCGCGCCGTTCGGCTCAGCTCGATGCCCCGGCTCTCCAGCGCGCGTTCGAGCATGTCGTTCACATGGGCGTCGCGCAGCGGGTCGTCGCGCAGCGAGGGCAGGGCCACGACGAAATGCTGCAGCCGGTAGTACAGGTCGGCCCGGAAGCGCCCGGCGTCGACCATCGACCGCAGATCGCGGTGGGTGGCGCAGACCAGCGCGAAGTCCACGCTGCACGTGCGCGCGCTGCCGAGGGATCGCACCTCGCGCTCCTGCAGCACGCGCAACAGGCGCGCCTGCATCGCAAGCGGCATGTCGCCGATCTCGTCCAGGAACAGCACCCCGCCCTCGGCTTCGCGGATCAGGCCGGGGCGGCCCTGGCGGTGCGCTCCGGTGAAGGCGCCGGCCTCGTAGCCGAACAGCTCGGATTCGATCAGGGCCTCGGGCAGCGCCGCGCAGTTCACGGCCACGAAGGGGCCCGCGGACCGTGCGCAGGCAGCGTGCAGGCGCCGCGCGAACACTTCCTTGCCGGCGCCGGATTCGCCCTGCACCAGCACCGGGATGCCGGCGCCCAGCACGCGCGTGGCACGCTCCAGGCGCAGGCGCTGCGCCTCGTCGTCGACCAGAGGCGGCCGCGCCCTGTCCGCGAGCCCGGGCGGCGGGGGCGTTTGCCGGCACGGCGGGGTCGACGCGCGCGCGGCGCCAGGCACCCAGGCGGCGGCCCATTGCGCATGGCGCCCCGGCTGCAGCAGGTGGTGGTGCAGCTGCAGGCAGGCCTGGCCTCGGCCGGTCGGCGGCCATGCGGCGAACATATCGGCGGCGCGTCGGCTCAGCAGTTGCTCGAAGCGCATGCCCAGGACCCGCAGCGCGCACCGGTTGGCGCCGACCACGACCCCGTCGCGCAGCCAAAGCAGCGCCTCGCGATGGCTGCCGAGCAGCGCGGGATCGTGGGCGAATCGAAGCAGTTCGCTGCCGGCGGGGCGTTCGTCGAGCGCCAGCCGGTGTTCGATCATCTGGCCGGTCACGCGTACCAGCGAGGCCGTCTGATCGTGAATGCAGCGCAGGTCGCCGGAAACGTCCAGTACGCCGAGCAGGCGGCCGTCGGGGCCCAGCAAGGGGGTGGCGGTGCAGGCCAGCGCGGCGTTCTGTTCCAGGTAATGCTGCGGGCCCACGACACTGAGGGCATGGCCCTCGGTGAGGGCGGTGCCGATGGCGTTGGTGCCACGGCTGCGCTCGGACCAGTCGATGCCCGGCATCAGCGCCACGCGCTGCGCCTTGGTCATGAAGGCGTCCGAGCCCGCCGCGTCGAGGACCAGCCCGTCGGGGTCGGCCAGCAGCACCATGGCCCGCGTCGGCGCCAGCGCTTCCGCCAGGGCTTCCAGTTCGGGCAGGGCGTGGCGCCGCAAGCGACCCTGGGCCTCGCGGCGCGAATCCAGCGCCGCGCCGGGCAGCGGTTCGGCGCCCGGTGCCGCGCCCGCGGGCAGGGGCGCGCATCGCCTCCAGGAGCGAACGATGGATTCCGGCACCAGCGCGCCGGGGTCCGCGCCCTCGTCGAAAAAGCGTCGGCGCGCCAGTTGCAATTGCTGCGCGGCGGGCAGCGCGGGCGCCGCTGCGCCGCTTCCGCGTGGGCGGGGTTCGAGCATGGCTTGTCTCCTGGCCGGCGGCGTGCGGTGCCGACGCCGGCTCGTCGAACCAGTGTCGCACCGGCCGTCGGCGCTGTCGACTGTCGCAGCCTGCGACAGTGCGCCGGATGGCCCGGTCATGATCCGGATCAAAGACCTTACAGGTTTGGAGGGAATTACAGATGGTTCTAACGAGAACTAATATGCGCCGATCGTTCCTGCACATCCCGGCGCCGCAGGCGCCACGCCCCGCAACCGATGTCCTCCGCCCGTCCCCATCTGCCGTTGCTGCGCGAACTCGTGCGGGCCTACCAGGCCTTCGAGCGCTATTCGGCGGCGCACGTGGCGCAATTGGGCCTGACGCCGGCGCAGTTCGACGTGCTGGCCACGCTGGGCAACACGCCGGGGATGAATCCCAAGACCCTGGGCGCGAAGACCCTCATCACCAAGGGCACGCTGACCGGCGTGGTGGACCGTATGCTGGCAAAGGGCCTGGTGCGCCGCGACCCCGACCCGCAGGACGGTCGCGGGCAGATCGTGTGCCTGACCCAGGCCGGACAGACGCTTTTCGAGCAGGTGTTTCCGGCCCACGGACAGCATGTGGGGCGGGCATTCGAACGCGTGTCCGACATCGACTTCGAGCAGGCGGCGCGGGTGTTGCGCGCCATCCGGCAGGCCTTCGAGCAGGCGCAGGCCGAGCAACCTGGCCCCGGCGGCCTTCACAAGGAATCCTGATCATGGTTCGACCGACCCGGCGCTACACCGGTATCGCGATGCTGCTGCACTGGCTGATCGCCCTGCTGATCTTCGGGCTGTTCCCGCTGGGTCTGTACATGCACGGGCTGCAACTGTCGGTGCGCAAGCTGGAGCTGTACTCCTGGCACAAGTGGTTCGGCATCACCGTGCTGCTGCTGGTGGTGCTGCGCATCGTCTGGCGCGTCGGCCACCGACCGCCGGCGCTGCCGGATTCGGTGCCGCGCTGGCAGCAGCTCGCCGCGGAGGCCCTGCATGGCCTGCTGTATCTGCTGATCCTGTGCATACCTCTTTCCGGCTGGGCGCTGAGTTCGGCCTCGGGCATCCGGGTGGTGTGGTGGGGCGTATTGCCCCTGCCCAACCTGCTGGCGCCCGACCATGCGCTGGCCCGCGAGCTGGCCCGGGTGCATACCTGGCTGAACTTCACGCTGGCGGCGGTCGTGGCGGCCCATGTGGGCGCCGCGCTGAAACACCATTTCATCGATCGCGACGGCGTGCTGCTGCGCATGCTGCCGGGATCTTCCAAGGAGTGACGTGATGTCCGAGAGTGCATGCCGGCGCTTCGCGCGCCCCCTTCGTCCCCTTCTCGTTCCGTTGGCCGCGCTGGGCCTGGCGGCCGGCGCGCAAGCCGCCCCCGCGGTGTATGCGCGGGTGCAGCCCGGCGCGCAGGTCGCGTTCCAGGCCACGCAGATGGGCGTGGCCATGAAGGGCCACTTCGGCACCGTGCACGCGCAGGTGCATTTCGCGCCGCAGGACCTGAAGGCCAGCAGCGTGCAGGTCTCGGTGGACGCGGCCAGCGTCGACGCCGGCGAATCCCAGACCAACGATCTGCTGCGCGGGGCCGACTGGCTCAACGCCAAGGCGGATCCGCAGGCCCGCTTCGTCTCCACCGCCTGGAGCGCCGCCGGCCCGGGGCGCTACCAGGTCGAGGGCAACTTCACCGTGCGCGGCGTCACCCACCCGCTGAGCGTGCTCGTGACGACCCATGCGCAGGGCAAGGACCTGAGCATGGACGCGGATTTCAAGCTCCAGCGCACGGCCTGGGGCCTGGGCAGCGGCAGCTGGGCCGACACCAGCGTGGTGGCGGCGGACATTCCGGTGCACGTGCACCTGGTGGTCGCCCCCTGATTGTTCATTCAGCACGACAAGGAAACCTTCCATGAACACCCTTTCCCGACTGAGTCTCGCGCTGGGCGCCGGCGCGCTGTCGCTGGCCGCGGCGGCCGCTCCCGCGGTCGCCGCCGACGCGCCCGCCGCGGTGCAGGCCTACACGGTGCAGCACGCCAACCCGGCCGGCAGCTACACCGTCGACCCCGATCATTCCAGCGTGCAGTTCAGCATCGGCCACGCCGGCGTGGCGCTGGTGGATGGCGCCTTCACCAAGGTCAGCGGAAGCTTCACCTTCGATCCGCGCGACCCGAAGGCGGACAAGGCCGACATCACGGTGCAGGTGGACAGCGTCACCACCTATCTGCCGGCGCGGGACAAGATGGTCGCCGGCGCCGGTTTCCTCGATGCCGCCAAGTACCCGACCATGCATTTCGTCGGCACCCGCTACGTGCCGCACGGGCCCCGCGGCGGCGTGCTGCACGGCGAGTTGAGCCTGCATGGCGTGACCCGTCCAGTGAGCTTCCGCGTGCGCCTGATCGGCGCCGGCGACGTGCCCTCGCTGCCCAAGCCCTGGGGCGGCTATCTCAGCGGCTTCGTCGCCACCGGAGTCATCGACCGTACCGAGTTCGGCATCGATACCTTCTCAGGAGGCATCGGCCACAAGATCCACGTGCGCGTGGCCCTCGAAGCCGTACGCAATCCCTCCTGAGGAGGCCGTCCCATGAAACTGTATTTCTCCCCCGGCGCCTGCTCGCTGTCGCCCCACATCGTGCTGCGTGAACTCGGCCTTCCGGCCGAGCTGGTGAAGGTCGACCTGGGCGCCAAGACCTTCGACGGCGGCCAGGACTTCCGCGCGATCAATCCCAAGGGTTACGTGCCCGTGCTGCAGCTCGACGACGGCTCGGTGCTCACCGAGGGACCCGCCATCGTGCAGTACCTGGCCGACCAGAAGCCGGCCGTCGGGCTGGCGCCGGCCAACGGCACGCTGGAGCGCTACCGTCTGCAGGAGTGGCTGAACTTCATCTCCACCGAACTGCACAAGCAGTACAGCCCGCTGTTCAGCCCGCAGTTCCCCGAAGAGGTCAAGGAACTGCAGCGCCAGCGCCTGTACGGCCGCTTCGACTACCTGGCCAAGACCCTGGGCGGGCAGGACTACCTGATGGGCACGCGGTTCACCGTGGCCGACGCCTACCTGTACACGGTGCTGAGCTGGGCCGCCTACGTGGCGCTCGACCTGTCGCGCTGGCCGGTGCTGCAGGCCTACATGGAGCGCGTGGCCCAGCGCCCGGCGGTGGCCGCCACGCTGGCCGCCGAGCGCGAGGCCAAGAAGTCCTGAAAGCCCTTGGCGGCGTGCGGGGTCCCGGGTGGCGCGCGGCCCGCGCGGCGCGCGCCACTGGTCGGCAGGCCTGCACTATGGCATGCTGAGCCTGGATGCCTGGAGCCTGGACTGATATGCCTACCCCCGCCTCGCTGGTGATCGCCCGCCCCGCCGCCCAGGCGCAGCAGCTGGTGCTGCTGCTCCACGGATTCGGGGCCGACGAACACGATATGGAACCGCTGGGCCGCAGCCTCGCGGCGGAGTTTCCGCAGGCCTGCGTGGTCAGCCTGCGTGCTCCCGAGCCCTGTCCCGGCGCGCAGGGCTACCAGTGGTTCGACCTGCGCGGCGTGACCGAGGACAACCGCGCCGAGCGTGTGGCCGGGGCCATGCCGGGCTTTCTCGAGGCCGTGCGCCATTGGCAGGCGCAGACCGGCACCACGGTGGCGCAGACCGCGCTGATCGGCTTTTCCCAGGGCGGCATCATGGCGCTGGAGTCCACGCGCGATCGAGAGCCGCCGGCCGGTCGCGTGGCCGGCATCGGCGCGCGCTTCGCGCGCCTGCCCACGCGCGCCAGCGCCGGCACCACCCTGCACCTGCTGCACGGCAAGCGCGACGCCGTGATGCCCTACGCGCTGACCGTGCAGGCCGCCGAGCACCTGGTGCGCCTGGGCGCCGACGTCACCGCCGACGTGCTGCCCTTCGTCGGCCACGAGGCGGGGCCCGAGGTGGCGCGCTGCCTGCTGCAACGCTTGCGCACCTACGTGCCGCTGCGCGTGTGGCGCGAGGCGATGGCGGCCGACCCGGGAACGCCGGGCGACCCCTCCACCTATCACTGACTCAGGCTTGCGGCTCGTCGCCGCGCGGCGCCCACGGCGCGGGCTGCTTGGCCAGGAAAGCGGCGAAGCCCGCGCGCGCCTCCTCGGTGCCGCGCACCCGGCTGATGGTGCGCGCGGTGAGTTCCACCACCTCGTCGGTCACCGGGCCGACGTCCAGCGCGGCGAACAGCTGCTTGATCTCGCGCTGCGCCTGCGGCCCGCCCTGCAGCACCTCGTCCACGGTGCGCTGCACCGCGGCGTCCAGCGCGTCGGGCGCGACCACTTCGTGCACCAGTCCGATGGCCAGCGCCTCGGCCGCGCCGATGCGGCGCATGCTCAGCGCCAGGCGCCGCGCCTGGCGCCGGCCGACCGCGTTGACCACGTAGGGGCCGATGACCGAGGGCAGGATGCCGAATCGCGCCTCGCTCACCGCGAAGCTGGCCTGCTCGGAGGCGATCGCGATGTCGCACACGCAGGCCAGGCCGAAGCCGCCGCCCAGCGCCGCGCCCTGGATGCGCGCCAGGGTCGGCTTGGGGCAGGTATCGATGCGCCGCAGCATGGCGGCGAAGCGCCGCGCGTCGGCCAGGTTCCACTGCTCGTCGGCCTCGCTGGCGCGCTGCATCCAGCTCAGGTCGGCGCCGGCGCTGAAGTGCTTGCCTTCGCCGGACAGCACGACCACGCGCACCTCGGGGTCGGCGGCGGCTTGCGCGAAGGCGGCGTCGAGCTCGCCGATCATGGCCTCGTCGAAGGCGTTGAACACCTGGGGACGCGACATGCGCAGCTCGGCGACGCCACCGGCGCGGCGCAGGACGGACAAGGTATCGGGCATCGAAGGACTCCGTGGGAAGGTGGGGGCGGCGCGAGGTCTCAGGCCAGGTGCAGCGCTTCGCGCGCCAGGTTGCGCAGCGCGACGAAGGTCGGCTGCAGCGCCTGGGCGCTGGTGTCGAGGGAGAACTCGGCCTTGGCGTAAAAGGCCTCGCGCCCGGCCAGAATGGTACGCAGGTCGCCCATGGCCTCGGCGCTGGCGGCCATCGGGCGCAAGTCGCCCTGATTGATCACCCTTTGCATATGGTCCTGCGGTGTGGCGCGCAGCCAGATGGTGGTGCAGTGCGCCAGCAGCAGGTTGAAAGTGGCGGGTTCGGACACCAGCCCCCCGGGCGTGGCGATCACCGCTTCCGTGTACAGCTGGACGGTCTCTTCCAGCGCGCGGCGCTCGTAGCGCCGGTAGGCGTTCATGCCGTACAGCGACTGGATCTCCGCCACGCTGCAGCCGGCGAATTTCTCGATTTCCCGGCTGAGCTCGACGAAGCCGAAGCCCAGGTCCTCGGCCAGCATGCGCCCCAGCGTGGACTTGCCGGCCCCGCGCAACCCGACCAGCGCGATGCGCGAGCTGCGCGCCGCGTTGTCGCCGCCGGTGCCCAGCATTTCGCCGATGGTCGCGCGCACCCTCTGCAGCGTCGCTTCGTCGCGGTGTTCCAGCAATTCCCGGATCAGCACCCATTCCGGCGAGGAAGCGGTGACGTCGCCGAGCAACTCCGCCAGCGAGCATTGCAGCGCCTGTGCCACCTGCAGCAGCACCAGCACCGAGGCGTTGCCGACGCCCCCTTCCAGGTTCGCCAGGTGGCGCTCGGAGACCTCCGAGGCCAGCGCCACCGCCTTGCGGGTCAGTCCGCGCCGCGCCCGCAGCGCGCGCACCCGTTCGCCCAGCGCCACCAGGAAGGGGTGGCGGGCCGGCGTCACCCTGCGGGGGGCCCGGTCGGAGACCTCGGCGTCGATCCCGGCAGGCTGTGAATCATGCAATATAGTGCTTGACATCGAAGCAGTGGAACCGTAGATTCGTCGCAAGCACAATACTGCATATCGGCCGTTCCCACAACCACGCCATCCGTTCCATGTCTTCCTTGTCCGAGCTGCATCAAGCCGTGGCCGAATTGACCGCGGCGATTGCCGGCCAAGCCCTGGACCCCGCGCTCCAGGCCAGGCTCAACACCGAATTCGGCGCCGAAAGCGCGCTGGCGCGCCGCCTTCGCGCCGCCTGCGACCAGGGCGTGGCCGACGGCCTGCTGTGCCAGCGCGAAGCCGCCGGCATCCGCTACGGCAGGGTGTTCAAGCCCGAGCCGGCCTTGCAGGATTTCTCCGTGGACGTGGTCGACATGCAAGACATTGCAGGTCCGCACCACGTGCACCCGCAAGGCGAGATCGACCTGGTCATGCCCCTCGACGCCGACGCGCGCTTCGACGGCCACGCGGCCGGCTGGGTGGTGTACGGCCCGGGCAGCGCGCACCGGCCCACGGTGCGCGGCGGGCGCGCGCGGGTGCTGTATTTGCTCCCGCGCGGGTTGATCGAGTTCTCGCGCGCCTGAGGCGCGGGTCGCCGCGGCTATAGTGCGCCCCAGGCGCGCTGGAGCGTGCTCCCTGGGAACTTGGCATGAATCTTCGCAGCAACTCTTCCGACCGGCTGCGCGTGGCGGTGTGCGCGCTGCTGGCCCTCGGCACGGCGCCGGCGCCCGCGCTGGCGGCGCTGGGCGCGCCGCTGGCCGCGGCTTCGGCCGACGGCGGCGTGACGGTCGGCGCGCACAGCCTGCGCGCCGGCACGCCGGGCGGATCGCCGGCCGGATCGCAGGCCGGATCGCAGGCCGGATCGCAGGCCGGATCGCAGGCCGCCACCGTGCGTACCCCGGCGGGGGTCACCGTGCACGAATACGCGGGCGCCGACGGCGTGGTGTTCGCGCTGGCCTGGTCGGGTCCCACCGTACCCGATCTGCAGCAGTTGTACGGCAGTTATTTCCCCGGCTACGCGGCGGCGCGCGGCGCGCGCGCGAGCGCCGGCTACCGGGCCCCGGTGCGCGTGCGCTCGGCGGCGCTGGTGGCCCATGCCTGGGGGCATATGCGCGACTATGCCGGCTCGGCCTACGTGCCGGCGCTGGTTCCCCCCGGCACCGACCTGGCGGCACTGGGGGTTCAGCCATGAAGTCGCCGCGAGCGGCGGGGCCGTCGGCCCCGCGTGGGGCGGCGCGCGCCCGGCGCGCCTTGCGCCTGGGCGCCGCCGCGGCGCTGGGCCTGGTGCTGGCGGCCTGCGGCGGAGGAGGGGGCAGCTCCGGGACGGCCCCGGTGGCGCCGGCGGTGGGCGCCAACCAGTTGCTGGTGACCATCGAGCAGAACCCCGCGCTGGCCTCCTCGAACGTGGCCACCGTGAACATTCCCTACGTCACCGTCGGCGTGTGCGACGCCAGCGCCCGCTGCGTGAGCATCGACCACGTGGTGCTGGACACGGGCTCCTACGGGCTGCGGGTGCTGCAGGGGACGCTGGCCGGGCTGAACCTGCCGGTGGACACGGCCGCGGGCGGCACCCAGCTGGCCGAGTGCGCGCGCTTTCTCGACGGCCACCTGTGGGGCGCGGTCAGTCATGCGAGCCTGCTGCTGGGCGGCGAGACCACCAGCTCGCTGCCCATCCAGGTGATCGGCTCCGCCGCGTTGCCGGCCGCGCCGTCGAGCTGCTCCAGCGCGGGGCCCGACGTCGGCAGCGTGGTGGCGCTGGGCGGCAACGGCCTGCTCGGCGTCGGGCAGTTCGTCGCCGACGGCCAGGTCTATTACGGTTGCACCTCCAGCAGCTGTACCGAGCTCCTGCCGCAGCCCTCGGCCAGTGCGCAGGTGTCCAACCCGGTGCCCTACCTGAACAGTACCGACACCAACGGCGTGTTGCTGCAACTGCCGGCGATTCCCACCTCGGGCGCCGGCACCACCTACGGCGTGCTCAGCCTGGGCGTGGGCACGCAGCCGGACAACGCGGTCACGGGCTACACGCCGCTGGCGTCCGACAGCGGCGGCAACATCACCATCAGCGTGCAGGGCGTCCCGCACGCGGGCTCCTTCCTGGACAGCGGGTCGAACTTCAATTTCGCCTGGCTCAACGGCGTGCCCACCGACGGCGCCGGCAACTACACCCCGTCCTCGCTGCTCGACCTGCCCATCACGCTGAGCACCTCCTCGGGCACCGCGCCCGCGGGCTCGCTGAACGCCCAGATGTACGTGGGCGACTACTCCAGCATGGACTTCGCGAACTACCTGGCCTTCAACGACATCGCCGCGCAGACGGCCACCAGCAGCAGTCCGGTGGACCTGGGCCTGCCCTTTTTCTACGGCCGCGGCGTGGCCTACGTGATCCAGGGCATGAACAGCCCGCTGGGCTACGGGCCGATGTACGCGGTGCGTTGAAATCGGGCGCGGCCGGGCACGCGGATCGTTCGGGCTCAGCCCGCGCGCGCGGCCTCGGCCAGCGACAGCCGGCGCAGCGCGCGTGCCTGCGCGCGCGCCAGCGCGTGGCCCTGGGCGGCCGCGCGATGCAGCCACATCAGCGCCAGGTCGGGGTCGCGCGGCACGCCCAGGCCGCGCAGGTGGCAGTGGCACAGCCAGTGCATCGCGTCGGCGTGCTGCAGTTGCGCGGCCTCCTGCAGCAGGCTGACCGCGCCGGCGGCGCGCCCTTCGTGCAGCAGCTGGGTGCCCAGGCCGGCCAGCGCGTCGGCGTCGCCGGCATCGGCCTCGAGCACCAGGCGCATCCACTCCCGGCGCGAAAGCTGGGCGTCGCCGCCGCAGGGGGCCTGCGCCCCCAGGCCATCGAGCATGTCCAGCACCTGTTCCAGCGCCACCAGCGCGCGCCCGGCGGCGTCGCTGCCGACCAGGCGCAGCGTTCCCTCGTCGCACCAGCGGCGCACCGTGCGCTCGCTCCTGCCCAGCACCACCGACGCCATGCGCCGGCTGCATGCGTTGAGTTCCAATCCCCCGTCCTCCGGCACCTCGGCGGGCGCCATGTCCAGCTATTTTGCCCTGACACGTGGCACCGTGGCCAGCTTGCAGCCTGGACATGGTTTCGGCCCTGGCCGCGCCGGGGCCTGGACAGGGGCGTGGACGGACAGGAAAACGGCCCGCCAGCCCGCCCCGGGCACCGTTTGCCGGGCCTGGCACGCCGATTGCTTCTACTCCATCGCCCCGGCAGGGGTTGACGTCGACCCGGCAGCGGCCGGTTTCGAACACCGGTGATTTTCTCGAGTCCCGCCGCAGACCCGGCAAGTTTCCACAACCAAGGATCCGCATATGAAAAAGCAATTGCAACAAGGCTTCACGCTGATCGAATTGATGATCGTCGTGGCCATCATCGGCATTCTGGCCGCGATCGCGATTCCCGCCTACCAGAACTACACCATCCGCGCGCAAGTGTCGGAAGGCCTGTCGCTGGCCGATGCGGCGAAGACGGCGATGGCCGAGTACTACACCAACAAGGGTGACTTCCCGGGCAAGAACGCCTCGGCTGGGCTTGCCACCGCCGGCTCGATCAACGGCAACTACGTGTCGAGCGTGGACGTCGGAGCGACCCGCGGCATGATCCTGATCACCTTTGGCGTGAACGCGAACAAGGCGATCAGCGGCTCCACGCTGGAACTGTCGGCGAGCACCTCGGCCGGTTCCATCAAGTGGACCTGCCAGGCGGGCTCGATCTCGAACAACTACCTGCCGTCGACCTGCACCAAATAATCTCCAGAGTGTGATTCTTCAGAACCCGCCGAAAGGCGGGTTTTTTCTAGGCACAGCGGCCGTCCTCGCCCCCACACGGGAGTTCGTCCATGAACCACAAGTCGCGCGGTTTCACCCTGATCGAACTGATGATCGTGGTGGCGATCATCGGCATCCTGGCCGCCATCGCCATCCCCGCGTATCAGACCTACACCATTCGCGCCCAGGTCGCCGAGGGGGTCTCGCTGGCCGACGGCTACAAGTCCTCGCTGTGGGACTACTACACCACCTACGGGACGTTTCCGCCGAGCAACGGCAGCGCGCGGATGCCGCAGTCGGGTTCGATCCAGGGCAATTACGTGAAGTCGCTGGACGTCTCCCACGGCCGCGTCACGGTGACCTATGGCAACAATGCCAATCACGCGATTTCCGGGAGCACGATGATCCTGTCGGCCGTCAGCGCCGCCGGGTCGCTGAAGTGGACCTGCAACAGCGGCAGCGTGGCGCGGCAGTATCTGCCCAACTCCTGCATCTGAATCCGCCGGCGCGGCCGGCCCGGCTCAGCCGTAGCGCCGCCGGTCCACGAACAGCGCGTTGCCCGGCAGGCGCTTGGCCGCGCGCTTGAGCTCGGCCAGCACGTTGGCCACCTCGCGGTGGGAATCGAAGTGCCCGGGGTTGACCACGAAGGCCCCGATGGACAGCGTGGGCACGGGGAAGAACATCGCGTCGCCGCGCCGGTTCTCCGACCAGTAGCCCTTCTGCTCCAGCACCGCCGGCTCGAAGAACTGCGCCACGCCGGCCTCGAAGGCCCGCAGCACCGCCTGCATCCGCGTCTCCCAGTCCGGCGAGCACGACAGCGCGACGAAGTCGTCGCCGCCGATGTGGGCGAGGAACTGCTCGCCCGGAGGCAGCTGGCTGCGCAGCAGGTCGGCCAGCATGAGGATGATCTCGTCGCCCATGCGGTAGCCGAACTTGTCGTTGAAGGGCTTGAAGTTGTCGATGTCGGCGTAGGCGGCGGCGAACTGGCGTTCCTCGTGCAGCCAGCGGTCGATGCAGTCGTTGATCGGCACGTTGCCCGGCAGCAGGGTCAGAGGGTTCGCGTAGCGCGCCGCCTGCACCTGGAACTCGGTGACCAGGCGCAGCAGGTCGCCCACCAGCAGCAGTCCGCGGTACTGGCCGCCGTCGGTCACCAGCACCCCCTCGGTGGCGTGGCGATAGCTGGAGTCGGCGATCAGGCTGCTGGCCTGCTGCAGGCTGCTCTTGGCGTCCAGGCGCAGCACGTCGCTGCTCATCACCAGGGTGCAGGGCTTGTTGCCGAACAGGTCGCGCACGTGCGGGCGGAACAGCCGGTCGGCGACCACGTAGCGGTTGATGATGCCCAGCGCCTGGCCCTGGCCGTCGACGATGGGCACCGAGGTCAGGTCCGGGTCCTGCTCCAGCATGCGCAGCACGTGGTCGAGCTTGACCTGCGGCTGCACCGGCTCGATGGGGCGCGCCAGTCCCAGCACCGATTGTTCGATGCTGCCGCGGCTGGCCAGCGCGTGCAGCGCCGGCTGCGGGTTGCCCAGCACCTCGCGGGTGTGCGCGCCGGGCTCGGCGGACGGGCTGGGCTGGGGCCTGGCGATGAAATAGCCCTGGGCCATGCTGACCCCGATTTCGCGCAGGGTCAGCAGGTCGCGTTCGGATTCCACCCCCTCGGCCACCACCACCGACTGGCTGGCCTCGGCCAGCAGCAGCATGGAGCGCACGAAGGCCGCCTTGAAGGGGTCGCCGGCCAGGTCGGCGATGTAGCTGCGGTCCACCTTCAGGTAGCGCGGGCGCAGTCGTTTCCACAGCGCGAAGCGCCCGAAGCCCTGGCCCAGGTCGTCCAGCGCCAGCCCGTAGCCCAGGTCGCGCAGGAAGCGCGCCGCGGAAAAGGCCTGGGTGTCCTCGGCCAGCGAGTCCGACTCCAGCAGTTCGAGCACCAGGCGCGACGGGGGCAACCCGCGCTCCTGCAGCCAGCGCAGCGTGGGCTCCTGCGCGAACCAGCCGGAGTCGAACAGCGCCTCGGTGACGTTGAGGAACAGATGCCCCTGCAGTTCGGCGGCGGCGAAGGCCTCGATGCTGGTCTGCACGCACAGACGGTCGAACTCTGCCACGCGGGCGCTGCGGCGCGCGCAGTCGAACAGATGGTCAGGGCGTTCCAGCGGGCTGCCGGCCGGCCCCCGGATCAGGGCCTCGAAACCGTGGAAGCTGCGGTTGCGAAGGTCGAGTACCGGCTGGAATACCGTGCGCAGCAGGTTTCCTTCCAGGATCTCCTGGAAAAGCGCCAGGCGGTCCGGCTCGGCGTCGACAGGAGAGAACAGGGGCGGAGCGATGGCGGCCATGGCGGCGGAGCATACTTTGTCGCCCATGGTCGCTCGGGCTGATGACATTGTGGTGACATCAAAGAAGCCGGCGCGTGGCGCGGGCCTCGGGATCGAGCATGGAGGCGAAGGGCGCGATGCCCGACAGCGCCGGCATGCGCCAGGCGCGCGCCCAGCCCGGCACGCGCCGCGGCTCCAGCGGAGGCGAGATCGCCATGCCCTGGCCGAAGTCGGCCTGCAGGTACTGGGCGTATTCCAGCAGGATCTGGGTCTCCAGACCCTCGATGGTGATGCCCAGGTCGAGCCGGCGGGCCAGGTCGACCAGTCCGGCCACCAGCGGCACGGCGCGGGGATTGTTGGCGACGATGCCGTGCACCAGTCCCTGGTCCACCTTCACCATGTCGATGGGCAGGCTGTTGAGCCGCAGCAGGCTGCTGTAGCCCGCGCCCAGATCGTCCAGCACCAGGCGCACCCCGAGCGCGCGCAGGCGCTCGGTGGTGTCGCGCATGGTGGCCTGCGTGGCCACGTCGCGATCCTCCAGGATCTCCAGGCTGAGCCGGCGCGGGTCGATGCCGCGACGCTCCAGGCCCGAGCGCACCCAGTCCACGCAGTCGGCGTGGCGCAGCGTGGACGGGGGAAGGTTGAGCGACAAGTCCAGGCTCAGTCCCTGGCGTTCCCAGTCGAGCAGCGCCTGCAGCGACAGGTTCAGGCCGTCGAGGAACAGGCGGTCCAGTTCATGCTGGCCCAGCACCGGCAGGAAGCGTCCGGGCGTCAGCAGGGTGCGTTCGTCGAGTTGCAGGCGCGCCAGCGCCTCCACCCGGGTGCAGCGCTGCTGGCGCAGGTCGACGATGGGTTGCATGAACATGCGCAGGCCGCCGCCGAACAGGCGCTGGCGCCACAGCGCGCGTTCGTCGGCGGCCACCGCCGGCAGCGCGATGCCTTCGCCCACGCGCGCCAGTTCCATCGCCACCGAGGCTCGCAGCGAGTCCAGCGCATGGCGCATGAGCTGGGTGCCGAACTGTCCCGGCAGACGCCCGTACAACTGCAGCACCACCATCACGTTGCCGGAGGCGTCGAGCACCGGCACCGCCACCGAGGCGCGCACACCGAGGCCCAGCAGTTGCACGGCCCAGTCCTGTCCCTGGCGGGCCGCGCGCGCGATGTCCGGGCCGAACTCGACTGCCGCGCGCAGCCAGCAGCGCGCCAGCGCGCCGCCGCGCGCCTGGGCCGTGTCGGGATCGTGCGGCGACGGTGCCGGCTCGCCGCTCCAGGGTTCGTGGGCCGAGCTTTGCGCCTCCAGCACGAAGGCGCCGCGCGCGTCCTGGGTGTATACGGCGCAGCACGCGACGAAGGGAAGTTGTTGCAGGCCGTCGACCACCATGTCCAGCAGGCCGCTGCGTCGTCGCGCCGCCTGCATGGCGGTTCCCAGATGGCGCAGGCGTTCGATCAGTTCGTGACGCAGCGCCTCGGCGCCCTGGTGCTGGAAGCCGATGTCGGCCTCCATGCGTCGCAGCAGGGTGCCCAGCAGCAGCGTGCGCTCGCTCAGGCGCGCCGGGATACGGTGCGCCAGGACCGCCACGCCCTGGTAGAGATGGCCCATCGCGCCCACGCCCACCTGCGCCGGAAGTCCCAGCGCGGCGAGCAGCCGCCCCAGACGCTCGGCGTGTTCGCGGTGTCGCGCCTGGCGCAGCCCCGGGGCCAGCAGCAAAGGCACGTAGCCGTCGAGTTCGGGCAGCAGTTGCACCGCGTCGCGCGCGGGCAGGCACGATGCGCCGCCTCCGTGCGCATGGTCCGAGAGTCCCAGCCCGGCGAGGAATTCCTCGTTGAGCCGCGGCAGTTGCGGGCCCAGGAATCGCTGCAGCCAGGCCATCGTGGCGGCGGTCTCGTCGCCGTACGGGTCCAGCGCCTCGCTGCGTCGCTGCAGATCGCGTTCGGCCTGGCTGAACACGGCGGCTTCCGCCAGCCCGAGCAGGCGCGAGGCACTGCTGGCGTCCTGCGGGAACAGGGCGCAGCCCACCGAGGCCGAGAGCTTGCGGGTGTGGGAGCCGCCCACCGCGAAGGGTTCGCGCAGGCTCTTGATCATGCGCTCGACCACGCCGCGCCAGTCGTCGGCGGCGGCTCCGCGCAACAGGACCCCGATGGAATCGGCTCCCACGCGTGCCAGCAGTTCGCTGCCGCCGAGTTCGCGCAGCCGGCGCGCCAGTTCGACCAGCACGGCGTCGCCGGCCTGGCGGCCCC
Source organism: Pseudomonadota bacterium (assembly GCA_021848345.1). Taxonomy (GTDB): domain Bacteria; phylum Pseudomonadota; class Gammaproteobacteria; order Burkholderiales; family Burkholderiaceae_C; genus Thiomonas_A. Next base: position 49,800 of record JAJZUV010000003.1, on the reverse strand, counting down.
AGGCCTCGTTGATGCTGCCGAAGCGGTAGACGTCCAGCACCAGCACCGCCAGTTGCTCGCCCGCGCACGGCGGGTCGGCGAGTTCGGCCACGCGGCGCTCCAGTGCGGCACGGGTGGCCAGGCCCGTGAGCGCATCGCGTCCGTCGCGGCGCACCCGGCCCAGCGCCGCCAGGGCTCGAAACGGTGTGAAACGCAGGCCGCTGTCGGCGGCGAATCGGAAGGGATGTGCGCCCATGGTTCCCGCAACGGATAGGTTGCGGGCCATTGTTCGGCGGGCTGTATTAAAAAGGCATCAAGCGCCGAGCAGTATCGCGAGCGGGATGGCGGACCCGGGTCACCCATCCTGCTCCGGGTCCCCGGCCCGTTCCGCGCGCACGCGCCCGACCAGCCATTCGGTCAGGCGCTCGCGGGCCTGCTCGGCGGTGCCTCCGTGGCCGCGTGCCTGCGCGTGCCAGGTGCGCACCTCGGTTGGTGCCGAGGCGTCCAGGAATCGCTGCAGTGCCGGCGCGGACTCGCGCCTGGGGCTGCGCGGGTCCATCCAGTGCGTGGCCAGCGCGCCCAGCCAGGTGCTCACCCGCGAGGCGTGCACGCCCAGGCGGAACCCGGCCCGCCAACGCGCGAATTCGCCGGCGGGCATGGGGCGCGCCAGGCCGTAGCCCTGCGCCCGTGTCGCGCCGAGCGCCAGCACGGCCTCCAGCACTCCGTCGTCCTCCGCGCCTTCCACGACGATCTGGCGCTGCAGGTCGTGGCCCAGCTGGATGATCGCCCGCATCAGCCCCAGGGTCTGCAGCGGCGCGCGGCGCAGTTCCAGGGTCAGGCCCTGGTCGAGCTTGATGCAGTCGAAGGGCAGCATGGACAGGCGCTGCAGGCTGCTGTAGCCGGAGCCCAGATCGTCCATGGCCAGGCGCACGCCCAGCGCCTTGAGCGCCCGCAGCGCGGCGCTTTGCGTGCGCATGTCCACGTCCTGGTTCTCCAGCAGTTCCAGGGTCAGGCGCTGCGGCGCCACGCCGTGGCGCCGCAGCGCCTGTTCCACCCAGAGCGTGCATTCGGGGTCCAGCAGCGTGGACGGCGGCAGGTTGAGCGCCGCCTCCATCGACAGGCCCTGGGCGTCCCAGGCGCGCAACTGCTGGCACACCTGGTCGAGGCCCTGGCGCAGCAGGCGGTCGAGCTCGGTGTCGCCGAGGATGGGCAGGAAACGCGCGGGCGCCAGCACGGTGCCGTCGGCCAGGCGCAGGCGTGCCAGGGCCTCGACGCGCCGGCAGGAGCCGTCGACCAGGTCCACCACGGGTTGCACGAACATCTCCAGGCCCCCCGAGAACAATCGCTCGCGGCACACCTGCGCCTGCGCCTGGGCCAGCGGCTCGCAGGCCGTGGCGCGTCGGCAGGACTGCCAGACCCGCGCCGCGTGCTGTTGCAGCGATCTGGCGAACTGTTGCATGCCGGGGCTGGAGAACTGGTTCGGCCAGGCGCCGAACAGGCCGAGCACGAACACCGGCTGTCCCTGTTCCCCGGGAACCGGAACGGCCAGCGCGCTGCGCACGCCGAGCTCCGCGGCCATGGCGCTCCAATGGCGCACCCTGGGGTCGCTGGCGTAGGAGTCGCAGTGCTGGATGCGCGCGGCGTGCCAGGCCTGCACGAGCAGCCCGCTGTCGTCGGCGCCGGCGTTTTCCAGGCAGGCCTGGAAGCGGGCCTGGCCCAGCCACTCGATGATGTCCGCGGAGCGCGGACCGCTGGCGGCCTCGCGCTGGAACACGCCCTGGGTATCCGGGCGCATGACGTGGCAGGCCAGCAGCCCCGGCAGCCGGCCGATGGGGGCGATGAGCTCGTGCACCGCGTCGCGCCACAGCGCGCGCGCCGGCAGCGCGTCGGGGGTGAGCGCGGAGAAATAGCTCGATCCGACATCGGCCAGCGCGCCCATCTGCGCCTGCAGGTCGTCCTCCAGGCGTTCCTCGATCAGGCGCAACAGTTGAAAGCGTGCGCGCGCGGTCAGTGTCGAGCCGCCCAGCGCTTCGCCGGCCAGGCGCCGGTACAGCCCCTGCGGGCGGATCATGTGCTCGGCGCCGACCCCCACCAGCGCATGCACCTCGCCCAGGCGTCGGGCCTGGCGCAGCACCTCCTCGCGCGTGGTCGCGGCGTCCAGCACGAAGCGCAGGTGCTCCGCGCGGCGTGCGCGCAGCGCCTGCAGTTCGTCGCCTTGCAGCGAGGAGACGATGGCGCGGGTCCGCGGGTCCTGCCGAACATCGTCGTAGAAGGCCTGCGCGAAGCGCTCGGTGGCCTCGCTCAGCAGGTTGCGCACCTGCCCCAGCAACTGCACGGCCTCGGGGCCGTAGGGGTCGAAGGCGGGGTCCTGGCCCGGCTCGGCCGCCTGACGCACGCCGAGCTGCCACCAGCGCCTGCGCTGCTGCTTGCGCGCCTTGACCTGGTAGAGCGCGGCGTCGGCCTGGCGCAGCAGGGTGTCGCTGTCGGCGCCGTCGGCGGGGAAGGCGGCCAGGCCCATGGTCATGCCCACGCTGGCCTGCACCGAGGGCCCGAGCGCGAAGGGGCGTTCCACCGCGCCGTGCAGGCGCCGCAGCAGCCGGCTGAGCTGGCGCGCCAGATGGCGCGCCTCGAGTTCCTCGACCACGACGACGAATTCGTCCCCACCCAGGCGCGCCAGGAAATCGCATTCGCGCAGCAGCGAGCGCAGGCGCTGCGCGACTTCCTGCAGCAGGCGGTCGCCGGCGTCATGGCCGAAGCTGTCGTTGACCGGCTTGAAATCGTCCAGGTCGAGCATTCCCACCGCGACCGCCCGGCCGTTGCGTCGCGCGCGCGCCAGGGCCTGTGGCAGGTATTGTTCGAGGGCGCGCCGGTTGGGCTGGTCGGTCAGCAGGTCGTGCAGCGCCTCATGGCGCAGTCGCTGCTGCAGGCGCGCGCGTTCGGTGACGTCCTGGAAGGTCCACACGGACGTGTCCTGGTCGTCGCGGGTCAGGCCCACCGACACGTCGCACAGCAGTTCCGCGCCGTCGCGGCGCTGCACGCGCACGTCCATGGCCAGCGCGCTGCCGAGCTGGCGCAGGCGCGGGTAGATGTTGCCCACCCGCAGGTACTCGGCCTGCGAGGCGTAGACCATGCGCGTGGAACGTCCGACCAGCTGGGTCGGGTCATCGTGGCCCAGCATCAGCGCGAAGCGTCGGTTGGCGCTGACGATGTAACGGTCGCGCACCACCACGATGCCGGCCAGCGTGTGATCCAGCAGCGCCTGCTGCAGCCCGGTGAGTTCGCGCTCGCGACGCGCGGCGTCGAGCCTGTCCAGTCCGCGGGAGATGTTGTGCGCCAGTTCGGTGAGCAGGGTCTGCAACTGCTCGTCGAAGGCATCCTCGTCGCTGTGCATGGCCGTGAACACGCCCCACATGCTCCCGGCGCGCCGGATGGGCAGCGTGGCGGTGGCCCGCATGCCGCAGCGCGCGGCGCGCTCGCGCCAGGGTTCCAGCATCGGCGAGCGCGCGAAGGAAGCGAGGAAGTACGCGCGCTGCTCGCGCCACGCATGGCCCGCCGCGCCGCAGCCCTCGACCCGGTCGGGGTGCACCGAGAGGACCAGTCCGTCCAGATAGTCCCGTTCGCCGGCGCTGGCCAGGTAGTCCAGCTGCCCCCGAGCGTCGGGGCAGCCCACCCAGGCCAGGCGCAGTCCACCGTCGGACACCGTCATGTCGCAGATGCCTTGCAGCATGGTCTGCTCGTCCGGGGCCTGCGCGATCAGCTGGTTGGAACGTGCCAGCACGGCGGTGAAGTCTGCGCGACGCTGCAGGTGGCGCCTGTCGCGCGCAAGACGCTGCGCGGCGCGCCGGGCCGCCAGCCATTCGAAGGCCTGCCGCGCGATGCCGCGCAACAACTCGCGCTCGTGCTCGCGCAGATCCCGCGCGGCGACGTCGCCGACCCACACCACGGCCAGCTCACGGCCCCCTGGGTCATGCAGGGCCTCGCGCTCGCACAGGCCGAGGTCCCCCGCCGCGCAACCGGGCGCTGTCACCGGCGCGAGCCGCGCGTCGGCGGCGCCGGTGGCCTCGACGGCCTCGATGGATCGCGCGTGCCGGCCGCTCGCGGCGCGCAGCAGGGCCGCGCAGGCGCGGGTGTCGCCGCCGTCGTGCAGTCCCTGCAGCCATTCCTCGTCGTCGCGCAGGCGCAACAGGACGGCCTGGAGATTCAGCGCCCGCGCGGCCAGCGAGGCCGCCTGGTCGAGGCGGGCGCTTTCGTCCTCCGGAGATGCCGCTTCGTCCGCCGCATCCCGGAGCGCATCGGCGGCGGCGCGCACCCCGCCGGCGGACGCGGGCGCGCCGTGCTCCCGGGGGCTCGCGCCCGGCGGGGCCTGCTGGGGGGTGTGGGTTTTCATGACGGGCGGAATCCGTGCGGGTGCGCGGGCCGGGATCTCCCGGCTCGAGTACGCGCGACACCTACCCAGGGAGACGGTCCGCGCGCGAAGGGCAGCCCATTGTCGGATGCATCGCCGCCACGCAGGCGTGAACAATGTCACGAAACCGCCTCCATATTGCGTTTGTGGGGCGGGGCCGGATGCCATCGCCGCGCCGAGGACGCAAAATGGCATCCACGCCGTTGTGCCGCGGCGCGGTCGCCGCGCATCGCGGCCGGGGCATCGACACGAACGAACGAGAACAAGGAACAAGGTGCAGCAGGAGCCTTCATCGCGGGCTGCGGCGGGGTCGGCATCGCGCGGCTTGCCGCCCGGCACGGAGCAACCGTTTCAGTTGCTGGACTCGCTGGGCCTGGTCGCGCTGGCGCAGGCGGTTGCCTGCGCCGCCTGCGCGTGGTTGTTCATTCCGTACGCGGGCCAGCTGGCTGTGACGGCCTGGGTACTGCTGGTGCTGGGCTCGCAATCGCCTGCCTTGCTGCTGCACCGGCGCGCGTCGCTTCACCTCGGGCGCGGCCGGCATCCACATGGAGCGGACGGCGCGCGCCGGCTCACGCACCGCGTGTTGTGCGTCGGCGGTACCGTCAACGGCCTGCTGTGGGGACTGATGCCTTGGTGGCTGGCCCCGCGTCAGGGTCTGGCGGCCGGCCTGGCTGCCTTCGTCGTCGCCTGCGTGGCCGGAGGGATCGCGTTCGCGCTGGCCTTCGATGCCTTCGCCGCGCTGGGCTTCGCGGCCGGCGCCTTGCTGCCGCTGGTGGTCTGGCTGAGCCTGGGCAGCAGCCCGGCCGTGCATCCGGCGGCCCTGCTGGGCGCGGCCTACCTGCTGTTCGTGGTGCTGACGGTGCGCGCGGCGCAGCAGCGTCACGCGCGCGGCCTGGCGTGGCGCGCGCAGGCGGGCCGGGCCATGCAACTGCGCGAGCAGCAGGCGCTGCGCGCGCATCGCATGGCGCGCCTGAACGCGCTGCTGGTGGAACTGGGCCAGCTCGGTGCGCAGGCGCAGGACCTGGATCAGTTCCGCCAGTCGGCATGTCGGGTGGCCGTGCAGCGCGGCGGCCTGAGCCACGCCTGGATCGGGCGCGCCGCCGAGGCCGGCGGCGAACTGGAGGTGCTGGCGCGCTTCACGGCGCGCGCGGACCCGGGGGATCTGCCGGGGCATGCCCAGGCGCTGCGTGCCTGGGACGAGGCGACGGCCTGTTTCTCCGGCGAGCCGGCCTGCGGATCGGTGGCCGCGCTGCCGTTGCGCGACACCGAAGCCGAGCAGGCCGCGCCGGGCTCGGTACTGGTGCTGTGCCTGGACGAGCCCGGGGCCTTCGATCCCGCCACGCTGGACGTGCTGCTCAACGTGGGCCTGGCGGTGCAGCGCGCGATGCAGGCGCTGGAGCAGCGTCGGCGCATGCAGCAGCTGCAGCGCCTGTATCGCGCGCTCATGCGCGAAGGCGACGTGCTGCTGCAGGCGCGCAGCGTTCCCGACATGCTGCTGCGCACCTGCCAGACCCTCACCGAGGGCACGCAGTTCCATGCGGCGTGGATGGCGCGCCCGGACGATGCCGGGCGCGTCGAGGTGATCGCGCGCGCGGGCAGCGGGGCGGATCAGCTCGACGCGCTGCACATCAGTCTGCACGACGTCGACCGTTCCCCGCTGGTGCTGCGGGTCTGGGACAGCCATCGCAACGCCTGCTGCAACGACCTGCTGGGGGATGCCCGCATGGCGCCGTGGCGGGAGTCGATGACCCGCTACGACTGGCGTTCGGCGCTGGCCGCGCCGGTGTTCCGCGGCGCTTCCATCTGGGCCGTGCTGGTGTTCGTGTCGCCGCAACGCGATGCCTTCGACGAGGCGACCACCGAGTTGTGCCAGCGCCTGGCCGAGCTGCTCGGCCACGGCCTGGACGAGCTGGACATCAAGCGGCGGCTCAACGACCTGCAACTGGAGGAGTCGCATCGCGCGCGCCACGACCTGCTGACCGGCCTGCCCAATCGCTTCGCGCTCACCCAGTACCTGCCGCAGGCCCTGGCCGCGGCGCGGCGCGACGGCAGCGTGCTGGCCGTGGGCATGCTCGACCTGGACGATTTCAAACCGGTCAACGACACCTGGGGCCACGACGTGGGCGACCTGCTGCTGCGGGAGATCGCGCAGCGTCTGCGTGGCGCGATCCGCAAGTTCGACGTGCTGGTGCGGCTGGGTGGCGACGAGTTCGTCGTGGTCATCGAACAGATCGACGCGGCCCACGTGCTGGAGCAGTTGGGCGACGTGCTGCGCCGCCTGCACGCGGCCGTGGATCAGCCCTTCGAGCTGGCGCCGGGTTGCAGGGCGAGCGTGGGCATGTCCATGGGCCTGGCCCTGTTTCCGCTGGACGCCCAGGACCCGGAGGGTCTGGTGCGCCAGGCGGACGCGGCGATGTACCAGGCCAAGCTGCACAAACGCGACCGTGCGCGCTGGTGGCAGCTCGCGCCGGCGGCCGGCGCGCGACTGGAAGGCGCCGCGCCGCGCGCCGCGCCGGCCTTGCAGGTGGTGTCCTCGTCGCGAGGGTCCTGAGCGGCGACGGGCCGGCGTCAGGGCTCGAGCAGGTTGAGCTGCATCGCCGCCGGGTCGCTCCCGAGCGCGGACACATCGTGCAGCGCGGCCGCTCGCACGCCCAGAAGTCGCAGCCGGCGGTCGAGATCGACGCGGCGCAGGCACTGGCCGGCGGCGTCCCGGATGGCGCGCGCGTCGGCCACGGGATGGGGCAGGGACAGGTCGCGCGTGACCGTGCGGAAGTCCTCGAAGCGCAGCTTGATGCCGATGGTGCGCGCCGCGCAGCCCTTGCGCCGCAGGTCCTCGGCCAGTTGCCGGCACAGTTCGGTGAACAGGCGCGACAGTTCGTCGCGGTCGCGGCGCGGATGCAGGTCGCGCTCGAAGGTGGTCTCGCGGCTGACCGACTTGGGCTCCGAGTGGGTCTGCACCGGGCGATCGTCGCGGCCGTGCGCGACCGCGTGCAGCCAGGCCGCGTAGCCGCGTCCGAAATGCTCCTGCAGCCGTTCGGGCGCGGCGGCGGCCAGCTCGCCGATGGTCACGATGCCCAGCGCGCGCAGGCGCTCGGCAGCCTTCGGCCCGATGCCGTTGACCTTCGCCGCCGGCAGGGGCCAGATGCGCTCGGGCAGATCGTGCATGTGCAGCACGGTGACGCCCCCGGGCTTGCGCAGTTCGGAGGCGATCTTGGACAACAGCTTGTTGGGCGTCACGCCGATGGAGCAGCTCAGCCCGGTGGCCTCGCGCACCGCCTCCTGGATGCCGCGGGCCAGCGCCTCGGTGTCGGCCTGGGCATGCCCGCTCAGGTCGATGTAGATCTCGTCGATGCCACGGTCCTCGATGTGCGGCGCGATCGTCGCCACCGCGGCCTTGAAGCGCCGTGAATACTCGCGGTAAGCCTCGAAGCGCGCCGGCAGCAGGATCGCGTCGGGGGCCAGGCGGGCGGCCTTCATCATGCCCATGGCCGAGAACACGCCCAGCGCGCGCGCCTCGTAGGTGGACGTGGTGACCACGCCGCGCCCGGCGTAGTCGCGCAGGCGCGCGAAACGCCAGGAGCCGTCGGCCAGGCGCTCGGGTTGCCAGCGGTGGCGCCCGCCCACCACCACCGGCAGGCCGCGCAGTTCGGGGTAGCTCAGCAGTTCCACCGATGCGAAAAAGGCATCCATGTCCAGATGCGCGATGCGCCGGGGCGGAAGCTGGACGGAGTCGGAGGCCATGCGTGGAGGTCGCGGCCGCGGTGCCGCGGGACTGATGATATCCACAGTACGCGGCGGCATCCAGGGCCCGCGGCCCGGCCGGGATCCGCGGACCTGTCCTGAAAGTTGCGCGGCGGCGCCTTAGACTGCTCCACGGACCGTGTCCGCGCGAGCGCGGACGCGGCGACGCGAGAGTGTTCCACCCCCTCATCGGAGAGATCAGCCATGGACAGTATCCAGGTCGTCTACACCACCAGCGCCACCGCCACCGGCGGACGCAACGGACATACCCGTTCGCAGGACGGACAGGTCAGCGTCGACCTGTCGGTGCCCAAGGCCATGGGCGGCCCGGGAAAGCCCGCCACGACGACCCCGGAAGACCTGTTCGCGGCCGGCTACGCAGCCTGTTTCGGCGGTGCGCTGGACTTCGTGGCCAAGCAGCACAAGAAGAATGCCTCCGGCGCCAGCGTGACCTGCACGGTGTCCATCGGCCCGCGCGCGGCGGGCGGCTTCGGGCTGGCGGTGAAACTGCACGTGGAGGACCGCTCGCTGCCCCAGCAGGAACTTCAGGCCCTCGCGATGGAGGCCCATGAGAAGGTCTGCCCGTACTCGCACGCCACGCGCAACAACGTGGACGTGCAGGTCGAGGTGCAGGGCGCCTGAACCCGGCCCCGGTTCGGCGCTTCAGGCCTGCGCGAGCTTCCAGGCGCGCAGCGCCTGGGCGACCCGCTCGACCACGGCCCCCCAGGGCTCGCCCGGCGCCTGGCGGAACAGGCGCATCACGCCCGGGTACCACGGAGAGTCCTCGCGCGCGGTCAGCCAGCGCCAGTCGCAGCCCACCGCGGGCAGCAACACCCAGCAGGGACGGCCCAACGCGCCTGCGACGTGCGCGGTGGAAGTGTCCACGCAGATCAGCAGGTCGAGTTGCGAGAGGATGGCCGCGGTATCGGCGAAATCGGCGATTCCCGGCGCGAGGTCGACGATGGGCTGTTGCGGACCGGCCCTTGCCGCCTCGTCCTCGCCCTGACCCTTTTGCAGGCTCGCGAAGGCCGCGTCCTCGCAGGCGGGCCAAAGGGGTGCCAAGGCCTGCAGGTCGGGCAGCGAGCGGTTCAGATCGTTGCCATGGCCGGCGGAGCCCTTCCAGACCAGGCCGATGCGCCGCTTCGCCACCGGGATGCGGGGCTCCCAGGCGCGCACGCGCTCGGGATCGGCGCTCAGGTAGGGAAGTCGCGCGGGAATCGTCTCCAGCGTGGTGCCGAGGAGTCCCGGAAGGCTGAAGGCCAGGACCCAGTAGTCGTGGGTCTCAAAGCGTTCCGCGCCACCGTACACCGCGTCGACGCCGGTCGTCGTGACGAGCAGGGGCTTCAATGCGATCTTGCATTGCAGCGATACCCGGACCGCGCCACGTTGCTTGAGCAATTGCACGTAGCGGGCCAGCTGGACCTCGTCGCCGAACCCCTGTTCGCCGACCACGATGATCGACCTGCCGGCCAGGGGTTCGCCCTTCCACGGCGGAAACCTCAGGTCCGGCGCGCGGGTCACGAGCTGCGGGAGCGAGACATCGAAGCGGGCCTCGTGCAGCGGCCAAGCCTCCTGCATGCGCCCCGTGCGCAACAGCAGCAGGCTGAGGTTCCAGCGCGCCGTCGCGTTGCCGGGGTCCAGGCGCATGGCCTCGCGATAGGCCGCCTCCGCCTCGTCCGGCCGATCCGGCATGAGCAGGGCCCCGAGGTTGTTCAGCGCGTCATAGAAATCCGGTTGCCCGACCAGGGCATGGCGATAGGCCTGTTCGGCTTCCTGCAGCCGCCCCTGCGCCTTGAGCACATTGCCGCGCACCACCCAGTGGCGGCCCGCTTGGCCATCCAGGGCCTGGGTGCGTTCCAGCAAGGCCTGCGTGCGATCGAACCAGCGGCGGCGCGCGGCCAGTTCGATCAGCGCGTACAAGGTGTCGAGGTCGTCCGGAGCGATGCGCAGCGACTGTTCGAAAGCCGCGGCCGCTTCGTCGAAACGCGCAAGCTCCTGCAATGCGAGTCCGCGGTGGAAGTGCGCTTCATGCGACTCGGGGTCGAGCTCGACGGCACGCTCCAGGGCGTTCAACGCATCCTCGGATTCGTGCAGTCTGTGCAGGGCCCGCCCCAGATTCACCTGAGCCTGCGCGAAGTCCGGCGCGAGCTCGAGCGCGCGCCGGAAGGCGGCCGCCGCGGCCCGGTGGTCCGACTGCTCGAACAACAGATTGCCCAGGTAGAAGTGCAGCATCGGCAGGTCCGGCGCCGCGTGCAGTCCGCTGCGCGCCGACTGCAGCGCCTGCGCCGCGTCGCCGGCCTGGAACTGCAGCCGGCACAGTTCCTGCCATGCGAAGCCGAAGTCGGGTTTGTGCCGCAAGGCCTCGCGCAGGCGGCGAATCGCCGTTTCGGTGTCGCCGCGCGACTCGGCGATCTGGCCCAGGAACAGATAGGGTTCCTCGCGCGAGGGATCCAGCGCCAGCGCCTTGTCCAGCCAGGCCTGCGCCTCGTCGAGCCGGCCGAGCCGCAGCAGCGCGAAGCCCAGGTTGGAGCAGGCGACCACGTGCGCCGGGTCCAGCGCCAGAGCCTGCTCGTAGCAGGCTACCGCCTCCTGCAGCTGCCCCTGGGCCACGCAGCGGTTGCCGCGCGACGCGAGTTCGGCGGCTCCGGCGCTGCGGGCCGCGGATTCGGCCGCCAGCGCCGCGGGCGATGTCGGCACCGACTCGGCGCGCGCACCCTGCACCCGCGGGGCGTCGTCGCGCGAAGCCTGTCCGAACAGTCGGCGGATCGAGTTCAGCATGCGGGCTCCCCCTGCGCGGTTCAGCGGGCCAGGGCCAGCAGGATTTCCTTGACCAGCAGGTCGACGAAGTCGTCGTCGTGCCCCAGATCCTTCAGGGTCCATTTCAGGCGATTGCCCAGCTTGGCCTTCTTGTAGGTGTTGAGGGGATGCGCGGCCGCGAAATCGCGTGCGCGCTGCAGCACCTTGCCCAGCAGCTTGCGGCGCCTGTCCTCGCGTTTGCCGGGGCTGGCCGTGGCGATGAGCCGAAGCTCGGAATCGCAGAACCTGGCGAGCTCTTCGCCGAATGCGCCCGCCTGCGCGGCGTCGAACCATCCCAGCAGCACCATCGCTCTCCATTCGCGTTGTCGGGCCGGCAGGTCGGCCAGCCTTGCACGTTCCATTATCACCGAACGCTTCCACGGTCTTCCAGATTCGCGCAGCGCACGCGCGCCTGCCTTAAGCTAGCGCCATGCAAACGCCCAACGCCCCGGTTTCGCGCAATTTCTCCGGTCACTACGACCAGGCGCGAGCGCGCTTCCTCGAGGCCGCCCGCGCGCGCGGCGCCACCATCGAGTCCGACATGCTGCCGGGTGTGCGCGGTGCGCGCGGCGAGGAACTGGCCATCGACACGGCGGTGATCGGCGGCTCCGGCGCGCGCAAGGTGCTAGTGGTCAGCTCGGGCACCCACGGCCCGGAGGGTTTCGCCGGTTCGGCGGCGCAACTGGCGCTGCTGCAGGACCAGGAACTGCTGCAGCGCGCGCAGCGCGCCGAGGTGGCCCTGCTGCTGGTGCACGCGGTCAATCCCTACGGCTTCTCGCACCTGCAGCGCACCAACGAGGACAACGTCGACCTCAACCGCAACCACATCGACTTCGGGCGCCCGCTGCCGGCCAATCCGGTCTACGCCGAGCTGGAGCCGCTGCTGATGCCGGCGCAGTGGCCGCCCGGGCCGACCGACCGGCAGGCCCTGCAGCAGTGGATCGAAGCCCACGGCATGCCGGCCTTCCGCAAGGCCGTCACCGCGGGCCAGTACACCTCGCCGGACGGCGTGTTCTACGGCGGAACCGGCCCGAGCTGGAGCAATCGCACCCTGCGCGCGCTGTTGCGTCGCCACGCCGGGGCGGCCACTCACCTGGGCTGGGTGGACATCCACACCGGCCTCGGTCCCTACGGGCACGGCGAGAAGATCTACGCCGGCCGCCCGCTGGAGCAGGACCACGCGATGGCCCGGGCCTGGTGGGGCGCCGATCTGTTCGCCCCGTTCGCCGGCGATTCGGTGTCCGCCGACGTGTCCGGCCCGGTGGTGACGGCCGCCTGCGACGAATGCCCGGGCGCGCGCCTGGCGCTGATGGGCCTGGAGTTCGGCACCGTCGAGCAGGACGAGGTGCTGGGCTGCCTGCGCGCCCACGCATGGCTGCGGCGCCATCCCGAGGCGCCCCAGGGACTGCGCGACGAGCTGAACCGGCGCATGCGCGACGCCTTCTGCTGCGACAGCGACGACTGGCGCGGCATGGTGCTCGGGCAGACCCGGGTTGCGTTGCTGCAGGCGGTGCAGGGGCTGGCAGCGTCCTGAGCCGATCCCGGGCGCTGCTGCGTCGCGGGCCATCGGGATGGTGCGCGAGGCGCGCCGCCGAGACTGGCTTTCAACGAGGAGACGACACCATGCATTCGACCCTTCCCAGGCCCGACCCGTCGGCACGACTGGATGCGCCGCGGCCCGCGGCGCCGACGCACGCGCCGCGCCGGGTGGTGGCAGCGGCCGTGGCCGGCAACGCGCTGGAGTTCTACGACTTCCTCAGCTATGCCTTTTTCGCCGTGTACATCGGCAAGACCTTCTTCCCAGTACACAGCAGCTACATGAGCCTGCTGCTGTCGCTGGCGGTGTTCGGCTTCGGCTTTTTCGCGCGTCCGGTGGGTGGCGTGGTGTTCGGGCTCATGGGCGACCGCGTCGGCCGGCGCGCCAGCCTGATCCTGACCCTGGCGCTGATGACCCTGGGCACGCTGGGCGTGGCGCTGACGCCGTCGTATGCCAGCATCGGCCTGGCCGCGCCGGTCATCGTGGTGCTGGCGCGCCTGGTGCAGGGCTTCGCGCTGGGGGGCGAGATCGGCCCCTCCAGCGCCTTTCTCATCGAGGCCGCGCCGGCCGGTCGGCGCGGCCTGTACGCCAGCTGGCAGTTCGCCAGCCAGGGCGCCGGCATCCTGGTGGCGGGGCTGATGGGCCTGCTGTTCGGGCGCCTGCTCGGGCACGAGGCCATGCTGGCCTGGGGCTGGCGCGCGGCCTTCCTGCTCGGCCTGCTGGTCGTGCCGCTGGCGCTGTACCTGCGCAGTTCCATGCCCGAGACCCTGCACGCGGCTGCCGCGAAGCCGGAGCTTCGTCCTCAGCGCGCTCCTGTGCGCTACGTGTTGATCGCCGTCGGCGTGATCCTGGGCGGCACGGTGTCCGCCTACATCGGCAGCTACATGACCACCTACGCCATCGCCACGCTCGGGATGCCTCCCGAGGCGGCGATGGCGGCGACCGTGGCGCTGGGCCTGTTCACCCTGGTGTTCGCGGTGGTCGGCGGGTGGATGTGCGATCGTTTCGGGCGCAAGCCGACCATGCTGTGGCCGCGCGTGGTCTCGGCCCTGGCCACGGTGCCGGCCTTCATGCTGCTGGATGCCGCGCCGGGCGCGCTGACCCTGGTGCTGGTCACCTCGGTGCTGGCGGCCATCAACGCGCTCACCGGCGCCGCCACGCTGGTGGCCGTGCCCGAGGTGTTCGAGCGCCGCCACCGCGCCCTCGGCCTGGGCGTGGCCTATGCGGTCGGGGTGTCGATCTTCGGCGGCACCACCCAGTTCATCGTCACCTGGCTGATCCACGCCACCGGCAACCCCATCGCGCCGGCCTGGTACGCGACCGCGGCCAGCGTGGTGGCCGTGGCCGCTATGCTGATCATGCCGGAAACACGCGACGAGGCAGCATGAAATTCACCAAGATGTGGCGTTCGCGCCTGCACGAACTGCGCGACCTGCGCCGCATGGACGCTCGCGCCGCCGCGCGCGCAACCGAGGACAGTCCACTGGTCACCTTGTCGACCACGCCGGGGCGCATCGCCGGGCTGCGGCCCACCCTGCTGAGTCTGCTGGGGCAGGACCTGGCACCGCGGGAGATCCATGTCAACGTCGGCATCGACCTGTTCGGCGAGCGCCGGCTTCCCTCCTTCCTGGACGGACTGCAGGTGGTCAAGGTCCAGCGCGTGGCGCGCGACGTGGGCCCGGCGACCAAGCTGATCCCCACGCTGGAGCGCCTGCGCGGCACGCGCGAGCGCATCGTCGTGGTCGACGACGACATGTTCTACCACCGCGCGCTGCTGCGCCAGCTGATCGATGCCGAGGCCGCGGGCTCTGGCCGCGAATGCTTTTGCGCCAACGGCCTGCTGTTGCCGCGCAGCCTGAGCGCGCAGGATTGCCACGGCGACCGCGCGCTCAAGGCCGGGCGCCGCCGCGTGGCCGTCATGCAGGGCGCGGGGGGCTACTGCCTGCGTGCCGACATGCTCGATCCGTCCGTGCTGCTGGATCTGCGCGGCGCGCCCGCGCGCGCCTGGTTCGACGACGATGTCTGGTTCAGCGGCCACCTGAGCCGCAACGGCATCGTGAAAAGCCAGATCGCGACCGGGCGCAGGAAAAGCCTGGCCAATACCCTGGAGTCGGCGATCTCCGGCGACCGCATCACCCTGATGAGCGATCTGCTGGGGTATTTCGGGAACGACTGGGACGAGGCGGAATTCGTTCCAGGCTGAGAATCCGCACCCTCCAGCCTCGGCGCGCGCCGCTCGCGAGCCGGGGGAGGGGCACGCGGGCCGGTGCTAGCATGCGGGCGCATCTCGAGCCGCGTAGTTCGCACCTGCCCCCCGCGGCGATCCGGAAGGTTCCGGGGCAGCCTTGCCTTCACGAATTTCCATGTCCACGACTCTCTGCGCCGTCGGCGATGCGCGACCGCCTCGCATGGGCGTTCTCGGACCGGCAGCCGTGCTGCTGGCGTTCACGCTCAGCCTGCCCACCGCCAGCGGCTCGGTCGCGGCGGTGTTGTTCCTGGCCGCCTGGCTGCTTTCCGGAGGCTGGCGGTGGCAGTGGCTGCGCTGGCGCGCCAGTCCCACGGCCATCTGGGCCACGGCGCTGCTGCTGATGTTCCTGCTGGGCATGACCTACAGCAGCGGCACCCATGCCCAGCAGGCCGACGTCATGGGCAAGTACGCCAAGCTGCTGCTGCTGCCCGTGCTGATCGTCGCGGTGGCCGACGACACCTGGCGCCAGCGCGCGCTGCGCGCCTTCCTGTGGGGTGCCGTGCTGGCCTCGGCGATGTCCTACGCGCGGTTTTTCGGTTGGGTGCCGCAGCGCTGGGAAGCGAGTATCGTGCAGGGGCACATCCACTTCGGAACCATCGAGGCCTTCGCGGCCTTTGCCTTCGCGCGCATGGCCTTCGAGCCGGGCAGGCGACGCGTGCTGTGGGCGGTGCTGGCGGCCCTGCTGGCCCTCGACGTGCTGTACGTGGGCATCGCCCGCACGGGCTACGTGATCGTGCTCGCGCTGGTCGTCCTGCTGGGCGCGCAGCGTCTCGGCTTCAAGGGCTTGGTGGCCGGCGGGCTTACCGCGCTGCTGATCGCCGGGGTGGCGTTCACCGCCTTTCCGGTGGCGCGCATGCGCATGGAGCAGGGCGTGCAGAACCTGCGTCAATACCAGCGCGCCGAGGCGGAGCATGACAGCGCACTGGCCGATACCTCCTGGGGCCTGCGCCTGCAGTTCTGGACCAACACCCTGCACATCATCGAGCAGCATCCGGTGATCGGGAACGGCACCGGCAGCATGGACCTGCAATACACCCGTGTCGCGCCGCACGATCCGCACACCGCCAACCCGCATAACGAATACCTCAACACCACCGAGCAACTCGGGGTGATCGGACTGCTCCTGCTGCTGGGCCTGGCCGTCGCGGCATGGAGGGACGCGCGCGGCCTGCCTCGCCTGGAACGCGACTTCGCGTGGGGCGTACTCGTGACCATCGGCGTGGGAAGCCTGTTCAATTCCCTGCTGATGGACGTCAACGAAGGGCGCTTCCTGGTCGTGATGGTGGGGATCCTGCTGGCCGCGTCGGTCAGCAAGGGAAGGCGCACCGAGACCTGAGCACCCGGGCGAAGCCGGGGTGCGCGGGCGCGGGAACTGGGGAGGGGCCTCGGTGATCTCACAGTGGTTCAGGCGCCGCGAGGCGAGCAGCAAGCATGCCGACGAGACGCCGGCGACGCTGATGCGCCAGGGCAACGCCCGACTTGCCGAGGGGCGTCCCGACGAGGCGGCCGAGGCCTACGCGCGGGTCTGCGGGATCGATCCGACGAACGCCGCGGCCTTTCTCAACCTCGGCTTCGCGTACAAGCAGGCGGGGCGCCTGGCCGAGGCGGGCGAGAGCCTGACGCGGGCCGCCGCGCTCGACGCCGGTCTTGCCGATCCGTGGCTGCTGCTCGGGCAGATCGCGGAGATGCGGGGCGATCTGCCCGGGGCCGTCGAACTCGTGCAGACGGCCATCGAGCGCAAGCCCGACTTCCTGCCGGGCTTGCGGGAAATGTGCCGCATGTGCCTGGCCGCCGGCGATCCGGCACGCGCCGCCCGTGCCGCCGACCAGGGCCTGGCGCTGGACGCAGACGCCGAGGAACTGCTGTTCTATCGCGGCGCGCTGTTCCAGTCCGAGGGGCGGCACGAGCAGGCCGTGGCTTGCTATCTGCGCGCCCATGCGCTGTCCGCCGACTTCCCCGGCCTGCACCTGAACCTGGGGCTGGCGCTGCGTGCGCTGGGGCGCCATGAGCAGGCGCTGGCCAGCTTCGAGCGGGTGGCGCAGCTCGACCCCGGGATGGCCGAGGCCCATTACCAGCGCGCGCTGACCTTGTGGGATCTGCGCCGGCTGGAACCCGCCGAACAGGCCTTGCGCCAGACCCTGGCCATCGAGGCGGCGCGCGTGGACGCGTGCAACCAGCTGGGATCCCTGCTGCTCGAGCTGGGGCGCCACGAGGAGGCGGCACGGCTGTTCGCGCGGGCGCGCGACGCCGGCGGCGAAGCCTACGGCTACGAGCTCAACATGGGCAATTTGCTGCAGGCGCAACGGCGCCTGGACGAAGCGGAGCAGGCCTTTCGACGCGCGGCGGCGCTGCGCGCGGATGCCGCCTTGCCGCGCATGAACCTGGGCATCGTGCTGCAGGAGCTCGGTCGCCCCGACGAGGCGCAGCAGGCGTTCCGACAGGCGCTGCACCTGCAACCCGGGGACCCGACCGCCCGGTTCAATCTCGGCCTGTTACTGCTGCGCCTGGGGCGCATGCGCGAGGCCTGGCCCTTGCACGAGGCACGCTACGAGCCGGGCCTGCTGCGCGCCGTGACCGCTCCCCCGCCGTGGCCCTGGCCGCGCTGGACCGGGCAGTCGTTGCAGGGGCGCTCGATCGTCGTGGTGCCCGAGCAGGGCAGCGGGGACGACATCCAGTTCGCCCGTTTCGCGCCCGAGCTCAAGGCGCGCGGAGCGGCACGCGTGACCTTGTCGTGCAAGCCCGCGCTGGTCGAGCTGATGCGCTCGCTGCAGGGCGTGGACGCGGTGGTGGAGCACGGCCAGGGCATGGCTGCGCACGACTACTGGGTGTTCGGCATGAGCCTGCCGGCGCTGTTCGACACCACGCTCGACACCATCCCCGCCCCGATTCCCTACCTGAAGGCCGATCCGCAGAGGGTTCGCCGCTGGGCGCAGCGCCTTGCGGATGCGCCCAGGCGCGTGGGTCTGGTCTGGAAGGGTTCCAGCCTGCACGCGAATGACGCGATGCGCTCCCTGCCCGGCCTGGAGTCGCTCGACGCGCTGTGGGAGATCGCGGGGATCGGCTTCGTCAGCCTGCAAAAAGGGCAGGGCGAGGACCAGGCGCTGCGCGCCCAGGCCCTCGGGCGCCTGGTGCACCTGGGTTCGGAGATCGAACATTTCGCCGACACCGCGGCCATCGTCGAGCAACTCGATCTGGTGATCTGCGTCGATACCGCGGTGGCGCATCTCGCGGGGGCGCTGGGCAAGCCCTGCTGGGTCCTGCTGCCGGCGCATCGCACCGACTGGCGCTGGCTGACCGGGCGCGCCGATACGCCCTGGTACCCGCGCACCATGCGCCTGTTCCGTCAGCGCCAGGCCGGCGACTGGCAGCCCACGGTGGCCGAGGTGGCGCGCGAACTGGCCGCATGGGCGAGCACGCAGGCCCTGGCGTAGCCGCAGGGCACACGAAAAAGCCCGAGCCCATGACGGGCTCGGGCTTCGCGTCTGGCGGAGACGGTGGGATTCGAACCCACGATGCGGCTCTACACCGCATACTCCCTTAGCAGGGGAGCACCTTCGGCCTCTCGGTCACGTCTCCATGCACGGGCGCGGGCCGCGTTCCGGGCCCGGCCTCGCGCGCATTCCCGCAAGCCGTGCCCAGGCTTGGCGCCTGCCGCACAATACAGCCATCCATTATTGCACACCTGCCGACCCTTCCCACCCATGTGGATCGACACCCACGCCCACCTCGACGCCGCCGAGCTCGATGCCCAGCGCGCCGCCGTGCTGCAGCGAGCGGCAAGGGCGGGGGTGCGCTGCGTGGTGATCCCGGCGGTGGAACCGGCGAATTTCGCCGCCGTGCGCGAACTGGCCCATGCCCACGGCCACGCCTACGCGCTGGGGGTGCATCCCCTGTACGTGCCGCGCCTGCGCCGGGAGGACCTGGGGCTGCTGCGCGAGGAACTGCAGCGGCGCCTCGACGACCCGCGCCTGGTGGCGGTGGGCGAGATCGGCCTGGACCACCTGGTCGCGCGGCAGCCCGGCGAGCGCGACGAACAGGCGTGGTGGCTGGAGCGCCAGCTGGAACTGGCCGCCGAGTTCGCGCTGCCGGTGCTGCTGCACGTGCGCCGGGCGCAGGACGCGGTCGCCGCGGCGCTGCGCCGACGCGCCTGGGGCGCGCGCGAGCGCGGCGGCATCGCGCATGCCTTCAACGGCAGCGAGCAGCAGGCGCGGGCCTTCCTGGCCCAGGGCCTGTGCCTGGGTTTCGGCGGCACGCTGAGTTTCGAGGGCTCGCGCAACATCCGCCGGCTGGCGCAGGGCCTGCCGGAGCAGGCGCTGGTGCTGGAGACCGATGCTCCCGACATGGCCCCGCAGTGGATCGCCCACGGCGCGGAGCCGCGACCCAACGAGCCCTCCGAATTGCCGCGCATCGGCGCGGTGCTGGCCGGCCTGCGGGGCTGGACCCCGCAGCACGCGGCGACGGTGACGGCCGCCAACGCCATGCGCGCCCTGCCCCGCCTGCGCGCGCTGCTGGGGGGCGAGGGCACCGTGCCGGCGCGGGCTTGAAGTCCGGCTGGCAGCCCCCATCTGCGGGGCAGCGAGGGCGCGCTGCGACCGCGGCTCACCCTTGCGGCTGAGCGGCCGCGTCGACGGCCGCCCGTCCGATCCCGCTTCTCCGTTCCACACCCGACCGACATGAGCACATCCACCTCGAATCCGCCGCAGGCCGGCGCGCCGCATACCCATGCCTTCCAGGCCGAGGTCCGGCAACTGCTGCACCTGGTCGCGCATTCCCTGTACTCCAATCGGGACATCTTCCTGCGCGAGCTGATCTCCAACGCCTCGGACGCCTGCGACAAGCTGCGCTACCTGGCCATCGACGACAGCGCGTTGTGGGAGGGCGATTCGGCGCTGCGCATCCGCATCGATTTCGACCCCGAGGCCCGCACGCTGACGGTCGGCGACAACGGCATCGGGCTGTCCATGGAGGATGCGATCGAGCATCTGGGCACGATCGCCAAGTCCGGCACGCGCGAGTTCATGCAACGCATGGGCGAGGACCGCAAGGGCGACGCCAGCCTGATCGGCCAGTTCGGCGTGGGCTTCTACTCCGGGTTCATCGTCGCCGATCGCATCGTCGTGGAAAGCCGCCGCGCCGGGCTGCCCGCCTCGCAGGGCGTGCGCTGGTCATCCGACGGCACCGGCGAGTTCAGCGTCGAGGCCATCGAACGCCCCGGGCGCGGCACCGACGTGATCCTGCACCTGCGCGCCGACGCGGAGGAGCAGCAGTTCGGCGATCTGCTGGCGCAGTGGAAACTCAAGAGCATCGTCGGGCGCTACTCCGACCACATCTCCCTGCCCATCGAGATGCGCAAGCGCGAGTGGGACGCCGAGACCAAGCAGGACGTGGTGCGCGACGAGTGGGAACAGGTGAACAAGGCCGCGGCGCTGTGGGCGCGGCCCAAGTCCGAGCTCGACGAGCAGCAGTACGTCGACTTCTACAAGCAGATCGCCCACGACGACCAGGCCCCGCTGGCCTGGACCCACAACCGCGTGGAGGGCCGCAGCGAGTACACGCAACTGCTGTACGTGCCGGCCAAGGCGCCGTTCGACCTGTACAACCGCGACACCCAGGCCGGGGTCAAGCTCTACGTCAAGCGCGTGTTCATCCTGGACGATGCCGGCAGCCTGCTGCCGGGGTACCTGCGTTTCGTGCGCGGGGTGATCGACAGCGCCGACCTGCCGCTGAACGTGTCGCGGGAACTGCTGCAGGAAAGCCGCGACATGCGTGCCATCCGCGACGGCAGCACGCGCCGCGTGCTGCAGATGCTCGAGGACATGGCCGGCAGCGAGGACCAGGCCCAGCGCGACAAGTACGCGCTGTTCTGGAACGAGTTCGGGCAGGTGCTCAAGGAAGGGGTGGGGGAGGACTTCGCCAACCGGGAGCGCCTGGCCGGGCTGCTGCGCTTTGCCTCCACCCACAACGATGGGGACGCGCAGGACGTCTCGCTGGCCGACTACGTGGCGCGCATGAAGCCCGAGCAGACGGCGATCTACTACGTCACCGCCGACAACCCGCGCGCCGCGCGCTCCAGCCCGCAGCTGGAGATGTTCCGCAGCAAGGGCGTCGAGGTGCTGCTGCTGACCGACCGCGTGGACGAGTGGATGCTCGGCTCGCTGCACGAGTTCGGCGGCAAGCCGCTGCAGTCGGTGGCGCGCGGCGGTGCCGATCTGGGCGCGCTGCAGGACGAGCAGGACAAGCGCCAGGCCGAGGAAGCCGCGCAGACCCACAAGGAACTGCTCGAGCGCATGAAGGCGGCGCTGCAGGGGCTGGCGAAGGACGTTCGCATCAGCTCGCGCCTGGTCGAGTCGCCGGCCTGCCTGGTGGCCGACGAGGGCGAACTCAGCTCGCACCTGGCGCGCCTGCTGCGCCAGGCGGGGCAGGAGGCGCCGCGCTCCGAGCCGATCCTGGAAATCAACCCCGAGCACGAGCTGGTCAAGCGCCTGCAGGGCAAGGCGTCCGGGGAGGGGCAGGACGAGGCCTTCGCCGAGCTCAGCCGCATCCTGTTCGACCAGGCCCTGCTGGCCGAGGGCGGCATGCCGGAGGATCCCGCCGCCTACGTGCAGCGGGTCAACCGCTGGCTGCTGCGCGCGGTGGACTGAAGGCGCTGGTGCGCGGGGTGTCCGGGGTCCGGGCTCAGGACACCCACATGGTGATGGTGACCACGGCCAGCAGCAGCATCCACAGCAGCACCGAGCGCCACACCAGTCCGACCACGCTGCGCAGGTGCCCCGCCTGGGGCACCGCGCCGGGCATCTGCGGCGCCACCAGGGGTTCGGCGTCGATCGCCTCGCCCCAGGTGTGCTCGCCCGGCTCCGGGCCCTCGGGGGCCACCGGGTTGGCGGTGGCGCCGAGGCGGATGCCCACCGCGCCGGCCGCCGAGGCCAGCATGGCCCCGGTATTGCTGTCCGGCCACAGGCGCGCGTAGTTGCGCCACATGTCGGCCGCTTCCTCGAAGTTGCCCACCACCGCGTAGCCCACCGCGGTCAGGCGCGCCGGCAGCCAGTCGAGCACGAAAAAGGCGCGGCTGGCGAACTCGCGCAGCCAGGGGCTGGCCTCGGACCCGCTGGAGTTCCACTTGCCGGCGGTGAACTCGGCCATGCGGTAGAGCACCGCGCCGGCCGGGCCCAGGGGCAGCAGGAACCAGAAGAACACGCCCAGCACGTAGCGCTGCGCGGCCACCAGCGCGTGCTCGATGGTCTGCTGGATCACGTCGTCGGCCGACATCTCCAGCGTGTCCAGGGATTTCCACTGGCGCAGGATGGCGCGCGCGCCGGGAATGTCCCCGCGATTCAACGCGTCGCTGATGTCGGTGAAATAGTGGGAGAACTGCCGGAAACCCAGCGTGAAATACAGCACCGCGACATTCCACGCGAAGGCCAGCAGCACGTTCACGCGCAATGCCGTCCAGTACACCCCCAGGGTCAGCAGCGACGGCAGCACCACCGCGATGAACCAGGCGGCCAGGCCGTGGCGGCGCTCGCCGGCGTCGAAATTGCGCGACGCGAAGTCGGCGACCCAGGTGCGCAGCGCGTAGACCAGGCTCAGGCGCCCGAGGGGCTTGATCTGTTCCAGCAGCAAGGAAAGCAGGACGGAGAAGAACGCCATGTGCGCATGCTAAGCGATGAGCAGCCGGTACAGGTTGCGGATCATGGCCGCGGTGGCGCCCCAGATGAAGTACTGTTGTCCGGTGCGCTCGTCGCGCCAGGGCATGGCGAAGAACACGCGCCGCCCCGGGCCCGCGCCGGGAACCCCCGCGGCGGCCTCCGGCGTGTCCCAGCCGCGCAGCTCGTGATGCGCGGGGTTCATCAGGAAGGCCAGCGGCACCTCGAACACCTCGGCGACCTCGGTCTGCTGCGGTCGCCAGGGCGCGCGCGGGTCGACCAGCGCCACCACCGGGGTCACGGCGAAGCCGGTGACCGTGGTGTACAGGGGCATGCAGCCCAGGGTCTCCACCGCGGCCGGGGCCAGCCCGATCTCCTCCTCGGCCTCGCGCAGCGCCGTGTGCACCGCGTCGCGGTCGTCCGGGTCGCGCCCGCCGCCGGGAAAGCTGATCTGACCGGCATGCACGGAAAGCCGTGGGTCGCGCCGGGTCAGCAGCAGCTGCAACCCGGATTCGCGTACCACCAGCGGCACCAGGACCGAGGCCTGGCGCAGCGCGCGGGGCTGGTGGGGCGCCAGGTCACCGGCTCGTTCTGGCTGCCAGGCCGCGGCGCCGCCGGTCGCGCCGGCGCCATGCCAGCGCGCGAAGGTTTCGCGCAAGGCCTGCGGCTGCAGGCGCTGCGGCGGCACCGCGGGCAGTTGGTCGTGGCGCTCCAGCACCGGCGCCTGTTCGGCCTGCTGGGTGGGAAGGGGTCCTGGCGTGGTCATGTGACGACCCTCCTCGCTACGCTCGACTCCCCGAGGGAGTGGAGCGCCGCTTCGGAGCGGCCGCGCGCGGCGCTCAGGACAGCCCTCCTCGCTACGCTCGACTCCCCGAGGGAGTGGAGCGCCGCTTCGGAGCGGCCGCGCGCGGCGCTCATGGGGCCTACGGGCCTTGCATCGTTCGGCGCGTGCCCAAAAGCAAACAGCCGACCCGAGGGTCGGCTGCGCATCGGGCGCGATGCCGGGGGCATCTTCGCGTCGATGGTCAGGCCAGCTTTTCCTTGATGCGGGCCGACTTGCCGGTGCGCCCGCGCAGGTAGTACAGCTTGGCGCGGCGCACGTCGCCGCGGCGCTTGACCTGGATGGAGGCGATCATCGGCGAGTACAGCTGGAAGGTACGCTCGACGCCTTCGCCGGAGGAGATCTTGCGCACGATGAAGCTGGAGTTCAGCCCGCGGTTGCTGCGCGCGATCACCACGCCTTCGTAGGCCTGCGCGCGCTTGCGCGAACCTTCGACCACGTTGACGTTGACCACCACGGTGTCGCCGGGGGCGAAATCGGGGATCTCCTTGCCCTGGGTCAGGCGCTGGATTTCTTCCTGCTCGAGTTGCTGGATCAGATGACTGCTCATGGAGGACTCCTGGGATCTTGCGCCGCGCGGGTTGTAGGAGGATTGTGCCGGGCAGAGGATCGCGAAAAACGCTCGAGTATACCGCAATGCCCGGCGGGAAAGCCGCTCAGGCCTGTCCGGACGCGTCCCCGGAGGTTTCGGCGTTCCGCGCGCGCAACGTCGCCAGCATGCGCAGGTCGTGGCGGTCCAGACGTCCGGCGCGTTCGAGTTCCAGCACCAGTTCGGGGCGCCTGAGCCAGCTCAGCTCGATCATGCGGTCCCGGCGCCAGCGCGCGATGCGCGCGTGGTCTCCGCTTTGCAGGACCTGCGGCACCTCGCTGCCCTCGAAGCTCGGCGGGCGCGTGTAGTGGGGGCAGTCCAGCAGGCCGTCGGAGAAGCTGTCCTGCTGCGCCGACAGTTCGTCGCCCAGCACGCCGGGCTGCAGACGCGCTACCGCGTCGATCAGGGCCATCGCCGGGATCTCGCCGCCGGACAGCACGAAGTCGCCCAGGCTGATTTCCCGGTCCACGTAACGATCGATGAAGCGCTGGTCCACGCCCTCGTAGCGCCCGCACACCAGCACCGCGCCTTCGGATGCGGCCAGCTCCTGCACCTCGGGCTGGCGCAGCGCGCGCCCGGTGGGGCTGAACAGCAGCACCGGGGCGGCGCCCAGCCCGGCCTCGCGCCGCGCCGCCTGCGCGGCGCGCAAGGCGCCCAGCAGCGGTTCGGCCAGCATCACCATGCCCGGGCCGCCGCCGTAGGGGCGGTCGTCCACGCTGCGATGCGCGCCGCTGGCGTGGTCGCGCGGGTTCCAGGCATGCAGTTGCAGCGCGCCGCTGTCGAAGGCGCGTCGGCAGATGCCCTGGCTGCGCAGCGGCTCGAAGTAGCCCGCGAACAGGGTGAGAACGTCGAAGCGCGGCATCGACGCCCCCTCAGTCGTAGTCGGGCTGCCAGTCGGCGACGATGCGCCGCGCGTCCAGCTCGACCGAGACGATGTAGGCGTCGACGAAGGGGATCAGTCGCTCGGCCGCCTGTGCCGGCGCCTCGGACTCGGGGCGCCGCAGGCGCAGCACGGCCTGCGCGCCGCTGTCGAGCAGGCCGACCACGCGCCCCAGGAGCACGCCCTCGCGGTTGCTCACCTCGCAACCGATCAGATCGACCCAGTAGAACTCGTCGCCCGCCGGAGGCGGGAAGTCCTCGCGGCGCAGATGGATGCTCCAGCCCTTCAGGGCCTCGGCCTGGTCACGCTCGGCGATTCCCTCGAGCAGGGCCACCACGCTTTGGGCGTGACGGCGCGCCAGGCGCCGGGGAAGTTCCAGGTGCCGCGCGGCACCTGCGGCGGACGGACTGCGCAACCACCAGATCGGGGCCTTGAGCAGTGCCGCGGGATCGGCCGCGTCGGGCGCGACCTTGATCCACCCGCGCGTGCCCCAGGCGTCGAGCACGTGGCCCACTTCGATCAGGCCATCGGGCCAGCGCCCTTCGGGCGTCGCTCCGGCGCCGGGCGCCTTGCCGCGCGTGTCGGGGTTCATCGCGCGCTGCCGCGCGGTCGCGCCGGAGCGCGGCCGCGACCGGTCGGGCATCAAGCCGCGGCGGTGGCCGCTTGCTGGGCCGCTTGCGGGGCCGGTTGCTTGGCCTGTTGCTTGACCAGGCGCTGCACGGTGTCGGACAGCTGCGCACCGACGCCGGTCCAGTACTGCAGGCGCTCCAGCGACACACGCAGGCCTTCTTCCTGGCCGCGGGCCACCGGGTTGTAGAAGCCCAGGCGCTCGATGTAGCGCCCGTCGCGGCGGTTGCGCGAGTCGGTGGCCACGATGTGGTAGAAGGGGCGGCCCTTGGCGCCGGCGCGGGACAGACGAATGACGACCATGATCGGAATTCCTGCGATTGCTTCGAATCGGTTGCTGCGAGAAATCGGTAGCCCCGGCGGCTCGGTTCGACCAGCCCGTTCAGGGAACCACACTCCACGGACTCTCGCGCCTTGCGTGCAGGCGAGGGTCGCCGGGAAACATTTCATTATAGCCCCAAGCCGCGGCGGTCTCCGAATTCGCCGATCTGGGCCACGCGCGGCGCGGCGCGGCGGCGCCGGATCAGGGCGCCAGGGGGCCGATGCGCCGCAGTTGCTGCCCTTCGGCCCGCAGGCGGCGCAAGGCCTCGGCGATGGGCTCGCCGTCCGGCAGGCGCCACCCTGGCCGCAGTTCGGCCAGCGGGGCCAGCACGAAGGCGCGCAGATGCATGCGCGGGTGCGGCAGGCTGAGCTCGGGCGTGTGCAGCCGCCGCTCGCCGAAGCACAGCAGATCCAGGTCGAGGGTGCGGGGCGCATTGCGCACGCCGCTCGGGCGCACCCGTCCGTGGCGCTGCTCCACCCTTTGCAATTCCCTGAGCAGTTCGTGGGGAGCGAGCTCGCAGCGCAGCTCCGCCACGGCGTTGCAGTAGTCGGGGCCCTGCGCGTCGACCGGGGCACTGCTCCACAGGCCGGAGCAGCCCAGCAGCTCGCAGCCGGGGCAGTCGGCGAGGTCGCGCAGCGCCGCGCGCAGGGTCCGCGCGGCGTCTCCCAGGTTGGCGCCCAGCCCGATCAGCGCGATCCGCGGGTCGGCGGCCGGCCCTGCCGGTGGCGCCGGACTGACCGGGTCGGCCGCGCGCACGTTCAATGCTGCGTCCCGGTGTCGCTGGTGTCGCCCGACGCCGTGGCCTCCGCCGCGGGCGAGTCGGCGCCGGCGCCCGGCTTGCGCCGGCGCCGGCGGCGCTTCTTCGGGGCCTCCGCCGGCCCGCCGCGGGCCGCCTGTTCCAGCAGGTCGGCGCGCCCGGCCTCGTCGGCATCCTGGAAATCCTGCCACCATTGGGCCAGTTCGGGCGCCGCTTCGCCGGTGCGCGCGCGCAGCAGCAGGAAGTCGAAGCCGGCGCGGAAACGCGGGTGTTCCAGCGCGCCGTAGGCGTAGCGCGAACTGCGCCGCGCCAGGCGGGGCTGCAGCGCCCAGATTTCCCGCATGTCCACGCTGATGCGTCGCTGGATGGCCAGGCGCTCGGCCTGCGCCGCCAGCACCTCGTCGGCGGCCTGGTCCAGCGCCGCGATCAGCGGCACGCCCTCGACCTGCAACTGGGTCCAGCGCTGGCCCACCTGCGGCCACAGCAGGCAGGCGAACAGGAACGCCGGGCTGGCCGTCTTGCCGGCACCGATGCGCGCATCGGTGTCGCCAAGCGCGGCCATCACGAAGGCCTCGCCGCGCGGCTGGCTCAGCGCCAGGTCGATCAAGGGCAGCAGGCCCTTGTGCAGGCCCAGGCGGCGCAGGTTGTCCAGCGAGGCCAGCGCGTGGCCGGTCTGCAGCAGCTTGATGGTCTCGTCGAACAGTCGGGCCGACGGGACGTTTCGCAACAGTTCGGCATGCGAGGCGATGGGGTGCAGCGTGCCCGGCGCGATGTCGAAGCCCAGCTTGGCGGCGAAGCGGGCCACGCGCAGCAGGCGCACCGGATCCTCGCGATAGCGCCGCGAGGGTTCGCCGATCATGCGCAGGGTGCGCGCCTTGAGGTCGCGCAGGCCGTGGTGGTAGTCGATCACCATGTCGCGCGACGGGTCGTAGTACAGCGCGTTGACGCTGAAGTCGCGCCGCGCCGCGTCCTCGTCCTGGCTGCCCCAGACGTTGTCGCGCAGCACGCGCCCGCTGGTGTCCACCGCGTGGTGGCGCCCGGCCAGCTTGTGGGCGTCGCGTTCGTCGCCGTCGACCGCAGCCGACGCGCCGTCCGGATTGGCGCGGAAGGTCGACACCTCGATGACCTCGCGCCCGAACAGCACGTGCACGATGCGGAAGCGCCGGCCGATCAGCAGGGCGCGCCGGAACAGCGGCTTGACCTGCTCGGGCGTGGCGTTGGTGGCCACGTCGAAGTCCTTGGGCTTGAGCCCCAGCAGCATGTCGCGTACCGCGCCGCCGACGATGTAGGCCTCGAATCCGGCCTGCTGCAGGGTGCGCACGACGGTCAGCGCCGAGTTGGGCAGGCGCGAGGGGTCGATGCCCAGGCCGGAGCCCGGTGTCTCGACCCGCTTGCCCAGCGCGCCGGCGGCCTTCCTGGGGGAGAAGATGCGATCGATGAGTTTTCGGATCATGGGAAAAGGTTCAGGACGGGCCAACCGCGCTGCGCCGCCAGTTCGGCCAGCAGCGGGTCGGGGTGCACCGCGACGGGGTGGCTGACATGTTCGAGCAGGGGCCGGTCGTTGATCGAGTCCGAATAGAACCACGACCGTGCGACGTCGGCCCATTGCAGCGACTGCTCGCGCAGCCACTCGGTGGTGCGCTGCACCTTGCCTTCGCGGAACGAGGGCACGCCCACCCAGCCGCCGGTGTACTGGCCGCGGGCGTCGCGCTCGGTCTGCACCGCGATCAGGTGCTGCACGCCGAAGGCCCGGGCGATCGGCCCAGTGACGAAATCGTTGGTCGCGGTGACGATGGCGCACAGGTCGCCCTGCGCCTGGTGCCTGCGCACCAGATCCAGCGCCGCCGGCCTCAGCTGCGGCAGCACCACGTCGCGCATGAATTCGGCGTGCGCGCGTTCGAGTTCCAGCGGGGAACGGCCCACCAGCGGCGCCAGGGAGAAGCGCAGGTAGCTCGGCAGGTCCAGCGTGCCGGCCCGATATTCGGCGTAGAAGCGGTCGTTGGCCTCGCGGTGCTGCGCGCCGTCGACCCAGCCCAGGCGCACGCAGAACTCTCCCCAGGCGTGGTCCGAGTCGAAGGGCAGCAGGGTGTTGTCGAGATCGAACAGGGCCAGGTTGCGGTGCGGCATGCGCGCGTGGAATCAGGGTTGGGCCGGGCAGGGCCGCGGCAGGGCCCCGGAATCGGCGGCCGTCTCGTTCAGCATCGCCTTGAGCAGCGGAATGCTGGCGGCACGGCCGTGGCGCAGCGCGAAGGCGTCGAGCCGGCGCAGCAGCTCCACCAGCGAGGCCATGTCCCGGGCGTGGTGATCGAGAATATAGCGGCTCAGCTCCTCGCGCAGCTGCAGCCCGTGCGCGGCGGCGATGCGCGCCAGCACGCGTTGCTTGGCCGCGTCGTCCAGCGGCTGCAGGCGCAGGCCCAGGCCCCAGGCCATGCGCGTGCGCAGGTCCTCGCGCAGCGCCAGTTCGGCGGGGGCGCGGTCGGCCGCGGCCAGGAAACCGCAGCCGACCTGCCGGGCCGCGTTGTACAGGCCGAACAGCCAGTCCTGCTGCCAGTCGTTGCAGTCCTGCGCGTCGTCGACCGCCAGCAGCGCGTGGGCCCCGGCCCGCGCGATCTGTTCCAGCGCCGGCCAGTGCGAGGGTGGGCTGTGCGGTCCGAGCAGCCAGGCCGGCTGTCCCTGCGCCTGCATCGCCGCGCAGGCAGCGCGCAGCAGGTGGGTCTTGCCGCTGGCCGCGCCGCCCCACAGGTACAAGGCGCGCCCGGCCGCGCCGTCGCCCGCCAGCAGTGCGCGCAGCGCCTGCAGGGCCATGGCGTTGGCGCCGGGCTCGAAATTGTCCAGCGTGGGCTCGTCGCTCCACTGGAGTTCCAGCAGGAGTTGATGCGCGGGGGAAATCGAGGCGGAAGGGCTCACTGCGGGCGAATCACTGCAGGTACAGGGCGCTGCCGCGGTACCAGCGCACCAGGTGCCGGGCCACCACCAGCATCAAGGCCCCCGCCGGCAGCGCCAGCAACACGCCGACGAATCCGAACAGGTCGCCGAAGGCCAGCAGCAGGAAAATGACGAACAGCGGATGCAGGCCGATGCTGCGTCCGAGCAGGCGCGGCGTCAGGTAGGAACTCTCCAGCACCTGCCCGAGGCCGTAGACCACGGCCACCGCGCCCAGCGCGTACCAGCTCTGGAATTGCAGCGCCCCGGCCAGCAGGGCCAGCACCAGCCCGATGCCGAAGCCGATGAAGGGCACGGCCACGGCCAGCCCGGTGAACACGCCGATGGGCACGGCGAGCTGGAAGCCCGCCAGGCCCAGGCCCACGGCGTAGAAGGCGGCCAGCAGGAGCATCACGGTGAGCTGGCCGCGCAGATAGCGGCCGAGCACCTCGTCGCACTCCTCGAGCAGTGCGCCCAGGCCCTCCCGATGCCGCAGCGGCACCAGCCCGGTGGCGCGCTGCATGAGTTCGCGCCAGTCGAGCAGCAGGTACAGCGTGAGCACCGGCACCAGCACCGCGTTGGCCAGCAGGTTCAGCAGCGTGCTGCCGCCGGTGCGGGCGGAACTCAGCACCTGCAGGGCCCAGCGCTGCGGGTCGCCGGAGATGCTGCGGGTGAGCGCCGAACCCAGCGTGGCGAGGTCGAGGTGGGTCTGCATGCCCATGCGCGCCGCCACCGCGCCCAGCCATTCGGTGAGCTTGCCCAGCAGGCCCGGCACCTGCTTCTGCAATTGCGGCACCGTGGTGTCGAGCACCGACACGATCAGGCTGCCCAGGGCCACCAGCGCCACGGCCAGCAGCACCAGCGCGACGCTGGCGCCGATCAGTCTCGGGATGCGCCAGCGCGCCATGCGTTCGACCGCCGGGTGCAGCGCGTAGGCCACGGTCAGGGCCAGCAGGAAGGGCATCAGCACCGCACCGAGC
Organism: Pseudomonadota bacterium; assembly: GCA_021848345.1. Classification (GTDB taxonomy): domain Bacteria; phylum Pseudomonadota; class Gammaproteobacteria; order Burkholderiales; family Burkholderiaceae_C; genus Thiomonas_A. The sequence goes on along the minus strand of JAJZUV010000003.1, from coordinate 19,533 downwards.
AGCCAGCCGACGCCCAGCAGCACGGCGAGCAGCAGCAGCCATGCGATGCGGATCTGGGCGCGTTGGGAAATCGGCACGGGCGAGGATGGGGGCGAAAGGGGCGGACGGACTCGACGCATCGGCGGCGTGGCGCGCGCCCTACAATGACCGCCTATTTTAGGCGCCCGGGCCCGTCCGTCCGGCGCGCGCGGCCAAGACCATCCCGACATGTCCTCCCAGAACGAATCCTCCCGCACCGGCCTGAGCTATCGCGACGCCGGGGTCGACATCGACGCCGGCGATGCGCTGGTCGATGCCATCAAGCCCCTGGCGGCGCGCACCATGCGCGACGGCGTGCTGGCCGGCATCGGCGGCTTCGGCGCGCTGTTCGAGGTGCCGCGGCGTTATCGCGAACCGGTGCTGGTGTCCGGCACGGACGGCGTGGGCACCAAGCTGCGCCTGGCCTTCGCCTGGCAGCGTCACGACAGCGTGGGCATCGACCTCGTGGCCATGAGCGTCAACGACGTGCTGGTGCAGGGCGCCGAGCCGCTGTTCTTTCTCGACTACTTCGCCTGCGGCAAGCTGGAGGTGGGCGTGGCCGCGCGCGTGGTCGGGGGCATCGCCCGCGGTTGCGAGATCGCCGGATGCGCGTTGATCGGCGGCGAGACCGCCGAGATGCCCGGCATGTACCCCGACGGCGAGTACGACCTGGCGGGCTTTTGCGTCGGCGCCGCCGAGAAGTCGCGCCTGATCTCGGGCCGCGACACCCGCGCCGGGGACGTGGTGCTGGGCCTGGCCTCCAGCGGCGTGCACTCCAACGGCTACTCGCTGGTGCGCAAGATCATCGAGCGCGCGCAGTCGCGCCTGCCCGAGCGACTGGACGGCATGGATTTCCGCGACGCGGTGATGATGCCCACGCGGATCTACTGCCGCCCGGTGCTGTCGCTGCTGGCCGACACCGAGGTGCGCGCGATGGCCCACATCACCGGCGGCGGCCTGCTGGAGAACATTCCGCGGGTGCTTCCCGACGGGCTGCAATGCGTGCTGGAGCAGGGCTCGTGGCGCCGTCCGGAGGTGTTCGACTGGCTGCAGCGCGAAGGCGGCATCGACGAGCAGGAGATGCTGCGCACCTTCAATTGCGGCATCGGCTACGTGCTGGTGCTGGCCCCCGAACACGCGGACGCGGCGCAGCAGGCCTTGCAGGCCGCGGGCGAGACCTGTTCGCGCATCGGGCACATCGCCGCGCGTCCCGAGGGGCAGGCGGCGGTGGTCGCGCGCTGAGGTCGCGCGCGCGCCGTCAGGCGCTGGCGTGGGTGCGCTCGAAGCGCTGCTGGCAGGCGGCGCATCGCGGCGCCGCGGGCTGCGCCAGCAGGCGCTGGGCGTCGATCGCCTCGCCGCAGTCGGTGCACAGGCCGTAGCGGCCGTCGCGCAGGCGCGCGAGCGCCGCGTCGATGGCCTGGATCTCTCCGGCGTCGCGCAGGCTCTGCGCCAGGTCCACCGCCTCCATCTCGAAGTCCACTCCGCGGTCGCTTTCGCCGCGATGGCTGGGCAGGCTCAGCAGGCCGTCCTCGTCGCGGGTCTCGCGGCGCAGTTCATCGAGCACGGCGGCGCGTCGGCGCAGCAGCGCCTGTTCCAGGCGTTGCAGGTCCTGCGGGCTCAGGGACATGACGATCTCCGGCGACGGCGGCAACGGCCGCCCTGCGCGCCATTGTGTGCGGCCGCTCGCCCGCGCGCCTTGATCCGCGGCAAGCGCGGCCCTCACTCGGCGTGTCGGAAATGTCCGGGGCGCAGACCGAGCAGCGCCAGGGTCGCGAAATAGGCCAGGGCCGCCGCCGCGAGCAGTCCGAAGGCGGCGCCCAGGCGCAGCAGGTGGCCATGGGCTCCGGGCCAGTCCAGCCAGGGCAGGCGCGCAGCGCCCCAGCCGAGCACGAGCGCCAGCGGAAGCTGTGCCAGCAGCACGCGGCCGGCAAAGCCGGCCCAGCCCGGCTGCGCACGGTAGCTGCCGCGCAGCCACAGGCCGCGCAGCAGCAGGCCGGCGTTGAGCAGCGCCCCGCAGGAGATGGCCAGCGCCAGGCCGGCGTGCTCCAGGCGGGGCACGAACACGAGGTTGAGCAACTGGGTGCACACCAGCACCACCAGGGCCATCTTCACCGGGGTGCGGATGTCGCGCCGGGCGTAGAAGCCGGGCGCCAGGATCTTCACCCCGACCAGCCCCAGCAGACCGACGCCGTAGCAGCGCAGTGCGCTCGTGGTCTGCTCCACGTCGGCGGCGTTGAAATGCCCATACTGGAACAGAATGGATACCAGCGGCGTGGCGAAGATCCCCAGCGCGATCGCCGCCGGCAGGGCCAGCACCAGCACCAGGCGCAGTCCCCAGTCGAGCAGCGAGCTGTAGCGACCCGCGTCGCTGGCGGCGTAGGCGCGCGACAGGCTGGGCAGCAGCACCGAGCCGAGCGCCACCCCGAGCAGGGCGGTGGGAAACTCCATCAGGCGATCGGCATAGGCCAGCCAGGACACGCTGCCCGGGCGCAGGTGCGAGGCGATCTGGGTGTTGATGACCAGCGATACCTGGGCCACCGAGACCGCCAGGCTGGCCGGAAGCATCTGCTTGACCACGCGGCGCACGCCGGGCGAGCGCCAGGCGGCGAGAAAGTTCAGGTGCAGGCGCGGCAGCAGGGCGTAGCGACGCAGCGCGGGCACCTGCACGGCCAGCTGCACGATCCCGCCGGCCACCACGCCCACCGCCAGCGCGTACACCGGCGGATGCATGAAGCCGTGCAGCAGCACGGCCGCGGCGATGACGCTCAGGTTGAGCAGCGCCGGGGTCAGCGACGGCACGGTGAAGTGCTTCCAGGTGTTGAGGATTCCCGCCGACAGCGCCACCAGGGAAATGATTCCGGCGTAGGGGAACATGAGCCGGGTCATCCAGGCGGCGGCGTCGAAGGCCGCGGGGTGCAGCCCGGAGGCGGTGAGCAGCACCAGCACCGGCGCGGCGATCACGCCCGCCACGCTGACCCCGGCGAGGATCCAGGCCAGCGCCGTGGCCACGTCGTCGATCAGGCGGCGGTTGGCTTCCGGACTGTCGTTCTCGCGCGACGCCGCCAGGATGGGGATGAAGGCCTGCGAGAATGCGCCTTCCGCGAACAGCCGGCGCAGCAGATTGGGCAGGCGGAAGGCCACGTTGAACGCGTCGGTCCACGCGGTGGCGCCGAAGTAGCGCGCGATCAGAACCTCGCGCGCCAGGCCCGTGATGCGCGACACCAGGGTCATCAGCGAGACGGTGTAGGCGGCGCGCAGCAGGTTCACGGGGACGGAGTATAAAGGGGAAAAGGGGCTTTTTCCCCATCCAGGCGGCCCTTGGCCTATGCGCGGGCGGCGCTTGACGCTATACTTGACACTTTTCCCGGAATTTTTTCGAGGTCAATTTCCATGGCGACATCCGCGCAAGCGAAAAAGAAGAGCGCCCGCACGCCCTCCGGGCGCAAGCGCGCGCGTCAGGACATCAAGCTCAATGCCGCGAATTCGGCGATGCGTTCGCGCTTTCGTACCGCGGTGAAGTCGGTGCGCAAGGCCATCGCCGCCGGCGACAAGGAGCGCGCCGCGGAAGCCTTCAAGGCGGCCGTGCCGGTGCTGGACTCCATTGCCCGCAAGGGTCTGTTCCACCCCAACAAGGCCGCTCGCGACAAGAGCCGCCTGAACGCCGCCCTGAAGTCGATGGGGGCCTGAGCCGGCTCACCGCGGCGACAGGCGCCCGCTTCGCGCGGGCCGAGTGCGACAAAAAGCCCGCCTTGCGCGGGCTTTTTGCTTGGCTTCGTTCGCCGGGCTTCACAAAGTTCTTCTGAACAAGCATCATTGCCCATAAGCGCGCAACAGCCGCAAACCTGGCGCGTCGAGGACAAATCGTGCCGCGGGCTTCGCCTGCCGCAGGCACGCCCATAGCGCGTGAGGGGGACATGCCGGGCATCAGGACCTGGGCCGAGAGCCTGAATGCGACCGTCTGCGGCAGCGGATCGCGCTGGATGGTGCTGGGGCACGGCTTCGGCACCGACCAGACGAGTTGGGGCGCCCAGGTGCCGGACCTGCTGCGCGACGGGCGGCGCATCCTGCGCTACGACCTCGCCGGCGCGACCGCGTCGACCCAGGCGGCGTTCCATGCCGAGCGCCACCGCAACCTGTTCGGCTTCGCCGAGGACCTGCTCATGCTGGCGCGCGAACTCGGCGTGACCGACGCCGTCTACATCGGGCATTCGCTGGGGGCGATGGTGGGCATGCTGGCCGCCAACGCGCAACCCGGCCTGTTCTCGCGGGTCATCGCCATCGGCGCCAGCGCGCGCTACGTCGACGATCCCGACGAAGCCTACGTCGGAGGTCTGGGCCGCGGCGAGGCCGAGGCCATGCTGGCGGGCATGAGCAGCAACTACGTCGCCTGGGCCAATGGATTCGCGCGCGCCGCCGTGGGCGAGCAAGGGGCGGGATTCGGCGCCTCAGAGTTCACCGACTGCCTGCTGGCGCTGCGTCCGGACATCGCGCTCGGCTTGCTGCGGGCCACCTTGCTGTCGGACCATCGCGAGGACGTGCGGCGCCTGGACACGCCGCTGTACGTGATCGCGGCCGACCCGGACCCGGTCGTGCCCGCGCCCGCCGCGCGATGGCTGGCCGAGCAGGGGCGCGCGCGTCGCCTGTTGTGGATCGACGCCCACGGGCATTTTCCGCACATGACGCAGCCGGAGCGCGTCGCCGAGGCCTTGCGCGAGTGCCTGCGGGATCCGGACGATGCCTAGCCGCCTGCGCTATGTCGGCGAGCTGCTGCGCTACCTGAACGCCTCGGGCGTGTGTTTCTGGCGCGCGGACGAGCGCCTGGCCGCGAGCCCCGTGCTGTGCCAGCCTGCCGGCTGGATCGACGGCGCCTTCCTGGTCGCGCCGGCCGCGGATGGCTTTGAACTGCTGCGGGAACCGGGAGACATCGCCGAGCGCCTGCCGCTGGCGCTGCGGGCGCGCCTGCGTCAGGTCCCGCGGGCCCTGCTGCAACTGCGGCGCGCGCTTTCCGGTGGCGGTGCGCTGGGCGTGTTCGTGGCCTGGGACGCGGCCGAAGCCGTGCCGGCCGACGTGCTGCGCCAGGAGGGGCTGATCGAACTCGTGCTCGATGTGCTGGTGCGCAGCGTCGACGCCACGCCCTTGCAGGACGTGGCCGACGCGCAGATGCGCGCGCTGGCGCAGTCGCTGCCCCAGGCCATGGCGCTGGTGCACCCCGAGGCGGCGCTGGGCTACGTGAACGCCAACGCGGCCGCATTGCTGGGCGTGACCGAGGGCGAGATCGCCGCGCCGGAACTCGCGCGCGCGCTGCAGGCCATGATCGGGCGCGCCAGCGATGCCGTCGGCATCCGGGAGCAGGCGAAGGCCCTGCTCGAGCCCGGGGCGCAGGAGCGCGGCAGCACGCGGCTGTGGCATTTCCCGGAGGGCTCCCCGCGCGCCCTGCGGGTCACGCTGGCGCCGGTGCGCGGGCGTTCGACGCTCTGGGCCTGGCTGTTCGAGGACGTCTCCGTCGAAGTCGGGCTGCAGCAACAGGTGCAGACCGAGGAGCGCAAGCTGCGCGACTTCTTCGAGCACCTCGACGAAGCCGTCGCGCTGTACGCGCTCGACGGATCCATCCAGCAGTGCAACGACCGCTTCCTCGGGTTGTTCGGAAAGCGCGCCCGCGGCTGGCACGACGAGGCCCACGCGCGCGACGCCGCCGCCGGGCCGGACTGGGAGGGCCTGCGCGGCGACTGCCTGCGCTGGCAGACCCTCGGCCCTTACGAGGGGCGCGTACGCGCGGGCGACGGTTCGGAGCGCTGGATCGAGGCTTCGGCCATGCTGCGCCGCGACGTCGGCGGCGAGCCGGTGGGAATCTGGGAGGTGGTGCGCGACATCACCGAGCGCAAATCCCGCGAGGCGCAGCTGCTCTACCTCGGCACCCACGACGAGACGACCAGCCTGCCCAATCGCAGCCTGTTCCTCGATCGCCTGCGCCACGACCTCGGACGCCAGCGCGACGGCCAGGTGCCGATCGGCGTGCTGGTGGTGGCGCTGGGCGAGCGCCAGAGCCTGGCCAGCGTGGCCGGCAACGACTCGGCGCGCCAGGCCCTGCGCCATGCGGCGACGCGGCTGCGCGAACTGTGCGGACCCTCGTATCTGGTCGCGCGCATCGCCGAGACGCGCTTCGCCGTGCAGGGTGAGCCGGTATCCGCGGAGCCGCTGCGACAGATGGGCGAGCGCCTGCGCCGCGCGCTGGCCGAGCCCTTCGACGTCGCCGGCGCGCAATTCGTGCTCGATGTGGCCGTGGGCCTGAGCCTGTGCGCGCAGGGCACCAGCGAAGCCGAGGATCTGCTGCTGCAGGCCGAGGCCGCGCTGCAGGGCGCGCGCCAGCCGGGCGCCGATCCCGTGCAGAGCTACAGCCCCACGCTGATGCAGGACCTGCGCGCGCGCTTCGAACTGGAGCAGGCCCTGCGCCGCGCGCTCGCGCAGGGCGGCGAGCTGTCGCTGGACTACCAGCCCCAGTTGCGTGCCGGCGACGCCGTGCTGCACGGCTGCGAGGCGTTGCTGCGCTGGCGCCGAGGCGACGGCACCTCGGTGTCGCCGGCGAGTTTCGTGCCGCTGGCCGAGGGTTGCGGGCTCATCGGCGAACTCACCGAATGGGTGTTGCACGAGGCCTGCCGCCAGTTGCGTGCCTGGGATGCGCGGGGCCTGCGGCCCGGCCTGCTGAGCCTGAACCTGTCGGCCGTGCATTTCCACCACGAGGGCATGGTCGAGTCGCTGCTGGCCATCCTGCGCCAGCACGAGGTCGCGCCGCAGCGCCTGTGCCTGGAAATCACCGAGAGCGCGATGGCCGATCCGCTGGTCTCCTGCGCCAAGGTGGAGCAGTTGACGGCCGCCGGCTTCGCGGTCAGCGTGGACGACTTCGGGACCGGTTTCTCCTCCCTGTCCTACCTCAAGCGCTTCGCGGTGCACGAACTCAAGATCGACCGCAGCTTCGTCATCGGCATCGAGGAGCATGCGAGCGACCGCGCGATCGTCGAGGCGATCGTCACCATGGCGCACGGCCTGGGCCTGCGGGTGGTGGCCGAGGGCGTGGAAACGCGGGCCCAGCTGGAGTTCCTGCGCGAGCGCGGTTGCGACTGCGCGCAGGGGTACTGGTTCGCCCGTCCGATGCCCGCCGATCGCCTGGCCGGGTGGATGCGCGAGCGGCGCTTCCTATAATCGGACCTTGCGCGAATTCGCGCCTGGAGCGTTGGCGGCCCGATACCCGCGGGCGAGCCGCCCGCCGCGGCCGCCGCGCGGCCCTCCCGCAGCACGCCAGCGCAGGCCGGCACCCGCCGGCGCCTGCCGATAGCCGACAGCCCATTGCCCATCATCGAGGAACAGCCCATGCCCGGCCACCTGATGCAGAACTATTCCCGCCAACCGCTGGCGCTCAGCCACGGCGAGGGCGTATGGGTGTGGGACGAGCAGGGGCGGCGCTATCTCGACGGTCTCGGCGGCATCGCCGTCAACACCGTCGGGCATGCGCACCCGCGCCTCGTGGCTGCGCTGCGCGACCAGGTGGGCAAGCTGATCCACTGCTCCAACGTGTACGAAATCCCGCTGCAGGACCGGCTGGCCGACCGCCTGTGCGCGCTGTCCGGCGCCGATGCGGCGTTCTTCTGCAACTCCGGGCTGGAAGCCAACGAGGCGGCGATCAAGCTGGCCCGCCTCTGGGGGCATCGCCGGGGTCACGCGCTGCCGCAGATCCTGGTGTTCGAGGGAGCGTTCCACGGGCGTTCGCTGGCCACCTTGTCGGCCACCGGCAACCCGAAGGTGCAGCAGGGCTTCGAGCCGCTGGTCGAGGGTTTCGTACGCGTCGAGCTCAACGACGAGGCGGCCGTCGAACGCGCCGCGCGCGACAACCCGGGGCTGAGCGCGGTGTTCATCGAGGCCATCCAGGGCGAGGGGGGCATCCGGCCCGCGCAGCTGGAATTCCTGCGTTTCCTGCGGCGCATGTGCGACCGCCACGGCTGGCTGCTGATGATCGACGAGGTGCAGTGCGGCATGGGGCGCACCGGCAAGTGGCTGGCGCACCAGTGGGCCGATGTGCGCCCCGACGTGGTGGCCATGGCCAAGGGGCTGGCCTCGGGCGTTCCGATCGGCGCGCTGCTGGGCTACGGCGAGGCGGCGCGGGTGTTCGGCCCCGGCCAGCACGGCAGCACCTTCGGCGGCAATCCGCTGGCCTGCCGCGCCGCGCTCGAGACCCTGTCCATCGTCGAGGACGAAGGGCTGCTGGACAACGCGGCCCGCGTCGGTGCCTGGATGATCGAGCAGTTGCGCGAGCGCCTGGGCGGCCTGCCGGGGGTGCGCGAGGTGCGCGGCAGCGGCCTGATGATCGGCATCGAGCTCGAGCGTCCCTGCGGCGCGCTGGTCGAGCAGGCGCGTCAGGCCGGTCTGCTGATCAACGTCACCCACGACACCGTGATCCGGCTGCTGCCGGCGCTGGTGCTGCGCAGCGAGGAGGCCGAGCAACTGCTGGCGCTGCTGGTGCCGCTGGTGCAGCGTTTCGTCGCTGCCGCCTGAGGAGCCATGCGATGAGCCACCCGACGCCTCGCCATTACCTGCAGTTCAGCGACCTCGACCGCGAGGAATACGCCTACCTGTTCCATCGCAGCTCGCTGATCAAGGCGCGCTTCAAGCGCTACGAGATGCACCAGCCGCTGGTCGACCGCACGCTGGCGATGATTTTCGAGAAGCATTCCACGCGCACCCGGCTGAGTTTCGAGGCCGGCATGCACCAGCTCGGCGGCGCCGCGATCTACATCAACACCCGCGACAGCCAGCTCGGTCGAGGCGAGCCCATCGAGGATGCGGCGCAGGTGTTCTCCCGCATGGTCGACCTGGTGATGATCCGCACCTACGGCCACGACATCGTCGAGCGCTTCGCCGCCCATTCGCGGGTGCCGGTGATCAACGGCCTGACCAACGAGTTCCACCCCTGCCAGGTGCTGGCGGACGTGTTCACCTACATCGAGCACCGGGGCGACATCGCCGGCAAGACGGTGGCCTGGGTGGGCGACGCCAACAACATGCTCTACACCTGGCTGCAGGCGGCGGCCATCCTCGGCTTCAAGGTGCACTTCAGCGGTCCCGCGGGTTACGGCGTGGACCTGCAGCGCGCCGGCTATCCGGTGAGCGAGGCCGAGCGCGCATGCCTGCGCTGTTTCGACGACCCGCTGCAGGCCTGCGAGGGCGCCCATCTGGTGACCACCGACGTGTGGACCAGCATGGGCTACGAGGCCGAGAACGCGCAGCGCCTGCAGGCCTTCCAGGGCTTCATGGTCGACACCCGGATGATGGAGCGTGCAGACCCTCAGGCATTGTTCATGCACTGCCTTCCCGCGCATCGCGGCGAGGAAGTGCAGGGCGAGGTCATCGACGGTCCGCAGAGCGTGGTGTGGGACGAGGCCGAGAACCGCCTGCATGTGCAGAAGGCGCTGATGGAGTTCATGCTGCTGGGCCAGTTGCCCGACTGAAGCCCTCGCGCGCCGCCCGCTTCAGTGCCGCGGCGCCAGCAGCTCGCCCAGGACCCGCAGATACAGCGCGTAGCGCTCGGGGTCGATCTCGCCGGCCTGCACGGCGTCGCGCACCACGCAGCCGGGCTCCTGGCGATGGCTGCAGTTCTGGAACCGGCACTGCCCGATGCGCGCTGCCAGCTCCGGAAGCGCGTGCTGCAGCTGGGTCACGCTCAGGTGATGCAGTCCGAAGGCCTGGAAGCCGGGCGAGTCCAGCAGCGCGCTGCCCTCCGGCAGGCCTGGGAGCTTCCACAATCGCGTGCTGGTCGTGGTGTGGCGCCCGGCATCGAGCGCCTCGCTCAACTCCTGGGTCTGCGCCTGCAGACCCGGCACCAGCGCGTTGGCCAGCGTGGACTTGCCCACGCCGGATGCGCCGATCAGCATGCAGGTGCGGCGCTCCAGCCACGGGCGCAGGCTTTCCAGCGCCCGCGCCGGGTGCTGGCGTGCCGACAATTCGAGCAGCGCCTGGCCGGCGCTTTCCAGCGGGCGCAGGCGCGCGCGCAGCGCCGCCGCGCCGGGGAGCTCGCATTTGTTGAGCAGCAGCAGGGTGTCGATGCCCTCGGCGCGCGCCGCGATCAGCGCGCGGCCCACCAGGTCCAGGTTGGGCGTCGGCTCCGGCGCGGTGACCACCAGCAGCAGGTCCAGATTGGCCGCGAACACCTTGCTGCGCCACGCGTCCTCGCGCCACAGCGCATTGCGCCGGGGCAGGACCCGCAGGATCAGCGCGGGATCGCCGGGTTGCAACATCACCTCGTCGCCGCATACCACTTCGCTGCGCTTGCCCCGCGCGACGCAGGCCACGGCCGGGCCGGCGCCCTCTTGCGCCAGGTAGTTGCGGCCGAAGGCGCCGACGATACGCGCGCGCACGCCGTCCGTCGGCGCGGACGACTGCTCCGGCGCTCGCGCGCTCCGGGTCTGCGAGTGGCGCACGCGGGGGGCGATCAGGCGGGCACGGCCGGCGCCGCCGGAAGGCCCAGGCGCGCCAGGCGCTGCAGCGCCGGCGGGTGACTGTAGTAGAAGCGCACGAACCAGGGGTCCGGCGTGAGCGTGGAAGCGTTGTCGCGGTACATGCGCAGCAGCGCGCTGCCCAGCGCATGGGCGTCGCTGTGCTCGGCGGCGTAGGCGTCGGCCTCGAACTCGTGCCTGCGCGACCAGCCGGCTCCCAGCGGCGTGACGAACACCCCGAACACGGGCAGCGCCAGGCTGAACAGGATCAGCGCGGCGGCGGCGTTGCCGGCCAGCAGGTCGGGCTGGAACCCCAGCCCGGTGTAGAACCAGCTGCGCGAGGCCAGCCATCCCAGCAGCGCGAAGCCGCCCAGGCTCATCGCCAGGGTCAGCACCAGGCGCTGCTGGATGTGGCGCCGCTTGTAATGCCCGACCTCGTGCGCCAGCACGGCCTCGATCTGCAGCGCGTCGAGCTGGCCGAGCAGGGTGTCGAACAGCACCACGCGGCGGGCCGAGCCGATGCCGGTGAAATAGGCGTTGGCGTGCGCGCTGCGCCGCGAGCCGTCCATCACGTACAGGCCCTGCAGCGCGAAGCCGCAGCGCCGCATCAGGTCCTGCGCACGGGTCTTCACCTCGCCGTCCGGCAGGGGCTCGAATCGATTGAACAGGGGCGCGATCCAGGTCGGGAAAATCACCATCATGGCCAGGCTGAAGCCGGCGAAGCCGGCCCAGGCCCACAGCCACCACCAGTCGCTGATGCGCATCAGCCATAGCACCAGCAAGGCCAGCGGCGCCATCAGCGCCGCGCCCAGCAGCAGGCCCTTGAGCTGGTCGGCGGCGAACAAGGCCGGCGTGCTGCGATTGAACCCGAAGCGCGACTCCAGCCCGAAGGTGCGCCACAGATCCCAGGGAAGGTCGAGCAGCGCCCCGATCAGGCCGAATTCGGCCAGCAGCAGCAATTGCGCGCCCAGGCCGCTGCCGAAGGCCGCGGAATTCAGTCCGGCCAGCCATTGCAGACCGCCCAGCAGGGTCCAGCCCAGCACGACCACCGCCGAGAACAGGGTATGCCAGAGGCCCACGCGCTGGCGCGCGCTGGTGTAGTCGGCCGCCTTGCGGTGGGCCTCGACCCCGATCACCCCGGCGAAGGCCTCGGGCACGCGTTCGCGATGGCGCTGCACGTGGCGGATCTGGCGCAGGCCCAGCCACAGGCGAAGCGCGGTGGCCAGCAGCAGCGCGGCGGCGAATCCCAGGCTGCAGAAAAGGGAAATGCGGGAGGCACTCATGGAAGCGACCGGACGGGGGGCCGTCCGGCGTGGTCGGGGCTCATGCGAGAATGCGGATTCGATGCGCCGCGCAGGGCTCGCGCGGCGGCCCCATTATCCCATTCGCGGGGTGTCGGCGCGCGGCCGCGGGTCGCGGCAGGCCCGGCTCCCCGCCCTGCGCGCATGAGCACCATCCTGAATCCCTCCGATCTGCCTTTGCACGAATCCAATCTCCTGTGGGTCGACATGGAGATGACCGGCCTGGATCCGCTGAACGACCGCATCATCGAGGTCGCGCTGGTGGTCACCGATGCCCAGGTCACGCGCCGGGTCGAGGGGCCCGTGATCGCGGTGCACCAGCCGGCCGAGGTGATGGCGGCGATGGACGCCTGGAACCAGGGCACCCACGGGCGTTCCGGGCTGACCGCGCGGGTCGCGGCCAGCACCGTGGACGAGCCGGGGGCGGAGCAGGCGATGATCGATTTCGCGGCCCGCTACGTGCCGGCGGGGAAAAGTCCCATGTGCGGCAACAGCATCTGCCAGGACCGCCGCTTCATGGCGCGCTGGATGCCCCGCCTGGAGGCTTTTTTCCACTACCGCAACCTGGACGTCAGCACTCTCAAGGAGCTGGCGCGGCGCTGGCGCCCGGAGGTGCACTCCGCCTTCAAGAAGCGCCAGGAGCACACCGCGCTGGCCGACATTCACGAATCCATCGACGAACTGCTGCACTACCGCGCGCATTTCCTGAACGCGCCGCCGCCCGTCGCCGGTTGAGACGGGCCGGGGCCCCCGCGCGCGGCGAGGGGGCTTCCCGCCAGGCCGCCTTCAGCCCTGGTTTTCCAGGTAGCGCTGCGCGTCCAGCGCGGCCATGCAGCCGGTGCCGGCGCTGGTGATGGCCTGGCGATACACATGGTCCTGCACGTCGCCGGCGGCGAACACGCCGGGCACGCTGGTGGCGGTGGCCATGCCCTCCAGCCCGCTGCGGGTGACGATGTAGCCGTCCTTCATCGCCAGCTGGCCCTCGAAGATGCCGGTGTTCGGCTGGTGCCCGATGGCGATGAAACACCCGGACAGCGCGATGTCGCTGGTCTGCCCGCTGCGGTTGTCGCGCACGCGCACGCCCGTGACCCCGCTGGCGTCGCCCAGCACCTCGTCGAGTTCGCTCCACAGGCGCAGCTCGGCCTTGCCCTCGGCCACGCGCTGCATCAGGCGGTCGATCAGGATGGGCTCGGCGCGGAAACGGTCGCGCCGGTGGATCACCGTGACCTTGCGCGCGATGCCGGTCAGGTACAGCGCCTCCTCGACCGCGGTGTTGCCGCCGCCCACCACGCACACGTCCTGCTCGCGGTAGAAAAAGCCGTCGCAGGTGGCGCAGCCGGACACGCCGCGGCCCATGAAGGCCTGTTCGCTGGGCAGCCCCAGGTACTTGGCCGAGGCGCCGGTGGCGATGATCAGCGCGTCGCAGGTATAGGTGGCGCTGTCGCCCTGCAGCACGAAGGGGCGCGACTTCAGGTCCACCGTGTGGATGTGGTCGAACACGATCTCGGTGTCGAAGCGCCGGGCATGGGCCTCGAAGCGGGCCATCAGGTCGGGCCCCTGCACACCCTCGACGTCGGCCGGCCAGTTGTCGACTTCGGTGGTCGTCATCAGTTGTCCGCCCTGCGCCATGCCGGTGACCAGCAGCGGCTTGAGGTTGGCGCGCGCGGCGTAGACGGCGGCCGAGTAGCCGGCCGGGCCGGAGCCGAGAATGAGGACTTGGGCGTGTCGCGTGCTCATGAAAATCCCGTGAGATGGTGAAGGGAGCGCCGGGCGGGAGAGGGCGCGTCGCGCTGGCGGCGCCTGCCCGCCGGGCCAACCGTGATTCTAGGGCGCCGCCCCGGCGCGCGCCCCGGGGCGTTCGCCGGCGGCCGTGGTGGGTTAGCATGCACCTGGGCAACAGCGGCGGACACGACATGGTTGCGATCTCGAATATCGATCTGGTGCGGCGCGTGCCGATGTTCTCGGTGCTCACCGAGGCGCAAGCCTGGACGCTTTCGCAGTCCATCGTCAAGAAGCGCTACAAGCGCGGCGAATGCCTGGTCGAACAGGGCGGGCGCTCCAATGCCCTGTTCATCATCCTGGCCGGCCGCGCGCGCGTGATCAGCGTGGATTCGCGCGGGCGCGAGGTGATCCTGGCGGTGCTGCATCCCGGCGACCATGTCGGCGAGATGAGCCTGATCGACGGCCAGCCGCATTCGGCCTCGGTGATCGCCGAGGTGCAGACCGACGTGCTGATGCTCGGGCGCGTGGCCTTTCTGCAAAGCCTGCCCGAGAACACCAGCATGAGTTTCTCGATCATGCGCGGTCTGGTGCATCGCCTGCGCGGCGCCGATCGCAAGATCGAGTCGCTGGCCCTGCTGGACGTCTACGGGCGCGTTGCGCGTGCGCTGCTGGAAATGAGCGAGACCGATGGCGCCGAGCGCATCGTGCGCAACAAGCCCTCGCGTCAGGACCTGGCCAAGATGGTCGGCGCGTCGCGCGAGATGGTCAGCCGCGTGATGAAGGATTTCGAACAACAGTCGCTGGTGCTCGATCGCGACGACGGCTCGCTGGTGGTGCGCGATCGCATCGCCAACATGACCTGAGCCGTCCCGACGCGCACCGGCCGCGTACTTTCCCGTTGCAACCTTGAGTCGTTTTTCCCTGCCCTGGATCGGTACGCGCAACGAAGCGCGCCGCCCCGCCGCGCGCAAGAGTCGCCTGCTGGCCGAGTTGCGCCTGGCCAGCGGCGCCATCGCCTGGCTGTTGCTGCTGCTGGCGCTGCTCAGCTACCACCGGGACGATCCCTCGTGGTCGACCTCCGGCTCAGCCTCCCACGCCACCGCCAATCTGGTGGGGACGGTCGGCGCCTGGGCCGCCGACATCCTGTATTTCCTGCTGGGCTTTTCCGCGTTGTGGATCCTGCCCATGGGGCTGTACGGGCTGCTGCGGGCCTGGCGCCAGGCCCATCCGGCCGCGCTGGAGGCCGCCGCGCAGGACGAGCCCGTCTCCTGGTGGCGCCGCCTGGGCTTCGCGGCCGGCCTGGCGCTGCTGCCGCTGTCCAGCGCGGCGCTGGAGGCCACGCGCCTGTGGCACCTGGGGGCGCTGCTTCCGGGCCAGGCCGGCGGGGTCATCGGTTCCTGGCTGGGCGGGGGGCTGCAGCACCTGCTGGGGTTCACCGGCAGCGCCATCGTGCTGCTGGCGGTATTCCTGATGTCGCTGTCCTGGTTCGCGCGCTTCAGCTGGGTCGATGCCGCCGAGCGTTGCGGCGCGGGCATCGAGTGGGCCTGGAATCGCCTGCGCGCGCGCCGCGCGCGGCGCCAGGACCGCGAGGCCGGTCAGCTGGCGCTGCGCGAGCGCGAGGCCGACGTGCAGGACCAGGCCGCCCGTGAAACCGAGGAAGTGTTCGCCCCGGTGTTCATCGAGCCGGCCGTCGTGCAGGTCGCGCAGTCGCCGCGCGTGCAGCGCGAGCGCCAGAAGGCGCTGTTCCAGGAGATGCCCAACTCGGCCCTGCCCACGCTGGACCTGCTCGACCAGGCGCAGGCCGCGCGCGACGCGGTGTCGGCCGAGACCCTGGAGTTCACCTCGCGCCTGATCGAGAAGAAGCTCAAGGACTTCGGCGTGTCCGTGCGCGTGGTGGCGGCGCTGCCCGGCCCGGTGATCACGCGCTACGAGGTGGAGCCCGAGCCCGGGGTGAAGGGTTCGCAGGTGGTGACGCTTTCGCGCGACCTGGCGCGCGCGCTGTCGCTGGTGAGCATCCGCGTGGTCGAGACCATCCCCGGCAAGAACACCATGGCGCTGGAGCTTCCCAACGCCAAGCGCCAGACCATCGGCCTGGGCGAGATCCTGGGATCGCAGGTCTACAACGACGCGCAGTCCATGCTCAGCATGGGCCTGGGCAAGGACATCGTCGGCAACCCGGTGGTGGCCGACCTGGCGCGCATGCCCCACCTGCTCGTCGCCGGCACCACCGGTTCGGGCAAGTCGGTGGGCATCAACGCGATGATCCTCAGCCTGCTGTACAAGGCCGAGGCGCGCCAGGTGCGCATGATCATGATCGACCCGAAGATGCTCGAGCTCAGCGTGTACGAGGGCATCCCGCACCTGCTGGCGCCGGTGGTCACCGACATGAAGCAGGCCGCGCACGCGCTGAACTGGTGCGTGGGCGAGATGGACCGTCGCTACAAGGTCATGAGCAAGCTGGGCGTGCGCAACCTGGCCAGCTACAACGCGCGCATCGCGGAAGCGGCGCAGCGCGGCGAACACGTGCCCAATCCGCTGTCGCTGACCCCGGAGAGTCCGGAGCCGCTGCAGCACATGCCCTTCATCGTGGTGGTCATCGACGAGCTGGCCGACCTGATGATGGTCGTGGGCAAGAAGATCGAGGAACTCATCGCCCGCCTGGCGCAGAAGGCGCGCGCCGCGGGCATTCACCTGATCCTGGCCACGCAGCGCCCCAGCGTGGACGTGATCACCGGGCTGATCAAGGCCAACATTCCCACGCGCATCGCCTTCCAGGTGTCCAGCAAGGTCGATTCGCGCACCATCCTCGACCAGATGGGCGCCGAGAGCCTGCTGGGCATGGGCGACATGCTGTACCTGCCGCCCGGCTCCGGCGCGCCGCAGCGGGTGCACGGAGCCTTCGTCTCCGACTCCGAGGTGCATCGGGTGGTCGAGCAGCTCAAGACCCAGGGCGAACCCGATTACGTGCCGGGCCTGCTCGAGCCCGAACTCGGCGCCGACGGCGAGGCCGGCGGTTTCGAGGGCGGCGGCGACGCCGAGAGCGACCCGCTGTACGACCAGGCCGTGCAGATCGTGCTGCAGAACCGCAAGGCCTCGATCTCGCTGGTGCAGCGTCACCTGCGCATCGGCTACAACCGCTCGGCGCGCCTGCTCGACCAGATGGAAAAGGCCGGTCTGGTGTCGCCGCTGTCGAGCAACGGCAACCGCGACATCCTGGTGCCCGCGCGCGGCGAGTCCTGAGGCCCGCGCAGGGCGCGCCGGCGCCGTCGCATTCCCATCCACCCTGACTTCCGCTCCACCGAGGCACCCGTCGATGTCCCGTTTCCCAGCCCCCATTTCCGCTGCGCGGCGCCTGTTGCTGGGCCTGGCCCTGTTCGGCGCGACCCTGCCCCTGGCCGTCGCCGCGGCGCCCGACGGGCTCACGCTGCTGCAGCAGTGGCTGCACGACACCCACGGCGCCCAGGCCGAGTTCACGCAAAGCGTGGCGACCGACCGGGGCGGCGCTCCGCAGGTGTCTTCCGGCCGCTTTTCCTTCGAGCGTCCGGGGCGCTTTCGCTGGGTGTACCTCAAGCCCTACCGGCAGGACATCGTCAGCGACGGGAGCACCATCTGGACCTACGACCACGACCTGGACCAGGTGACCATCAGCACCCAGACCGAGGCGCTGGGCAGCACGCCCGCGGCCTTGCTGGCCGGGGCCGACGTGCAGCGGGTGTTCCGGCTCCAGGCATTGCCCGCGCAAGGCGGGCTGCAATGGGTGCAGGCCACGCCGCGCAGCAGCGACTCGTCCTTCGTCTGGGTGCGCCTGGGCCTGCGCGAAAGCGCGCAGGGTCCGCAGCTCGAGGAGATGGTCCTGCGCGACGCCTTTCGCCGCACCTCGACCATCCGGTTCAGCGCGCAGCACGCCAACCCCGCGTTTCCCGCCGGAAGCTTCGAATTCACGCCGCCCCCCGGCGCCGCGGTGATCCGCCCCGGCGGGGCCTGAAGCCTCGCAGGCCCCGATCATGGTCCGCAGCGCCGACCTGTTCGACCCCGATCCGCAGGATCCGGCTCCGTCCGGCGCTCCGCGAGCGGGTGCCGACGCGCCCCTGGCCGAGCGTCTGCGGCCGCGCGACATCGACGAGGTGATCGGCCAGGCGCACCTGCTGACGCCCGGCAAGCCGCTGCGCCTGGCCTTCGATACCAGGCGCCTGCATTCGATGATCCTGTGGGGCCCGCCCGGCGTGGGCAAGACCACGCTCGCCAGGCTCATCGCGCAGCGTTTCGGGGCCCATTTCATCGCCATTTCCGCGGTGCTCGCCGGGGTCAAGGAGATTCGCGAGGCGGTGGTGCAGGCGCAGGCGGCGCGCGCCGCCGGCCAGCCCACGCTGGTGTTCGTCGACGAGGTGCACCGCTTCAACAAGAGCCAGCAGGACGCCTTCCTGCCGCATGTCGAATCGGGGCTGTTCACCTTCATCGGCGCGACCACCGAGAACCCCTCCTTCGAGGTCAACAGCGCCTTGCTGTCGCGCGCCACCGTCTACGTGCTGCAATCGCTGCAGCCGAAGGAACTGGAACTGCTGGCGCGCCGCGGCCTGCAGGCCAGCGGAGGACTGGACATCGAGCCCGACGCGCTGCGCCTGCTGGCCGAGCACGCCGACGGCGACGGCAGGCGGCTGCTCAACGCGGTCGAGGCGGTCGCCGCCACGGCGAGGGCGGCGGGAAGCGCCAGCGTGGACATGGCCCTGCTGCAGTCCGCGCTGGCCGAGACCCTGCGTCGCTACGACAAGGGCGGCGACCAGTTCTACGACGTCATCTCGGCCTTGCACAAATCGGTGCGCGGCAGCGATCCCGACGCCGCGCTGTACTGGTTCTCGCGCATGGTCGACGGCGGCGTGGACGCCGCCTACATCGGCCGGCGTCTGATTCGCATGGCCAGCGAGGACATCGGGCTGGCCGATCCGCGCGCGCTTTCGCTGAGCCTGGACGCGATGGCCGCCTACGAACGCCTGGGCAGTCCCGAGGGCGAACTGGCGCTGGCGCAGGCCGTGCTCTACCTGGCGCTGGCGCCCAAGTCCAATGCCGCCTACGTCGCCGCCGGCGAGGCGCGCGAACTGGTGCGTCGGCACGGCAGCGCGCCGGTTCCCATGCACCTGCGCAATGCACCGACGCGCCTGATGCGCGAAATCGGTGCGGGGGCCGAGTACCGCTACGCGCACGACGAGCCCGGCGCCTTCGCCGCCGGCGAGCGCTATTTCCCGCAGGGCATGGCGGAGGCTCGCCTGTATCGGCCCACGCCGCGCGGCCTGGAGGCGCGCCTCGGAGAGCGCCTGGCGGAGCTTCGGCGCCTGAACCGGCAGGCACGCGCGGGCGCGGCCGGTGCGCGTGGCGAGCCGTCCGACGAGAGCCCGGAGGCGACGCCGGGGGATGGAACAGGCGACTGAACCCCGCCCGCGCACGCGGCATCGTGCGTTGCAACATGCGGGCATGCATCTTGCTGCTTCCCTTGCTGGCTTCCCGCACGGAATCCATGCCGAGCCCTCGTCGTGGAGCGGACCCGGACGGTCGGTCCCATCCGGCTCGTCGGGCCCTTGTCGAGCCGACGGCGAGCACAGTGCGGGACCTTCGCGCAACAGGGCTTGCCCCCAGCCTGTGGGGGAGACGGGTTAATCCCCGTGGTTATCATTACCGGTTAAACCTACAAAGTCGGCAAGATCACGGGTGCGCCTGAGTGGTCTGCCACCAGGAGACTCATCGGCATGCCGGAGTCCCGTCCGAGCCCACCAGGCGCGGGCGGAGCCCCGGCGGGGGAAGCGCGGGATCACCTTCCGCGAAACCCCGAGGTCGCATGGGTAGCCGCATCGCGTGCACCGTACCCACAAGGACTTTCGGGATGCAAACTTTTATACAGCAGTTGGTGAACGGCCTGGTGCTGGGCAGCATGTATGCCCTTGTAGCACTGGGTTACACGATGGTCTACGGGATCGTCAACCTGATCAACTTCGCCCACGGCGACGTGATGATGGTCGGGG
>JAJZUV010000014.1 GCA_021848345.1 Pseudomonadota bacterium | reverse complement strand
TGTAGGCCAGCTGGTTGAGCATCAGGAACACGTCGATGTTCGGGCTCTTGAAGCCCGGCGACTCGTTGCCGTTGTTGTCGTCGATGCGGTTGTAGCTCTGGTACTGGTAGTAGCCCAGGTAGGCCAGGCCCGGCTTGGTGGCGCCGAAGCCGTCGAAAAAGCTCGTGCCGCCGGTGTTGATGCCCGCCGGCTCCAGGTTGCCGGCATGCGCGGCGGGCAGCGCACAGGCCGCCCCCAGGGCCAGCGCGCCGACGACGAGCTTGCGGGAAATCTTGGTGTTCATCGGGATGTCTCCGTGGTTTTGAATGGTGGGCTTCGCGGCTTCGCCGCTTCAGTCCTGCACCAGCGCCAGGACCCGCAGCGGCGAGCCCGAGCCCTGCTCGATCTTCAGCGGCGCGCTGAAAATGAGCGCGCCCTTGGGCGGCAGCTGGTCCAGGTTCTTCAGGCACTGCAGGCCGTACTTGTTGGCGCCGTGCATCAGCGTGTGGCAGGGATAGGGCAGCGGCCAGGCGTAGGACTGGCCGGCGTCGGTGTTGATGGTCTCCACGCCGAATCCCTGCACGTCGCGCTCGCGGATCAGCCACTCCACGGTCTGCTGGGTCGGCCCCGGGGTGTGGGCGCCGTCCTCGCGCATGTTGAGGAAGGCGGCCGGATCGCTCACCCGGCGCGACCAGTCGGTGCGGAAGATCAGCCAGGAACCGGAGGCGATGCGTCCGTGGCGAGCCTCCCAGGCCTGCAGGAAGTCCACGCCGAGCAGCCAGTCCGGGTCGGCCGCCACCTCGGCGCTGGCGTCGACCACGCAGGCCGGCGCGATGAAGCGCCGCGGCTCGATGGTGTCCACGGTGTTGGCCGCGTAATCCTTGCCGGTGACCCAGTGGGCCGGGGCGTCGAAGTGGGTTCCGGTGTGTTCGCCGCAGGAGAAATTGTTCCAGTACCACGCGGGGCCCTGCTCGTCATAATGGCTGATGCGTTCGCGCTTGAAGCCCCACACCTGGCCGAACTGGGGAGGCAGTTGCAGCGGCGGGAATTCCTCGTTCAGGGTCTGGGTCAGGTCGACCACGCGGATCGAGCCGGCGGCCAGGGCGGAGGCGAAGGCGGAAAGTTGCTCGGGCATGCGAGGCTCCTCGTCGGAAAGGTGGAAAGTCGTGGGGTACGGATGCGCCCTGCTTCGGCGGCCGCCTCAGTGTCGGCCCAGCAGGCCGGCCACGTGGAAGCCCGAGGTGCCGCCCAGGCCGGGCCCGGGGTGGGTGGAGGCTCCTATGTGCCACAGGTGGGCGATGGGAGTCTCGTGGTTGCGCTGCCCGCGCAGCGG
This sequence comes from Pseudomonadota bacterium, assembly GCA_021848345.1. Classification (GTDB taxonomy): domain Bacteria; phylum Pseudomonadota; class Gammaproteobacteria; order Burkholderiales; family Burkholderiaceae_C; genus Thiomonas_A. The sequence continues at coordinate 85,347 of JAJZUV010000014.1, read as the reverse complement.
GCGCCACAGGAAGGACTGGTCGAGCCCGCAGTCGCCGCCGTACGGGTCGCCGCCGACCAGGTTGATGTTCAGGCGCTCCAGGTCGGCCGGTGACAGCACGCTGCGCCCGAGGATGCTGTCGGGAAGGTTCGGCGCGTGGCGGGCGACGGCCGCGAGCACCCGGTCGGCGTAGGCCTCCCGCAGCGCCGGGGTCCAGCCCGCGCCGGGATCCACGGCGATCTCGCCGGCCGCGTCGCCGCGCGGCTCGCGCGGGCATTCGGGCAACTGGATCCACAGGATGTGGCGCCCTTCGGGGGCGCGGCTCGGGTCCACCGCGGTGGGCTGGGCCACGCAGATGGTGGGTTGCGCCGGCAGCAGCCCGCGCTCGGCTTCGTTGACGGCGCGCGACACGGCATTGGTCCCGCCGCTCAGGTGCAGGTAGGTGGCGCTGCCCAGCGCCGCGTCGGGCCAGCGCGGCGCCTCGGACAGGGCCAGGTGGATCTGCATATTGCCCTTGCCGTAGCGGTAGGCGCGCGCCTGCTGCAGCACCTCCGGCGGCAGCTTGTGCTCGGACAGCAGGCGCAGGTACAGCTGGGTGGGCGTGACGCTGCACACCACGTCGGAGGCCAGCAGCTCGCGCCCGCCGCGCAGGCGCACGCCGCAGGCGCGGCCGCCCCGCACCAGCACCTGCTCCACGTCGGCTCCGGTCTCCAGGCTGCCGCCGGCCTGCTCGATCAGGCTGCGCAGCGCGCGCACCGTGCCGGCGTTGCCCCCCTTGACCAGCGGAATGCCCACCGCCTCCAGCGTGAAGGCGACCACCTTGTCCATCAGCGCCGACACCGGCGAATCCGGCCCCAGTCCGGTGTGCAGGGTCCACGGCGCCAGCAGCGCGGCGACCGGCGAATCGGCGTCGCCGAAGGCCCGCTGCAGCCAGGCGCGCGCCGGTTCCAGCGCCGCGCCGAAAAAGCCCGACAGCGGCAGGGCTCCCTGTTTCCAGGCCTTGCGCGCGAGCATCTTCGCGGTGGGCCAGCGCCACAGTTCCTGGCCCAGCAGCGCGAACACCAGTTCCGCGTTGTCCTGCACCTCGGCCATCGCCGCGGCATAGGCGGCGCCAGCGCCCGGTCGGCAGGCCTCGAAGGCCTGCACGTTGCGCTCGCGCGAGGTCGACAGCACCAGGCTGGCGCCGTCGGGCATCAACACCCCGGTCGGCGTGTCGTTGTTGCAGTATTCCATCCCCGCCTGACGCATGGCCTCGCCCAGCGCCGCGTGCGCCGGGCCGACCACGAACAAGGGGTGCGCGGTGGACAGGGTGTCGTGGGCGAAGCCGGGCAGGGTCAGCTCGTCGGTGCGGATGCAGCCGCCGTGCACCGGCTCGCGTTCGAGCACGTGCACGCGCCGCCCGTCGCGCGCCAGCAGCGCGGCGCACACCAGGGAGTTGATGCCGCTGCCCACGAGCAGCACGTCGAAGGGGGAGGACGAGGAGTTCGGCATGCCAGGGATGCTGCCGCGTCGGCGCCAAAGACACTATCCGCAAAGCGCGTTCCCGCGGCCTCGGGCATCCGATTTGCGCAGGAATTCCGCGAACTTGTCATCGACTAGGGATATCACCTAGCCGCATGCCGAGGGACTGGAGCGGATACTCAGCCGCATTTCCGGCCCCCCCGAGGGAACGTGACCGCGTTTCCCGGCCCGCGCGACATGCAAGCTTCATCCTCGAACAGCCCCAGCCGGCTTCCGCTGGATGGTTTTCCCTTCCTGCGCAGCAGCGACCCCGAGGAGGTCAGCCGTCGCATGGGCGCCGTGTTCTCGCCCCACCGCCTGGCCCTGGGCTCCGGCCGGCAGACGCTGCGCGTGCGCCACAACCGACTCTCTCTGGGGGACATCTCGGTGAACGCGCTGGCCTATGGGGCCGAGGTGCTCATCGACCCCGGCGCGCGCGGCGACTTCTACATGGTGCAGATCCCCCTCAGCGGGCGCGCCGAACTGCGCTGCGACGGCCAGCAGGTGGCAGTCGACGCCCATACCCTCAGCGTGTTGCAGCCGCATGCGGTGAGCCTGATGCGCTGGAGCGAGGACTGTTCGATGATCCTGCTGCGCGTGCCCTGCGACGCCGTCGATCGCTGCGCGGACGCCGGCGGCCGCGCTGTCTCGCCTCGCTTCGCGCTGTCGCGCTCGCGCCGGGATGCCGAGGTGGCTGCCTGGTGGCAGGCCGCGCTGGACCTGATCCTGAACCTGGACCGCCACCCGGACGCCTGGTTGCGCCACGCCGCCGCGCGCGCCGCCATCGAGCAGTTCCTGGTATCGGCCTTCAGCACGCTGCTGCGCCTGCCCGGCGACGAGGAGCCGAAGCCGCCGGCCGGCGCCGCCACGCAGCGCTGCCTGCGGCGCGCACGCGACTACATCCACGCCCACCTGGACCAGGCGCTGAGCCTGGACGCCATCGCGCGCGACGCCTGCGTGAGCCGGCGCACCCTGGAGGGGGCCTTCAAGCGCCATTTCGGGATGTCTCCGCTGGCCTACGCGCGCCACCAGCGCCTGCTCGCGGTGCGCGCCGCGCTGCGCGACCCGGGCTGCGGCCGGTCGGTGACCCAGGTCGCACTGGCCTTTGGTTTCGTGCACATGAGCCGCTTCGCGGCCCAGTACCGCGAGACCTTCGGCGTCAGCCCCTCGGAGACCCTGCGCGGAGATGGTTTAGGTATAAACCGTTCTTGACTAAAGGACTTGCGCGTGCTCCACTGGGAGCCATGCAAGACGACTTCGTACGCCGCAACCTGCCGCCGCCGGAGCAGTGGCCGCACCTTCTGTTCGACGGGCCCGGGCTGGATTTTCCGCCCCGTCTCAACGCCTGCGTGGAGCTGCTCGACCGCGCGGTGGCCGAGGGCCACGGCGAGCGCATCGCGGTGTACGGGCAGTCCGAGGCCTGGAGCTACCGCGAACTGCAGGACCGGGTGGACCGCCTGGCCCGGGTGCTGCGCGAGCAGCTCGACCTGGTGCCGGGCAACCGCGTGCTGCTGCGCGGCGCCAATTCGCCGTGGCTGGCCGCCTGCTGGCTCGCCGTGTGGAAGGCCGGCGGCGTGGCCGTGGGCTCGATGCCCCTGCTGCGCGCCAAGGAGCTGCGCCAGATCGTCCAGCAGGCGCAGATCTCGCATGCGCTGTGCGCGGCCTCGCTGCACGCCGAACTCGACCTGGCGGCCGCCGACTGTCCGACGCTGCGCCAGGTCCTGCTGGTGGGCGACGCCGACTTCGAACGCCGCCTGGCCGCCTCGGCCCCCGGCTTCGAGGCCTGGGACAGCGCCGCCGACGAGCCCGCGCTGATCGCCTTCACCTCCGGTACCACCGGGGTGCCCAAGGGTTGCGTGCACGCACACCGCGACGTGCTGGCGATGTGCGAGGTGTTTCCCCGCCACTGCCTGAAGCCCTCGCGGGACGATGTGTTCATCGGCACGCCGCCGCTGGCCTTCACCTTCGGCCTGGGCGGGCTGCTGTGCTTCGCGCTGCACGCGCGCGCGGCCACCGTGCTGCTGGAAAGCCCCACTCCGCCGCGCCTGGTGGAGGCCATCGCGCGCCACCGGGCGACCATCTGCGTGACCTCGCCGACCGGCTACCGCCAGCTGGCAGCTCTGGGCGATCGCCAGGACCTGCGCAGCCTGCGCAAATGCGTGTCGGCCGGAGAGGCGCTGAACCTGGCCACGCGCCAGCAGTGGCAAGCGGTCAGCGACGCCGGCATGTACGACGGCGTCGGCGGCACCGAGATGATGCACATCTATATCGCCTCCGCGCCGGAGGACTACCGCGAAGGCGCGGTGGGGCGGGTGCTGCCCGGCTACCAGGCGCGACTGGTCGACGGCGACATGCGCGACGTGCCCGTCGGCCAGACCGGAACCCTGGCGGTGCGCGGCCCGACCGGCTGCCGCTACCTGGCCGACGAACGCCAGACCCGCTACGTGCGCGACGGCTGGAACCTGACCGGCGACACCTACCACGCGGACGCCGACGGCTACTTCTACTACCACGCGCGGGTGGACGACATGATCATCACCTCGGGCTACAACGTGGCCGGCCCGGAGGTCGAGTCGGTGCTGCTCGAGCATCCGGCGGTGGCCGACTGCGCGGTCATCGGCGTGGCCGACGAGGCGCGAGGCCAGATCGTCAAGGCCTTCGTGGTGCTGCGCGAGGGTTTCGCGGGCGACCAGGCCCTGGTGGCGCAGCTGCAGGACTACGTCAAGAACCACGCGGCGCCCTACAAGTATCCCCGCGCGATCCGTTTCGTGACGGAGCTGCCGCGCACCGAGACCGGCAAACTGCAGCGCTTCCGGCTGAAGGACTCGCCATGAACCACCCGCCGTCGCGCGGCGCCCCGCGGGCAGCCGATACACTACGCAGTGCCGACGCGCCTGCGCTGCTGCTTCGCGCGGCCAGCGAACTGCCCATGCCGAAGACCCCCTCCCCATCCCCCGAAGCCGCCGAGTCCGCGGCACCCGGAGACCATGTGGCGCTGCGCCTGTGGCTGCGCCTGCTGGCCTGCCACAACCTGCTGGAGTCCGAGCTGCGCACCCGCATGCGCGAGGTGTTCGACACCTCGCTGGCGCGCTTCGACCTCATGTCCCAGCTGTACCGCTACCCCGACGGGCTGCGCATGCGCGAGGTCTCCAAGCTGCTGATGGTCACCGGGGGCAACGTCACCGGGCTGGCCGACCGCCTGGTCGCCGAGGGCCTGGTGGAGCGTCGCGACGATCCGACCGACCGCCGCGCCTACCACCTGTGCCTGACCCGCCAGGGCCGCGCGCAGTTCGCGCGCATGGCCGCGCAACACGAACAATGGGTGGTGTCGCTGCTGGCCCCGCTGGGCGAGCAGCACCTGTCGGAATTGCATGAATTGCTGGGCAACCTGAAGAACCAGCTGGCCCCCGCGATGCCGTAGGCCCGCCGCGCGGCGGGCCCGGCAGGACGAGGGCGTTTTTTTCGGCTTTTGCTTCATAGTTAAACTACTTATGGGTCAAGGACTCGCCGGCATGCCCGAAGGGCGCCCGGGCGGGTCGGCCAGCGGAGAGACGACGATGCGCATCGCATGCCTGGGCGGCGGACCCGCCGGACTGTATTTCGCCATCCTGATGAAAAAGGCCGATCCGGCCCACGACATCACGGTGTTCGACCGCAACGCGGCCGACAACACCTTCGGCTGGGGCATCGTGTTCTCCGACCAGACCATGCAGGGCTTCCGCGAGGCCGACCCGCAGGTGGTGGAGCAGATCGAGGCCAACTTCCACCACTGGGACGACATCGACGTGTTCTTCAAGGACCGCCGGATCACCTCCAGCGGCCACGGCTTCTGCGGCATCGCCCGCATCAAGCTGCTGGAGATCCTGCAGCGCCGCGCCGCCGAACTCGGCGTGCGCATGGTGTGGGAACACGAGTTCAGCGATCCCGACGCCTACGCGCGCGACTACGACCTGGTGGTGGGCGCCGACGGCGTGGCCTCGCGCACCCGCGCCCGCCACGAAGCGCACTTCAACCCGCGCATCGACGTGCGCCGCTGCCGCTACATCTGGCTGGGCACGCGCAAGCGCCTGGACGCCTTCACCTTCGCCTTCAAGCAGACCGAGTGGGGCTGGTTCAACCTGCACGCCTACCGCTTCAACGAGGACTGGTCCACCTTCATCGTCGAGACGCCGGAGGAGACCTGGCTCAGGGCCGGACTGGACAGCATGGAAAAGGAGCAGTCCCTGCGCTTTTGCGAGCAGTTGTTCGCCGAGCGCCTGGACGGCCACGAACTGGTGTCCAACGCGCGCCACCTGCGCGGCTCGGCGGTATGGCAGAAGTTCAACCGCGTGCTGTGCGAGCGCTGGTTCAAGGACAACATCGTGCTCATCGGCGACGCCGCGCACACCGCGCATTTCTCCATCGGCTCCGGCACCAAGCTGGCGATGGAAGATGCCATCGCGCTGGCGCGGGTGCTCGGCGCCAGCGAGGGCACGGTGCCCGAGCGCCTCGCCGGCTTCCAGGCCGAGCGCGAGATCGAGGCCCTGAAGCTGCAGAGCGCGGCGCGCAACCGCATGGCCTGGTTCGAGAATATCGAGACCTACGCGCGCATGGAGCCCGAGCAGTTCGCCTTCTCGCTGCTCACCGGCAGCCAGCGCGTGGGCCACGCCAACCAGAAGCTGCGCGACCCACGCTACGTGGAGTCCTTCGATCGCTGGTTCCAGCGCCGCGCCGGCCTGCCCGACGATGCCGCCTCGCCCACCGTGCCGCCGATGTTCACGCCGTTCAGCCTGCGCGACATGCAGCTGGCCAACCGCGTCGTGGTCTCGCCCATGTGCACCTACTCGGCCACCGACGGCATGCCCGGCGACTTCCATTTCCAGCACTACGCGGCGCGCGCCCTCGGCGGCGCCGGCCTGGTGCTGACCGAGATGACCTGCGTGGCCCCGGATGCGCGCATCACCCCCGGATGCACGGGCATCTGGAACGACGCGCACACCGCCGGCTGGCGCCGCCTGGTGGACTTCGTGCACGCGGCCACCGGCGCGCGCATCGGGCTGCAGATCGGACATGCCGGACGCAAGGGTTCGACCCGCCTGTCCTGGGAGGGGGTCGACCAGCCGCTGCCCGAGGGCAACTGGCCGCTGATCGCGCCGTCCGCGCTGCCGCTGATCGAGGGGGTCTCGCAGGTGCCGCGCGCGATGACCCGCGAGGACATGCAACGGATACGCGACCAGTTCGTCGCCGCCACGCGGCGGGCCGAGGCGGCGGGCTTCGACATGGTGGAATTCCACGCCGCGCACGGTTACCTGATGTCTTCCTTCATCTCGCCGCTGACCAACCGGCGCGACGACGACTACGGCGGCAGCTTGGAGAACCGCTGCCGCTACCCGCTGGAGGTGTTCCGCGCCATGCGCGAGGTCTGGCCGGCGCGGCGCCCGATGTCGGTGCGCATCTCGGCCCACGACTGGGTGCCGGGCGGCACCACGCCGGAGGACGCGGTGCGCATCTCGGCGCTGTTCCGCGAGGCCGGCGCCGACATCGTGCACGTATCCTCGGGCCAGGTGAGCAAGGACGAGCGCCCGGTGTACGGACGCATGTTCCAGACTCCCTTTTCCGACAAGATCCGCAACGAACTGGGCATGCCGACCATCGCCGTGGGCAACATCTTCGAGAGCGACCACGTGAACACCATCATCGCCGCCGGACGCGCCGACCTGTGCGCGCTGGCCCGTCCGCACCTGTCGGATCCGGCCTGGACCCTGCACGCCGCCGCCGAGCAGCATTACGCGGGAGTCGCCTGGCCGCGCCCCTACGTGGGCGGGCGCACCCAGCTCGAGCGCAATCTCGAACGCGCTGCGCAGATGGCCCTCAATGCCTGAGCCGGGAGAAGCCGCCATGTCCGCCTCCCCCTCCGTCCCCGACAGCGGACAGGCGCCGCTGCGCGGGCGCCATGCGGTGGTCACCGGCGCCAGCGGGGGCATCGGCGCCGCCGTCTGCGCCGAGCTGGCGCGTCACGGCGCCGTGCTCACGCTGCTGGGCACCGACGCGCAGCGCCTGGAGCGCGCCCGGGCCTCGCTGCCCGGCGCCGGCCACGCCAGCGCCTGCGTGGACGTGCGGGACCACGCCGCGGTGGCCGCCTGCCTGCGCCGGGCGGCCGACCAGCGCGGCCCCGTCGACATCCTGGTCAACAACGCCGGCATCGCGCGCAGCGCGCCGTTGACCCGCACCGACCCGCAACTGTGGCAGGACATGCTGGCGGTGAACCTGACCGGCACCTACAACTGCACCCAGGCGGCGCTCGAGGGCATGCTGCGCGCGCGCTGGGGGCGCATCGTCAACGTCGCCAGCACGGCCGGGCTGACCGGCTACGCCTACGTCAGCGCCTACTGCGCGGCCAAGCACGGCGTGGTCGGATTCACCCGCGCGCTGGCGCTGGAAGTGGCCGCCAAGGGCATCACCGTGAACGCCGTGTGCCCCGGCTACACCGACACGCCGCTGCTCGACGAGGCGCTGGACAACATCGTCGCGCGCACCGGGCGCAGCCGCGAGCAGGCGCGCCAGGAGCTGGCCGTGGGCAACCCGCAGGGCCGCCTGGTCACGCCCGCCCAGGTGGCCAACACGGTGGCCTGGCTGTGCCTGCCCGGCTCCGAGGCGGTGCACGGGCAGGCCATCGCGGTGGCCGGCGGCGAGGTCATGTGAGGCATCGTGGAAACAAGCCGAGGACGACATCGATGAACGACAACCCGATGGCCGCGCACAAGCGGTCGCTGCGCGACTACCCTGCCCGGCATTTCGGCTGGTCCTGCAGCGAGGACGGGCGCGTGGCCACCATCACGCTGGACCGCCCGGACAAGAAGAACCCGCTGACCTTCGACTCCTACGCCGAACTGCGCGACCTGTTCCGCGAGCTGCCCTACGCCAGCGACGTGCGCAGCGTGGTGCTGACCGGGGCGGGGGGCAACTTCTGCTCCGGCGGCGACGTGTTCGAGATCATCGAGCCGCTGACCCGCATGGCGGCCCCGGAACTGCTGGCCTTTACGCGCATGACCGGCGACCTGGTCAAGGCCATGCGCCGTGCGCCGCAGCCCGTGGTGGCGGCCATCGACGGCGTGTGCGCCGGCGCCGGCGCCATGATCGCGCTGGCCTCCGACCTGCGCCTGGCCACGTCGGCGGCGAAGACCGCCTTCCTGTTCACCCGCGTGGGCCTGGCCGGCGCCGACATGGGCGCCTGCGGCCTGCTGCCGCGGGTGATCGGGCTGGGCCGCGCCAACGAGCTGCTGATGACGGGGCGCTCGATGCGCGCCGACGAAGGCCTGGCCTGGGGCTTCTACAACGCCCTGCACGAGGCCGACGCGCTGCCGGCCAGGGCGCTCGAGCTGGCGCGCGAGCTGGCCGACGGCCCCTGGTTCGCGCACACCATGACCAAGACCATGGTGAACCAGGAATGGGCCATGGGCATCGAGGAGATGATCGAATCGGAGGCGCAGGCGCAGGCCCTGTGCATGCTGACCGGGGATTTCCGGCGCGCCTTCGAGGCCTTCGCCGCGCGCCGCAAGCCGGAGTTCCAGGGTGACTGAGGCCGCGATGGACCAGGCCCACCTGGATCTGCCCTTTTTCGAGCCCGCGCACCGCGAGCTCGGGCGCGCGGTGGCCGACTGGAGCGCGCGGGCCCTTCCCGTCGACCACCACGACACCGACGCCGCCTGCCGCGCGCTGGTGCGCGAACTGGGCCGCGCCGGACTGCTGCGCTACTGCGTCCCGGCCGCCTTCGGCGGCGCGCTGCCGGAGCTGGACTCGCGCAGCCTGTGCGTGGCGCGCGAGGGCCTGGCCTACCACGACGCGCTGGCCGACTTCGCCTTCGCCATGCAGGGCCTGGGCAGCGGCGCCATCACCCTGGCCGGCAGCCCGGAGCTGCAGCGCGCGGTGCTGCCGAAGGTGGCCGCGGGCGAGTGGATCGCCGCCTTCGCGCTGACCGAACCGGAAGCCGGCTCGGACGTGGCGGCGATGCAGTGCAGCGCCACGCGCGACGGCGACGCCTGGGTCGTGCAGGGCGAGAAGACCTGGATTTCCAACGGGGGCATCGCCGACGTCTACTGTCTGTTCGCGCGCACCGGGGAGGCGCCCGGCACGCGCGGCATCTCGGCCTTCGTGGTCACGCCCGACCTGCCCGGCTTCGAGGTTGCCGAGCGCCTGGAGGTGATGGCGCCGCACCCGCTGGCACGCCTGCGCTTCGACGGCATGCGCGTGCCCGCGGCCAACCTGCTGGGCGCGCCCGGCGAGGGCTTCAAGCTGGCCATGCGCACCCTGGACATCTTCCGCGCCTCGGTGGCCGCCGCGGCGCTGGGCTTCGCGCGGCGCGCGCTGGACGAGGCGCTGCGCCACGCCGGCTCCAGGCGCATGTTCGGCCACACCCTGGCCGACCTGCAGCTCACCCAGGCGCGCCTGGGCGAGATGGCCGCCGACATCGACGCCGCCGCGCTGCTGACCGCGCGCGCCGCCTGGCGGCGCGACGTGCAGCGCCTGCCCACCACGCGCGAGGCGGCGATGGCCAAGATGGTGGCCACCGAGAACGCGCAGCGGGTGATCGACTCGGCGCTGCAATTGCACGGCGGGCGCGGCGTGCAGCGCGGCCAGGTGGTGGAGAGCCTGTACCGCGACATCCGCGCGCTGCGCATTTACGAAGGCGCCACCGAAGTGCAGAAACTCATCATCGCGCGCGAGCTGCTGAAGGCGGCGCGCTGAAACCTCCCACGGAACTCCCATGAGCCAACCGAGCTTTGTCTGGAACGACCCGTTCCTGCTGGACCAGCAACTCAGCGAAACCGAACGCATGGTGCGCGACAGCGCGCGCAGCTACTGCGAGCAGCGCCTGGCGCCGCGCGTGCTGGAGTCCTTCCGCCACGAGCGCACCGACCGCGAGATCTTTCGCGAAATGGGCGAGCTGGGCCTGCTCGGCCCGACGGTGGCCGAGGAGTACGGCGGCGCCGGCATGAACTACGTGTGCTACGGCCTGGTGGCGCGCGAGGTCGAGCGCATCGACTCGGGCTACCGCTCCATGATGAGCGTGCAGAGCTCGCTGGTGATGGTGCCCATCGAGGCCTTCGGCACCGAGGATCAGAAACGCAAGTACCTGCCCCGGCTGGCCAGCGGCGAATGGGTCGGCTGCTTCGGGCTCACCGAGCCCGGCTACGGCTCCGACCCTGGCGGCATGGTCACGCGCGCGCGCAAGGTGCCGGGCGGCTACAGCCTGAGCGGGGCCAAGATGTGGATCACCAACAGCCCCATCGCCGACGTGTTCGTGGTGTGGGCCAAGGACGACGAGCAGCACATCCGCGGCTTCGTGCTGGAGCGCGGCTGGAAGGGGCTGTCGGCGCCGGCCATCCACGGCAAGGTGGGGCTGCGCACCTCGATCACCGGGGAGATCGTCATGGACGAGGTGTTCTGCCCCGAGGAGAACGCCTTCCCCGAGGTGCGCGGGCTCAAGGGCCCCTTCACCTGCCTGAACAGCGCGCGCTACGGCATCGCCTGGGGCGCGCTGGGCGCCGCCGAGTTCTGCTTCGACACCGCGCGGCGCTACACCCTGGAGCGCAAGCAGTTCGGGCGACCGCTGGCGGCCAACCAGCTGGTGCAGAAAAAGCTCGCCGACATGCTGTGCGAGATCGGCCTGGGCCTGCAGGCCTGCCTGCGCGTGGGGCGCATGAAGGACGAGGGCACCGCCAGCACCGACCTGACGTCCATCATCAAGCGCAACTCCTGCGGCAAGGCGCTGGACATCGCGCGCACGGCGCGCGACATGCTGGGCGGCAACGGCATCTCCGACGAGTTCGGCGTGGCCCGCCACCTGGTCAACCTGGAGGTGGTCAACACCTACGAAGGCACGCACGACATCCACGCGCTGATCCTCGGACGGGCCATCACCGGCATCGCCGCCTTCGGCGGCTGAAGGGCCATGACCATGAGCCGCGACACCCAGACCCCTCCCAGCCCCGGCCTGCCCTTCGTGGCACGGCGCACGGTGCGCTTCGGGCACTGCGACCCGGCGGGCATCGTGTACTTCCCGCGCTACTACGAGTTGCTCAACGGCGTGGTGGAGGACTGGTGGGACCACCTGGGCCTGCCGTGGACCGGGCTCATCGGCGAGCGCCGCATCGGCATGCCCACGGCGCAGCTCGACGCGCGCTTCGTGGCGCCGTCCTTCCTGGGCGAAGGCCTGGACTTCGAACTGCGCCTGACGCACCTGGGGCGCAGCTCCCTGCAGCTGGAGCACCGCGTCGTGGGGCCCGCGGGCGACGAGCGCGTGCGCTTCGCCCAGCGCATCGTCGCGACCTCGCTGGACACCCATCGTCCGATCGCCTGGCCCGAGGACCTGCGCGAGGCCCTTCAACGATTCAAGGAGACCCGATGACCCTGAAAACCATCCAGCCCGAGGGCTGGGCGCCGCCCAAGGGCTACGCCAACGGCATCGAGGCGCGGGGACGCCAGTTGTTCGTGGGCGGGCAGATCGGCTGGAACCCGCAGGGCCGCTTCGAGAGCGACGACCTGGTCGAGCAGACCCGCCAGGCCCTGCGCAACTGCGTGGACGTGGTGCGCGCCGCCGGCGGCGAGCCCGCGCACATCGTGCGCATGACCTGGTACCTCAAGGACAAGCGCGAGTACCAGGCGCGCCTGAAGGAGATCGGCCAGGCCTACCGCGACGTGGTGGGGCGCCATTTCCCGGCCATGAGCGCGGTCCAGGTGGCCGACCTGGTGGAGGACCGCGCCAAGGTGGAGATCGAGGTCACCGCGGTGCTGCCGGACTGAGGCCATGCCGGACTCCGCCGTCGAATCCCCCGCGGCCGGCCCCGGCGGCGACGCCGGGGCCGGTCCGCTGCGCACCACGGGCCCGGGCGACGGCGTGCTGGAACTGCGCCTGCATCGCCCCGCCCAGCGCAACGCGCTGTCCACCGAACTGCTGCGCGCCGTGGTGGCGGCGCTGGACCTCGCCGAGCAGGACGCGCAAGTCCGCTGCGTCGTGCTCACAGGCGGCGAACAGGTGTTCGCGGCCGGCGCCGACCTGGAGGAGATGGCCCGCAAGGACATGCAGGCCGTGCTGCTGGAGGAGCGCCCCGCGCTGTTCGCGCGCATCGCCCGCTTTCCCAAGCCGCTGGTGGCCGCCGTGTGCGGCTATGCGCTGGGCGGCGGCTGCGAGCTGGCCATGCTGGCCGACATCGTGATCGCCGCGGACTCGGCGCGATTCGGACAGCCGGAGATCAACCTGGGCATCATGCCCGGCGCCGGCGGCACCCAGCGCCTGACCCGCGCGGTGGGCAAGTCCCAGGCCATGCGCATGGTGCTGGCCGGCGAACTGCTGGACGCGCAGCAGGCGTTGCAGTACGGGCTGGTCGCCGAGGTGCTGCCGACCGAACGCTGCCTGGAACGGGCCCACGAGCTGGCGCGGCGCATCGCCTCCAAGGCACCGCTGGCGGCGCGCCTGGCCAAGGAGGCGGTGCTGCAGGCCTTCGAGACCCCGCTGTCGGCGGGGCTGCTGTTGGAGCGGCGCAATTTCGTGCTGCTGGCGGGAACCGAGGACCGCGACGAGGGCGTGCAGGCCTTCCTGTCCAAGCGCACGCCGAGCTGGCGCGGGCGCTAGGGCCTGGCCGACGGAGCTCTTGTCAGGTTGACGCAGGCCTGTGACCGACGCATGTCGACCTGCGGAGTGCGCGTGCGACAGCGGCGGCCCTGCCCCGCGCGGGCCGGCGGCGGGGTGGTCGGCTTCAAGTACCCAGGGCGACGGCGCGCGTCGCGCCAGGCCCTACTCGTCGGTGCCGCCGCCCAGGTAGGTGTGCTGCACCCGCGGGTCGCCGGCGAGTTGCGCGGCGGGGCCCTGCAGCACCACTTCGCCGGTCTCCAGCACGTAGCCGTGGTCGGAGGTCTGCAGCGCGGCGTGGGCGTTCTGCTCGACCAGCAGGATGGACACGCCCTCGTCGCGCAAGCCGGCGACGATGCCCAGGATGTCCCGCACGATCAGCGGTGCCAGGCCCAGGCTGGGCTCGTCGAGCATCAGCAGGCGCGGCGAGGACATGAGCGCGCGGCCCAGCGCCAGCATCTGGCGCTCGCCGCCCGACAGCGTGTCGGCGCGCTGGCGCCGGCGCTCGGCGAGACGCCCGAAGCGCGCGTACACGCCGTCCAGCGCGCGCCGGCTGGCGGGCGCGCGCATGCCGCGGCAGTAGGCACCCAGCAGCAGGTTGTCGTGCACGCTGAGCGCGCCGAACAGCTCGCGGCTCTCGGGCACCAGGCACAGGCCGCGCGCCACGCGGTCCTCCACCGTCAGGCCCGCCAGGTCCTCGCCGTCGAAGTACACGCGGCCGCGCGAGGGCATCAGGCCCATCGCCGCCGCCAGCAGCGTGGTCTTGCCGGCGCCATTGGGGCCGATGACCGACACGATGCTCCCGGCCGGCAGTTCCAGGGATACGCCGCGCACGGCCTCGACCCGGCCGTAGGACACGTGCAGGTCCTCGATGCGCAACAGCGGCGCGATGCCGACGCCGCGATCGAGAACCAGGCCGGCGTCCGCGCCGGCGCTCGCGGCGTCGCCATGCATGGCCTGGGCCGTGGGGTTCATGTCCGCGTTCATGGCGCAGCGGGCGCGCGCGGCGCGTCCGTCCCGGCGGTCTCGGCGCTGCCCAGGTAGGCCGCCTGCACCGAAGCATCGGCGCGCACCTGCGTCGGCGTGCCCTCGAGAAGCTTGGCGCCGAAGTTCATCACCACCAGGCGGTCCACCAGGCGCATCACGAAGTCCATGTCGTGCTCCACGATCAGGATGGTCACTCCCTCGTCGCGCAGGCGGCGCAGCAGTTCGCCCAGCGCCACCCGCTCCTGGCGCCGCAGACCCGCCGCGGGCTCGTCGAGCACCAGCAGCAAGGGGTCCGCGGCCAGCGCGCGGGCGATCTCCAGCACCCGCTGGGTGCCCAGCGGCAGCGTTCCGGCGCGCTCGTGCTCGCGCCCGCCCAGGCCTACGCGGCGCAGCTGCCAGGCCGCTTCGCGCAGGGCCTGGCGCTCCTGCGCGCGGTCCAGGCGCAGCCCGGCGGCCAGCAGGCCGCCGCGGGTACGCGCATGCGTGCCCAGCGCGACGTTGTCCAGCAGGCTCATGGCCGGGCGCAGCTTCACGTGCTGGAAGGTGCGCGCCACGCCCATGCGGGCGATCCGGCGCTGGCTCAGCGCGGTGATGTCGCGCCCCAGCAGGCGCACCCGCCCGGCGCTCTTGGGCAGCACGCCGGTGAGCAGGTTGAACATGGTGGACTTGCCCGCGCCGTTGGGACCGATGAGCCCGACGATCTCGCCCGCGCGCACCTCGAAGCTCACCGCGTCCACCGCCAGCAGGCCGCCGAAGCGCTTGCTCACCGCCTGCACCTCCAGCAAGGCCTCGCCGCGCGCCGGTTGCGCGCGCCGCGGCAGCACCGGGCCCTGCTCGGCGGGCATCGCTGGCGGCTGCACCACCCGCCAGCGCCGCAGCCGGCGGGCGACGAAGCTCATCGCGCCGCCGCGCGCGTAGTGCAGCAGGGCGATGAACAAGGCGCTGAACACCACCGCGTCGAGCTGCCCGGCGCGGCCGGACAGCATGGGCAGCAGGTCCTGCAGCAGATCCTTGAGCAGCAGCACCAGCCCCGAGCCGAGCAGCGCGCCCGACAGGTAGCCCACGCCGCCCAGGATGGCCATGAGCAGGTATTCGATGCTGGCGCGCAGGTCGAAGGGCGAGGGGCTGACGAAGCGGTTGGCGTAGGTGTACAGCCAGCCGGCGAGCCCGGCGAACAGCGCGGCCACGACGAACAGCCCCCGGCGCACCGCGAAGGCGTCGGCGCCCACGCTGGCCAGCAGCACCGGCCCGCCGCGCAGCGCGCGGATGGCGCGTCCCGGGCGCGAGCGCAGCAGGTTGTGGCTGAACCACAGCGCGAAGGCCACGCAGATCCAGATCACGTAGTACATCGCCCGCGGGTCGGCCAGGCGCAGCGTGCCCAGATGGAGGGCCGGGAGGTTCGCCATGCCGCTGTAGCGCCCGAGCGCGTCCATGTTGCCGAAGATCAGCGGAATCGACAGCCCCCAGGCGATGGTGCTCAGGGGCAGGAAATGCCCGCCCAGGCGCAGCGTGAGCAGGCCGATCACGCAGGCCGCAGCGCCGGTCAGCAGCAGCGCGAAGGGCAATCCCAGCCACGGCGAGAAGCCGCCGGCCGTGCTCAGCCAGGCGGTCGCGTAGGCGCCGATGCCGACGAAGGCGGCCTGGCCGAAGGACGTGGCTCCGCCGACCCCGGTGAGCAGCACCAGGCCGAGCGCGACCAGCGCGCTGATGCCCATGTCGTTCATGAGGGAAACGCCGAATCCCCCGAGCACCAGAGGCGCCACCAGCACGAGCGCGAGCAGCAGCACAATGCCGATGGTCGGCCCGAGGCGC
This sequence comes from Pseudomonadota bacterium, assembly GCA_021848345.1. Taxonomy (GTDB): domain Bacteria; phylum Pseudomonadota; class Gammaproteobacteria; order Burkholderiales; family Burkholderiaceae_C; genus Thiomonas_A. The sequence goes on along the minus strand of JAJZUV010000014.1, from coordinate 69,461 downwards.
GTGGGCACGCGCGCCGCGGGGGCGACGCCACGGGTCGGTTCGGGCAGCGGGGAGTTCATGCTTCGATCTCCTCGTTATCCTCCTCCGCATGCCGGCCCAGCCAGGAGCGGGCGAGCAGCACCGGAATCAGCAGGCTGAACACCAGCACGTCCTTCAACGCCCCGCTCCAGAAGGAGGCGAAGCTCTCGGCGATGCCCACCGCCACCGCGCCCAGCGCGGTCAGCGGGAAACTGGTCAGGCCGCCGAAAATGGCGGCCACGAAGGCCTTCAGGCCGATCAGGAAGCCCGAGTCGTAGTAGACGGTGGCCACCGGCGCGATCAGCACGCCGATCAGCCCGGCCAGCACCGAGGCCAGCGCGTAGGCCTGCAGCGCCGTGCGCGCTGGGCGGATGCCCACCAGGCGGGCGCCCACGCGGTTGACCGCGGTGGCGCGAAGCACCCGGCCGGTCGCGGTGTGCTCGAACAGAAGGTACAGCAGGCCCGACAGCACGATGGCGCAGGCGATCATCAGCAGGGTCTGCGCGCTGAGGCTGAAGCTGGGGGTCAGGCGCAGCGCGCCTTGCACCAGCGCATGGGTGCGAACGCCCTCGGGCCCGAAGAACAGCAGCCCCAGGCCCGACAGCAGGAAATGCAGCGCCAGCGAGACGATCAGCAGCACCAGCGTGGAGGCGTCGGCGATGGGCTGCAGCGCCAGGCGCGCCAGCAGCGGCGCCAGCGGCACCACCAGCAGCACGGCGGCCGCCACCTGCAGCATGGGGGGTGCCTGGTGCCCGGCCAGCGCCCAGGCCAGCGCGCAGGGCAGCAGCGGCGCCACGCCCCAGCCCAGCACGATGCGCGGCCAGCGCGCCAGTTCCCGGCGCCTCCAGGCCGAGCCCAGCTCCACGGCGGTCACGACCAGCGCCAGCAAGGCCACCATCGGGACGGTGGGCGGCAGGCGCCCGGTCTCGAAGGAGGCCAGGCTCAGCGCCGCGAAGGCCGCGATGTCGCCGAAGGGCACGAACACCACGCGGGTGACCGAGAACACCAGCACCAGCCCGAGTCCGGCCAGCAGGTACACGGCCCCGCTGGCCAGGCCGTTGGCCAGCAGGATCCAGGCGATGTCCCAGCTCATGTCGGTGTCCTCGTTCCCGTCGGCGCCCGCTCAGGGAGCGTACTTCCACTGGCCGTGCTCGAGGCGCACGATCACGCAGGCGCGCTTGTCGACGCCGTAGGGCGAGCCGTGGTGGAAGTTGAACACCCCCATGGTGCCGTCGAGCTCATGCGTGCCGAAGATCGCGTCGCGCAGCGCCTTGCGATAGGCCGGCGTGCCGGGCTGCAGCTTGGGATCGACCGTGCCCGCCGCATGCACCAGCACCAGCCAGGCGTCGAAGGCGTAGGCGGAAAAGGCGTCGTCGGGATAGCTGCCGTTGACCTTCTTGTAGGCGTCGCGATAGACCATGGAGATCGCCCGCGTCGGGTAGTCGGCCGGCAACTGGTCGGCCACGATCACCGGACCCGTGGACGACAACATGCCCTCGGCCGAGGCTCCGGCCACCCGCACGAAATCGGGCGAGATCAAGGCGTAGGTGCCGTAGATCTTGCCCGTGTAGCCCAGCTGGGACAGCGCCAGGTAGGGCAGCGCGCCGGGCGTGCCCGAACCGCCGGTGAGCACGGCGTCCGGATGCGTGGCCATCATGCGCAGCGCCTGTCCGGTGACCGAGTTGTCGCTGCGCGCGTAGCGCTCGTCGGTCAGCACCTTGATGCCGTCCTCGGCGGCGTATTTCTTCAGGTTGGAGTACACCAGGTCGCCCCAGGAATCGGAGAAACCGATGTAGGCCACGGTCTTCACGCCGTCCTTCTTCATGTGCGCGACCACCTGGCCGACCATCAGCGACACCGGCTGCACGGTGGTCACCACCCAGGGGTTGTCGTTGCCGGCGATCGGCGTGACGCCGATCATCGGGGTGCCGGTCTCGCGCGCCACGGCCGCCACCGCCATCGCCGAGGGCACGCCGGAGCTGCCGATCAGCACGTCCACCTTGTCGTCGTCGACCAGCTTGCGCGCGTCGCGCGCCGCGGTGGTCGGATCCGAGGCGTCGTCGAGCTGGTAGACCTTGATGTCCATGCCGTGGACCTTGTCCACGTAGCTCTCGGCGGCCTTCATGCCCTTCGAGTACGGAATGCCGATCGACGAGACCGGCCCGGACAGGGAGGTGATGAAACCGACCCGGATCTGCGCCGCCTGCGCTGCCGTGCCGACCGCCGCGCCGACCATCAGCGCGGCTGCCGCGACCGTCGCGGCCGCTCGGGATATGCCCAGTGTTCTCATGGCTCTGTCTCCTCCAGGTGGTGGGTACCGCTGCTTGGATCGCGTCCCGGCGGACGCAGGTGGAACACGCATCGCAGGGGTGCCCCCGGGGGGCCCTGCGCCGCGCAGCTCTCGGTGACCTCGGCCGGCGCCGACCACAGCACCCGGCCCAGCGCCGCGGCCATGCCGGCGATGGCGTGGCACACCGGCTCGCCGTGCAGGCCCAGGTCGCGCGCGGCGGCGGCGAAGGGCGAGTTGCGCACCGTCAGGCGCAACGCCTCGCCGTCCGGCTCGAATTCCCACACGCCCCAGCCCAGCGTGGCGGCGGCGGCGGCCATGTCACCCAGCAGCGCCTGCGCCGCGCGCGACTCGGCCGAGGCGCGCGACGGGAACGCTGTGGACGGATCGGACGGTGCGGCCCCCTCAGGTCCTCCGGCCAGCAGCCGCGCGTAGGCCTGCACGCTGCCGGCGCCGTGGCGTTGTACGGAACGGCCCAGCGCGCGCAGGGCCTGCGTCCGCGCCGCCGGCTCCAGTTCGGCGAACAGCCCCATCAGCACATCGGCGCGCAGCATCAGGTAGCGCCGATCCTGGTCGAGGATCTGCCCCTGCTCCAGGTCGTGGCGCAGGCGATCGGCGAGGCTGGGGGCGGGCGGGCGCATGGCGGATCAGGGAAACAGCTGGATCATCGGCAGGCTGGCGCCGGCGTTGACCAGGTTCACGCGCTTGAGCGCGATACGCAGCGCGCCCTGCTCCAGGCACAGGCTGTGCTGCCAGTGCCCGGCCAGCATCAGTTGCTCGTCGCCGCGCGCCTCCACGTACAGGAAGGGTGTGTACAGCAGGGCCTGCGCCGCGTCGCGCCGCTCCACGCGCGGGGTCTGCAACAGGTGCTGGCCGCGGCTGCGCGGCTGCTGCGACCAGGCGCGCGCATCCTGCAGGCGCTCGATGCGCAGGCGCAGCAGCAGCCGGTCCTCGTCGGCGTAGGCGTTGTGCGGCTGCCCCGGATCCTGCGCCGCGCCCTGCAACGGCACCCAGTAGCGCCCGTCGGTGGCGAACAGTTCCAGCCACTCCGGGTAGCGGCCCGCGTCCAGCAGGCGCGCCTCGTGCAGCACGAACTCGACCAGCGCCGCGTCCACGGGAAGGCTCATGGCGCATCCCCCAGCATGGCATCGAGCCAGGCACGGTGCTGATTGCGCATCAGCAGCTCGTTGGTGGCGTTGATCGGCTGCCCGAGCAGGCCGGCATCGTCGCCGCGAGAGTCCCGGTGCAGGCTGATCCACGGGTTGCCGTCAGCGCGCAGCGCGCGCTGGATGCCCTCGAACAACTCGATGTCGTCGTGCGCCACCACCGACATGGGAGAGAACACCAGACGCGTGTAGCTCAGGCCGCGCTCGAACAGCAGCTCCGGCGCGCCCACCGCGCGCAGCACCCAGGCCTCCACCAGCGTGCGGTCGACCGCCAGCGGACGGATCACCCGCATCACCTGGGGCGAGCTCTTGAGCGCCAGGCCGGGGTACAGCACGGCGTTCTGCGGCGCGTGCTCGAGCACCTGGCGCGCGCGCTCGGGCCCGTGCGCGGCCTCCAGCGCGGCCCGGTAGTCGTCGGACATGCCGTAGCCGGAGTGGATGCTGAAATGGATGCCCAGCACGCTGTGGCCGTGCGCGTGCACCCGCGCGCCCATGCCGTCGTAGAAGTCGTAACCGGCGCCGAAGGGCAGGATCTGCTCCACCGCCATGGGCTGCGGCTCGCTCTCGCCGTGCCCCTGCCACACCGTGCGCGCGGCGCGCACCGCAGACTCGTGGGTGGATACCGGGTGCACGGTGTCGTTGACGTTCTCCAGGTAGACCTTCCAGTTGCAGTGGATCTCGCTGCGCAGGATGCCGCCCTCGACCCGCAGTTCGCCGGCGGGGGAGCGGTCCACCATGTCGTCGATGGCCCGCAGCCCCTCGCCGAACCAGGTCTCGAAGTCCGGGCCGCCGGGGAGCAGGCGCACGAACACGAAGTCGCGGTATACGCGCAGGCCCGCCAGTTCCTGCAAGCCGCGGCCGGATTCGCATGCACCCAGGCGCGTGCCCTCGTAGCCCGCCTGCAGCGGACGCGCCAGCGGCGAGCCGTCGAGCTTGTAGGACCAGGCGTGGTAGGGGCAGCGCAGGAAGCGCCCGGTGGACCCGCTGGGCTGCCCCAGCAGGCGGGCGCCCTTGTGGGCGCAGCGGTTGTGGAATCCGCGGATCGAGCCGTCCGCCTGGCGCAGCAACAGCAGCGAGCGCCCGGCCAGCTCCAGCGTGACGTAGTCGCCGGGCCGCGGCAGCTGGCTGGCGTGGGCGGCGAACTGCCAGGCACCGGCGAACAGGCGCTCGCGCTCCAGTTCGAACAGGCCGGGGTCGAGGTACAGGTCGCGGTGCACGCGGTCGGGCTCGACCAGCGCGCGCAGCGCGTCGCGGCTCCAGCGCGAGGGCATCGACAGGGTCACGGGGTCCATGGCCGGCCTCGGTCTCAAAGCGCCAGCGTGCCGACGCTGGAGCCGCCGCACACGTACAGCACCTGGCCGGTGACGAAGCCGTTGCGCGCATCGGCGAAAAAGCCCACCGCGCGCGCCACGTCGTCGGGCTCGCCCAGCCTGCGCACCGGCAGCGAGGCGGCCAGTTGCCGCTCCCGCTCGCTGCCGGCGGGGACGACGTCGTGGAACATGTCGGTGCGGATCGGCCCCGGCGCCACCACGTTCACGGTGATGCCCTCGGGGGCCAGCTCCAGCGCCCAGGTGCGCGCCATGCCCAGCATGCCCGACTTGGTGGCCGAGTAGGCGGTGCGGCTGGCCAGGCCCAGCGCGGCGCGCGAGGAGATGAGCACGATGCGTCCGAAGCGCCGCGCGCGCATCGAGGGCAGGAAGGCCTGCGCCAGTTGCAGCGCCGCGCCCAGGTGCAGCTCGACCAGGGCGTCGAGGTCCTCCAGACGCACCTCGGGCAGCAGGGCCGCGCGGATCACGCCGGCGTTGTGCACCAGCGTGGCCACCTCGTGACGCGCGGCCAGCTCGGCCGCCACGCGGGCCGTCGCGGCGCGGTCGCAGAGGTCGACCTCGATGTTGCGCACGCGCGGATGGTTCATGCCCGGGCCGCGGTCGGCCAGCGAGACGACCTCCTGCCCCTGCGCCAGCAACTGCTCGACGATGGCGCGGCCGATGCCGACGCTGCCGCCGGTGACCACCGCGATGCCGGCTGCTCCCGGGTTCGCATCCGTCGCCGGGTTCATCGCCGCCCCCTTCCCGCCGCCGCGTCGTCCACCAGGGCCAGCACGCGCAGCGGGGAGCCGCTGCCGCGCTCGATCTTGAGCGGAGCCCCGACGATGACCGCGCCGGTGGGAGGAAGCTCGTCGAGCCGGGTCAGGCACTGCAGGCCGTAGCGCCCGCTGCCGTGCATCATGGAATGGCAGGGATACGGGGGCAGCAGGTGGTAGCCCTGCCCGGCGTCGGTGCCGATGGCCTCCGAGCCGAAGCCGAGCACGTCGCGCTGCTCGACCAGGAAGCGCACCGCCTCCACCCCGGGCCCGGGCGTGTGCTGACCGGTGGCGTCGAAATTCTGGAACTCGCGCGGATCGCTGCGCTTGGACCAGTCGGTGCGCATGAGCACCCAGGCCCCGGCGGGGATGCGCCCGTGCGCGGCCTCGAAGGCCTCGATGTCGGCCACCGTCAGCAGGTAGTCGGGGTTGTCGCGGGCCTGCGCGCTGCAGTCGATGACACAGGCCGGCGCGACGAAGTGGCGCACGTCGATGGTGTCCACCGAATTGTTCGGCAGGTCGCGGCCGCTGACCCAGTGGATGGGGGCGTCGAAATGGGTTCCGGTGTGCTCGCCGCAGGAAAAGTTGTTCCAGTACCAGGCCGGGCCGCGCTCGTCGTAGCGCGAGATCTCCTCGAGGCGGAAGGGCTGGCACTGCCCGAACTCGGGCGGCAGCGCGATTTGCGGGAAGGAAGGGCTGAGGGTCTGGGTCAGGTCGATGACGCGGATGCTGCCGCGCGCCAGCGCACCCACCAGGGCGCCGAGGATGGAGCCGGCGTCGCCGGCCGTCGGGCTTTCCGGGTTCACGTCAGGCTCCCTGCATCGCGAGTTCGTGTTCCATCGCCTTCGGGTCGGCGCGCCAGCGCTCCCGCCATTCCTGCGCCACGTCGCCCGGGTACAGGTCCTCGATGCCGTCGCGCAGCCCCGCCACCACGGCGGCGGCCAGCGCGCGCGGCGCCAGCTTGGGCGGCGGCAGCTCCTGGTTCCATTCGTGGTCGATCGGGCCCGGGAACACGTTGAGCACGCGGATGCCGCCGGCGCGCAGCTGGGCACGCAGGCCCTGGGCCAGCGACAGCGCCGCCGCCATCGAGGCCGAATAGGTGCCCTGCGGCGGGTAGTTGGCCAGCGCGTACACCGACAGCACGTTGACCCAGGCGCAGGCATGGGCCACACCGTCGGCCGCGCGCGCGCGCAGCGCGGGTGCGAAGGCCTGCGCCAGGCGCAGCAGCCCGAAGTAGTGCAGGTCCATCTCGGAGCGCGCGTTGAGGGTGCCGCGCGGCGACTCGATGCCGCCTCCACGCAGGTACTCGGCGTTGCTGACCAGGATGTCCACCTTGCCGCCGATGCGCGCGCCGAGCTCGCGCACCGAACCCTCGTCGCCCAGGTCCAGGTCCACCGGCGTGACCTGGGGCAGCGCGCTCAGCGCCTCCAGGCCGGGGGCGCGCTTCCAGGGCTCGGCGCAGCCCAGCCACACGCGCTCGGCGCCGGCCTCGACCAGGGCGCGCGCCAGCGCCTGCCCAGTGGCCGACTTGCCGTCGGTGACCAGTACCTTGCGAAACCGTGGGTCGGCGCCCATCTCGCGCAACAAGGGATCGTCGTGCATATACGGGGTCTCCTCCAGGGGCAGGGCGAGCAGCACCGGCGCGCCGGCGCGGTCCAGGCGCGCCACCACCCGCACGCGACTCGGCGGACCCGGCGGGCCGGGGTCGGCGACGTCGCCGTGCAGGTGCGCCATCACGCAGGGGCCGGCGTCCAGGCGCACCATGCCCACGCGCCAGGGCAGGCGCTCGCGGAAATAGGGATCGTTGCTGTGCTCCAGGCGGGTATGCGCCAGCAGCACGCCCTCGCCGCCCTGGCTGCGCCACGGCAGGCGCGGCGAGGAACAGGCCACGCAGGCCTCGCGCGGCGGATACTGCACGCGACCGCAGTCGGCGCACACCTGCAGCGCGAATCGCCCCTCGGCGGCGGCGGCGCCCAGGCCCAGCGCGACGCGTCCTCGCTGCGCCGGCGGCAAGGTCATGCGCGGCGTGCGCCGCAGCGGGTCGCGCCGCACCGGGGGCTGCAGCGGCCGTGTCATCGCGCGGCTCCCAGCAGCAGCGCACCGGTGCACAGGCAACGGTCGTAGGTGACCATGCCGAAGCCCGACACCAGCCCGACCTCGGCCTGCGGCACCGCGCGCCCCTCGGCCCCCGCGGCGAGCTGCCGCAGGGTCTCGGTGATGCCCAGGAAGCCTCCGGCGGCGCCCGCCTGGCCGCAGGACAACTGCCCGCCGCCGGTGTTGCAGGGGAAGTCCCCGTCGACGCGCAGGTCGTGCGCGCGCACGAAGGCCGGCCCCTCGCCCTTGGCGCAAAAGCCCAGGTCCTCCAGTTGCATCATCGCGATCACCGGATAGTCGTCGTAGGTCTGCACCAGGTCCACGTCGGCGGGTCCGAGCCCGGCCTGCGCATACAGATCGTCGCGGTCCATGGCCCAGCCGCCGCGGATCATCACCGGATCGTCGGCATAGGCGTTGTGGCGCTCGATGCTGCCCAGCAGGCGCACGTGGGGCAGACCGAGGGAGCGCGCGCGCTGCGTGGACAACACCAGGAAGGCCTCGGCGCCGGCGCAGGGCATGACGCAATCGAACAGGTGCAGCGGCTCGGCGATCGGGCGTGCGCCCAGGTAGTCGTCCAGGCTCAGCGGCTTGCGCAGCAAGGCGTTGGGGTTGCGCGCCGCGTTGGCGCGCTGCGCCACCGCGATGCGCCCGAAGTCCTCGCGCGTGGCGCCGAAGCTGCGCATGTAGTGGTCGGTGATGAAGGCGAACATCGCGTTGGGCCCGCCGGCGCCGTAGGGATAGGTGGCGTCGCGCGCGAAGTCGCTGAAGGAGCCCAGCATGCGCCGGAACGAATCCACGTGGTGGGTGTCGGCGGCGATGCAGGCGACCACCTCGGCGTCGCCGCACTGCACGGCGCGCGCCGCCCTGCGCACCGCCATCACCCCGCTGGCGCCGCCGGTGGGAACGTGATCCAGCCAGCGCGGCGACAGGCCATGGTGCTGGGTGACCCCCACCGCCGTGTCGGGCGCGAGCGAGAAGCTGCTCAGCGCCAGTCCGTCGAGGTCCTGCTTGCCCAGGCCCGAGCCATCCAGCAGCGCGCGCAGCGCCTGGCCGACGAACCAGTGGGCGCCGTGGATGCTGTAGCGCACGTAGGGCACGGTCACCGGCAGCGCCAGCGCCACGTCCTCGTAGCCCAGGCGACGCTTCATCGGGCGGCTCCCGCGCCGGGGCGGCGCAGCACCACGCCGGCGCGCTCGCGGTCCCAGGTGGCCGCGCCCACGCCGCGCTCGCGCAGCTTGAATTTCTGGATCTTGCCGTTCTCGGTGGCCGGCAGCGCCTCCACCACGTCGATGTAGCGGGGCACCGCGAAATAGGCCATGCGCTGCGCGCAGAAGCCCACCAGTTCGACGGGATCGATGCGCTCGCCGTCGCGCGCGACCAGGGCCGCCATGACCTCGTCCTCGGCGAGTTCGCTGCGCACCGGAAACACCGCCGCCACGGCCACCGCGGGATGGCTGAGCAGCACCTGCTCGACCTCGTAGGACGACACGTTCTCGCCGCGGCGCCGGATCGCGTCCTTCAGGCGGTCGATGAAATGGAAATAGCCGTCGACATCGCGCAGCACCCGGTCACCGGTGTGGAACCACAGATTGCGCCAGGACTCGACGGTGCGGTCGTCCATGGCGAAGTAGCCGTTGGCGAAGGCGAAGGGCTCCTGCGCGCGCAGCACCAGCTCGCCGGGCGTTCCGTCGGGCAGGGGGTTGTCGGCATCGTCCACCACGCGCGCGTCGAAGCCGGGGCGCACCCGCCCCATGGTGCCGGGCCGTTGCTCGCCAGCGATGGCGCCGATGACGAAGTTGGTCTCCGTCGAGCCGTAGCCGTCGAGCAGGGTGAAACCGAAACGTTCCTGGAACCTGGCGTGGAACTGGCGCGGCACGCCCGGGGCCAGCGCGATGCGCACGCGGTGCGCCTGGTCCTGCGCGCCGGGGGGACGCGACAGCAGGATGGGCACCATGGCGCCGAGCACGTAGGTCACGGTGGCCCGGTGCTCGACCAGCGCCTGCCAGAAGCCGGAGGCCGAGAAACGCGGCTCGACCACCAGGGTGGAGCCGGTCAGCAGGGCCTGGAAGAAGGCGTTCATCGCATTCGTATGGAACAGCGGCAGCGTGGTCAGCAGGATCTCGGCGTCGCCGAGGCCCAGCAACTCGGCCGTGTGCACGCCCCACCAGAAGAACTGGGCGTGCGGGCAGCGCACCCCCTTGGACAGGCCGGTGGTGCCCGAGGTGTAGAGAATCACCAGGTCGTCGCCGGGGCGCACCGGCGCCGCCTCGACCAACTCGACGGGCTCGGCCTCGGCGCGCGGGAAGGCGCGCGCGCGTGCATCGCCGTCGGGCTCGGCGTCGATCAGCCACAGGGCGCGCAGCGCGGGCAGCGCCTGCCCGGCGTCGGCTTCGATCACCCGCAGCGCGTCGCGGCCGTCGGGCTCGGTGACGAACAGCGTGGCGCCGGAGTTGTCCAGCATGTGGCGCAACTGGGCCCCGCGCGACGCGGTGTTGATGGGCACGCACACGGCACCGGCCCAGGCACAGCCGAGCAGGATCTGCAGGAATTCCGGCCGGTTCGAGCACTGCAGCGCCACGCGGTCGCCGGGGGCCACGCCGGCTGCGCGCAGTTGCGCGGCCCAGCGCCGCGCCACGGCCAGCGCGTCGGCGTAGCTCCAGCGCGTGTGCCCGGCGACGAACAGGCAGCGCCCGGCATGCCGCTCGGCCTGGCGCATCAGCAGTTCAGGCAGGCTGCGCTGCGCCGGCGCGTAGGCCAGCGGCAGGGATTGGAGCGGGGAGACCACGGTCGGCGCGTCGGGCATGGGGCCTCACATGAACAACTGGATATTGCCGAAGGCCGCGTCGCTGTTGACCAGGTCCACGCGCTTGAGACGCATGCGCAGCGCGGCGCCCTCGAGCACCAGGGTGTGGGTGGACCAGCCGGCGTACAGGGTCTGCTCGTCGCCGCGCGTCTCCACGTAGTGGAAGGCGGTGCGGCAGGTGTAGACGCCGCCGGCGTCGTCGCGCGAGACCACGCGCGGGCGCTGCAGCAGGTGGTGGCAGCGGCTGGGCGGCTGCTGGGAGAAGGTGCGCTGGCCGCGCAGGCGCTCCACGCGCACGCGCAGCAGCATCAGGTCCTCGTACATCAGCGAGCAGTGCAGGCGCGCATCGGTCTGCCCGGGCTCCAGGGGCATCCAGTACCTGCCGTCCGCGCTGAACAGTTCCAGCCAGGCTTCATAGCGCTGCTCGTCCAGCATCTCGGCCTCGTCGTGGACGAAGTCGAGCAGCTGCGCGTCGGTGGGGGCTGTCACGGGCGGGTTCATGCCGCGACTCCCTCGGGCATGTCGGCGGTCATGAACCGCACCCAGGCCCGCATCTGGTTGCGCATCTGCAGCTCGTTCGTGCCGTTGGTCACGGCCACCGTGCGCTCGCGCTCGCCGGGCTCGTACAGCCGAGCCAGGTTGAGCCAGTCCCGCGCGCGCGAGGCCAGCCCCTGCTGGGCGCGCTCGTAGACCTCCAGGTCGTCGTGCCCGACCACCGAGGTCGGCGCGTTGATCAGCCGGTTGTACATGAGGGTGCGCTCCAGCAGCAGGTCGGGCGCGCCCACCAGGCGGAAAGTCCAGCTCTCCACCAGGGTGCGGTCCACCGCCAGGGGCTTGAACAGGCGCAGGGTCTGCACCGGCCCCTTGACCATGATGTTGGGGAAATACACGGTGTTGTGCCGCACGTCACCCAGGATGGCGTGCGCGCGCTGCTCGCCGTAGGCGGCCACCATGCTCTCCCAGTAGCCCGGCACCGGGGAGTAGGCGGCATGCAGGGAGTCGGAGACTCCCGTGTGGCCATGGCCGTTGTCCCACACCCGGATGCCCATGCCCTCGAAAAAGGCGTAGGGATTGACGAAGGGGGCGAACAGTTCCACCGCCATCGGCTTGGGGGTTCCCTCCGGCGCCTCGTTCCACACCCGCACCGCGGTGCCGGCCGAGGATTCGTGCGCGACCATCGGATGGCAGGTGTCGGTCTGGTTGTCCACCAGCATCTTCCAGTTGCAGCGGTGCATGTAGCGCAGCACGCCGCCGGCCACCTCGAGCCGGCCCTCGGGCGAGCGGTCCACCATGTTGTCCAGGGTCGACAGCGAATCGCCGAAGAACTCCTCGAACCCGATCCCCACGGGGTTGAGCCGGCAGAACACGAAGTCGCGATACACCCGCGCCTCGCCGACCGGGGCCAGCCCGGCGGCGGCCTCGGTGGCGCCGAAGCACTGCGGGTCGTAGCCCTGCTTGAGCGGCACGGCCAGCAGGCTGCCGTCGGTGCGGAAGGTCCAGGCGTGGTACGGGCAGCGAATGAACTTGCCGGCATGCGCGCAACCCTCCTGCACCAGGCGCACGCCCTTGTGCGGGCAGCGGTTGTGCAGCACGCGCACGCTGCCGTCGGCATGGCGCACCATGAACACGGGCTGGTCGCCGACGCTGGTGGCGTAGGTGTCGCCGACCTTGGGAACCTGGCTGGCATGGCCCACGTAGACCCAGGTGTTGGCGAACAGGTGCTTCATCTCCAGCTCGAACACCTCGGCATCGGCGTAGCAGTCCCGATGCACCTCGGTGTCGCGCACCAGCGCGGCCAGCGCCGCCGCGTTGTCATATCTGCCCATCGCGCCCTCCTTGCCCATGCGGCTTCACATGTCCAGCACCAGGCGCGCGCCGCGGGCGCGCGAGATGCAGATCTGGATCACCTTGCCCGATGCACGCTCGGCCGCGCTGAGCACGTGGTCGCGGTGGTCCACCTCACCCTCCAGCACCGGCACCGCGCAGACTCCGCAGTCGCCGCGCCGGCAATCGAACAGGGGATCGCAGCCATGGGCCTCCAGGCATTCCAGGATGGTCTGCCCGGGCGGCACCTGCAGGGTGCGCCCGGACTGCGCCAGCACCAGCTCGAAACCCTGGTCGCCCTGGCCAGGTGCGGCGGCGGCGAAACTCTCGAAGCGCAGGCGCTCGCGCGGCCAGCCGAGTTGCTCGGCGGCGGCTCGCGCGGCATCGAGCATCGCGCCCGGGCCGCACAGGTAGACCTGCTCGTCGGGTGCGCAATCGCGCAGCAGGCCCGCCACGTCGAGCGCCCGCCCCTGCTGCTCGTCGCTGTGCAGTCGCAGCGCCTCGCCGAGCAGCGCGCGCAGCTCAGGCACGAAGGCCATGAGCGACAGGCTGCGCCCGGCGTAGACCATGCGCACCGCGATGCCGGCGGCGCGGCAGCGCGCGGCCATGCCCACCAGCGGGGTCACGCCGATGCCGCCGGCCACCAGTAGCACCGCCTGGCCCGGCCGCGCCTGCAACTCGAAGTCGTTGCGCGGCTGCTCGATGCGCAGCGTGTCGCCCGCGCGCAGACCGTGCATGAACCGCGATCCGCCGCGCCCGGGTTGTTCCAGACGCACGGCGATGCGGTAGCTCGGACGCGCCGCTCCGGCGTCCCGCGGAGCCTCCGCATCGATCAACGAATAGGCGCGCCAGTCCTCGGCGCCGTCGGGCAAGCGCACCTGCACGCGCACATGCGCGCCCGGCGCGTAACCCGGCAGCAGCACGCCGGGCACCGGCTCGAGCAGCAAGCCGCGCACCAGCGGATTGAAGGCCTGCACTTCGGCCACGCGAACCTGCATCACCGTGCGCCCCCATTGCGTCGAACCCAGGATGCACGCGCGAACCCCGCCCGTATCATGCGCGCATGGGCGCACGAGCGGACACGACTGCAGCGGAAGGCACCTTCGTCGATGACTACCTGGCGGCCCTGCTCGCGCGCGCCAGCCACCTGATCTCGGCCGAGTTCCATCGCATCGTGCAGGCCGGCGGCTTCAGCGTCGGCGAGTGGCGCATCCTCGCCACGCTCACCGACAGCACCGGACGCAGCGTGGGGGAGATCGCGCGCGTGGCGCTGAACAAGCAGCCCACGGTCACGCGCATGCTGGACCGCATGGAGGCGCGCGGCTACGTCGAGCGCTTCGCCCACCCCAGCGACCGCCGCGTGACCCTGGTGCGCATCACATCCGCGGGTCAGCAGGTGGTGGCCGGACTGCTCACGCAGGCCAAGGCGCACGAAAAGCGCGTGCTGGAGCCGCTGGGCACGGAGCATGCGTCCGAGCTCAAAGCCATGCTGCGCCGGATCATCGAGCTCAACGAGGCGGCCGACTGAAAATGTCGCGTGCCCGCCGCGCGGGCCCGCGTCAGCCGAGGGTGTCGGGGCTGGGCGGATGCCAGAGTCGGGCATGGTGCAACATCTCCAGGGATCGCCGCAGCACGTCGAGCCGATAGGCGCGGGCGTCGCGTGAGGCGTGGTCGTAGAAACCCCGGCCGCTTTTCAGGCCGAGCTCGCCGCGCTGCATCATGGCGCGGATCACGTCGGGGGTGGCGTAGCGCTGCGCGCTGACGCTCGCACCGAGTTCGCGGCTGGCGTGGTAGAGGATGTCCACACCACCGAAGTCGACGAACTCCAGCACCCCCAGCGCGGCGAAGCGCAGACCCAGGCCGAAGCGCGTGGCACGGTCGATGTCCTCGGCGCTGGCGGCGCCCTCCTCGACCATGCGCGCGGCCTCGTTCATGATCAGGGCCTGCAGGCGCGGCACGATGTAGCCCGGGGCGGCGCCGCACACCACCGGCAGCTTGCCGATGGACTCCAGCAGTTCGCGCGTGCGCGCCAGCGCGCCGGCGTCGGTGCCCGCGTGCACGCTGAGCTCGACCACCGGCATCAGGTAGGCCGGATTGAGCCAGTGCATGTTCAGGAAGCGCTCGGGCCCGCGCACCATCGCGGCCAGCTGGTCCACCGCCATGCTGCTGGTGGTGGAGGCGATGAGCGCGTCGGCCGCGCAGCAGCGCCCGATGCGTTCGAAGGCCTCGCGCTTGGCCTGCGGGGTCTCGGTGACGCCCTCCAGGATCAGCTCGGCACCGGCCAGCGCCGCGTCGGCCTGGTCCTCGGCAGTCCAGACGATGCGCGCCAGCACCGCCTCGGTGAGCGTGGCGTCGATGGCGCCGAGTTCCACCAGCGCGGCCAGGCTGGCGCGCAGCTCGGCATCCACGTCGGCGCGCAGCGCCTGCAGCGCCTGCGCGTCGCGCCGCCGCAGGTCGATGAGGGCGATGCGGTGGCCGGCCCAGGCGAAGGCCAGCGCGATGCCCCGGCCCATGCGGCCGGCGCCGACGGCCGCGTAGCGTGGCGGCCGCGTGTCGAGATCCGGTGTGGTCATCGCGGGCTCAATCCCCGTCGTGCAGCCTGCGGCTCAACTCGCGCGGGTCCAGGCCTTGCAGGCCGAGGGCGGCCAGGGTGCGCGGACCGCGCCGCAGGTCGCGTCCGAGAAAGGCGCCGACGATGGCCAGCAGCCCGTCGGCGGTCGGTGCGTCCACGCCGGCCTCGCGCGCCACCGAGGCCAGGAAGGCCAGCCCGATCTCGGTGTCCTCGGCGATGTAGCGATGCCCGTGCAGGTCGATGTGCTCGCGCCAGTCGCCGGAGCGCACCAGCGCGCGGTGGGCGTCGCCGTACATCCAGCGGTCGCTGGTGTAGTGGTCGGCCAGCGGGTAATGCGGCGCACGGTAGCCCAGCGCCTCGCGCACCGCGATGCGCTCGCGGTCCAGCACGTCGGTGACCGCGCGCACCGCCGGCTGCGTGCCTTCGGCGTGGATGTCCCAGGCTGGGAAATGCTGCAGCGGCGCGGCGTTCATGACCATCAGCGGCGGGTGGATCACCGGGCCGGCGTTCATCAGGGCCCCCGAAAGCGCGTTGCCGCAGGCGTGCACGCAGGGGTAGGCCTGGGAGATCACGGCCAGCGCCGCGTCGGCCGCATGCGCCGGATACACGCCCACCGGCAGGCGCACCGCGCGCGCCGACACGCGCACGTGGCGCGGCCCCTGCTTGCGCGCCAGGTAGGGCAGCGTGCCCGTCTCGGCCCACAGCACCGCCGCCGGGTTGCCGAGTTCGCGCACGCGGCGCGCCATCGCGTAGCTGCCGAAGCTGCCGGGCGCGAGGAACACCACCTGGCCGTCCGTCAGGTGCGGGGCCATGCGCCGCGCGAGGTCGTCCTGCGCGGTGGCCGGCAGCGGGATCAGGACCAGGTGCGCGCCGCGCAGGGCCTCGGCGATGTCGTCGGTGGCCAGCGCGATGTCCACCCGGCACGTGCCGCCGGCGTCCTCCAGATCGATGGACGGCGGCGTGCCCAGGGCGGCCAGCGCCCCGGCGTCGCGTCGCCACAGGCGCACCGTATGCCCGGCGGCGGAGAGGTCCGCGGCCGCCGCGTGGCTGCCGTGTCCTCCGCCCAGAATGCAGATGTCCATCTCATCCCTCGCGCAGCGACCCGAAGCGTCCACCCCGGCGCGCAGGGACGCGCCCCAGAAGGTGAACTCCCGAATAATTTAGAGATGATCTTATGCAGAATCATGGATTCATCGCCCGGGAATTACCCTGATAGTCGGTGGATCCGCCGGAGATCGCGCCCCGGCGCGATGCCTGCCGGGCGGCCGGTGCAGCGCCCTGCCTCGGGACCAAGCCCGGGGGACGCGGCGATCGGCTCGCTCGATCGGTCTTCAGGTCAGCGACCGGAAGGGGCCTCGGCGTGCGCCAGGAACCACGCGGCGGCCAGCTCGGCGACCTCGCCCAGCGTGCCCGGTTCCTCGAACAGGTGGGTCGCCCCCGGCACGATGCGCAACTCGTGCTCGCAGCGCAGTTGCCCGGCCGCCAGGCGGTTGAGCTCGATCACCTCGGTGTCGAACCCGCCGACGATCAGCAGGGTCGGCGCGAGCACCTGGGCGAGCTCCGCGCCGGCCAGGTCGGGCCGGCCGCCGCGCGAGACCACGGCCATGACCAGTCGTGGTCTGCGTGCCGCGGCAAGCAGCGCCGCCGCCGCGCCGGTGGACGCTCCGAACAAGCCCAGGCGCGACCCCGGCACGCACTCTTCCCGACGCAGCCAGTCCACCACGTCCACCAATCTGCGCGCAAGCCGCCCGATGTCGAAGCGCAGGACCGCGCCGCGGCGATCGAGCGCCTGCTCGTCCGGAGTCAGCAGATCGAACAGCAGGGTTCCCAGGCCCGCCTGCCACAGGCGCCGCGCCACGTAGAGATTGCGCGGACTGCTGCGGCTGCTGCCGCTGCCATGGGCGAACACCACCAGCCCCACGGCAGCGACCGGCAGGTCCAGCGCACCGTGCAGCACGACATCGCCCGCGGGAATGCGCAGCTCGCGCGACGCCGCTGGGTTGTGGCGCTCCGGTGCAGGCTCCATGGCTTCGGGATCCGGGGTGCGGCGGGACCGACGACACGCACGGGGAAATCCCGTCTGCGCCTTGCTGCAGCCCGGCTCCCGCGCTACCGGAGCCGCGATGCCTATGCGCCGGCCCGCCGCACGAGAACGAATGTAGACCCCTTGCCGAGGCCCGGGGCAGTTGCTGTCACCCGGATGCTGATGTGGCGCAAGCAGCGCGGCGTCAAGCGGTCGCCGGGGGCGCCACCGAGGCGCCCTGGATGCGGTGGCGCGCCAGCGCCTCGGCGACGAAACCAGCCGACTTCGCCTGTTCCACGAAATCCGCCAGCAGCGCTGCCGCCTCGGCGCCGGCGCTCCTGGGCAGGCCCATCGCCTGCTGGATGACCATGAAGCGCCCATCGAGCAGGCGCATTCCGCCGACGCGCCGGGCGTCGGCCTCGAGTTGCTGCTTCACCCCGGCGGCCACGTCGCCCGCGCCGGCCGCGAAGGCGTCCACCACGGCCGGCGAAGTCGGCGCGCGCACGATGTCGGCGTGGCGCAGCTCGCGCGTGAGGAACAGGTCGTAGGCGCTGCCCTTGCCCACCACCACGCGCAGACCTTCGCGATCTACCTGCTCGTTGGCGCGGATCGGCGAATCCTCGCGCACCAGATAGCAGCCCTCGATCAGCACGTACGGCGCGGTAAAGGCGATGTCCCGCCCGCGCACCGGGTCGATGGCGAAAAAGCCCAGGTCGGCTTCGCCACCCGCGACCACCTCGACCGACCGGCCCGCGGTCTCGACGACCACCAGGTCCAGTTCCAGCCCGAGCTGCCCGGCCAGGCGTCGAGCCAGGTCCACCGACACGCCGCGGGCCTCGCCGCCGGCCGCATCGCGCCCGGCGAGGATCGGGTTGCCCAGGTTGATCGCCGCGCGCAGGCGGCCGGAGGGGGCAAGGGCCGCGATCGCGGATCTCGGAAACATGACCAGGCACTCCTTCAGGGATCGGACTGCCAGTCTATGACGCGCACAGGCCGCCTGACGCGGCCCGACATGCGCGGGCCAACGCATCTAAGATCGCGGACATTTCGCGCCTTACGCGGAGACCGCCTTGAGCAAGTCCCTCCCTGGCCGTGCCGAGCAGCACAACGACGTCGCGGCCCTGGCCGTGCTGTGGCTGGTGGGCGCCTGCCTGCGCCTGACCATCCTCGCGGTGCCGCCGCTGATGCCCCTGCTGCACGCCACGCTGGGGCTGAACGAGGGCCAGGTGGGGCTGCTGTCCTCGCTGCCTTCGCTGATGTTCGCGCTGGCGGCGATTCCCGGCGCCTTCCTGGTGGCGCGCTGGGGCATCGGCGCCACGCTGCTCATCGGGCTGGCGCTCAACGCCGCGGCCTCGGCGGCGCGCGGCATGGTGCCCCAGGTCGACTTCCTCTACGCCACCACGGCGTTGATGGCGGCCGGCGTGGCCGTCACCCAGCCGGCCCTGCCGCCGCTGGTGCGCAACCGCTTTCCCCGGCGCATCGGCTTCGCCACCGCGGTGTACACCAACGGCCTGCTGGTGGGCGAGATCCTCGCCGCCTCGCTGACCCAGCCGCTGGTGCTGCCGATGGTGGGCGGGCATTGGCGCGGCGCGGTCGCGGTATGGGCGCTGCCGGTGCTGCTCACCGCCGCGCTGGTGCTGGTGTTCGGGCGCCACCTGGTGCCCGGAGGGCGCCCGGCCGCCAACGCGCGCCAGTGGATCCCCGACTGGAAGCACCCGCTGATCTGGCGCCTGGGCTTCCTGCTCGGCGGGGTCAATGCGATGTACTTCGTCGCCAACGCCTTCCTGCCCGACTTCGCCACCGCCGCCGGTCACCCGGAACTCATCGAGAGCGCGCTGACGGCCCTGAACCTGGCGCAGTTGCCGGCGTCGTTCCTGATGCTGGCGCTGGCCGGGCGCCTGGCCACCAGCCGCTGGGCCTACGTGGCCACGGCCTCGGTGTCTCTGCTCAGCGTGCTGGGCATCATCGTCTCGCGCGGCGAGGGCATGGTGGTGTGGTGCGCGGTGCTGGGCTTTTCCAACTCCATCACCCTGATCCTGGCCTTCGCGCTGCCCTCGCTGCTGTGCGCGCCGGCGGACGTGCCGCGCACCTCGGCCGGCATGTTCACCATCAGCTACGGCTGGGCCATGGCGGTGTCGATTTTCAGCGGCCAGTTGTGGGACTGGACCCGCTCCTCGCTCAGCGGCATCGCGCCGCTGGCGCTGTGCGCGGTGATCACCGCGCTGCTGGCCTGCACCCTGCGCCTGGGCGGGCACGTCGCGCAGGGCGAAGCGGCTCCAGCGGCTTCGGCGCGGGCCGACTAGCATTCCGGCTTCCCCCATCGCCGGTTGCGCCGCAAGGCCGCACTGCCGCCCCTCGCCAGGAAGCCCCGCTCATGTTCGCCGCCCGTCTCGCCGCCCGCCTGGAACGCCGGGGCATCCATTACGCCTGGGCCGTGGCGGCGATCACCTTCGTGGCCATGCTGGTGACCTCGGCCGCGCTGGGCCTGCCCGGTGCACTGCTGCAGCCGATGTCGAGCGAATTCGGCTGGAGCACCGCGGAGCTGTCCGCGGTGTTCGCCACCCGCTTCGCGCTGTACGGGCTGCTCGGCCCCTTCGCCGCCGTCGTGCTGCTGCGCTACGGCGTGGCCCGGGTGGTGGCCTTCGCCTCCGCGCTGATCGCGGTGGCGCTGCTGCTGGGCACGCGCATGCACGACATCGGGCAGGCCTTCGTGTTGTGGGGCCTGGGACTGGGCGTGGGCTCGGGGCTGACCGCCATGGTGCTCGGCGCCACCGTGGTCAACCGCTGGTTCGTGCAGCGCCGCGGCCTGGTCATGGGCCTGCTGGCGGCCAGCAGCGCCACCGGGCAGCTGATGTTCCTGCCCCTGGCGGCCTGGCTGATCGAGCACCACGGCTGGCGCGTCGCGCTGCTGCCGGTGACGGCCGCCGCGGCCGTGGTGGCCCTGCTGGCATGGCTGTTCGTGGCTTCCAGCCCCGATGCCGTGGGCCAGCGCCCCTACGGCGCCGCGCCGGACTGGGCGCCGCCGGCGAGCGCGGCCCGCGCCGACTGGGGCCTGCCCTTTCGCACCCTGGCCGAGGCCGCGCGCGTGCCCACCTTCTGGGTGCTGGCCGCCACCTTCTTCGTCTGCGGCCTGAGCACCAACGGACTGGTGCAGACGCATTTCATCTCCCTGTGCGGCGACCACGGGCTGGGGCCGGTGCCGGCGGCCTCGGTGCTGTCGATGATGGGCGCCTGCGACCTGGTGGGCACGACCCTGTCGGGCTACCTGTCGGATCGTTTCGACAACCGCAAGCTGCTGTTCTGCTACTACGGGCTGCGCGGTCTGTCGCTGTTGTGGCTGCCCTACCTGCAGTTCACGCTGTCCGGCCTGGGTCTGTTCGCCGTGTTCTACGGCCTGGACTGGATCGCCACCGTGCCGCCGACCGTGAAACTCGCCGGTGCCCGCTTCGGCGCGGAGCGCGCGGGACTGATCTTCGGCTGGGTGTTCGCCGCGCACCAGCTCGGCGCGGCCACCGCCGCCTACGGCGCCGGGCTCATGCGTTCGCTGCTCGACACCTACTCGCCCTCGCTGTTCATCGCCGGCGTCGCCTGCCTGGGCGCCGCGCTGGCCATCCTGCTGGTGCGCGCGAAGCCGCCGCTGCTGCCGGCGGCCGCGCCGGCCGCAGCGGCCTACAGCGAACGCTGAATCGCCTGCTCCAGCAGCGACAGGCCGAGATCGATCTCCCGCTCGCTCACCGTCAGCGGCGGGGCGATGCGGAACACCGCGCCCATGCCGGGCAGCTGCACGATGTTCATGCTCAGGCCCAGTTGCATGCATTGCCCGGTGATGCGCGCGCCCAGCCCCTCGTCGGGCTCCTTGGTGTGGCGATCCTTGACGATCTCCATGCCCAGCAGCAGGCCGCGGCCGCGCACGTCGCCGATGCATTCGAAGCGGCCCATCAGCTCCATCAGCCCGGCGCGCAGGCGCTCGCCCAGCACCCGCGCGCGCTCGGCCAGAGCCTCGCGCTGGACCACCTCCAGCACCCGCAGTCCCACCGCCGCCGGCAACGGGTCGGAGACGTGGGTGGTGTAGAACAGGTAGCCGCGCTCGTGGGCGCGCTCCTCGATGGCCGCGGTGGTCACCATGGCCGCCAGTGGCAGCCCGGCACCCAGGGTCTTGGACAGGGTCAGGATGTCCGGCACCACGCCGTCGCGCTCGCAGGCGAACCAGTCGCCGGTGCGCCCGACGCCGGTCTGCGCCTCGTCCAGGATCAGCAGCATGCCGCGCTGCTCGCACTTGCGCTTGAGCGCGGCCAGGTAGCCCGGCGGCAGGTCGATGATGCCCCCGGAGCTGAGAATGGGCTCGGCGATGAAGGCGGCCAGATGGCCGCTGGATTGGCGGTCCACCAGGTCGAAGGCATCGTCCAGCTCGGCCGCCCAGTCGTACACGCCGTTGCGCTCGAAGCGCGGGCGGTAGGCGAAGGGCGCGGGAATCGCGAAGGAGCCCACCGCGGCGGGGCCCACGCCGCGGCGCCCGGCGCTGTAGGTGGCGGAGGCGGCGGCGCCGGTCATGCCGTGCCAGGACTGCGCGAAACCCACCACCTCCCAGCCGCCGGTGACCAGCTTGGCCATACGGATCGCCGCCTCGTTCGACTCCGCCCCGGTGCTCAGCAGCAGCGCCCGCTGCAGATCCCCGGGGGCGATCTCGGCCAGCCGCCTGGCCAGGTCCACCACCGGGCGCGACAGCATGCCGCTGAACAGGTGGTCCAGGCGGCCGATGGACTCGCGCACCACCTCGACGATCTCCGGGTGGCAGTGGCCCAGCACCGCGCTCATCTGGCCGGAGGTGAAGTCCAGGATCGCGCGCCCGTCGGCGTCGAACACGAAACTGCCCTCGGCGCGCTCGATGATCAGCGGCGCGAACTGCCCGCCGTAGCGCACCAGGTGCTCGCGCGCGTCGCGCCAGAAGCGGGAATCGTCGTTGCGGGACATGGGCCATCTCCGGGTGCGTGGGCGATGCGCCCAGTCTAGGCGGGGGCGAGAGTTTCTAGAATCGAATAGTTCTTATCCGAGCCAGAAAGGATGCTGATACCGTGGCGCGCACCCTGGACATCGACCTGCTGCGCTCCTTCGTGGTCATCGCCGAGACCCGCGCCCTCAGCCACGCGGCCGAGCGCGTCGGGCGTACCCAGTCGGCGCTGAGCCAGCAGGTCAAGCGCCTGGAGCAGACCGCGGGCCAGGCGCTGTTCCAGCGCACGGGCCGCGGCGTGGTGCTCACCGAGGCGGGCGAGCGCCTGCTGCACCACGCCCACCGCATGCTGCGCCTGCACGACGAGGCGCTGGCCGAGGTCTCCGGCAGGGGGCTGTCGGGCAGCATCCGCTTCGGTTGCCCCGACGACTACGCCCAGGCCTTCCTGCCCGCGCTGCTGCGCGGCTTCGCGGCGCGGCATCCGCAGGTGCGGGTGCAACTGCACTGCGCGCCCACGCCACGCCTGCGCGAGCAGTTGCGGCGCCATGCGCTGGACCTGGCCCTGACCTCGCTGCCGGACACGGCTGCGCCGCGTGCGGTGATCCGGCGCGAGCCCCTGGTGTGGGTCGGCGGCCCCGGCATGGACGCCCGCGCGCATGACCCGCTGCCGCTGGCGCTGTCCGACCCGGACACGCTGGATCACGTCGCGGCCCTCGATGCGCTGCGGCGCGCCGGGCGCGCCTGGCGCATCGCCTGCGCCAGCAGCTCTCTGTCCGGATTGACCGCGCTGGTGCGCTCGGGCCAGGCCTTCGCCGTGCTCACGCGCAGCGCGGTGCCGGACGACCTGCAGGTGCTGCGCCAGGATTCCGCACTGCCCGCGCTGCCCGAGGTGTGCCTGGCCATCGAGGCCGACGACACGCGCGCCGGAGCGCTGGCCGAGGCCTTCTCGGCGCACATCCGCGCCACGCTGCCGCTGCTTTGAGCCGGCCCTGCAACCCGGACACGCCCGGGCTAGGATTTGTCCATGGACCATCCGCAAGCGGCGCTCGCATGACATCCGCGGACGACGCCCGCGCGCGCGAGCGCGGCCTCGGCGCGGTGGCGCTGCTGGTGGCCGGCACCTTTTTCATGGAGAACCTGGACGCCACGGTCATCACGCCGGCGATTCCGCAGATGGCGGCCAGTTTCGCGGTGCCGCCGGTGGCACTCAACACCGGGGTGAGCGCGTACATGCTGACCCTGGGGGTGTTCATTCCGGCCAGTGGCTGGATCGCCGATCGCTTCGGCGCGCGCAGGGTGTTCGCCTCGGCCATCGCGCTGTTCACCATCGCCTCGTGGCTGTGCGGCCATGCCGGCGGGCTGGCGGAATTCGTCGCCATGCGCGTGCTGCAGGGCATCGGCGGAGCCCTGATGGTGCCGGTGGGTCGGCTGGTGGTGCTGCGCGTGACGCCCAAGGAGCGCCTGGTGCAGGCCATCGCCACCCTCACCTGGCCGGCACTGGTGGCGCCGGTGCTGGGGCCGCCGCTCGGCGGCCTGCTCGCGCAGCACGCGGACTGGCGCTGGATCTTCTACCTCAACCTCCCGCTGGGCCTGCTCGCGATTGCGCTGGCACTGCGGCTGGTGCCCGATGCGCGCGAAGGCCGGCGCGATCCCTTCGACTGGCCCGGTTTCGGGCTGTGCGCGGGCGCGCTGCTCGCGCTTCTGAGCGTGGCCGACATGCTGTCCGGCCCGCGCGCACCCTGGGCCGGCGTGGCCGGCGCCGCCGCCTGCGGGGTGGTGCTGCTGGCCCTGGCCGTGCGCCACCTCGGGCGCAGCCCGCATCCGGTGCTGTCGCTGGCGGCCCTGAGAGTTCCGAGTTTCGCGGTGACCGTGTGGGGCGGTTCGCTGTTCCGCATGGGGGTCAGCGCGGTGCCCTTCCTGCTGCCGTTGATGTTCGAGCTGGGCTTCGGCTGGGGCCCGCTGCGCGCAGGCTCCATGCTGATGGCCGTGTTCGCCGGCAACCTGCTGATGAAGGTGGGTACCACCCAGGTGCTGCGGCGCTTCGGGTTCCGCCGCGTGCTCGTGGTCAACGGCCTGTTCAACGCCTGCGCCATCGCCGCCTGCGCGCTGCTCACGCCGGCCATGCCCCCGGCGCTGATCGCCATGGTGCTGTTCGTCGGCGGCATGACCCGCTCGATGCAGTTCACCGCCTTCAACACCCTGGCCTTCGCCGACATCGAGCAGCGGGCAATGGCCGCGGCGAACACCCTGTTCTCCACCGTATTCCAGCTGGCCATGGGCCTGGGCGTGGCGCTGGGCGCGATGGCCTGGCACGCGGGCACGCTGCTGGCTCCCCAGGCGTCGCCGGTGCTCGCATTCCGGGTGGCCTTCCTGCTGGTGGCGGCGGTGTCGCTGCTGGGCGTGCGCGACAGCTTCGCACTGCACCCCCAGGCCGGGCACCAGGTGGCGCGGGGCGCCTGAAGGCGCCGCGCCGCGCCGGGACACTACGATCGAGGCCTTCGATGCAGGAGAAACAGGCGATGGACCCTTTCGAGATCGTGCGGTGCAGCCACGAGCGGCACGCGGGAGCGATCCTGGACATCTTCAACGAGGCGATCGCGCATTCGACCGCGCTGTACGACTACAAGCCGCGCGAGCCCCAGAGCATGGTCGGCTGGTTCGAGGCCAAGCAGCGAGGCGGCTTCCCGGTGATCGGCGTGGAGGACGCGGCCGGCACCCTGTTGGCCTTCGGCAGCTACGGAAGCTTCCGCGCCTGGCCGGCCTACAAGTACACCGTGGAGCACTCGGTGTACGTGCACAAGGACCACCGCGGCCGCGGGCTCGGCCGCCTGGTGATGCAGCGCCTGATCGAGGCCGCGCGCGAACAGGGCCTGCACGCGATGATCGGCGGCATCGACGCCGCCAACGCCGGCAGCATCGCCCTGCACGCCGGCCTGGGATTCCGCCATGTGGGCACCCTGCCCCAGGTGGGCTTCAAGTTCGGCCGCTGGCTGGACCTGGCCTTCTACCAGTTGCTGCTGGACACGCCGGCGAGTCCGGTGGACGGCTGAGGGCGCCGTCCGCCACGGGCGCCCACGTCCCCCAAGCCATGCGCAGCCACCCGACCGGCGAGCCCGGCCCGCGCCACTTCCAGCTGGATCTGCCCTGGCGGCCGCCCTACGACTGGCCGGGCATGCTCGGCTTCCTGGCGCTGCGGGCGATTCCGGGCGTCGAGGCCGTGCACGGCGATGCCTACGCGCGCAGCATCCGGCTGGACGACTGCCGCGGCTGGATGCTGGTCCACCCCGCACCGCGGCAACAGGCGCTGCGCGCCGAGCTGCATCTGATCGAAGGCGCGCCGACGCAGCGGCTGCTCGCCCGCCTGCGCCACCTGTTCGACCTCGACGCCGATCCGCTGCCCATTCGCGCCCACCTGGAGCGCGATGCGCTGCTGGCGCCGCTGCTGGCGGCGCGCCCCGGGCTGCGGGTTCCCGGCGCCTGGGAGGGATTCGAGCTCGGCGTGCGGGCCGTGCTGGGCCAGCAGGTCACGCTGGGCGCGGCGCGCACCCTGGCCGCGCGCCTGGTGGCGCTGCACGGCGAGGCCCTGCCCGCCCCCGCCGAGCCGGCGTTCGCGGGCATCGATCGCCTGTTCCCGCGCGCCGCGCCGGTGGCCGAGGCGCGGGACCTGGGCCTGGCGCTGCGCATGCCCAGGGCGCGCGCCGCCACGCTGTGCGGCATCGCGCGCGCGGCGGCGACCGAGCCCGGGCTGCTCGGCGACGACGCCGCTGGGAGTCTCGACTCAGCCCCGGACGGGCTGGATGGCGCACTGGCCGGGCTGCGCGCGCTGCCTGGGGTCGGCGACTGGACGGCCCAATACATCGCGATGCGCGCGCTGCGCCAGCCCGATGCCTTTCCGGCCGGGGACGTCGGCCTGGCGCGAGCCGTCGCCCGGGGCGGCCCGCGCCCCGCCGCTCGCGCGCTGCTGGAGCGCGCCGCCGCGTGGCGCCCCTGGCGCGCCTACGCGGCGCTGCATCTGTGGACGGGCGACGCCGGCGCGCATGCCGCGGCGTGACTCAGTGGATTCGCCACTGCACAATGGTGTTCAGGCCGGAGCGTCCGAACAGCAACGGGCTCTGTGGCGTCTGGGTCTGCTGCGTGCTGCCGTACAGGGGCAGCGCGGTCCCGGAGATGGACACGCTGGGCGAATACGCCTTGCCCTGGCCCAGATCGATGTCGGCGGTCAGGGTCTTGCCGTTTTGCGTGATCGCGTTCAGCGGAAAGGCTCCCGAGGCCAGAGAGAAAAAATCGTAGTAGCCCTCGCCCGCGATGTTGCAGGCCTGCGCGGTCGCCGAAGGCGGCACGTACACCGGCACCACGAGCACGCCATTGACCACCAGAGGCAGGTCGGAGATGGTCGCGTTGGCCTGCAACGGGGACGGGGTGGTGCTGCTCGTCAGCGTGTTCCAGCCCGCGGTTCCCCCCGAACTGGTGTAGCTGTAGGCCACCTTCGGGCCAGTGGCCCACAGCGGGCTCCAGCCCAGGTTGTTGATGCCGAACACGGTGATCACGCTGCTGCTGGCAGCCCATAGATAGGGCTGGTTCTTGAGCTGCTGGTAGCCGACGTACTGCACGGGCTGGCCGTCTTCCGTGTCGCCCAGCTTGCCGATGTTCCCGACGTCGGTCGATGCGCTGCCGGAAAAGGACATCGAATACACCTTGCCATCCGAGGTGCCGAAATACAGGACGTTGGAACCCGCGTCGTAGAACAGGTTGCTGGTCGCGTATTGTCCGCTGGAGCCGATTGCCGAGGCCGGAATGGCCTGGCTGGTCGAGGCGCCCGTGGCGATGTTGAACTCGTACAGGTAGCTCACCGTCGTGGTCGTGGTCGAGCTGCCGCTGCCCGTGGTGGTGGCGGCGTTGACCACGAAGGCGGCGTACTGGGTTCCGTTAACGTTGGCCACCACCGGCGCCTGACGCTGCGGGTACGACACGGTGGTCGCGTTCGGCAAGGCCGTGGTGTTCGCCGGCATGCTCGACTGATAGGGGCCGAAGGTGGCGATGACCTGGGAGGGGACCGGCACGTCGGAACTGGAACTTGACGCGGAATCGAGCAGCTTCAGGTCGTACCAGAGCGAGCCGCCGTTGGCGCTGCCCAGCACATAGGTGCCCCAGGCGGCGGGCGTGACCGAACTGTCGTAGGCGTCGGTGACGACGAATTTGCCGGCGAAGTTATCCTGATAGGGGAAGGTGGTGTAGTTCTGCAGGCTGCCGACGAAGGCGCGCGGCATCCAGCCCCAGTTCATCGCGCCCGTGCTGGCGTCCACCGAATACAGAAAACCATCGTCGTTGGTGAACAGCAGCGCCGGCTTGCGCTTGGACTCGGTCTGCGCGAAGGTCGCATAGCCCGGCTGGGTGAGCAGCGTGGCGTCGTTCGGCGGATTCAGCAGCACGGCGTCATCGCCGGGGGAGAACTCGTCCAGCAGGCTGCCCACCGCGCGCGCGCCCAGGTAGGCCGCGGTACAGCCGCTGGGAGTCGAGGAATAGCTTGTGTTCGCGTCGACCGTGTAGTTCACGATGGTCGACGTGTTGGGGACACAGGTACTGGCGGTCAGGTTGAAGGCCGCGCTGTCCAGCGCCGACAGCTTGGCCACGGCCTTCCCGTCCGAACTGGTCGAATACAGGCCACCGCTGCGCAGCGAATCGCTCATCTCGGCGCCGGCCTCCCAACTGGTCGTGGTACTCGGGTTGCCGGATGCATCGAGGCTGTAGGCGTTGACGTAGCCCTGCACCGGACTGGGGTTGCTGGTCAGTGTGTACAGCAGGCTGCCGGAGGAAACCGTCAGGGGCGCCACCGGAGAACCGATGGTGCGCGCGGCGGGGGTCGCCTCGAAACAGGTGATTTCATGCACGTTCGTGCCGCCGCCGGTGGACCCGCCGAAGCCGAACAGGTAGCTGCTGGGCGGTGTTCCGTTCGACGTCGAGATGTCGACCTGATTCAGAACCTGCTTGAAATTCAGGCTTCCATCCGGAAGCGTCGCATTGCCGTAATCGTAGTAGAAGGACAGAAGACCGGTGGAGGTCACGATCACCTTGTAGGTGATCGGCTTCGCGGCGCCGCGGTTGGCCGAGGCGTTTTGCGAATTGCTTTCCTGGCTGGAGATCGGCTGGGTCGACGGTAGCGTGACCACCGACTTCGGCTGGATCACGTGGTAGTCGGAGATCGCGGTGCCGGTATTCACCGGACCGCCGGTGCAGGTCCAGTTTCCGTTGTCGTTCCAGTCGCAAGTCTGCGTGGGACTCGAATAATTCCAGAGCGTTCCGCTCTTGCAGGTCGCCTGCACCGCCAAGGCCGCGTAGGTGTGGCCCTGGGAGTCGTAGGGGGTGTTCAGCGAACTCGGGTAATACTTCGGATAGTTGGCGTTCAACCAGGCCCAGTTGACGTTGCCCGCGCCACGCAGACCAATTTCACCTGGGTTCTGTTTCCCTGCATTGGTGCTGACCGCTGTCTGCCCGGTATGGGTGTTGTCGTTGTAGTTGAAGAAATTTCCATACTCGTCGATGCCCAGGCCGATGTAGCCGCCGATCATCCCGTTGTAGGGATAGTTCCCGTTGGAACAGCTGTAGCCGAGGCTGCCGCCGAAAGCCCCCAGATCGCCCGATCCAAAGTAGCCGTTGGACAAATACGCGCTACCCGAGGCATACAGGCTTGCATCGATCAGGTAGAAGCCGATGCCATCGGCGCCCGGCTTGGTCTTGTTGCTCGCCTGATAGGCATTGCCACCATAGGTATAGGTGGTGAACGTGATCTGGATGCCCTGGCTGGCGGAGAACGGGGTCGTGGAAATGATCGCACCCGCTTCGTTGACGCCCTGGTACCCGCCATTGGTCAGACGCAAGGCACCCGAGCCCAGTGGGTCGGGCACCTGAGCCGTTCCGGCGGTGTTGTAGGGCAAGCCGACCAACGGCGTCTGGTCGTTGGAATTGGTCGGGTTGTATCCGGCTGGCGCGGTGGTGACGCCCGCCGGCCAGGCCTGGTAGTAGGAATCGCCGATACATGCCGGAATGCCGATGCCGCCGGACACGACGGTCTTGTCGTCGCCCGCCGTCAGGCAGGCTCCGCCCAGCGCGATCCAGTTGTTGTTGGGCTTGTCGCCGGTGAAATTCTCCTGCACGACGTTCGCTGTCTGCGCCTGCGCCATCGCCATGCCGGCCAGCAGCGCCGAAAGCCCCAGTCCCGCGCGCAACCACTGCGTTGGCTTGCCCATGTTCATCCTCTCTCGTGCGCGCCCGTCGCGGGTTGGCGCCTCAGCGTATGCACAGCTTGTAGACGGCCTCGGTATCTGTATTGACCTGGCCGCGCGCATCCACGGTGTGGACCCACACGTCGTAGTACACCGCCGTCAGGCCCTGGGTGTTGCAGGCCGAGGTGTCGGTGCGCCCGGTGGGCTGCACGAACACCCAGGCCGTCTGCGTGGTACCGCTTGGCATCGTGACCTGCGCGCAAGTGTCCGTGGACGTGGACTTGGCCATGCAGGTCAGCCAGTAGTCGGGCGTCGGCACGACGGCTTGCGCCGCCGGGACGTTGAGGAACCAGGCCTGCGAGGTCGCCGAGATCTCCAGCGGGGACGATGCGCCGGTGGTTCCGATCTGGGTGGAAATCCACTGCAGCGCGAGGTCACTGGCCTGGGTGTTCTTCTGTCGTTCGCTGAAGCGGTCGGTCAGGCCCGTGTCGGTCAGCCCGCCGCGCAAGGCGAACAGCGCGCCCAGGAAGATCAGCAGCAGCGCGATCAGCGCGTACACCAGGATCGCGCCGCGCTGGCGCCCGCCGCCGGAGATCCGGCGGCCGCGTGCCGGGCTCAGTCCCATGTTGCGTCCCTCAGCGCGATGACGATGGTGTTGACCTGGAAATGCCGGTGCTGCTCGGCGGTGGACACCTTGTAGTCGGTGAACGCGTCGGGGGCCGTCAGGCCGCTGGCCGGCTGCGGCACCGTGATGGTCGCCGGAGCCGTGTAGCTGCTGTCGTCGTACAGGGTGCGGGTGACCACCGCCAGCGCCACCGAGACCACCTGGTCCGTCGCCGAGTCGACGTCGCTCCAGGCCTTGAAGGTCGGAATGACGGTACCGGGCTTGGCGCCTTGCGGAATCGTGCCGAACAGGGCCTGCAGGCTCACCACCCCCGGCGCCAGGGCGTCGGTGCCGATCAGGCTGTCGGTCAGGGCGCTGTAGACGCTGCGCATCAGCACCGGGTAGCCGTTGCTGTCGTCGATCCAGTACTCGACGATCTGCATCGAACTGTTGGACTGTCCGAGGTCGAGCAGGCGCGCGTGCTGCAACTGTCCGATGCCAAGAACGCCATAGCCGCTGGGGATCTGCTGGGCGAAGTCGCTATAGGCATTGGCCGGCATCAGTTGCGCGCCCGGCGTGCTGGTGATGGTGCTGCCCGAGATGGCGGACACCGGGACACGCATGCACACCAGCGCGTTCGACATTGGCACCTGAAGCATCGCGACGTCGCCCTGGGTCAGTCCCGAGGTGGAGGTCAGTTGCAGGGTCCCCGAGACCAAGGCACTGGGCGTGGCCGTCCAGGTGGCTCCATAGGCGGCCGTAGAGACCGGAGACGGCAGCAGGGCATTGGGCGATGCGCCGGTCGTGGTGTACTGCGGCACCGAGGGCGAGGCCGTGAACAGCAGGATCTGGGTATCGTTGCCCCAGCTCGCCGGCGGATAGCTGGTGGTGTTGTTGGTGAAGGGCAGGTTGCCCTTGTTGGTCTGGTCCTGCGCCCATGCCGGGTAGGCATTGGGCGGCTGCGTGGTCAGATTGGAATCGTGCAGCAAGGTGAGCGCGCACTGCGACTGCGCGGCGCCCAGCATGAAGCCCGCGCTGTTCGCATCCATGGTCAACAGCGTGAACACTCCGCGGATATTGTTGTTCAGCGTGCCCAGCGTGGTGGCGTTCTTGTTGCTGCTGGCCGAGAACACCAGCACGCCCAGGATCGACAGCGACAGGATCAGCGCCACCGCGATGGCCACCATCAACTCGACCAGGGTCACGCCGGCCTGGCGTCCGGCTCGGCCCCGCGGAAGCACCTCAGCTGTGGATGCCGATCTGCGCATGGAATACCTGCGAACGTTGGGTGGAGCCTTCGGTCCAGTACAAGGTGGCGGTGATGCCGCAGCTGGTCGACGAGCAGGCGTTGCCGGATGCATCCTTGCCGGGCACGATGGTCACGACCAGGCTGGGAATTTGCTGCTGGGCCTGGGTCAGCCAGTCCTTCAGCCAGCTGGGCATGCTCGCGGGCGCGCTCACCTTGGTGACCCCGCAGGACGGAAGTCCCGCGGTGTCGTTGGCCAGCGCGGCCATCAGGCTGTCGGCCGCGGCTTGCACGTTGATCACGGTCTGATTGGCGAAGGGCGTGGGCGCGCCGCGCGCGTACAGCCCGGCCAGGCCCAACAGGCCGAAGGAGAAGATCAGCAGGGCCACCAGCACCTCGATCAGGCTGGCCCCGAGCTGACGATGCGCTTGGCGGCGATCAGGAGGCATAGCTGGGATTGGGCACGAGGGTGCCGGAGGCGAAGACCTGGAAGGACGACTTGCTGGTGCCGCTGGTGTACTGGAACACGCCGGGGGTGAGCCCGGTGACGGTGCCGATGGAGGTGAAGCTCAGGGTCTGCTGGCAGCTCTGGGATGCGCTGCCGGTGACCAACGCGCAGCTCACGCCGGGGTCGTCCGCCTGCAGCTGCGCCGAGGTCATCGAGTGCCCGGGGAAGGCCATAGTTCCGAACGTGCCGGTCGTCTTGTCGTAGGTGCGCTCGGTCATGCCCCACGAACCGTCGGCGTTGATGGTCATCACCACCGTCTGACCGGACAGCGCCGTGCCCTGCGCCCAGGCCAGATCCTGCGCGAACTGGGTGGTGATGTCGGTGTTGTGCTGCCCCTGCACGATGGACTGGAACGAGGGTATGGCGACCGCCAGCAGCACACCCATCACCACCACCGTGAGCAGCAGTTCGAGCAGCGTGAAGCCCGACTGCGCGCGGGCCGTACGAAGGTCATTGCACCGCACAGTCGCCCTCCTGATCCCGCGTCCAGCAGGTCGAGCTGGTGGCCCAGCCGCTCGGGGCCGCCGTCGTCGCACGATTGCCCGACTCGTCCAGCGTGAAGGTGAAACCGGCAGCGGGCCCGGTGCCGGTGGCCGTCAGCAGGTAGGTGGTGGACGTCGACGACGAGCAGGTGATGGTGAAATTGATCGCGGTCACCGGGTCGGGGCAGCTCGTCGGGTATTTCTCGTTGTCCTGCGCGTATTTCTGCACTTCGTTGGCCTGTTCGACCAGCGCGTCCTGCGCGCCGTGCATGTAACCGCGCATGACGTAGGCGTTGTAGGCCGGGATTCCGACGGCCGCGAGCACGGCGACGATCGCCACCACGATCATCAACTCGATCAGCGTGAATCCCCCCGAAGCGACTGGTTTCGCCATGTCTGTCCGCGTTCTTGTGCAGCCGGGCCGGCCTGGCCGCCCACGGCGGTAACGCCCACGACCGACGGTCGGCTGCGTCCCGGAATTAACGTCATTATTACGGGGAATTCCGCGCGATTCGACTAGCTTCCCCGTGAGAAAAACCGCCGCCTGTTGTTTTGACACAATTCGCGACAACCCCTAGGGGTATTTGCAAACTTTGCTGGCCGTCAAGACAACACAGCCCGCCCGGGCCTATGGTTGAGCTTCAGGCGCGGGTCGCAGCGGCCCTGGCCGACGCCCGCGCGGATCGCTTCTTTCCTCGGTGCGCCTCAGGGAGCATGCAATGATCAACCCCACCGTCGTGGAACTCTCGCGCTGGCAGTTCGCCGCCACCGCGCTGTACCACTTCCTGTTCGTCCCCCTCACGCTGGGCATGACCTTCATGCTGGCGGCGATGGAAACCGTCTACGTGACCACCGGGCGCGAGATCTACCGGCGCATGGTGGAGTTCTGGGGCAAGTTGTTCCTGATCAACTTCGCGCTGGGCGTGGCCACCGGGCTGACCATGGAGTTCGAGTTCGGCACCAACTGGTCCTTCTACTCGGGCTTCGTCGGCGACATCTTCGGCGCGCCCCTGGCCATCGAGGGACTGATGGCCTTTTTCATGGAGTCCACGTTCATCGGACTCATGGTGTTCGGCTGGAAACGCCTGAGCAAGATGCAGCATCTGCTGGTCACCTACCTGGTGGCGCTGGGCTCGAACCTGTCGGCGCTGTGGATCCTGGTGGCCAACGGCTTCATGCAGGACCCGCAGGGCGCGCATTTCAACCCGGTGACCATGCGCATGGAGCTCACCAGCCTGCCGGCGCTGATCTTCAGCCCCGACGCGCAGGCCAAGTTCGTGCACACCAGCATCGCCGGCTACGTCACCGCGTCGATCTTCGTCTGCGGCATCAGCGCCTGGTACCTGTACCGCGGTCGCCACGTCGAGCTGGCGCGCCGCTCCTTCCGCATGGCCGCGCTGTTCGGGGTGCTGGCCACCGCCGGCGTGATCACCCTCGGCGACGCGCTGGGCTTCGTGGGAGCGCACGCGCAGCCCTCCAAGCTGGCGGCCATGGAAGCCATGTGGAAGACCGAGCCGGCGCCCGCCCCGTTCAACGTGGTGGCCTGGCCCGACCAGAAGCGCCGCGACAACGATTTCGCGCTGCAGGTCCCCTACGTGCTCACGCCGCTGCTGACCCACACGATGGACCAGACGGTGCCGGGCATCGACGACATCGTTCAACACAACCGCGAGCGCATCGTCAGCGGCGTGCAGGCGGTGCAGGCGCTCAAGCAGCTCAGTGCGAAGCCCGGAGACGCGGCCGCGATGGCGCAGTTCAAGGCCCACGAAGCCGACATGGGCTACGGATTCCTCGCCGAGCGCTACGCGCCGGACGACGACCTGGCGCGGCTGAGCCCGTCCGACCTGGACAAGGCTGCGTGGGACAGCATTCCCAACGTGTTCGCCGAGTTCTGGAGCTTCCGCCTGATGGTGGGCATGGGCCTGCTGATGCTGGGCTTCTTCGTGCTGTCCACGCTGTTCACGCTGCGCCGCGACCTGCAGCGCCACCGCTGGTTCCTGCGCCTGGCGCCGTGGATGATCCCGGTGCCCTTCCTGGCCTGCGAGTTCGGCTGGCTCACCGCCGAGCTCGGACGCCAGCCATGGACGGTGTACGGGCTGCTGCCCACCTGGATGAGCGCCTCCACCCACAGCGTGGGCTACATGGCCTTCTCGCTGATCGGCTTCGTCACGCTGTATTCGGTGTTCATCGCCATCGAGATGTACCTGATGGTGCGATTCATCCGCCAGGGCCCGCACGAGCATGACGGCGGCCCGGCGAGCTCGCAACGACCCGCCTGGGGCGGCGGTTACGCCACCGCCGGCGCCATGATGCGCAAGGGAGATTGAGCCATGGACCTGTATCTCGCACTCAAGGTGTTGTGGTGGCTGCTGCTGGGCGTGCTGCTCATGGGCCTGGCCATCATGGTGGGCATGGA
This sequence comes from Pseudomonadota bacterium, assembly GCA_021848345.1. Taxonomy (GTDB): domain Bacteria; phylum Pseudomonadota; class Gammaproteobacteria; order Burkholderiales; family Burkholderiaceae_C; genus Thiomonas_A. Next base: position 35,167 of record JAJZUV010000014.1, on the reverse strand, counting down.
CATGGGCGTCGGCACCCTGCTGCGCTTCGTCGGGCGCAGCGACACCGAACGCCGCGTCTGCCTCAACGCCATCGGACCGCACTGGGACGGCAACCAGGTGTGGTTCATCCTGGGGGGCGGCGCCATCTTCGCCGCGTTCCCCCTGATCTACGCCACGGCCTTCTCCGGGCTGTACATCGTGATGTTGCTGCTACTGTGGACCATGATCGTGCGTCCGCTCGGGTTCGAGTACCGCAGCAAGATCGCCTCGCCGACATGGCGCAACGCCTGGGATTGGGCGCTGCTGGTCAGCGGCGCGGTGCCGATGATCGTCTACGGCGCCGGCATGGGCAACATGCTGCTGGGCGTGCCCTTTCACTTCAGCTGGGACATGCGCTCGTACTACACGGGCAGCTTCCTCGCGCTGCTGAACCCCTTCGCCGTGCTGTGCGGCCTGCTGTCGCTGATGCTGTCGGTGCACATGGGCGCGGCGATGCTGATGGGCCGCGCCGGCGGCGCCGTGGCGCAGCGCGCGCGCGCCGCCTCCTCGGGCGCGCTGGCGCTGGCGCTACTGCTGTTCACGGCCGGCGGCGTGTGGGTCTCGATGATGCACGGCTACGTGCTGGACGCCGGCCCCGCGCCGGCCGCCGCGCAGAACCCGCTGCAGCAGACGGTGAGCCTGCACGCCGGCGCCTGGCTGGGCAATTTCCGCGCCCAGCCGCTGCTGTGGATCGTGCCCCTGCTGGGCTACGCGGGCATGCTGCTGGCGCTGGTCTCGGTGCGCGCGCGCAGGCCCACGCTGGCCTGGTGGAGCGGCGCGCTGGCCTGGATCGGCGTCATCGGCACCGCCGGGGTGGCGCTGTTCCCGTTCATGATGCCCTCCAGCCTCGATCCCTCGCAGAGCCTGACGGTGTGGAACTCGGTGTCCAGCCTGACCACGCTGCTGTGGATGACCGGCTTCGCGCTGGTGTTCGTGCCCCTGATCATCTGGTACACCAGCTGGGCCTTCTGGGTCATGCGCGGCGAAGTGGACGCGCGCGCGCTCGAATCCGACGAGCACGCCTACTGAACCGCCCGACGGAGACCGCCATGAAGACCTTTTTCCTGTTCGTGCTGTACCTGCTCATCGCGCTGGCCACGATCGTGCTGGGCGTGATCCTCGGCGACTACGCGTCGTGGTATTTCGCGTGGATCGTCGGCACCGTGATGATCGTACTGGTCTCTGCCGCCGGCGGCGCCTGGCTCGATACGCAGGACGAGGACGAAGCCCTGCCGCGCTGAGCCGGCACTCCAGGACGCAGCGAGCAACGCGAGCGTCGGAACTGCGCCCGCAGCCGGCGCCGGGCCGCCCCAAGGCGGCTGCGACCCCCTCCGGGGATGAGCCCCGCGGCTCCAGGCTGCCCTGCGGCAGCCTGGACGGAGGCGAATCGGAGTCGCCTGCAGGCGACGACGTGGAACAGCGAGCGTCAGCGAGCGTGGGGGCCGTCACTCACCCCGCGTCGCGCGCGGCCTCCCGCCAGCGCGCGACCGGGCCCCGCCACGCGATGCGCCCGCGCTCCAGCACGGCCACCTCGTCGACCAGCGCGGACAGCGCGCCCAGGCGGTGCGAGATCAGCAGCACCGAACGGCCGCGCATGGCTTCCGACAAGGCTTCGTACAACTCCCGCTCCGTGTGCGCGTCCAGCGCGTCGGCGGGTTCGTCCAGCAGCAGCACCGGAGCGTCCTTGAGCAGGGCGCGCGCGATGCCCAGGCGCCGGGCCTGCCCGCCGGACAGGCGCGTGCCGCCCTCGCCGAGCGGGCTCAGGTAGCCCTCGGGCAGGGATTCGATGAACCCGTGCAGGCGCGCCGCGCGGCACGCGCCGTGCACCTGTTCGGGCGTGGCCAGCGGATTCGCCAGCAACAGGTTGTCCAGCACGCTGCCGTGGAACAGGTAGTCGTCCTGCCCGACCACAGCGAAGCGTGCCCGCGCGTCGTCGCCGCGCAGTTCACGCAGGTCGCGCCCGCCGATGCGCACGCTGCCCTGCTGGTACTCGCGCAGCCGGGTCAGCACCTGCAGCAGGCTGCTCTTGCCGGCGCCGCTGGCCCCGACCAGCGCCAGGCGCGCGCCGGCGGCCAGGTCGAGGTCGAGCCCGTCGAGCACCCAGGGCGTGTGCGGCGCGTAGCGCATGCGCAGGCCACGCAGCTCCAGCGCCGCACCGCGACCGTCGCCACCGCGCGCATCGCCGCCCGCGCCGAGGCTCGCGGCCGACCCCGCGCCCGCACCCGCGCGCCCACCCGCGCCCACATCGGCTCCGTGACCGGCTGCGGTAGCCGCCGCGGATGCGCAGGGCGGCTCGGCCACGCCCGGCGGCGTGTCGGCCAGTTCGAACACGCGGCGCGCCGCGGCCAGCATCTCCCCCAGCATCTGGAAGGCCAGCGGAAGCGGCGCCACCGCCTCGAAGGCGCCCAGCGCGAACAGCGCCAGCATCGGAAGCCGCGCCGGCGGCAGTTGCCCGGATGCGACGGCCGGCAGCAGCAGGACCAGCGCCGACCACACGGCCAGGTTGGCGCACAGACCCACGGCGGCTCCGGACAGGCCCGCCAGATCGCTGAGCCGGCGCTGCTGCTGCAGCAGTTCGGCGCTGGCGCGGTCCACGCGCCGCAGCGCTTGGTCCTCGGCACCGTAGACCCGCAGATCCAGCGCACCGGCCAGCGCGTCGGCCACCTCGATGCGCAGCAGGTTGCGCTGCAGCAGCGCACCCGCCGCCGCGTCGCGCCCGCGATGCCAGGCCCACCAGGGCACGGCCACCCCGGCCAGCGCCAGCCAGGCGCCGACCAGCAGCGCCAGCGCGGGACTGAACAGCGCCACCGCGGCCAGCATGCCCAGCGTCGACACCGCGGCCACGCCGGCGGGCAGCAGCAGGCGCAGGTAGACCTGGTTCAGGGTGTCGATGTCGGCCTGCATGCGCGACAGCAGGTCGGCGCTGCGCATCAGGTCCAGGCGCGCCGGCGCCAGCGGCTCGATGGCCAGGTACAGCCACACCCGCAGTCGCGCCAGGATGCGGAAGGTGGCTTCGTGCGTGAGCAGGCGCTCGACATAGCGCCCGCCGGTGCGGGCGATGGCCAGGCCGCGGATCAGCGCCGCCGGCGTGAAATAGTCGAACACCGCGCCGGAGGCGCCCGCCAGCGCCATGGCCGCGATGAACCAGCCGGACACCGTCAGCAGGCCCACGTTGGCCAACAGCGCCAGCAGGGCCACCGCCGCGCCGGCCAGCATCCAGGCGCGCTGCGGCGCCATCAGGCGCAGCAGGCGCGCGAGATCCCGGCGCGCGCTGCCCGGCGTGGGCTCGGCGCCTCGCGGCGTGGTGTCGGTCCGGTGCATGCGCCTACCCTCCTTCCTGGGCGCGCAGCAGACGCGCGAAGGCCCCGCCGGCCGCCGCGAGTTGCTGCGGCGTACCTTGTTCGACCACGCGGCCGGACTCCAGCACCACCACGCGGTCGGCCAGTTCCAGCGTGCGCAGCCGGTGGGTCACCATCAGCACCGTGCGTCCGCGCACCGCGCCGCGCAGCGCGTCGAGCACCTGCTGCTGGGAATCGGCGTCCAGGCTGGCGGTGGGCTCGTCCAGCAACAGCAGCGGCGCGTCGCGGAGCAAGGCGCGGGCCAGCGCCAGGCGTTGCACCTGGCCGCCGGACAGTCCCGCGCCACGCTCGCCCAGCAAGGTCTCGAAGCCCTGCGGCAAGGCGTCGATGAAATCCTCGGCACCGGCCGCGCGCGCCGCCGCGCGCAGCATCTGCGTGTCGGCGTCCGGTCGCGCCAGACGCAGGTTGTCGGCGATGCTGGCGGCGAACACGTGGGCGCGCTGCGGCACCAGCGCGAGCGTGCGCAGCCAGGCCTGCCGCTCGAGGGATTCCAGCGCCACGCCGTCGACCTCGATGCACCCGCGCTGCGCCTGCGCCAGGCCGAGCAGCAGCGCCAGCAGCGTGGACTTGCCGGCGCCGCTCTCGCCCACCACCGCGGTCACGCGTCCGGCGGGCGCCTCGAAACTGCAGCCACGCAGCGCCTCGCGCCCGGGCTCGTAGGCGAAGTGCAGGTCGTCGAATCGCAGCGCGGGTGCGACGGCAGGGGGCTGTGACGCGCCGTCGACCGCGGCCTGCGGCTGCAGTTCGAACACCGGCTGCATGCGCTGCGCGGCGCCGATGGCGTCCATGCGCAGGTGATACACGCCGCCCAGCCCACGCAAGGGCGCGTAGTACTCGGGGGCCAGCAACAAGACGAAAAAGCCCTGCAGGAAATGCATCTGGCCCCACATCAGGCGAAAGCCGATCAGCACCGCCACCATGGCGATGCTCACGGTGGACAGGAATTCCAGCACCACCGAGGACAGGAAGGCCACGCGCAGCACCCGCATGGTGGCCGCGCGGTACTCCTCGGACACCTGCTCCACCACCGCCGCCTCGCGCCGGCTGGCGCCGAGCAGGCGCAGCGTGGTCAGGCCCTGCAGGGTGTCGAGGAAACGCGCCGAAAGCCGCGCCAGGCGCAGCCATTGCTGCTGGTTCATGTCCTCCGCGCCGCGCCCGATCAGCCACATGAACAGGGGAATCAGCGGCGCGGTGAACAGCAGGATCAGCCCGCTGATCCAGTCCACCGGGAACACCGCCAGCAGGATCGCCGCCGGCACCAGCGCCGTCACCCGCGCGGTGGGCAGGTAGCGCGCGAAATAGGCTTCCAGCGCCTCGATGCCGTTGACCAGGCTGTTGACCAGGTCGCCGCGCTGCCGGCCCCGCAGCCACAGCGGGCCCAGGCGCTGCACGTGCGCGAGCAGCTCGCCGCGCAATTGCTGGCGCAACGCCGCGCCCGCGCGGAAGGCCACCCGCTCGGAGCCGCGCACCAGCGCGAAACGCAACAGGTACACCGCGACCAGCGCCGGCAGCCACGGCCAGGCCTGGCGCAGCCCGGCATGGTGCAGCACCGCCGGGGCGACGAGTTGCGCGAGCATCCAGGCCTGCGCCACCACCAGCACGCCCGAGGCCGTGCCCAGCGCAACCGCCTGACGCAGGGCGCCGCGAATGCGCGGCACGAAACCGTTCAGCCAGGCGAGCGCGCGCGGGTCGCGCGACGGCGACGGCATGCCCGCCGCGTGGGGCGGCTCGGACGACTGGGAAGGGGGACTGGCGGGTGACGACATTGTCTGCGACAGGGCCTGCGCAAGCTTAAGCGAGTGGACGCGCGCGCGCGGTGACGGCGCGCAAATCCCTGCGGCGATCTTGGCGCGCCTTGTCCCGCACCATGGAATACGCACGCAGGCAGGGCGAAGGGCGGCGCCGATGCGTGTCGCACGGGTGCTCCGGCGTGGCGGAGATGACGGGTTCGAGCCCCGCTCTGGTCCGAATTTTTGCGTGAAATCGCTCCTGCGGGTAGGCTGGGAGCATCCGGTCGACGCCGGAAGGCAACCCGCCATGGGAGCTCCCGCGGGGCACCCGGGCCCGGCGTCGGCACGGGGCGGTCCCATTGCAGCCTGCAGCGCGAGCTTCGCCGAGTACGCCCATGCGCCGAATCCCCAGGTTCTTGCTGCAGTTCGCCCTCGTCCCGGCGCTTGCCGCGGGCGCGCTGGCGCGCGCTGCGCCGGCGCCGCGGCTCATCCGTGTGGTCACCGACGACAACTACCCGCCCTTCGTGTTCCGCGGCACCGACGGCCGGCTGCGCGGCTACGAAGTCGACGTGTGGAAGCTCTGGCAGCGCAAGACGGGCATTCCCGTGCGTTTCACCGCCGAGCATTGGGACGACGCGCAGCGCGACCTGCTCGCCGGGCGCGCCGACGTGATCGACATGATCTTCCGCACGCCGCAGCGCGAGCCGTATTACGACTTCTCGGCTCCCTACGCGACGCTGCCGGTGAGCATCTACGTGGAACGTGGCATCCACGGCATCGATTCGTCGCGGACGCTGCGCGGCTTCGAGGTCGGCGTCGAGCGGGGCGACGCCTGCGTGTCGCATCTGCGCGACCTCGGCGTGGCCTCGCTGCGTCTGTTCCCGAACTATGCGTCGCTGCTGAGCGCGGCCCGCGCCGGGGAAGTGAAGATGTTCTGCATGGACGACGATCCGGCGGACTACTACCTGTATCTCTACCGCAACCAGCTGCGCTTCACCCGGGCCTTCACCCTCTACACCGACCAGTTCCGCTGGGCCGTGCGCAAGGGCAATGCCGCCATGCTGCGCACCGTCGCCGACGGCATGGCAAGGATCACTCCGCAGGAACGCGCGGCGCTTTCCGATCGATGGCTGCGCAAGCCGCTGGATTTCACCAGCTACGCGCCCTGGGCCTACGCCGGAGTCGCGGCGCTGCTGGCGCTGGGCGCGCTGGTCGCGCTGTGGGTGCGCGGGCTGCGCGCGGCGGTGCGCGCGAAGACCGCCGAGATCAGCCGTCAGTTGCAGCTGCTGGACCTGGAGCGCGCGCGTCTGCACAACCTGCTCGAAGCCACTCCCGACGGCATGTGGCTGAAGGACCTGGACGGGGTGTACCTGCACTGCAACGATCAGGCGCTGCGCTACATCGGCAAGACCCGGGAGGAGGTGCTGGGTCGGCGCGACGCCGACTTCCGTCCCGCCGAGATCGCCGCCCGCAGCGTGGCCGGCGACCGCGAGGCGCTGCGCTCGGGGCGCGAAGTCCGCAGCGAGGCCCAGCTTCCCAACCCGGACGGAGGGGACTTCGCGCTGGAGGTGATCAAGCTTCCCGTGCCGGCGCCCGGCGGCGGCTACCTGGGGGTGCTCGGCGTGGCCCGCGAGATCTCCGAGCGCAGGCGCATGGAGAGCACCATCCGGCTGTGGGCCGAGGCCTTCCGCAACGCCGGTTTCGGGCTGTCCATCTCGGACGCCCGCAGCAACCGCTACCTGGACGTCAACCCCACCTTCGCGCAGCAGCGCGGCTACGCCCGCGAGGAACTCATCGGCCAGCCGGTCACCAGTGTCATCCCGGCGGACATTCTGCCGCGCTACCTGGCCAACCGCGCGCGCGGCGACACGCAGCCGCACATGGTCTACGAATCGGTGGCGCTGCGCAAGGACGGCTCGCGCCTGCCGGTGCTGCTCGACGTCACCGTGGTGTTCGACGACGACGGCCGCGCGGAGCGACGCATCGTGTACTCGCTGGACATCAGCGAGCGCCAGCGCACCGAGAACGAGCGCCGCCTGTGGGCGCACACCTTCGAGCACGCCGGCTTCGGCGTGGCGGTGTCGGACGTGCACACCAACCTGATCGTGGCGGCCAACCGCGCCTACGCCCGGCAGCGCGGCTACGCGGTGAACGAGCTCCTGGGCATGCAGCTGGAGCAGCTGTACCCGGCCGATCGCCTCGCGCAGGCGCACGAGATGCTGGAGCTGGCGGCCCGGCAGGGCCATTGCGTGTTCGAGTCCGAGCACCTCACGCGCGCCGGCCAGCGCTTCCCGGTGAGCCTGGACATGACCCTGGTGCATGACGACGAAGGGCGCGTGCGCTACCGGGTCGTGTACTCGCAGGACATCAGCAGCCGTCGCCAGGCCGAGCGCGAACTGCGCATCGCCGCGGCCGCCTTCGAGTCCCAGGAAGGCATCGTGGTCACCGACGCGCAGGGCAGCATCCAGCGCGTCAACTCGGCCTTCTCGCGCATCACCGGCTGGAGCGCCTCCGAAGCCATCGGCCGCCACCCGGCAATGCTGCGTTCGGAACATCGGCGCGCCGGCGCGGGCCCCGGGCCCCTGCGCGGCCTGGTGCGCAACGGCTACTGGAGCGGCGAGATGTGGAGCCGGCGCAAGGACGGCGAGGCTTTCCTGGCGCGGGTGGCGATTTCCGCCGTGCGCGACGACGCCGGCACCGTGCTGCACTACGTGGGCACGCTGACCGACATCACCGAGGAGCGCGAGGCCAAGCGCAGGGCCGAACGCCTGGCGCGCCACGACGCGCTGACCGACCTGCCCAACCGCCAGTACCTGCGCGAGCTGGTGCAGGCCGCGCTGGCCCAGGCGCGCAAGAGCGGCGAGCTTGGCGCGCTGTTGATGCTCGACGTGGACCATTTCGGCCTGCTCAACGCGGCCCACGGACATCACCACGGCGATCTGGTGCTGGTGGAACTGGCCCGGCGCCTGCGCCTGGCCCTGCGTCCCGGCGATGCGCTGGGCCGCTTCACCGGAGACAAGTTCGTCGTGCTCATGGAGGGGGTCGGCGGCGAGTGGATGCATGCCACCCACCGCGCCGGCGCCGCCGCGGCGCAATTGCGCGAATCCGCCGCGGCCCCCTTCGAGTGGCCCGACAAGCGCATCCCGGGGGTGGGCCTGAGCATCGGACTGACCCTGTTCGGCCCCGAGACCGGCGCCCGGCTCGACAGCGACGCCCTGCTCGCCCAGGCCGAGGCGGCGATGTACCGGGCGCAGGAGGCCGGCCGCAACATCACCCGCGTGTTCGAGCCCTCGATGCAGGCCGAACTCGACGCGCGCAGCCGGCTGGTGGAGGACCTGCGCACGGCCATCCCCCAGGGGCAGCTGCTGCTGCACCTGCAACCCCAGCTCGACGGCGACGGCGACGTGCGCGCGGCGGAGGCCCTGGTGCGCTGGCAGCACCCCACGCGCGGCCTGCTGCAGCCCGGCAGCTTCATCGGCGTGGCGGAGCAGACGGGCCTGATCGACGCGCTGGGCCGCGAGGTGCTGCGCATGGCCTGCGCGCAGATCTCGGCATGGTCGCGCGAAGCCGCCACCCGCGAGATCTCGCTGTCGGTGAACGTCAGTCCGCTGCAGTTCCGGCGCGAGGACTTCGTCGCCGAGGTGCTCGACGCGGTGGCCGCGGCCGGCATCGATGCCCGGCGCCTCAAGCTGGAACTGACCGAAAGCACCCTGATGGACGACCTGGACGACGCCGTGCACAAGCTCGGCCTGCTCAGAAGCCACGGGCTGCGCATCGCGCTGGACGACTTCGGCACCGGCAGTTCCTCGCTGTCCTACCTCACCCGGCTGCCGCTGGACCAGCTGAAGATCGACAAGGCCTTCGTGCAGAACCTTCCCGACAGTCGCAGCGACGCGCTGGTGGCGCAGACCATCATCGCGATGGCCAAGGGCCTGGGCCTGGAGGTCGTGGCCGAGGGCGTCGAGAACGCCGCGCAGCTGGGATTCCTGCGCGGCCACGGCTGCGACCTGTACCAGGGGTACCTGCTCGGGCGCCCGGTGCCGATCGAGGAGTTCATGCGCTCGTCGACGCTGCAGGCCGACTGACGGGCCGGTTCCGGCTCAGCGCGTCAGCGGCAGGCGCACCTCGGCCTTGACCTCCTTGAGCACGATGCTCGAGCGCACGTGCGTGACTCCGGGCAACCGGAACAGCACCTGGTGCTGGAAGCGCTCGTAGCTCTCGATGTCGGGCAGCGCGATGGTCAGCAGGTAGTCGGCCTGGCCCGTGGTCGACAGACAGCGCACGATCTGCGGCTGCGCCAGCACCTCGCGCTCGAAGTCCTCCACGATGCTCTCGCTGTGCCGGCTGAGGTTGATCTCGGCCACCACCAGCAGGTGCAGGCCGACCTTGGCGCGGTCGACCAGCGCCGTGTAGCCGCGCACCACGCCGCTGGCCTCCAGCTCCTTCACGCGGCGCCAGCACGGCGTGCTCGACAGGCCGACCTTGTCCGCCAGCTGCTGCACGGTCTGGCGCGAATCCCGTTGCAGCTCCTCGAGAATGCGCAGACTGTAGGCGTCGAGAATCATTTGCTCGCCCATACCCATCCTTCAGAAATTTCATCCCGATTTTGCGCCGGATCCGTGGAATTCGGAAAGGTTTTTTCTCAGACGGGGGACTATGGTTCCTGTGCCATCGTCGAGACCGCCATGTCCAACGTCCTCCCCGCTTCCCCCACCGCCGATTCCGCCACCGCCGAGTCCGGCCCCGTCCCGTCCGACGCCACGCCGCTGCGCCGCGACTACCAGTTGCGCGACGCGCTGCTGGCCCCGCGCGGGCGCGTGCTGCTCACCGGCACCCAGGCGCTGGTGCGCCTGCTGCTGATGCAGCGCGCCAGCGATGCCGAGCAGGGCCTGGACACGCGCGGCTTCGTCAGCGGCTACCGCGGCTCCCCGCTGGGCATGGTGGACCAGGAACTGTGGCGCGCCAAGGCCGAACTGGACGCCGCCGGGGTGCGCTTCGTGCCCGGGGTCAACGAGGAACTCGCGGCCACCCAGGTGCTGGGCACCCAGCGCGTGGAGACCGACCCCGAGCGCACCGCCGCCGGGGTGTTCTCCATGTGGTACGGCAAGGGCCCGGGCGTGGACCGCGCCGGCGATGCGCTGCGCCACGGCAACGCCTACGGCTCCTCGCCGCACGGCGGGGTGCTGGTGGTGGCCGGCGACGACCATGGATGCGTGTCCTCCTCCTTCCCCCACCAGAGCGACCTGGTGCTGCAGGGCATGGGCATGCCGGTGGTGTCCCCCGCCAGCGTGGCGGAATACCTGGAATTCGGCCTGTACGGATGGGCGCTGTCGCGCTACTGCGGCGCCTGGGTGGGCATGACCGCGCTGTCCGAGGTGGTGGAAAGCCGCGCCAGCGTCGACCTGGACCTGCTGCGGGCCCGCCGCGTGGCCTGGCTGGACGCGGCCGGCGTGGCCGCCGCCACCGGGCACCAGGCGCCGGCCGACGGGCTGCATTACCGCTGGCCCGACCTGCCCTCGCTGCGCATCGAGACCCGCCTGGCCGACAAGCTGGAGGCGGCGCGCGCCTTCGCGCGGGTCAACAGCATCGACCGCGAGCTCATCCGCAGCGAGCACGCGCGCGTGGGCATCGTCACCTGCGGCAAGGCCCACCTGGACCTGATGGAGGCGCTGCGGCGCCTGGAGATCACGCCGGACATGCTGGCCGCGGCCGGGGTGCGCCTGTACAAGGTCGGGCTGTCCTTCCCGCTGGAGTCGACGCGCGCGCTGGAATTCGCGCGCGGCCTGGACGAACTGCTGGTGGTCGAGGAGAAGGCACCGGTGGTGGAGAACCAGTTGCGCGAGCTGCTGTACAACCAGCCGCCCGAGCTGCGCCCGGCGATCGTCGGCAAGCACGACCGCGACGGTCGCCCGCTGGTGGCTGGCACCGGCGAGCTGCGCCCCTCGCGCCTGATCGAGCTGCTGGCCGACTGGCTGGTGCGCCACTTCCCCGACCAGGCCACCTTCAACGACCACCGGCGCCACGTGCGCGACTTCCTTCCACCGCAGCTTCCGACCAGCCCGGTGGACGCGCTGCGGCGCATTCCCTATTTCTGCGCCGGCTGCCCGCACAACACCTCCACGCACGTGCCCGAGGGTTCGAGCGCGCGCGCCGGCATCGGCTGCCACTTCATGGCCAGCTGGATGAACCGCGACACCGAGGGCCTGATCCAGATGGGCGGCGAGGGCGTGGACTGGGTGTCGCACTCCATGTTCACCCGCGCGCCCCACGTGTTCCAGAACCTCGGCGACGGCACCTACTACCACTCGGGCTACCTGGCGATCCGCCAGGCGGTGGCGGCCGGCGCCCGCATGACCTACAAGATCCTGTTCAACGACGCGGTGGCGATGACCGGCGGCCAGCCGGTGGACGGCAAGATCAGCGTCGACGCCATCGCGCGCCAGGTGGAAAGCGAGGGCGTGCGCTGCGTGGCGGTGGTGTCGGAGAACGTGGCCGCGTTCCGCGCCATGCAGGACCGCTTCCCGCCGGGCACGCGCTTTCACCACCGCGACGAGCTCGACGCCGTGCAGCGCGAACTGCGCGAGATGGACGGCGTCACCGTGCTGATCTTCGAGCAGACCTGCGCGGCCGAGCTGCGGCGCCGGCGCAAGAAGGGGCTGGCGCCCGAGCGCACGCGTCGCCTGTTCATCAACGACCTGGTGTGCGAAGGCTGCGGCGACTGCTCGGTGCAGAGCAATTGCGTGGCCGTGCAACCCCTGGAGACCGCGCTGGGACGCAAGCGGCGCATCGACCAGACGGCCTGCAACAAGGACTATTCCTGCGCCAAGGGCTTCTGCCCGAGTTTCGTCAGTATCGAGGGCGCGGTGCTCAAGCGCCGCCTGGGACTGCAGGCGCATGCCGCCGAGCAACTGCTGGCGCGCGCCGCGGCCCTGCCCCAGCCGGCCCCGCATCTGTGGGACGCTCCCTACGACCTGCTGGTCACCGGGGTGGGCGGCACCGGCGTGGTCACCGTGGGCGCGCTGGTGGCGATGGCCGCGCATCTGCAGGACTACCACGCCAGCGTGCTGGATTTCATGGGCTTCGCCCAAAAGGGCGGCGCGGTGCTGTCCTTCGTGCGCCTGGCCGACCGCGCCGACCGGCTGCACCAGGTGCGCATCGACGCCCAGCAGGCCGACGCCGTGCTGGCCTGCGACATGGTCACCGCGGCCAGCGCCGAGGCGCTGCAGACGGTGCGCCACGGGCGCACGCGCATGCTGGTCAACGAACACGCGGCGCCCACCGCCCACGCGGTGCTGGACCGCGACGCGCCGTGGCCGGCCGAGCAACTGCTGGCCAAGCTGCGCGGCGCCGCCGGGGCCGAGCAGGTGCGCACCCTGGACGCCCAGGCGTGGGCCGAGGAATTCCTCGGCGACACCACCGCGGCCAACGTGCTGGCGCTGGGCCATGCCTGGCAGCTGGGCCTGGTGCCGGTGAGCGCGCAGGCGCTGGAGCGCGCCATCGAGCTCAACGGCGTGGCGGTGCAGGCCAACCGCATCGCCTTCGCGCTGGGCCGCCTGTCGGCGGCCGACCCGCAGGCCTGCCGCGAGCTGCTGCAAGGCGAGGCACCCGCGCCCGCCGAGGCCCCGGATTTCCTGCGCACGGCCATGGACCACCTGCGGGCCTGGCAGGACGACGCCTGGGCGCAGCGCTTCGCGCGCCGCGTGGAGGCGGTGCGCCGCCGTGAGACCGAACTCGGCGGCGACGGCCGCCTGGCCGACGCCGCCGCGCGCAGCCTGCTGCGCCTGATGAGCTACAAGGACGAATACGAGGTGGCGCGCCTGTACACCGACGGCCGCTTCGCGCGCAGCCTGGCCGAGCAGTTCGAGGGCCCCGCGCGCCTGCACCTGCATCTGGCGCCACCCTGGCTGGCGCGGCCCCGCGCCGGCGCGGCCCCGCGCAAGCTGCGCGTCGGCGCCTGGGTGCTGGGCCCGCTCAAGCTGCTGGCGCGCGCGCGGCGCCTGCGCGGCACCTGGCTGGACCCGTTCGGCCACGGCGCCGAGCGGCGCATGGAGCGCGCGCTGATCCAGGAGTTCGAGACCCTGCTCGACGAGCTGCTGCCCCAGCTCGACGCCTCGAAGCTCGAACTGGGCGTCGCGCTGGCCTCGCTGCCGCAACAGATCCGCGGTTTCGGCCACGTCAAGCTCGCCGCCGTCGAGGCCGCGCGCCTGCGCCGCGACGAGCTGCTGCACCGCCTGGACCCGCGGCGCTACGCGGCGCCCGCGCGCACGCCGCAGGCGGGACAACTGCGAGGCATCGCGATCAGCGTGCAACGCTGAGCGGCGCCGGCGCTTGCCAGGCTGTTACTCGTCGGAGTCGGCCCCGGTCAGGTACCAGCAGGCCTGCGCCAGCGCGGCCTGCGTGTCGGGCGCCTGGGCCAGGATCATCGGCTGCGCACCGGCCTCGCGCAGGCGGAGTCCCGCCGCGCGCAGGCCGGCGAGCAGCCACGGCGGCCCCCCGCACTGCATCGAAAGGCTGCGCAGGCCCTGCGCCCGCGCCTGGCGCGCCGCCAGGCGCAGCACATGCGCGACCAGGGGCGCCGAGGCTTGCTGCACGAGCAGGTCGCGCACGTGCATCGCGCCGCCTTCGGTCTCGCAGGCGGCGTAGCCGGCCAGGCGCCGCGTGGCCGGATCGGCCAGCACGAGGAACCGCGTGCGATGCCAGGCGCGCGCCTCGAAACGCCATCGCAGGAAGGCCCCGTCGCGGCGCCCGAGCACGCAGTCTGGCAGCGCCCGGCTGGCACGCGCCCAGAGATCGTCGAATCGCTCGTCCGGGCTGTCCAGCCACTGTTCGCGCAGCAGCCGCCCCTGATGCCACAGCCTGGCCGCGTGGCGCAGCGACAAGGCCGCGTCCAGCGCGGCACCCGCGCCACGGCGCAGCGGCCCGGGCCATGCGCCGGGAAGGTACGCCTCGCTGCGCAGCGCCCGCGCGTACCGGCCCATGCCCGGCAGCACCTGGTAGCCGGCACGGCGCACCACGGGCAGCGACTTGGCGTTCGGGAAACCGTACAGCAATTCGTGGCGCGCCAAGCCCTGCTCCAGCGCGGCGCGCTGCAGCACCATCGCGGGGTACAGGGTGCGGTGATGGCTGTCGACGGCGAAGTCGCCCATCAAGGCGCCGTCCAGTTCCCGGCCCCGCCAGCACAGCCGGCGCCCGCCCAGTCCCGTGACGCCGACCACGCGGGCCTCGTGCATCAGCAGCAGCAGGCGCGGCTCGCCGGCCGGGTTGCGCAGGTAGAACCAGTCCAGCTTCAGGGGCCTGCGCTCGGCGAATCCCAGCGCCTCGCTCCACAAGGCGACGATGCTCGCCGCCTGCTCGGGCAGGCGCGCCGGCTCCACGCGGTAGTCCGGGACCCCTGCCTCAGCCACCCTGCCGCCCCGCGGCGCGGCGCGCCAGCAGCACCCGCTCGTGGCCCTGCTCGTCGAGTACCGCGCGCACCTCGTCGTAGCGCGCATCGCGGCGCGCCAGCTGCGCCATCGCGCCGCCCTGGCCCAGGCCCACTTCCACGCACAGCCAGCCGCCCGCGCGCAACAGCTCGGGAGCCTGGCGCAGCAGGCGCATCAGGATGCCCACGCCGAAGGCTCCGCCGTCGAAGGCCATCGCCGGCTCGAATCCGATGATCTCGCGCGGCATGGTGTCCAGCCGCGCGCTCGAGATGTAGGGAGGCGCCGAAATCAGCACGTCCACCGTGCCCGCCCAGGTTGCCCCGTCGAAAGGGGCCAGCAGGTCGCCCTCGTGCCAGTGCACGCGCTGCTCCAGGCCGAGTTGCGCGGCGTTCTCGCGCGCCAGTTCCAGCGCCTGCGCCGAAAGGTCCGCGCCGTGCACCCGCGCCGCGGGCACCGCGCGGGCCATCGCCAGCGCCAGGTTGCCGCTGCCGCAGCACACGTCGATGCAGCAGGGCGAAGCGCCCGCGGCGGCCGCCTGGCGCAGCAGATCCAACGCCGCCTCGCCGAGCATCTCGGTCTCGCGCCGGGGAATCAGCGCGCTGGGGCGCGCCAGCAGTTCCAGATCCATGAAGCGCTGGCGCTCCAGCAGGTAGGCCAGGGGTTCGCCGGCGAGCCGGCGCGCGATCAGCGCGTCCAGGCGCTCCAGCCCGGCGGCGTCCAGCGGCGGGGGCTCCCGCAGTTGCGCCGCCTGCACCGACAGGTACAGCCCCGCGGCACGGCACCACAGCGCGCGCAGCGCGGTCTCCGGCGTTTCCTCCGGCTTGTCGGGCAGGATCCGCAGCGACGCGCGCAGGCGCTCGAGTCCGTCGAGACAACGGGGGCCGCCGAAGTCGGTGGTCATGGGGTCGGCCCGTGCTCGTCGGCTTCGATGCGCAGCGCCGGCCAGTGCAGGTAGGCCGTGCCGCGACGCTTGGCGTCGATGTCGGCGTACACGTGGTGCGCCTGCGCCGGCTCGATGTCCAGCGCCTCGGCCAGCCGCTCCGCCGCGACCCCGTGGTCGCGCGCCCACAGCGCCAGGTCCATCCGGGGCCATTCCAGCGCGAAGTAGAACTCGTCCTGCCCCTGCGCCAGGCTGTAGGTGTCGGTGGTGGGCTGGGCCTCGCAGACCTCGCGCGGCAGGCCCAGATGCCGTGCCAGCGCGTAGACCTGGGTCTTGTACAGATGCGCGATGGGCTTGAGGTCGGCGGCGCCATCGCCGTTCTTGACAAAAAAACCCTGGTCGAACTCCAGCCGGTTGGGCGTGCCCAGCACCGCGTAGTTCAGCGCGTCGGCATGGTGGTACTCGAGGTTCTTGCGCACCCGCTGCTTGAAATTGGTGGCCGCCACGATGCGCAGGTAGGCCTGCAGCGGCAGGCGCCGGCGCCGCAGCTCGCCACGCGGATCCTGCACCACCAGGTCGAAGAAATGCACCCGCCCGGCGGCACCCTCGGCGATCGCCAGCTTGCTCTTCCAGCCCGGGCCGTAGTCGGGGAACAACTCGCGGATGGCCTGGTCGCGCCGCGCGTAGCACTGCAGGCCGTCGAGCGCCGGCGTGATGTCCTCGTGCAGGCAGCGCAGCCCGAGTTCGCGCGCGACCTGCTCGCCCAGGCGCGTCGACGCCTCGCCCGATTCGCGCTCGGGCATGAGCAGCGCGACCACGCGCTGCGGGCCCAGCGCGCGCGCGGCCAGCGCCGCGCACACCGAGCTGTCGACCCCGCCGGACAGGCCCAGCACCACGCCGCGGCGGTGCATGCGCGCCAGCGCGGAGCGCAGGAAATCCTCGATGCGCAGCGCCTGCGCCTCGCAATCGATGTCCAGCACCCGCGGGGACAGCTCCTGCATGGCGCGTCAGGCCTGCGTCGCGGACTCGCGCTTGCGCTGCACGAAGGCGGCGATCGCGTCCAGCGAGTCCAGGTTCTCCGGCACCATCTCGGCGTCGAGCACGCGCACGTCGAAGGACTCCTCAAGGTACAGGATCAGCTCCAGGATGCCGGTGGAATCCACGATGTGCCGGTCGAGCAGCGAGTCGGCGTCGCCGAATTCCAGATCCTGCGCGCCCATGAGGAAGTTCTCGCGGATGTAACCGCGCACCTGCTGCTGGATGGTCGTGGCCATCGACATGCTCCCGTGATTGCGTGCCTCGTCGCGGCGCTCAGAGCAGCGAAGCGCGACGCACCTTGCCATTGTCCGTCTGCGGCAGCTCGGAAACGAATTCCACCTGCCGCGGCACCATGAAGCTCTCCAGGCGGGCCTGGCAGTGCCGCAGCACCGCGCGCTGGTCCAGCGTGCGCCCCGGCTCCGGCACCACGAAGGCCTTGATCGCCTCGCCCAGCAGCTCGTCGGGCACCCCGACCACCACCGCCTGCCGCACGCCGGAGATCTCGTGCAGCACATTCTCGACCTCGCGCGGGCTGACCTTCTCGCCGCGGCTCTTGATGATGTCGTCCTTGCGCGCGACGAAGTACAGCCAGCCCTGCTCGTCGCTGCGGAACAGGTCGCCGGTGTACAGCACCATCTCGCCGGGCAGCGGCCCGGGACGCAGGCGCTCGGCGGTGGCCTGGGGCTGCCTCCAGTACCCGCGCATGACGTGGCTTCCGCGCACCACCAGCTCGCCGGTACTGCCGTCCGGCAGGCGCCGGCCCTGCTCGTCGACCAGCCAGAGTTCCTCGTTGGGCATGCCCCGCCCCACGCTGCCCGGGCGGATGTCCAGCTGCTCGGGCGGCAGGTAGCTCACGCGCTTGCATTCGGTGAGCCCGTACATGGAGTACAGCCGGGCCTGGGGAAAGGCGGCCCGGATGCGCTGGATGTGGGCCACCGGCAGTGCCGCCGCGGTGTTGGTGACCATGCGCAGGCTGCGCAGGTCGAAACCCGACAGATCCATGCCCAGCAGCAACGCGAACATGGTGGGAACGCCGGCGAACACGGTCGCGCCCTCGCGGGCCATGTCCTGCAGCACCCGCGCCGGATAGGTGAAGGAGCGTTCCAGCAGCACCGTGGCGCCCAGCGCGAAGGCCATCAGCACCTGGTACAGGCCGTAGTCGAAGGCCAGCGGAAGCGCGCAGGTGACGACGTCGTGTTCGTGCAGGCCCAGGTAGGTGCTGACCGAATCGAGCGCGCTGAGCATGTTGCGGTGGCTCAGCATCACCCCCTTGGGCCGACCGGTGGAGCCTGAGGTGTAGATGATGGCCGCGAGGTCCAGATCGATCACCGGCGCGGGCTCCGGCGCTGCCGCGCCCGGCTCCGGGGCCGGCGGGTAGGCCACCTGCCCGGCGAGCTCGGGGCTGGGCGCCGGGTAGCCGTCGTCGGCCAGCCAGCAGTGGCGCACGCCGGGCGCCAGGCCCAGCGCCTGGCGCGCCACCTCGGCCAGCGCATGCTGGGTGACCAGCGCGACGGCCTCGGAGTCCGCCAGCACGTAGGCCAGCTTGTCGGCCTTGGTCAGGGTATTCACCGGCATGAACACGGCGCCGATGCGCAGCACGGCGTAGATGGCCGCGACCATGTGCTCCGAGTTGTCCAGGAACAGCGCCACCCGGTCGCCGCGCCCGACGCCGTGCGCGCGCAGGCTGGAAGCCAGCGCCGCGCTCAGCGCGTCGATGTCGGCGTAGCTGCTGCGGCGGCCCTCGCGCACCAGCGCGGTCTTTCCCGGAACGCGCCGCACCTGCGTCTCGAAGGTCTGGTGCAGCAGATGGGTCATGGGGTGGCGTGCTCGGGAGTGCGACCGGCGAGTTTACGGAAATTCAGGATACCCCAGGCTCCCGGCTTCGCGGGGGTTCGCCGCGCACGAACTGCCGATGCAGCAGCATGGTGGACAACACGCCGACGAAGGCCATGTTGTCGGCGAAGCCGATGGCCCGTCCGGCCCGGCACTTGGCGAGCAGGCGCGCGACCGCGGACGGGTCGAAGTAACCCGCCTCGCCCAGCGATTGCGGCGCCAGCAGTTCGGCCACCCAGTCCCGCTCCACGCCGTCCTGGAAAAAGCAGCGGCTGTCGGGCGCGCGGTACGGCTGCTTGGAGCGCTCCAGCACGTCCTGCGGCAGCAGTCCGCGCATCGCCCGCTTGAGCAGCCACTTCTCGTTCAGCCCCATCAGCTTGTAGCGTGCCGGCAGGCGCGACGCGAACTCGATCAGGTGGTGATCCAGGAAGGGAAAGCGCCCCTCCACCGCGTGCGCCATGGCCATGCGGTCGCCCTGCGTGCACAACAGGTATTGCGACAGCAGCGTGGTCGCCTCGATGTACTGGTCCTGCTGCAGCGGACCCCACCCGGCGAACTCCGCGGGCAGGCCGCGCACCAGGTCGCCGACGACGTCGCGCTCGCGCAGGGTCTCGCGCAGATCGGCGGAAAACATCTGCCAGCAACGCTGGGTGGTACTCCAGCGGGTCATGTGTCCGTAGCCGGGCAAGGCCAGCTTGTCCGGATCGGCGCGGAAAAATCCCCGCGCCAGCGCCGCGCTGGCGGTGGGCGAGCGCGCCAGGTACGGGTACAGGCGGCTGAGCAGGCCGGCGCGCCACGCCGAGTGCGGCGCGCGCGCCATGAAGCGGCGCACCCTGGCCTCCTTGAACAGGTCGTAGCCGCCGAACACCTCGTCGGCCCCTTCCCCGGTGAGCACGACCTTGTAGCCGGCGGCATGCACCTGTCGCGCCAGCAGCATCAGCGGCACCGGGGCGGTACGCAGCATCGGCGCCTCGGCGTGCCAGACCGCCTGCGCGAAGCCTTGCGCGATGTCCTCGTCGCGGCAGCGCCATTGCGTGTGCTCGCAGCCGAGCTCGCGCACCAGGGCCAGCTGCTGCTCGCCCTCGTCGAATTCCGGATCGTCGAAGCGGATCGAGAAGGTGCGCAGGCGCCGCGCGCCGGCCTGCCTGGCCAGCGCCGCCACCGCCGCCGAATCGAGCCCGCCGCTGAGGTAGGCGCCCACCGGCACGTCGGCGCGCATGCGCTGCTCCACGCTGGCCTGCAGGCGCTGCCGGAGTTCATCCGCCAGCGTGTCGGCGTCGGCGTCCCGCGCGAAGTCCTCGCGCCGCGGGAAGCTCCAGTCCCAGTAGCGCCACGCGCGCTCGCCGTCTTCGTTGATCGCCAGGCAGCTGCCCGGCTCCAGGCTGCGCACCCCCTCGAAGGGGCTGTGCCCGGTCAGCGGGCCCCAGGTGGTGAACACCTCGGCGAGCACCTGCGGGTCCAGGCGCGGGCTCCATCCCGGCATGGCCAGCAGCGCCTTGACCTCGGAGGCGAACCCCAGGCGCGAGCCGTCGCGGCGCAGGAACAGCGGCCGGATTCCGGTCCGATCCCGGGCCAGCAGCAGGCGTCGGCGCCGCGCGTCCCACAGCGCGAAGGCGAACTGTCCGTCCAGGCGCTCGACCAGCGCGTCGCCCCAGGTCTCGTAGCCGTGCACCAGCACCTCGGTGTCGCAATGGCTGCGAAACCCATGGCCGAGGGCGAGCAGCTGGCGCCTCAGCTGCGCGTGGTTGTAGATCTCGCCGTTGAAGCTCACCCAGACGCTGGCGTCCTCGTTGGCCATCGGCTGGGCGCCGGCGTTCGGGTCGATCACCGCCAGGCGGGCGTGGCCGAGCACGGCCGCCCCGCAGGCCTGCACGCCGTGGCCGTCCGGCCCCCGGTGGTGCAGGGCCCGCACCATGGCCCGGACCACCTCGACCGAGGGGGAGCGACCAAAGTCGAGCAGCCCGGCGACGCCGCACATGAAGCGCGACGGGAGTCAGTAGTGGATGGCGCGCGGCGCGCCGCCGCCCACGGCGATCGCGTCGCCGTTGATGGCGCGCGATCGCGGCGAGCACAGGAAGGCCACCACGTCGGCCACCTCGGAGGCGTCCACCAGGTGGTGGATGGAATTGCGCGCGGCCATCTCCTGCTCGATCACCGCGGGCTCCACGCCGCGCGCCGCCGCCGTGGCGGCCACCAGTTCCGGCGTGCGCTCGGTGCGCGTGGTGCCCGGGTGCACCACCGTGGCCTGGATGCCGAAACGGCCGAGCTCGTCGGCCATGTTCTTGGTCAGCGCGGCCACCGCGATGTTGCGCACGCTGCCCACCGCGTGCCCGGTCTGGCGCGCCCCCAGGCCGCTGACGTTGACGATGCGCCCCCAGCCGCGCTCGCGCATGCCCGACACCACCGCCTGGGCGCAGCGCAGATAGCCCATGACCTTGGTGTCGATCTCGCCGAGCAGGTAGTCGGCACGGATGCGCTCGATGCCGGGAGGCGCCGCGTACCCCGAGGGCTCGGCGGCGGCGTTGACCAGGATGTCGATGCCGCCGCCCAGCAGGCGTTCGGCCTCGCGCACCGCCGCGAGCACCTGCGCGTCGTCGGTCGTGTCGGCGCGCACCGCGACCACCGTGGCGGCGCATTGCGCGGCCAGCTCGTCCGCCGCCTCGCGCAGCGCCGCCTCGCCGCGCGCCAGCAGCGCCACCAGCGCGCCTTCCTGCGCCAGCGCCCGCGCCACGGCCTTGCCGATGCCCCGGCTGCCGCCGGTCACCAGCGCGCGCTTGCCCGAAAGTTGCAGATCCATGTGCCTTGCTCCGGTGTCGTTGCCGCGATTTTGCCGCCAAACCGGCCGAGCGCCCCGGTCCTGGTCACGCGCGCCGCGCCAGCAGCCGATGATGCAGCGCGGGAATCTGGTTCAGCGCCAGCCCGCTCACCACCATGGCACCGGCCAGCAGCTTCCAGTCCTGCAGCGGCTCGTGCAGCACCAGCGTGGCGCAGATCATGCCGCTGATCGGCACCAGCAGCGTGAACGGGGCGATCTGCGCCGCCGGGTAGCGGCGCATCAGCACCGACCACACGCCGAAGCCGAACAGGGTCGCCGGATAGGCCTGGAACGCCACCACCAGCCAGGAGTCCGCGTCCATGGCGCGCAGCGCCTGCAGGTCGGTCCCCGCGCCCTCGAACACCAGCGACAGCAGCAGCAGCGGCACGCAGGCGTACAGGCTGGCCCAGGAGGCCAGCGCGACCGCGTTCACCGGCCCGATGCGCCGCGCCAGCACGTTGGCCACGGCCCACGACACGGCGCCCGCGATCAGCAGCAGCAGGCCGATCAGCGTGGTGCGCTGCTGCAGGTTCAAGGCCACCACCCCCATGCCGGCGAGGGCGACGGCCGCGCCCAGCAGCTGCACCGGGCGCGCCTTCTCGCGCAGCACGGCCCAGGCCAGGCCGATGGTGAAAAAGGCCTGCAATTGCATGACGATGGACGACAGGCCGGCGGCCATGCCCAGTTTCAGCCCGGTCAGCAGGAAGCCGAACTGCACCGCGAACTGGGCCAGGCCCCAGGCGGCCACGCGCTGCCACGGCAGCTTGGGATGGCGCACCAGCAGCACCACCGGAAAGGCCGCGAAGCCGAAGCGCATGGCACAGAACAGCAGCGGGGGCAGGCCGCGCAGCCCCAGCTTCATGACCACGAAATTGCTGCCCCAGATGGCGACCGTCAACAGCGCCAGCAACAGATCACGAATGCGCATGCGTTGCCTTCACAGAGGCAGTTCGTAGTCGATGGACAGCGGCGCGTGGTCGGAAAAGCGCTGCTCCACGTAGATGCTCTCGCTGCCCGGTCGCGCCAGTGCCGCGACCCCCGGCGTGGCCAGGTGGTAGTCGATGCGCCAGCCGACGTTGCGCGCGCGCGCCTGGCCGCGATTGCTCCACCAGGTGTAGCGCTCGGGGCTCGGGTCGAGCGCGCGGAACACGTCCACCCAGCCCAGGTCGTCGAGCACGTGGGTCATCCAGGCGCGCTCCTCGGGCAGGAAGCCGCTGTTCTTCAGGTTGCCCTTCCAGTTCTTGAGATCGATCTCCTTGTGCGCGATGTTCACGTCGCCGCACAGGATCACCTCGCCCTGGGATTGCAGCTCGCGCATGTGCTGCTCGAAGTCCTCCAGGAAGCGGAACTTGGCCTGCTGGCGCAGCTCGCTGCTGGAACCCGACGGGAAATACACCGACACCAGCGCCAGGCGCCGGCCGTCGGCCAGCCGGTAGCGCGCCTCCAGGTAGCGCCCCTCGGCGTCGAACTCCGGGTTGCCGAAACCCACGCGCAGGTCCTCCGGCTCGGTGCGGTAGTACAGCGCCACGCCGCTGTAGCCCGGGCGCTCGGCGTGATGGAAGGCTCCGCGCAGCCCGCCCAGGCCGCGCATCGCATCGTTCAGGTCGGTCGGCGCGACCCGGATCTCCTGCAGGCACAGCCAGTCGGGGCGCGACTGTTCGAGCAGCCAGGGGTCGAGTCCCTTGGTGAGCGCGCTGCGCAGGCCATTGGCGTTCAGCGTGGTGACGCGCAGCGGGCGCGATGGATGGGCTCGAGACATGGCGAGAACACGGAACGGTTGGATAGACTTGCAGCGTGGCGCCGAAGTGGTCGCCATGGCTGCTTGCGATATATGCAGCTTTGCGATTGTGCGCCCTGCCGCGCAATTGTGTCGGGAATCGCCGGCGCGATCGGGTTCGCCGGCGGATCGAGTCACGGGGGAGTCATCGATGCCAAGCCGAGCAGTCCGCAGTCGCGCCTTCTGGGCCGTGTGCGCGGCGCTGTGCGCCTGCCTGCCCGCCACGGCGCGCGCGGCGGTGTTCCTGTGCCACGACGGCCACGGCGGCACCGTCACCACCGACCACCCGAGCGCGGACTGCCTGCGCTACGGCGGCAAGGAGCTCAACCCCGACGGCAGCGTGCGTCGGCTGATCCTCACCCAGCAGCAGCAGGAGCAGCAGGAACAGGCGCGGCAGCGCGAACAGGAACGGCGCGACTCGCAGCTGCGCGAGCAGCGCGAACAGCGCGCGTTGCTCGCGCGCTACCCGGACGCGGCCACGCTGCAAGGCGCCCGCGCCGCGGACCTGCACAGCGTGCAGGCGCTGATCGACACCGCGCGCCAGCGCATCCAGGTGCTCGATCGCGAGCGTCACCAGAACGCGCTGGACGCGCAGTTCTACCCCGACGGGAACTACCCCAGCGACCTGCGCGCGCGCATGCAGATCAACCAGGTCCAGCGCGAGCAGGAACAGCGGATGATCCATGCCCAGCAACGCGAGCTGCAGCGTGTGAACCAGCGCTACGACGAACTGCGTGCGCGCCTGCAGCCCCTGTGGGCGCGCCAGGCAGCGGCCAGCGCCCCGGCGCGATGAACCCGCGCTGAAGCGCCGCCCAGACTCCTAGCCCTCGATGGCGGCGCGCAGCGCCTCGCCGACCTGCTGCGGGTTGGCGCGTCCGCCGGTGGCCTTCATCACCTGGCCGACCAGGGCGTTCAGCGCCTTGGCCTTGCCGGCGCGGAACTCCTCGACGTTCTTCGGGTTGGCGGCCAGCACCGCCGCCACCGCGTCGCCGATGGCCGAGGCGTCGTGGATCTGGCGCAGCCCGCGGGCGTCGATGATGGCATCCACGCCGCGCTCGCCCTGCCACAGCGCGGCGAACACCTCGCGCGCGGTCTTGCCCGACAGCGTTCCGTCGGCCTGGCGGGCGATCAGCGCCGCCAGATCGGCGGCCGGCACGGGACAGCGTGCCAGATCGAGTTCCTCGCGATTGAGCGCCGCGGCCAGCTCGCCCATGATCCAGTTGGCGGCCGGCTTGGCCGGCGCGCCCGCGGCCAGGCAGGCCTCGAAGTAGCCCGCGTGGGCGCGGCTTTGGGTCAGGTAGGCGGCATCGGCTGCGCTCAGCCCGTGCTCGCGCTCGAAACGCCCGGCCATCTGCGCGGGCAGCTCGGGCAGCTCGGCGCGCACCCGCTCGACCCAGGCCGGCTCGATCAGCAGCGGGGGCAGGTCCGGATCGGGAAAGTAGCGATAGTCGTGCGAGTCTTCCTTGGTGCGCATCGTGCGCGTCTCGCCGCGATCGGGGTCGAACAGGCGGGTTTCCTGGCGCACCGTGCCCCCATCCTCGATCAGCTCGGCCTGGCGCCGCGCCTCGAACTCGATGGCGCGCTCGAGAAAGCGGAAGCTGTTGAGGTTCTTGATCTCGCAGCGCGTTCCCAGCGCCGCGCCGGGCCGGCGCACCGACACGTTGGCATCGCAGCGGAACGACCCTTCCTGCAGGTTGCCGTCGCAGATGTCCAGCCACACCACCAGCGCGTGCAGCGCGCGGGCGTAGGCGGCGGCCTCCGAGGGGCTGCGCAGCACCGGCTCGCTGACGATCTCCAGCAGCGGCGTGCCGGCGCGGTTCAGGTCGATCCCGGTGGCATCCTGGCCGCCCCAGTCCAGGCCATGCACCGATTTGCCGGCATCTTCCTCCAGGTGGGCGCGCGTGAGTTGTGCCTCGCGGGACTCGCCGTCGACCACGTAGGGCACCTTGCCGCCCTGCACCACGGGAATCTCGAACTGGCTGATCTGGTAGCCCTTCGGCAGGTCCGGGTAGAAGTAGTTCTTGCGCGCGAACACCGACATGGGCGCCACCACCGCGCCCACCGCCAGCCCGAAGCGGATCGCGCGCTCCACCGCGCCGCGATTGGCCACCGGCAGCGTGCCCGGCAGCGCCAGGTCGACCGCGCTGGCCAACCTGTTGGGCTCGCGCCCGAACAGGTTCGGCGCGTCCGAGAACATCTTGGAGGCGGTGGACAGCTGGACGTGGGTCTCCAGCCCGATGACGACTTCCCAGCCGGGAAGATGGAATGAGGCCATGACGGGTTCGCTCACACCTTGTTCAGAGGGCCGGCGCGCGCCGGTGCCAGTCGGTTGCGCGCTGCAGCTGGTAGGCGGCGTGCAACAGGCGCGCCTCGCCGAAATGCGGCGCCACCAGTTGCAGGCCCACGGGGCGCCGCGCGTGCTCGCCCCGGCCGAAGCCCGCCGGCACGCTCATCGCCGGAAGTCCGGCCAGGCTGGCCGGCAGGGTGTGCACGTCGGCCAGGTAATTGGCCAGCGGATCGGCCTTCTCGCCCAGGTCCCAGGCCACCGTGGGAGCCACCGGGCCGGCGATCAGGTCGCAGGACTCGAAGGCGCGCAGGAAGTCCTGCGCGATCAGGCGCCGGATCTTCTGCGCCTGCAGGTAATAAGCGTCGTAGTACCCGTGCGACAGCACGTAGGTGCCGATCAGGATGCGCCGCTTGACCTCCGCCCCGAAGCCCTCGGCGCGGCTGTTGGCGTACATCTCCGCCAGGTCCGCGTAGTGCTCGGCGCGGTGGCCGTAGCGCACGCCGTCGAAACGGGACAGATTGCTCGAGGCTTCGGCCGGCGCCAGGATGTAGTAGGCCGCGACGGACAGCTCGCTGCGCGGCAGCCCGATGTCCACCAGTTGCGCACCCAGACCGCGCAGCTGCGCCAGCGCCTCGCGCACCGCCTGCTCGACCTCGTCGGCCAGGCCCTGCGCGAACCACTCGCGCGGCAGCCCGATGCGCAGCCCGGCCAGCGGCCGCGCGGCGTCGGCGCCCTCGCGCGGCGCGTCCAGCGCGGCCGTGTAGTCGGGCACCGCGTGGCGCACGCTGGTGGAATCGCGTTCGTCGAAACCGGCCATCGCGCCCAGCAGCATCGCGCAGTCCCAGGCGCTGCGCGCCATCGCTCCCGCCTGGTCGAGGCTGGAGGCATAGGCGATCATGCCGTAACGCGAGCACACGCCGTAGGTCGGCTTGATGCCGGTGATGCCGCACATGGCGGCCGGCTGACGGATGGAGCCGCCGGTGTCGGTGCCGGTTGCCGCAGGCACCAGGCGCGCCGCCACCGCGGCGGCCGAGCCGCCCGAGGAACCGCCGGGCACCGCGCGGGGATCCCAGGGGTTGCGCACCGCGCCGTGGGCCGAATTCTCGTTGGCCGAGCCCATCGCGAACTCGTCCATGTTGGTCTTGCCCAGGCACACCGCGCCGGCCTCGCGCAGGCGCGCCACCACGGTGGCGTCGAAGGGGCTGCGGTAGCCGGCCAGCATGCGCGAGCCGGCGGTGGTGGGCATGTCGCGGGTCACGAACACGTCCTTGTGCGCCAGCGGCAGGCCCAGCAGCGGCGCCCGCGAGCCCGCGGCGCGCGCCGCGTCGGCCGCGCGCGCGGCCGCCAGGGCGCCGTCGGCGTCGACGTGCACGAAACTGCCCAACCCGGCGTGGCGCTCGATGCGCGCCAGGTGCTCGCGCACCAGTTCCTCGCTGGACGCGGTTCCGTCGCGCAGCGCCTGGGCCTGGACCCGCAGGTCCTCGTCCGCGAGGCTCATGAAACCACCCTCCTCGCTACGCTCGACTCCCCGAGGGAGTGGAGCCCCGCTTCGGAGCGGCCGTGCGCGGCGCTCATTCCACCACCCTCGGCACGATGAACATGCCGTCCTGCGCGGCGGCCGCGTTGGACAGCGCGGTCTCGCGCAGCCCGGGCTCCGGCGCGTGCGCGGCGTCGTCGCGCAGGCGCAGCGGAAGCTCGTCGAGCACGGCCAGCGGATGGGCCAGCGGCTCCACGCCGGAGGTGTCCACCGCGCGCATCGGCTCCACCACCTCGGTGAAGAAGGCGTTGATCTGTTCGAGCATCGCGGCCTGCTCGGCCGCGTCCAGCCTCAGTCGTGCGAGGCTGGCGATGCGCTGGATGTCGCTGGGTTGCAGGGGCATGGCCGGTTCAGGCGCGTCCGCGGCGTTTGGCGCGGCGCAGGCAAAAGAGGCCATTGTACGGCGCGTCATCCGCTAACATGTCCGGATTCCCGGAGCCCGATTTGCCGCGTCGAGCAGCCGGATCCGTTGCATTTCCACGACGTATCGACTCTCCATTCGCCATGTTCGGACTTTTTCGCCGGTACTTCTCGACCGATCTGGCCATCGATCTCGGGACCGCCAACACCCTGATCTACGTGCGCGGCAAGGGCATCGTGCTCGACGAGCCCTCGGTGGTCGCCATCCGCCATGAAGGCGGCCCCAACGGCAAGAAGACCATCCAGGCCGTGGGCCGCGAGGCCAAGGCCATGCTGGGCCGGGTTCCCGGCAACATCGAGGCCATCCGCCCGATGAAGGACGGGGTGATCGCGGATTTCACGGTCACCGAGCAGATGCTCAAGCAGTTCATCAAGATGGTCCACGAGACCACGCTGTTCAAGCCGTCGCCCCGGATCATCATCTGCGTGCCCTGCGGCTCCACCCAGGTGGAGCGCCGCGCCATCCGCGAATCCGCGCTCGGCGCCGGCGCCAGCGAGGTGTACCTGATCGAGGAACCGATGGCCGCGGCCATCGGCTCCGGGCTGCCGGTCAGCGAGGCCAGCGGCTCGATGGTGGTGGACATCGGCGGCGGCACCACCGAGGTCGGCGTGATCTCCCTCGGGGGCATGGTCTACAAGGGCAGCGTGCGCGTGGGCGGTGACAAGTTCGACGAAGCCATCCTGAACTACATCCGGCGCAATTACGGCATGCTGGTGGGCGAGCCCACCGCGGAATCGATCAAGAAGGAGATCGGCTCGGCCTTCCCCGGCTCCGAAGTGCGGGAGATGGAAGTCAAGGGCCGCAACCTGTCGGAAGGCGTTCCGCGCAGTTTCACGATTTCGAGCAACGAGATCCTGGAGGCGCTGACCGACCCGATCAACCAGATCGTCTCGGCGGTGAAGAACGCGCTGGAGCAGACGCCGCCCGAACTCGGCGCCGACATCGCCGAGCGCGGCATGATGCTCACCGGCGGCGGCGCGCTGCTGCGCGATCTGGACCGACTGCTGGCCGAGGAGACCGGGTTGCCCGTGCTGGTCGCCGAGGATCCGCTGACCTGCGTGGCGCGCGGCTGCGGCATGGCGCTGGAACGCATGGACCGACTGGGCACGATTTTCACTTCGGAGTAAGGCGCGAGCGGGGCCTGCCCCGCGCGCGCGCACCAAGCGATGGCCTTCGCAACCCTGGAGCGCTCCCCGCCGCCGTTTTTCCGCCAGGGGCCATCGGCGGCCGCGCGACTGGTGTTCTACGCCGCGCTGTCGTTGCTGGCCATGGCGCTGGACGCGCGCTGGCACCTGTTGCAGCCGCTGCGCCTGGGCATCGACGTGGCCGTGGCGCCGGCGGTGCAACTGGCGCGCAGCCCCATGCTGGCCTGGACCGCGCTGGCCGACCACACCGAGTCCCTCGAACGCGCACGCAGCGAACTGGCGCTGGCGCGCCAGCGCAACCTGGAACTGGCGCTGGCGGCGCAACGCGACGCCGACCTGCGGCGCCAGAACGCGCAGCTGCGCCAATTGCTGGATCTGCGCGCGGCCGTGCCCGTGCGCGCCACGGCCGCGCAGATCGTCGCGCAGGCGCGCGACCCCTTCTCGCGCAAGCTGCTGCTGGATCGCGGCGGCGCCTCGGGCGTCGAGCCGGGCTCGCCGGTCATCGACGCCCATGGCCTGCTCGGCCAGGTGACCATGCTTTCGCCGCTGGGCGCGCAGGTCACGCTGATCACCGACCGCGACTCGGCGGTGCCGGTGGAAGTCGCGCGCAACCAGGCTCGCGGCGTGCTGGTCGGCGATGCCGGCTCCACCGTCGGCGGGCTGCAGTTGCTGTGGCAGGCCAACGATGGCGACCTGCGCCCGGGCGACGTGCTGGTCACCAGCGGGCTCGATGGGGTGTACCCCGCCGGGCTGGCGGTGGCGCGCATCACCAAGGTCACGCGCGAGCCGGATTCCGCCTTCGCGCGCGTGCTGTGCACGCCGCTGGCGCGGGTCGACGCCGGGCGCTACGTGCTCGTGCTCGCCCCGCAGCGCCCGCTGGCGCCGGCGCCGAAGGCGCCGGTGGCGGCGCACCGGCGATGAGCGTCATCGCAGGGGCCGAGGCGTGAATTCCCTGCGCGGATCCCGGCCCTCGTCGGCCGACGGCCCCTCGCGCGGCGAGGTGCTGCTGCTGGCGGCGCGCCCCTGGTTCATCTGGGCCACGCTGGTCGCCGCGCTGGTGTTCGAGTTCATGCCGCTGGGTCGCCGCCCCTGGCTGCCCGACCTGCTGGCCATGACCCTGGTGTTCTGGGTCGTGCACCAGCCCAGGCGCGTGGGGATCGGCGCCGCCTTCGTGTTCGGCCTGCTGGTCGACGCCCAGCATGCGGCGCTGCTGGGCGAGCACGCGCTGGCCTACAGCCTGCTGGCCTTCTTCGCCGTCATGCTGCACCGGCGCCTGCTGTGGTTCTCGCTGCCCCAGCAGGCCCTGCAGATCCTGCCCCTGTTCGCGGCCGCGCGCCTGCTGGAGTTCCTCGTGGCGATGATGGCCGGCGGCTCGCCGCCGGGCCTGAGCTACGTGCTGGCACCGCTGCTGCAGGCGGCGCTGTGGCCGCTGCTGAGCTGGCTGCTGCTGGCGCCGCAGCGGCGCGCGCCGTTGCACGACGAGAATCGACCCCTGTGAACAGCCCGGAATTGAAGAACGTCGGGCGCGAGCTGCTGCGCTTCCGGCGCCGGCTGCTGCTTGCCGTGGCCGGCGTCGTGCTGGCCTTCGGACTGCTCGTCGGGCGCTGGCTGTGGCTGCAGGTGCTGCGCCACCGGCAATATTCGCTGCAGGCGCGCGACAACCGCGTGGCCATCGTGCCGGTACAGCCGTCGCGGGGACTGATCGTCGATCGCAACGGCATCGTGCTGGCCGACAACTTCGCCGCCTATACGCTGGAGATCACGCCCAGCAAGACGGCGGGCCTGGCCGCCACCATCGCCGCGCTGCGCGCGGTGGTGCCGATTTCCGCGCACGACGAGCGCCGCTTCCACGCGTTGCTGGGGCAAAGCCGCAGCTTCGAATCCATCCCCATCCGCAGCCGGCTGAGCGACGCCGAGGTGGCGCGCTTCGTCGCCCAGCGCTTTCGCTTTCCCGGCGTGGAAGTGCACGCCAGGCTGTTCCGCTCCTACCCCCTGGGTTCGCTGGCCTGCCACGCGATCGGCATGGTCGGACGCATCAGCCCGAGCGAGTTGCAGCGATTGCAGGACTCGGGCCAGGCCGCGAACTACCAGGGAGCCGACCACATCGGCAAGACGGGCGTGGAACTGGGCTGGGAGAGCCAGTTGCACGGAACCATCGGCTTCGACGAGGTGGAGGTCAACGTCGCCGGCAAGCCCGTGCGCAAGCTGCGCAGCAAGCCGCCGGTGCCCGGCAGCACCCTGGTGCTGTCGCTGGACGCGCGCATGCAGAAACTGGCCGAGGACCTGTACGGCGACCGCAGCGGCGCCTGCGTGGCCATGGATCCGCGCACCGGCGAGGTGCTGGTCATGGCCTCGATGCCCACCTTCGACCCCAACCTGTTCGTCGAGGGCATCGATCCGCAGAACTGGAACCAGCTCAACACCGACCCGCGGCGCCCGCTGCTCGATCGCGTGTTGCGCGGCACCTTCCCGCCCGGCTCCACCTACAAGCCCTACCTGGCGGTCGGCGCGCTCACCCTCGGCCTGCGCACCGCCAGCTACACGCTGAACGATCCGGGCTTTTTCATGCTCGGACGCCACAAATTCCGCGACGACGTGCCCGGCGGCCACGGCAAGGTGGACATGCACAAGGCCATCGAGGTCTCCTGCGACACCTATTTCTACATGCTGGCCAACGACTGGGGGGTCGACGGCATGCACGACTGGACGCGCCGCTTCGGCTTCGGCCAGCTGACCGGGGTGGACCTGCCCGGCGAGGCGCGCGGCATCCTGCCCTCCAAGGCCTGGAAGCGACACGCCTACAAGTCCCCCGCGCAGCAGCGCTGGTACGCCGGGGAAACCGTCAGCCTGGGCATCGGCCAGGGCTACAACAGTTTCACCCCCATGCAGATGGCCAACGCGCTGGCCACGATGGCCAACGGCGGCACGCGCTACAAGCCCCGCGTGGTGCGCATGGTGGAGGACATGACCACCCATCGCTTCGTGCCGACCCCGGCGGAGATCGCCGAACGCCTGCATCTGGACGCGGCCGACTGGCAGGTGGTGCACGACGGCATGGTGGCGGTGACCTCCAGCAAACAGGGCACCGCGCGGGCGGTGTTCCAGGACGCGCCCTATACCAGCGCGGGCAAGACCGGCACGGCGCAGGTGTTCACGGTCGGGCAGCACCAGCGCTACGACGCCGCCGACCTCGCGCGCCACCTGCTCGATCACGCGCTGTTCACCGTGTGGGCGCCCGCCGACAACCCCACCATCTGCGTGGCGCTGATCGTCGAGCACGCGGGCTGGGGCGCCAGCGCCGCCGCGCCGATCGCGCGCAAGCTGCTCGACTACCACCTGCTGGGGCAGCTGCCCAGCGACGCCGAGATCCAGAAGATCTCCGGGCGCAAGCCCACCCCGCTGCCTTTTCGCTATGCCGGCGCGCGCGACGGCCTGCCGCCGGTGCCCGGCGCGCATGTCCCGCCGCCCCGCAGCGGAGCGTCCTCGGCCGCCGAGGCCTCGAGCGCCGCGCTCCCTCCGGTGCAGCCCTGGCCCGCGCCGGCGCCGGCATCCGCGCCGTCGGCGCCACGCGCCGGCAGCGCCGAGGCGCGCGCCGATGCGCAGCACGCGCTGGCACGCGAAGGGCGCTACGCGCGCGGCGACTGCGGCGGGGGGCCGCTGTTCAGTCGCTTCGGCTCCGCGCACGACTGCCCGTCCCCGGATGAAGGAGTGCGCCTGTGAACACGGTGATCAACCGCCCCTCGTTGCGCCAGCGCCTGCGCCCCTACGTCACCGGCTTCGATCTGCCGCTGCTTTGCGCGCTGCTGATGCTGGTGGCCATCGGCTGCGTCGTGCTGTTTTCCGCGCTGCAGGGCCAGGCCATTCATTTCGGCGACCAGCTGCGCAACCTGCTGTTCGGATTGATCGTGCTGTTCGCGGTGGCGCAGGTGCCGCCGCAGCGCCTGATGCAGATCGCGGTGCCTCTGTACACCTTCGGGGTGGCGCTGCTGGTCGCCACCGCCGCCTTCGGCCTGGTCCGCAAGGGCGCGCGCCGCTGGCTGGATGTCGGCGTGGTGATCCAGCCCTCGGAAATCATGAAAATCGCCATGCCGTTGATGCTGGCGTGGTACTTCCAGAGACGCGAAGGCCTGATCCGGCTGCGCGACTACGCCATCGCCGGCGTGCTGCTGGCCGTCCCCGTGGGGCTGATCATGAAGCAGCCCGACCTCGGCACCGCGATGCTGGTGCTTTCCACCGGGTTTTTCGTGATCTTCTTCGCCGGCCTGTCCTGGCGCGTGCTGCTGGCGGGCGCCGTGGCGGCCGCGGCGGCGGCGCCCGTGCTGTGGCATTTCATGCACGACTACCAGCGTCAGCGCATCCTCATGCTGCTGGACCCGCAGTCGGACCCGCTGGGCACCGGCTTCAACATCATCCAGTCGATGATCGCCATCGGCTCGGGGGGAGTCTGGGGCCAGGGTTATCTGCACGGCACCCAGGCGCACCTGAATTTCGTGCCCGAATCCCACACCGATTTCGTGTTCGCGGTGCTGGCCGAGGAATGGGGCCTGGTGGGCAACGTCACCCTCGTGCTCAGCTATTTGTTCTTCATCGGCCGCGGAATGTACATTGCGTCCCAGGCCCCCACGATGTTTTCCCGCCTGCTGGCCGCGTCCATCACCATGATCTTCTTCACCTATGCCTTCGTGAACATGGGCATGGTGTCGGGCATCCTTCCGGTGGTCGGCGTGCCCCTGCCCTTCGTCAGCTACGGGGGCACCGCGCTGGCCACGCTGATGCTGGGCACGGGCATCCTGCTGTCCATCGCGCGCTCGCGGCGGCTGGTGCAGAGCTGAGCGCCGCTGCAGCCCCGCCATACTGGCGTGGGTATTTGCAGCAATAAAGGCGCTAACACCCATGCGAAGAATCCATTGGACTTTTCCGGAGTGTTGCGCAGAATGCCTCTTCCGTTTTCTATATAGGCATGTGTTTATGGACCGATTCGGTCCACCCGCGGCCGGCCTGGGCTGCATCACTCTCGAGGAGATTTCCGCCATGAACG
This sequence comes from Pseudomonadota bacterium, assembly GCA_021848345.1. Lineage (GTDB taxonomy): Bacteria > Pseudomonadota > Gammaproteobacteria > Burkholderiales > Burkholderiaceae_C > Thiomonas_A. The sequence goes on along the minus strand of JAJZUV010000014.1, from coordinate 1,866 downwards.
TACTTCGCGCCTTCCGGGCCGCGCTGCTCGCATTCGGTCTCGGCCTGGCCGTGGCCGGGCCGGCGAGTGCCGCCGACGCTCCGGCCCAGCCCGTGGCCAAGTTCGACTTCGACCACCCGACCTTCGCGCACCAGCTGCCCTTCGCCACCCGCCAGGTGGTGATCCAGGTCAGCGAGAACGACCCCACCTACTGGAACCTGGTGCTCAACAACGCGCAGAACCTGCTCGACTTCTTCGGCCAGGAGAACGTCCGCGTGGTGGTGGTCGCGTTCGGGCCGGGCCTGCCCATGCTGCTGAAGAACAGCCCGGTGGCCGCGCGCATCGAATCGGAGAACAGCGAGGGCGTGGAATTCGACGCCTGCCACAACACCATGAAGGCCATGGCACGCAAGATCGGGCACATGCCGGTGGTGGTACCCGAGGCCACCGTGGTGCCCGCCGGCGTGGCGCGCATCATGCAGCTCGAACACGCCGGCTTCGCCTATCTGCGCCCCTGAGACTGCGGGACCCCGGGCCACCGCGCCCGGCGGTCGCGGAGGCTGGCAGGCACGGGCACGGACGCCCGTCGCCTCGAGGCTCTCGCATCCGTGGCGCATGCGCCACACGAATGCGCCGCGCCGCAACGCTCCGCGGGCTGCGTCCCACCCCTTCGGCCGCGCCTGCGGCGCCGCCCCGGCAGGCGCGGCGCCGGCAAGATCGCGGCCCTTGCGTATACCTGTCGGCGCCCTTGGTGCATGCTGCGGCCGACTCTTGCATACATCGTGACATTCCGACGCATGCGGCGACGCTACTCTGTCGGATTCCGATGGCTATTGCGACGCTGTAAATCCTTGTTACTTTCTCGGGTCGCGCAACCCCGGCAAACCCGCATGCCGCAATGGGATTTCGGGTTCTAGCATCCGCGTTGCATGTTGCACACATCCCTAGAAGAGGCTCCCCAAGGCCCACGCCAACCACTGGAGACCGCAATGCAGCAACCGCGCAAGCAAGGGCTTGTCAGCGGCGATTTCGATCGTCGCGATTTCATCAAGACCGCCGGCGCCACCGGCCTGGCCGCCCTCCTGACCCAGGCGCCCACCTGGGCCGCCAGCGAGAAGCCGATCAAGATCGGCATGGTGGACCCCATCACCAGCACCTTCGCGGCGCTGGGCCAGAGCGAGATCAAGGGGGCCAAGTTCGCGGAGGCCGAGATCAACAAGGCCGGCGGCGTCATGGGGCGTCCGCTGCAGGTGCTGGTCGAGGACAGCGCCGGCAATCCCGGCACCGCGGTCGACAAATGCGCGCGCCTGCTGAGCCAGAGCAACGTCGACTTCCTCATGGGCACCGTGAACTCGGCCGCCTCGCTGGCCGTTTCGCAGTTCGCCGCGCGCCACAAGAAGGTGTTCATCGCGACAGGGGGCCACGTCGACTCCCTGACCGGCACCTCCTGCAATCCCTTCACCTTCCGCACCTGCTCGACCACCTGGATGCTGACCTCCGGGGACTTCGAGACCCTGTTCAAGAAGTTCGGCAAGAAGTGGTACTTCCTGACCACCGACTACGCCTTCGGCAAGTCCGAGCAGACCGACTACGAGGCGCAGATCAAGAAGGCGGGCGGCACGGTGGTCGGCGGCGCGCTGGCCCCGGTGGGCACCACCGACTTCTCGTCCTACCTGATCGACGTGAAGGCCAAGGCACCGAACGTGCTGTGCCTGCTGCTGGCCGGCAACGACCAGGTCAACGCGATGAAGCAGATCGCCCAGTTCGGGATCAACAAGGACATCGCCGTCGGCGGCGCCCTGTTCGAGCTCGAGCAGGCGCAGGCGCTGCCGGAAGCCGCCCGCTACGGCTGGTGGACCATGGAGTGGTACTGGAAGCAGCCCAAGA
>JAJZUV010000013.1 GCA_021848345.1 Pseudomonadota bacterium | reverse complement strand
GGCGACGTGCACGACATCGGCAAGAACATCGTCACCGTGGTCCTGCAGTGCAACAACTTCGAGGTCGTGAACATGGGCGTGATGGTGCCCTGCCAGGACATCCTGGCGCGCGCCCGCGAGGAGGACGCCGACATCGTCGGCTTGTCCGGGCTGATCACGCCCAGCCTGGAGGAGATGCAGTACGTGGCCGCCGAGATGCAGCGCGACCCGTACTTCCGCGAGCGCGCGGTGCCCCTGCTCATCGGCGGCGCCACCACCAGCCGCGTGCACACCGCGGTGAAGATCGCGCCCCATTACGACGGGCCCGTGGTCTACGTGCCCGACGCCTCGCGCAGCGTGGGCGTGGCGCAGGGCCTGCTGTCGGATTCGCGCGAGAACTTCCTGCGCGATCTGGCGGCCGACTACGAGCGCATCCGCGCCCAGCATGCGAACAAGCGCCAGGTGCCGCTGCTCGGCCTGGAGCAGGCGCGCGCCAACCGCCTGCGCCTGGACTGGCCGGCCGGCATCGCGCCCGCGCCGCGCGCCCCGGGTCGGCGCGAGTTCCGCAACGTCGACCTGGCCGAGATCGCGCGCTGCATCGACTGGGGCCCGTATTTCCAGACCTGGGACCTGGCCGGGCCGTTTCCGGCCATCCTGGACGACGAGGTCGTGGGCGCGCAGGCGCGCCAGGTGTACGCGGACGCGCAGGCCATGCTCAAGCGCGCCATCGACGGGCGCTGGCTGCAGGCCAACGCCGTCGTGGGCCTGTACCCGGCCAACAGCGTGGATGGCGAGGACATCGAGATCTACGCCGACGAGTCGCGCGAGCGCGTGCTGATGACCTGGCGCGGCCTGCGCCAGCAGACCGAGCGCCCGGTGGTGGACGGCGTGCGCCGCCCCAACCTGGCGCTGGCCGACTTCATCGCGCCCAAGGGGCAGGGGGCCGACCACATCGGGCTGTTCGCGGTCACCGCCGGGCTCGGGGCCGACGAGCATGTGCGGCGCTTCCAGGCGGCCAACGACGACTATTCGGCCATCCTGCTCAAGGCCCTGGCCGACCGCCTGGCCGAGGCGCTGGCCGAGTGGCTGCACCTGCGCGTGCGCACCGACCTGTGGGGCTACGCCGCGCAGGAGGCGCTGAGCCTGGAGCAGCTGATCCGCGAGGAATACGTGGGCATCCGCCCGGCGCCGGGCTATCCGGCCTGCCCCGAGCACTCGGTGAAGGAGGATCTGTTCGCGGTGCTGGGCGCCGGGCAGCTGGGCATGTCCCTGAGCGAGAGCTGGGCCATGCTGCCGGCGGCCAGCGTCAGCGGCTTCTACTTCGCGCACCCGCAGGCGCGCTACTTCCAGGTGGGCCCGGTGGGCGAGGACCAGGCGGCCGACTGGGAGGCCCGCAGCGGCCGGCGCCTGCAGGCCGTGCAACGCGCGGCCGACCGGCTGGTCTGAGCCGGCGATCCGCGCGGGCGATTCGTCTCGCCCCAACGAGAAGGGCGGCCCGAGGGCCGCCCTTCCGTTTGCGCGTTGCCTGTCGATCAGGCGCCGTGCGGTCCCTCGTGGCGCATCGCGCGTTCGGCTTCCTCGGCCTCGCGCAGTGCCTGCGCGCGGGCCTCGTGGCTGTGGTCGGCGGCCAGCATCATGTACACGGCCGGCACGACGAACAGCGTGAACAGCGTGCCGATGGCCAGGCCGGAGGCGATCACCAGGCCCATGTTGAAGCGGCTGGCGGCACCGGCGCCGGTGGCGGTGATCAGCGGCACCACGCCCAGCACCATGGCGGCGGTGGTCATCAGGATCGGGCGCAGGCGCATGCCGGCGGCGTGCTCGATGGCCTCGCGCTTGCTGCGGCCTTCACGCTGCAGGTTGTTGGCGAATTCCACGATCAGGATGCCGTGCTTGGACACCAGGCCGATCAGGGTCACCAGGCCGACCTCGCTGTAGATGTTCAGCGTGGCCCCTCCGATGCCCAGGTTGATGAACAGCAGCGCGCCCGAGATGGCCATCGGCACCGACACCAGGATGATGATCGGGTCGCGGAAGCTCTCGAACTGGGCCGCCAGGGCCAGGAAGATGATCACCAGCGCGAAGCCGAAGGTCAGCAGCAGCCCGCCGGATTCCTGCACGTACTGGCGCGACTGGCCGGCGTAGTCGAAGCTGTAGCCGGACGGCAGCGTGCGTTGCGCCAGATCCTTCAGGTCCTGCAGTGCCTTGCCCTGCGAGACGAAGGGCATGGGCACGGCGTTCATCGTGGCCGAGTTCGCCTGCTGGAAGTGGTTGATGGTCTCCGGTTGCGCCGAGGTCTTCAGGTGCACCACCGTGGACAGCGGCACCATGGCGCCGTTGCTGGCGCGGATCTGGTAGTTCAGCAGCTGCTCGGTGGTCAGGCGGAAGCGCCGCTGCACCTGCGGAATCACCTTGTAGGAGCGGCCGTCCAGGTTGAAGAAGTTGACGTAGCCGCCACCCAGCATGGCCGACAGCGCGGAGCCGATCTGCTGCATGCTCAGGCCCAGCTGCGCGGCCATGTTGCGGTCCACCAGGATGGTGGTCTGCGGCAGGTCGATGCGCAGGTCGGACTGCATGAAGATGAAGTCGCCCGTCTTCAGCGCCGCGTGCAGGAACTGCTGCGACACCGTGTACAGCCGGCCCACCGGATCGCTGGTGGTGAGCACGAACTGCACCGGCAGGCCGCGCGCGCCCGGCAGCGAGGGCGGCTGGAACACCGCCACCTGCGCGCCGGCGATGTGGCCGAGCTTTTGCTGCAGCTGCGGCTGCATCTGGTTGGTGGTCAGCTTGCGCTCGTTCCAGGGCTTGAGCACCATGCCCCCGATCACCTGCGTGGGCGAGTTGATCTGGAACACGTGGTCGTTCTCGGGGTAGCTCTTGTAGACGTCGAAGATCTGCTTGGTGACCTGCGCGCGCTGCTCCAGCGTGGCCGAGGGGTTGGTAAAGGCCAGGGAAATCAGCACGCCCTGGTCTTCCTGCGGCGCCAGCTCCGAGGTGGAGGTGGTGTAGAGGAAGAAGATCGAGCCGAGCACGATGATCCCGAACACCGCCGTCACCGGCAGGTAGTTCAGCGACCCGTGCAGCGTGCGCTCGTAGCGTCCGTGCAGGCGCTCGAAGGCGCGGTCCAGGAACAGCACCAGGCGGTCCTGCCAGTTGTGGCTCTGCGGGTCCGGCGCCTTGAGCAGGCGCGAGCACAGCATCGGCGACAGGGTCAGCGCGACGATGGCCGAGATGACCACCGTGCCCACCAGGGTGAAGGCGAACTCGGTGAACAGCGCGCCGGTCAGGCCGCTCATGAAGCCGATGGGCACGTACACCGCCACCAGCACCACGGCCATGGCCAGGATCGGGTTGGCCAGTTCGCGCGCGGCGCGGATGGCCGCGTCCTTGCGGCCCATGCCTTCCTCGAGGTGGCGACTGATGTTCTCCACGATGATGATGGCGTCGTCGACCACCAGCCCGATGGCCAGCACGATGGCCAGCAGGGTCAGCAGGTTGATCGAGTAGCCCAGCGCCAGCATCACCGTGAAGGTGCCGATGATGGACAGCGGGATGGCCACCAGCGGCACCACCACCGAGCGCAGCGAGCCCAGGAAGATGAACACCACCGCCGCGACGATCAGCACGGCCTCGATCAGGGTCTGGATCACGTCGTTGATCGACGCGTCGACGAACTTGGTCGAGTCATACACGATGTCGCCGGTCATGCCCTCCGGCAGCTGCGCCTGGATGGCGGGGAAGGCCGCGCGCACCCGCTTGACCACGTCGAGCAGGTTGGCCCCCGGCGCCACCTGGATGCCGATGAACACCGAGGACTTGCCGTCGAAGGCCACCGTGGTGTCGTAGTCCTCCGAGCCCAGGCTCACCCGCGCCACGTCGTCCAGGCGCACCACCTTGCCGTTGACCGTCTTCACGATCAGGTTGCGGAACTGGCTCAACGAGGTCACGTTGGTGTTCGCGGCCAGGTTGATCTGCACCATCTGGCCCTTGGTGTGTCCGGCCGCGGTGATGTAGTTGTTGTTGGCCAGCGCCGTGTAGACGTCGGCGGCGGTCAGGCCGTAGGCGGCCAGCTCCTTCGGGTTCAGCCAGGCGCGCAGCGCGAAGTTCTTCGCGCCGATCATTTCGGCCGTCTGCACGCCGGAGATCGCCTGCAGCTTGGGCTGCACCGAGCGCGTGAGGTAGTCGGTGATCTGGTTGGGCGCGAGCACCGAGCTGTAGAAGCCGATGTACATCGCGTCGATGGTCTGGCCGATGGACACCTGCAGGGTCGGTGTCTGCGACTGCGCCGGCAACTGGTTCAACACCGCGTTGACCTTGGTGTTGATCTCGGTCAGCGCCTTGTCCGGGTCGTAGTTCAGGCGCAGGTTGACGGTGATCGTGCTGACCCCCTGCACGCTGGTGGAGGTCATGTAGTCGATGCCGTTGGCCTGCGCGATCGAGTTCTCCAGCGGCGTCGTGATGAACGACGCCACCGTGGCCGCGTCGGCGCCGGGGTAGGCGGTGGTGACCGTCACCACCGCGTTCTCGGTGTACGGGTATTGCAGCACCGGCAGCAATCCTGCCGAGCGCAACCCGAGCACCAGGATCACCAAGCTCACCACGGTGGCCAGCACCGGGCGCTCGATGAAGATGTCGGTGAATTTCTTGTTCATGCTCATGCCTGGGGCCTGGGGCGGATCAGGAGTCGGGAACGGTCGGGTCCGGGCTGTCGCTGGGCTCGACGGTGTTGTTGATCAGCAGGGGCGTGCCGTTGCGCAGCTTGAGCTGGCCGGAGGTGACCACGGTGTCGCCGGCCTTGAGACCCTTGACGATGGCCACCTGGTCGCCGCGCTGGGCGCCGGTGGTGATGAAGCGCTGCTCGGCCACCAGGCGCGGCTTGCCGTCGGGGCCCTTGCCTTCATCCTTGACCACGTACACCGTCTCGCCGTAGGGGTTGTAGATCACCGCGGCGTTGGGCAGGGTCAGGTATTGCTGGGGCGCGGAGCGATCCAGACGGATGCTGGCGAACACGCCGGGCAGCAGCTTCTCGCCCGGGTTGGGCACCTCGGCGCGCACCGTCAGGTTGCGCGTGGCCGTGTCCACCTGCGGTTCGATGGCGATCACCTTGGCCGCGAAGGTCTTGCCCGGCACCGCGCTGGTGGTCAGCTCGGCCTTCATGCCCACGCGGATCAGCTCGATCTGGTTCTGCGGCACATTGAAGTCGATCTGCATCGGGTCGAGCTTCTGCAGGGTCACCGCGACGCCGCCGGGGGCCAGGTACTGGCCCAGGTCGACCTGGCGCAGGCCCAGGCGCCCGGCGAAGGGAGCCGAGATGATGTGCTGGGCGAGCAGGGCCTTCTGCGCGGCGATGCCGGCCTGGTCGGCGCGCAGCGTGGCCTGGTCGGTATCCACCACGGCCTGGCTGATCGCATGCACCTTGAACTGGGCTTCATCGCGCTTGAGGTTGACCTGCGCCAGCTGTTCCTGCGCCTGCAGCTGCTGCAGTTGCGCGCGCAGCGGGGCCGGGTCGAGCTCGACCAGGTCCTGTCCGGCGCGCACGTGTGCGCCGGAGTCGAAGTGGATGGCCGTGACCAGCGCGCCCACCGGCGTGCTCAGGCTGGCCTGCTTGCTCGCGCGCAGCGTGCCCAGCGCTTCCACGGTGGGTTGCCAGGTCTCGAGCCTGGCCACCGTCGTGGAGACGGTCTGCGGGGGGTTGGACATCGCCTTCATGTACTTGGCGATCATGTGCCCCTTGAAGAAGTGAAACCAGGTCACGGCTCCAATGAGCACGGCGGCGATGACCAGCATGATGATCATGCGTAGGGTGGTGCGTCCTGTCGTCGACATGTGCGTATGCGTCTTGTGCTGCCAATCATCGAATCCACGCCGCCGGGGCGGCGCAGGTCTGGGTTCGCGGGCGCGCGGCGCCCGTGCTCGGAAGTTGCGAAAAGCGGGGAAAACGGATCAGGAAACCGTCGCCTTCCCCTTGGCCTGTGTCTGCGTCAGCACGCCGCCGCCCATGGCCTGGTACAGCGCCGCGGTGTCGGACAGGCGCGCGGCCTGCGCGGCCAGCAACTGGATGCGCGTGCTCTGCGCCTGCTGCTGCGCGGTCAGCAGCTGCAGGTAACTGGCCGCGCCCAGGCTGTACTGCTGTTGCACCAGCTTGAGCGACTGTTGCGCGGCATCGTCGGCGGCGGCCTGCGCCTGCAGGGTCTGCGCGTCGTTGTCGAGCTGGCGCAGCGCGTCGGCCACGTTGCGCAGCGCCAGCAGAACGGTTTCGCGATAGTTGGCGCCGGCGGCCTGCAGGTTGGCCTCGGCGGCGTTCGCCGCGGAGTGCAGGCCGGCGTTGAACAGCGGTTGCGCCAGGCCGCCGGCCAGGCTCCAGACCATCGAGCCCGGGCCGAACAGCGCGCCGGTGGTCAGCGCCTGCGTGCCCAGCGTGGCGCTGAGGTTGATCTGCGGGTACAGGTTGGACACCGCCACGCCGTACTGCGCGGTGGCCGCGTGCAGCAGCGCGGTCGAGGCCTGCACGTCGGGGCGCTGGCGCACCAGTTCGGAGGGCACCACCATCGGCAGCTGCTCCGGCAGGCGGAAATCGCTCAGCTCGAAGCGCGGGATGGCGGCCTGGCCCGGGGCCTGGCCCAGCAGGGCGGCCAGCAGGTGATCGGCCTGCTCCAGCTTGTTGCGCAGCGGCGGCAGGCTGGCCAGGGTCTGCTGGTACTGGGTCTGCAGGCTCAGCACGTCGACCAGCGAGGCGGCGCCGAGCTGCAGGCGCTGGCGGGTGATCGCGAGTTCGTCGGCCTGGGCCTTGGCGATGGCCTCGGTGGCCTGGATCTGCGCCCCCAGCTGGGCCTGCGCGAAGGCCGTGGTGGCCACGTTGGCGGCCAGGGTCAGGCGGGCGCCGGCGAGCTGGTAGGCCTGGTAGTCGGCCTGCGCGGCCAGCGCTTCCAGCGCGCGCCGGTTGCCCCCGAACAGGTCCAGGTTGTAGTTGACCGCGATGCCCGCGTTGTACAGGTTGTAGATGCGCTGGGAATTTCCGCTCTGGCCCTGCTGCGCCGCGTTGACCTCGTTGCGGCTGGCGCCGAGCTTGCCCGTCACCGTGGGGTACAGCGTGGAGCCGGCCTGCGCGCGGTAGGTCTCCTGCGCCTGGCGCAGCGTGGCCTGCGCGGCCTGCAGGCTCGGGCTGTCGGCCAGCGCCTGCTGGATCAGCGCGTTCAGGCGGGGCGAGCCGAAGGAAGTCCACCACTGGTGCGACACGGCCCCGGAGTCGCCGAAGCGTTGCGCGCCGCCCAGCGTGCCCGGTGCCGACGCCGTCGCCGCGGGAAGAGCCCCGGCGGTGTAGCCTGCTACCTTGGGCGCCGCGGGATCATGGAAATCCGGCCCGACCGTGGTGCAGCCGGCAAGCAACGCCGCGGCCAGAATGGACCAGCCGGCGCGCGGGGGAAGGGTCGAACGGAGCATGAGCAGCAATCCTGGAATCCGGAATCTGGAAAGTTATCCTGGCGCATGGTAGGGTTTCGCCCCATGGCAAGGTTGCTTGATCCAGCCAATTAATATCGCAATCCGGCCAATCGTCCTCCGTGCCGGTTCTCCGCCTGAACCACCATGGGTATTCCCGACGCGCTTCACCGACTCGTGCACGATCCCGCGGGGCCGGAACTCATCGCCATCCGGGTGCGCAACGACGCGCCGCTGGACAATAGCCACGACAGCATGCCGCGGGGTGCGCTGTTCCTGCTCACCGAGGGGCTGGTGGCGGTGCAGACGGATCGCGGGCGGGTGATCGCGGGGCCACGAAGCATCGGCTGGATGCCGCCCGGCCAGGCGCATACGGTGCAGTCCTTCGGACCTACCGCCGGGGTCGGCGTGTTCCTGGCCGCGCGACATTGCTCGGCCCTGCCGCCGCATCCGGCGCAGTTCGAGGCCAGCGCGCTGGCCTCGCTGCTCATGCAGCGCATGCTCGAATGGGCGCCCGAGGCGCCGCTGGAGCCGCCGCAGCGGCGCATGCTGCAGGTGCTGCTGGACGAACTCGGGCAGGCGGGCACCCAGTCGCTGCAACTGCCCTGGCCCAAGGACGAACGCCTGTTGTCGGTGGCGCGCGCGCTGCTGGCCAACCCGGCCAGCGGGCGCCGCCTCGAACAGTGGGCCCGCTTCGCCGACATCAGCGCGCGCACCCTCAGCCGCAAGTTCGTCGAGGAGACCGGCATGAGCTTCGGGCAGTGGCGCCAGTGGGCGCGCCTGACCCAGGCGCTGGAATGGCTGGCCACCGGCCAGGCGGTCAAGCACGTCGCGCTGTCGCTGGGCTACGACAGCGTCAGCGCCTTCATCAAGGCCTTCCGACTGGCCCTCGGCACCACGCCGTCGGCATACTTCGGGGCGGGGCGCCGCAACGCCGCGGCGCGCGATGCCGAGCCCGTGCCCGAACTGTCCCCCACCCAACTGTCAGGAGAACTCGATGCGCTTTGAAACCCAGGCCGTGCACGCGGGTTACAGCCCCGATCCCACCACCCGCGCGGTCGCGGTGCCGGTGTACCAGACCGTCTCCTACGCCTTCGACGACACCCAGCACGGGGCCGACCTGTTCGACCTGAAGGTGGCCGGCAACATCTACACCCGAATCATGAACCCGACCACCGCGGTGCTCGAGGCGCGGGTCGCGGCCCTCGAGGGCGGCGTGGCGGCGCTGGCGCTGGCCTCCGGGATGGCCGCGATCACCGCGGCGGTGCAGACCATCGCCGCCGCGGGGGACAACATCGTCTCCAGCAGCCGGCTGTACGGCGGCACCTACAACCTGTTCGCCCACACCTTCCCGCGCCAGGGCATCGAGGTGCGCTTCGCCGACCCGGTCGACCCCCAGGCTTTCGCGCGCCTGATCGACGCGCGCACCAAGGCCGTGTACTGCGAGAGCATCGGCAACCCGCTGGGCAACGTCACCGACATCGCCGCGCTGGCCGAGGTCGCGCACGCGGCCGGGGTGCCGCTGATCGTCGACAACACGGTGCCCTCGCCCTACCTGTGCCGCCCCTTCGAGCACGGCGCCGACATCGTGGTGCACTCGCTGACCAAGTACATCGGCGGCCACGGCAACAGCGTGGGCGGGGCCATCGTGGACGGCGGGCGTTTCGACTGGGCCGCGCAGCGCGAGCGCTTCAGCCTGCTGGTGCAGCCCGACGTGAGCTACCACGGGGTGAGCTACACCGAGACCTTCGGCGCCGCCGCCTTCATCGCCCGCGCCCGCGTCGTGCCCCTGCGCAACATGGGCGCCGCGCTGTCGCCGATGAACGCCTTCCTGCTGCTGCAGGGCCTGGAGACCCTGCCGCTGCGCATGGACCGCATCTGCGACAACTCGCTGCGCATCGCCACCCATCTGCAAAAGCACGCGAAGGTGGCCTGGGTGCGCTACGCCGGCCTGCCAGACCACCCGGACCACGCCACCGCGCAGCGCCTGATGGGCGGACGCGCCTCGGGCATCCTCAGCTTCGGCCTGCGTGGCGGGCGCGAGGCCGGCGCGCGCTTCCAGGACGCGCTCAAGCTGTTCACACGCCTGGTCAACATCGGCGACTGCAAGTCCCTGGCCTGCCACCCGGCCACCACCACGCACCGCCAGCTGGGCGACGCGGAGCTCGCCGCCGCCGGGGTCAGCGCCGACATGGTGCGCCTGTCGGTGGGTATCGAGCATGTCGACGACCTGATCGCCGACCTGGAGCAGGCCCTGCAGGCGGCCTGAGGCAGCCGCAACCGCGCGGAGATGGTCACTGCAGGTTGACGAACATGCCTCCGTCGACCAGCAGCGCCGCGCCGGTCACGTAGCGTGCGCGATCCGAGGCGAGAAAGGCGACGCATTCGGCCACGTCCTCCGGCTCCCCGATACGCCCGAGCGGAATCCTCCGCTCGAAGTACGCCCGCTTGTCGGGGGTCAGGTCGGCGGCGTTCAAGTCGGTCGAGATGGTCCCCGGCATCACCGAATTGCAGCGGATGCCGTGCGGGCCCAGCGCGATGGCGCAGGACTGCATCAACGAGTGCACTCCGGCCTTGGTCGGCGTGTAGTGGGTCTGCATCGCCCCGCCCACCAGAGCGCTGATCGAGCTGGTCGCGATGATGGCCCCGCCGCGCCCCTGGCGCGCCATCTGCCGCGCCGCGGCCTGGGTCACGAGGAAGGCGCCGCCGAGGTTTACCGCGACCGTCTGCTGCCAGAGATCCAGCGGGAGATCGAGAAAGGCGTGAAACGGGCAGATCCCGGCGTTGCTGACCAGCACGTCGAGTTGTCCGAACTCGGCCAGCGCGGCGTCCACCAGCGCCTGTGCCGTCGCGGCCTGCGCGACGTCCCCTTCGATGGCGACCGCCCGGCGTCCCAGCGCCTGGATGTCGGCCACCACGGATTCGATGGCGGCCTGCTTGCCGTAGCTGCGGTCATTCGCATCGAAGTAATTCAGCACCAGGTTCGCGCCCTCGCGAGCGCAGACCTGCGCGATCGCACGCCCGATGCCGCGCGAAGCACCGGTGATCACCACGACCTTGTCCTCGAGCAGCATGCACGTTCTCCGGTGGGTGCGGGGTCAATGATCGTAGGGGCGCACGAGCGTGCAGTCAGGATTCAGGCGCACGCCGAATCCGGGCGTCTCGGGAACCTTCATGCGCCCGTTGTGCGGAACCGGTTCGTCCAGAAGCAGGGGCGTGAACATCGGCACCACCTCGTCGGCCTTGGGCGCCATCATCAGGAACTCGGCGAAGGGCGAGTTGTGCCTCGTGACGACGAAGTGGTAGCTGTACACGGAGGAGCCGTGCGGCACCACCATCACATTGTGGGCGTCTGCCATGGCGGAGATCTTGATCAGCTCGGTGATGCCGCCGCACCAGCCCACGTCGGGCTGGATGAGGTCGCAGCATTCCATCTCGAGCAACATGCGAAAGCCCCACCGCGTCGCTTCGTGTTCGCCGGTGCTGACCAGCATGCCCGGCGGTACGTCGCGCCGCAGCTTGGCGTATCCCCAGTAGTCGTCCGGCGGAAGGCACTCCTCGATCCACTTCAGCCCGAACTCCCGCGCCGCATGGGCCAGGCGGGTCGCGTAGTGAACGTCCAGGCTCATCCAGCAGTCGTACATGAGCCAGAAATCCGGCCCCACGGCGTCGCGCATGCGCGCGAGCTGCGAGAGGTTCGCCCGCAAGCCCTCCTCGCCCTCGGCCGGCCCGTGCAGCAGGGGCATCTTGCCGCCGATGAATCCCATCTTCTTCGCCAGATCGGGACGCGCCCCGGTGGCGTAGAACACCAGTTCGTCGCGCACCGCGCCGCCGAGCAGGTGGAACACCGGTTCCTGGCGGATCTTGCCGAGCAGGTCCCACAGCGCGAGGTCCACGCCGGAGATGGTGTTCAGCACGATCCCCTTGCGCCCGTAGAACAAGGTCGCGTGGTACATCTGGTCCCACATCTTCTCGATCTCGGTGACCTCGCGGCCTTCGAGGAAGCGCGCCAGATGGCGCTCCACGATGAACGCGCCGATCTCCCCGGCGGTGGTCACCCCGAAGCCCACGGTCCCGTCGCTGGCCTCGATCTCGACCACCAGGGTCCCGAGCACGTTGATCCCGAAGGAGCGGCGACTGCTGCGGTATTCGGGATAGCGCGCCATGGGGGTCGCGATGTGGTCGTCGATCCAGTGCCCGTCGGCCTGGTCGTGGTAATCGGCGCCGCCGCCTCGCACCGTATAGGCGCGAACCTGCCTGATCGTGGGGGTCGTCATGGTGGGAGCAAGCCTTGCCGTGGTCAATAGGTGGCGCGACCGCCGGACAGGTCGAACACCGCCCCGGTGCTGAAGGAGCACTCGTCGGTGCACAGCCAGACGATCAGCGCCGCAGCCTCCTCGGGCATCAGGAAGCGCTTCATGGGGATCCTGGAGAGCATGTACTCGATGTGCTGGGGGCTCATCGAGGCGAAGATCTCGGTCTTGGCCGCCGCCGGCGTGACCGCGTTCACGCAGATGTTCCTCTCGGCCAGTTCCTTGCCGAGGGACTTGGTCAGGCCGATCAGGCCGGCCTTGGAGGCGCTGTAATGAGCTGCGTTCGGATTGCCTTCCTTGCCCGCGACCGAGGCGATGTTCACGATGCGCCCGCGACCGCGCGACAGCATGTGCGGCACCACGGCGCGGCAGGTCAGGAAGCTTCCCGTCAGGTTGACGTCGATGACCCGGCGCCAGGTCTCGGTCGCCAACTCCCAGGTCGGCGCGTTGCCGCCGGTGATGCCCGCGCTGTTGACCAGCGCATCGATGGCCCCGTGCGCGGCCAGCGTGGCCGCCGTGGCCGCCTGCACGGACGCCTCGTCGGTGAGTTCGACGGCCACCGAGGAGACCTTGCCGAGCCGGCTCAGATCCCGCGTGCTGGCTTCCAGCCGAGCTGCGTCGACGTCCCACAGCGCCACCGAGGCGCCGGACTCCAGGGCGCGTTGAGCGACCGCGAAGCCGAGCCCGCGCGCGCCGCCGGTGACGACCACCGTGCGTTGCTTCAGATCGAGGCTGTTCATCGCGCTTGCCCCGCGGGTGGGCACGCGAGCACGCGCTGACACTGCACGCCGAGCCCCTGCACGCCCAGTCGCATGGTCTGCCCAGCCCGCAGGTAGACCGGATCGGGGCGCTGGCCCATGCCGACGCCGGGCGGCGTGCCGGTCGAGATGATGTCGCCGGGTTGCAGGCTCATGAACTGGCTGACGTAGGACACGATGGTGGCCACGTCGAAGATCATGGTGCGCGTGTTGCCGTTCTGGAAGCGCCTGCCGTCCACCTCCAGCCACAGGTCCAGGGACTGCGGATCCGGGATTTCGTCGCGGGTGACCAGCCACGGGCCGACAGGGCCGAAGGTGTCGCAGCCCTTGCCCTTGTCCCATTGGCCGCCGCGCTCCAGCTGGAACGCGCGCTCCGAGACGTCGTTGACCACGCAATAGCCCGCCACGTGCTCGAGGGCCCGCTCGACGCCCACGTAGCGCGCCGGCGCACCGATGACCACGCCGAGTTCGACTTCCCAGTCGACCTTGCTGGCGCCCCTGGGAATCTCCACCGGATCGTCGGGGCCCACGATGGCGCTGGTGGCCTTGAAGAACACGACCGGTTCGGTGGGAATCGGCATGTTCGACTCCTTGGCGTGATCGGAGTAATTCAGCCCGATGCACACCAGCTTGCCCACGCGCCCCACGCAAGGGCCGATCCGGGTGCCCACGGGTACCAGCGGCAAGGTTCGTGCATCGATCGCGCTCAAGGCCGCGAGACCGGCTGGCAGCAGGGCCTCGCCGGCGAGGTCGGCGACATGGGCCGATAGGTCGCGTATGCGGCCATCGGCGTCGAGAAGGCCCGGCTTTTCAGCGCCGGGCGCGCCGTAGCGCAGCAATTTCATCGAACGCACCTCGAAGGTTGCAGGAATTCGAGGGCGACTATACGAACTCAGCGATAGCCGATCAATTCGGCTTCATTATTGTGCGATAGCAATTGCGTATTTCTCAGCGGAGCTCGCGGCGAGCGGCGGCCAAGGCGCGCAAACGCGTCACGAAAAAGTCTGCCGATTCGTTCAGCGCTTCGTCCTTGCGAAGCAGCAGGCCGAAGTCCTGCAGGCTCTCGCCGACGACCACCGGGAGCGCCTTGAGCAAGCCCGTGCGCAGATGGTCCCGCACCACCGACTCGGGCAGCATCGCCACGCAGTCGCTGTGCTGCAGCAGCTGCAGGGTGGCGAAGATCGACGTGCACTCGGTGAGATTGCGGGGCGTGGACAACTTGCGCCGCGCGAGTTCGTCCTCGAAGATCAGGCGCGCCGGGCTCGTGATGGGCTGCGCGACCCAGGGCGCATCGAGAAGGGCGCCAAAGGACACGCTCGGCGCATCCACCAGCGGATGCGCGCTGCGCACCACCAGCAGCAGTGTCTCGCGCGCGAGGGGTTCGAAATCGAAGGCGTTGTGCTGCAGCGGGGATGTCAGCCTCGCCAGGGCGAAGTCGACCTCGCGGCGCTCCAGCAGTTCGAGGACCTGATCGCTGGTCTCTCCGAGGATGCGGATATTGAGCAGCGGCCTGCTGGCCTTGACCTCCGCGACGGCCATCGCGAGCAGGTCGGGTACCGCGCCCATGATGGCCCCGATGGTCAATTGGCCGTAGCCGCCGTCTCGCTTGGCCTCCAGGTCGTCGGCCATGCGCTCGAGATCGGCCAGCGCACGGCGCGCGTATCCCAGCACCGTGCCGCCCAGCGAAGTCGGCAGCATGCCCCGTGCCTTGCGCTCGAACAGCCGGAAGCCGAAGGTGACCTCGATTTCCGCCAGCATGCGACTCGCGCTGGGCTGCGCGATGTTCATCTGCTCGGCAGCCTGGTGCAGGTTGCGCGTGTCGTCGAGCGCGACCAGAAGAGCCAATTGCTTGAAGCGCAAGCGATTGGCAAGGGTGCTCTTGCGTTGCTGCGGAGTCATCCAAAGACCGATAGCCAAGAAGTATTGATCGATCCTATCATCGAATTGATCCGCTATCGCTCAGCCTCCTATAGTTCGGCCACATTCCACCTCCGCCGTGCACAGAAACCGGCGGACGAGATGGACAAGAGCGGAGACAAGCAATGGAAACGGTGGCTTTCCGGATGGTTCTGCATCCGGGCATGCGTGAGGAATACGAGCGACGCCACGCGCAGATCTGGCCCGATCTGGTCGAGCTGCTGCGCGACGCGGGGATTCGCGACTATCGAATCTTCTTCGATCCTTCGAGTCACCACCTGTTCGCCGTGCTGCGCCGTCCTCGGCATCACGGCATGGACGCGCTCGCCAGCCACGCCCTGATGCGCCGGTGGTGGGAATCGATGCGCGACATCATGCAGACCGAGCCAGGCGGCGAGCCCTTCCAGGTTGCCCTGGAACAGGTGTTCCACCTCGAATGAACCCCTCGCCGGCCATGCGCATCGTCGACCCCCACGTGCATTTCTGGAGCCTGGGCAGCGGGCGCTACGCCTGGCTGCTCAGCGACGAGCCCTCCTTTCTCGGGGCCGCGGCACGCGAGCTGCGCCGCGACGTGCTTCCCGCCGACCTGCTGCGAGCGGCCGCGGGCCTCGAGTTGGACAAGGTCGTCCATGTCGAGGCCAAGTACGACGCCAGTCGCCCCGTCGACGAGACCCGATGGCTGCAAGGACTGGCGGCGCAACCCGCGCATCGAGGCGTACCGCAGGCGATCGTCGCGGCGGTCGACCTGGCCGCGCAGGACGTCGAATCCGTACTGCGGCAGCACGTCGGCTTCGCCGCCGTGCGTGGCGTGCGGCAGATCCTGAACGTGCATGCCGATCCCCTGTACGACTACGTGGGCGTGCACTGGATGCGCGACCCGGGATGGCAGAGCAACTTTGCGCTGTTGCGGCGATTCGGTCTTTCCTTCGACCTGCAGATCTATCCGTCCCAGGTCGCAGACGCGGTCGCGCTGGTGCGGCGGCACCCGGATGTGCAGTTCATCCTCAATCACGCCGGGATGTTCGTCGATCGCGCGAGCGTGGCCGGTTTCCGCGCCTGGCGCGAAGGCCTCGAGGCGCTTGCCCGCTGCCCCAACATCGCGGTGAAGGTCAGCGGTTTCGCGATGTTCACCCACAGTTGCGCGCCCGAGGTGCTGCGCCCGTACGTGCTGCAGACCATCGACACCTTCGGGGTCGAGCGCGCCATGTTCGCATCGAACTCTCCCATCGACCCGCTGTTCGGCAGTTACGCCGATATCTGGCGCGCGTACGCGGCGATCGTGGCGGGGGCCAGCCCGAGCGAGCGCGACGCCTTGTTCGCGAACAATGCCGAGCGCATCTATCGCCTGTGATCCCGTCATGCAGGCGCTCTTGAACCCCCTCTTGAATTCCCCTCAGGAAACCGGGCCGGCCGGCGAGCCGGGTTCCGGAACCCCACGTCTGGAACTGCGCGAGGCTCGCAAGTCCTTCGGGCGCGTGCTGGCGCTCAAGCATGGCGACCTGTCGCTGTGGCCCGGCGAGGTGCACGCATTGCTCGGCGAAAACGGCGCCGGCAAGTCGACCCTGGTCCGCATTCTCGCCGGCGTGCACCGCCCGGACAGCGGGCGGCTGCTGCTGGACGGACACGAGTGCAGCTTCGCCAATCCGGCAGACGCCAAGCGCGCGGGCATCGCCGTGATCTACCAGGAACCGACCCTGTTCCACGACCTGTCGGTCGCCGAGAACGTCTTCATGGGGCGGCAGCCGACCGACCGCTTCGGGCGCATCCGCTTCGGCGACATGGAGCACGAGGTCGACGAGTTGCTGCGTTCGCTCGGCGTGGATCTGCGCGGCGCGCAGCCGGTGCGCGGGCTGTCGATCGCCGATCAGCAAGTGGTGGAGATCGCCAAGGCGCTGTCGCTCAACGCCAACGTGCTGGTCATGGACGAACCCACCGCGGCCCTGTCGCTGACCGAAGTGCAGCGACTGTTCGCCATCGTGCAACGCCTGCGCGAGCGCGGCGCCGCGATCCTGTTCATCACCCATCGGCTCGAGGAAGTGTTCGCGCTGGCGCAGCGCATCACCGTCATGCGAGACGGAGAGAAGGTCTTCGAGGCGATGACTCCGGAGGTCGACACCGAGACGCTGGTGGCGCGCATGGTCGGCAGGGACATCGACACCTTCTACCCCAAGGCCGAGGTCGTGCCCGGTGAAGTCAGGCTGCGCGTGCGCGGCCTGACGCGGCGAGGTGTGTTCTCGGACGTCAGCTTCGAGGTGCGCGCGGGGGAGATCGTCGCCCTCGCCGGGCTGGTCGGCGCCGGTCGCAGCGAGGTTGCGCGCGCGATTTTCGGCATCGACCGTGCCGACGCGGGCGAGGTGTCCATCGCCGGCAGCACGCTGCGTCTGGGCGATCCGGCGGCTGCGATGGCGGCCGGGCTGGGTTTCGTGCCCGAGGATCGGCGGGAGCAGGGCCTGGCCCTGGATCTCAGCGTCGCGCACAACACCGCCCTGACCGTGCTGGGCAGACTGAGCTGGCACGGCTGGATCTCGCGTCGAAGCGAACGACGACTGGCCGAGGACTGGGGTCGCAGGCTGCGGCTCAAGGCCTCCAGCGTCGACCTTCCCGCCGGTTTCCTGTCCGGTGGCAACCAGCAGAAGGTCGTGCTGGCCAAATGGCTGGCGACCGCACCGAGGGTACTGATCATCGACGAGCCCACGCGCGGGGTCGACGTGGGCGCCAAGGCCGAGATCTACCGCAGCATCAGCGATCTCGTGGCGGCGGGCATGGCGGTACTCATGATCTCGAGCGAGCTGCCCGAAGTCCTCGGCATGGCCGATCGCATCCTGGTCATGCACGAAGGCCGCCTGAGCGCGGAACTGCCGCGCGCGCAGGCCGATGAGCAAGGCATCATGGCGGCGGCGCTCGGCCGCGTCGCCTCCAGGGAGTTCGCATGAACCGATCCGCGGCCGTGGACTCCCCGCCGATGAGGCTGTTCCTGTTCCTCGGGAAAAAGCGCGAAATGGCGCTGGTCGCCGTGCTGATCGCGCTGGTGCTGTTCACCGGCAGCGTGCGCCCGGCCTTTCTCGGCATGCAGACCCTCAAGGATGTCCTGCTCAACGTGGCCATCGTCAGCCTGCTCAGCGCGGGCATGACGGGGGTCATGTTGATGCGTCACATCGACCTGTCGGTCAGCTCGACCCTCGGCCTGTCCGCCTATGCGGTCGGCGCGCTGTTCGTGGCCCATCCGCACATGCCGATCGTCGTGGCGATGGGGGCGGGAATCGCGATCGGGCTGGTCGCCGGCGCGATCAACGCCGCCATGGTCGTGTTCGGCAACGTGCCTTCGCTGGTCGCCACGCTGTCGACCCTGTACATCTACCGCGGCGCCGACTACGCCTGGGTGCATGGCGGCCAGGTCAATGCCAGCAATCTGCCGGCGGCATTCGCCGATCTGGGAACCGCCAGCCTGCTCGGCATGCCGGTCCTGGTGCTGATCGCCGGCGCGGTGTTGGTGGCCTTCTCCATCTATCTGCAGCAGTTCCCGGGCGGCAGGGAACATTACGCCGTCGGCTCGAACCCCGAGGCCGCCAGGCTGGCCGGCATCCGGGTCGGGCGCCGCGTCGCGATCGGCTTCGTCACCTCGGGGGCCATTGCCGGCCTTGCGGGAGTGTTGTGGCTGGCGCGCTTCGGCACCGTCGACGCCAGCACCGGTACGGGACTCGAGTTGCAGGTGGTGGCCGCGGCTGTGGTCGGCAGCGTGGCGATCACCGGCGGGGCCGGAACCATCCTGGGCGCGACGCTAGGCGCACTGATCCTGGGCGTGATCAGCATTTCCCTGGTGGTTTTGAGGGTGTCTCCCTTCTGGGAGCAGGCCATCCAGGGCCTGCTGATCGTGCTGGCCATCGCCAGCGACGCCGCGCTTGCGCGAGCCCTCGCGCGGCGTTTGAGGGAGAAGAGGCGACATGGCTGAACCGATCGGCATGGCCCCGTCCGCGGGACGTCGAAGCATGCACCTGCGCTGGGAGTGGATCCTGGTATGCGCGCTGATCGCGAGCCTCGTGCTCGGGCGCGTGTTGTCGCCGTATTTCCTGACCGGGGACAACATCAGCGATATCCTGGCCGGCATCAGCGAACTGGGGCTCATCGCACTGCCGATGACCCTGGTGATCATCGCGGCCGAAATCGACCTGTCCGTGGCCTCGGTACTGGGCCTGTCGAGCGCGCTGCTGGGCGTGCTGTGGCACGCCGGCCTGCCGATGCCTCTGGCGATCGGCGTGGCTTGCGTCGCGGGCGCGTGCGCCGGCTGGGTCAACGGCTGGATCGTCGTGCGCATGGGGCTGCCGTCGCTGGCCGTCACCATCGGCACCATGGCGCTGTATCGGGGCCTGGCCTACGTGCTGCTCGGCAGTCGCGCCGTGGCGAACTTTCCCGGCGTCTATACCGACTTCGGAATCAACGACATCGGCGCCAGCTTCGTGCCGCAGCCCTTCGCGGTACTGTTCGTGGCGGCCGTGGGCTTCGTCCTGCTGCTGCACGCGACCACCTTCGGGCGCGCGGTCTATGCCATCGGCACCAACGCGGTAGCCGCGCGCTTTTCGGGCCTCGACGTCGCGCGTACCAAGTTGCGGCTGTTCGTGCTGTCGGGCTTGCTCAGTGCCGTCGCGGGAGTGATCTACACCCTGCGCTTCACCAGCGCGCGCGGCGACAACGGGCAGGGCCTGGAGCTTTCGGTCATCGCCGCGGTGCTGTTCGGTGGCGTGAGCATCTTCGGCGGGAAGGGTTCGCTGGGCGGTGTGCTCCTTTCGGTGCTGCTGGTCGGCGTGCTCCGCAACGCGCTGACGCTCTACGACATCTCGAGCGAGACCCTGACCATCGTGACCGGGCTGCTGCTGCTGAGCTCGGTGCTGGTGCCGAACCTGATCGCGCGGGTGCGCGCATTGCGCGATCAGCGTGCGCTGGCCGCCACGCGATAGGGCCGCGGCGATTCGAGTGCTGAAGCAAGGCCACGCCTGGGCGCACGGGGCGGGGCTTCCCAACATGACGTGCGAGGCGGCAAATTCGAGGAGACTGAACATGTGGAGCAAACGGTACCGCGGCGCACTGTTGACGATCTGCGCGGCGATGATGTTCACGGGCGTCACGGCCGTGGCGGCGCCGCTCAAGAGCGGCCTGACCATCGCCTTCGTCCCCAAGCAGGTCAACAACCCCTATGAAGTCACCGCCGACGACGGAGGGATGGCGGCGCTGAAGGAACTCGGCGATCACGGCAAGGTGGTCGGACCCTCGAACGCCGGCGCGTCGTCGCAGGTGTCGTACATCAACACCCTGATCGCGCAGCATGTCGATGCCATCGTCATCGCCGCCAACGACGCGCATGCCGTGGTGCCCTATCTGAAAAAGGCCATGGCGCGCGGAATCAAGGTCGTGACCTTCGATTCCGACACGGCCTCCGACGGACGGCAGTTGTTCGTCAATCAGGTGACGGCGGAATCGATCGGGCGCGGCCAGATCCAGCTGGCGGCCAAGCTCATGGGAGGTAGCGGGGAGCTGGCGATCCTGTCCGCAACGCCCAACGCGACCAACCAGAACACGTGGATCGGCTGGATGAAAAAGGAGCTGGCCAAGCCGCAGTACGCCCATATCAAGCTGGTCAAGATCGCCTATGGCAACGACGACGACCAGCAATCCTTCGTCGAGACCCAGGGCCTGCTGGAGGCCTATCCGCACCTGAAGGCGATCATCGCGCCCACGACGGTGGGCATTGCGGCGGCGGCGCGCTACATCTCCACCTCGCCCTACAAGGGCAAGGTGGTGGTGACCGGGCTTGGCACGCCGAACCAGATGCGCGAATTCATCAAGAACGGCACGGTGAAGGCCTTCCAGCTGTGGGATCCGGGCCAGCTGGGCTACCTCGCCGCCTACGCCGCCGCCAACCTGGCCAGCGGCACGATCACCGGCAAGCCGGGTGACAGCTTCGCGGCCGGCAAACTTGGCAAGCGCACGGTCGGCGCCGACGGCCAGATCATCCTGGGCCCGCTGACGACCTTCGACGCCGGCAACATCGACAAGTTCAACTTCTGAGCTGCCCCCAGGGCCGGGCTGTGCCCGGCCCGCCTCCCGTGGGGGCAGGCTCGGCCCGGGCGGGGCTCATGGCTCGGGCAGATCGCCTCTTGCGCGGCCGTCGAACGCCGCGCGTGCCTGCTCCACCTCGGCCATGTGCTCGGTCGTCCACCGGTACATCGCGTTCAGGGGCTGCTGCACGCTTCGGCCCAGCGGAGTGATCGCGTACTCCACCGCGATCGGGGACGCGGGCACCACGCGGCGGGTCACGAAGCCGTTGCGTTCGAGACGCCGCAGGCATTGGGTCAAGGCCTTTTGCGTGACACCGAGCAATTCGCGCTTGATGGCGTTGAAGCGCAGCGGCCGCTCGGCGAGCGCGACAAGCACCATCATCGACCACTTCTCGGTCAATTGGTCGAGCAGAAGGCGCTGGGGGCAGTTCACGTCGAAGTCATCGGTGCGGCGAGCGCTCATGCGGTATCTCCAAGGCTATCTGGTCACCTACAGGTGGCTATCGTATCCCAGGTATCGCTTCTATACTGGATTTCATCGACTGAGCCCGGATCGAACATGACTTCCACATCCCGCACCGACACCCTGTTTCGCCCCCTTCGCATCAAGTCCCTCGAACTGAGCAACCGCATCGTCATGGCCCCGATGACGCGTTCGTTCTCGCCCGACGGCGTACCCGGCGACAACGTCGCCGAGTACTACAGGCGCCGTGCCGCGGCGCAGGTGGGCCTGATCCTGTCCGAGGGCACGGTCATCGACCGTCCCTCGGCCAGGAACGACCCCCAGGTGCCGACCTTTCACGGCGAGGCGGCTCTGGCCGGCTGGCGACGCGTGATCGACCAGGTGCACGCCGCCGGCGGCAGGATGGGGCCGCAGCTCTGGCATGTCGGTACCGTCGCCAACCCGCAGACCACCTGGATGCCGCCCGCCCCGGCGGAAGGCCCGTCCGGCCTGCTCGCGCCAGCGGCGCCGCGCGGCGTGGCGATGAGCGACGAGGACATCGCCGACACCATCGCGGCCTTCGGTCGCGCGGCCGCCGCGGCCAAGGGCCTGGGCTTCGACACCCTGGAGCTGCATGGGGCGCACGGCTACCTGATCGACCAGTTCTTCTGGGAAGGCACCAACCAGCGCTCCGATCGCTTCGGCGGCGCGACCCTGAAGGAGCGCTCGCGCTTCGCCGCCGAGGTCGTCAAGAGCGTGCGCGCCGCGGTGGGCCCGGACTTTCCCATCCTGCTGCGCGTCAGCCAGTGGAAGCAACAGGACTACAAGGTGCGGCTCGCCCCGACGCCGGACGCGATGACCGACTGGCTGCTGCCGCTGGTCGAGGCGGGTGTCGACGTCCTGCACTGTTCCCAGCGCCGCTTCTGGGAGCCCGAGTTTGCGGAGATCGACGGCGAGCAGGGCCTGAACTTCGCGGGCTGGGCGAAGAAGCTGACCGGCGCGACCACGATCAGCGTGGGTTCGGTCGGCCTGTCCGGGGACTTTTTCAGCACCTTCGGCGGCAAGGACTCGCAGCCGGCGAGCCTCGACAGGCTGATCGATCGCATGGAACGCGACGAGTTCGACCTGATCGCGGTCGGCCGCGCATTGCTCGGCGATCCCGAATGGGCGATCAAGGTGCGAGCCGGCGACAGCGCGCGCATGAAGGAATTCAACGTCGCGGCTCTGGCGGAGCTGGTCTGAGGAGCACGCGGCCCGTCGGGTGGGGATCGAGGCTCTCCGATCGGCTTGTGCGCCACGCCCCGCCCCAGGGCGTGGCCTTCGGCCGCGATACCGATCCCGCGGGCCATGCAGCGCTGACGGATGGTTCTACGCCCCGCCCAGCGCGCGGCGCAGTTGCAGCGCCTCGGCCAGGTGGGAGCGGGTGATGCGCGGCGCCGCCGCGAGATCGGCGATGCTGCGGGCCACGCGCAGCACCCGGTGCGCGGCGCGGGCCGAGGCGCCCAGGCGCGCCAGGGCCTCGGCCAGCCAGCTGCGGTCCGCGCCCTGCAATGCGCAGTGCAGCTCCAGCGTCCGCGCCTCGAGCCGGGCGTTGGGCAGGCCCTGGCGCAGGCGCTGGACTTCGGCGGCGCGGCGCACGCGCTCGGCCACCGCGGCGCTGGGTTCGCCCGGCGGCAGATCGAGCAGCTCGGCGGGAGCCAGCGCGGCGACTTCCACCCGCAGGTCGATGCGGTCGAGCAGCGGGCCGGACAGGCGGGCGCGGTAGCGTTGTACCTGCTCGGGCGTGCAGCGGCACTCGCGGGTCGTGTCCCCCAGGTGGCCGCAGGGGCAGGGGTTCATGGCGGCGACCAGCTGGAACCTGGCCGGCAGCCGCACACGTCCGGCGGCGCGCGCCAGGTGCACGCAGCCGGCTTCGAGGGGTTCGCGCAGGCCCTCCAGCGCGCGGCGGTCGAATTCGGGCAGTTCGTCCAGGAACAGCAATCCGTGGTGAGCCAGCGAGACCTCGCCGGGGCGCAGCCTGCCCGCGGCCAGGCTGCCCAGCAGCGACGCGGCCGAACTGGTGTGGTGGGGGCTGCGCACGCTGCGCCGGGCCCAGGCGGCGGGCTCGAAGCCGCCGTCCAGGCTGAGCAGGGCCGCGCTCTGCAGCGCCTGCTCGTGGTCCAGCGCCGGCAGCAGGCCGCACAGGCGCTGCGCCAGCATGGTCTTGCCGCTGCCCGGCGGGCCCACGAGCAGCAGATGGTGGGCTCCGGCGGCCGCCACCTCCAGCGCGCGTCGCGCCAGCGCCTGGCCGCGCACATCGGCCAGATCGGGCGCCGGCGAGGCATCGGTGGCATCGGTGGCATCCGGGCGCTCGGGCGGGTCCGACGCCCGCGCCTCGGACCCGCCGAGCGCCGGCGACGCGGGATTTCGTGCGGGCGCCGCGCCTGTCCGCACGCGTAGCGAGTCGGCCTGCGCGGTGCCGCACAGGTAGGCGACGACGTCGTTCAGGTGGCCGGCGCCGAGCACCTGGTCGGCACCGGCCACCGCGGCCTCGCGGGCGCTGGCCAGCGGCAGCACGAAGCGCTGCGCGTCGGGGCCGGCCGCGCGCGCGGCGCACAGCATGGCCAGGGCGCCGCGCACCGGGCGCAACTCGCCGGAGAGGGAAAGCTCCCCGGCGAACTCGTGACCCGCCAGCCGGGCGGGGTCGATGGCGCCCTGCGCGGCCAGCAGGCCCAGCGCGATGGGCAGGTCGAAGCGGCCGGATTCCTTGGGCAGATCCGCCGGGGCCAGGTTCACGACGATACGCCGCGCGCTGGGGAAGGGCAGCGAGCTGTTCAGCAGCGCGCTGCGCACGCGCTCGCGCGCTTCGCGCACCTCGGCCTCGGGCAGGCCGACGATGCCGAAGGCGGGCAGCCCGGCGGACAGGTGGACTTCCACCTGCACGGCGGGAGCTTCCAGGCCCAGCAGGGCCCGGCTGGCGACCACGGCCAGGGGCATGGCGGGTGAGCGCCCGGGAGCCCCTGGATCCGCGCGAGCTTCAGCCCCTGGCCGCCGACGCCTGGGCCGCCTGCTCGGCGGCACGCTGCTCGCTGGCCGCCAGGTGCGATTCCAGCGCGGCCACCTGGGCCTCGAGCTGGGCCACGCGCTGCGCCGAGGCGTTCAGCATGGCTTGCAGCGCGTCGAATTCGTCGCGGGTGACCAGGTCGAGGCGGCCGGCGGCCGAATGGGCCAGGGCGCGCACATTGCGCTGCACGTCCTTCAGCGGGGAGTTTTCCAGGGCCTCGGCGGCGCGGCGCAGGAAGGCGCGCGGCGACGGCGGGGTGGAGGAAGACGGATCGGGGGGAGGCGTGGTGTCCATGGTGGAAGTCTCGTCCAGTGCGCCGTATCGGCCAGGCGCTTTTGGCATGCACAGGCGCCTATTGTCGCGCGCCGCGCGGCGTGCCGATGCGCGCACGCGCAATGACTGCACCGGCGGGGAGGTCGGCAGGCCGCCGCGGCCGCGCACCAGCCGGGGGCGCCGCACCTCCATGGTGCGCGGCCGCGGTGCGCCACGCACCGCCGATGTGCCGCGGGTCCCGATCCGCCCCGGAACTCCCGCGAGTTTCCCTTGGCGGGCCTGGCACGAAAGCTGCAGAGGGATGTCGCCACCGGGGTTTCTCCCGGGTGATTTCCGATCCTGCCAACCGCTTCGCCCTGAGGAGAGTCCTGATGAACAAAGCCACCCTCGCAGCCTGCCTCGCGACGGCCTTCGCCTGTCCGATGCTCGCCAGCGCGCAGACCGCGCCCGCCCCGGCCGCGTCGGCGCCCGCGGTGCCCAGCCTGGGTGCCGTGATCGCCGCCACCCCCGGCCTGAGCCTGACCGGGTACGTCGCGACCACCTATACCCACTTCGACACCTCGACGCCGGCGCAGCGCCAGTTCGACACCACGCAGAACGGATTCACCCTCAACCAGGCCTCGCTGACCGCCGCCTACCTGCCCACCAGCGGCTTCGGCGCCTCGGTCACGCTGCTGGGCGGAAACGACGCCACCTACCTGCCGGGCGGTAGCCAGATGGGCGTGGAAAACGCCTTCGTGCAGTACGCGCAGGGCAACCTGACCCTGCTGGCCGGCCGCCTGCCGACCCTGGCGGGCATGGAGGTGGTGAGTCCGCTGGCCAACAACGAGATCTCGCGCTCGCTGCTGTTCTTCGACCTGGAGCCGATCTACCACACCGGCGTGCGCGCCTCCTACGCGGTCGACGGCGCCCTCACCCTGACCGGCGGGGTCAACGACGGCTTCAACCGCGCCTCGCCCGTCACCGGCGCGTCCAAGACGGTCGAGCTCGGCGCCTCGGGCAGCCCGACCAAGATGTTCAGCTACGCGGTGTCCTACTACTACACGGGCACCGCCGCCTACTACAACAGCGCCGTGCTGAGCAAGGAGCAGCTGCTCGACCTGGTGGGCAACCTCAACGCCACCGACTCGCTGAGCTTCGGCCTGAACATCGACCTGGTCAGCAAGAACGACTACAACGGCATCGGCACCGGGACCGGCAAGGCCAACGGCTACGCGCTGTACGCCAACTACGCCATCAACGACAAGTACACCCTGTCGGGACGCGGCGAATACCTGGACGACAAGCAGGGCCTCGTGTCCGGCGTGCTGGGCACGGCCAACAAGCTCAAGGAGCTGACCCTGGCGCTGAACTACGCGCCGGTGAAGAACGTCAAGCTCAGTGCCGAAGTGCGCCAGGACAAGTCGGACCTGCCCATCTTCGACAGCGGCGCGAAGGACAAGCAGACCTCCTTCGAACTGCTGGCCGCCTACTCGTTCTGAGCCCGAATTTCCGTTCTCCAAGGAGCCATCCATGAAGATGATCATGGCCATCATCAAGCCCTTCAAGCTCGACGAGGTGCGCGAGGCGCTGTCGGGCATCGGCGTGACCGGCATCACCGTGACCGAGGTCAAGGGCTTCGGCCGCCAGAAGGGCCACACCGAGCTGTACCGCGGCGCCGAATACGTGGTCGATTTCCTGCCCAAGGTGAAGATCGAGGCGGCGGTTCCGGAGACCCTGGTCGAACGCACCATCGAAGCCATCGAGACCTCCGCGCGCACCGGCAAGATCGGCGACGGCAAGATCTTCGTCTCCGCGCTGGAGCAGGTGGTGCGCATCCGCACCGGCGAGACCGGCGGCGACGCCCTGTGACGGCCCAGCACATCCGAAAGGTCAAGGACATGAAAAAGTACTTCGCAAGCATCGCCCTGAGCCTGGCCATGCTGGGCTCGCCGGTCGCGGCACTGGCCCAGACCGCCAGCGCTCCCGCGGCCGCCACGGCACCCGCGGCCGCCGCTCCCGCCGCGCCGGCTGCCCCGGTGGCGGCCGCCTCGGCGGCCAAGAACCCGGCGGCCTTCATCAACTCCGGCGACAACGCCTGGATGCTCACCTCCACCGCGCTGGTGCTGATGATGACCATCCCCGGCCTGGCGCTGTTCTACGGCGGCATGGTGCGCAAGAAGAACGTGCTGGCCACGCTGATGCAGAGCTTCGCCATCACCGCGCTGGTCACGGTGCTGTGGATGATCGCCGGCTACAGCCTGGCCTTCACCAGCGGCTCCGGGTTCATAGGGGGATTGAGCAGGTTGTTCCTCACGGGCATGGGCCTGGACAGCGCCAACGCGCTGGCCCCGACCATCCCCGAGACGACCTACATGACCTTCCAGATGACCTTCGCGATCATCACCCCGGCGCTGATCGTCGGCTCCTTCGCCGATCGCATGAAGTTCTCCGCGCTGCTGTGGTTCATGGGTCTGTGGCTGCTCGCCGTGTACGCGCCGATCGCCCACATGGTGTGGGGCCCCGGCGGCTGGCTGGGCGGTGACGGCGTGCTCGACTACGCCGGCGGCACCGTGGTGCACATCAACGCCGGTGTCGCCGGCCTGGTGGCGGCGCTGGTGCTGGGCAAGCGCGTGGGCTACGGCAAGGAGGCGATGCCTCCGCACAACCTGGTGCTGACCATGATCGGTGCCTCGCTGCTGTGGGTGGGCTGGTTCGGCTTCAACGCCGGCTCCGCCGTCGCCGCCAGCGACCGTGCCGGCATGGCCATGGCCGCCACGCAGATCGCCACCGCCGGCGCCGCGCTGGCCTGGATGTTCGTCGAGTGGATGGCGCGCGGCAAGCCGACCATCCTGGGCATCTGCTCGGGCGCCGTGGCGGGCCTGGTGGCCATCACCCCGGCCTCCGGCTTCGTCGGCCCCAGCGGCGCGCTGATCATCGGCCTGGCCGCCGGCGCGGTGTGCTTCTGGACCGCCGTCTACATGAAGGAGATGATCGGCTACGACGACTCGCTGGACGCCTTCGGCGTGCACGCCATCGGCGGCATCCTGGGCGCGCTGCTGACCGGCGTGTTCGCGGTCAAGGCCATCGGCGGCACCGCCGGCGTGCTCGAGGGCAACACGGCGCAGCTGCTGATCCAGGC
Organism: Pseudomonadota bacterium; assembly: GCA_021848345.1. GTDB lineage: Bacteria > Pseudomonadota > Gammaproteobacteria > Burkholderiales > Burkholderiaceae_C > Thiomonas_A. The sequence goes on along the minus strand of JAJZUV010000013.1, from coordinate 64,676 downwards.
CAAGGGCGTGGCCGTGACCATCATCTACGACGCCATCGTCACCTTCGTGATCCTCAAGGTCGTCGACATGCTGCTGGGCCTGCGCGTCAGCGAGGAACAGGAGCGCGAGGGCCTGGACATCAGCCTGCACGGCGAGCAGGTGCTGTAAGGCCTCGACCCCGCATGACCCCGGACCCTCGGGTCCGGGCCGGTTTGCCTCTCTCCAGAGCAAGGATCTTGCGCCCGGCATGGCCCGGGCCTTTTTTCGTCCGGCTTGCGCCTGCGCAAGCCCCCTTGTCAGGCGCGGGGACCGTCCCCACATGGTTGCGGAACAATCAAGGCGGACCGAGGCGGCGTCATACGCATTTGCCCCGGCTCTGCAACAATCGAAATCCGTGGCCCCTCCGGCCGCCTCCGCTCCCAAGGTGCATCGCGCATGATCCCTCACCTCGTATCCGCCGAAGGCGGCCCGGTGCTCGAACTCGAGCAGCGTATCCTCGAAGCCCAGCCCGCGATCGAGCGCTGGTTCCGCCTGGAGTGGATGGAACACCAGCCGCCCTTCTATGCGTCGGTGGACCTGCGCAACGGCGGATTCAAGCTCGCGCCGGTGGACACCAACCTGTTCCCCGGAGGCTGGAACAACCTGTCCGAGGAAATGCTGCCCCTGGCCGTGCAGGCGGCGATGGCGGCGATCGAGAAGATCTGCCCCGAGGCCAAGGGCCTGCTGCTGATCCCCGAGAAGCACACGCGCAACACCTTCTACCTGGAAAACCTGGCGCGCCTGACCCAGATCTTCCACCAGGCGGGGCTGAACGTGCACGTGGGCACGGTCGACGAGACCATCACCGAGCCGAAGACCGTGACCCTTCCCACCGGCGCCAGCCTGCTGCTGGAGCCGCTGGTGCGCGACAAGCGACGCCTGGGCACGAAGGACTTCGATCCCTGCACCATCCTGCTCAACAACGACCTGTCCTCGGGCGTTCCGGCCGACCTGCAGAACCTGTTCGAGCAGTATCTGCTGCCGCCGCTGCACGCCGGCTGGACCACGCGGCGCAAGAGCACCCATTTCCGCAGCTACGACGCGGTGGTCAAGCGCTTCGCCAAGCTCATCGGCGTGGACCCCTGGATGCTCAATCCGTATTTCGCGCAATGCGGAGGCATCGATTTCCAGGAGCGCCAGGGCGAGGACGAGCTGGCCGAGGCGGTCGACGGCGTGCTGGCCAAGGTGCGCCGCAAGTACAAGGAATACGGCATCCACGAGAAGCCCTTCGTGGCCGTGAAGGCCGACGCCGGCACCTACGGCATGGGCGTGATGATGGTGCACGACGCCAGCGAGGTGCGCGACCTCAACCGCAAGACCCGCAACAAGATGAGCGTGGTCAAGGAAGGCATGCAGGTGCGCGACGTGATCATCCAGGAAGGCATTCCGAGCATCGAGCGCCTGCAGGAAGCGGTGTGCGAGCCGGTGGTGTACATGATGGACCGCTACGTCGTGGGCGGCTTCTACCGCGTGCACGCCGACCGCGGTCCGAGCGAGAACCTGAACTCGCCGGGCATGCACTTCGTGCCGCTGGCCTTCGACGAGCAGTTCAACGTCACCAATCCTGACGCCAAGCCCGGCACCAGCGGCCCCAACCGCTTCCACATGTACGGGGTCATCGCGCGCCTGGCGCTGGTGGCCGCGAGCTACGAGCTCGAGCGCACCGACCCCGAAGCCGAAACCGAGTGAACTCCGCCCCCGCGCGCGGGGGCCCAGCCGCCATGAAACTGCTGTTCGTCGCCGATCCGCTGGAAGCCTTCAACCCGAAGAAGGACTCGACCGTGGCCATGATGCGCGAGGCGGCGCGGCGCGGCCACGCGATCTGGGCCTGCGAGCCGCGACAACTGCGCTGGATGCGCGACGCGCGCGGCGCGCAGGCGGTGCAGGCGCCTTGCCGGCACATCCAGCCGCTCGACGCCGCGCGTCCCTGGTTCACCGACATCGAGGTGGTGGGCCTGGCGCTGCGCGAGTTCGACGCGGTGCTCATGCGCAAGGACCCGCCCTTCGACAGCGAGTTCTTCTACGCCACGCACCTGCTGGAGCAGGCCGAGCGCGAGGGGGCCCGGGTGTTCAATCGCCCCCGCGCGTTGCGCGACCATCCGGAGAAGCTGGCCATCCTCGAGTGGCCGGAGCACATTCCCGATACCCTGGTCAGCCGCGATCCGGCGGCGCTGCGTGCCTTCGCGCGCGAGCACGGCGACGTCATCGTCAAGCCGCTGGACGGCATGGGCGGCACCGGCGTGTTCCGCCTGCGCAACGGCGCCGACGGCGGGCCCGACGCCAACCTCGGGGTGGTGCTGGAGACCCTGACCGACAACGGCCGGCGCACCATCATGGCGCAGGGCTACCTGCCCGAGATCGCGCAGGGCGACAAGCGCGTGCTGCTGATCGACGGCGAGCCGGTGCCCTACGCGCTCGCGCGCATCCCGCAGGGCGGCGAGACGCGGGGCAACCTGGCCGCCGGCGGGCTGGGGCGGGCGCAGGCGCTGCAGGAAGGCGACCTGGCGATCGCACGGGCCCTGGGCCCGGCGCTGGCGGCACGCGGGCTGCTGCTGGTGGGGCTGGACATCATCGGCACGCGCCTGACCGAGATCAACGTCACCAGCCCGACCTGCTTCGTCGAGATCACCGACCAGACCGGCTTCGACGTGGCGGGGCGTTTCATCGACGCCCTGGAAGCGGCGGTCGCGCGCGCGGCCTGACGCGCCCGCGCGGCGCGGCCTGAAGCGGGTCAGCGCGCCGCCAGCCAGTGCATGAAGTCGGCGTAGACCTGCGGGTCGCCGGCCACCCAGCCGCTCACGTGCAGCGCGCGGTCCATCGGCCGCGCGTCGGGCGAGAGCAGCGCGGCGCGCACCTTGCCCACCTGGTCGGCGCCCACCGAGGGGGCCGCGAGCACGGTCCAGAAGGGCATCTCCTGGTGCGCCAGCACGACGCCCCCGGCGGCGCGCCACTGCGCCGACACCAGCGGCGTGACCACCCCGATCACCGCGGCATGCGTGACCCGCATGAAGTCGGTGACCGCGTTCTGGTACTGCACGTGCACGGTGGGCGGCAGCTTGCTGGCATGTTGCAGCCACAGCTTGGCCGCCACCTTGTCCACCAGGCTGCCCTTGGCCGGGGCCAGCAGCACCGCGCCGGGCTCGGTCCAGACGTCGCGCAGGGACACGCATTTCGCCGGGGCGTCGGTGGCCACCCCCAGGGTGCTCAGCGTGGGGCCTCCGAGCAGCACCCCGGCCGCGTGCCCGGGGCAGGGCTGGGCGATGAAGTCGACCCCGAAACCGTGCGGCGCCTGCGCCACCGCGACCAGGTGCCAGCCCTTGGCCAGCAGCTTGGCGCTGGCGCTGGGCGGCTTGACGAAGGCGTATTCGGCGGGTTGCGCGGCCAGCGTGGCGCCGATGGCGTCGTGGGCCATCCACAAGGTGCGCTTGCCGGTGGCCTTGGTGATGGCGTCGGCCAGCGCCTGCGCGCCGTTGGCCGCCGCGACCTCGTTTTCCTGCACCAGTCCGTTCTGCACCCGCAGCAGCTGCGTGGCGCCCGCGGCCGCCGGTGCCGCGTGGGCGGCGGCCCCGAGCGCCGCGCAGCTCAGCACCGCTGCGACGGCTCGACACAGGCCGGAGAGGGGGGCGTGGGTGCGCGCGCGGCGCTGCGTGGCGAACAGGAGCATGGTCGGAGGCAGGGGGCGCCGTCGGCGCGGCAGGCGACCCAATCTAGCAGAGTGTCGTCGCGCCGTGTACCTTGGAGCCGCCGGCGCCCGCGTATTGGCTACGATGTCGGCCCCCGTTCCCGAACCGCGCGCTCGGCGCGCCCAGCATCATGTCCGACGACCAGTACAGCCTGTATCTGCCCTGTCCGCGAGGGCTCGAGCAGGCGCTGCGCGAGGAAATCGCCGAGATCGACGGCTGCGGCGCCCAGGTGCAGGCCGAGCACGCGGCCGGGCTGAGCCTGCGCGCGAGCCTGCGCGACGTGATGTTGCTGAATCTTCACACGCGCATCGCCTCGCGGGTGCTGCTGCGGGTCGCGCAGGGCCCGGTGGCGCACGCCGACGACATCTATCGCCTGGCGCTGCGCCAGCCCTGGGAGCAGTGGTTCGATGCCGACAGCACGCTGCGCGTGGACGTGACCGCCGAGCGCAGCCCGCTGCAAAGTCTGCATTTCGCGCTGCTGCGGGCGAAGGACGGAGTGTGCGATCACTTCCGTTTGCGCGACGGGCGCCGCCCCAGCGTGGCGCGCGACGAACCGCAGGCGCGCGTGCACCTGCACCTCGACGCCGGCAGCGCCACGCTGTATCTGGACACCTCGGGCGAGGCGCTGTTCAAGCGCGGCTGGCGCAGCGCGCACGGCGAGGCGCCGTTGAAGGAGAACCTCGCCGCCGGGCTGCTGCGCCTGGCCGGATGGACCCCGCGGGCGGCCCTGTACGACCCCTTCTGCGGGGCCGGGACCCTGGTCATCGAGGCGGCCCAGCGTGCCTGCGGCATCGCGCCCGGGCTGCAGCGCGGCTTCGGCTTCGAACGCCTGCGCGGCTTCGATGCCGCCGTCTGGCGCGATTTGCGCGCGCGCGCCCAGGCCGCGCGACGCGAGCCCGCGGCGCCCATCGTGGCCGCCGACATCGACCCCCGCATGGTGGCGTTGACCCGGGACAACGCGCGCCGCGCCGGCGTGGAGGGAGCGCTCGAGTTGCGCCAGGCCGACGCGCTGGAGGGCGCCGCGCCGCTGGAACTGGCGCCCGGGCAGTCCGGCTGGGTGCTGAGCAACCCGCCCTATGCCGAGCGTATCGAGGCCAAGGGAGCCCAGGCCGAGCAGTTGCTGCCCCGGCTGGGCGACCGGCTCAAGCAGCGCTTCGTCGGCTGGAACGCGGCGCTGCTGCTGGCCGACCTGCGTGCCGAGCGTTCGCTGGGGCTGAAGGCCTCGCGGCGCCATGTGCTGTACAACGGCCCGATCGAATGCCGGCTGTTCACCTTCGCGCTGGTCGCCGGGAGGCCCCAGCGCAAGCCCGGCGCGGACCCTCGGGAGGCGCAGCCCGGCCCGGGGCTTGCTCAGTAACCGCGCAGCGCCAGGCGCAGCACCGCGGCCCCGTAGTGGCGAGCGATCAGCGTGGTGAAACGGTCGAAATCGATGTGCGCGGTGGCGTCCGCGCGGTCGGAGATGCAGCGCACGGCCGCGAAGGGCACTCGGTAGTCCGCGCAGACCTGCGCGACCGCCGCGGTCTCCATGTCCACGGCCAGCGCGTCGGGCAGCAGCTCGCGCAGCTCGGCGGCCTGCGAGGGGCCGCTGATGAAGCGGTCGCCGCTGAGCAGCAGGCCGCGATGCAGGCGCGGCGCCGTGATGCCCAGGCCCTGCAGGCGAATCGCGCTGGCGTCGTCCTCCAGCATGCCCTGCAGCGCGCGCTGCGCGCCCGCGGCCAGGCGCTCGGTCCAGGCGGGGTCGCCGGCGAAGCGGCTGCGCCCGGTCAGCGGAACCTCGAAGCGGGGGAACAGCGGCGAAGCGTCCAGGTCGTGCTGCAGGCACTGCTCGGCCACCACCACGTCGCCGATGCCCACGCCCTCGGCCAGGCCGCCGGCCGTGCCGGTGAACACGAGGGCTTCGCAGCCGAACTCGGCGATCAGGCTGGTGGCGCTGGTGGCCGCCGCCACCTTGCCCACGCCCGACAGCACCAGCACGGCGTCGAAGCCCCACAGCCTTCCCCGGTGGAAGGCGCGCTGGCCGCGCAGCTGCAACGGGCGCACGGCCAGCAGGTGCTGCAGCAGCAGTTGCTGCTCGGCCTGCAGCGCGCTGAGCACGCCGATGCGGGGATTGCGTCGATCGGGCATGACGGGTCGGGGGATGGTCAGGCGGCGGGAAGGGGGGATGCCGGGTGCGCCGCGTCGGGCACGCGGTCGGTGAACACGCCGCTGGCGCCCAGATCCAGCCAGCGCCGCAGCTGCGCGGGATCGTCGACGGTATAGACGCGCCACTGCAGCCCGGACGCGCCCAGTTGCGCGACCTGCCCGGCGTCGACGTTGCGCGCGTCCAGGTGCAGCGCGCGCAGGGCCAGCGCCTGCGCCACGCCGCGCCAGCATCGCGGCAGCCGCTCGCACAGCCAGGCGCGCGGCAGCCGCGGCGCGACGCCCATGGCACCCTGCAGCGCAGGGATGGAAAAGGACGACAGCAGCACCTGCGGCTCGGCGTCGGCCCACAGCTGCGCCACGAGACCGGCGATCGCCCGGCCCCAGGCTTGCTGCAGCGGCGCCGGCGCGTCGTCGTCGACCTTGATCTCCAGGTTCACCCAGGTCGGTTGCGCGCATGTGCGCAGGGTGTCGCGCAACTCCCGCAGGCTGGGCAGGGCCTCGCCGGGCAGGTCGCGCAGCGCCCGCCACGACTGGGCGCTGGCGCGCAGCATGCTGCCGTGGGTGCGCAGCAGCGCGTCGTCGTGCAGCAGGAAGGCCTGGCCGTCGGCGCTGAGCTTGACGTCGCACTCGAAGCTGCGGAACCCGGCGCCCAGCGACGCGCGGCAGGCGGCCAGCGAATTCTCCGGGCCGAGACCGGCGCCCAGGCGGTGCGCGATGACGTCGGGGCGGATCGCCTGCGGGCCTGGGACGCTGTTCATGACCCGCAGCGCTTCTCCAGGCGGTCCAGCTTGCCGTAGGTGATGCTGTGCCCGCCCGCGGTGGCCTGCTGGATCGCCTGCGTGATGCAGGTGTTGCTGCTGGCCAGCATGAGCTCCTGCGGATCCACCGCGACGCCGTCGCGGCGCCAGCGCAGCAGGCCCAGCACCACGGCGACGACCAGCACGCCGAGCAGCACCCCGAGCAGGCCCTGCAGATGGGGGTTCATGGGTTTGCGCGGGGTCTTGGAACGGGGCATGGCCGGCAGGGGCGCTTCGCGCGCGGAGGTCGGAGGTGACGGGGCGGGTGGGGCGCAGGTGGAGCGCGGGCGGCGCGCAGTGTAACGCGCCGCCCGGGGAGGCGCGGGCGCGGGTCCGCCCTCTCAGGCCAGGCTGGCCAGCGTGGGGTTGAGGGTGTAGGTGCCGGTGATGCTGGCGTGCGCCAGGATGTGCCCGGCGATGGCATCGCGTACCTGCTGGCCCGTGAATTCGCCGTCCACCGCGCAGCGCTCGACGTCGAGCGCGTACAGCGTGAACACGTAGCGGTGGGGCAGCGCGTCGTTCCACGGCGGGCAGGGGCCGTCGTAGCCGAAGTAGTTGCCCTGCATGTCCTGATCCCCGCGGAACCAGGCCGTGTAGTCGTTGATGCCATGGCGCGGCGCGGGCCCGGGAAGCGGCGCCTTGCCCCGCGGGGTCACGCCGGCACTCATCGAGCCGGCGGCGATCTCGCGCAGCGTGGGCGGCAGGTCCACCAGCACCCAGTGGAAAAAGTCCACGCGCGGCAGCGAAGCGGACACGGTGCGGCCCTCCCGGTTCACGTCCTCGGCCGAACTGGGCACGTCCGGGTCGTGGCAGATCAGCACGAAACTGCGCGTGCCCTCGGGCACCTGGTCCCACGCCAGATGGGGGTTGCGGTTGTCGGACAACGCGACGTGGCCCACCGCGGCGGGTTTGCAGAACGCGAAGTCGGAGGCGATGACATGCTGATCCTGGATCGAATCGCTGCGCAGACGCATGGGAATCTCCTGGCCGGACGGTGGCGGCCGCGGGCGAGCGGCGCCGCGGCCATGGCTCCATGGTAGTCCGCCGGACGAGCCGGGCGCATGCCCGGCCCCGGGGGGGACTCAACCCGTCGGGCCGCCGTCCGGGCCGCCGTCCTGCAGGCTCTCCTGGCCCTGTGGCAGCATTTCGATGGTTACCACCAGTCCGGCCACGTGCTGCGTGAGCGCGCGCTCGACCTGGAGTCGGCAGGCGGCCGCGCGCCCCAGGCTCCAGTGCGCCGGCATGTGCATGTGCATGCCGACGAAACGCCGCGTGCCGGCCCGGCGGGTGCGCACGTGGTCGAAGCGCAGGTCCTCGCTGCGGAAGCGTCCCAGCACCTGCTCGACCTCGGCCAGGTCGCTGTCGGGCAGGGAGCGGTCCATCAGGCCGTCCACCGAGCGCGCGACCAGTCGCCAGGCCTCGCCGACGATGTGCCCGGCGACGACGATGCCCACCACCGGGTCCAGCCACAGCCAGCCGGTGAGCGGTACCAGCAGCACCCCGACCACCACGCCGGCGCTGGTCCAGACGTCGGCCAGCAGGTGGCGCGCGTCGGCTTCGAGCACGATGGAGCGCAGGCGGCGCGCTCCTCCCAGCATCCAGCGTGCCACCGCCAGGTTGATCAGGGTGGCCGCGACGTTCAGCACGGCGCCCACTGACACCATGTGCACCGGCTGCGGCGCCAGCAGGCGGCGCACCGCCTCGGCGGCGATGGCCAGCGCGGCCACGCCGATCAGCAGCCCCTCCAGCGCGCTGGAGAAGTACTCCGCCTTGGTGTGCCCGTAGGGGTGGTCGGTGTCCGGCGGGCGCCCGGCAATGGCCACCATCAGCAGCGCGAAGCCGGCGGCCACCACGTTGACCAGGGATTCCAGCGCGTCCGACAGGAAGCCCACGGAACCCGTCAGGTGCCATGCCCCCAGCTTGAGCGCGATGACCACGAAGGCGGCGGCGAGCGAGACGTAGAGGTAGCGACGCATGGAGCGCGGGCGGTGGATCGAGGTCCCGATTGTGCCCCGACCCATGCCCTGGTCGCTGCCGCGGCCGAGGCTCGCAGGGTCGCCCCGCCCCGCGGCTCCGGGCGGGCGGACCGTTTATGGCTGAATTCGCGAGGTCACACTAATGTCAAAATGGAGCCTTTAGACTAACGGCGGAGGTGCTTCGTCGCGACATCGGCGCGGCGGGCCTCTTTGCGCGCCGCGGGCTGGCGTGCCGGGGTCCCCGTCCGGCGCATTCCGTTCGCGGCGCCGGAGCCGGTTTCTCGTGGTCGGTCGCTGCCTGTTCTCCGCGGCTCCTGCCGTGCTTCCTGTCGTTTCGAGCCGTCGCGCACGCGTCGACGTGCCAGTCCCCGCCAAACTCCGCGATGTCCCAAGCCCTGCGCCGCCTGCCCCTGCCCGTGCCCAATCGGCGCGATCTGGTCGCGCTGCCGCTGGTGCTGGCGCTGTTCTTCATCGTCAGTCACGCGGGGCGCCAGATGGCCGTGCCCTACCAGCTCGGCCAGTCCCTGCCCATCTCCCTGTCGCCTTGGGCCCTGCCGGCCGACGGGCTGTACACGGTGCTGCGCATGCTGGCGGCGCTGGTGATTTCGCTGGTGTTCACCTTGATCTACGCGTGGCTGGCCGCGCACAACCGCTACGCCGAGCGCGTGCTGGTACCGGTGCTGGACGTGCTGCAGTCGGTTCCGATTCTGGGGTACCTGTCGATCACCGTCACCGGCTTCATGGCGTTGTTCCCCGGCAGCCTGGTCGGGGTGCAGTTGGCGGTGATCTTCGCGGTGTTCACCTCGCAGGCCTGGAACATGACCTTCAGCCTGTACCAGTCGCTCAAGACCGTGCCGCGCGACCTGCAGGAGGCCGCCACGCTGTACCGGCTCAACGCATGGCAGCGCTTCTGGAAGCTGGAGCTGCCCTTCGCGATGCCGGGGCTGCTGTGGAACACCATGATGTCCATGTCCGGCGGCTGGTTCTTCGTCGTGGCGTCCGAGGCCATCACGGTGTCCGGCCACGAGGTCAAGGTGCCGGGCATCGGCTCCTACATCGCGCAGGCCATCGCCAGCCGCGACCTGGGTGCGATCGGGCTGGCCATCGGCGCGATGATCGTGATCATCGTGCTGTACGACACCCTGCTGTTCCGTCCCATCGTCGCCTGGGCCGACAAGTTCAAGCTGGAGATGACCGCCTCGGGCGACGCGCCGCGCTCGTGGGTGCTGGATTTCCTGCGGCGTACCCATCTGCTGCGGCAGTTCGCCGCGCTGCCCCAGGCCCTGTGGCAGCTCAGCGTGCGTCTGATGCCGCGGGTGCAGAACCGCCCCGCGGCCCAGGCGCGGAGCTGGCGCCGCGGCGACACGGTCTTCTACGCCGCCGTGGTGGTGTTCGCCATCTGGTCCGTGGTGCGCCTGGGCGAGGTGCTGCCGCGCGACTTCGGCTGGCCGCTGGTGGGTCACGTGCTGTGGCTGGGCCTGCTCACCGGTTTCAAGGTGTTCGTGCTGGTGGGCCTGTCGGCGCTGGTATGGGTGCCGGTAGGCGTGTGGGTGGGGCTGCGCCCGCGCCTGGCCGCCGCCGTGCAGCCGCTGGCGCAGTTCCTGGCCGCCTTCCCCGCCAACCTGCTGTTCCCGCTGTTCGTGGTGATCATCGTGCACTGGCACCTGAACGTGGACGTGTGGACGGCGCCGCTGATGATCCTGGGCAGCATGTGGTACGTGCTGTTCTCGGTGGTCGGCTCGGCCTCGGCGATTCCCAACGACATGCGCGAGGCGGCGCAGAATCTGGGCCTGCGTGGCTGGCTGCTGTGGAAACGCCTGTACCTGCCGGGGGTGTTCCCCGGTTTCATCACCGGCGCCATCACCGCGTCGGGCGGCGCGTGGAACGCCAGCATCGTCGCCGAGGTGGTGAGCTGGGGCGACAAGACCCTGGTGGCCACCGGGCTGGGCTCGTTCATCAGCGAGGCCACCGCGCAGGGCAGGGGGGCCGACATCGCGCTGGGGGTCGGCGTGATGTCCCTGTACGTGATCCTGGTCAACCGGCTGATCTGGCATCGCCTGTACCAGCTGGCCGCCCGCCGCGTGCGACTGGACTGAAGGGTCCGTCGCGCATTCCCGCAACCGAGCGAGTCCGAACGGCATGTCCGCCCAACCCGAATCCCCGAACACCGAGGCGCCCGACCTGTTCCGTGCCGAGCACGTGCGCAAGGCCTTCAAGGCGCCCGACGGTACCGAGCTGCTGATCCTCGACGACGTCAACCTTCGCCTGCGCGAGCACGAGATCCTGGTGCTGCTGGGGCGCTCGGGTTCAGGCAAGTCCACGCTGCTGCGCATGCTGGCGGGGCTGTCGGAGCCCAGCGCCGGCACGCTGCTGCATCGCGGGCGCCCGATCGAGGGGCCGGTGCCGGGGCTGGCCATGGTGTTCCAGAGTTTCGCGCTGTTCCCGTGGCTGACCGTGCTGCAGAACGTGGAGCTGGGCCTGGAGGCGCTGAAAGTGCCGCAGGCCGAGCGCCGCCAGCGCGCGCTGGCTGCGATCGACCTGATCGGCCTGGACGGTTTCGAGTCCGCCTACCCGCGCGAGCTCTCCGGAGGCATGCGCCAGCGCGTGGGCTTCGCGCGCGCGCTGGTCATCAACCCCGACGTGCTGTTGATGGACGAGCCCTTCTCGGCGCTGGACGTGCTGACCGCCGAGACCATGCGGACCGACCTGCTCGACCTGTGGGCCGAGCGCAAGATTCCCACCCGCGGCATCTTGCTGGTCTCGCACAACATCGAGGAGGCGGCGCTGATGGCCGACCGCATCCTCATCCTGGGCTCCAACCCGGGACGGGTTCGCGCGGAGATCCCGGTGGATCTGGCGCAGCCGCGCGACCGCGAATCGCAGGAGTTCCGCGATCTGGTGGAGCACATCTACGGCATCATGACCTCGCGCCCGGCGGCCGCGGTGAACGTGGCCCAGCGCGGCGCGCTGAGCATCGGCCACCGCCTGCCGCCGGTGTCGGTGAACCAGCTCGCCGGCCTGCTGGAGGAGCTCAACGCGCTGGAACAGGGCTCGGGCAACAGCCGCATCAGCCTGCCCGAGCTGGCCGAGGACATGCATTTCTCGGTCGACGACCTGTTCCCGCTGATCGAAGCCGTGGAACTGCTGGGCTTCGCGCAGGTGGCGGACGGCGACATCGAGCTGACCGCCGCCGGGCGCCTGTTCGTGGACGCCGACGTGCAGGAGCGCAAGGAGCTGTTCGCGCGACACCTGATCGCGCGCGTGCCGCTGGCCGCGCGGGTGCGCGCGGTGCTCGACGAGCGCCACAACCACCGCGCCCCCGGCACGCGCTTTCGCACCGAACTGGAGGATCTGCTCAGCGAGGAGGAGGCCGAGCGCGTGCTCGACACGGCGATCGACTGGGGTCGCTACGCCGAGGTCTACGCCTACGACGACAACGCCGACGTGTTCAGCCTGGACAACCCCGGCGAGGAGCCGGACGAGGGGACCGGCGAGTGAGCACGCCCACGCGCGTCGACCTGGTGTACTTCAACGCCGGCGGCGGCCACCGGGCCTCCGCGCAGGCGCTGCAGCAGGCGCTGGCGGAGGCCGGGCTGGGCTGGGAGGTGCGCCTGGTCAACCTCACCGAGCTGCTCGATCCGGGGGGCGCGCTGCGTAGGCGCACCTTCTCGCCCGAGGACTACTACAACGCTCGCCTGGCGCACGGCCTCACGCTGGGCCTGCGCACCGAGCTGCGCGTGCTGCAGGCGCTGATCCACCTGCTGCACCCCAGCCTGGTGCGCGCGCTGCAGCAGCACTGGGCGCGCAGCGAACCCGATCTCGTGGTCTCGCTGATCCCGAACTTCAACCGTGCGCTGTACCAGAGCCTGGCCGGCACGCTGCCCGGCGTGCCCTACGTGACGGTGCTCACCGACCTGGCCGACCACCCTCCGCATTTCTGGATCGAGCCGGGGCAGCGCCAGCACTTCGTCTGCGGCAGCGCGCACGCGGTGCGCCAGGCGCTGGAGGCCGGGCACCCGCCAGAGCGCGTGCACGCGAGCTCGGGCATGATCATCCGCCCCGATTTCTACCGCCTCGACCCGCATTTCGACCGGGCCGCGGCGCGCGCCGCGCAGGGGCTGGACCCGCGACGCCCCACCGGCGTGGTCATGTTCGGCGGCCACGGCGCGCGCTCCATGCTGGGCATCGCCGAGCGCCTGAGCGACGTGCAGCTGATCCTGCTGTGCGGCCACAACCAGCGACTGGCCGAGCGCCTGCGCGCGCAGCCGGCGCGCGCGCCGCGCCTGGTGCTGGGCTTCACTCCCGCCGTGGCGGAGGTGATGCGCATGGGCGACTTTTTCGTCGGCAAGCCGGGGCCGGGAAGCCTCAGCGAGGCGCTGCACCTGGGGCTGCCGGTGGTGGTCACGCGCAACGCGTGGACCATGCCGCAGGAGCGCTACAACACGCAGTGGGTGCGCGAGCAGGGCCTCGGACTGGTGCTGCCGTCGTTCCGCCAGGTGGCGCCGGCCGTGCGCCGGCTGCTGGACGAGCTGCCCGGCTACCGCGAGCGCGTGGCCGGGCTGCGCAATCGGGCGGTGTTCGAGCTTCCCGGGCTGCTCGATCGCATCCTGCGCGACGCGCAGCGCGTGCCGGGCGGGATCAGTTCAGCAGCACGCGCCGAGCCAGTGCGCTGAGCGGACGCTCGGCCCAGCGCTGCAGCCGCGGGCCGAGTTGCAGCGGCTTGATGATCATGCGCACCGCGAGCTCGATCGGGTATTCGTTGCGCATGCGGTCGAACAGGCGCTGGCGCACGTCGACCAGCGCGGGCGGCTCGGCGCTGTCGCGCCAGCGCCAGGCGCTGGCATGGCGCAGCGCGACGTCGGCGTCGCTGCGGCGCAGTTCGGCCACGCGGCGCCACAGCGCCGCGATCACCTGGCTTCGCCCCAGGCCCTCGCTGCGCCGGTAGCTGAGGAAGCGGTGGTAGAAGTGCTTGTAATGCTGCACCTCGTCGGTGCGGATGCGCCAGGTCAGGTCGCGCAGCACAGGCTCCTCGCAGATCCCGTTGAGCGCCTGGTAGTAGGTGGTGGTGCCCATCTCGACAATGCAGCGCGCCACCAGTTCGCGCCCGCGCGAGGGTTCGAGTTCGTCCAGCGTGCACAGGGCCGAGTATTCGTCGAAAAAGTCGGCGAAGGCCCCTTCCCAGTCGAACTCGGGCCACACATGCTCCACGTAGGCGCGCAGCGCGCGCCCGTGCTGCAGTTCCTCGGGTTCCCAGCGATCGCGCAGCCAGGATTCGAATCCGGGGTCGCCTGCGAAGTATTCGAGCAGGTTGCGCGTGTACAGGTCGGTGCCGCTTTCGATGAAGGAGGCACTGCACACGAGCAGGAAGATGTCGTCGCGCGGCGCGACGGCGGCGCGGTCGATCGCCTGCAGGTCGATGTCGTCCAGGTGCCAGCGCAAGGTGTCGGTCGGGTGGTCGAGAGGTGCGTTCATGGTGGTCCGGTCCAGGAATCCTCGATGGATGTCGCAAATCGGGCCGCGGCGCAAGGCCGTTGCATCGCCGCGGGCCGTCCCCCCCGCGTCTCCCCTCGTATGGCGGGCTTTGCGGCGTGCATTTCGCCGTCGTGCGCTTCTCTTAAACTTCTTGGGACCATTATGGGCCCATGCCCCAATCATCGCTCAAGGAGGATGACCATGTTGCAACGAAGTCTTGCGGCCGCGGCTGCCTTGTCCCTGGTGCTCGGCGGTTGCGCCAACATGAGCCAGTCGCAGACCGCCACCGCGCAGGGCGCCGGCATCGGCGCCGCCGCGGGCGCGGTGATCGGGGCCCTGACCGCCGGCGGCGACACCGGCGGCAGCGCCATGCAGGGCGCCGCGCTGGGTGCCGCGGTGGGGGCCGCCGGGGGCTATCTGTGGAACCGGCACCTGGAGCAGCAGAAGCAGCAGATGCAGCAGGCCAGCGCCGGCACCGGAGTGCAGGTATCGCAGACGGCCGACAACCGCCTGAAGATCGGCGTGCCCGCCGACGCCGGCTTCTCCACCGGCAGCGCCACGCTGAACCCGCGCATGTACCCGGTGCTGGAGCAGTTGGCGCAGGGGCTCGTGGCCAACCCGGGCGAGACCGTGCAGGTGCTGGGCTTCACCGACAGCACCGGCTCGGACGCCATCAACTATCCGCTGTCGACCAATCGCGCGCAGACGGTGAAGAATTTCCTGGTCTCGCGCGGGGTGCCGGCGCAGCGCATCGCAGTGCAGGGCCTCGGGCCGACCCAGCCGGTGGCCAGCAACGCCACCGCCGAGGGGCGGGCGATGAACCGGCGCGTGGAAATCTACGTGGCCCAGCCCGCGCGTTGAATCGCCAGGCGCCGCGCGGGGCCTGGCCGGCCCCGTGGCGCGTCTCACGCGATGCGTCGGTGCTCCAGCGCCGGCAGGCTGGCGCGCCAGGAGGCGATGCGCTCGGTCTCGATGTCGGCGGTGATCACGCCTTCGCCCTCGGCGAGCAGCGCGAGCACTTCGCCCCAGGGGTCGACGATCATCGAGTGGCCCCAGGTGCGCCGGCCGTTGGCGTGATGCCCGCCCTGCGCGCTGGCGACCACGTAGGCCAGGTTCTCGATGGCGCGCGCGCGCAGCAGCACCTCCCAGTGCTTCGAGCCGGTCGTGTAGGTGAAGGCCGCGGGCACCAGGAAGGCGTCGCAGGGCCGCGGGGTCGACAGTGCGCGGTACAACTCCGGGAACCGCAGGTCGTAGCAGATCGACATGCCGATGCGCAGTCCCTGCGCGTCGAAGGCCGCCGGCGCGCCGCCGGGAGCGATGGTGTCGGCCTCGGCGTAGCGCTCGCCGCCGCGCTCGAAGGCGAACAGGTGCATCTTGTCGTAGCGCGCCACGGGCCGGCCGTCGGGGCCGAAGGCCATGGTGCTGTTGAAGACCCGGTCGGGCTCCGGACATTGCAGCGGCAGGGATCCGCCGACCACCCACATGCGGTGGCGCGCGGCGGCGGCCGACAGCATCTGCTGCACCGGGCCCTTGCCCGGCGCCTCGGCGAAGCGGGTCTTGCTGGAGCCTTGCTGCTCCATGATGCAGAAATACTCGGGCAGCACGGCCATCGCGGCGCCGCGGCGCGCGGCCTCGTCGAGCAGCGCCTCGGCGCGTGCCAGGTTGTGGTCCAGGTCGGTGGAGGAGACGACTTGCAGGGCGGCGACGCGCATGGACAAACTCCAGGAGGGGGCGGTTCGCGGGCGGGAATCGTTCAGTCGCGCGGCGACGACGCGCCCGCGGCGGGCGGATGCGAGTCCCGCTGCGGGGTCACCTCGGGCTTCGCCCAGGTTCCGGTGATGCGGTAGCCGTAGGTCAAGGCCTTCATCAGCGGCTCGCGCGCGATCAGCTGCGCGATGAACGTGCCCAGCCCGATGGCCGGGTTGATCAAAGCATAGGCCAGCGAAGCCGATCCTGCATTGATGTCCGGGACCACGACCACGTACAGATCCTGGGTTTCGTGCGCCAGATCGGCCGAACCGTCGATGAACACGGTGGCGGTCAGCCCGCTCATCTTGAAATCCTTCGTGGTGGCGACGCCGTCGAGCAATTGCACGTCGGCGGTGACCTTGTCGAAGGCGAAGCCGCTGGAGAACAGGTCGCTGAAGTTCAGCGTCAGGCGCCGCGGCAGGCTCTGCAGGCTGAGCACCCCGAGCAGCTTGGAGATGCCCTGGTCGGCCTTCAGGAACTGCCCCTGGCCCAGCGCCAGGCTGAATTGTCCGGATAGGCTGGGGTAGTCCAGCGACAGCGGCGAGCCCAGCCAGCTCAGCGTACCCTGCAGCGTGCCCTTGCCGCCCTTGAGGAGTCCGGGCTTGTCCAGGCGAGCGAGCAGCGAGCCGGCATCCAGCACGTCGAGCCGGAAGCCCAGGGACATGCGATGCGGGGCGCCGGCGGCGCGCGTGGTCGGGACCCAGTCGCCGCTGGCCGTGAGCACGGCGTCGGGGGAGCTCAGGCGCACGTCGTTGAGCAGCCACTGGCGAGCGTTTCCGCGCCCCCGGTTGACGGCCTGCAGGCGCAGGGAGTCGAAGTGGTGGCCGTGGATGTCGACGTCGCTGGCCTGCAGGTCGATCGCGGGCAGGCTGCGCGGGCGATCGTCGAGCAGGTGCTCGACGTCGGTGTCGGAGCTCTTGGGCAGGTGCAGGTGGGTCAGGCGCGCGCTCACGCTGCCCGGCGAGTCGCCGGCGCCCATGCGCCAGTTCACCGCGCCGTCGAGCTGGTTGCTGCGCAGATTGGCCTGCCACAGCGAACCGCTGCGGGTGGCGCCCAGCACCACGTCGTCGAACACGCGCCCGTCCAGGGTGAGCCGGGACACGCGCATCGCCAACGCGGTGGGCATCCACGAATTCGGGACCGACGTCGCCGCGCCCGACTTGCGCGACGTGCCGGCGGCCGTGCCCGCGCTCGCGCTCGCCGGGGAGTCCGCCGACGTGCCGCTGGCGAGCGCGCGCGACCAGGCGTCGACGTCGAGGACCGGAAGGTCCACGTTGGCGTGCATGCCCACGCCCGGCGAAGGCAACGCCGCCGGCCCCACCGCCACGCTGAGCCCGCGCCAGCTCGCCGGCGCGCCGGCGCCGGCGGGCTGCAGCAGGCCGCTCGCGCGCAGGTCGCCGTCGAGGTCCAGCGACCACTGCTGCGCGCCGTCGCCGTTGCCGCCGGCGCGCACCACGCGCAGCGCCTGCTCGGTCTGCGCCGGCTTGCCCAGCGGCGGCGGCAGGTCGATGGCCATGCCCGCCAGGGAACTGCTCAGTTGCAGGCGCGGCGTGGCCTGGCCGGGAGCCGCGTCCACGCGCAACGAGAAGGGCGTGCTGCCGCGCAGATGGCGCAGCAACGGCGCCCAGGCGCGCAACTCCGGCGCGGCGCGCAGCGCGGCCGCGTCGACCCGCCCCTCGGCGTCGATGCGCAGCGCTCCGCCCGGGGACTGTCCGCCGTGCACCCGCAACGCGCCGCCGGCGAAATCCGCCCCCTGCAACTGCATGCTGAAGCCGCCTTCGCTGAAGTCCACCTGGCCGCGCACGCCGTTCACCGCGGGCAGCTCGGGCAGGTAGCGCACCTGGTCGCCGAGCAGCTGCAGATGCCCCTTCACGCGGGCCGCATCGGGGTGATCCAGCGGGACGCTGAGCGAGAGTTGCAGGCGCAGCGGGCCGCTTGCCGTGGCGTCGCTGAGCGCGTGGCCGAGCGCCGCGTCCAGCGGCGAGTTGCGCACGTAGCGCAGCGCCTCGGCGGCCGGTGACTGCACCTGGGCCTGCGCCTGCAGCACGCCGTGCTCGTAGCTGGGAAGTTGCAGCTCCAGCCCCTGCAACACGGCCTTGCCGATGCGGGCGCTGACGCCGCGCGCGGACATGCCGCGCGAGGTGAAGCTGAAGCTGCCGTCGATGTCGCGGAATTCCGGCCAGACCGCGTTGGCGGCCACGTCGGCGGGCCCGGCCTGCCGGCCCTTGGGCAGCAGGCGCCGCGGCGCCGGGCTGAACACGCCCCCATGGATGCGCGCGTCGATGCGGAACAGCCCGCTGCCGGGCTTGTCGAAGGGGAAATCCGCCAGCGGCCCCTGCACCTGGAAGCGCACGTCGTCGGCGCTGCCGCCGGCGATGGCGCTGCGCAGGTAGTCGCGCGTGCCCGCTGCGATGCCCAGCGGAAGGTAGTGGGGTACGGCGCGCAGCTGCGCGCGGTTCAGGCGCGCGCTCAGGTCCAGCAGTCCGGGCCCGGACGCCTGCGTGGTGTAGCGCAGGTTGACGCTGCCGGCCGCGTCGGGCGTGACCAGGCGTATCTGCGAGCCCTGCAGGTCCCATTGGCCGTCGCCGCCTCGACTCCAGCTCAGGCGCGCGTCCAGGCTGCTGACGGGCAGGCTGGGCGCCTCGAACACCGTGGGCAGCGCGACCGCCCCGTCGCGCATGCGCAGCCTGGCGTTGCCGCCGTCCTGGTTGGCGTCGACGCTGCCGTCCAGGCCCTGGATTCCGGGAAGCTGCTCGGGCAGCGGCGGGGCAGCGCCCGCGGCGTCGCCGGGCGCCGCCGCGCTGGCCGTCGGGGCCTGGGCGGCGGGCTTGCCCGGCCCGGCCGCCGCCTCGCTGGCCGGCGCGGCCGGGCTGTTCCAGCCCAGGTGGCTGAAGCTGGCCTGGAGGGCATAGCGTTGCGGCAAGGCGCGCGCCGCGTTCCAGTCGCCGCTCCAGCTCAGACTCGCGCTGTCGATGCGCCCCCGCGGGCGAAGCTGCAGCAGACGTTCGCGCCAGTCGGCCGGTAGCGGCAGGCGCTGCGCCAGCGACTCGAGTTCGCCGAGATCGAGCGCCCCCACGCTCAGGCTGCCCTGGGCCGGCGCGCCCGGCGGCTTTTGCTGGCGCCATTGCAGCAGCGTGGGCGCCAGCAGGTTGCCGTCGACGTCGCGCAGGCGCAGGCCGGCGACCTCGATCTGGCTGCCGTGGGACAGGCGGCGCCAGCTCAGGCGCCCCGACAGATCGCGCAACAGCAGCGGCGGCAGCGCCGGGTCGAGCTGGGCGTGGATCGACCCCAGGGCCGCCGCCACGGTGAAGGACTGCGGCTGGTAGTCGCGCCCGACCTGCAGCCAGGCGCGCAGCGCGCCGTCGCCCCCCGACAGCTGGGCCGGCAGCGCGACCCAGCGGCCCAGCGCATCCAGGTCCACGCGCGGCAGGTCGGCCCACAGCGTGCCTTGCCAGGCGGCCAGGTTGCCGGGGTGGCGGTCGAACAGGGGCTGGCGCATGTCGGCGCGCAATTGCAGGCGGTCGCCGAGTTCGATAGGTGGTACCGCTTGCAGCGCGGCCCGGTGATGCAGCAGGCTATTGCGCAATTCCAGCTGTACGTCGCGCAATGGAAGCGGCGGGGCGTCGCGCGTCTTGTCGACCCATGTGATGGTGCTGTCCTGCACCAGGATCTGGTCCTGCGAGAACAGCCAGTCGGCGAAGCGCTGACCGCTGCCGGCGCTGGCGCGCAGGTCGATGGGGATGCCGCCGATGTCCAGGTGGTCGGCGTCCTCGCGGGTGATGCGCAGGTCGGCGCCGCGGATCGCCAGTTGCTCGAAACTCAATTGCAGGCGCGGCAGGCTTTTCCAGGAGGGCAGAGCCTGCACCGAGGCCAGACGCAGCGCGGGGTGTCCGTGGGCATCGTCGATCACCAGGTCGCGCATGGTCAGCGTGGGCAGCAGCCCCTGCCAGCGGCTGCGCACCGAGCCGATGTGGACGGGCAGGCCCAGGGCCTGGCTGGACTCCTGCTCCAGCCAGGGGACGAAGCGCTGCGCGTTGGGCAGCACCGCGTAGCGCAGGGTCAGCAGCGAGGCGCCGAGCAGCAGGTAGAGCACGACGACCAGCCCGATCGCCGCTTCGAGCAGCCGGGTGGCGAATTTGACGGTGACGTGCAGCGCGGACACGAAGCAGGCAGGGTGGCGTGAGGTCTCGAGGGCGTGGATGCGCTACGCGGCGGATGCGAGCAGCCGCGGTGCCACGACCCTCCCGTGATGGTAGCCAAGGAGCCTTGTCCCGATGATCCCCTGAAGCCCTGCTGCAAGCAAAGCCGGCCTGCAATATGCTGCGCGTTGAAACACCCAGGCTTCCCCGGGCCTTGTCCGGAACCCGCAGCGCATGCAACTCGACGCGTTTTCCCGCTACTACCGCCGGCACGCCGGACGGTTCGACGATATCCACGCCCTGTGGGGCGTCGGCATCCCCGACCGGAACGCCATCGATGCCGCGGTGCAACAGGTGCAGGCCGCGTCCGGCCTGGCCTGCGCGTTGCGACGGGTGCGCAATGCGCTGATGCTGCGCCTGATGGAATGCGACGTGCTGCACGAGGCGCCGCTGACCCAGGTGTGCCATGGCATCGGCTGCATGGCCGAGAGCGCCATCGCGGCGGCGCTGGAGCATGCCGAGGCCGAGCTGCGCGAGCGCCACGGAGTGCCCCGGGCCGGCGACGGCAGCGCCGCGCAGCTCATGGTGGCGGGCATGGGCAAGCTCGGCGGCGACGAGCTCAACGTGTCGTCGGACATCGACCTGGTGTTCGTGTTCGACCAGGACGGGCATACCGACGGCGCGCATCCGCTGTCGAATTTCGATTATTTCGCGCAGGTGGTGCGGCGCATGGTGCCGCTGCTGTCCGACCTCACCGCCGACGGTTTCGTGTTCCGCGTCGACACGCGGCTGCGCCCCAACGGCGACAGCGGCCCGCCGGTGGTCAGCCTGGCCATGCTGGAGGAATACTTCCAGGTGCAGGGGCGCGAATGGGAGCGCTTCGCCTGGCTGAAGAGCCGCGTCGTGTCGGCGCAGGACGCGGCGCAGACCCAGCAGGCGGCGCTGGACGCGGTGGTGGAGCCCTTCGTGTGGCGCCGCTACCTGGACTTCGCCATGCTCGAAGCGCTGCGCGGCGTGCATCGCCAGATCCGCCAGGAAGCGGCGCGGCGCGCCAGCGCGCGCCCGGAGCGCGCCAACGACCTCAAGCTCGGACGCGGGGGCATCCGCGAGATCGAGTTCATCGTGCAACTGTTGCAGATCGTGCGCGGCGGGCGCATGCCGCAGATCCGCGACCGCAACACCCTGCGCTCGCTGGAGCGCCTGGCCGAGGCCGGGTTGCTGCAGCCCGAGCAGGCGCAGCGCCTGGCGCAGAGCTACGAATTCCTGCGCCGCCTGGAGCACCGCATCCAGTACCTGGACGACGCCCAGACCCACTGCCTGCCGGCCGAGGACGGCGACCTGGAGCGCATCGCCCAGGCCTGCCGCATGCTGCGGGCCTCGACGCGTCCGGTGTGTTCCCTGTTGCGCGAGCTCGATGCCGTGCGCGAATACGTGGCGGGCGAGTTCGACGCGCTGCTGCACTCCTCGCAGCCGCGTTGCGTGGGCTGCCGCAAACCGGCCGACAGCATCGAGGCGCTGCAGCACCTGCTGACGGCCGCCGGCATCGACGGCGGCCAGTCCGCCGGGCGCCTGCGCGCGCTGGCGCAGTCGGCACGCTACGCCGCGCTCAGCGACGTGGGGCGCACGCGCATGCTGCGGGTGATCGAGCGGGGCATCGGCATCGCCTCGCAGCAGGCGCAGCCCGATCTCGTGCTGGCGCGCCTGGTGGACGTGCTGGAGGCGATCTGCCGACGCGAGACCTACCTGGCCTTTTTCGCCGAACAGGCGCAGGCACTGGCGCGCCTGGTGGGCCTGCTGGGCGCTTCCAGCTGGGCTGCCGACTACGTCAAGCGCAATCCCATGGTGGTGGACGAGCTGATCGTGCCGGCCATCGAGCGATTTTCCGCCCGGACCTGCCGCGACGAATGCGAACGCCAGCGCGCACGCGCGCTGCAGCGCGGCAGCTGGGACGCGGGCGAGGGCCTGGACGTGCTGCGCCGCGCCTTCCACGCCGAGCTGTTCCGCATCCTGGTGCGCGACCTGGGCGGACGCCTGCACGTCGAGCAGGTCGCCGACGAGCTGTCCGAGCTTGCCGATGCGGTGATCGACCGCGCGCTGGCCTGGGCCTGGGACGACCTGCCGCGCAGGCACCGCGAGCAGCCGGCCTTCGCGGTCGTCGCCTACGGCAAGCTGGGCGGCAAGGAACTGGGCTACGGCGCCGATCTGGACGTGGTGTTCCTGTACGACGACGAGGCGCCCGAGGCCCCCGAGCGCTACGGGGCGCTGGCGCGCAAGCTGGTGTGGTGGCTGACCGCGTCCACCCCGGCCGGCGGCCTGTTCGACATCGACACCCGGCTGCGCCCGAACGGCAACGCCGGGCTGCTGGTCACGTCGCTCGATGCCTTCGAGGAGTACCAGCTCGGGCGCGGCGGCAACACGGCGTGGACCTGGGAGCACCAGGCGCTGACCCGGGCGCGCTTTTGCGCCGGCGACGCGCGGCTCGGGGCGCGTTTCGAGGCCATCCGGGCCCAGGTACTGGGCACGCCGCGCGACGGCGCCGCGCTGCGCGCGGAGGTGGCGGCGATGCGCCGGCGCGTGGCCGAGGGACATCCCAACCGGGGTGTGCTGTTCGATCTGAAGCACGATCCCGGCGGCATGGTCGACGTGGAGTTCGCGGTGCAGGCGCTGGTGCTGGAGCATGCCTGCGCCTTCCCGCAGCTGGTGGCCAACGTGGGCAACATCGCATTGCTGCGCCTGGCCGAGCAGCTCGGTCTGCTGCCGCAGCGCGTGGGGCGCCTGGCGGCGGTGGCCTACCGGCGGCTGCGCCGGCTGCAGCATGCCGAGCGCCTGCGCGGCGCCGAACAGGCCGCGCTGGTGGAGCCGGCGCGCGTGGCGCGCGAGCGCGCGGCGGTGCAGGCGCTGACCCGCGCGGTGTTCGGGCGCGACGAGAGCGCGCCACGGGCCGCCGGGCTGTGATGCGTGCGGGATGCGCCACCTGGCGGCTTGCGTGAGTACCATGGCGGCATGAGTTCCCTGCACGATCTGATGCGCCACACCCGCGTGGTGGCCGATACCGCCGAGTACCTTCGTCTGCCCGAGCTGGGCGCGGCGGAGGCCACCACCAACCCGAGCCTGGTGCTGCGCGCGGTGCGCCTGCCGGAGTACGCGCCCTTGCTGCGCGATCCCGAGGTGCGCGCGGCGCGCGCGCCCGAGCAGGCGATGGACCGGCTGCTGGTGCGTTTCGGACGCGAGATCCTCGAGCGCGTGCCGGGACGCGTGTCCACCGAGATCGATGCCCGGCTGTCCCACGACACCGACGCCAGCCTGCACCGCGCGCGCGAGGTGATCGCGCTGTACGAGGCCGCCGGCGTGCCGCGCCAGCGCGTGCTGATCAAGCTGGCCACGACCTGGGAGGGCATCGAGGCGGCGCGGCGCCTGCGCGACGACGGCATCGCCTGCAACATGACCCTGCTGTTCAGTTTCATGCAGGCGCGCGCCTGCGCGGCGGCCGGGGTGCAACTGATCTCGCCCTTCGTCGGACGCATCACCGACTGGGCGCGCCAGCAGGCCGGCGACGCCTGGGACGCGGCGGCGCACGAGGGCGACGCCGACCCCGGAGTGCGCGCGCTGTTGCGCATCTGGCGCTTCTACAAGGCGCGCGGCGTGGCCACCGAAGTGATGGGCGCGAGCTTTCGCCAGACCTCGCAGATCGCCGCGCTGTGCGGCTGCGACCTGCTGACCATCTCGCCGGCGCTGCTGGGCGAGCTGGCCGCGTCCTCGCAGGCGCTGCCGCGGCGTCTCGATCCGGCCCAGGCCGGGTCGGCGGAGGACCAGGCCGAGCTCGCCGTGGGGCGCGCCGAATTCGCCAGCGCGCTGGCCGCCGACGACCTCTGGCGCGCCAAGCTGGACGAGGGCATCGCCGCGTTCAGCGCCGATACCCACGCGCTGCTCGATCTGCTGCGCGCCTGAGGCGCGCTCGCGGGAGTCCGCTCATGCATCGGCTGTTCCTGCCGGCGCCGCTGTCGGGCGCCAGCGTGGACCTGAGCGCGCAGGCCTGCCGCCACGTGCGCGCGCTGCGTCTGCGCGAAGGCGACGAGGTGGCCGCCTTCGACGGCGAGGGCGGCCAGTGGCGCGCGCGTCTGCTGCCGGGGGATCGCCTGGAACTGCTGGACTTCGACCCGGTGGAGCGCGAGCTCGGGCGCCAGGTCGAGCTGGCCGTGGGCATGCCGGCCAATGAACGCATGGACTGGCTGGTGGAGAAGGCCACCGAACTGGGGGCGCGCGCGGTGGCGCCGCTGATGTGCGCGCGCGGCGTGCTGCGTCTGGAGGGCGAGCGCGCCCAGCGCCGCCTGGCGCACTGGCGCGGCGTGGCCATCGCCGCCTGCGAGCAGTGCGGACGCAACCGCGTGCCGGAGCTGCGCGAGGTGGCCGGCCTGCAGGCCTGGCTGCGCGCGCTGCCGGCGCCGGCGGGCCAGGCGCGCTGCCTGCTGGCGGCTCCGCGCGGCGACGCCGCGGCGGCGCGGCCCGTGGCGCGCTGGGCCGCCGCGCTGCGCCCGGGGCAGCCGGTGCTGGCGTTGAGCGGCCCGGAGGGCGGCCTGGACGAGGCCGAGATCGACGCCGCGCTGCGCGCCGGATTCGAGCCCGTCAGCCTCGGGTCGCGGACCCTGCGCGCCGAGACGGCGCCGCTGGCTTTGCTGGCCGCACTGGCGGGGCTGGCGGAGTCTGACGCGCCGCCCGCCTGAGGCGCTCGGCGGCCGCGGCCTGCGCCGACGAGCTGCTGACGGGCTCGGCCGGCATGGGGTGCAGGCCGCCGAATTCGCGTGCCAGGTAGGCCTCGCCGTTTTCCAGCACGAAATAGCGCAGCGCCTCGGCCGACGGCGACAGCACCTTGCTGGAGGTGTGCACCACCTGCCAGCTGCGCACCAGCGGCAGGCCCTCGATGTCGGGCACGCCGATCAGGCCGTTGCGCAGCTCCAGGCCGATGCCGTGCAGCGACAGGAAGCTCACCCCCATGCCCGACATCACCATCTGCTTGATGGTCTCGTTGCTGGCCAGTTCCTGGTCGATGCGCGGGTCCACGCGCCATTCGCGCAGGTACTCCTCCATCGCGCTGCGGGTGCCGGAGCCGGCCTCGCGGATGACGAAGCCGAACTGCGCCAGCGCCGACGCCGGCTTGCGCTCGCCGCGCATCAGCGGGTGGTCGGGCGCGCACACCACGCCCAGCGGGTGCGCGGCGAAGGGTTCGCCGCGCGTGGCCAGCTCGCGCGGCGGGCGGCCCATGATGGCCAGGTCCAGCTCGCTGCCCTGCAGCTGCTCGGCGAGCTGTTCGCGGTTGGCCACCACCAGGCGCAGCTCGATGTGGGGATGTTCCTCGCGGAACATGGCCAGCAGGCGCGGCATGAAGTACTTGGCCGAACTGACCATGCCGATGGTCAGGCGCCCGGACTGCAGGCCGCGAAAGCGCGCCAGCGCGTCCTCCGCGTCCTTCAGCGTGGACAGCACGCGCCGCGCGTAGACCAGCAGGTACTCGGCGGTCAGGGTCAGGCTGACCGACTTGCCGTGGCGCTCGAACAGCGGCAGTCCCACCTGCTGCTCGAGCTCGCGGATGTGCATGGACACGGCCGGCGGCGTCAGGTGCAGCTCCTGCGCGGCCTTGCCGAAATGCATGTGGCGGGCCGCCGCGACGAAGACCCGGAGCTGGCGCAGGGTGACGTTCTTCATCAGCTTTCCTGAATTCACGGACAAGAAAGCCTGAATTTACCTTAATTCCGTCGCCACTTATATTTGTCCGCAAGCGTGGCGCCGGCCGGGTTCGCGGCCCGCCACGCAGTCTTGTGAACGGGCCCGGGAGGGCGACCTCCGGGCTGCTTTTTCCGCAGTCGCATAGCGTTTTCGTTCATGCGAGTCTCCGTGTTTACTGACTGCGGGCTTTTTCAAGTCTCCTGGGGCGTCGCAGGGGCCTTGAAAAAGACAGGTGTCGGGAAGGCGGCCGCCGGTGGGTCCGGGGCCATAGCGTCCACGCGCCGAGGAATCCATCCGTTCGGGAGACGCATCATGCTGCAGGGTCGCACCACCATTTCGAAGTTCCTCATCGAGCAATTGCGCGGGACGGACGACCAGGCCGACCTGGCCGCGCTGCTGGTGGACGTGACGGCGGCCGTCAAGGCCATCGCCGCGATGACGGCCAAGGGGGCGCTGGGCGGCTTCCTGGGGTCGCTGGGCACGGAGAACGTGCAGGGCGAGACCCAGAAGAAGCTCGACGTGCTGTCCAACGACGCGATGATCCAGTCCTGCGAATGGGGCGGCCTGGTGGCCGGCATGGCGTCGGAGGAGCTGGACCAGCCCTACGCGCTGCCGCAGCAGTTCGAGCGCGGGCCCTTCCTGCTGGTGTTCGATCCGCTGGACGGATCGTCGAACATCGACGTCAACGTCTCGGTGGGCACGATCTTCTCGGTGCTGCGCATGACCCGCATGGGCGAGCCGCAGACCGCCGACTACCTGCGCCCGGGCGTGGAGCAGGTGGCCGCCGGCTACGCGATCTACGGCCCCGCCACGATGCTCGTGCTGACGGTCGGCAAGGGCACCCACGGCTTCACGCTGGACCGCGAGATCGGCAACTTCATCCTCACCCATCCGGACCTGCGCATCCCGGAGGACACCAGCGAATTCGCCATCAACGCCAGCAACGAGCGTTTCTGGGAACCGCCGGTGCAGCGTTACGTCACCGAGTGCAAGGCCGGCAAGACCGGCGACCGCGGGCGCGACTTCAACACCCGCTGGATCGCCTCCATGGTCGCCGACGTGCACCGCATCCTGATGCGCGGGGGCATTTTCATGTACCCGCGCGACACCAAGGATCCGGCGCGCCCGGGACGCCTGCGCCTGCTGTACGAGGCCAACCCCATCGGCATGGTCGTCGAGCAGGCCGGGGGCGCGGCTTCCACCGGGCGCCAGCGCATCCTGGAACTGCAGCCCGAGTCGCTGCACCAGCGCGTGCCGGTGATGCTGGGCTCGAGGAACGAGATCGAGCGCCTGGAGCGCTACCACCGGGAATACGATAGCGGCTTGGACAAGCCCTTCGCCTCCCCGTTGTTCAAGGATCGTTCGCTGTACGGCGACGGCGTGCGCGCCTGAGCGCCGCGCCCCATCCTCCACGGCCCCACGCTTTCCTGGCACGGGCCGCCGCCTCGAGGCGGCGGCGGCCCGGGCTTCGTCCATCGCCTCGTCAAGAGTTCCGCCATGTCCGCCAAGCACCCCATCATCGCGATCACCGGCTCCTCGGGAGCCGGCACGACCACCGTGATGCGCAGTTTCCAGCACATCTTCCGGCGCGAGCGGATCCAGGCCCAGATCATCGAGGGGGATTCGTTCCATCGCTACAACCGCGCAGAAATGCGGGAGGAAATGAAGCGTCGGGAACAATCCGGTAGTGCGAATTTCAGCCATTTTGGCCCAGAGGCAAATCTTCTCGAAGAGCTGGAGGGGGTTTTCCGGGCCTATGGCGCCACCGGCGTCGGCAAGGCGCGCAAGTACATCCACGACGACGGGGAAGCCGCCCAGTTCGGCGTTCCGCCCGGGCAGTTCACCGAGTGGAAGGACATGCCCGGCGGCTCCGACCTGCTGTTCTACGAGGGCCTGCACGGCGGCTACGCGGATGCGCGCATCGACGTGGCCAGCCAGGTGGACCTGCTGGTGGGCGTGGTGCCTATCATCAACCTGGAGTGGATCCAGAAGCTGCACCGCGACCAGGTGCAGCGCGGCTACTCGCAGGAGGCGGTGATGGACACGATCCTGCGCCGCATGCCCGACTACGTGCACCACATCACGCCGCAGTTCTCGCGGACCCACGTGAATTTCCAGCGCGTGCCCACGGTCGACACCTCGAACCCCTTCATCGCCAAGGACATCCCCAGCCTCGACGAAAGCATGGTCGTGATCCGGTTCGCCGATCCGCACGGCATCGATTTCCCGTACCTGCTGTCCATGCTGCACGATTCGTGGATGACCCGACCCAACACCCTGGTCTGCCCCGGGGGCAAGATGGGCCTGGCGATGCAACTGATCTTCACCCCCATGATCCTTCGGCTGATGGACATCAAGCGCCGCGCCGGATGAAATGCAGGGGTCCCACCGACCACCATCCCGCTAGAGACCCGTCATGAACGCGCACTCCCAACTCTTTCCCGTCATCGACCCGCTGCAGCGTCGTCGCCTGGCCAACGCCATCCGGTTCCTGGCCATCGATGCCGTCGAGGCGGCCAAGAGCGGGCACCCCGGCGCGCCGATGGGCATGGCCGACATCGCCGAGGTGCTGTGGCGCGGGCATCTGCACCACAACCCGGCCAACCCGCACTGGGCCAACCGGGATCGCTTCGTGCTGTCCAACGGGCATGCCTCGATGCTGCTGTACGCGCTGCTGCACCTGAGCGGCTACGCGCTGCCGCTGGAGGAGATCAAGCGCTTTCGCCAGTTGCACAGCAAGACCCCGGGCCACCCCGAGGTGGGCTACACGCCCGGGGTGGAGACCACCACCGGCCCGCTGGGCCAGGGCCTGGCCAACGCGGTGGGCATGGCGCTGGCCGAGACCTTGCTGGCGCGCGAGTTCAACCGCCCCGGGCACGAGATCGTGGACCACCACACCTACGTGTTCCTGGGCGACGGCTGCCTGATGGAGGGCATCAGCCACGAGGTCTGCTCCCTGGCCGGCACGCTGCGCCTGAACAAGCTCATCGCCTACTACGACGACAACGGCATTTCCATCGACGGCCATGTCGAGCACTGGTTCGCCGACGACACGGCCAAGCGTTTCGCGGCCTACGGCTGGAACGTGATCGGGCCGGTCGACGGGCACGACGCGCAGGCGGTCGAGCAGGCCACGGCCGAGGCCAAGACCAGCGACCGCCCCACGCTGATCATCTGCACCACCACCATCGGCTGGGGTTCGCCGAACAAGGCCGGCGGCCACGACGTGCACGGTGCCGCGCTGGGCGCCGCCGAGGCGCAGGCCACGCGCCAGGCGCTGGGCTGGGAATACGGACCCTTCGAGATTCCCCAGGACATCTACCAGGCCTGGGACGGCCGCGAACGCGGCGCCAAGCTGGAGCAGGCCTGGAACCAGCGTTTCGACGCCTACGCGAAGGCCCACCCCGAGCTGGCCGCGGCGCTGCGCCGACGCCTGAGCGGGGAGTTGCCCGCGGACTGGGCGGACACCGTGCAGCAGCTGTACGCCAAGGCGCGCGCCGTGGGCGCGGCCACCGCCACGCGCAAGGCCTCGCAGATCGCGCTGGAGACCCTGGTGCCGGCGCTGCCCGAGATGTTCGGCGGTTCGGCCGACCTCACCGGCTCGAACCTCACCGCGGTGAAGGCCTCGCGCTCGTGGGAGGCGGCGCAGGACGGGCAGCCGGTCAACTACCTGTCCTACGGCGTGCGCGAGTTCGGCATGGCCGCGATGATGAACGGCATGGCGCTGCACGGGGCCTTCCTGCCCTACGGCGGCACCTTCCTGATGTTCTCCGACTACGCGCGCAACGCGGTGCGCATGAGCGCGCTGATGAAACAGCGCGTGGTGCACGTGTTCTCCCACGACTCCATCGGCCTGGGCGAGGACGGTCCGACCCACCAGGCGGTGGAGCAGACCCCCAGCCTGCGCCTGATCCCCAACCTGGACGTGTGGCGTCCGGCCGACGTGCTGGAGACGGCGGTGGCCTGGAAGCACGCGGTGGAGCGCGCCGACGGTCCGAGCGCGCTGCTGCTGTCGCGCCAGAACCTGGCGGTGCCGGCGCACGCCGACGGCGCCGAGGCGGCCATCGAGCGCGGCGGCTACGTGCTTGCCGACGCCGAGGGCAAGCCGCAGGTGGTGATCATCGCCACCGGCTCCGAGGTGGAGATCGCGCTGAAGGCGCGCGACCTGCTGGGCGCCGGCGGGGTGGCCGCGCGCGTGGTGTCGATGCCCTGCACCAGCGTGTTCGACCGCCAGGACGCCGCCTGGCGCGCGAAGGTGCTGCCGCAAGGCGTGCCGCGCGTGGCCGTGGAGGCCGCGCAGCCGGACCTGTGGCACAAGTACGTGGGCCTGAACGGCGCGGTGGTGGGCATCGCCAGCTTCGGCGAGTCGGCGCCGGCCGGCGAGCTGTACCGGCATTTCGGCATCACCCCCGAGCGCACCGCGGAGCTGGCGCGCGAGGTGCTCGCGCGCGCCGGCGGCGCGCCGGCCTGAGGGGACGCGACGATGCACGACCTGGTCATGTTCGACCTCGACGGCACGCTGGTCGAGACCGCCCCCGAGATCGCCGACGCCGTCAACGATCTGCTGCACGAACTGGGCCTGCCCACCGTCGGCGAGGACCTGGTGAAGACCTGGATCGGCCACGGCACGCGCGAGCTGATGACCCACGCCTATGCGCATGCGGCGCAGATCGAGGTGGAGTCGGTGCGCCGCGCCGGCACCATGGACAAGCTGATGCCGCGCTTCGTGCCCTATTACGAACGCCGCTGCGGAACCCGCAGCCGGCTCTACCCCGACGTGCTGGACGCGCTGCGCTCGCTGCGCGCGCGCAAGGTGCGCCTGGCGGTGGTCACGAACAAGGAGGGGCGCTACGTCACGCCCATCCTGATCGCCCAGAACATCCGGGCCTTCTTTGACCTCATCGTGGCGGGGGACACCCTGTCGGCGAAAAAGCCGGACCCGCTTCCGCTACAACATTGCCTGGACAGGTTCCAGGTGCGCCGGGAGCGCGCGCTGTTCGTCGGGGATTCCCAGCTCGACGTGCAGGCCGCGCGCGCGGCCGGGGTGGAGGTGTGGGCGGTGCCCTACGGCTACAACATGGGGCAGCCGATCACCGACAGCCACCCCGACCGCCTCATCGCGACCATGGCCGCGCTGAGCGAGGCCGGCTGCACGGCCGGGGTCGCCTAGACGCGCCGGAACCCGCCGCGTTCCCCATTCAGACAAGAACAGGAGTTTTCCATGACCATTCGCGTTGGCATCAACGGTTTCGGACGCATCGGGCGCATGGCGCTGCGCGCCATCACCCAGGAAGCGGAGTTCGGCGACATCGAGGTCGTCGGCATCAACGACCTGCTGGAGCCCGACTACCTGGCCTACATGCTGCAGTTCGATTCCGTGCACGGGCGCTTCCGCGGCGACGTTCGCGTCGAGGGCGGCAAGCTGGTGATCAACGGCAAGAGCGTGCGCCTGAGCGCCGAGCGCGACCCGGCCAACCTGAAGTGGGGCGAGGTCGGCGCCGACGTGGTGATCGAGTCCACCGGGCTGTTCCTGACCGGCGAGAGCTGCCAGAAGCACCTGGACGCCGGCGCGGGCAAGGTCGTGCAGTCGGCCCCCAGCAAGGACGACACGCCGATGTTCGTCTACGGGGTCAACCACGCCAGGTACGCCGGCGAGCGCATCGTCTCGGCCGCTTCCTGCACGACCAACTGCCTGGCCCCGGTGGCCAAGGTGCTGAACGACCGCTACGGCATCAAGCGCGGCCTGATGAGCACCGTGCATGCCGCCACGGCGACCCAGAAGACCGTGGACGGCCCCTCGTCCAAGGACTGGCGCGGCGGCCGCGGCATCCTGGAGAACATCATCCCCTCGTCGACCGGCGCGGCCAAGGCGGTGGGAAGGGTGATTCCCGAGCTGAACAAGAAGCTCACCGGCATGGCCTTCCGCGTGCCCACCTCCGACGTCTCGGTGGTGGACCTGACGGTCGAGCTCGAGCGCGGCGCCAGCTACGAGGACATCTGCAAGGACATGAAGGCGGCCTCCGAGGGCGCGCTCAAGGGCGTGCTGGGCTACACCGACCAGAAGGT
This sequence comes from Pseudomonadota bacterium, assembly GCA_021848345.1. Lineage (GTDB taxonomy): Bacteria > Pseudomonadota > Gammaproteobacteria > Burkholderiales > Burkholderiaceae_C > Thiomonas_A. The sequence continues at coordinate 32,912 of JAJZUV010000013.1, read as the reverse complement.
GGTGTCGACCGACTTCCGCGGCTGCTCGCTGCCGTCGATCTTCGACGCCGAGGCCGGCATCGCGCTGGACGCCACCTTCGTCAAGGTGGTGTCCTGGTACGACAACGAGTACGGCTACACCTGCAACATGGTGCGCTTCCTGAAGCACGTGGCCTCGAACTGAGCCGGAGAGCCACGCCATGCACATCCTGAGCTTCGAGCAGGTCTGTCAACGCGGGCAGGCGCGCGGCAAGCGCGTGTTCATCCGCGCCGATCTCAACGTCCCGCTGGACGATCAGGGGCGCATCACCGAGGACACGCGGGTGCGTGCCTCGGTGCCGGCCGTGCGCATGGCGCTGGACGCCGGCGCCGCGGTGATGCTGACCTCCCACCTGGGCCGGCCCACCGAGGGCGAGTTCAAGCCCTCCGACAGCCTGGCGCCGGTGGCGCAGCGCCTGGGCGACCTGCTGGGTCGCCCGGTGCGACTGGTCGCCGACTGGGTCGACGGAGGCTTCGAGCTGCACCCGGGCGAGGTCGTGCTGCTTGAGAACTGCCGCCTGAACAAGGGCGAGAAGAAGAATGATGCCGAACTTTCGCGCAAGATGGCATCGCTTTGCGATATCTACGTCAACGATGCCTTCGGCACCGCGCACCGCGCCGAAGCCACCACCTACGGCATCGCGCAGTACGCCCCGGTGGCCTGCGCCGGCCCGCTGCTGGCGGCCGAGATCGACGCCATCCACCGCGCGCTGGCGCAGCCGGCGCGCCCGCTGCTGGCCATCGTCGCCGGCTCCAAGGTGTCGACCAAGCTGACCATCCTGCAAAGCCTGTCGGACAAGGTCGACGGGCTGATCGTCGGCGGCGGCATCGCCAACACCTTCATGCTGGCCGCCGGCCTGCCCATCGGCAAGAGCCTGGCCGAGCCCGATCTGGTGGAGGACGCGCGCCGGGTGATCGAGAAGATGAAGGCGCGCGGCGCCGAGGTGCCGATTCCCGAGGACGTGGTGGTGGCGCGAGAGTTCAGCGCCAGCGCCGAGGCCGTGGTCAAGCCCGCCTCCGAGGTGGCCGCCGACGATCTGATCCTGGACATCGGGCCGCGCACCGCGGCGCGCCTGGGCGCGCGCCTGAAGGCCGCCGGCACCATCGTCTGGAACGGCCCCGTGGGGGTGTTCGAGTTCGACGCCTTCTCCCACGGCACCGAGACCCTGGCGCGCGCCATCGCCGACAGCCAGGGCTTTTCCATCGCCGGCGGCGGCGACACGCTGGCGGCCATCGCCAAGTACGGCCTGGCCGACCGCATCGGATACATCTCCACGGGGGGCGGCGCCTTCCTCGAGGTGCTGGAGGGCAAGACCCTGCCGGCCTTCGAGATCCTGGAGCGGCGCTCCCGCGAGGAGGGCGGCACGGGCTGACCCGCGCCGCGATCGTTTTTTGAAACCACCCGGAGCCCCATCATGGCCCTGATTTCCCTGCGGCAACTGCTCGACCACGCGGCCGAGCACGCCTACGGCGTCCCCGCCTTCAACGTCAACAACCTGGAGCAGATGCGCGCCATCATGGAGGCGGCCGCCGAGACCGACTCCCCGGTGATCGTGCAGGCCTCGGCCGGCGCGCGCAAGTACGCCGGCGCGCCGTTCCTGCGGCATCTGATCCTGGCCGCGATCGAGGAGTTCCCCGACATCCCGGTGTGCATGCACCAGGACCACGGCACCAGCCCGGCGGTGTGCCAGCGCTCCATCCAGCTCGGCTTCTCCTCGGTCATGATGGACGGCTCGCTGGGCACCGACGGCAAGACGCCCACCAGCTACGAGTACAACGTGGACGTCACCCGGCGCACGGTGGAGATGGCGCACGCCTGCGGCGTGTCGGTGGAAGGCGAACTGGGTTGCCTGGGCTCGCTGGAGACCGGCACCGCGGGCGAGGAGGACGGCATCGGCGCCGAGGGCAAGCTGGACCACAGCCAGTTGCTGACCGACCCCGAGGAAGCGGCCGATTTCGTGCAAAAGACCGGCGTGGACGCGCTGGCCATCGCCATCGGCACCAGCCACGGAGCCTACAAGTTCACCCGCCCGCCGACCGGGGACATCCTGGCCATCGGACGCATCAAGGAAATCCACGCGCGCATCCCGAACACCCACCTGGTGATGCACGGCTCCTCCTCGGTGCCCCAGGAGTGGCTGAAGATCATCAACGAGTTCGGCGGCGACATGGGCGAGACCTACGGCGTGCCGGTGGAGGAGATCGTCGAGGGCATCAAGCACGGCGTGCGCAAGGTCAACATCGACACGGACCTGCGCATGGCCTCGACCGGCGCCACGCGCAAGTTCCTGGCCGAGCACCCGAAGGAGTTCGACCCGCGCAAGTTCCTGGCCGCGTCGACCAAGGCCATGAAGCAGATCTGCAAGGATCGCTACGAGGCCTTCGGCACGGCAGGCAAGGCCTCGAAGATCCGCCCGCTGAGCCTGGAAACCATGTTCCAGCGCTACGAGAAGGGCGAACTGGCGGCCAAGGTCAGGTAAGAGGCCTGCGATGGCGGCGTATCCCGATGCGCCGCTGCGCGCGCTGATCTTCGACGTCGACGGCACCCTGGCGGAGACCGAGCGCGACGGCCACCGCGTGGCCTTCAACCGGGCCTTCGCCGAACTGGGCCTGGACTGGAACTGGGACGAGGCGCTGTACGGGCGCCTGCTCGAGGTCACCGGCGGCAAGGAGCGCATGCTGCACTACTGGCGCGGCATCGACCCGGCGGCGGCCCGTGCCCCCGATGCCGGCGCGCTGGTGGCGGAACTGCACCGGCGCAAGACCCGGCATTACGTGGATCTGGTCGAGGCCGGCGCGGTGGCGCTGCGTCCCGGCGTGCGTCGCCTGCTGCAGCAGGCGCGTGAAGCCGGGCTGCGCCTGGCGGTGGCCACCACCACCACGCCGGACAACGTGCACGCGCTGCTGCGCGCCGCGCTGGGCGAGGCGTCCGAGGGCCTGTTCGAGTGCATCGGCGCCGGCGACATCGTGCCGCGCAAGAAGCCCGACCCCGGCATCTACCTGTGGGTGCTCGAGCAGATGAGCCTGCCGGCCTCCGAGTGCCTGGCCTTCGAGGATTCCCCGGCCGGACTGCGCGCCGCGCGGGCAGCCGGTTTGCGCACCGTGGTGACGCCCGGCGTCTATACTGCCGCGCAGGCTTTCGACGAAGCCTGGGCGCTGCTCGACAGCCTGGGTGAGCCGGAGCGAGCTGCACGCGGGCGCGTGGCCGGCCAGCCGTGGACCGGCATGGTCGACGCGGATACGCTGCAGAGGTGGTCGAAGCCAGCGACGAGCGCAGCACCCGGCTGAGGAGTCCGCCCTTGAAGATCTCCGTGGTCGTTCCGACGCGCAACCGCTCGCAGCTGCTGGCGCAGGCGCTGGCAGGCATCCACGATCAAGGCCACGCCGATCTCGAATTGATCGTTGTCGACGACGGATCGACTCCGCAGGAGGCGTCGCGCAACGAGGAATTGACCCGCGCCGCCCGCGACGGTGCCAGCTATGTCTATCTCGAGGGGGGCGATCGCCACGGCAGCGGGCCGTCGATCGTGCGCAACGCGGGTCTTCAGAGGGCCACTGGAACCTTGATCGCGTTCTGCGACGACGACGATTTCTGGTGCGAACCAGATTTTCTGGCACGTGTCGACGCCGCCTACGCGCTGCACCCGGATCTCGACCTCGTGCTCGCCAACCAGCGCGCCCTGCGCGACGGCGTGCCGGCCTATGAAGTCTGGCAACCCGTGCTGCTCGCGGCCCTCGCGGGCCGACGCGGAGCCCAGGGCGAATGCATCTCCGTGAGCCGGGACGAATTGCTGGTGAGCCCGGGCACGTTCGCGCATCTCAACACCTGCGTGTTTCGAAGGGCGCTGGTGGAAGAGCTCGGCGGATTCCGCCGCGACGTTCTGTATGCGCAGGACATGGATCTGTACGTACGCTTCGTCGACCGCATGCGGCGGGCCTTGTATCTCGATCTCACCGTGGCGGTGCACAACATCCCCGATCGAAGTCGCACCCACAATTCGTCGAGCCGCCTGAGCCCGGAGGACCGCTGGCTGATCGTGCACGGGATCACCGGTCATTTGTGGCTGCATTGCCAGACCCCGGAAGCTCGCGGCTACGCCGCGCGACTGGCGGGCGAGGTATGTCGAGACCTGGCCTTGTCGTGCCGGGCCGCGGGGAGCTACGCCGCGGCCCACCGATGGGCGCGCGTTGCCGGGGCCTGGCGGCCGACGGCCAAATGGGGGGTGTTCACCCTGCTGCTTGGCCTGCAGGCGTGGTCGCGCGGATCCAGGACGGGTCTGTCCCGCGCCTGAGGCCCTGCCGCGCTGGAGCGTCTTCTCAGATCAGCACCAGCCGCGGCCCCAGCGCGCCGACGCCGCGCATCGGCGCCACCGCCTGCGCCATCGCCAGCGCCAGCTGGCGCACGGCCTCCCAGGGTTCGTGCGGCAGCGCCGCGGGTCGCTGGCCCTTGATGGCGCGGTCGCAGGCCGCCGCGCGCAGCAGCAGGCCTTCCAGCAGCGGCTGCCCCAGGTTGGGCAGCACGCGGGCCAGCAGCTTTTCCTTCGGCCCCCAGATGCGGTTGGCGCGCGCCAGGCTGGCGAAGGATTCGCCCGCGTCCAGGCCCTGGCGCACGCGCAGCCAGGCGCGAAGCTCCTCGGCCAGGCTCCAGTGCGCCAGCACCGGCGCCACGCCCTCGCCCTGCAGGCCCTCGAGCATGCGCAGCAGGCGCGCGCTGTCGGCCGCCAGCACCGTCTCGCCGAGCCGGAACACGTTGTAGCGCGCGGCCCCCTGCACCAGCTGCTCCACCTGTTCGGGGTCGAGTTCGCCGGGCTCGACCAGCAGCGCCAGCTTTTCCACTTCCTGGTGCGCGGCCAGCAGGTTGCCCTCGGTGCGCGCGACCAGCAGTTCCAGGCAGGCCTGGCCGGCGGCGCCGGCAGGCAGCTGCAGGCCGCGCTGCTGCAGGCGCTGGCGCATCCAGGCGCCGAGTTGCGCCGGCTCGACGCTGTCCACGCGCACGGCGGTACCCTGGCCCGACAGGCTGGAGAACCACTCGCTCTTCTGGGCGGCGGCGTCCAGGCGCGGCAGCAGCACCAGCACCAGCGCGTCGCCGTCGGTCTCGCGCGCCAGCTCGGACAGCGCGGCCGCGCCGTCGCGCCCGGGCTTGCCGCCCGGGATGCGCAACTCGACCAGCTTGCGTTCGCCGAACAGGCTGCGCTCGCGGGTCTGCGCCAGCAGCACCTGCCAGTCGAAACCCCGCTCCACCTGATGCAGTTCGCGCCCGCCGTAGCCGGCCTGGGTGGCCGCGGCGCGGATCGCGTCGACGCTTTCCATCACCAGCAGCAGTTCGTCGCCGAACACCGTGTACGGCCCGCGCAGCCCCGCACGCAGCGCGGAGGCGAGCTGGTCGTGGCGGATCAGCGGCATCGTGGATCGCCCCGGCTCATCGCGACGCCGCCGGCGCCGGCAGCGGCGCGTGCAGCGCGCCGACCTGGAACAGGATGCGGTCGACCAGGTCGCGGCGCATGCCCGCATACAGCAGATCCGCCTCGTTCGCCTTGGCGAGCACGGTCGAGGTGTTGTAGCTCATCATGCTGGTGCGGGTGATCGTGGTCGACGCGATGTAGGGGTGGCCGTCGGGCGCGGTGAGTTCGAAGCGCGCCGTCTCGGTGAGGGCGTATTGCGCCACCGTGCCGTCCGAGTTGTAGGCGGTGGGGGTCTGCGCGGTGCCGTCGGACAACAGCGTGAACACCGCCTGCGCCTGTTTCGGATCGTCGACGATGCGCGTGGCCGTGGTGGTCAGGATGCGCCGGCGCAGCAGATCCATCAGCGGGCCGCCCTGGCCGCGCAGCGCGATGGTGTCGAACTCCAGGTTGGTGGACTGGCGCAGCTGGAAGCCGCAGCCGCCCAGCGCGGCGGCCAGCACGGCGACGCCCGCCACGTGCAGGCAGGCGCGGCGCGCCGCGCGGGCGCGGGGCTCAGACCACCACATTGACCAACCTCTGCGGCACGACGATCACCTTTTTCGCGCTGCGTCCCTCGGCGTGGCGCGCGAACTCCGGGCTTGCCAGCGCGGCCGCCTCGATGGCCGCGCGGTCGGCCGCGGCCGGCACGCGCAGGCTGCCGCGCAGCTTGCCGTTGATCTGCAGCACCAGGTCGAGTTCGTCCTGGCGCAAGGCCTCCGGATCCACCTGGGGCCAGGGGGCGTCGAGCAGCGAGCCCAGGCGCGCCTCGAAGCCCAGTTGCCGCCACAGCACATGGCAGATGTGCGGTGTGGCCGGATACAGCGCGCGCAGCAGGATGCCCCACGACTCGTCGAGCAGGGCTCCGCGCCACGCCTGCGGCGCGGCCTGCAGCGACGCCGCCTGTTCGATCTGGTTGAGCATTTTCATGCAGCCGGACACGACCGTGTTGTACTGCATGCGCTCGTAGTCGTGGGTGACTTGACGCAGCGCGAGGTGGATCTCGCGCCGGGCGTCGGCCAGGCCAGCGGCCTCGCGCGGCAGTTCCGACCAGGCGCCGGCCGGCGCGGCGCCGGCCGCGGCGGCCGCCTGCGCGCCGTCCCACACGCGGCGCAGGAAGCGCTGCGCGCCCTCCACCGCGGCGTCGTTCCACTCCAGCGTCGCTTCGGGCGGCGCCGCGAACATGGTGAACAGACGCGCGGTATCGGCGCCGTAGCGGTCGATCAGTTCCTGCGGGTCGACCCCGTTGTTCTTGCTCTTGCTCATGGTGCCGATGCCGTCGTAGTTCACGGCGCTGCCGTCGGCCTTGAGCCTGGCCCCCACGATGTGGCCCTGCGCGTCGAGCACGTTGTCGACCTCGTGGGGCCAGAAGTACTCGATGCCCCCTGAGGCGGCGCGACGCGAGTAGATGTGGTTGAGCACCATGCCCTGGGTGAGCAGGCGCTTGAAGGGCTCGTCGGCCTTCACCAGCCCGCAGTCGCGCATCACCTTGGTCCAGAAGCGCGCGTACAGCAGGTGCAGGATCGCGTGCTCGATGCCGCCGATGTACTGGTCCATCGGCAGCCACTGGTCGGCGCGCGCGTCGACCATGGCCTGGTGGTTGTCCGCGCAGGTGTAGCGCATGTAGTACCAGGACGAGTCGACGAAGGTGTCCATGGTGTCGGTCTCGCGCCGCGCGGGGCGCCCGCAGCTCGGACAGTCGACCTTCAGGAAGGACTCGCAGCGCGCCAGCGGGTTGCCGCTGCCGTCGGGGATCAGGTCCTCGGGCAGCATCACCGGCAGGTCGCGCTCGGGCACCGGCACCGTGCCGCAGTGCTCGCAGTGGATCATCGGGATCGGCGTGCCCCAGTAGCGCTGGCGCGAGATGCCCCAGTCGCGCAGGCGCCAGGTGGTGCGCTTTTCCCCCAGGCCGCGCTCGGCCAGCAGCGAGGCCACGCGGTCCACGGCCTCGCGATAGCCCAGGCCGTCGAGGAACTCGAAGCCGGCCCCGGAGTTCACGCACTGGCAGCGCAGCTTGTCGCCGTACCACTCGGCCCAGGCCGTGTCGCTGAAGCTCTCGCCCGGCACCTCCACGACCTGGCGGATGGGCAGACCGTACTTGCGCGCGAAGGCGAAATCCCGCTCGTCGTGCGCGGGCACGCCCATCACGGCGCCGTCTCCGTAGCTCATCAGCACGTAGTTGCCCACCCACACCGGCACGTTCTCCCCGGTCAGCGGATGGCGCACGTGCAGCCCGGTGGGCATGCCTTCCTTGTCCTTCAGCGCCAGCTCCGCCTCGGTGGTGCCGCCCTGCGCGCAGCGCTCGATGAAAGCGGCCAGTCCGGGGTTGGAGCCTGCCGCGTGGGCGGCCAGCGGGTGCTCGGGCGCCACCGCGCAGAAGGTCACGCCCAGGATGGTGTCGGCGCGCGTGGTGAACACGTACATGCGCCCGTCCTGGATCGGCCGCCCGGAGGCATCCCGGATGTCGTGCTCGAAGGCGAAGCGCACGCCCTCGCTGCGCCCGATCCAGTTCTCCTGCATCAGGCGCACCCGCTCGGGCCAGCCGGACAGGAAGTTGGGGTCGGAGGGGTCCGACACCGCCGCCAGCAGTTCCTCGGCGTAGTCGGTGATGCGCAGGTAGTAGCCGGGAATCTCGCGCCGTTCCACCAGCGCGCCGCTGCGCCAGCCGCGCCCGTCGATGACCTGCTCGTTGGCCAGCACGGTCTGGTCCACCGGGTCCCAGTTGACCACCTGGGTGCGGCGCTCGGCGATGCCCTTTTCCAGCATCTTCAGGAACAGCCACTGGTTCCAGCGGTAGTACTCCGGCGAGCAGGTCGCCACTTCCCGGCTCCAGTCGATGGCCAGGCCCATCGACTGCATCTGCCGCTTCATGGTGGCGATGTTGTCGTAGGTCCAGCGGGCAGGCGGCACGCGGTTCTTCATGGCCGCGTTCTCCGCCGGCAGCCCGAAGGCGTCCCAGCCCATGGGCATGAGCACGTTGTGGCCGTTCATGCGCAGGTACCGGGTCAACATGTCGTTGATGGTGTAGTTGCGCACGTGTCCCATGTGCAGCTTGCCGCTGGGGTAGGGCAGCATGGAGCAGGCGTAGAACTTCCGGCCCGGGGCCTCCTCGCGCACGCGATAGGCGTCGGTGGCCTGCCAGTGCTGTTGCGCGGCGCGTTCGACCGCGGCGGCGTCGTACTTGGAATTCATGTCGGCTGGTGGGAAGGGGTCCTTCGCCCCGCCGCGCGCGGCAGGGCGCAAACCCGCATGTTAGTTGGGCCGCCGAATACCGCGCGCGCCCGGGGTCCGGCGGGTCGCGCGGGGCGCGTGCGGCGAGGCTCCCCGCGGCTTCAGCGCCCGGGGGGCGGCGCGGCGCCCGGCGGCTGCGTGAGCAGGCCCACGCGGCTCAGGCCGGCCGCCTGCGCGGCGGCCATGACCCGCGCCACGTCGCCGTAGGGAACCGCGCTGTCGGCGCGGATGCGCAGCTCGGCGTGGGCGTCGGTGGCCGCGCGTGCACGCAGCAGAGCGGGCAGCGCGGCCTGGCTCACCGGCTGCCCGCCCAGCACCATGCTGCCGTCGCGCCGCAGGTCGAGCACCAGCGCGCCCGGCGCGGCCGGCGCCGGCGAGGCGCTCACCCGCGGCAGGTTCAGCGCGATGCGCCCGTCCAGCAGCGGCGCGGTGAGAAGCAGGATCACCAGCAGCACCAGCATGACGTCGATCAGCGGGGTCATGTTGATGTCCGACAGGGGCGCCTCGCCCTGCGTGCGTTCGAAGCGTCCGAAGGCCATGGCGCGAGCGCGTCCCGACGGCTCAGGCGGCGCCGGTCTCGGCGTCGATGCCGAGTTCGCGTTGCAGCAGTTCCCAGGCCTCCTCGGCCGTTTCCACGTAATGGAACAGCTGCAGATCCTGGGCGCCGATCATGCCGGTGTGCACGAGGTGCTCGAAATCGATCAGCGAGGTCCAGAACTCGCGGTCGAACAGCAGGATGGGGCGCTTGTGCACCTTGCGGGTCTGGGTCAGCGTGAGCACCTCGAACAACTCGTCCAGCGTGCCGAAGCCCCCGGGAAAGCACACCAGCGCGACCGCGCGCATCAGGAAGTGCATCTTGCGCATCGCGAAATAGTGGAAGCGGAAGCACAACTCGGGGGTGATGTAGGGGTTGGGCTCCTCCTCGTGGGGCAGCACGATGTTGAGCCCCACGCTGGGCCCGCCGGCGTCGAGCGCGCCGCGGTTGCCGGCTTCCATGATGCCCGGCCCGCCGCCCGTGACCACGGCCAGCGGCTGCGCCAGCTCGTGGCTGGCGCGGGTCACCAGTTCGGCGAAGCGCCGCGCCTCCACGTAGTGGCGCGACAGCTTGAGCGCCTGGCGCGCGCGCGCCACGGCCTGCGCGTCGCCGTCGGCCTGCGCCTGTTCCAGCAGCTGCTGCGCCAGATCCGGCGGCTTGATGCGCGCGCTGCCGAACACCACCACGGTGGCGTCGATGCCGCGCTCGCGCTGCACCATCTCGGGCTTGAGCAGCTCGAGCTGCATGCGCACCGGGCGCAGGTCCTCCTGCAGCAGGAAGGCGGTGTCGGTGAAGGCCAGCCGGTAACTGCTCTCGGGGCCCGAGTAGCGCGAGGGCAGGCGGTGCGCGGCGGCTTCCTCGCGCGCGCTCGGGAAGTTGCGCGCGTGCAGCGAGCTCTTGGGTTTCCTGGACATGCCGCCACTGTACGCGAACCCTATACTGGCCGTCGCGGCGGGCAGCGCTGCCGCCTTCCTTCCCGACCCATGGCACCGATCCCGGAAGCGCCCGAGCCGAGGCCCGAGCGCATGCACTTCGACACGCCGCTGCCGCTCAAGAGCGGCGCGGTGATGCCCCCCTACGACCTCATGGTCGAGACCTACGGCAGGCTGAACGCCGAGCGCAGCAACGCGGTGCTGGTGTGCCACGCGCTCAACGCCAGCCACCACGTCGCCGGGCGCTACGGCGGCGACGAGAAGACGCGCGGCTGGTGGGACAACATGGTGGGGCCCGGGCGCCCGGTGGACACGCGGCGGTTTTTCGTCATCGGCGTGAACAACCTGGGCTCGTGCTTCGGCTCCACCGGCCCGATGAGCATCGACGAAGCCACCGGCAAGCCCTGGGGCAGCCGCTTTCCGGTGGTCACCGTGGAGGACTGGGTGGACGCGCAGGCGCGCGTGCTCGACCGCCTGGGCATCGAACGTCTGGCCGCGGTGATGGGCGGCAGCCTGGGCGGCATGCAGGCGCTGGCCTGGGCGGTGCGCCACCCCGAGCGTGTGGCGCATTGCGTGGCCAGTGCCACCGCGCCCAGTCTTTCGGCGCAGAACATCGCCTTCAACGAAGTGGCGCGGCGCGCCATCATCACCGACCCCGAGTTCCACGGCGGCGACTACTACGCGCACGGCGTGGTGCCGCGCCAGGGCTTGAGCGTGGCGCGCATGATCGGCCACATCACCTACCTCAGCGACGACGCGATGGCCCGCAAGTTCGGGCGCAGCCTGCGTTCGGGGGCGCTGAACTACGGCTTCGACGTGGAATTCCAGATCGAGAGCTACCTGCGCCACCAGGGCGAGAAGTTCAGCGGATACTTCGACGCCAACACCTACCTGCTGCTGACCCGCGCGCTGGACTACTTCGACCCCGCCGGCGAGCACGACGGCAACCTGGCGGCGGCGCTGGCGCCGGCGCGCGCGCGCTTCCTGCTCACCAGCTTCACCACCGACTGGCGCTTCTCGCCCGAGCGTTCGCGCGAGATCGTGCGCGCGCTGCTGGCCAATCGGCGCGAGGTCAGCTACGCCGAGATCGACTCCCCGCACGGGCACGACGCCTTCCTGATGGACGAGCCCCACTACCACGACGTGGTGCGCGCCTACTTCGGGCGCATCGCCGAGCAGCTCGGCCTGGCGCAGGAGGTGCAGGAATGAACCCGCGTTTCGACATCATCGCGGCGCGCGTGCCCCAGGGCAGCCGGGTGCTCGACCTGGGGTGCGGCAACGGCGCGCTGCTGGCGCACCTGCGCGAGCGCCGCGGCTGCTCGGTGCAGGGGGTGGAGATCGACCCCGACAAGGTGGTGGCCTGCGCCAGGCGCGGGGTCGACGTGCTGCAACTGGACCTCGAGCAGGGCCTGGCGATGTTCGCCGACGACAGCTTCGACGTGGTGCTGATGATCGACTCGCTGCCCAACCTGCGCAACACCGAGCGCGCGCTGCGCGAGGCCTCGCGGGTGGGTCGCCAGGGCATCGCCACCTTCGCCAACTTCGCGCACTGGCGCATCCGCCTGCGCGTGGCCTCGGGGCGCCTGCCGGTGACCGAGGAACTGCCCTACGAGTGGTACGACACGCCGAACCTGCGCGTGACCACCTACGCGGACTTCTCCGTGCTGGCCGCCAAGTGCGGGCTGCGCGTGCGCCAGGCGCTGGGCATCCAGGCCGGGCGCGAGGTGCATACCCTGCCCAACCTGCTCGCCTCCGAGGCGATGTTCGTGTTCAGCGCGGGCTAGCGCGGGATAGCGCGGATCAGCGCGGGCCGAAGGCCCCCGCCCCGCGCACCAGGCGCATGAACTCCTGGCGCGTGCTGGGGTCGCTGCGGAAACTGCCGAGCAGGGTGCTGGTGACCATGCTGACGCCGCGCTTGTGCACGCCGCGCGTGGTCATGCATTCGTGCGAGGCCTCGACGATCACCCCCACGCCGTGGGGCTGCAGCGTGTCCTGGATGCATTGCGCGATCTGCGCGGTGAGCTTTTCCTGCACCTGCAGGCGCTTGGCGTAGGCGTCGACCACGCGCGCCAGCTTGCTGATGCCCACCACGCGGTTGCGCGGCAGGTAGCCCACGTGCACGCGCCCGATGATCGGCGCCATGTGGTGCTCGCAGTGGCTCTCGAAATCGATGTCGCGCAGCACGATGATCTCGTCGTAGCCGGCGACCTCCTCGAAGGTGCGCGCCAGGTAGGCGGTGGGGTCCTGCGCGTAGCCGGCGCACCATTCGCGCCAGGCGCGCGCCACGCGCCGCGGGGTGTCGCGCAGGCCCTCGCGCGAGGGATCGTCGCCGGCCCAGCGCAGCAGCGTGCGGATGGCCTGTTCGGCTTGCTGCTCGGTGACCTGCTCGGAGGATGGCTCGGGGCTCGACATGGGGCTTGGCACGGGCGTTGTTGCAGGGAGTAACGGCGCGCGCGGGGGCCGTGCGCGCCGGACCTTGCAGTGTAGGCCGCCGGACGCGGCGACGCAGACGCTGGACCATGCCGGCGCCAGGGCCGGGCGCGTCGCGACCCGGGCGCCCGACTCAGGGGGTGGCCCGCGCCCCGGCCGTCGCGCCGCGCAGCGCGCGCGCGACGCGAGCGCCGATGCGCACGAAGGCCAGCGCCTGCTGCGCCCACAGGCCTTCGCCGTAGTTCTCGCCGGCCCCCTCGGGGCCCGGCAGCTGGGCACGCACGCCGGTGGGCTGCAGCGGGGTGCCGAAGTCGGCCGAGCCGAACAGCATGTCCCACCACGGCAGCAGCACGCCGAAGTTGCAGCCGTACAGGCGCGCGCGGTTGCCATGGCCGAGCTCGTGGCCGAAGCCCACCGCGTGGTGCAGGCGGTGGAAGCGCGGCCCGACCAGCAGGCGCTCGCCGATGCGCCCGAAGTCGAAGCGCATGTTGGCGTGCTGCACGCTCTGCAGCGCGCCGCCCACCAGGGTCAGCGCGACGAACTGCGACGGCGGCACGCCGATGCACAGGGCCAGCGCGGCGAAGAAGGCGGCCTGCAGCGTGTCGTCCAGGAAGTGGTTGCGATCGTCGGCCCACAGCGACAGCTTGCGCTGGCTGTGGTGCACCGCGTGCAGCTCCCACCACCAGCCGATCTGGTGCTGCCAGCGGTGGTACCAGTAGCCGGCGAAGTCCAGCACCACGAGGTAGATCAGGAACCCCGCCAGCGGATGCAGGGACATGCCGGGCCACAGCGCGTCCAGGTTCAGGTTGTCCAGCCCGTGCAGGTGCAGCCACGCCAGCGCCAGGTCGAACAACGGCTGCAGGGTGAGAAAGAACACCAGGGGCAGCAGGCCCAGGCGGTTGAGCAGGGTGTAGATCACGTCGGGGCCGATGCCGCGGCGGTTCTCCCAGCGCTCCAGCGGCGCCAGCCATTCCAGCGGGCGCAGCACCGCGTACACCAGCAGCACCTGCAGCGCGCCGTAGACCACCCACAGCAGGCCGTCGTAGGCCATGTCGTCCAGGTCCATCATGTGCAGGTGCCATAGCAGCGGCTGCACGATGGTCACGAACAGCCAGGTCTGCGCGAGCCCGGTGACTTGCCCGAAGAGTTGCGGGACGGCGCCCAGCAGGGTGGCGACGGAGTGCATGGCGGATGCGCGTGCCCGCTCAGGTCGCCAGCGGCGCGGCCACCGGCGGCGACAGCGGCGGCAGGTTGTCGTAGAAGGGCGCGCGGTCGCGGAAGTAGATGCCGTGCGGCGACTTGCCCACGCCGATCACGTCGGCCAGCTTGAGGCTTTGCAGGTCGATGACCCCGATGGTGCGGTCGAAGCGGAAGGTGGTCCACAGCCAGCGGCGGTCGGCCGACAGTTCCATGTCGTCCGGCCCGGGGCGCAGCCCGGTGATGTCGCCCACCTTGCGCAGCGCCTGCATGTCGAGGATGCTGATGGAGTCGGAAATGCGGTTGCTCACGAACACGTGGCGCCCGTCGGCGCAGGAGCGGAAATTGTGCGCCGCCTCGCCGGTGACGATGCGCGCCACCACCTGGCGCCTGCGCCAGTCCACCGCGACGACCGCGTTGGAGCCGGTCAGGCCCACCAGCAGCACCCGGTCCTGCGGCGTCAGCCACACGCCGGCGGGGGTGTCGCCCACCTTCATGGTCCACAGCAGGCTCTGCGTGGGCAGGTGGATCGCCGCCACCTCGCCCGTCTGCTGCAGGCTGACGAACACGATCTGGCTGTCGGCGGTGAAGGCCATGTGGCTCGGAATGGCCTCCAGCGGCATGCGCTTGACCAGTTGCAGCGCGCGTCCGCCGCCGTAGCGGTACAGGTCGACGCGGTTCAGGCGCAGGCAGTTGGCGACGAACCAGTTGCGGTCCGGCGAGAAGCCGATCTGATAGGGGTCCTCGATGCCGGCGAGCCAGCCTTCGGGCTGGCCGCTGACCGGGTTCAGGAACAACAGGTTGCCGCTGATGGCATCGGCCACGATCAACAACTTGTTGTCGGGCGTGACCATCAGATGGTGCGGCTCCTTGCCGGCCGCGAAGGTCTGCAGCACGCGACGCGTGCTCTGGTCCACCAGCGTGATGCTGGCGTCGGCCGAGTCGAGCACCACCACCCGGTTGGGATCGTCGCCGGCGGCCAGCGCGGCGCGCCCGAACAGAGGGGTCAGCGCCAGCGAGGCGGCTTGACGCAGGAATTGACGACGCATGGAGGAATCGGGATGGGACGCCCGCGCGCAGGCGGCACGGATCGGAGGGGGCTTGTGCGTCAACGCGGCGCTCGGGCGGGCCGTTGACAGCACAGGCCGGTACGCCGCGCGATGCGGCAATAAAGCAGCAATGGTACTGTGGATAATCCGCCACAAGCCGGGGGTTCGCAAGCCGGGAAACTGCAACAGTCGTTGCCGATTGCGCCGGACGCCCCGATATGTCGCAAGGAATCGCCGCCATGAAACGAAACATCCTGATTCCCGCCGCCGCCGCACTGGCGCTCGGCAGCTTCGCCGCGGCTCCGGCGCGGGCCGACGGTCCGCCGGTGAGTTTTTCCATCACCGTGGGCAACCCGCCGCCGGTGTACGCGCCCGCGCCGGTGTATGCGCCGCCGCCGGTCACGGTGGCCCCGCAGGCGATGGTCTGGCTGCCGGAAATCGGCGCCTACGTCGCGCTGGGCCTGCAGCAGCCGATCTTCTACGTCGGCGGCGTGTACTACTACCGCTACCGCGGCGGCTGGTACACCGGCCCCGGCTATGGCGGTCCGTGGCGTCCCGGCCCGCCACCCGGTGCGCTGCGGCGCTTCCGCGATCCGGACTGGGGGCGCTACCAGCGCATGGCGCACGAGTACCACGACCGCCGCGACTGGCGCGAATTCCATCCCGGACCGCCGCGCGGACCCGAACGCGGACCCGATCGCCGCCCCGGCGGCCCCGGCTTCGACCACGGCCGCGGCCCGGATCGGGGGGACCACGGTCGCGGGCACGGCCCGGACCGCGGCGACGATCGGGGCCCCGACCGGGGACATTGACGTCCGACTCACGCCGGCTGTCGGCAGAACCGGCGGCCGGCGCGTTATAAACGCTCCTGCTGGAGTGAACCATGAATCATGACAAGCGAGCCCCGCGGCGCGGTGCGCGGCGCCTGCTCGCGCTGGCGACGCTGGGGGCGACCCTCGCGCTGGGCGCGGCGGCGCCGGCTTCGGCGCACGTGCACTGGTCGGTGGGCATCGGCATCGGGGCGCCCGGCTACTGGGGCGGCCCGGGCTATTGGGGTCCCGGGTACTGGGGGCCCGGCTGGTGGCCGGGGCCCTCGTACTACTACGCCCCGCCCACCGTCGTGGTGCCGGCCTACCAGCCCCCGCCGGTGGTCTACGAGGCCCCGCGCCCGCTGGGGCCGCCGCCGGAGTCCTTCTGGTACTACTGCCAGAACCCGGCGGGCTACTATCCGAGCGTGCCGAATTGCCCGGGGGGCTGGACACCGGTTCCGGCGCGCGTCGCTCCGGCGCCTACATCCCATTGACATCATGAAACTGCGCAAACTCCTCCTGCCCGCGATGCTGGGCTCGGCTTGGCTGCTCGGCGGCTGCGCCAGCGCCCCGATGGGCCCGACCGTGAACGTGATGCCGGCTCCCGGCATGCCCCTGGAGCAATTCCAGGCCATCGACGCCACCTGTCGCTCCTTCGCGCAGCAGCAGTCTGCCGCCTACCAGAGCAGCGCGACCCAGTCGGGCGTGGTCTCCGGAGCCGCGGGCGCGCTGCTGGGCGCCGCGGCCGGCGCGCTGATCGGCGGCAACCACAACGGCGCGGCGGTCGGCGCGGGCGTCGGCCTGCTGGCCGGTTCGGCCGGCGGCGCGGGCAGCTACAGCGGCCAGCAGATGACCGCGCAGCAGGCCTACAACCACGCCTACGAGCAGTGCATGTACACCAAGGGCGCGCAGGTGCCCGGCTACCGCGCTCCGCGCTACGAGCCGGCGCCGTCGTACGCGCCGCCTCCGCCGGCCGGCAATCCGCCGCCGCCTCCTCCCGGGTACTACCAGTCGCGCTGATCCGGGCCCGGGCATCGCGTGGGCGGGGGGCTTCGCGCCCCGGCCACGCGTGCGCGCCGCGAGACGGCGCAAGGGCGTAGTCCACCAGCGCCCGCACGCTGGCGGCTATCATGCGCCGCTGTCATGACGGAACCCACTTTCGACGCGCATCGGGCGCCGCGGGGCGACGCGTCCCGCCGCGCGCCCCCGCCGCGCAAGAATTCCTCCGGCTCCGGCGGCGGCCGCTCCGCGCCGCCGCGGCGCAGGCCGCGCTGGCAACTCCTGCTGCTCGGCCTGGTGCTGCTCGGCGTGGCCGGTACCCTGTACCTGGGCCTGGCGGTGATCCTGTTGTGGCCGCGCCTGCCCGACCTGACCGAGGTCACCGACTACCGCCCCGACCTGCCGCTGCGCGTGTACAGCGCCAACGGCACGCTGATCGGCGAGTTCGGCGTGCAACGCCGCGCCGTGATCGCCTACGACCAGGTGCCCCCGTTGCTCAAGCAGGCGGTGCTGGCGGCCGAGGACTCGCGCTTCTTCGAGCACGGCGCGATCGACTTCGCCGGCGTGGTGCGCGCCGCGCTGGCCGACTTCGGCGCCGGCGGCGCGGTGCAGGGCGCATCGACCATCACCATGCAGGTGGCGCGGGACTTCTACCTGTCGCCGGAGAAGACCCCGCTGCGCAAGCTGGTCGAGACCCTGCTCGCCTACAAGATCGAGAACACCCTCAGCAAGGACCAGATCCTCGACCGCTACATCAACCAGGTCTACCTGGGCCAGCGCGCCTACGGTTTCGCCGCCGCCGCGCAGGTGTACTACGGCAAGCCGCTGCAGCAGCTCAGCCTGGCGCAGATGGCCGTGCTGGCCGGGCTGCCCCAGGCGCCGTCGGCCTACAACCCGCAGAGCAACCTGAAGCTGGCCGTGTGGCGCCAGCATTACGTGCTGGGCCGCATGCTGGCCTTGCACGACATCACGCGCGAGCAGTACGAGCAGGCGCTGGCCGCGCCGCTGGACGTGGTGTCGGGCCAGGGCGCGCTGCATTACAGCGTGGACGCGGACTACGCGGCCGAGCTGGTGCGCCAGATCATGGTCGCGCGCTTCGGCGAGGCCGCCTACACCGACGGCTACAAGGTCACCACCACCCTGGTGGACAAGGACCAGACGGCGGCCAATGCTGCCTTGCGCGCCGGCCTGCTGGCCTATGACCATCGCATGGGCTGGCGCGGGCCGGAAGGCCACGTGACGCTGCCGGCCGACGGCGCGCGCGAGGCCGCCGCCAAGGCGCTGCGCCGCATGCACGACGTGGGCGGCCTGGCGCCGGCGGTGGTGCTGCAGGTCTCGCCGCACGGCGTCGAAGTGCTGCGGCGCGACGGCTCGGTGCAGACCCTGAGCGGGGCCGCGCTGGCCTTCTGCCGCCCCGGGCTGGAGCCGCGCGCGCCGCAGGCCAAGCGCATCGAGGTCGGCTCGGTGCTGCGCCTGATGCAGACCCCGCAGGGGCCGCAGGTGGCGCAGATCCCGCTGGCGCAGTCGGCGCTGGTGTCCATGCAGCCGCAGACCGGGGCGGTGCAGGCCTGGGTGGGCGGCTTCGACTTCACCCACGACAAGTTCGACCACGTCAACCAGGCCTACCGCCAGCCGGGTTCGAGCTTCAAGCCCTTCATCTATTCGGCCGCGGTGGCCGAGGGCCTGGCGCCGACGACCATCATCGACGACTCGCCGATCTCCATCAACCCGGGGCCCAACCAGCCCCTGTGGCAGCCGCACAATTACGAGAAGGAATCCATCGGCCCGATGCCGGCGGCCGAGGCGCTGGCGCGCTCGGACAACATCGCCGCGGTGCGCGTGGTGCTGGCCGTGGGCGTGCCCTACGCGCGTTTCCATGCCTCGCAGTTCGGGTTGCCGCTGGACCAGATCCCGCCGTACCCGACCATGGTGCTGGGCGCCGGCAGCTTCACGCCGTTGCAGATGACGCGCGCCTATTCGGTGTTCGCCAACGGCGGCTACCTGGTGCAGCCGCGCCTGATCGAGAAGATCGTCGATGCCCACGGCGCGGTGATCTACCAGGAGCCCAAGGTGGTCCTGGGCGACGCCGATTCGCCTCGCATCATCAGCCCCGGCAACGCCTTCCTGCTCACGCGCATGATGCAGCAGGTCATCGCCAAGGGCACCGGCGCGGCGGCGCGCGCGCTGGGCCGCTCGGACCTGGCGGGCAAGACCGGCACCACCTCGGATTTCCGCGACGCCTGGTTCGACGGCTTCGACCACGACCGCGTGGCGGTCGCCTGGGTGGGCTACAACACCCCGCGCAGCCTGGGGCGCGGCCAGCAGGGGGCGGCCGTGTCGCTGCCCATCTGGATGTCCTACATGCGCGTGGCGGCGGCGGCCGATCCGGACCAGCCCTGGGTGGCCCCGCCGGACGTGGTGCAGGTGCCGGTGAACCCGGCCACCGGATTCGCCTCGGTGGGCAGTTTCGCGGTGCCCAACGCGGTGCAGGGCTACTTCCTGCAGCAATATCCTCCGCTGGACCCGGCGGGCGGCGCGCCCCCGCCGTCGTCGGGGGGCTTCCTCGGCGGCCTGTTCGGGCATCCGGCGCCGGCGCCCGCGACACCCACGGCGCCGCAGACGCCCCATCCGGGCGTCGCCGGCAACGCGCCCTACGTGGTGCTGCCCTCGACCGGCGCGCCCCAGCATTGACCCGCCCCGCGCAGGGGCGGGCGAATATTCGCAAAGCCTAATAAACTCCCCGGATACCGGTCCGCCGCGAGCCGCAACGAGCCGCGCGTGCCGGGATCCTTTCGCGGGAGATCGTGCATGTCCAGCAGTTTTTCCAGCCGGCGCCGACGCCTGGTCGCGGCGCTGGGTCTGTCGTTGAGCGCAGCCCTCGGCGCGTCGGCGGCGCAGGCCGCCAACGGCTTTCGCTTCACCCCCTATCCGCAGCCGCGCCCCTTGCCGGCGCTGTCCTTCCTGAACGCGCAGGGCAAGCCCACCAGCCTGGCGGCCTTCCGCGGCAAGGTGGTGCTGCTCAACGTGTGGGCCACCTGGTGCCCGCCCTGCGTGAAGGAAATGCCCACGCTGAACAAGCTGCAGGAATTGCTCGGCGGCAAGGACTTCGCGGTGCTGCCGCTGTCGGTGGACAAGGGCGGGGTGTTCGCCGTGCAGAGCTTCTACCAGGACAATTTCATCGACCACCTGCCCGTGTACGTCGACCCGACGACCAAGGTGCTCGACGGGCTGAACATCCTGGGCACGCCGACCACCATCCTGATCGACAAGCAGGGCCGCGAGATCTCGCGCACCCTCGGCCCGCAGGACTGGGACCAGCCCAGCGTGATCGCCCAGCTGCGCCACTACATGGCCCAGCCCGCCCCCGCCGTCGCGGGCGCGATGCGGGTGGCCGGGCACGGTTGAGGTCCGGGTCGTCCGATGGTCAGACCCGAAGGCCGGCTGCCGCGCGCGGTGCCCCTGTTGATGGGGGCGCGGTTCGCCCGCGCCGTGGGCCAGGGTGCGCTGGTGGTGGGCTTCACGCTGTACCTGCACGCGCTGGGCTGGGGAGCGACCAGCATCGGCGCGGTGCTTTCGGCGGCGCTGTTCGTCGCGGTGGCGCTGACCCTGCTGGTGGGCCCGGCCAGCGACCGTTTCGGACGTCGCCACTTCCTGCTGGCCTATGAGGCCGTGGCGCTGCTCAGCGCCTTGCTCGCGCTGTGCAGCTCCCAGCCCTGGGTGCTGGGCCTGGGCGCGCTGCTCGGCGGTTTCGGGCGGGGTGCCAACGGCGCCGCGGGCCCCTTCGGGCCGCTGGAGCAGGCCTGGCTGGCGCAGGACCTGACCCCCGCGGACCGCCCGCGGGTGTTCAGCCTGAACGCCGCGCTGGGCTTCTGGGGCATGGCCGTGGGCGCGCTGCTGGCGGCGCTGCCCGCGTTGTGGCAGCGCGAGTTGCCCGGGGCGCTGGCCTTCCGTCCGCTGTTCGTGCTGCCCCTGCTGGGCTCGATGATCGGCATGT
This sequence comes from Pseudomonadota bacterium, assembly GCA_021848345.1. Taxonomy (GTDB): domain Bacteria; phylum Pseudomonadota; class Gammaproteobacteria; order Burkholderiales; family Burkholderiaceae_C; genus Thiomonas_A. The sequence continues at coordinate 12,280 of JAJZUV010000013.1, read as the reverse complement.
GGCTGGTGTGGAAGGCGCCCGACCATGCCGAGCGTTCCGCGCGCGCGGCGCCGACGCCCGCGCAGCCCGAGGCCGCGGCCGTCGCGCCATCCACCCGAGCGGCGCAAGCCACGCAAGCCACGGGATCGGCCCGCCGCGAGCAGAACCGCATGCTGCTGCGCCTGGCGGTGGCCAACGGTTTCAACGGCCTGGGCATCGGCATGGTGGCACCCTGGATGGCCTACTGGTTCGCATTGCGCTTCGACCATGGCCCGGCCAGCATCGGACCGGCGCTGGCCGCGGGTTTTGTGTGCGCCGCGCTCGGGGCGCAGCTGGCGCGCCACCTGTCCAGGCGCCTCGGGCTGGTGGACACCGTCGTGTACATGCGCGCGGTGGGGCTGGCGCTGCTGCTGCTCACGCCGCTGAGTCCGTGGTTCGGCCTGGCGGCGGTGGGCTGGGCCGTGCGCTCGGCCTTCAACCGCGGCACCATCGGCGTGCGCCAGGCGCTGGTCGTGGGCCTGACCGACGAAGGCCGGCGCGGCCTGGCCGCCACCGTGAACAACGTGTCGGTGATGGTGCCGCGGGCGATCGGCCCGGCGCTGTCCGGACTCATGCTGGCGCGCGGCTGGCTGGTCGCGCCCTTCCTCGTGGCGGGGGTGTTCCAGGGGGCCTACCTGCTCGCATACCGGGGCTTTTTTGGTGGAATAGAAGACGCGCGGCCCTGAGCGTCGGGCCCTTCGCTTATGCTGTGTCGGGCGGCTCCGCTGCCTTCGCGGGCGGAGCGCGTTCTCCCGCCCCGCGCATGCACGGTCTTCAAGTCACCCTCCTGCTGCTGGTCGCCGCGGTCGCCGGCGTGGTGGTGTTTCGCCTGCTGCAACTGCCGGCCATGCTCGGCTACCTGGCCGCGGGCGCGCTGATCGGCCCCAACGCGCTGGGCATCGCGCTGTCGCAGGACCCCGCCACCGCGCAACACCTGGCCGAGTTCGGCGTGGTGTTCCTGATGTTCTCCATCGGGCTGGAGTTCAGCCTGGCCAAGATCCGCGCCATGCGCAAGCTGGTGTTCGGGCTGGGGGCGGCGCAGGTGGGCGCCGTCATGCTGGTCGTGCTGGGGGCGAGCCTGCTCGCGGGCTGGCTGGTGCCGGGCCGCTGGGCGCGCCCGATGGCTTTCGGCGTGGCCGCCGGCGGCATCCTGGCGATGTCCTCCACGGCCATCGTCATGAAGCTGCTGTCCGACCGCCTGGAGCTGGAAAGCGAGCACGGGCGGCACATCCTCGGCGTGCTGCTGTTCCAGGACCTGGCGGTGGTGCCGCTGCTGGTGCTGATCCCCGCTCTGGCCACGCCCGGCACCTCGCTGGGGCGCACGCTGGCCCTGGCCGCGCTGAAGGCGGTGGTGGCGCTGGCGGTGATCCTGCTCGCCGGCGGGCGCCTGCTGCGCCCGTGGCTGCGCCTGGTGGTGCGCCGACGCTCGGACGAGCTGTTCATGCTCAACATGCTGCTCATCACCCTGGGCCTGGCCTGGCTGACCGAGCTGGCCGGCCTGTCGCTGACCCTGGGCGCCTTCCTGGCCGGCATGCTGATCGCCGAGACCGAGTTCCGGCACCAGGTGGAGGCCGACATCCGGCCCTTCCGCGACGTGCTGCTGGGCCTGTTCTTCATCACCATCGGCATGATGCTCGACTGGCGCTACGTGCTGCACAGCTGGTGGCTGGTGCTGGCGCTGGCGCTGGGCGTGCTGGTGCTCAAGGTGCTGCTGGTGGCCGGCATCGAGATGCTGCGCGGCACGCCGCCGGGCGTGGCGCTGCGCACCGCGCTGTGGCTGGGCCCGGCCGGCGAGTTCGGCATCGTGCTGCTGAACCTGGCGGCCGCCTACAAGTTGCTGCCCCCGGAGCTGCTCAGCCCGCTGCTGGCCGCGCTGGTGCTGTCCATGCTGGCCGCGCCCTTCCTGGCCCAGCACATCGACGCCCTGGTGCTCAAGCTGGTGGCCAGCGAGTGGATGCGCGCCTCGCTGCAGCTCACCGACATCGCGCGCAAGACCATCCGCACCCAGAACCACGTGCTGATCTGCGGCTTCGGGCGCAGCGGCCAGAACCTGGCCCGGCTGCTGCAGGACGAGGACGTGGTCTACGTCGCGCTGGACCTGGATCCCGAGCGCGTGGCGCGCAGCGCCGCCGGCGGACGCAACGTGGTCTACGGCGACGCCACGCGCCTGCACAGCCTGCAGGCCGCCGGACTGGCGCGCGCCAGTTGCGTGGTGATCAGCTACGTCGACAAGCGCTCGGCGCTGCGCGTGCTCGACCTGGTGCACCGGCATGCGCCGCGCGTGCCGGTGCTGGTGCGCACCCACGACGACTCCAGCCTGGACGAGCTGCGCGCCGCCGGCGCCGCCGAGGTCGTGCCCGAGGTGCTGGAAGGCGCGCTGATGCTGGCCTCGCAGACCCTGGCCATGGTGGGCGTGCCGCTGCCGCGCGTGGTGGCGCGCCTGCGCGACGCGCGGGCCGAGCGCTACGGCCTGCTGCGGGATTTTTTCCACGGCTTCGATGATCCCGCCGGCAGCCTGGAGCAGGCCGAGCAGCCCCGGCTGCGCACCGTCACGCTGCCCACCGGCGCCCGCGCCGTGGGCCGGGTGCTGCAGGAACTCGAACTGCACGGCGCGCTGGCGCTGCAGGTGCGCCGCGCCGACGGCCGCGTGCTCGAGCCCGACGGCGCGCTGCTGCTGGGCGAGGGCGACGCGGTGGTGCTGTCGGGATCCCAGCAGCAACTGGCGCTGGCGGAGGATGAACTGCTGGGGGGAAGCTGATCTCCGCGTATACTGTACTTCCATACAGTTTCAGGCGGAGACACGCGATGCGACGCTCCATCCCCATCCTGCCGGCCAGCGGCCTGCCCGACGCCACGGCGCAGGCCGCCAAGGGGCGGGGCACCGTGGTCGCCATCGCGCACCGCTTCGAGCGATGCGGGCGCGACGCCGAATCCGACGGCTGGGACGAGATTCCCGACGAACCGGAGGACGCGAGCGCGGCGCCGCGCACCGAGGTGCGCGAGCAGCAGGTGCGCCAGATGCTCAGCCGCAACGAATCCCCCGACATTCCCTTCGAGGTCGCGGTCAACCCTTACCGCGGCTGCGAGCACGGCTGCATCTACTGCTACGCGCGCCCGACCCACGCCTACCTCGACCTGTCGCCCGGGCTGGACTTCGAGACCCGGCTGGTGGCCAAGCGCAATGCGGTGGAAGTGCTGGAGCGCGAACTGGGCGCGCGCGGCTACCGGCCCAGCCCCATCGCCGTGGGCAGCGTCACCGACGCCTACCAGCCGGTGGAGCGCCGGTTGCGCATCACCCGTGACGTGCTGGAGCTGTTCGGGCGCACGCGCCACCCCTACACGGTGATCACCAAGTCGGCCGGCATCGAGCGCGACATCGACCTGCTGGCCGAGGCCGCGGCGGCGCGTCGCGCGCACGCCGCGCTGAGCATCACCACGCTGGACCCCGCCCTGGCGCGCATCCTGGAGCCGCGCGCCGCCTCCCCGCAGCGCCGGCTGCAGGCGGTGCGCAGGCTGGCAGAGGCCGGCGTGCCGGTGACGGTGGGCATCGCGCCGGTCATTCCCTTCGTGAACGACGGGGACATCGAAGCCATCGTGCAGGCGGCCGCCGACGCCGGCGCGCAGGCCGTGTTCCACATCGTGCTGCGCCTGCCCTGGGAGGTGGCGCCGCTGTTCCGGCACTGGCTGCAGACCCATTTCCCCGAGCGCGCGGCGCGGGTCATGGCGCGGGTGCAGGACCTGCACGGCATCGATCCGGCATCGCGCGAGGGCGACGAAACCCGCGCCCCGCGCGACTACGCCGCCACCTTCGGCCAGCGCTTCCGCGGCCAGGGTCCCTGGGCGCAACTGCTGAGCCAGCGCGTGGCGCGCGCGGCGCGGCGCGCCGGGCTGGCGCAGCGGGTGCAGGCGCTGGACAGCACCCAGTTCGTGGCGCCGCGCGCGCTGCTGCAGCCCAGCCTGTTCTGAGCCGGCGGCTCGCGCGGCGGTCACCGCCGCGCAGCGTTGCGCGCGGGACGTGCGGGTCGGCAACAATGGCGGGATGGAATTCCTGATCCTGCTTTTCGGCGGCGCGATGATGGGCCTGGGCGGCGTGCTGGTGCGCCTGGCGGGCAACGTGGGCGTGGGCCCCTTCGGCAGCGCCTTCTGGCGCATGGCGCTGGCCTCCGTGGTACTGGTGAGCTGGGCCCTGGCCGAACGATGGCGCCGCACGCGTGCGGCCGCGGCACCGGCGTCCGCCGACGCCGAGCTGGAGCCGGCGCTGGAACAGCCCGCTCCCGTCGTGCCCGTGTGGTTCCGCGGCTGGTCGCGCACCGCGCTGATCGCGCTGGCCGGCACCATGTTCGCCGGCGACCTGATCCTCTACCACCTGGGCCTGTTCTGGACCACGGTGGCCAACGCCACGCTGGAGTCCAACCTGGCGCCGGTGGTCATCGCAGTCGCGCTGTGGGCGATGACCGGCATCGCCCCCAGCGGCGGCTTCCTGCTCGGCATGGGCGTGGCGCTGGCCGGCGCCATGCTGATGATCGGTGCCCACCTGAACCACGGCACCGCGCTGCTGGGAGACATCTGCGGCCTGAGCTCGGCCCTGTTCTACGCCGCCTACCAGCTCGGCGTGCAGCAGGCCCGCCAGCGCCTGCGCACCCTGCCGCTGATGGCCTGGGTGAGCTCGGGGGCCACGCTGGCGCTGCTGCCCTTCGCGTTGGCGCAGGGCCATATGCTGCCCACCGCGCCCATCGGCTGGCTGTGGCTGCTCGGACTGGCGCTGGTGGTGCAGATCGGAGGCCAGGTGGTGGTGGCGCACGCCATCAAGCACCTGCACCCGGGCCTGGCCTCGGTGGGGCTGCTGATGCAGCCTGCCGCCGCCGCGGTGTACGCCTGGCTGATCCTGGGCCAGGCGATGGGCCCGCTGCAGATGGCCGGCGGCGCGGTGGCGCTGGCGGGGATCTACCTGGCGCGCAGGGCGGCCTGAAAAGGCCAAATGTGACAAATTGTTGGAACCCTCGGCTCGCGACCAAGTACACTCCCGGGGAAACAAATTTTTCACGAATCCTTGGCATACTTTTCCAAGAATTGCCGGGAATCGTGAATTTGCGCGGGGCCATAACGAAAACGAGCCGGCCGCAAGGGCCGGTCAGGGGGCTGTGCGCATCGGATCCGATGCCGCGCGTGTCGCCTCGTGCGCGAGGCGCGAGCGCGCAACCCGGGGTCCGATGGGAGTTTGTCCCTTTTCCGTAGGTATCGCATGCGTTCACGAATCATGGTTTCCCGCTCCCGCGCCTGGGCGCGCCGGGCTCTTGTGCCGGCCCTGGGCGCCTGCCTGGCGCTTTCCTCCTGCGGCGGTGGCGGCGGTTCTTCCGCCGGCTCCGAGAACGGCCTCGGTTCCGGCGGCCTGCCGGCGTCGAGCTTCCAGAACATTCAGCTGCCCTGGCATACCTGGGAGCCGGGAACCCCGACGACCCCGCCGTCCACCACCGGCACGACCTACTACGTCAGCACGACGGGCAGCGACAGCAACAACGGGCTGAGCCCGCAGACCGCTTTCGCCACGCCCCAGAAGGCCGCCAGCGTGGTGCAGGCCGGCGACACGGTGCTGATCGCCGCCGGCACGTACCACAGCACCATCAAGATGACCAACTATGCCAGCGGAACCGCCGGCAAGCCCATCACCTTCGGCAGCGACGGCAGCGGCCCGGTGATCATCGACGGCTCCACCCCGGTGAACGGCTGGACCCAGGTCAACGGCTCGGTGTGGCAGGCCACCGCCAGTTTCACCCCGGTGGCGGTGGTGGTGAACCAGGTGCCACTGAGCCAGGTCGGCTCGGCCTCCGCGGTGACCCCGGGTTCCAACGCCTGGTACCTGTCGGGCAACACCATCACCGCCGATTTCGGCAATTCCAGCCCCAGCCAGTCGGACATCGTGGTGCCCAGCAACGACGGCTCGCAACAGGTGGTCTTTTTCTACAACAACGACTACCTGGTGTTCAACGGCCTGACGGTGCGCGGCAGCGGCGCGGCGGGGATCTGGGGCTACGGCAGCCACATCACGGTGCAGAACTGCCTGCTGGAATTCAACGCCAAGGCCGGGCTGAACTTCATGGCCAACGCCCAGAACGCCAATACAGACAACCAGGCGCTGTACAACTTCGTCTACCAGAACGTGTTGCTGAACTGGCCCCGGGGCAACAACCAGTTCGCCCAGGACGGCGGCGGCTGGAGCGGCGGACTGGCCTTCAGCTACAGCCTGAACGGCACGGCGCGGGGCAACGTCGTGTTCGACAACGGCGGCGAGGGCATCATCTCCTACGGCAGCAATTCCTCAGGCGCGGCGACCGGCGGAACCCTGTTCGAGCAGAACGTGGCCTTCGACAACTGGTCGGTCAACATGTATTTCGACAACCAGCCCAACGACACCGCGCGCCAGAACATCCTGTTCGACCACCCGATCCAGGAATCGCAGCTGTTCTACCCGTCCAGTTCCTCCAACTGGAGTTCGGGCCCGCCGCAGAAGTACACGGTGTGCCTGATGCTGGCCGACGAGTACAACTCCTCCGGCGGCAGCGCCAACCTGGCCAACACCCAGGTCTACGACAACCTGATGGCCGGCTGCCGCATCGGCATCAACGAGTACGCCGAGGGGAATCCGACCCAGAGCCAGCACAGCCTGAAGAACACCCTGATCGCGAACAATACGATCATCCTGCCGCCGACCACGCCGAGCGGCACCTTCACCGCGGGGATCCACTTGCTGGACAACACCGGCACCGCCGACTCCGGCACGGTGATCGCGAACAACCTGGTCTACGGCTTCGACAACACCGAGCCGGTGGTGCAGCTCGACGGGCCACTCAGCCACTACAGCGGCGTGACCTGGAGCAAGAACCTGTACTACAACCCGCGGTGGGTCAGCCCGTTCTACGTGAATTCGGCCTCGGGCAGCGGGACCTACCTGAGCTTCAGCACCTGGAATTCGGACATCAGTTCCCTGAACGGCAGTTCCGATGCCGGCTTCGCCGATCCCCAGCTTTTCGGCGTGGGCCAGTTCCAGTCGGCGCCCAGCGTCTACTACGACACCGGGCTGTCGGCCTACGACTATCGCAACGCGATCCCCGCTTCGACCTCGCCGGCGATCGGCGTGGGGGCGTCGCAGAGCTACACCACCAACCTCGAGGGCACCGCCTTCGTCAACAGCAGCGGCTGGAACGCGGGAGCGTTCTGACGCGCGGGGACCGGCAGGGTCGACGCGGGAGATGTCCCGCGTCCGTGCCGACCCCGAGCCTTCAGGCGCTCGGGGTGCGCGCCCCGGCCAGCGGGCTTCGCGGTCGGCTCCGGGCCGGCTTCGGCGCGGCCTCGGGCGTGCCCTGCACGATCTGCAGGTAGCGCGCGGTCATGCCGGCGAGGATCCAGAAATTCGACATCAGGTTGCCGTCCACGAAACGGCTGCCGTACAGGTTGATCATCGCCACGGCCAGCGTGCCCAGCCATATCGACAAGCCGTACAACCTGGATTCGGGCTCGCGGCCTTCCTTCTCCACGCGCCTGCCCAGGCGGAACAGGCCGAGCAGCAGCGCGAGCAGCGCGATCGGGGCCACGAAGCCGTTCTCGGTGGTGGTCAGCACGAAATAGTCGTGCGCGTCGTAGCCCGCGTAGTCGGGCGCGTACTCGCCGATGCGTCGGTGGAAGTTGTCCAGCCCGATGCCCCAAGGGTTGCGGATGAACAGTTGCGCGGCTCCGCCCCAGATGATGAACCGGGACTCGGTGCTGGTGTCCAGTTCCTTGTTCAGCGGCTCCGCCTCGCCGGGCACCACGTCCTTGGTCTTCACCGTCATGTCGATGCGCTGCACCACCGAGTCCGGCAGCCAGAGGTGATAGTTCACCAGCGCGATGGCCAGCACCAGCACCAGCACCGGGCTGCGACGCACGGCCAGCAGCAACAGCACCACCACGATGATCCCGTAGGACTGGCGCGAGTAGGTGAAGAAGTTGACGAATATGACAAAACCCACGCAGGCGAAGGCGAACCAGCGCAGCAGGCGCCGCGGCAGGTACAGCGCGGTCACCGCCATCGGCACCAGGTACAGCGTGTAGTAGGCCGACGAGCGGTTGGCGTCGGTGGAATTCCAGCTGAAGGGGGCCGCCACGCGACGCGTCTCGTTGTAGCCCATGCCGTAGTCCATCACCTGGCGCAGGCCCAGGTAGGTGTCGAAGAACACCGTGAACAGCATCACGTAGAACAGCAGGCGCATGGTCTTGCGATCGCAGGCGCCGTAATACGCGAGGAAGTACAGCAGCATGTACAGCACCGCGTTCTTCAGCACCTGCAGGTCGGCGAACATCTTCGAGCCGTCGTAGAGCTGCCCGATCAGGAAGCCCCAGACCAGCACCAGGAAATACGCGATGAACTGCTTTTTCAGCGGCGGGCTGGGGGGCGCCACGTCGCGCCGCCGCAGGATCAGCACCAGCAGCGCCAGGAACAACAGGTTGGTGATGTTGAGCCCGGTCAGCGAGAAGTCGGGGAACATGCGCTGGTTCGGGATGTAGAACACCGTCGCGACCAGCAGGTACTTCAGGGCGGCCGGCGTGGGCTGTTCGGCCGGGACGCCGACGCGCGTGGAGGGCTTCATCGGGAGATCGCCGTCAGGGGTTGGGACGCCGGCGCCGCGGGCGCGGGCCTGGCGTCGACGAAACGTCGGGCCCAGGTCTCGTAGGTGAGCACCAGCCAGAGCATCTCGCCGTGGTCCTCGCCGCCGTTCAGGTGCATGCGCATGCGCCGCTGGACCTCGCCGACATCGAACACCCCGCGCCCCGCGAAGGAGCCGCTGGCCAGGGTGTCCTGCATACGCTCGCGCAGCGGGCCGCGCAGCCATTGCGCGATGGGGATCGCGAAACCCTGCTTGGGCTTGTTCAGCACGTCGGCCGGCAGCAGCTGCTCGGCCACGCGCCGGAACAGATACTTGCCGCGGCCGTCGCGCATTTTCATGTCGAAGGGCAGGCGCGCTGCGAACTCCAGCAACTCGTGGTCCAGCAGAGGCGCGCGCGCCTCCAGGGAGTTGGCCATGGTCATGCGGTCGACCTTGACCAGGATGTCGTCGGCCAGGTAGGTGCGCAGGTCGCCGTCGAGGATGCGCTCCATCGGGTCGGACACCTCGTCGCGCTGGAATTGCGCGCGGATGCTCGCGTAAGGGTCGTCTCGCCGCATGCCGGGCGCCAGCAGTCGCCCCAGGTCGTCGGCGTTGGCCAGCGCCACGCCGGAGATGTAGTCGTCGGGGAAGGGCAGGCCGGCACGTTCGCCGATGCGCCGCAGGCGCCGTCCCCGGCCGCCGCCCAGCAGCGCGCCGCCCGCGCGCAGCAGCGGGCCCAGCAGCCCGGCGGTCGACGCGCGCAGCGAACGCAGGCGCGCGTAGCGCGCGTAGCGGTCATAGCCGGCGAACAGTTCGTCGCCCCCGTCGCCCGACAGCACCATCTTCACGTCCCGCGCCGCCAGGCGCGACACCAGGTAGGTGGGGATGGCCGAGGAATCTCCGAAGGGTTCGTCGAAATACCAGACCAGGTCCTCCAGCGCGCTGGTGGCGTCGGCCTCCACCACCAGTTCGGTGTGCTGCGCGCCGATGTGCGCGGCCACCGCGCGCGCGGCGGGCAGTTCGTTGAAACTGTCCTCGCGAAAGCCGATGGAGAAGGTCTGCACCGGGCGCGACATGTTGCGCGCCATCAGCGCGGCCACCACGCTGGAGTCGAGTCCGCCGCTGAGAAAGGCCCCGAAGGGCACGTCGCTGACCAGGCGAACCCGCACCGCCTCGTCGAGCTGCGCCAGCAGGCGTTCGCGCAGCGTGGTCTCGTCGTCCTCCCACTTGGGGCCGAAGGCGGGCTTCCAGTAGCACTGGGTGCGCAGCGCGCCGCCCTCGGCCACCAGCAGGTGCGCCGGCGGCAGCTTGTAGACGCCCTCGTAGATGCTGGCGGGCGCCGGCACGTAGCCCAGCGCCAGGTAGTCGCGCGTGGCCTGCGCGTCGATGCGCGGCTCGAATCCCGGCAGCACGCTCAGGCACTTGAGCTCGGAGCCGAAGGCCAGGGTGCCGTCGCGCAGGCGGGTGTAGTACAGGGGCTTCTTGCCCAGGCGGTCGCGCCCGAGCAGCAGGCGCCGCCGCGGCAGGTCGACGATGGCCACGGCGAACATGCCGCGCAGCCGGGAGAACACGGCGTCGCCCCATTGCTCGTAGCCGTGCACGATGCACTCGGTGTCGCTGTGGGTGGCGAAGACGTGGCCGTGGCCTTCGAGCTCGCGGCGCAGTTCACGGTAGTTGTAGATCTCTCCGTTGAACACGATCCACACCGAGCGGTCCTCGTTGGCGATCGGCTGGTGACCGGTCGACAGGTCGATGATGCTCAACCGGCGCATGCCGATGTGGCCGATGGGATGGCGAAACACCCCCTGGTCGTCGGGGCCGCGGTGCACGATCTGCGCGCACATGTGTTCCACCAGGCCGTCCCGGGGCTCGGGGGCCCCGTCCAGCGCGAAGAGTCCGGCGATTCCGCACATGGTCGTTCAGGCTCCGTCCTGCGTGGCCGCCTGCGGCGCGCCCTCGGCGGCCGGCGCGGGCGCGTCCACGTGGGCCTGCTGCCAGAGTTCGAGCATGGCCAGCACGTGCAGGTCCGCCGCGTGGTCCCACAGCCCCTTGCGGTGGCGATCGACCAGTTCGCGGATGAAGGCCGGCTCGAAGTGGCCCCGCTCCAGCGCGCGGGCCGACAGCACCGTGTCGAGCACCAGCTCGGCGTAGGGTCCGCCGCGGCGCAGCCACACGCTGGTGGGCAGGCCGAAGCCCTGCTTCTTCTTGGTGCGGATCTCCTCGGGCAGGATGTCCTGCGTGGCCAGCTTGAACAGGTGGCGCTTGTGCAGGCCGCGCACCATGTCGCTGCCGGGAAGCCGCCCGGTGAAGTCGAGCAGCCGGCGGTCCAGGTAGGGGAACAGGGTGTTCACCCCCGCCAGCTTGGCCGCGCGCGTGACCTTCACCAGGTCGTTCTCGGCGATGGTCATGCGCAGGTCCAGGTACATCAGGCGGTGGATTTCCGACGGAGCGTCGCACTGGCGGTAGATGCGGCGCAGTACGTCCAGCGCGTCGTCGGGTCCCACCGCGCCGCGCATGCGCGGCGTGAGCAACTGGGTGAAGTACTTGGACGCGAAGGCGTCGTCGTTGTAGAAGCGGTCGGGGTTGGGCAGGCTGGCGCGCTCGACGAAATTGCGCACCCGGTTGGCGGTGCGGCTGCGCAGCGACCCGGCGCCGGCGGCCAGCGCCGAGCCCAGCAGGCGCAGCGGCGCCGGCGCGCCGTGGTAGGCGCTGAAAATCCGGTCCTTGCGGTAGCGCTCGTTGCCGCCGAAGATCTCGTCCCCGCCGTCGCCGGCGATCATCAGGTCCACCCCCGAGGAGGCCGCGAGCTCGGCGCAGAACAGCGTGGGGATGCTCGAGGAATTGCCGAAGGGCTCGTCGTAGGCCTGCAGCAGGCGCAGCAGCGCGCTCACGGCGTCGCTCTCGCCCACCCGGAACTCGTGCGACTGCAGGCCGAAGGCCCGGGCGGCGATGCGCGCGTAGGGCAGTTCGTCGTAGCCTTCCTCGGCGAAACCGATGGAAAAGCTGTGCACCGGCGCGTCGTGGGCGCGCGCCAGGATGCCCGAGATGCTCGAACTGTCGGTGCCGCCGCTGAGAAAGGTGCCCCAGCCCGCATGCTCGGCGCAGCGGTAGGACTCGACCGTGCCCACGATGGTCTCGCGCAACTGGCGCACCCGCTCGGCCTCGGGCGCGCGCAGGTCCTCGGGATAGCGGGCGTCCCAGTAGCGCCGCATCTGCACCTTGTCGCCGCGCGCGCTCAGCAGGGTGCCCGCCTCCAGCTTGGACACGTCCTCGACCGCGCTCAGCGGCGCCGGCACGTAGCTGAAGTTCAGGTACTGATACATCGCCGCCGTCGACACGCGCGGGCGCACCAGGCCGCTGCGCAGGATCAGGCGCAGGTCGCTGGCCAGCAGCAGGCCCTCGGAGGTGGTGGCGTGGTAGACGGGGCAGGTGCGGAAGGCATCGGTGCAGGCCTGCACCGCGGCTTGCGGGTCGGCCGGCCACAGCACATAGGCGAAACGTCCGTCGAGGCGCTCGGGTTCGAAGCGGCCCTCGCTCAGCCAGCGCTGCAGCACCTCGTCGGCCGCGCCGGCCCCGGCGGCGCGCGCACCGCCGCCCGCCGGGCGCAGCGCCAGGCCCAGCGCGCCGGCGCCGTCGGCGCCCGC
>JAJZUV010000012.1 GCA_021848345.1 Pseudomonadota bacterium | reverse complement strand
GGATTTCCATGGCCCGTATCGCTGGTATCAACATTCCGCCGCATCAGCACGCAGAAATCGGTCTGACTGCGATCTATGGCATCGGCCGCACGACCGCGCGCAAGATCTGCGAAGCGGCCGGCGTGGCGTATTCGACCAAGGTGAAGGACATCACCGACACCGAGCTCGAGCGCATTCGCGAGCAGGTCGGGCACTTCGTGATCGAAGGCGACCTGCGTCGCGAGGTGTCGATCAACATCAAGCGCCTGATGGACCTCGGCTGCTACCGCGGCATGCGTCACCGCCGCGGTCTGCCGGTGCGCGGCCAGCGTACCCGCACCAACGCCCGCACCCGCAAGGGACCGCGCAAGGGCGCCGCCGCGCTGAAGAAATAAGCTTTCAAGGACCAAGTCATGGCAAAAGGCTCCACCACCGGTTCGGCGCAGCGAGCGCGCAAGAAGGTCCGCAAGAACGTTGCGGACGGCATTGCGCACGTGCACGCGTCGTTCAACAACACCATCATCACCATCACCGATCGCCAGGGCAACGCGCTGTCGTGGGCTTCGTCGGGCGGCCAGGGCTTCAAGGGCTCCCGCAAGTCGACCCCGTTCGCGGCCCAGGTCGCGGCCGAGAACGCCGGTCGCCAGGCCATCGAGTGCGGCATCAAGCAGCTCGAGGTGCGCATCAAGGGCCCCGGCCCCGGCCGTGAGTCGGCCGTGCGCGCGCTCAACGGCCTGGGCATCAAGGTGGTGCAGATCGCCGACGTGACCCCGGTGCCGCACAACGGCTGCCGTCCGCCCAAGCGTCGTCGTATCTGAGGCATCGTCCTCATCGAATCCGCGCCGCGCGAGCGGCGCCAAGCCCACTGCCTGTGCCCTCCGGGCGCAGGCTCCCGCGGCGGACCTGACGGCCGCGGCAGCAACATCGAAGGAACCATCAAGTGGCACGCTATCTCGGCCCCAAGGCCAAACTCTCGCGTCGCGAAGGCGCCGACCTGTTCCTCAAGAGCGCACGTCGCGGCATCGAGTCCAAGGCCAAGTTCGACACCAAGCCCGGCCAGCACGGCCGCACCTCGGGTTCGCGCCAGTCCGACTACGCGACCCAGCTGCGCGAGAAGCAGAAGGTCAAGCGCATGTACGGCGTGCTGGAAAAGCAGTTCCGCCGTACCTATGAAAAGGCGCAGACCCTGCGCGGCAACACCGGCACGCACCTGATGACCCTGCTCGAGTCGCGGCTCGACAACGTGGTGTACCGCGCCGGCTTCGCCTCCACCCGCGCCGAAGCCCGCCAGCTGGTCAGCCACCGCGCCATCCTGCTGGACGGCCAGGTCACCGACATCCCGTCCGCCGGCGTGAAGCCCGGCCAGACCATCTCGGTGCGCGAGAAGGCCCGCAAGCAGCTGCGCATCGCCGATGCGCTCAAGCTGGCCGAGGGCAACGGCTTTCCCGCCTGGATGCAGGTCGATGCATCGAAGATGGAAGCCGTGTTCAAGAAGACTCCTGACCGCGACGAGTTCGGCAGCGACATCAACGAATCGCTGATCGTCGAACTGTATTCGCGTTGATTCGTGACCGCGGCACGCTCGTGCCGCGGCGCCATCCGGCGGGCGTTGCCCGCCTTTCAGCCTTATCCGCGTAACGAGCGGAGGGTATTGAAGGAATCCTGATGCAAACCGCACTGCTGCGTCCCAAGTCCATCCAGGTCGAAAGCCTCGGCGCCCTGCGCGCGAAGGTCACGCTCGAGCCCTTCGAGCGCGGCTACGGCCACACCCTTGGCAACGCGCTGCGCCGCGTGCTGCTGTCCTCGCTGGTGGGCTATGCGCCCACCGAGGTCAGCATCAACGGCGTGCTGCACGAGTACTCCGTGGTCGACGGCCTGCAGGAGGACGTGATCGCCGTGCTCCTGAACCTCAAGGGCGTGGTGTTCAAGCTGCACAACCGCGACGAGGTCACGCTGTCGCTGCGCAAGGAAGGCGAGGGCGTGGTCACCGCGGCCGACATCCAGACCCCGCACGACGTCGAGATCGTCAACCCCGAGCATGTCATCGCCCACCTGTCGCAACAGGGCAAGCTGGACATGCAGATCAAGGTCGAGAAGGGCCGCGGCTACGTGCCGGGCAACCTGCGTCGCTACGCCGACGAGGGCGGCAAGACCATCGGGCGCATCGTGCTCGACGCCTCCTTCTCGCCCGTGCGCCGGGTCAGCTACGCGGTGGAGAACGCCCGCGTGGAGCAGCGCACCGACCTCGACAAGCTGGTCATGGACATCGAGACCAACGGCTCGATCAGCGCCGAAGAGGCGATTCGCACCTCGGCGCGCATCCTGGTGGAGCAACTGTCGGTGTTCGCCAGCCTGGAAGGCGCCGAGAAGTCGCTGGAGGCCGCCGGTTCCGCCAGCGCCCAGCAGTTCGACCCGATCCTGCTGCGCCCGGTGGACGATCTGGAACTGACGGTGCGCTCGGCCAACTGCCTCAAGGCCGAGAACATCTACTACATCGGCGACCTCATCCAGCGCAGCGAGACCGAGCTGCTGAAGACGCCGAACCTGGGACGCAAGTCCCTGAACGAAATCAAGGAAGTGCTGGCCGCTCGCGGCCTGACCCTGGGGATGAAGCTCGAGAGCTGGCCGCCGGCCGAACTCGACGGGCGCAACCCCTGATAACGGGGCCGGTACCTGATACGGCCGGCCCGAGATCCCCTGCAAAAGGACTGTCATCATGCGTCACGGAAACGGACTGCGCAAACTCAACCGTACTTCGAGCCACCGGCTCGCCATGCTGCGCAACATGGCCAACTCGCTGATCGAGCACGAGGCCATCAAGACCACGGTGCCCAAGGCCAAGGAACTGCGCCGCGTGGTCGAGCCGCTGATCACCCTGGGCAAGAAGCCGAGCCTGGCCAATCGCCGCCTGGCCTTCGACCGCCTGCGCGATCGTGAATCCGTGGTCAAGCTGTTCGGCGAACTGGGCGAGCGCTATCGCAATCGTCCGGGCGGCTATACCCGTATCCTGAAGTTCGGCTACCGCGTCGGCGACAATGCGCCGATGGCGCTGGTGGAACTGGTGGACCGTCCGGAGCCGGCCGCGGGCGAGGACAAGGCCGCCGAGTAATCCGCCGCCGCCACACGGCGCGCCGCATCCCGTTCGACGGGGTGGGCGCGCCGTTTGCATTTCCGACCCGTCATCCCGAGACCCCCGATCGTGCAGACCCTGCTGGCTGAGCATGTTCCGACCCTCGAGGCCGCGGCGCCCCTGCTGAGCGTGCGCGGCCTGGTCAAGCGCTACGGCGCCACCGAGGTGGTGCGCGAGCTGGACCTGGACATCCTGCCCGGCCAGTGCCACGGCATCATCGGCCCCAACGGCGCCGGCAAGACCACCACCATCCGGCTGTGCCTGGGCCTGGCCGCGCCCGACGCCGGGCGTATCGAACTGATGGGCCTGCCCGTGCCCTCCGAAGCGGCGCGCGCGCGCATGCGCGTGGGCGTGGTGACCCAGTTCGACAGCCTCGACCCCGACTTCACGGTGCGCGAGAACCTGATGGTCTACGGGCGCTATTTCGGCATGAGCGACGCTCAGACCCGCCAGCGCATCCCCACGCTGCTGCAATTCGCCGCGCTGGAGCACAAGGCCGACGCGCGCATCCAGGAACTCTCGGGCGGCATGAAGCGGCGCCTGAGCCTGGCGCGCGCCCTGATCCACGACCCCGCGCTGATCTTCCTCGACGAGCCCACCACCGGGCTGGACCCGCAGGCGCGCCACCTGATCTGGGACCGGCTCAAGAGCCTGCTGGCGCAGGGCAAGTCGATCCTGCTGACCACCCACTTCATGGACGAGGCCGAACGCCTGTGCGCGCGCGTGCTGGTGCTCGACCACGGACGCCGGCTCGACGAGGACACCCCGCTGGCGCTGATCGAGCGCCACGTCGAGCCGCGCGTGATCGAGGTCTACGGCGCGCTGGTCGACCGGGCGCAGGCGCTGGCCACGCCCCTGGCCGAGCGCGTGGAGCGCAGCGGCGATACGCTGTTCGCCTATACGCACGCGCCGGATGCCGTGCTCGACGCCCTGCAGGTGCTGGGCGACGGCGTGCGCGTGCTGCATCGGCCCGCCAACCTCGAGGACGTGTTCCTCAAGCTCACCGGGCGCCAGTTGCGCGACTGACCGCCCTCGAACCCAGGCGTCCCGCCTCAGCCCGCCTCGCATCGAACCGCATCCGCCATGTCCGAACCGGCCTCGCTCCCCCGTGCATCGCTGCCTGGCGGATTGCCGCCAGGCGTATCGTCGCTGCCGCGCTGGCGCTTCGTGCCGGTGTGGCGCCGCAACGCGCTGGTGTGGCGCAAGCTCGCGCTGGCCAGCCTGATCGGCAACGTGGCCGAACCGCTGCTCACGCTGGCCGCCTTCGGCTGGGGCGTGGGCTCGCTGGTCGGCCATGTGGACGGCGTGCCCTACATCCTGTTCCTCGCCTCGGGCAGCGTGTGCATGGGGGTGATGAATGCCGCCAGTTTCGAGGCCACCTATTCCAGCTTCTCGCGCATGCACGTGCAACGCACCTGGGACGCCATCCTGCTCACGCCCACCGGGCTGGGCGACGTGCTGCTGGGCGAACTGGCCTGGGCGGCCACCAAGGCGCTGATGAGCGGAAGCGCGCTGCTGCTGGTGGTGGTGCTGCTGGGCATCAGCCGCGCGCCCACCTTGCTGCTGGTGCTGCCCCTGATGGCGCTGGTGGCGGCCGTGTTCGCGGCGCTGTCCCTGGTGGTCAACGCATTGGCGCGGTCCTACGACTTCTTCACCTACTACCTCACGCTGGCGCTGACCCCGATGGCCTTCCTGTCGGGCATTTTCTTTCCCCTGACGGCCATGCCGCCCTGGCTGCGGACATTCGCGCAGATCCTGCCGCTGCAGGCCGCCGTGCAACTCGTGCGCCCGCTTTTCCTGGGCGGTTTCGATGCGCGCTGGCCCCTGCACCTCGGCCTGCTGCTGCTGTACCTGGGGGCCGGATGGTGGCTGGCGCTGGTGCTCACCCGCAGGCGCTTCCGCGCCTGAGCCGCGTGCAGGAAACGCGGCGCAGGAGCACCATGGGAGACTATTGGTGCCACAATATCAACTTCGACTGATATAGAGCCGCCCACGATGTCCCCGTTCCGCGTTCCTCCCGCCGTGGCCCGTTGGCTGGCCGGCGCGCTGGCCTTGTTCGCCGTCGCCGGCGCGCAGGCCCAGCAAGGGCAGTTCCTGCCGCCCGATCAGGCCTTCCGGCTGTCGGTGCCGGCACCGTCGGCGAACACCGTGCAGCTGCGCTTCGACATCGCCAAGGGCTACTACCTCTACCAGGAACGCTTCCACTTCGTCTCGGAAACGCCGGGCGTGCGCCTGGGGGCGCCGGACTTTCCGCCGGCGCACCGCAAGTTCGACCCCAATCTCGGGCACATCGTCGCCCATTACCGCGACCAGGTGGTGGTGCCCCTGCCCGTGCAGGCCGCCCCGGCGAAATTCGCCCTCAAGGTGACCTATCAGGGCTGCTCCGACCAGGGCCTGTGCTACCCGCCCATCGACAAGGTGGTCGAGGTCAGCCTGAAGGCCTTCGGCGGCAACGGCACCGCGGGCGTGCAGGGCGAGGAGCAGGCCGCGTCATCGGCTCTCGGCAAGCTGCTGGGCGCGCTGGGCGGCAGCCGATCCGCGACCTCGGCGGACACGCCGCCGCCGGCCCCGGTGGAAGCGGGATCCGCGGCGTCCGTGTCGCCCGCGCCCGCGGCTCCGGCATCGATCGCGTCGGTCGCATCGCCGTCCGGCGCGGCGACGGCCTCCGCGCCGGCCCAGGCGGCGCCGTCCGGCGAGACCTCGCGCATCGCCCGGGTACTGGGAGGCGGCAACCTGTGGGCCATCGCGCTGCTGTTCGTGCCCCTGGGCCTGCTGTTGTCCTTCACGCCCTGCGTGCTGCCGATGGTGCCCATCCTGTCGAGCATCATCGTCGGAGGGGGCACCGGCGACCACCAGGTCTCGCGCTGGCGCGGCGTGGCGCTGGCCGCCGTCTATTCCCTGGGCATGGCGCTGGTCTACACCGCCTTCGGCGTGGCCGCCGGGCTGCTCGGCCACGGGCTCGCCGCGGCGCTGCAGAACCCCTGGGTGCTCGGGGTGTTCGCGGCGCTGCTGGTGCTGCTGTCGCTGTCCATGTTCGGTTTCTACGAACTGCAGATGCCGAGTGCCATCCAGAGCCGGCTCAGCCGAGGCTCCAGCGCGCTGCCCGGCGGTCACGCGGTGGGCGTGTTCGTGATGGGCGGCATCTCCGCGCTGATCGTCGGGCCCTGCGTGGCGGCGCCGCTGGCGGGCGCGCTGCTCTACATCAGCCAGACCGGCAACGCCGTGATCGGGGGCGTGGCGCTGTTCTCGCTGGCCGCCGGCATGAGCGTGCCGCTGCTCGCGGTCGGCGCCGGAGCCTCCGCGCTGCTGCCCCACGCCGGGCGCTGGATGGACGCCGTCAAGGCCCTGTTCGGCGTGTTGCTGCTGGCCACCGCGCTGTACATGCTCGCCGGGGTGCTGCCGGCCTGGACGCAGATGCTGGCCTGGGCCGCGCTGCTCATCGTCAGCGCCAGCTTCCTGCACGTGTTCGACCGCCTGCCCGACGGCGCCTCCGGCTGGATGCGCCTGTGGAAGGGCCTGGGCGTGGTGCTGGCGCTGGCCGGCGCCATGCTGGTGGTGGGCGTGGCCTCCGGCGGGCGCAGCGTGCTGCAACCCCTGCAGGGCCTGATGGGAGGCTCGTCGCTGGCGCAGGCGGGAGCCGCCGAGCTGCGCTTCGCGCCGGTGGACTCGAACGCCCAGCTGGACACGGCGCTGGCCCAGGCGCGCGGCACCGTGATGCTGGACTTCTGGGCCGACTGGTGCGTGTCGTGCAAGGAGATGGACAACTTCACCTTCACCGACCCGCAGGTTCGCGCCCGGCTGCAGCGCCTGCACCTGCTGCGCGCCGACGTCACCGCCAACACGCCCGCCGACCAGGCGCTGCTCAAGCGCTTCCAGCTGTTCGGCCCGCCGGGCATCATCTTTTTCCGCGACGGTCGCGAGGTCGGACGTGTGGTGGGGGATGAAAACGCCCGGGCCTTCCTGCGCTCCCTCGATCGCGTGGGCGCCTGAGCCGCCCCACGGCGCCGGCTTTCAGGCCGGTGCCACCTCCACCAGGCAGTCGTAGAAGCACGGCCCGCCGCCCAGGTCGGTGAGCCGCTGGTGGGTCAGGTCGTTCACGCTGCGTCCGTCCGGCGAGAGCTTGCGCCACCACAATCCCAGGGTGATCACCTGGCCCTCGCGGGTGTCCTCGCTGATGCGGCAGGCTGCGCGCATCTCGCCGCGGTCGTTGAAGCAGCGCAGTTCCTGACCCTCCCGCAGGCCGCGCGCGGCGGCGTCGACCGGGTGCACCAGCAGTTGCGGTCCGGTCTCGCCCGCGCGCAGTGACTCCACGTTGACGAAACTGGAGTTGAGGAAGTTGCGCGCCGGCGGCGACAGCAGGGCCAGCGGGTAACGCGCGGCCAGCTCCGGCCGGGTCTGCGCGCATTCGTAAGGCAGGATCACCTGCGGCAAGGGGTCGCGCCCGGCCTGCTGGTCGGGCGGATACGCCAGCTGGCACCGCCCGCTGGGGGTCGGAAAACCGCCCTCGGCGAACGGCGCGTCGGGCACGGCCAGCTTACCCCAGCCCCGGCTGCGCAGCGTGGCGAAGTCCAGCCCGGCGTTGCGCGGATCCACCGCCAGCGCCTGCGCGGCGATGGTCTCGTCGCTGTCGCCGAAGCAGGGTTCGTCGAAGCCCATGCGCGCGGCCAGGGCGCGGAAGATCGCCGAGTTCGGGCGCGCCTGGCCCACCGGCGCGATGGCCGGCTCGTTGGCCACCCAGTAGCGGTGCCCGTAGGACTTGAGCACATCCAGGTGCTCCAGTTGCGTGGTGGCCGGCAGCACGTAGTCCGCATGGTCGGCGGTGTCGGTGCGGAAATGCTCCAGCACCACCGTGAACAGATCCTCCCGGCGCAGGCCTTGCAGCACCTTGGTCGACTCGGGGGCCACCACCGCCGGGTTGCTGTTGTAGACCACCAGCGCGTCGATTCGCGGGCCGAAGTCGCCGCCTCCCGGGTGCAGCAGCGCGTCCCCGATGGTCGACATGTTGATCGTGCGCGGGCGCCGCGCGCCCAGCAGGTCGGGGCGCTCCAGCGCCTCGCGCGCCACCGCGAAATGCCCCGAGCTCGACAGCAGCAGGCCTCCCGCCGGCTCGCGCCAGGCGCCGGTCAGCGCCGGCAGGCAGGCGATGGCGCGCACCGCGTTGCCCCCGCCTCGCACCCTTTGCAGCCCGTAGTTGACCCGGATGCCGGCCGCGCGCGTGCCGCCCAGCAGGCGCGCCAGCTCGCGCACCTGCTGCGGCTCCAGGCCGCAGGTTTCGGCGGCGCGCTCGGCGCTCCATTGCAGCGCGCGCTCGTGCAAGGCCTCGAAGCCCAGGGTGTGGCGCTGGATGTAGTCGTGGTCCAGCCAGTCGTTGCGCACCAGCTCGCCCATCACGCCCCAGGCCAGCGCCGCATCGGTGCCCGGGCGCAGTTGCAGGTGCAGGTGGCAGCGCTTCGCCGTCTCGTTGCGCCAAGGGTCGATGCACACCAGCGTCGCGCCCGCGCGCTTGGCCTGTTGCGCCAGGGACCAGAAGTGCAGGTTGCTGGTGATGCTGTTGCTGCCCCAGATGACGATCAGGCGACTGTGCGCGAACTGCTCCACGTCCATGCCCACCAGACCGCCGAGCACCTGGCGCAGCCCCTCGGCGCCGGCGCTGGCGCAGATGGTTCGGTCGAGCAGGCTGGCGCCCAGGCGGTGGAAAAACCGCGCGGCCATCGATTCGCCCTGCACGAAGCCCATGGTGCCGGCGTAGCTGTAGGGCAGGATGGACTCGGGGTCGCCGTCGGCCAGCGCGCGCAGGCGCCCGGCGATGTCGTCCAGCGCCCGGTCCCAGGACACCGGCTCGAATTGCCCGCTGCCCTTGGGGCCGATGCGGCGCAACGGCTGCAACACGCGCTCCGGGTGGTAGGTCCGCTCCAGGTAGCGCGACACCTTGGTGCACAGCGCGCCGGCGGTGGTCGGATGGTCCGGATCCCCGCGCACCTGCACCGCCACGCCGTCGCGCACCCCCACCAGCATGGCGCAGGTGTCGGGGCAGTCGTGCGGGCAGGCGGCGCGCACCGTGCGCAGTTCGCCGGCGGTCGTGGACGAGGGGGGCGGCGACGGCGTGGAGGCGGGCAAGGGCATGGACATGATCCCCGCAGTCTAGGCGCTGTTGGCGCCGGAATCACGGAGTAACAGGGATGCTGTCGTGGCGCGCATGCGCGACAATCGGGAAAGCCCGGGCCGCCGCGGTCCGGAGTCCCGAGGTGGCTGGACATGCAAATCATCGATTCCATCGTCGCGGAGGCGGCGCTCTTCCGACAAATTCGTCGGGATATTCACGCACATCCGGAACTTTGTTTCGAGGAGCGCCGCACCTCGGACAAGATCGCCCAGCAGTTGCAGGACTGGGGCATCGAGGTGCACCGCGGGCTCGGACGCACCGGCGTGGTCGGCGTCATCCAGGGGCGCCAGTCCGGCACGCGCTCGATCGGCCTGCGCGCCGACATCGACGCGCTGCCGGTGACCGAGAAGAACACCTTCGATCATGCCAGCCGGCACCCCGGGCGCATGCACGCCTGCGGGCACGACGGCCATACCGCGATGCTGCTGGCCGCCGCGCGCCACCTGAGCCGCGAGCGCGATTTTCCGGGGCGCGTGGTGTGCATTTTCCAGCCCGCCGAGGAAGGCGGAGGCGGGGCCCGGGAAATGCTGCGCGACGGACTGTTCGAGCGCTTCCCCGTGGACGCCGTGTTCGCCATGCACAACTGGCCGGGCATCGAGGCCGGCAAGTTCGCCGTGAACACCGGCCCGGTGATGGCGTCGAGCAACGAATTCCGCATCGTCGTGCGAGGCAGGGGCTCGCACGCGGCCATGCCCCACCTGGGGCTGGACCCGGTGCCGGTGGCCTGCCAGATCGTGCTGGCGCTGCAAAGCGTGGTCAGCCGCAACAAGAACCCCCTGGAGGCCGGCGTGGTCTCGGTGACCATGGTGCACGGCGGCGAGGCCACCAACGTCATTCCCGACAGCGTGGAGCTGCAGGGCACGGTGCGCACCTTCAGCACCGCGCTGCTCGACATGATCGAGGCCAACATGCAGCGCATCGCCACCCACACCGCGCAGGCCTTCGGCCTGAGCTGCGACTTCGAGTTCTCGCGCAACTACCCGCCCACGGTCAACCACGCCGGACCCACCGAGTTCGCGCGCCGCGTGCTGCTCGAACTGGTGGGCGAGCAGGGGGTGCTGGTCTTCGAGCCCTCGATGGGCGCCGAGGACTTCTCCTACATGCTGCAGCAATGCCCGGGTTCCTACGTGATCATCGGCAACGGCGCGGGCGACCACCGCATGCCCGGCCATGGCGCCGGCCCCTGCACCCTGCACAACGCCAGCTACGACTTCAACGACGAGATCCTGCCCCTGGGCGCCAGCTTCTGGGTGCACCTGGTGCGGCGCTGGCTGGGCCAGGACGCCTGCGCCTGATCGCTGGAGCGCTGCGGCAAGAATTCACGGGCGAGCGGCGGTCGGCGTCGGGGCGCGCTGCGCCAGCGGCCGGACTCGAGCCGCCGCCTTGCGCCAACGCGACCCCCTCCGGTACTTCGACAGCCTGTTAGCCATCGCCGAGACTTCGTGGCGACCGGCAGAGCAGCAGATGCACGAGCGCCAACGCCATCGCGATACCCAGGAATACCTGCAGCAGCACGGCGAAGTCCGTGATCCGCACGAGATCGAAGGCCAGCATCGCAAGCCCTGCGCCCGCCATCTTGACGGCGCCTTGAACGGCACTCGCCGCGCCCTTGTCGGTCTGGCATCGACCCAGGCCCAGTGCCAGGGCGAGAGGCGCCGCGATGCCGCTGATCGCGCCCAGCACCCACGCCAGGAGCACGGCCCAAAGCAGGGAGTTCGCAGGTTTCGTCGCCACGGCCAGACTCAACACCACCACATAGGCGCCAAGCGCCGCTCCATAGATGCGGCGCGCTGACCATGCGCCACTTCGGCGCGTCACCGCCATGGCGCCACAAAGCAGGCCTGCCGCATAGATCAGGTAGGACGATGCGTTTTCCATCGCATTGAAGCCAAGAGCATGAAAGGCGTAGGGAGCCGACGCGTAGAAGCCGAAGGTGAACACAAAAATCAACGCCGACGCCGCGCTGTAGCCGAGGAACTTCCGGTCCCGCAGCAGCCTGGCGTAGGCCACCCATGCCGGCTTTGCAGGTCCCGGCTCTCGATCGGGATGGTGGGTCTCCCTCATGCGGCTGAGCAGCAGCGCAGCCGCGACTGTCACGACAGCCATGCACAGGAAGACGACTCGCCATCCGGCGTGTTCCTGGATCCACGCGCCGGCAAGTGGCGCGAGGGCTGGCGAGAGCTGACTCGAGGTCGCGAAGTATCCAAATCCCCGCCTGAGCGCAGCTTCCGTGTGAAACACGTCCACGATCACCGCGCGAGCCATCACGGTGCATGCGGCGCTCCCGCACGCCGTCACCACGCGTCCGAGATACAAGGCGGTCAGGCTGTTCGCCTGGGCGCACAGCAGCATGCCCGCGGCCGAGATCACCAGCCCGGCCACGACCAAGGGCCTCCGTCCGATGCGATCGCTGAGCGATCCATAGGCGAATTGGGCAAGGCCCAACACCACCAGATAGACCACAGCCAGGTTCTTGACCGCGACCTCCGTCGCGTCGAAAGAAGCCATGATGTACGGAAGTGAGGGGTTGAAGAAGTCCACTGCCGCCAGGCCCACCACGAGCATGCTGCACGAAGCCAGGATCGCGCCTCGCTCGAGCGTGCTCGAGGGGTGCATTCAAAGCACCCTCATGGTTGCCACTCGCCGCCGATAGGGCCCGGCAGGAGGAAGGCATCGGCACCAGGGGCCTGCGCAGATTTCACCCAGTCGCGCCTTCGCCTCCCGGCGAGATGTCGTCACGAGACGCCCCCGGCTGCACAGCGTGCCGCCTTCGATGTAGTTCGGTCGCGCTGCCTGAAGCTCACTGAATATTCGGGGCTCGAGTCTGAAATAGGGCTCCATCGAATCGAACAGCGCGGTCGCGTCAGATGTCTGGCTGGATCCATCGCGCAGGCCGTCCAATGCGAAGAGATCGATCATGTCTCGCGCGAACCTGATCTTGCTGCATTCGAAGGATTCGGTATCGTCGACGGTCAGAAGGAATGGGTCGTAGACGACATGATTCTCGATGTGAATCGCCCCGCTCTTCGCCAGCAGGCTTCCGAGGGCATGCTGGGTGAAATGCGTGAAGGCATGCCCGCAACTACGGTACTTATGGATAAATTCCGAATACCATCGAGCCGTCGCCGAGCCGCGGTCGAAGTCCTGTAGAACGATGGTCCCGCCGGGCTTGAGGCGCCTCAGGATTCCGGCAACGTAATCCTCGCGGTCGGCGCAGGCAACGTGATGCAAGCCGTAGGAAGCGACCGCGTAGTCGGCGAAGGATTCCCGCAGCATGTGTGAGCGGGCATCGTCCCAGAAGATGAGGCGCCCGTTGTCCAGACCGCTGGCGGCCATGGTCAGCGAGGTATCGCATCCCACGTACTGGGGCATCTCGGGGCAAAGACGTTCGACCACCCGGGCAAAGGTGCCGTTTCCTGCCAGAGCGTCGAGCAACACGTCGCCTGCCGACCAGGGGCCTCGGAAGCGTTGGAGCGCCTGGACAAGCGCGGCATAGCCGGTGGCACGGCGCATGTAACGCGTCGGGTCGAGTTGTACGCTTGCGTACTGCTTGCCTACGTTCCCGTCAAAGCCCCCTGATTCGCTCGTCTCGGGCAGCGCGGGGCGACCGCCGGCTCGCGGGTTCGACAGGGATTCGGGCAACCAGGAGGGATCGAGGTATGAGCGAGCCTGGGGCATGCGCTGGCATAAGCGCTCGAGATAGGCTCCCAATCCCTCTGCGTCGGATGGTCCGTGCCGGGCCAGGCCTGCAGTTCTTGGCATCGCGAGTCCTCTTCAGAGTCGAGCGGGTGCCAGGCTTGGCAACCCCGACCATGATTTAGAGGCACGGCGAGGCGGGCGGTTCCATGCGCGCTGTAGTGTTGTTCGTCGCGTCAGGTGCTGTTCGTGCTGAACGCCAATGGGCTGGACGCCACGACCGAGGCCGACATGCAGTGCATCCCCACGCCGGCACGGGCTTGGGGGACGGGTCTAGTCTGGCGGGAACGCTTCGCGCGTCACCCGCCAGACCGCCATGCCCGAGCACCTGAAGTTCATCCTGCACACCGTGCGCAACCCCGGCCCGCCGCAGCAGGTGCGATGCCCCTGCTGCTCGTTCTGGAGCGTGGCGCAGCAGCACGCGATGCTGCAGCTGTATCCCCGGATCAAGCTGCGCCGGCCCAGGATGCTCGATCTGAGCCGGGAGACGCCCACCATCATCTCCCCGGATCCGCTGCCCGATCCCGACTGGCCCGTGCCGCGCTACAAGAACGAGCAGGGGCAATGGACCGACATCGAACCCTATCTGCGGGCCGAGTACGCCGGCAAGGTCGTGCGCTACGCCATGCGCGCGGAGCGCATCGCCGGGGGCTATGCGCGCTTGTACCTGGAAAGCGACCGACACGGCGACCCCGCGCGCCGCGGGCGCTT
Source organism: Pseudomonadota bacterium (assembly GCA_021848345.1). GTDB lineage: Bacteria > Pseudomonadota > Gammaproteobacteria > Burkholderiales > Burkholderiaceae_C > Thiomonas_A. Next base: position 78,849 of record JAJZUV010000012.1, on the reverse strand, counting down.
CTACTGGGCGGGCCTGGCGGCCTTCGCGTCCAAGCAGGTGGCTTTCACGATCCAGAACTGGGCGCTTCAGTTCTACGGGCCCGCCACGCTGAGCGCGCTGGGCAAGGGCAACCTGTGGCTGTACAACGACGCGCTGCCGTGGCACTACGCCTGGGCGGTATGCCCGGATTCGGTGGAGATGTGCGCGGCCGAGCGCAACGCGCAGGATTTCGAGCCCGTCGTGCTGTCCAACGTGGGCAAGCAGGAATGGGCCAGCGAGGCCGTGCCCAACATTCCCTGGAATTTCGACGAGAACAGCGCGACCCTGGGCGCGCCCATCGGCCAGCTGCGCCTGGCGCCGCTGATGCGCGAGGCCATCGACGGCTGGAAGGTTTTCGAAGCCGAGACCGATCCCGACAAGCAGGCCAAACTCGCGATGCAACACCTCTGGGCGATGGCACGCCACGAACAGGGCGAGGTATTGCAGGGCCTGATCTACGGCAACCCCAAGTTCCAGAAGGAGCTCGAGAAGGCCCGCAAGATGGGAATGCCCATGAACAGCGAGGGCACGCCGCTCACGTTCCGCATGCAACTCAGCTTCAGTGCGAACGAGTTCGTGGAGGATCCGGAGTGGCGCTCCGACGCGCCGCCGGGCATCCAGCTGCACGCCTACCGCGAACGCATGAAATGGATCCGCCGAACGGCGGATCAATATCACACGCTGATGAACGGCCCATGCCAGCAGCGCATGCTGGAGGAGTTGCGCATCCTGGGGGTCCGCTATGCCTGAGCCGCGTCCGCGCCCGGGGCGCCGACGCCTTCTTCTCGCGGGTGCCGCCGCCTGCGGCGTCGCCGCGCTACCGCCCGTCATTCGCTGGGGGCGCGGCGCCCTCCATTCCCCGTTTTCCACTCCTCAAGCCATGGCCGACTCTCCAGCAACCATCGCGCTCGGCGACCCCAGCCAATTCGATCTTCGCGCCGCGGGCGCCGGCATCGAACGCAAGCCGGTGGGCATGCACTTCTACAAGCGCGACTGGCCGCTGGACGCGCTTGGCCGCGTGCGCTACCTCCAAGGCGCGTACAGCTTCGACATTCCCAGGGTGTCCGATGTCATGGGTTCCAGCAGTCCGGAAGTTCCCGAGGAGGGCATCTACGCCTGGAACATCGGAGCCTTCGCGATGGACGGAGAGCGGGTCCCGCACGCGCTCGCCCGCGACAGGCTGTTCGCGCTGTTCGACGACATCCTGCGGGCGGGATGGCGAAGGCACATCCTGCCATCGGAGCCGCGCCTGCGCGGCCCCGAGGCGATGCGCCATGCCCTCGCGCAAAACGGCCACTACCCGCTAGACCCACGAACCGTGCCCTCGCTGGAGCAGTGGATGCAACTCAATCGCAAACTGCCGTACTGGAATTTCTGGGCTGACGGGGTCTATCTGAGCGTGAACGTCATCGACGAACCCGCCCTGCGCAATTCCAAGATGGGTGGGGTCTACATGTTCTCCATCGAACTGGAAAGTGAGACGCCGCATTTCTGGAAGTCCTTCCGCAACGTCCAGGACATGCTTCGCTGGAAGGAACTGATTCCCGCTGCGCTGGAACGCTCCGCGGCCCGGCGCCTGCGCGACGAGCGGGAGTTGCGCAGCCAGGGCTACACGATCGACGAAACCTACCGCGACCCGCCCATCCTCGCGCTGGGGCAGACGCAGTCGAGTTGAGCACGCCGGATGCGTGCGTCGGGCGGAGCCCGGTGCGCGACGATTCAGCGGGCCGGACAGTCCTGCGCGTGCATGTCGGCCGCGCGCAAGGCCGGCAGGGCGCGCAGGCGCTGTGCCTGGTCGGCGTTCAGGGCGGGCAGCACCCAGTACTGCGCCTGCATGCCCAGGTTGCGCTGCACCACGTGAGCCGTCTGCACGCCGTGCGCCTGCAGGTGTTTGAGTTGCACCTGGGCCTGCGCGCGCTGGTCGAACACCCCCAGGGAAATGCCCGGTTCGTAGCGCGGGCGGCCGGTGACCTGGATGAAACTGCCCGCGGGCAGCGAAAGTCGGCGCAGTTCGTCGAGCTTGCGTTGCAGATCGGTGCTGTTCGCGTAGGGACCCATGAACACCATCCATTGCTCGGGCAGGTCCTGGCGGAGTGCCTGGACGCGCAGGCCGGCCGCCTGCAGCGCGGCGCCCAGTTTCGCATCGGGCTGCCCCGTGTAGGGGCCGATGCGTGCACAGGTGGTGGCCTGCGCGGCGGCCTGGGTCAACGCGCCGGATGCGCTGCGCGCCGGCGCGGCGGAGGCCGCCGGGGCCGGAGCGCTGGCGGCGGCTGCCGCGGCCCCGGCGCTCACCTTCGAACTGTCGTCGGGCGCCGATGCGGCCGGCGCAGAGCCTGCGCCCGCGCCGGAGGCGGGCGCGTCGGGCGATGGCGATGAGGCTCCTTGCGCCGAGGACGCCGGCGAAGAGCCCGGCGATGCGCCTGGCTTCGCCGGCGCGGTCGCGGACACGGGCGCCGAGGCCGCCAGCGGCTGACCGTCCGGGCCGAGCAGCACCAGGCTCGACGCCTGCACCTGTTCGCGCAGGCGCTGCGGCTCGCCCCCGCGCGGCGCGGCCCAGCCGAAGGCGGCGAGCGCGCCGTGGGACCAGGCCCACAACACCAGGTTGCCCAGCAGCAGCAACAACACCAGCTTGCGCAGCATGTTCCTTCGGCTCCCTCGGCTCAGTCTTGTTGCATGCGCAGCGACACGTCACCACTGGCCACGCGCTCGCGCCCCTGCGCGGTGCGAAGCCACAGGAAACCGTGTTCGTCCACCCCCAGCGCCTCGCCCCGCAGGCGCGGCACGCCGTCCTCGCCCAGCACCTGCACCGGGGCTCCGGCCCAGGCGTGCAGGCTGTTCCATTCGTCCATCCACGGCGCGAAGCCGCGTTGCGCGAATCCCTGCAGGCCCGACAGCAGGCGCGGCAGCAAGGCCCCCAGCACCTGCCAGCGCCCGGCCGCCACACCGGCCTGCTCCAGGCTGGCGGCCTGCGCCAGGCCTTGTGGGGCGCGCAGGTTCAGGCCGATGCCGATGACCGCCCAGCGCGCATCCGGCGCATCGGCCACCTCCACCAGGATGCCCGCCAGCTTGCGCGACCCGAGCAGCAGGTCGTTGGGCCATTTCAGGGCCGCGTGGCGCAGGCCCAGGGCGCGCAGCGCCTGCGCCAGCCACACGCCCACGGCCAGGCTCAGCCCCGCCAGTTCGCAGCCGCGCGGCAGCGGCCACGAGGTCGAGCACAACAGCGCGGCGCCGGCGCCGTCCGGCGCCTGGTCGTGCCAGTTGCGCGAGCGCCGGCCGCGGCCGGCGCTCTGGTGCCCGGCGACCAGGCATTGCACGGTGCCGCGCCCGGCGCGCACCTGGGCCAGCAGGTCGGAATTGGTGGAGCCGGTCTCGGCCAGCCAGTGCACCGCGCAGCCGTGGCCGGCTGCCTCCAGTGCGCCTTGCAGCGCCGCGGCGGCCGCCGTGTCCTCGGAGGGCGCATCGCACGGGGCGGCGGAGGCGGCCAGGTTCACGCGCGCTTGTCCCTCAGCGCTTGGGCGCCAGCATGGTGCCGCGGCAATCCGGCGCGCCGCAGCGGCAGGCGTATTCGCGCTTGAGCCTGGGCGTGTGGCGCTCGTCGAGGCTCAGGTGATAGTCGTAGAACAGTTCCTCGCCAGCACCCAGGTCGCGCAGCGCGTGGATGAACACGCGCCCGTCGATCTCCCGCGCCTCGCAGTTGGGTGCGCAGGAGTGGTTGATCCAGCGCGCGCTGTTGCCCCCCACGTTGGCGTCGATGACCCCTCCTGTCTCCAGGGAGAAATAGAAGGTATGGTTGGGTTGGTCCGGGTCGTGGGGGTGGCGCCGCAGCGCCTCCTTCCACCCGATGTGTTCGCCGCGGTATTCGAGAATGCGCGCGCCGGCGGCAATCGGACGGCGCACGAACACGCCCTTGCCGTGCACCGGCGACTGCCGCACCTCGGTGCGCGGGCCGCGTTGCGCGGCGGGGAGAGGGCTGGCGGGGGAGCGCCGGGGACGGTTGAGCAACGCGGGCACGAATGTGGTTAAAGTAGAAAAAGGGGCGATGTGGCCGAAACCGGCCCGAGGATATCCGCGCGCCATTGTAAATACGCGAATCCTCCGTGATCCCCGCGTGACGAAACCCAAGCCATGAGCAAAACCCTGGTCATCGCCGAGAAGCCCAGCGTCGCACAAGACATCGTGCGCGCGCTCACCCCGATCGCGGGCAAGTTCGACAAGCACGACGAGTACTTCGAGAACGAGTCGTACCTCGTGACCTCGGCGGTCGGCCACCTGGTGGAGATCGGCGCGCCCGAGGCCTTCGAGGTCAAGCGCGGCAAGTGGAGTTTCGCGCACCTTCCGGTGGTGCCTCCGCATTTCGATCTCAAGCCCATCGAGAAGACCCGCTCGCGCCTGTCGGCGATCGTCAAGCTGCTCAAGCGCAAGGACGTGACCGCGGTGGTCAACGCCTGCGACGCGGGACGCGAGGGCGAGTTGATCTTCCGCCTGATCCAGCAATACGCGTCGGCGCGCCAGCCGGTGCGCCGGCTTTGGCTGCAGTCGATGACCCCGCAGGCCATCCGCGACGGATTCGAGCATCTGCGCAGCGATGCCGACATGCTGCCCCTGGCCGACGCCGCGCGCTGCCGCAGCGAGGCCGACTGGCTGGTGGGCATCAACGGCACGCGCGCGATGACCGCGTTCAATTCGCGCGACGGGGGCTTTTTCCTCACCCCGGTCGGGCGCGTGCAGACTCCCACGCTGTCGGTGGTCGTGGCGCGCGAGGAGCAGATCCGGCGCCACGTGGCGCGCCCCTATTACGAGGTGCAGGCGCATTTCGCGGCGGCCGCGGGCTCCTACGTGGGCAAGTGGTTCGACCCGGAGTTCAAGAAGGACGCCGACGCCGACCGCCGCGCCGACCGCATCTGGGACCGCGCGCAGGCGCAAGCCCTGGTCGACGCCTGCAGCGGTGCCCAGGCCGAGGTGCACGACGAATCCAAGCCGACCACGCAGATGTCGCCGGCGCTGTTCGACCTGACCACGCTGCAGCGCGAGGCCAACTCGCGTTTCGGCTTTTCCGCCAAGATGACCCTGGCGCTGGCGCAGTCCCTGTACGAGAGGCACAAGGCGCTGACCTACCCGCGTACCGACTCGCGCCACCTGCCGGAGGACTACGTCGGCGTGGCGCGCGACACCCTGCGCGCGATGGCCGACGCGGGCGGTGCCGTGTCCGGGTTCGCGCGCCGCGCGCTGGACCAGGGCTACGTGAAGCCCTCCAAGCGGGTGTTCGACAACACCAAGGTGTCCGACCACTTCGCCATCATCCCCACCAACCAGCAGCCGGGCGCGCTGTCGGAGGCCGAGGCCAAGCTGTACGACATGGTGGTGCGGCGTTTCCTGTCGGTGTTCTACCCGCCCGCGGAATTCCTGGTCACCACGCGCATCAGCCGCATCGGCGAGCAGCGCTTTCGCACCGAGGGGCGCATCCTGGTCGTGCCGGGCTGGCTGGAGATCCACGGCCGCGCCCAGCAGGGCGACGAGGCCGACCTGCCGGCGGTCGCCGCGGGCGAGAAGGTGCTGGCCGAATCGGTGGACCTGCTCGAGCTCAAGACCCGCCCGCCGGCGCGCTATACCGAGGCCACGCTGCTCAGCGCGATGGAAAACGCCGGCAAGATGGTCGACGACGAGGACTACGCCGAGGCCATGGCCGGCAAGGGTCTGGGCACGCCGGCCACGCGTTCGTCCATCATCGAAGGCCTGCTCGCCGAGCAGTACATGATCCGCGAGGGACGCGAACTGGTGCCCACCGCGAAGAGCTTCCAGCTCATGACCCTGTTGCGCGGGCTGGGCGTGGAGGAACTGACCAAGCCCGAGCTCACCGGCGAGTGGGAGCACAAGCTGGCGCAGATGGAACGCGGGCAGATGCCGCGCGACGCCTTCATGCAAGAGATCGCGCGGATGACCGAGACCATCGTGCGCCGCGCCAAGGAGTTCGACCGCGACAGCGTGCCGGGCGACTACGCCACGCTGGGCACGCCCTGCCCGAACTGCGGCGGCGTGGTGCGCGAGAACTACCACCGCTTCGCGTGCACCCAGTGCGATTTTTCCATCGGCAAGCACCCGGGTGGACGCAGTTTCGAGTTGTCCGAGGTGGAGCAGCTGCTGGAGCACAAGCATCTGGGGCCACTGAGCGGATTTCGCAGCAAGATGGGCCGTCCGTTCTCCGCCGAACTGCGCCTGGCGCGCGAGGGCGGCAGCGGCCAGTACAAGCTGGAGTTCGACTTCGGCCAGGGAGCCGCCGGCGAGTCCTCCGAGGCCCCCGACTTCAGTGCCCAGGAGCCGCTGGGGGCCTGCCCCAAATGCGGTGGCCGGGTGTTCGAGGCCGGCAGTTCCTATGTCTGCGAGCACAGCGTGGGCGCGCAGCCCAGCTGCGACTTCCGCACCGGCAAGATGATCCTGCAGCAGCCCATCGACGCGGCGCAGTTGCGCAAGCTGCTGGTGGACGGGCGCACCGATCTGCTCGACGGTTTCGTCTCGGCTCGCACACGGCGCAAGTTCAAGGCCTTCCTGGTGCGCCAGCCCGACGGCAAGGTGGGCTTCGAGTTCGCGCCCAGGCCCGGTGGCGCGGCGGCGAAGGGCGCGCCGGCGCGCAAGACGGCAGCCGTCAAGGCCCCCGCCGCCAGGTCGGCCACGGCCAAGGCTCCGGCCGCGAAGAAGGCACCCGCCGCGAAAAAGGCCCCGGCCGCGAAAAAGGCCCCGGCGGCGCGCAAGCCCCGCGCCTGAACGCGGCGGCGCGACTCCTCAGGCGGTCGGTGCCGCGGGGGGCGGCGCGTCCGGGAACTGCACCCGCACCACCAGTCCGGGGTAGGCGGGGTCGGCGCTCATCGGGTTGTCGTCCAGGCTGACGGCGGCCGCGTGCTGGCGCGCGATCTCCTGCACGATGCACAACCCCAGGCCGCTGCCGTCGTGGCCGGTGCCGAGCACGCGGTAGAAGGGCCGGAACACCATTTCGCGCTCCGGCTGCGCGATGCCCAGCCCGGTGTCCTCCACGCCCAGCATCACCTGTTCGTCGAGCTGGCGCAGGCGCACCGCGACATGCCCGCCGGCCGGCGTGTAGGCGATCGCGTTGTCGAGCAGGTTCTTCGCCAGTTCCTGCAACAGCATCGGATTGCCCCGCACCCACAGCGCGTGTTCCGGAGCGTCGAACTCGAGTTCCAGGGACTTGGCCAGGGCCATCGGGGCCAATTCCTGCAGCGCGTCGCGCACCGGCTGGCGCAGGTCCAGCAGCACCGGGCTGCGCTGCGCCAACACCCCCTGGTTCTCCGCGCGGGCGAGGGCCAGCAGCTGGTTCACCAGGCGGGTGGTGCGCACCACCGAGACCTCGATCTGGCGCAGGCTGGTGCGCAGTTCCTCGGGATCGGTCTGGCGCTGCGCCAGCTCGGCCTGCATGCGCAGGCCGGCCAGCGGGGTCTTGAGCTGGTGCGCGGCATCGGCGATGAAGCGCTTGCGGGTGTGGATGGAGTGTTCCAGGCGCCCCAGCAGGCTGTTGATGGAGTCCACCAGCGGGGCGATCTCCTCCGGCGCCTCGCGCTGGTCGATCGGGCTCAGGTCGTCCGGGCGTCGGCGCCGGATGCGCGCCTGCAGTTCGTCCAGCGGGATGATGCCCTGGCCCAGTCCGAACCACACCAGCAGGATGGAGATGGGCACGATGACGAATTGCGGCAGGATCACCCCGCGCACGATGTTGCGCGCCAGCTCGGAGCGCTGCTGCAGGCCCTCGGCCACCTGCACCAGCAGCGCTCCGCTGTGCGGCGTGCGCACCCAGCGCCAGGCGATGCGCATGCGCTGGCCGCCCACGTCGGCGTCGCGCAGATGGGCGCTCCCGTCGCGCGGCCATTGCGTGTCCGGCGCGTCGGGCAGGCGCGGGTCGCCGGCGAGCACGCGGCCGTCGCCGGCGCGCAACTGCATCAGCAGCCCTCCGGGCGGCTGGCCTCCCGTCGCGCCGGTCGCGCGCGGCAGCGTGGCGCCCGAGCTTTCCACCCAGGCGGCGATCACGCCCAGCCGGCGCTGCAGCCCCTGGTCGAAGGGCTGCGTGGCGATCGCCTGCGCGACCAGGAAGGTGATGCCGATGGCCAACGGCCACACGAGCAGCAGGGGCACGAGCATCCAGTCCAGGATCTCGCCGAACAGCGAACGCTGGCGCCGCGGCCGCGAGCCGGCACCGGAAGGCGCGGCCGCGGGCGCATCGCCGCCGGCCGGCGCGGGCGTGGCGCCCACCGACATGAATCAGGCGACCTGTGCCGACGCCCCGCCGCCCGGCGCGACCGCCTCCGCCGGGGCCGGGGCCGGACCCGCGATGCGTTCCAGGCAGTAGCCCAGCCCGCGCACCGTGGCGATACGCACGGGGCCGGTCTCGATCTTCTTGCGCAGGCGGTGTATGTACACCTCGATGGCGTTGGTGCTGACCTCCTCGCCCCACACGCAGAGATGGTCCACCAGCTGGTCCTTGCTCACCAGGCGCCCGGAGCGCTGCAGCAGCACCTCCAGCAGCGCCAGTTCACGTGCCGACAGGTCGACCACGCGCTCGTCCAGCATCACCACGCGCCCCGACAGGTCCACGCTGAGCGGGCCGTGGCGGATCAGGGAACTGGTGGCGCCCATGCCGCGCCGGGTCAGCGCGCGCACCCGCGCCTCCAGTTCGGCCAGCTCGAAGGGCTTGGCCATGTAGTCGTCGGCGCCGAGGTCGAGGCCGCGCACCTTGTCCTCCAGGTTGTCGGCGGCGGTGAGGATCAGCACCGGCAGGCTGTCGCCGCGGCTGCGCAGGCGCTTGAGCACCTCGAAGCCGGACAGGCGGGGCAGGCCCAGGTCGAGGATCAGCAGGTCGAAGCTGCCCGAATGCAGCGCATGGTCGGCGCTCTGGCCGTCGCCGACCTGGTCGACGGCATAGTGGCTGGCACGCAACGAGCGGGTCAGGCCGTCGGCCAGGACCTGGTCGTCCTCGGCGATCAGGATGCGCATCGCGGTCTCCTCCCTCTCGGATGGGCAGCTGCTGGAGGCTGCCTCGCCCCATTCTAGGAGCAGCGGGCAGGGGGGGCCCGCCGCGGCTCGCCGACGGACCGCCGACGCCTCAGGCGTGTTCCAGCAGCGCGCGCAGCGCCGGCCAGGCCTGTTCGGCGCGCGGGTCGTTGATCAGCGCCACCACGCTGCGCCGCCGGCCGTCGTCGCCCTGCAGGTAGCCGGCGAGTCCGACCACGCCGTCGAGGGTGCCGGTCTTGGCATGCAGCATGCCGCGCAGGTTCCCGCCCAGGCGCCGGCGCAGCGTGCCGTCCTCGCCCGACAGCGGCAGCGAGGCGACGAACTCCGGCATCAGCGGGCCGCGCCAGGCCGCGCGCAGCAGGCGGTCCAGGTCCCGCGCGCTGATGCGCGCCACCCGCGAAAGCCCGCAGCCGTTGTCCAGCACCAGGTCGGGCATGGCCAGGCCCTGGCCGCTCAGCCACTGCTGCACCACCTGCGCCGCGCGCCCGAAATCCGCCGGCGCGAGCCCGGCGTGCAGCGCCAGCGTGAGGAACACCTGCTGCGCCATCACGTTGTTGCTGTATTTGTCGATGTCGCGCACCAGTACCGCCAGCGGTTGGCTGTCCCAGGTGGTCAACAACCGCGCCTGCGGCGGCACCCGTCCCGACACCACGGTGCCGTCCCATTGGATGCCGACGTTGCGAAACACCGCCCCCAGCACCGCCTGCACGAAGCCGTTCGGCGGCATCAGCGCCGCCAGGTTCCAGCTCATCTCGCCGCACTCGGGGCTCCAGCTGCCCTCCAGCGCGGGCGCCAGCGGCTGGCTGAAGTCCGGGTGCAGGCGGCGGTCGGGGTAGCCGCAGGCGCCGGGCTCCAGGCGCGGCAGACGCGGCGCGAAGCCCTGCATCGGCGGTTCCGTCCATGCGTGCGTCTCGCCGCCCTGGGCGTCCATGTGCAATTGCACGCTGCCGAAATCGATCAGGAAGGCGTCCGGCCCCACGTTGTAGGGGGCCAGCGGCTGTCCGTCGAACTGCGCGGGATCGTGCGGCGGCAGGTTGAAGGCGCTGCGGTCCACGACCACGTTGCCGGCGATGCGCCGCAGCCCCATGCCGCGCAGGCGCAGCGCCAGGCGCCACAGATCCTCCGCCATCAGGTGCGGGTCGCCGCTGCCGACGAAACCCAGGTCGCCCGCCAGCACGCCGCCCTGCAGCGGTCCGACGGCGTAGACGGGGGTGCGCCAGCGGTAGTCGGGTCCGAGCATGTTCAGCGCGGCGTACATGGTCACCAGCTTGAGCACCGACGCGGGGCTGCGCGGCGCATCGGCCTGCCAGTCCACCAGCGCGGTGCCCAGGCGCAGGTCACGCAGCACGAAACTGCAATGCGCCGGGTCGATGCCGGCCGCGTGCAGTGCCAGGCGCACCGGACGCGGCAGCTCCAGCATCGCCGGCAGCGCCCGCGCCGCGCCGGCCGAGCCCGCCAGCGCCAGCCCGGTCAGCGAGCGGGCGCCGAGCACCATGGCACGGCGGCGGCGGGCATCGGGCAGGGCATGGTCGGGCGGCGTGGGCATGGCGGCGTGCGGGCAGGGCGATGGAGCCCCGCCCGATGCTAATGCCGCCGACGCGGAATCGGCCCCCTGCGCGGCTACACTGCACCTTGCCGGCGCGGGCTTCGCGCCGCGGCGCCTTGCGCGGTGCCGGACGCCGCGACTTCCTCCGCTCGAACTCCCGTGAATTCCCCGTCGATCGTGCTCGCCTTCGATTCCAGCACCGAGTGGCTCTCGGTGGCGCTGGACCTTGGCGACGCCCAGGTGCTGCAGAGCACCGAGCCGGGCGGCGCGCGCGCCTCGCAGCGACTGCTGCCGCTGGTGCGCGAACTGCTCGCCCAGGCCGGCCGGCCGCTGGCCGACGTGGGGCTGATCGGCTTCGGGGCCGGGCCCGGCGCCTTCACCGGACTGCGCGCCGCCTGCGCCGCCGCGCAGGGTCTGGCACGCGGGCTGCGCTGCCCGGTGGTGCCGGTGCCCACGCTGCTGGCAGTGGCCGCCGCGGCCGAGCCCGCGCTGCGCGACGGCAGCGTGCTGGTGGCCGACGACGCGCGCATGGGCGAGTTGTACTGGGTGCGCGCCGAATGCGCGGCGGGAACCTGGCGCCTGGCCGGCGCCGCGCGCGCGCAGTCGCCGCGGGATGCAGCGGCGTGCTGGCGCCGGGAATTCGGCGACGACCCGGGGCCGCTGGCCCTGTGCGGCAACGCCTGGGCCGAGCACGCGGCAGCGCTGGGCGAGGCGCTGGGGCCAGGCTGGGCCGCTGCCCTGCGGGGCGCGCGCACGGTGGCACCGCAGGCCGCCGCGGTGGCGCGACTGGCGCGCGCCGCGCATGCCCGGGGCGAAAGCGTGCAGGCCGCCGACGCGCGCCCGCTGTACGTGCGCGACAAGGTCGCGCTGACCAGCGACGAGCGCGCCCGCTCGAAGGCCGCGTCCGCCGCGGGGAAGTCCCCGGCATGATGCAGGCCGAACGCACCGGATTGCGCGAAATGCGCATGAGTGACCTTGATTCCGTCATGGACATCGAGGCCCGCGCCTACGAATTCGCGTGGAGCCGGGGCAATTTCGCGGACTCGCTGGCCGCCGGCTACGTCGCGCAGGTGCTGTGCGACGAGCAGGGCGCCATGCAGGGCTACTTCGTCGCGCTGGCCGGCGTGGAGGAAATGCACCTGCTCAACATCACCGTCGAGCCCCGCCTGCAGGGCCAGGGGCTTGGGCTGCAACTGCTCGACGGCGTGGTGCTCAGTGCCACGCTGCACGGGGCCGCGCTGCTGTGGCTGGAGGTGCGGCCCAGCAACCGGCGCGCGCTGCGCCTGTACGAGGCCTACGGCCTGCACGCGGTGGCGCGCCGGCGCGCCTACTACCCGGCCCTGGTCGACGGCAAGCCGGGGCGGGAGGACGCCATCGTCATGTCCTGCCCGCTGGAAACCCTGCGTCGACGCCGGGGCATGGACTGAAGGCGCGCGCGATGCCCCATACCCTGCTCGACCCCCACCGTCTGGCCATGTTGCACGCACTGGGCCTGCAACAGGTCTGGGTGCCGCGCGACGCGCTGGACGAAGCCGAGCTGGGCGCGCTGCTGCCCCGCCTCCCCGGCGCCCCGCAGGCGCGCGGCTCCACGCCCGCGGCGACGCCGCGACATGCCGCGGCGGGCGGGCGCGCCGATGCGACGAGTCAAGCCGCACCGGGCGCATCGGCCGTGGGGGCCGCGCCGGGCGTCGCCAGGCCCGCCGGCCCCGGGACGCAGGCCGACGCATCGGCGAGCGCGCGGCGCGAGGCGCCGCCGCGGCCGGTGCAGGCGCCGCGCACGGCGCCCGCGCAAACCACCCCGGCCGCGCCGGCCGCGCTCAGCGAGTCGCGGCTGCTGCAGGTGCGAGGCCTCGACTGGGAGGCCCTGCAGTCCTTCACCCACGACTGCCGCGCCTGCAAGCTCGGCGACATGCGCCACCACGCGGTGTTCGGCGTCGGCCATGCGCAGGCGCATGTGATGGTGGTGGGCGAGGCCCCGGGGGCCGAGGAGGACCGCGTGGGCGAGCCCTTCGTGGGCGCGGCCGGCAAGCTGCTGGACAACATGCTGCGCGCCTGCGGGCTGAGTCGCGCCGGGGAGGATCCGGCGCGCAGCGTCTACATCGCCAACGTCATCAAGTGCCGTCCGCCCGGAAACCGCAATCCGGAGCCCGACGAGATCGAGCAATGCCTGCCCATCCTGCAACGCCAGATCGAGCTGGTGCGACCGCGCCTGCTGCTGGCGTTGGGGCGCTTCGCGGCGCAGGCGCTGACCGGCAGCGCCGAGCCCATCGGGCGCCTGCGCCAGCGCGCCTGGGACTGGCGGGGAACCCCGCTGGTGGTCAGCTATCACCCCGCCTATCTGCTGCGCACGCCGCAGGACAAGGCCAAGGCCTGGGCCGACCTGTGCCTGGCGCGGGACCTGCTCGAAGGGCGGGACGCCTAAAATCCGCGCATGCGCTTCCTCGACCAATGGCTCGCCGCCTGCCGGCGCAACTCCAGCCGCCTGTGCCTGGGCCTGGACCCCGAACCCGAGCGCCTGCCGGCGCCCTGGACCCACGACACCTCGCGCCTGTTCGACTTCTGCGCCGCCGTGGTCGACGCCACGGCCGACCTGGTCTGCGCCTACAAGCCGCAGATCGCGCACTTTTCGGCCGTCGGGGCCGAGGCGCAGCTCGAGCGCCTGATCCGCCACATCCGCGACCATGCCCCCGGCGTGCCGGTGATCCTCGACGCCAAGCGCGGGGACATCGGCTCCACCGCGCGGCATTACGCGCGCGAAGCCTTCGAGCGCTACGGCGCCGACGCGCTCACCGTCTCGCCCTTCCTCGGCCGCGATTCGCTGGATCCGTACATGGAGGCCTATCCCGAGCGCGGCCTGTTCGTGCTGTGCCGTACCTCCAACCCTGGCAGCGACGATCTGCAGGCGCTGGGCCTGCGCGACGCCGAGCAGCCCGGCGAGCGCCTGTTCGAGCGCGTCGCGCGCCTGGCCGCCGGCCCCTGGAACCACAACGGGCAGCTCGGCCTGGTCACCGGCGCCACGCGCCCGCAGGACATCCTGGCGGTGCGCGCGGTGGCCCCCGAGCTGCCGCTGCTGATCCCCGGCGTGGGCGCTCAGGGCGGCGACCTGGAGGCCACCGTGCGCGCCGCCGGCGACCGCTTCCTGATCAACGCCTCGCGCAGCGTGCTGTACGCGGCGCCGGGCAGCCATTTCGCCGCCGCCGCGCGCGACGAGGCCGAGCGCCTGCGCGACACCATGGCCGAACTGGCGCCGCTCTGATCCTCCCGGAATCTCCCGCCGCCCCGAGCCCATGTCGCATTCCGAGCCCGCCTCGCCGCTGACCCATTTCGACGCCGCCGGCCAGGCCCACATGGTCGACGTGGGCGCGAAGGACGAAACCTCGCGCGTGGCGGTGGCCTCCGGCATGATCCGCATGCTGCCGGCCACGCTGGCGCTGGTCGAGTCCGGCAACGCGCGCAAGGGCGACGTGCTGGGCGTCGCCCGCCTGGCCGCCATCATGGCGGCCAAGCGCACCTCCGACCTGATCCCGCTGTGCCACCCCATCGCGCTGACCCGCGTCGCCGTGGAACTCGAGATCGACCGCGACGCCTGCGCCGTACGCTGCACCGCGCGCGCCGAGACCCGCGGGCGCACCGGCGTCGAGATGGAAGCCCTGACCGCCGTGCAGGTCGGCCTGCTCACCGTCTACGACATGTGCAAGGCCGCCGACCGCGGCATGACCATCACCGACGTGCGCCTGCTCGAGAAGCACGGCGGCAAGTCGGGGGACTGGGTGGCGAGTGGTGCCGAATAGCTGCGCCTGAGGCCGGCGGCCAGATATCTCCCGCCGCGAGTGACTGCGGTCAGCCGTTGGGCGGATGTGCCGCATAGGGGGCGGCCATCTTCTTGCCCAGCTCAGCTTCGATCTGTGCCCAGATTCCACGGAAGTGGATGCGGCAGAAGGCAATCGAGTACCTCATCCTCCACCGCGCCAGCAGGCATCGCCTGCCGCGAGCCTGCATGGCGCGGATGTTCTCGACCAGACGCTGACGATCGAACCCAGCCCATATGGGAGGGATCACGGTCAACAGGTTCTGGCCGCAGTAGGGAGCAACTTCGGTGAAGAAGATTTCCTTCACTTCTGCAACGGGCACCCCGACGAGTCGCCGCGCGATGAATTCGTAATGCACTTCGTTGTCGATGAAGGCGTCGGACAGTGCCTCCCATACATCCTCACGGCGCTCGTCGCTCAGCGCAGTTCCCATCGCCGGAATTCCTCCAGTTCCTCGTCGGCTGTCCCCACCCAGGATTCGGCGACAAGGCTGCCGGCCACACTACCCAACAGCACGATGGCGACTGCGCACACGACCGCGCCCGGACCGCAAAGCGGAGCCGCGAGAACCGCTCCGGCGACGCTACCGCCTACCATTCCGCCGCCGATCAGGACTCCTTGTCGGATCGCCTCCGTGGGCTTGTCGTCCGCCACGGCCACCGCGTGTACTGCCAGGATGGCGGTAACGACCAAACCGACCTTTCCAAGGATCCCCAGGCGTCTCGTGGCGGCGCTCACTTTGGAGCGGTCGCGTGACGCCGACTCGATGACGCTGTAGAAGACCTTGCTCTTCTCCACCTCGGACAGTCCTTCGAACGGGCGCTGGAAGTGCTCGACG
This sequence comes from Pseudomonadota bacterium, assembly GCA_021848345.1. Lineage (GTDB taxonomy): Bacteria > Pseudomonadota > Gammaproteobacteria > Burkholderiales > Burkholderiaceae_C > Thiomonas_A. The sequence goes on along the minus strand of JAJZUV010000012.1, from coordinate 63,625 downwards.
GCATATTTGTCCAGCAGCGCCCTCAGCGACGGCCCATCTTTTTTCATCGACTCCGCATACGCCCGCCCCTGCGCCGAGGAAGCCACGCGCGTCTCTTCCATGATCTGGTTGCGCATGCGCTGGCAGAATCTCGCGCCCTCCAGGACGCTGACCCTCCCGGCGTCGACCTCGGCCTGGACCTCGCGCGAAATGCGCTGGATATTGCTCTTGTAGAGTTGGCGCAGCCCGGCGTCGCGGATAGCGTCTGTCGCGAAGCGACTGGCGGCGGCCTCGAATTCGTCGCGAGCCAGTTGCAGAGGACTGGGCAGCTCGTGTTCCTGGCCCACGGCGAAGGGGCCTTGCAGTGCGGGCAGCTGATGTTCCGGCGCGCCGACAGCCGGGGTCGGGGCTTTCATGTGGCGATCCTTTCAAGCAGCAGGGCGGTCAGGGACGCAACGCTGTCGGCCTGATCGAGGCAATACTCGATTCGCAGCGCGCTGTTCGCCCCGACTCCGTGCAGACGCAGCCGGTTGCCAGCCATGCAGGTGGCCCAGGCCTGCGAGCCATCGTCAAACAGGATCCGACATGAAACCCCTTCGCAACTCGAAGCCTCGTCGAGCCGGAACCCGATCCACGGCAAGGGCTTATCGTGTGCACCCGATCGGAGGTGGCGAGGGCGTCCGCGCCATCGTGCCGCGCCTCATGCGCTGGTGCGGGCGACAGGTCGGTACCGATCCCGTCCAGGGTGTGGAAACTGCTTTGCTGGCCGGCCACCAGCTGGGGATGCTCCTGGCATCGGCACATGCACAGGTCGCCTTCGAGCGCCAGGGCGCGGCCGTTGAAGGTGTCGAGGTGGCGCGGCCCCGCGCAGGCGATCACCCCGGCGGACTTGCAGGCCCGGCATTCGATGGTGTCGCCCTCGAGCGCCGCGGGCCGTCCCAGGATGGTGAAAGTCGAGGAGGCGCTGGCCACGACACCTCCCCCGGTGGTCGCGTCTCCGAGGCAGATGTGATGTCGTCGCATGGCTTGCAGGTGCGGATGGTCCCGGAAGCCTGCAGGCTAAGCCTTCGATGCGATGGCCGCGCGCATCGGCGGCCATTCCCGGGTTCGGGGTGTGCGCTTCATGTCCTCTGCAAGGCCGACGACCGCGGCATGAGCGTCGCCGACATGCGCCTGCGGGCGAGGCTTGCGCGCAGCCGCCGCCCGTGGCTGCGGTCGGCGCCCTCGGCTCCTACAATGGAGCCATGAATACCGCCACCGAACCCGCCCTGCTGCGCCTGCAAGAGGCGCGGCGCCTGTTGCTCGAGCCCTACGGCATCGACGAGTCCACGCTGCAGCGCGCGCTGGCCAGTGCCTTCGAGCACCGGCTGGACGACGCCGACATCTACCTGCAGTACACGCGCTCGGAGGGTTGGAGCCTGGAGGAAGGCCTGGTCAAGAGCGGCAGTTTCGGCATCGAGCAGGGTTTCGGCATCCGCGCCATCGAGGGCGACAAGACCGCCTTCGCCTACTCGGACGACATCTCCGAGGCGCGCCTGATGCAGGCGGCGGGCACGGTACGCGCGATCGCGCGCCAGGGTCGCGGGCGCGTGCGCCTGGGCGAGGCGCTGCGCCATGGCGGCGGCCACCAGTTGTACGAGGCCTTCGACCCCCTGCAGGCGCTGGATTCGTCGGCCAAGGTAGCGCTGCTGGCGCGCGCCGACGCGATGGCGCGCGCCGCCGATTCGCGCGTGGCGCAGGTGATGGCCAGCCTGGCCGGCGAATACGACGTGGTGCTGGTGATGCGCGCCAACGGCCTGCTGGCCGCCGACGTGCGTCCGCTGGTGCGCCTGAACGTCAGCGTGATCGCCGAGCAGGGCGGGCGCCGCGAGACCGGTTCCTCGGGCGGCGGCGGTCGCTGGGCGCTGGACCGCTTCGACGAGGACACGCTGCGCTACCACGTGAACGAAGCGGTGCGCCAGGCGGTGCTGAACCTGGAGTCTCGGCCTGCGCCTGCCGGCGAGATGAGCGTGGTGCTGGGCTCCGGCTGGCCCGGCATCCTGTTGCACGAGGCCATCGGCCACGGCCTGGAGGGCGACTTCAACCGCAAGGGCTCCAGCGCCTTCGCCGGGCGCATCGGCCAGCAGGTGGCGGCGCGCGGCGTGACCGTGCTGGACGACGGCACGCTGCCCGGACGCCGGGGCTCGCTGAACATCGACGACGAGGGCCACCCCACCGAGCGCACGGTACTGATCGATGACGGCGTGCTGGTCGACTACATGCAGGATTCGCTGAATGCGCGCCTGATGAAGCGCAAACCCACGGGTAACGCGCGGCGCGAGAGCTACGCGCATGTCCCCATGCCCCGCATGACCAATACCTACATGCTGGGCGGCGACAGGGATCCGCAGGAAATCGTCGCCAGCCTGGACCGCGGCCTGTACGCGGTGAATTTCGGCGGCGGCCAGGTGGACATCACCAGCGGCAAGTTCGTGTTCTCGGCCAGCGAGGCCTGGTGGGTGGAGAACGGCAAGCTGCAGTACCCCGTCAAGGGCGCCACGCTGATCGGCAACGGCCCCGACGTGCTCACCCGCGTGAGCATGATCGGCAACGACATGCAACTCGACCCCGGCGTGGGCACCTGCGGCAAGGAAGGCCAGAGCGTGCCGGTCGGGGTGGGGCAGCCGACGCTGCGCATCGACCGCGTCACGGTGGGCGGCACGGCCTGAGGTTGCGACAGGCTAAGTCTGCGCTAAGGCTTCGGTGGCACACTGCGGTTCATGAACCAAGCCGCCCAACCTTCCGTCTATAACCCGGTCGCCCGTGCGCTGCACTGGTCGATCTTCCTGTTGATCGCGGCCGAGTTCGGGCTCGCCTGGCTGATGCCGGACGTGCGCCGGGACACCCAGCCCGTAGGGCTGATCGCCTGGCACATCGGCGTGGGCACCAGCATCCTGGCGCTGATGGTGCTGCGCCTGCTGTGGCGCGGCGCCACCGGCGCACCGGCGCTGCTTCCCGGGCCGACCTGGCAGCAGCATCTGGCCAAGCTGGTGCACGTGGTGCTGTACGCGGGCTTCCTGGTGCTGCCGGTGCTGGGCTGGATCAACGCCTCCTCGCGCGGCTGGACGGTGCACCTGGCGGGCCTGGTGGGACTGCCGGCGCTGGCGCCCACGGGCGCCGGCTGGGCGCACGAGATGGGTGACGTGCACCAGGTGGTGGCCTACGTGCTGCTGGGCGCCATCGGCCTGCACGTGGCCGGAGCGTTGTTCCACGCGGTGATCGAGCGTGACGACACGCTGCGCCGCATGTGGCCGCGCCGGGGCTGAAGTCCCTGGCCCTGGCGCTGGCGTCGGGGCGTGGTTATACTCAGCACGCAAACCCTTTTCCGCCATGCATTCCGCCCGCTTCTGGTTTTACGGCTTTTTTGGATTCTCGCACCGCGCCGGCGGAGGGAGAGGGCAGAGTCTGAGCTGAACCCCAGAATTCCTCAAGAAACCGCCGGCCAAGCCCGGCGGTTTTTTTTCGCCGGGCGTGCCGGACCACCTCAGCAGGAGCCCCAGGAGATGTCCGTGCTCGATCCTTCCAGTCCCGATTTCATTCCCGAGCCGCCGGCGGCGGGCACGGCCTCCGTGCCGCCTGCCAAGGAACGCACCTCGGCCACCGACGACGAACGCGTCGAGGACGTGCGCCCGCTGCCCACCCCCGAGCAGCTGATCCGCCGCCTGCCCATCGCCGGCTCCGCGGTCGAGACCCTGATCGGCGACACGCGGCGCGCGGTGCACCGCATCGTGCAGGGGCAGGACGACCGGATGTTGCTGGTCATCGGCCCCTGCTCCATCCACGATCCGCGCGCGGCGCTCGAATACGCGCAGCGCCTGGCCGAGCAGCGCCGGCGCCATGCCGGCGAACTCGAGGTGGTGATGCGGGTGTACTTCGAGAAGCCGCGCACCACGGTGGGCTGGAAGGGGCTGATCAACGACCCCTACCTGGACCAGAGTTACCGCATCGACGACGGGCTGCGCATCGCGCGCGAGCTGCTGATCGACATCAATCGCCTGGGCGTGCCCGCGGGCAGCGAGTTCCTGGACGTGATTTCGCCGCAGTACATCGGCGACCTCATCTCCTGGGGGGCGATCGGCGCGCGCACCACGGAGAGCCAGGTGCACCGCGAGCTGGCGTCGGGGCTGTCGGCGCCGATCGGGTTCAAGAACGGCACCGACGGCAACCTGCGCATCGCCATCGACGCCATCCTGGCTTCGCGCCGGCCGCATTCCTTCCTGTCGGTGCACAAGAGCGGCCAGGTCTCGATCGTGCAGACCCGCGGCAACCAGGACACCCACGTGATCCTGCGTGGCGGCAAGAAGCCCAACTACGACGCGCACAGCGTGCGCGCGGCCTGCGAGCAGTTGCACGCGGCGGCGCTGGAATGCCGGCTGATGATCGATTGCTCGCACGCCAACAGCGAGAAAAAGCACGAGCGCCAGCTGGATGTGGCGCGCGACATCGGCGCGCAACTGCGCGCCGGCGAGCGCTGCATCTTCGGCGTGATGGCGGAAAGCCACTTGCTCGACGGGGCGCAGAAGTTCAACCCCGGCCAGCACGATCCTGCCGCGCTGCGCTACGGCCAGAGCATCACCGACGCCTGCCTGGGATGGGAGGATTCGCTGCTCCTGATGGACGAACTCGCCGACGCCGTGCGCGAGCGTCGTTCGCGTGAAACGAAGTGATTCGGGGGCTCCCCTGCCTACAATGTCGTGCTGGAGCCCCTGGCGCGGATGGTCCGCGTGCGAGGCCACGCACGATGCACGCGCATGACTGACATTCCGCTGTTGAACACCACCATCCAATCCCTGCCGCTGGTCGGACGCGGCAAGGTGCGCGACAACTACGCCGTCGGCGACGACCTGCTGCTGATGGTCGCCACCGACCGCATCTCGGCCTTCGACGTGATCATGGACCAGGGCATCCCGGGCAAGGGGCGCACCCTGACCGAGATCTCCTGCTTCTGGTTCGGCCTGCTGGAGGACGTGATCCCCAACCACCTCACCAGCATCGACCCGGAATCGGTGGTGACCCCGGCCGAGCGCGAGCAGGTGCGCGGGCGCGCGCTGGTGGTGCGGCGCCTGCGCCCGCTGCCCATCGAGGCGGTGGTGCGCGGCTACCTGGCCGGCTCGGGCTGGAAGGACTACCTGGACAGCGGCAAGGTCTGCGACATCGAGCTGCCCAAGGGCATGCAGCAGGCGGCGCGCCTGCCGCATCCGATCTTCACCCCGGCCATCAAGGCCGAGCTGGGCCAGCACGACGAGAACATCGATTTCGGCCAGATGGTGCGCATGGTCGGCGTCGAAGTGGCGGCGCAGATCCGCGACGTGAGCCTGGAGATCTACGCCCGCGCGGCCGAGCATGCGCAGTCGCGCGGCATCATCCTGGCCGACACCAAGTTCGAGTTCGGCCTGGACGCGCAGGACCGCCTGGTGTGGATGGACGAGGCGCTGACCCCCGATTCGTCGCGCTTCTGGCCCGCCGACCAGTGGCGCGAGGGCATTTCCCCCCCGAGCTTCGACAAGCAGTACCTGCGCGACTGGCTGGAAAAGGTGCCGGGCTGGAACAAGCGCGCGCCGGCGCCCACGCTGCCGCCGGAGGTGGTCGAGGCCACCGCGGCGCGCTACCGCGAGGCGCTGCAGCGCCTGGCGGCGAAATAAGGGCCGGCCGAGGGCTGGCGGGGCAGGCCGGCGCGGCCTGCCCGGGACCGTCTCAGCTGAGCACGGTCATGCTCAGGCGCCGGCGGTAGGTCTCCACCGTCGGATCCACCACCGGCGGCTGGCCGTCGGCGGTCTTCTGCGGCGGCGGGGCCATCAGTTCGAGCACCGCCACGTAGGCCTTGCGCGCGGCCTGGTCGCCCCAGGCCTTGTCGCGCATGAGGATCTCCAGCAGTTCGTCCATCGCGGCCGTCCACTGGCGCTGCGCCATCGCGCGCTGCGCCAGCGCGAAGCGCGCGGCGAAGTCGCGCCGGTCGGCGGCGATGCGCGCACGCAGCGCGTCGTCCGTCGGCGCCTGCGCGGCAGCGTCGATGGCGTCCATCCATTCCTTCAGCGCGCTGGCCAGGGAGTCGATGGCCAGCTTGCCCGCCAGGGGTTCGAAGGCGCGGCGCGCGTCGTCCAGGCGCCCGCCCTGCAGCAGCAGTTTCACGTACTGCCCGCGCAGCGCGTCGTCGGCCGGGTTGGTGGCCAGCGCCTGCTGCATCTGCTCCAGCGCCGCGCCCGGGTCCAGCGGCGCGGCCGGCTCTTCGGCCGGCTCCTCGGGCTCCTCGACGGCCGGCGGCACGTGGCGGTCGAGGAACTGGCGGATCTGGCCCTCGGGCAGGGCGCCGACGAATCCGTCCACCGGCTGCCCGTCCTTGAGCAGCACCACCATCGGGATGCTGCGCACGCCGAAGGCGGCGGCCAGGTCCTGCTCGTCCTCGGTGTTGATCTTCACCAGCTTGAAGCGGCCCTCGTAGGCGGTCTCCAGCTTTTCCAGGATCGGCCCCAGCGTACGGCAGGGGCCGCACCATGGGGCCCACAGGTCGACCAGCACCGGCAGGCTGCGCGAGGCCTCGACCACCTCGGTCTCGAAATTGGCTAGGTTGGCGTCGATCATGGCGATAGGTTCTCCAAAACCCGGATATGGGGGCGAGCGGCGGCATTTTCCAGGCCGGGGCTCCGCGGAAGCCGTCGAAGCATCGTTCCGGGTCGCCCGAATGCGTGAAGCATACCGGCGCCGGTAAAATGACGGGCTTTTCACGTTGGGGAGCCCGAGATGGCCTTGGTCGGCGTGGTGATGGGGTCGAGTTCCGACTGGGACGTGATGCAGCATGCGGCGCAGATGCTGCAGCGCCTGCAGATCCCCTTCGAGGCGCGCGTGGTGTCGGCGCACCGCATGCCCGATGCGATGTTCGAGTACGCGGCCAGCGCGCGCGCGCGCGGCGTGTCGGCGATCATCGCCGGCGCCGGCGGCGCCGCGCATCTGCCGGGCATGCTGGCGGCCAAGACCACCGTTCCGGTGCTCGGGGTGCCGGTGCCCAGCCGGCATCTGCAGGGCCAGGATTCGTTGTTGTCGATCGTGCAGATGCCCAAGGGCATCCCGGTGGCCACGTTCGCCATCGGCGAGGCCGGCGCGGCCAACGCGGCCCTGTTCGCCGCCGCCATGCTGGCCGCCGGGGACACCCAGCTGCTGCAGCGCCTGGAGGCCTTCCGCGCCGAGCAGACGGCGCAGGCCAGCGCCATGCGGGTGGGCCTGTGAGCCAGGCCGCGCGGGAGTTCATCGCGCCGGGCGCGGTGCTCGGCGTGCTCGGCGGCGGCCAGCTCGGGCGCATGTTCGCGCAATCGGCGCAGGCGGCCGGCTACGAGGTGGTGGTGCTCGAGCCGCAGGCCGGGGCGCCGGCGGCGCAGCTGACCACGCGCCATGTCGCCAGCGCCTACGACGACGCGGACGGCCTGCACCAGGTCGCGCGCACGGCGCGTGCCGTGACCATCGAGTTCGAGAACGTGCCGGCCGACGCGCTGCAGTGGCTGGAACGCCACGTGCGCCTGGCGCCGCACGCGCCGGCGGTGGCCGTGTGCCAGGACCGGGCGCAGGAAAAGGCCCTGTTCGAGCGCCTGGGCGTGCCCTGCGCGCCGCATGCGCTGGTGGACGATGCCGCGGCCTGCGCCGCGGCCGCCGCGCGCGATCTGTTCCCCGGCATCCTGAAGACCGCGCGCATGGGCTACGACGGCAAGGGCCAGGTCGGCGTGCGCGACGGCGCCCGGCTGGAGGCCGCATGGCGCTCGCTGGGCGGCGTGCCCTGCGTGCTGGAGCGCAAGCTGGACCTGGACCACGAACTGTCGGTGGTGCTGGCGCGCGGCGCCGACGGGCAGATGGTGCACTTCGAGCCGCAGCGCAACGTGCACCGGGACGGCATCCTGTTCAGCAGCACCGCGGCGCCCGGCGTGATCGACGAGTCGGTGGCCGAGCATGCGGTGCGGGCGGCGCGCGGCGTGGCCGAGGGCCTGGGCTACGTCGGCGTGCTGTGCGTGGAATTCTTCGTCACCCGCGACGGCCGCCTGGTGGCCAACGAGATGGCGCCGCGCCCCCACAATTCCGGGCATCACACCATCGACTCCTGCGACGCCTCGCAATTCGAGCTGCAATGGCGCTGCCTGGTCGGCGCGCCGCTGCCGCAGCCGCGGCGCCACAGCGCGGCGCTGATGCTCAACCTGCTGGGCGATCTGTGGTTCGACGCGCAGGGACGCCAGCGCGAGCCCGACTGGGCGGGCGTGCTGGGCTTGCCCGGCGCGCATCTGCACCTGTACGGCAAGCACGAGCCTCGCGCCGGGCGCAAGATGGGGCACCTGAGCTTCACCGGCCCCACGCTCGGCGAGGTCGAGGCGGCCGCGCGCGCCGCCTGCGCGCTGCTCGGGCTCGCCCCGTTCTGAGTCCAGGCCCGGTCGCCCCATGCCCCCTGCCCACGCAAGCGCCCCGGATCCGGCCGCCATCCGCGAGGCGGTACGCCTGCTCGAGGCCGGCCGCCTGGTCGGGCTGCCCACCGAGACGGTGTACGGCCTGGCGGCGGATGCCGGCAACGACGCGGCGGTGCGCGCCATCTACGCCGCGAAGGGGCGTCCGGCCGACCACCCGGTGATCGTGCACCTGCATCGCCGCGCCGATCCCCTGCGCTGGGCGGCGACGCTGCCGCCGGCGGCGCGCGCGCTGATCGAGGCCTTCTGGCCCGGGCCGCTGACCCTGGTGTTGCCGCGCCGCGCCGGCGTCGCCGCGGTGTGCGCGGCCGGACAGGAGACCATCGCGCTGCGCTGCCCGGACCATGCGGTGGCGCAGGCGGTGCTGGAGCAGCTGCACGCCGGCCAGGGAGGCCTGGCGGCGCCGTCGGCCAATCGCTTCGGGCGCATCAGCCCGACCCGCGCCGAGCATGTGCGCGCCGAACTGGGCGACGCGGTGGCCATGGTGCTCGACGGCGGCGAGTGCAGCATCGGCATCGAAAGCACCATCGTGGATTGCAGCGTGGAGGTGCCGCGCATCCTGCGTCCCGGCGGGCTGTCGGCCGACGACCTGGCGCGGGTGCTGGGCATCGAGCCGCAGGCCCTGCAGGCGCCCTCGCAGGGCGCCGAAGCCCCCCGGGTCCCCGGCGCCCTGGCCGCGCACTACGCGCCGCGGACTGCGCTGCGCCTGCGCGAGGCGGCGGAGATCGACGCCGAGTGGCCGGCGCGGGCGACCGAGGTGGGCGTGCTGGCGCCGCGCGGCGCACCGGCCGGCGCGTCGCCGGGGGGGCGTGCCCACTGGCTGGGCCTGCCGGAGAGTCCGCGCGGCTATGCGCAGGCGCTGTACGCGGCGCTGCGCGCGCTGGACGCGCTGGGCCTGCGCGAGATCTGGGTGCAGCGCCTGCCGGCGCAGCCGGCCTGGGACGCGGTGCGCGACCGCCTGCGCCGCGCTGCCCACGGCGCCGGCCCGGACATCGCCTGAGCGCCGCGCCTGGGCTACAGTGTCCGCGCGCGGGCTGCAAAGGCGCCCGGTATTTCTTCGGACTGTATTTTCATACAGTCCTGTGCTACAGTGCGCCGCACCAACAGGACGCGGGCAGGGACGACGATGGCAATCGAACAAGGCAAGACCATGGTGAACGCGGAAAAGGCCAAGGCGCTGGCATCGGCGCTGGCGCAGATCGAAAAGCAGTTCGGCAAGGGCTCGATCATGCGCCTGGGCGAGGGCGAGGTGGCCGAGGACCTGCAGGTCGTCTCCACCGGCTCGCTGGGCCTGGACATCGCCCTCGGCGTGGGCGGCCTGCCGCGCGGACGGGTGGTGGAGATCTACGGCCCCGAATCCTCCGGCAAGACCACGCTGACGCTTCAGGTCATCGCGCAGATGCAGAAGCTGGGCGGCGTGTGCGCCTTCATCGACGCCGAGCATGCGCTGGACTCGCAGTACGCGCAAAAGCTCGGCGTGGACCTGCAGGACCTGCTGATCTCGCAGCCGGATACCGGCGAGCAGGCGCTGGAAATCGCCGACGCGCTGGTGCGTTCGGGCTCGGTGGACCTGATCGTCATCGACTCGGTGGCCGCGCTCACTCCGAAGGCGGAAATCGAGGGTGAGATGGGCGACTCCCTGCCGGGCCTGCAGGCGCGCCTGATGAGCCAGGCGCTGCGCAAGCTCACCGGCACCATCAAGCGCACCAACTGCCTGGTCATTTTCATCAACCAGATCCGCATGAAGATCGGGGTCATGTTCGGCAACCCGGAAACCACCACCGGGGGCAACGCGCTCAAGTTCTACGCTTCGGTGCGCCTGGACATCCGCCGCATCGGCTCGATCAAGCGGGGCGAGGAGGTCATCGGCTCCGAGACCAAGGTGAAGGTGGTGAAGAACAAGGTGGCGCCGCCCTTCAAGCAGGCCGAGTTCGACATCCTGTACGGCGAGGGCATTTCGCGCGAGGGGGAGATCATCGACCTCGGCGTGGCCGCCAAGATCGTCGACAAGTCCGGCGCCTGGTACGCCTACAAGGGCGAGAAGATCGGCCAGGGCAAGGACAACGCCCGCGAGTTCCTGCGCGAGAACCCGCAACTGGCGCTGGAAATCGAGAACGCCGTGCGCACCGAGCTGGGCGTGCGCGCGATGCCCACCGACGGCGTCGCCGCCAAGGCCGAGGCCGCCCAGGACTGATGGACCCGGACGGTGGCCGTCGTGCGCCCACGCGGGACGCACTGCGTGCCAGCGCGCTGCGCATGCTGGCACTGCGCGAGCATGCGCGGGGCGAGCTCGAGCGCAAGCTGGCGCGCCCCCGTGGTAGCTGGGACGCGCCCGATCCGCAGTTGCTGCGCCAGGTGCTCGACGAACTGCAGGCCCAGGGCCTGCTCGACGAAGCGCGTTTCGCCCAGGTCCTGGCGCGGCGCGTGGCGCGTCGCCACGGCCGGGCGCGCGTGCTGGGCGAACTGCGCCGCCACGGGCTGGACGAGACCCTGATCGCGCGCGCCGCCGGTGAGGCGCTGGCTGAGCTGGAGCCGGAATCCGACCGGGCCTTGCGCCTGCTGCTGCGCCATCACCCCCGACCGCCGGCGGACGCCGCGCAGCGTGCGCGCCAGATGCGTTTCCTGCAAGCGCGCGGCTTCGGCGCCGACGCGATCCGCGCGGCGTTGCGTCAGCGCGGCACCCTGGTCCCGGATTCGGAACCCGGCGACGAGGCGGGCGATTGACGGCCCCGCGCCCGCTCGCGCGGCCCTCGGGGGCTGCTAGACTTGCCTTTTGCGCTGCATCAATTTCCTGTTTCGGCCATGTGCTGTTGCGCAGCCCGCGCCTGCCGCGCGCGCCCCGTGCGGGCCGCGCGGCGGGGGGCTGCGCAACGGCACCACCGCAGCGGCGCCGCCAGGGCCGTACGGGGGCGGACCGCGAGCCACGGTCCGAGCCTGCGTTTTTCCCATTGGAGAACAGCGAATGAAAATCCACGAATACCAGGGCAAGCAGATCCTGCGTGAGTTCGGTGTGCCGGTGCCGCGCGGCATCCCGGCCTTCACGGTCGACGAGGCGGTGCACGCCGCCGAGCAGCTGGGCGGTCCCGTATGGGTCGTCAAGGCGCAGATCCACGCCGGCGGTCGAGGCAAGGGCGGCGGGGTGAAGCTGGCGCGCTCGATCGACGAGGTGCGCCAGATCTCCGGGCAGATGCTGGGCATGCAGCTCATCACCCACCAGACCGGGCCCGAGGGCCAGACCGTGCGCCGCCTGCTCATCGAGGACGGGGCCGACATCCGCAAGGAGTACTACGCGGGCCTGGTGATCGATCGCGCCGCGCAGAAGGTGGCGGTGATGGCTTCCAGCGAAGGCGGCATGGACGTCGAGGAAGTCGCCGCCAAGACCCCGGAGAAGATCCACAAGGTGTGGGTCGAGCCCACCCAGGGCCTGCAGGAGGCCGACGCGCTGGCGCTGTGCGAGAAGATCGGCCTGCCCGAGGGCAGCCGCAAGCAGGGCGCGCAGGCGCTGCAGAACCTGTACCGCGCGTTCTGGGACAAGGACGCGTCGCTGGCCGAGATCAACCCGCTGGTGGTGCAGGGCGACGGCTCGGTGATCGCGCTGGACGCCAAGTTCAACTTTGACGACAACGCGCTGTTCCGCCACGACGAACTGACGGCCATGCGCGACCTCGACGAGGAGGATCCGGCCGAGATCGAGGCCTCCAAGTACGGCCTGTCCTACATCCAGCTCGACGGCAACATCGCCTGCCTGGTCAACGGCGCCGGCCTGGCCATGGCCACGATGGACACCATCAAGCTGTTCGGCGGCGAGCCGGCGAACTTCCTGGACGTGGGTGGCGGCGCCACGGCGGAGAAGGTCACCGCGGCGTTCAAGATCATGCTGAACAACCCGCAAGTGAAGGCGATCCTGGTCAACATCTTCGGCGGGATCATGCGTTGCGACGTGATCGCCGAGGGCGTGATCGCGGCAAGCCGCGCGGTGGCGCTGAAGGTGCCCCTGGTGGTGCGCATGAAGGGCACCAACGAGGACCTGGGCAAGAAGATGCTGGCCGAATCGGGCCTGCCCATCCTCAGCGCCGAGACCCTGGCCGAGGCCGCGCAGAAGGTCGTCTCCGCCGCCGCCTGAACCCTTGCCGAGGAACATCCCATGTCCATCCTGATTGACAAGAACACCAAGGTCATCACCCAAGGCATCACCGGCAAGACCGGTCAGTTCCACACCCGCATGTGCCGGGACTACGCCAACGGCAAGGCCTGTTTCGTCGCCGGCGTGAACCCGAAGAAGGCCGGCGAGGACTTCGAGGGCATCCCCATCCACGCCACGGTGGCCGATGCGAAGGCGGCCACCGGAGCCACCGTGTCGGTGATCTACGTGCCGCCGGCGGGCGCCGCGGCGGCCATCTGGGAGGCCGTCGAGGCCGACCTCGACCTGGCCATCTGCATCACCGAGGGCATCCCCGTGCGCGACATGATGGAAGTGCGCGCGCGCATGCGGGCCAAGGAAGCCGCGGGCGGCAAGAAGACCCTGCTGCTGGGGCCGAACTGCCCCGGGCTGATCACCCCCGACGAGATCAAGATCGGCATCATGCCCGGGCACATCCACCGCAAGGGCCGCATCGGCGTGGTCTCGCGCTCGGGCACGCTGACCTACGAGGCGGTGGGGCAGATCACCGAGCTCGGCCTGGGCCAGAGCAGCGCCGTGGGCATCGGCGGCGACCCGATCAACGGCCTCAAGCACATCGAGGTGCTCAAGCTGTTCAACGAGGATCCCGACACCGACGGCGTGATCATGATCGGCGAGATCGGCGGGCCCGATGAAGCCGAGGCGGCGCGCTGGGCCAAGGACAACATGAAAAAGCCCATCGTCGGCTTCATCGCCGGCGTCACCGCGCCTCCCGGCAAGCGCATGGGCCATGCCGGCGCGCTGATCTCGGGCGGCGCCGACACGGCGGATGCCAAGCTGGAGGTGATGGAGGCCTGCGGTTTCACCGTCACGCGCAACCCCTCGGAAATGGGCCGCCTGATGCGCAAGGCCCTAAGCTGATGGACCACCCCCACGCTCGCTGACGCTCGCTGCCCCCCGAGGGGGTCGCAGCCGCCTTGGGGCGGCCCTGCGCCGGCTGCGTGGCCCATGCATGGCGTGGTATTCCGGCATCGCGAGGCGCCGGGCGAAAGCCCGGCGCCTTGTTTTTGCGCGGTCGCCGCGCTGGCTGCGGCTATGCTTCGTAGGCGTTCGCCGCGGCCGTTCCGGAGCCGCGCGGCGACGCCGGAGTTCATATCTTGCCCCTGGAATCCCTTGCTTCGGCGGCGTTCTGGACCGCCAGTGCGCAGATCATCCTGATCGACCTGCTGCTGGGCGGCGACAACGCCGTGGTCATCGCCATGGCCAGCCGCCGCCTGGCCGCCCACCAGCGCCGGCGCGCGATCATGCTGGGAACCGTCGGCGCGGTGCTCATGCGCGTCGTGCTCACGTTGTTCGCGGTGCGCCTGCTGGACCTGCCGGGGCTCAAACTGGCCGGCGGACTGCTGCTGGCGTGGATCGGCATGCGCCTGATGCTGCCCGACGCGCACGAGGCCCAGGTGAAGGAGGCGGACGCGCTGTGGAGCGCGGTGCGCATCGTCATCGTCGCCGACCTGATCATGAGCCTGGACAACGTGGTGGCCATCGCGGCCGCCGCACGCAACGCGGCCACCGGGCATGAGTGGGCCCTGGTGGTGTTCGGCCTGGCGCTGAGCGTGCCGATCATCGTCTGGGGCAGCGCGCTGGTGATTCGCATGATCACCCGCTTTCCGGTCGTGATCGTGCTCGGCGCGATGATGCTGGGCTGGATCGCCGGCGGGCTCTGCGCCACCGACCCGCTGGTGCATGGCTGGCTGGCGGCGCAATCCTGGGGTGCATCGGCGCACCTGCTGGCCAGCGCCGCGGGCCTGCTGCTGGTGTGGCTGGGCGGGAGCTGGATGCGCAGGCGCCGCATGCCGTCCGGCATGCGCGGATTCTGAGATGGGCATGTCGAGCCAGGCCCGGGGTCCGGTGCTGCTGCTGGATATGGCCAGTTGCACCGATCGCGGACGCGCCCGGGAGCACAACGAGGACGCGCTGGCCTGCGATGCGCCGGCCGGCGTGGCCGTGCTCGCCGACGGCATGGGAGGCTACGCCGCCGGCGAGGTGGCCAGCGGTGCGGCGGCCGCGCAGATCGCCTCCGACCTGGCGCGTCTGAAAATCGAATATCCCAGCGTCAGTCCGGCCGACCTGATGCAGGCGATGCACGACTCGATTCGGCGGGTCAACGACCAGATCTACCGCGCCGCCCGCAAGGACCCGCGCTACACCGGAATGGGCACGACCCTGGTGGCCGCCGCCTTCACCGGCCAGGTGGCGGTGATCGCGCACGCCGGAGATTCGCGCGCCTACCTGTTGCGCGACGGTCGTCTGCGGCGCATGACCAGGGACCACTCCCTGTTGCAGGAACGCATCGATCTGGGCCTGCTGAGGGAGGACGATCCGGCGGGCGATTCCATGCGCAACCTGATCACCCGCGCGCTCGGCGTGGACCCGTACCTGGAGCCGGAGATCGGCGTGCACGGCCTGCGCGACGCAGACCTGGTGCTGCTGTGCTCCGACGGGTTGAACGACATGATCGACGACGCGAGCATCGAGCAGATCCTGCGCGAGCACGGCGACGTTCCCGACGAAGCGGCCAGGCTGCTGGTCGAGCACGCCAATGCAGCCGGGGGACGCGATAATATCTCCGTCATCCTGATCGGGCTGCGCCTGGGCGAGCCGCCTAGCGGCGCGGACTGATGCCGATCCTGCCGTCGCCGGGTTCCCCGGTCCTCCCATCCACGAGGTAGTCCGCCATGGCCAAGCTGGTCATTTTTCTCGATGACAAGGTGCTCAAGGAAGTGGCCCTGAACAAGGACCGCATCACGCTGGGGCGGCGCCCGCACAACGACGTGGTGATCGACAACCTTGCGGTCAGCGGCGAGCACGCGGTGCTGCTGCGCGAGGGCGACGGCTATGTCGTGCAGGACCTTGGAAGCACCAACGGTTCGTACATCAACGGCAAGCCGGTCAAGCGCGCCCCGTTCCGCGAGGGCGACAGCCTGGACATCGGCAAGTACACGCTGCGCCTGTTGTCCGACGCGCGCGCCTCGGCCTTCGCCGGCTCGCGTTTCGCGCCCTCGGGCTACACGCCGTCGGGGTTCACCACCACCGGCGCGCGCTCGGGCGCGGCCACCGCGGCGGGCACGCAGGCGGCGGATTCCACCTCGCGCGCCACCCAGTACCAGGAACTCGGCGGCTCTCCGCTGAAACTGCGGGTGGTCAACGGCACCTCCGCCGGCGCCGAGTTGGCGCTGGACAAGTCGCGCACCACCTTCGGCCAGCGCGGCGTGATGGTGGTGGCCATCCAGCGCAACCCGCGCGGCTACGAACTGTCGCAGGTCGAGGGCGAGGAGCGCGTGCGGGTCAACGGCACCGCGCTGGGCGTGGTGCCGGTGGTGCTGAGCGCCGGCGACGTGATCGAGATGACCGGCGGCACCCGGCTGCAACTGCTGGGCGCCTGAGGCGCTCGCGGCACCGGCGCGCCGCGCGCGTCGAGAGGTGGGCTCCCTCAGCCGCCCACGCGCATCACCTTGAGCATGTTCGTGCCGCCCGGCGCGCCGATCGGCTCGCCGCAGGTGATGGCGTAGCTGTCGCCGTGGCCGAGCGCTCCGATCTCGCACAGGCGCTGCTCCGCCTGGTGCAGCGCCTCGTCGCGATCGCTGGAGAACACCATGTGCAGCGCGCGCACGTTGCGGAACAACGCCATGCGCCGCACCGAGGCCTGGCGCGGTGACAGCGCGATGATGGGCATGCGCACGCGGTGCCGGCTCATCCACAGCGCTGTGGAGCCCGATTCGGTCAGCGCGGCGATGGCGCGGCAGCCCAGATGGTGCGCGGTGAACAGCGCGGCCATCGCGATCGACTGGTCGATGCGGGTGAAGGTCTGGCCGATGAAGTCGGCCTCCAGCTTGAATTCCTCGAAGCTCTCGGCCTCCACGCAGATGCTGGCCATGGCCTCGACCGTCTCCACCGGGTAGCGCCCGGCGGCCGATTCGGCGGACAGCATCACCGCGTCGCTGCCGTCGAGCACCGCGTTGGCCACGTCGGAGACCTCGGCGCGCGTGGGCACGGCGTTGGAGATCATCGACTCCATCATCTGGGTGGCGGTGATGACCAGGCGGTCGAGTTCGCGCGCGCGCCGGATCATGCGCTTTTGGAGCGCCGGTACCGCGGCATTGCCCACTTCCACCGCGAGGTCGCCGCGCGCCACCATGATGCCGTCGGAGGCCAGCAGGATCTCGTCCAGATGGGGAATGGCCTCGGCGCGCTCGATCTTGGCGATCATGCCCGGACGGTGGCCGAAGGGCTCGCCCGCCACGTTGGCCAGCTGGCGCGCCATCTCCATGTCGGTGGCGCTTTTCGGGAAGGACACCGCCACGTAGTCGGCCTGGAAGGACATGGCGGTGCGGATGTCGTCCATGTCCTTGGCCGTCAGCGCCGGCGCGGTCAGGCCGCCGCCCTGCTTGTTGATGCCCTTGTTGTTCGACAGCTCGCCGCCCACCACCACGCTGGTGACGATGCGCGTGCCCTGCACCGCGTCCACCGCCAGCACGATCAGGCCGTCGTTGAGCAGCAGCCGGTCGCCCGGGCGCACGTCACGCGGCAGGTCCTTGTAGTCCAGGCCCACGCATTCGTCGTTGCCCAGTTCGCACGAGGCGTCCAGCGTGAAGCGCTGCCCGGGCTGCAACTGCACCTTGCCGTTCTCGAAGCGCCCGACCCGGATCTTCGGGCCCTGCAGGTCGGCCATGATCGCCACCTCGCGGCCGCAGCGCGCCGCGGTCTCGCGCACCAGCGCCGCGCGGTCGATGTGGTCCTGCGCCTTGCCGTGCGAGAAGTTCAGGCGCACGACGTCGACCCCGGCGCGCAGCATGCGCTCCAGGATTTCCGGGGAGGAACTGGCGGGACCGATGGTGGCGACGATCTTGGTGGCTCGGGACATGGCTGGCAAGAGGGGGAGAAATGTCGGTTGCGCCGCGCCGGATCGCCGACGGGCACGGCCAGTGTAGGCGTTCGCGGCGTCGGCGCGATGACACGCGCCGCTGCCTTGAGCCCGCGCAGGGCGCGGCGCTAGCGCCGCGGAACCTCGATGCGCCGCAACACCGGGGCATGTTGCAGCACGGAGACGATTCGCGCCACCCCGGGGTTGCCCGCAAGCCCGGCCGCGTCGGCCAGCGGCCCGAAGCTGCGCGCGGTCTGCGGTGCGTACAGCCAGAAGGCGTGCGCGGTGTAGCGGGCCAGATCCAGGGCCTCGCGCTCGCGTCCCAGGCGCAGCAGCACGATCATGCGCCGCGACAGCAGCCCGGGGTCGCCCCATACGTGGGAGGATCGCTCGAGCAGCGCCAGCTCGCGCTGCAGGGCCGCCTGGTCGTCGCCGGGGGCCGGCAGGACCGAGGCAGCCTCGGGGAACTGCGCCAGGGGCAGGAAGAACCAGTCCTCGCGCATCGCCAGCCGGCGCAGCGACGGGCTGTCGGCCTCGCTGGCGTCGTAGATCAGCGAGGTGCGCACGTAATCGATCTGCGCCTTGGCCGTCAGCGCCAGCGCGAGCAGGGCCAGCAACAGTGCAGGCATGCGCGCCGGCGGGACGCGGGGCGCGGTGTCCTCGGCTTGCGGCGCCCGCGCCGCGCCCTCGGCCCAGCCGAGCAGGAAGGCGAGGTCCAGCAGGAAGTAGGCGTACCACAGCGGATACTCGACCAGGCTGTGCAGCCCCAGGAAGGCGCAGCCGAGCAGCGGCGCGAGCACCGCGGCGCGAGCGTCGGCGCCCCGCGCGCCGCGGCGCCAGGCGCCGGAGATGCGCCACAGCCAGCCCAGGCCCAGCGCGAGCACGGGCAGGGTGCCGACGACCCCCGTCTCGGCCAGCAGTTGCAGCAACAGGTCGTGCGCGTTGTCGATGTTCTCCAGCGGAAGCGGATGCAGGCGTCCGGCCAGCGAGGCCTGCTCCAGGCCCCAGCCGATCTGCCCCCAGCCCCAGCCGCGCAGCGGATGCATGCGGAACACCTCCCAGGCATCGCGCCAGATGATCGAGCGCGCGTTCACCGGCTGGTCGATCTGGCGCGACAGCGCGCTGAGGTAACTGATCCAGCCCAGATGGTCGGCCAGGTGCAGCGCCGCCCACCACGCCAGGTACAGCAGCGGCGCGGCCAGCAGCGCGCCCATGCGCGGGTCGCGCCAGGGGCGGCGCCAGGCCAGCAGCACGAGCAGCGCCAGCATCACGACGTGCACGGTGCCGGTGCGCGAGCCGCTGACCACCAGGGCCCAGGCGAGTGCCGCGCTGGCCAGCCAGGCCAGCAGGGCGCGCCCGCGCGGCGCCAGCACCGCCAGCCCGACATAGCCCAGCGCCACCGCGGTGGCGTAGTGGTTGGGCTGGCGAAGGTTGCCGTACACGCGTCCGCTGCCGGGGTAGCTGACGATATCGAACACCCAGGACGCGTGCCCGGCCAGCCAGCGGCTGCCGGCGGGCGCCTGCCACATGGCGAACTGGGCCATGCCCATCACGACCTGCAGCAGGGCCTGCAGCAACAAGGCCCAGGCTGCCACCTCGAGCCAGCGCGGTTGCGCCGCCAGGCCGCAGGCGAGCGCCGCGACCAGCCCGGCACCCAGCAGCAGCGCCACCGCGAGCCAGCCCTGGCCGGGGTAGGCCAACTGCCCGGACAGGGCCTGCAGCGCGATCACCGCGGCCAGCGCGGCGAACATCAGCGTCGACCAGCCGACCCGCGCGCGCAGGCGCAGCCAGGCCGCGCCCACGGCCAGCAGGGCCCAGGCCCAGGCGGCGACGAACATCGAACCCATCTTGGCGCTGGGCCCCGGGTCCCAGGGCCACAGCAATCCCAGGCCCAGCGCCGCCAGCAGCAGCGCCGCCGCCCAATTGGGGGGCGGCGGGTTCGTGTGCGACGGGGAGGTGCGCGGAGCGGTCATTTGGGCAACATCTTGTCCAGCGCCTTGTCCTGTGCGAGGCGTTGCTGCAGCGCGCGCAGCCGGGCGTCGATGATCGAGGCCTCGAAATAGTCGGCTCCCGGCGTGCGCTGGGCGATGTGCAGTTGCAGCAGCGCGCCTTCCAGGTTGCCGTTCAATGCGTAGGCCTCGGCGGTGGCCCGGTGCTGGGCGGCGTTGTCCCCGCAGGCGGCGTAGGCCTGCGCCAGCCAGGTCCACATCTGTTCGTCGCGCGGGTGAAGTACCGTCTGCTCCCGCAGGAAATCGCGCGCCTGGATGCGCGCGGCCGGATTGGCCAGCAGCGCCCGCGCCTGCAGGTGCAGCACCGCGCGCGAGTCCGGCGCGATCTTGCGCAGGCCCTGAGCGAGTGCCAGCGCATCGGCGTCGCGGTGGCGGGCCAGCAGGATGTCCCCATGCAGCAGGTCCAGCGGCATGCGTTGGGCGGCGTCGAATCCGGTCGCCAGTCCTTGCGCGCGGCTCAGCGCGGCGTCGGCCTGGTCGAGCTCGCCTGCGCCCAGCCAGGCCATCGCGCCGCAGTAGGCCCAGGCCGCCTGCTGCGCCGGCCATCGTTCGGGGCGCCCGGGCTGCGGCTGCTGCATGTCGCGCGCGAGCCGGCGCAGGTCCTCGGCGCGGGTGGGTTCCAGCGCGCGTGCCCGCGCGTTCATCAACCAGAAGCTCAGCGTGGTGTCGGGGGGCAGCGGCTCGTTGCCGCCGCGCGCCTCGGCGTCGGCGATGCGTTCGCTGGTCAGCGGGTGGTCCTGCAGGAAGGCGAACACGTCCGAGTCGTCCAGGCGCGACAGGCTCTGCAGGCGTTCGAGCATGCTGGCCATGGCCTGCGGCGGATAGCCGCTGGCGCGCAGCACGCTGGTGCCCACGCGGTCGGCGTCGCGCTCGTCGTTGCGCGAGAAACGCAGCTCGCGGTCCAGCGCCGCGGCCTGGCCGCCCATGATCAGTCCTTCGGCGGCCTGGCCGGAACCGCCGATGGCCGCCAGCACCCCCAGCACCAGCGAGCCGATGGACAGTGCACCCTCGGCTCCGGCGCGCGCCAGGCGCTGCTCGACGTGGCGCTGGGTGATGTGCGACATCTCGTGCGCGAACACCGCGGCCACCTGGGCGCGCGCCTGCGCGTCGACCACCAGCCCCGTATGCACGCCGATGTGTCCGCCGGGCAGCGCGAAGGCGTTGAAGGTGGGGTCGCGCAGCAGGAACACCTCGAAGTCGCGCGGCGCCTCGGGTTCGGCGCTGGCCAGCGCGGCCTTGCGCAGGCTCTGCACGATGCCTTGCAGATAGTCGCGCAGCAGCACGTCGCGCAGGTAGCTGGGGTCGCGACGCAGCTCGGCCATGATGCGCTCGCCCAGGCGCTGTTCGACGGCGGGGCTGAGCAGACCCTGGCCGGCATCGCCCAGCGCGGGCAACTGGCTGATGGGCTCGCCGGCGAGCTCGGCGCGCGCCAGCGCCGGCGCCAGGCCCAGTCCCGCGCAAGCCAGACAGCGCAGCACGGCGCGCCGCGAGGGCGCGTGCTCCGCGCATGCCGGGGCGGCAGGGGGGCGGGGACGAAGGTGGGACGACATGCGGCTCGGCGCTGCCCTTCAGCCTGTCAGCGTGGCCAGCGCGCGCGCCTGGCCCTCGGGCTCGAATTCACCCAGCACGGCCTGCGCCAGCGGCGCCAGGCGCGAACAGTCGGCGCGCAGGATTTCCTGCTTGACCCGCAGGATCTGGGCCGGATGCATGGAGAAGCTGCGCAGGCCCATGCCGAGCAGCAGCCGCGTCAGCTGGGGGTCGCCGGCCATCTCTCCGCACACGCTGACGTGCACCGGCCGGCCCTTCCAGCTGTGCGCGGCGTGGGACAGCGCGATGGTCTGCGCCAGCAGCTGCAGCACCGCCGGATGCAGCGGGTCGTAGAGATCGGCCACGCTCTCGTCCGCGCGGTCGATGGCCAGGGTGTATTGCACGAGGTCGTTGGTGCCCACCGAGATGAAGTCGAAGTGTCGCAGGAACAGCGGCAGCATGAGCACCGCGCCGGGGACCTCGATCATCACGCCCACCTCGACCGGCCCCGGTTCGGTGCCGGCGGCACGAAGCTCGGCGCGCGCCAGTTCGAGCTGCTCGAAGGTCTGGCGCAATTCGCGGGCGTGCGCCAGCATGGGAACCAGGATGCGCAGCGGTCCCAGCGCGGCGGCGCGCAACAGGGCGCGTAGCTGCACCCGGAACATGGCCGGGTCGGACAGGCTGTAGCGGATCGCCCGCAGGCCCAGCGCGGGGTTCAGATGGGTGAACTCCCCGTCCCGGTAATCCTGATCGGCATCCAGGGGCTTGTCGGCCCCGATGTCGATGGTGCGAATGGTCACCGGCTTGCCGCCCATGGTCTGCACCACCCGGCGGTAGGCCTCGAACTGCTCGTCCTCGCCGGGCAGGTTGCGTCCCCGGTTCATGAACAGGAATTCGGTGCGGAACAGTCCGATTCCGGCGGCACCCGCCACCAGCGCGGTGTCGCAGTCGTCGGGCAGCTCGATGTTGGCCAGCAACTCGATGGTCTGCCCGTCCAGGGTGCGAGCGGGGGTGTTGCGCAGACGCAGCAGGCGCTGGCGCGACAGCTCCGACTCCTGCTTGCGCACCCGGTAGTCGTCGACGATCGCCGGGGAAGGATCGACGATGAGCAGGCCGTTGTCGCCGTCGATGATCACCCAGTCGTCCTGGCGGATCAGGCGGCTGGCCTCGCGCGCGCCCACCACCGCCGGGATGTCCAGGCTGCGCGCGACGATGGCGGTGTGCGAGGTCTTGCCCCCGATGTCGGTGACGAAGCCGCGGAACACGCCCTGCTTGAACTGCATCATGTCGGCCGGCGCGATGTCGTGGGCCACCAGCACCAGGTCGTCGCCGCCGTGCACGCCGCCGGTCAGTCCCTGCGTGCCCTGCAGCGCGCGCAACAGGCGCTCGACCACCTGCTCGACGTCGGCCTTGCGCTCGCGCAGGTAGCTGTCGTCCATGTCGTCGAAGCTGCGCGCGATGACGTCGAGCTGCGCCGTCAGCGCCCATTCGGCGTTGTAGCGCCGGCGCCGGATCCAGCCGGCCGTCTCGCGGCCGATCTGCGGATCGTCCAGCAGCATCATGTGCACGTCCATGAACGCGGCCAGCTCGGGCGGCGCGTCTGCCGGAAGCTCGGCCTGCAGGGTCTGGAGCTCGGCGCGCACGGCAATGCGCGCGGCGCGCAGGCGGTCGACCTCGGCCTCTTCCTGGCCGGGGTCGACGAAGTAGTGCGCCACGTCCAGTCGGGCCGAGGAAATGAGCACGGCGCGCCCGACGGCGACGCCGCGCGACACGGGGATACCGAACATCTGCAGAGCCATGCGCGCAATGGTACGTGGGCTCGCGCCGGTTGGGCCACGCTGCGCGCGGCGCCGACGGACGCGCTAATCCGGAGCGAACGTCGCCGGAGGGCTTTCGCGCAGTTCGGCCAGGTCGAGCACGAAGCAGGCGCCGCCGCCGGGGTTGGCCTCGTAGTGGGCATCGCCGCCGTGCAGGCGCGCGATGCGGCGTACCAGCGCCAGGCCCAGGCCGCTGCCCTCGGTGGTGCCGCCGAGCCGGATGAAGGGCTCGAAAATGCGCTCCGCCTGCGCCAGCGGAACTCCCGGGCCCTGGTCGCGCACGAAAATGCGCACGCCGCGCCGGCTGCGCTGCACTTCCAGCTGCGCGCCGTCGACGCCGGCGTGCTTGCGCGCATTGCTCAGCAGGTTGCGGATGGCGTGGCGGACCAGGCGCTCGTCGGCGCGCATGCGCACCCAGTCGCCATGCGCCTCGATGTCCTCGCGCGAGGCCTCCTCGGCGGCCACCGCCAGCACGTCGACCTCCTCGATCTGCAGCGCGTGGGTGGCGTCGGCATCGAGCCGGCTGAACATCAGGATGGAGCCGATCAGGCGATCGAGCTCGGCGAGATCCCGGCGAGCCTCGGCGAGCGCGCCGGCACGTTGCGCGGCCGCCGCCGCGCCGGGCGCCTCGCGCTCGAGGGACTCCAGGGTCATGCGCAGGCGCGCCAGCGGGGTGCGCAATTCGTGCGACGTGTAGGCGAGCAGGGACTTGTGGCTGCGCACCAGCGCTTCGATGCGTTCGGCCGCCTGGTTGAAGGCCACGGCCAGCGCGGCCACCTCGTCGCCGCCCTCGACCGCCACGCGCGCGCCCAGGTCGAGGTTGCCCAGGGCCTGCACGCCACGCTGCAGGCGCTGCAGGCGCCGCGTCAGGCGGTGCATCAGCGGCAGGGTCACCGCGCCCACCACCGCCGCGCTGAGCAGCGTGGTGCTCAGCGGCGACAGCAGCAGGTGGCGCCAAGGCGAGGGTTTGAGCCCGTACAGGTGGAAAAAGGCCTGCAGCAACTGCTTGCGCAACTCGGCCTGCTGCGGGTCGGAGAAGAACACCATGTGCAGGACCAGCGCCGACACCAGGGATTGCGCCAGCAGCGCCCCGACCAGCGCCAGTGCGATGCGCGCGCCCAGCCGCGAGGGGCGATCGCCGTCGGCGTCCGCCAGCGGGCGCGCGCGTTGCGCCGGCGACGCCGCCTGCGGGCGGGCTGCCTCGGCGTGGGGCGGCAAGGTCGGCGCGCTCATGGAAGGATCCTCCTCGCTGCGCTCATGGGCCCAGCGTCGTCCATGGCGGCGTTCATTCCTGCCCGCGCGCGAACACGTAGCCCGCGCCGCGCAGGGTGAGGATGCGCCGCGGATGGCGCGGGTCGTCCTCGAGCACCGCGCGGATCCGACTGACGTGCACGTCGATCGAGCGGTCGTACACCTCCTGCGCGCCGGTGCTCTTGACGGCGTCCAGCAGGAAGTCGCGCGACAGCACCCGTCCCGGATGCCGGGCCAGGGCCAGCAGGAGATCGAACTGGTAGCCGGTGAGCTGGCGCACTTCGCCGTCGATGCGGGCCTGGCGGGATTGCGGGTCGATCTCCAGACGCCCGAAGCGCAGCAGTTGCGTGCTGCCCGGCTGTCCCTGGCGCCTGCGCACGATCGCGCGCAGCCTGGCCAGAAGTTCCCGCGGTTCGAAGGGTTTGGCCAGGTAGTCGTCGGCCCCCAGTTCCAGGCCGATCACGCGATCCAGCGGGTCGCCGCGCGCGCTCAGCACCAGCACGGGCAGGTCGTCGCCGCCGCCGCGCAGGCGCCGGCACAGATCGAGTCCGTCGCCGTCGGGCAGCATCAGGTCGAGCACCACGGCGTCGAAGCCCGGGCCGTGGCGCGCGGCGTCCAGTTCCTGCTGGGCCAGCGCCAGCGTGGGCGCGTGGCGCACCGTCCAGCCGGCCTCCGACAGGTAATCCTCGACCATGCGCCCCAGGCGGGCATCGTCCTCGATCAGCAGCACGCGCGGGCGCAGCGCGGGTGCGGGCGGCGAGGCGGTGGCGGAATTGGTGAATTCGGACATGGAGTCGGGCCGGAGGGGTACGAATGCTCCGACCCGCTTCGCATGATGCGACTCGCGCTTTGCCGGCGTGTTCGTACGTATGTCGAAGTATTGCGCAAGCCGGGCCCCGGCGCGTGACCTTCGCGGCCTCCGCGGCAGCGGCGTGCCGCTACTCGCCTTCGCCGAACTTGTCGCGCACCAGTGCGTCGATCGCCTCCAGCGCGCGCTCGGCGTCGGCCCCGTCGGCCTCCAGCACCAGGCGCGTGCCCTGGCCGGCCGCCAGCATCATGACCCCCATGATGCTCTTGGCGTTGACTCTGCGCGAGCCCTTGCTGAGCCAGACGTCGCTGTCGAATTCGGAGGCCAGCTTGGTCAGCTTGGCCGATGCCCGGGCATGAAGCCCGAGCTTGTTGTCGATCAGGATGTCGAGTCGGGGCATGGGGACAGCGCCGCGGCCGCGGCACAGGGTTCGCGGGGCTCCGAGGGCGCGCGGGGCGCCGCGTCGGCTTCGATTTCGGCGATCGCGCGGCGGCCGCCTTCCACGGCGCGCTCGACCAGCCGGTCCAGCCCTTCGCCGCGGTAGCACAGGCAGCGCAGCAGCATCGGCAGATTCACGCCGCCCACCAGGCGCAGGCGCGCCGCGCCGGCGACGTCGAACACCAGGCGCCGCGCCGTGTTGCACGGCGTGGCTCCCGCCGTGTCGGCAAGCACCAGCACCTCGCCGCCGTCGGCGGACAGGCGCGCGATGGCCCGCTCGGCCTGTCCCAGCAGGGCCCGGGTGTCGGCATCGGGCTGCACGTCCAGCGCCTCCAGGCCCGCGGGCGTCGAGCCGTACACGTGCTCCGCGCAGGCGCACAGGGCGGTGGCCAGCGGAGCGTGGGCGATGATCAGGATCCCGGGCACGACATAGGGGTTGGAACCGGTCGGACCCTCGATGGTAGCTGCATTGCAGCAAAACTGCCTCGGGAAGTCCCCGAGGCCGCGATCCGGGCGGGTCGGCCCGGGCCGCGCTCAGTTGGCGGCGCCCAGTTGCACCGAACTGGCGAAAGTGTGCGCCGCGTCCTCGCGGTAATCGGCCTGGCTGGCCAGCACCGTGGCCTGGAACACCTGCGTGCCCTGGGAGAACAACACCACGTGTTCGCGCAGCGCTGCCCCGCCGGGCGCCTGCCCGGCCAGGTCCAGTTCGACGGCGTCGGCCTGGCCGGGCGTCGCGTGGCGTACCTGCGCGGGGCGCGCCTGCAGCACCTGGCCGCGCACGTTCGCGACCGCGTCGCGGCGCAACTCGGCCAGCGCCGGCGCCACGAGCGAGGCGTCGCCGAGGTCGGCGTGGGCGAGGGCGAAGGTCATGTGGGAGGCCTCGCAGCCGGTCATGCTCATGTCCAGGCGCTTGCCGGCCAGCACCACGGGCTGGGTCACGCTCTGGGGCTTGCAGGGGTATTGCAGCAGGATGTCCACCCCGTGCGGGCCCGCCTCGCGCCAGTCCAGCGCCGGTGAGCAGGCCCAAAGCGAGCCGATCAGCGCCACGCCGAGGGCGATGCGCGCCGCGCGCCGCACCGATCGGGGCCGGCAGGCGGCCGCGACCGCCCGCGGGATTGATCGACCGCAAGGCCCTTGCGAGTATCCAGGATTTAGCATCCTCGCATTATCCCAGCGTCCCGGATCCCGCAGAGCGCGGTGATCCGCCACGACCATGTCCGCCTTCGCGCCCATCGTTGCACCGTCTCGCGCCGCCGCGGCGCGCCGCGATTTGGCGCGCGGACTGCTCGCCGGCCTGCTGTTCGCGGGTGCGCTGGCCGCGCCTGCCGTCGCGCGCGCCGCGGCAGGGACCGACGCGCGCGCCGAGTCCGCGGTCGGCGCCTCGCCGGATACCCCGTTGCCGGCCGCTCGCCGCCTGGGCGCCGAGGCACGCGCCGCCGCGGCCCGCGGGCAACCGCTGGTGCTGATGTTCAGTCTTCCGGGTTGCGGCTATTGCGAGCAGTTGCGCCGCAGCACCTACCGCTGGCTGCTGCGCGACGGCGTTCCCGTGGAGCAGCTCGAGATGGTGTCCGGCTACGCCTTGCAGGGCTTCGACGACCGACCGACCGACGGCGCGGCCCTGGCCGCCCGCTATGGCGTGCACCTGGCGCCGACGGTGCTGTTCCTCGGCCCCGACGGGCGCGAGATCGGCGAGCGCCTGGTGGGTGCCGGTGTGCCGGACTTCTACGGGGCATTCGTCGACCGCTCCCTGGGCCAGGCGCGCGCCCGTCTGAAGGCGGGTGGCGGATGAGGCGCGGCGGCCGGGTCCGCTGCAAGCGCGGGATTTCCCTTATATACTCATACTGGTAGGTGTATCCGGAAGGGCGTGCGGGACGGTCTCGCGCGATGCATCCCGGAGCACGTCGCAGGCATACGGGGGCAGGAGATGAGGGTTCGCGGGGTTGCATACGTGGCGCTCGCCGCGCTGGCGCTGGCCGGTGCCCGGCCGGCATGGAGCCAGGCGCGCACGCTGGACTTCGGGCAGGCCGTCGAACTCGCGCTGCACCAGAACCCGGACCTGGGGGCCGTGCAGGCCCAGGTCGCGCAGGCCCGCGCCGGGGTGGCGCAGGCCCGCGGCGCGCGCCTGCCGCGCGTGAGCGCCTCGCTCGGGGCCACGCGCACCAACGACGCGCTGAACGCCTTCGGGCTCAAGCTGGCCCAGCGCGGCGCCACCTTCAACGATTTCGGCGCGGGTCAGTTCAACCCGGCGCTCCCCGGGGTGCTCGGGGTGGCGCCGACCAACCTGAACTATCCGGCGCCGGTGAACGACTTCAGTTCGCGCCTGGAGGCGCAGTTGCCGCTGTACACGGGCGGCAAGCTGCAGGGCTACCTGCGGCAGGCCCACGCCATGCTGCTGGCCGCGCAGGCCGGGGATCGCGCAGCGCGGCAGCAGATCATCGACCAGGTGTTGCAGGCCTACGACGGGG
Source organism: Pseudomonadota bacterium (assembly GCA_021848345.1). Lineage (GTDB taxonomy): Bacteria > Pseudomonadota > Gammaproteobacteria > Burkholderiales > Burkholderiaceae_C > Thiomonas_A. The sequence continues at coordinate 35,816 of JAJZUV010000012.1, read as the reverse complement.
TGTGGACGGCGCGCGCCTACGAGCAGGTGGCGGCCAAGGCCCTGCGGGCCGCGCAGAGCCAGCTGAGCATGGTCGACAACCTGTATCGCCAGGGCGTCGTGCTCAAGAGCGACTTGCTCGCGGCCAGGGTGAACCTGGAGAACGTGCGCATCCAGCAGCAGCAGGCGGCCGACCTGGAGGCGCAGGCCATGGACGGCCTGCACGTCGTGCTGGGCCTGCCGCTGGACCAGCCCGTCGAGCTCGCGGCGCCCGTGCACGTGCCCATGCCCGAGGGCTCGGCCGCGTCGTGGATCGCCACCGCGCAGGCGGACAACCCGCGCCTGGCCGCGCTGGGCGAACAGGTCGCGGCGGCCGGCGCCGGCGTCGACGTCGCGCGCGCCGACCTGTATCCGCAGGTCGGGGCCATGGCGCGTTTCGAGACCCACGACCCGAACCCCGGCTTTTCCGCGCACAGCTACACCGTGGGGGTGCAATTGAGCTGGAACCTGTTCGACGGCGGCGTGACGCGCCAGGCCGTCGACCAGGCCGCGGCCGCGCGCGAAGCCCTGCAGCTCAAGCTGCGCTCGGCGCGGGAGCAACTGGGCATGCAGGTGCAGGACGCGGCCCGCAAGGCGAGCCTGGCTTCCAGCCAGATCTCCGGGCGCGAGCTGGCGGTGAGCCAGGCCGAGGAGGCCGAGCGCATCGTCGAGCAGCGCTACGCCAACGGCGTGGGCACGCTGCTCGAGTTGCAGGGCGCGCAGGCCATGCTCGACAAGGCGCGCGCCGACCTGGTCCTGGCGCGCAGCCAGGAGACGACCCAGCGCGCGGCCCTGCTCCTGGCCCTGGGTCGCCTCGATCCGGACTCCCTGTCGACCCGCTGAATCCCATCGCTTCCGTTTTCAAGTCGAGACTGTCATGACCCATCCTTCCTTGCCTGCCGCGATCAGGCCGCTGGCGATCGCGCTCGCCGTCGTGCTGGCCGCCGGCTGCTCCCGCCACGAGGCCGCCCCCAGCGCCGCGGCGGCGCGCACGGTCGACGCGCAGACCGTGACCCTGGCCGCGCGGGACGCCGCCACCCGAACCCTGATCAGCGGGGTGGTCGCGTCGAGCCGCCAGGTGCAGGTGGCCTCGCGCCTGATGGGATACATCCGCTCGATCGACGTGCACGAGGGCCAGCGCGTGAAGGCCGGGCAGCCCTTGCTGCAGATCGATCCCACCGACATCGAGGGACAGGTGGCGCAGGCGCGCGCCGGGCTGGCGCAGGCCCAGGCCAACCTGGCCGACGCGCAGACCGACTACCAGCGCTTCGGCAAGCTCTATCGCGCGGAGGCGGTGACCCGCCAGCAGTGGGATGGCGTGCAGCTCCGCTACAAGGTGGCGCAGCAGCAGGTGGCGGCCGCGAGGGCCGGATTCGACACCGCGGCCTCGCAGTTGCGCTACGCGCGCGTGACATCCCCCATCGACGGCGTGGTGGTGCAGAAGATGGCCAACGCCGGAGACCTGGCGACGCCGGGGCGTCCGCTGCTGGTGGTCGCGGGCGAGGGGCATCTGCAGGTTCGCGTGCAGGCGCCGTCCGAGGTGTTCGATCGCCTGCGGGTCGGCGAACAGGTGCCGGTGCTCGCCGGCACCCGCGAAGTGACGGGGCGGGTGGCCGAACTGGTGCCCGTGGCCGATCCGCTGAGTCACACCCATGCGGTCAACATCGACCTGCCGGCCGATGCCGGCCTGGCCAGCGGCAGTTTCGTGCGCGTGGGCTTCGCGCTGGGTAGCGCACCGCAGTTGCGGGTGCCGGCCGCGGCGCTGGTCGAGCGTGCCGGCATGCAGGGCGTGTTCGTCGTCGACGCCGAGGGCAGCGCGCATTTCCGGCTGGTGCGCACCGGCGACAGCGCGGGCGGGCAGGTCGACGTGCAGGCGGGGCTGCGCCCCGGCGAGACCGTGGTCACCAGCGATCTCGAGCGCATGGCCAACGGCGTGAAGGTCGGCGGAGGTCCTCGTGGCTGAACATGTCCCCATGAACAGCGCGGGCCGGCTGGCGCGCGCCTTCATCAATTCCAAGATCACGGCGCTGGTGATGCTGGCGCTGACCCTCGCCGGGGTGCTGGCGTTGCTGGTCACGCCGCGCGAGTACAACCCGCAGATCGTCGTTCCGGCGGCCAACATCATCGTGGCCAAGCCCGGTGCCGGGCCGCGCGAGATCCAGGACCTGGTGGTCAAGCCCCTGGAGGCGATCATGGCCTCGATGTCGGGCGTGGACCACACCTACGGCTACGCGACCAACGATTTCGGCGTGGTCACGGTGCAGTTCAAGGTCGGCGAGGACCAGCAGAAAAGTCTGGTCAAGATGTACAACCAGCTGATGCAGAACCTCGATCGCATTCCGCCCGGGGCGATGCAGCCGGTGGTCAAGCCGATCGACGTCGACGACGTTCCCATCCTGACCGTGACCCTGAGTTCGCGCAGCCTGGGACAGAGCCGCTTGCGCGAGGTGGGCACGAAAATCCTGGCCCATCTGCGCGCGACCCCCGGCGTGTCCTTCAGCCAGGTCGTCGGCGGCGCGCCGCGCGCGGTCAACGTGTGGATCTCGCCGCAACGCCTGGCGGCCGCCGGCATCTCGCTGCAGCAGGTGGACCAGATCCTGCGCGGCACCAATGCGGCCGCGCCGCTGGGCAACGTGGTCGACGCCGACCACGTGGTGCCGGTGCGCATCGACAGTTTTCTCGGCGGCGCGCGCGAGGTCGGTGACATCCTGATCGGCGCCCCCGACGGCAAGCCCGTGTACCTGAAGGACGTCGCGCGGGTCGAGGACGGTCCCGAGGAGGTCGACTCCCTGTCGCACTTCGCCTGGGGCCTGGCGGCGGCGGGCAAGCCGCAGGGGCAGGAAATGAACGCGGTGACCCTGGTCATCGCGAAAAAGGCGGGCACCAACGCGGTGGTGGTGGTCGATTCGGTGTTGAGCAAGCTGCACGCCATCGAATCGTGGGCGCTGCCCGAGGGCGTGCACGTGACCATCACGCGCAACGACGGCGCCAAGGCCGACGAGGCGGTCAACACCCTGGTGGAGCACCTCGGCGTGGCCATCGTCAGCGTGTCGCTGCTGCTGTGGCTGTTTCTCGGCTGGCGCGAGGCAGCCATCGTCACGCTGACGGTGCCGCTGACCCTGTTCGCGGTGCTGACCGTGGACCTGATCGTCGGCGAGACCATCAACCGCATCACCCTGTTCGCGTTGATCCTTTCGCTGGGCCTGCTGGTGGACGGGGCGATCGTGGTCATCGAGAACATCCATCGCCACCTGCACCACGGGCCGGTCACGGATTTCGTGCGCACCGTCGTGCATGCCACCAACGAGATCGGCAACCCGACCAACATGGCCACGCTGGCCGTGATCCTGGCCTTCGTGCCGATGGCCTTCGTCACCGGCATGATGGGGCCGTTCATGCGCCCGATCCCGGTCAACGTTCCGGTGGCGATGATCGCCTCGCTGCTGCTGGCCTACACGGTTGTGCCCTGGGCGGCTCGCGCCTGGCTGTCGAAGAAGGCGGCGCGCGAGCAGTTGCAGCACCGTGAGCCCCTGGAGGAGGAGGCGGGCGAGGCCGGAGCGCGCCAGCCGGATCGCCTGCATCGCAGCTATCTGCACCTGTTCGAGCCGCTGCTGCGCAGCCGCTTGCGACGCAACCTTATGCTGCTGGCCGTGCTCGTGCTGCTGCTGGCGGCGATGCTCATGCCGGCGTGGCAGTTCATCCGCCCCTCGGGCATGAACGGTCCGTTGTCGCCGCTGGGCGTCGAGCTCAAGATGCTGCCCAACGACGACACCAACAGCTTCCTGGTGGAAGTCGATACGCCGGCCGGCTCCTCGCTGGAGCGCACGGACCAGGTCGCGCGCGCGGTCGGCGACGTGCTGGCTCGCAACCCCGACGTGGTCGACTACCAGACCTTCGTGGGCATGGCCGCTCCGATCGACTTCGCCGCGCTGGTGCGCGGGGACGACCTCAAGCGCGGCGACAACTTCGCGCAGATCCGCGTCAACCTGCTGCCCAAGGGACGGCGCGCGATGTCCTCGCACGCCATCGTGCAGCAATTGCACCAGCAACTGGCACCGCTGCGCGCGCGCTTCGCCTCCACCGTGATCAAGCTGTACGAGACGCCGCCCGGGCCCCCGGTGCGCTCGCAGGTCATGGCCGAACTGTACGGGCCGTCGTACGCGCACCTGCGGGTCGTGGCCGGGGAGGTGCTGCGCGATTTCGACCGCACCTACGGCATGATGAACCAGGACGACTCGGTGACCGCGACCAGCGCCGAATACCGGATCGTCATCGACCGCAGCAAGGCCGCGCAGTCGGGCATCGTGCCGGGCCAGGTGATCGCGCTGCTGCACGACTACGTCTCCGGCATGGGGGTGGGCGCCGTGCACATGGCCGGGGCCGACGAGCCGGTGAACATCGTCGTGCGCGTGTCCCGCGCCGAACGCCAGTCGGCGCGCCAACTGCTGGACATGCCCATTCGGGGCGCCGGCGGACACATCGTTCCCCTGGGCGCGATCGCCCGCGTGGAACCCGCCGATCTGGCCAAGCCCATCTACACCCGCGACCAGCACCCGGTCGTGTACGTGGGCGGCGAGATGGCGCGCTCCAGCCCCGTGTACGCGACCCTGAGCCTGAACAGCCGACTCGACGGACAGCGGCTGGCCGACGGCACCGTGCTGCGCACCGGCAACCTCGGGTTCACCGATACGCCGCCATCCGACCTGAAGGGCTACCAGTTGCTGTGGGGCGGGGAGATGCGCCTGACCCTGGACGTGTTCCGCGACCTCGGCTCGGCCTTCATCGTGGCCCTGGTGTTCATCTACCTGCTGCTGGTGGCCTACTACAAGTCCTTCATGCTGCCGGTGATCGTCATGGGCGCCATCCCCCTGACCCTGATCGGGGTCTTCCCCGGGCACTGGCTGACCCACCAGGCCTTCACCGCGACCTCGATGATCGGGGTCATCGCGCTGGCCGGAATCGTGGTGCGCAATTCCCTGCTGCTGATCGACTTCATCCTCGATTACCGCGCGCGCGGCTACAGCCTGGAGGAATCGGTGGCCCAGGCCGGCGCGGTGCGCCTGCGCCCGATCCTGCTGACGGCGCTGGCCATCATCTTCGGCTCGGCCATCATGATCACCGACCCGGTGTTCGGCGGGCTGGCCGTGTCGCTGATCTTCGGCACGCTGCTGTCCACGCTGCTGACCCTGATCGTGATCCCGCTGATGTACTACATCTGGCAAGTCCGATTCGTCCTCCCGCGCGCCGCGCGCAACACCTGATTCCCAGGAGCCTTGCATGACCACCGAACGCTACATCCGCATCCTCGCCGGCAGTTTCATCCTGATCTCGCTCGCCCTCGGCGCTCCCGCCAGCCCCTTGTACGTGTCGAGCTGGTTCCTGTGGTTCACCGCGTTCGTGGGCGCCAACCTGTTGCAGTTCGGGTTCACGAACTTCTGCCCCATGGCGCTGATCCTGCGGAGCCTGGGGGTGTCCGACGGCGCGCCCTGCGCGCGCTGAGCCGGCGGGCGGGCCATGGCCGCGAAGGCACATACCCGCCGCAGTGGGTATCATCGGCGCAGCGCCGGCGACGTACCGGGCGCGAAATCCCCCCATTGCGGAGACTCCTCGATGTCCGTATTGACCAACGCCGCGTCGCGCACCGACATCCTGAACCGGCTCAAGCGCGCCGAAGGCCAGTTGCGCGGCGTGCAGCGCATGATCGACGAGGGCGAGCCCTGCCTGAAGGTGGCTCAGCAGCTCTCCGCGGTGCGCAAGGCCCTCGACAGCACCTTCGTGCGCATGACCGTGTGCTTCATCGAGCAGGAACTCGACGCGCGCCTGGAAGGCAGCAACGCCGAGAAGTCGAGCCTGGACTCGATGATGGAAGAAATGGAAACCCTGCTGGCCCGGATGAGTTGAGGGGCCCCCTCCGTCGCCGGGCGCGAGCCCGGCTCCGTCCCCCCGAGGGGGACGCACCCCACCTTGGGGCGGCCCTGCGGTGGGTGTGCTCTCGACAGCGGGGGCTGTCGCAATAGCCGGCGCTTTCAGGTGGCGGTACAGAGCCGCCTTCGGCGGCCCAAAACCTGAGTGTGGTTGGTTTCAGGCCGCCGCAGGCGGCTCTGCAGCCCGCCTGGATGTCTCACTTCCACGCGAGCCCTCCCCATGCCGAGAACCCTCCTTCCGCAGGGCCGCCCCAAGGAAGGGGGTGTCCCCCTCGGGGGGATGGAGCCGGGCCCGCGCCCGGCGACGGAGGGGGTCAACCAATCACCGCGCCGCCTAGGCAGACTTCGGCGTCGTAGAGCACGGCGGATTGGCCGGGGGTGACGGCCCATTGGGGAGCGTCGAAGTCCAGCGCCAGCGTGTGCAGGTCGGCCTGGCGCACGGTGCAGGGGGCGTCGGTCTGGCGGTAGCGGGTCTTGGCGCTCAGGCGGGCGCCGGCGTCGGGAGCCCGCCCGGATATCCAGGAGGCGTCCTGCGCGACCAGGCTCGAGCTCAGCAGCCAGGGGTGGTCGTGGCCCTGCGCCACGTACAGGGTGTTGGTGGCGATGTCCTTGCGCGCGACGAACCAGGGCTCGCCGGTGCCCTCGCGGCTGCCGCCCAGGCCGATGCCCTTGCGTTGCCCCAGGGTGTAGAAGGCCAGGCCCATGTGCTCGCCGACCGGCTCGCCCTCGGGCGTGCGCATCGGTCCTGGCCGCGTCGGAAGGTAGCGATTGAGAAACTCGCGGAACGGACGCTCGCCGATGAAGCAGATGCCGGTGGAGTCCTTCTTGCGTGCGTTGGGCAGTCCGATGGATTCGGCGATGCGCCGCACCTCGGTCTTGGGCAGTTCGCCGACCGGGAACAGGGTGCGGCGCAACTGGTCCTGGTTCAGGCGGTGCAGGAAATAGCTCTGGTCCTTCGAGGCGTCGAGCCCGCGCAGCAGTTGCACGCCGTCGGCCACCTCGCGCACGCGGGCGTAGTGCCCCGTGGCGATGTGCTCGGCACCCAGGCCCACCGCGTGGTCCAGGAAGGCCTTGAACTTGATCTCGGCATTGCACAGCACGTCGGGATTGGGCGTGCGCCCCGCCTGGTATTCGCGCAGGAATTCCGCGAACACCCGGTCCTTGTATTCGGCGGAGAAATTCACCGCCTCGATGTCGATGCCGATGAGGTCGGCCACGCTGACCGCATCCAGCCAGTCCTGGCGCGTGGAGCAGTATTCGCCGTCGTCGTCGTCCTCCCAGTTCTTCATGAACAGGCCCACGACTTCGTAGCCTTGCTGCTTGAGCAGCCAGGCGGAAACGGAGGAATCGACGCCGCCGGACAGGCCGACGACGACGCGGGGACGATGGGAAGTCATGGGGGAATTCTAGGGGCTGCCTTGCTGCGCTGCCGCATCGAGATGCGCGTCCGCGTGCAGCAGCTCCAGCGGCCAGCGCCGGCCCGCCGCGTGGTCCAGCGCGCACTGCAGCACCGAGGGGCTGCGGTGGCGCTCGCGGCTGGCGCGCAGCTCGTCCAGGCTCATCCACAGCGTGCGCACGATGCCCCGGTCCAGCGCGCGCGAGGCATCGCGCGCGCCCAGCTCTCCGGTGAAGGCGAAGCGCACGTAGTGCACGGAGGCGTCGCCGCGCATGCCGTGGCTCTGGTACACGCCCAGCAGCGCGGTGGGGTGAAAGGCATGCGCGGTTTCCTCCAGGGTTTCGCGCACCACGGCGCGCAGCAAGTCCTCGCCGGGTTCGAGGTGGCCGGCCGGGTTGTTCAGGCGCAGGCCCTGCGCCGTGTGTTCCTCGACCAGCAGGTAGCGCCCCTCGCGTTCGACGATGGCGGCGACGGTGACGTGGGGGAGATTCGAATCGGACATGGTGGCAAGGTGGCGGGATCGCGCGTATTGTGCGGCGGGTGCCGCGCGGTCAAGGCTCCGCGGCTCGATTTTCCCGGTCTCGGAAAGCGCATTTTCATGGACGCTCCGGGTTTCGACCATAATCAGCGGTTTCGATTCACGAGGGGATCTCCATGCGCATAGGCGTTTCGACGGAAAGCGTGGCGGGCGAGGCTCGCGTGGCTGCCACCGCGGAAACCGTCAAGAAACTGGTCGCGCAGCAGCACGAGGTGCTGGTGCAGGCCGGCGCCGGCCTGCGCGCCGGGGTGCTCGACGCGGACTACGAGGCCGCCGGCGCCCGGCTGGTCGACGCGGCCGAGGCGCTGGGCGCCGAGGTGGTGCTGAAGGTGCGCCGGCCCGAGGCGGACGAGCTCGCGCGCATGCGCGCCGGTGCGGCCGTGGTCGGCATGCTCGAGCCTTTTCACGACGAAGGCCTGAGGGCCATGGCCGCGGCGGGGCTGAGCGCCTTCGCGCTGGAGGCCGCCCCGCGCACGACGCGGGCGCAGAGCCTGGACGTGCTGTCCAGCCAGGCGAACATCGCCGGCTACAAGGCGGTGATCGTCGCCGCCGACCTGTACCCCCGGTTCATGCCCATGCTGATGACCGCGGCCGGAACGGTCAAGGCCGCGCGCGTGGTGGTCCTGGGTGCCGGCGTGGCCGGGCTGCAGGCCATCGCCACGGCCAAGCGCCTGGGCGCGGTGGTCGAGGCCTCCGACGTGCGCCCGGCGGCGCGCGAGCAGGTGGAATCGCTGGGGGCGAAGTTCATCGACGTGCCCTTCGAGACCGACGAGGAGCGCGAGATCGCCCAGGGCGTGGGCGGCTACGCGCGCCCGATGCCGCAGTCGTGGCTGCAGCGCCAGGCCGAGCAGGTGGCGGCGCGGGTGCGCCAGGCCGACATCGTCGTCAGCACCGCGCTGATTCCCGGGCGTCGCGCGCCCACGCTGGTCACCGAGGACATGGTGCGCTCGATGCGCGCCGGCTCCGTGCTGGTGGACATGGCCGCCGCGCAGGGGGGCAACTGCCCGCTGACCGAGGCCGACCGCGTGGTGGTCAAGCACGGCGTGACCCTGGTGGGCCACACCAACCTGCCGTCGATGATGGCCGCCGACGCCTCCGGGCTGTACGCCCGCAACGTGCTCGATTTCCTGAAGCTTGTGCTGGACAAGGAAAAGGGCCTGACGATCAACCTGGAAGACGACATCGTCAACGCCTGCCTGGTCACGCATGCCGGCGAGGTCCGGCGCAAAAACAGCTGAGCGGCTTTCTCCGGAGAAGCAACATGCACGAAATTTCCCCTTTGGTGATCAATCTGATCATCTTTGTCCTGTCGATTTATGTGGGTTATCACGTGGTGTGGAACGTCACGCCGGCGCTGCACACTCCGCTGATGTCGGTGACGAATGCCATTTCGGCCATCATCATCGTCGGCGCGATGCTCGCGGCCGCGCTCACCGTCACGCCGGTCGGGCGGGTCATGGGCATGCTGGCGGTGGCGATGGCCGCGGTGAACGTGTTCGGGGGCTTTCTGGTAACCCGGCGCATGCTGGCGATGTTCAAGAAAAAGGAACGCGCGACGCCCGCCTCGGGCGCCTGACGCATCGTCCCGCATAGCCCCAAGGATTTGTCATGACCCTCAGCATGAATCTGGTCACCCTGTTGTATCTCGTGGCCTCGGTGTTCTTCATCCAGGCGCTCAAGGGCCTTTCGCATCCGAAAAGCAGCCGGCGCGGCAATCTGTTCGGCATGCTCGGCATGGCGCTGGCCGTGCTGACCACGGTGGCGCTGATTGTGAAAATCGGCGGCGACGCCGGCGCCGCCGGCCTGGCGTACGTGCTGGTCGCGCTGGTCGTGGGCGCCGCCATCGGCTCGGTCATGGCGCAGCGGGTGCAGATGACCAAGATGCCCGAGCTGGTGGCCTTCATGCACAGCATGATCGGCCTGTCGGCCGTGTGCATCGCCATCGCCGAGGTGGCCGAGCCGCATGCCTTCGGCATCGTGCCGGCCGCCGGCATGGCGCTGCCCCACGGCAACCGGGTGGAACTGTTCATCGGCGCCATCGTCGGTGCCATCACCTTCAGCGGCTCGGTGATCGCCTTCGGCAAATTGTCGGGCAAATACAAGTTCCGGCTTTTCCAGGGCGCGCCGGTGCGCTTCGCCGGCCAGCATGTGCTGAACCTGGTGCTGGCGCTGGCCACGCTGGGCCTGGGCCTGGCCTTCTGGTTCAGCGCGCAGTGGACGCCGTTCCTGCTGATGCTGGCGCTGGCCTTCGTGCTGGGGGTGCTGATCATCATCCCCATCGGCGGCGCCGACATGCCGGTGGTGGTGTCCATGCTCAACAGCTACTCGGGCTGGGCGGCCGCGGGCATCGGTTTCTCGCTGGACAACAGCATGCTGATCATCGCCGGCAGCCTGGTGGGATCGAGCGGGGCGATCCTGTCCTACATCATGTGCAAGGCGATGAACCGCTCGTTCTTCAACGTGATCCTGGGCGGCTTCGGGGGCGAGGCCTCGGCGGCGGCGGGCGGCGCGGCGCAGCAGCGCAGCGTGCGTTCGGGCAGCCCGGACGACGCGGCCTTCCTGCTGACCAACGCGGAGACCGTGATCATCGTGCCCGGCTACGGGCTGGCGGTGGCGCGCGCGCAACACGCGCTGAAGGAACTGGCGCAAAAGCTGGGTGAGCACGGCGTGAGCGTGAAATACGCGATCCACCCGGTGGCCGGGCGCATGCCGGGGCATATGAACGTGCTGCTGGCCGAGGCCGAGGTGCCCTACGACCAGGTGTTCGAGATGGACGACATCAACCCGGAATTCGCGCAGGCCGACGTGGCCGTGGTGCTGGGAGCGAACGACGTGGTGAATCCGGCCGCCCGTACCGATCCCAAATCCCCGATCGCCGGCATGCCCATCCTGGACGCCTACAAGGCCAAGACCGTGATCGTCAACAAGCGATCCATGGCCACCGGCTATGCGGGCCTGGATAATGATCTGTTCTATCTGGAAAAAACCATGATGGTGTTCGGGGATGCGAAGAAGGTGATCGAGGACATCGCGAAGGCCATCGAATAACGGGACAGCCTGGGAATGCGCGCTCCGGCATAGCGGAGTGTCCCGGATTCCCGAGAAAGGCCGCCGCCGAGGCGGCCTTTTTTTTTGCGGAGTCTTTGGGTTACCATGCGCATTATTCCTGTTTCGTGTGCCCGCATGCGGAGTGCCCGATGGCGTCGCTGCATGCATTCTCTGGAGGTTCCAATGTCCTCGTATAAAGAATTGTTGTCGCAAATCGAAGTCCTGAAGCAGCAGGCCGAGTCTCAGCGCAAGTCGGAAATCGCCAACGTCGTGGCCGATATTCGCGCCAAAATGCAGGAGTACGGCATCAGCGTGGGCGACCTGGGCTCCAGCGGCCGCGGTTCGCGCAGCAAGGGGATGACCGTGGCCGCGAAATACCGTCATCCGCGCACCGGCGAAACCTGGACCGGACGCGGCAAGATGCCCAAGTGGCTGCAGGCCGAGGTCAACACCGGCAAGCGCAAGGAAGATTTCCTGATCGTCTGACCCCTGCCGACCACCCCGGGAACTGCCCGGGGCCGGTCTCGCGACACGGCGCCGACCCCGCTGAGGGGTGGCGCCGTTTGCGTTTTGTGGGATGCGCGCCACGGATGTCGCATGGCGCCGCGAGCGCACCGACAAGGTGCGTCGACCCCGCCAAGCCCTGATTGATCCGCTCAACGATCGTCCGGATTGTCGGGATCCCAGGTCTTTTGGAAAGTTTTGATAAGATTCATTACAACTCGTAACACTGCTTGGACCCCTTCTTGTCGCATATTCCTCGAAGAATTGCGCAAGAAGCCCCATGAAAGCCAAAGACGTTCTGAATTTGCCTAGGTGTTGCCCTTGGATGTCGGGGCTGGACGACACCTCCCTGCAGCGCCTGCAACGCGATCTGCAGGTCCAGACTTACGAAGCCGGCACCCTGGTGCGCCAGCGCGCGGAGCCCACGCGCCAGTGGGTGGGCGTGTTCAGCGGCCTGCTGCTGCTGCGCGGCGATACCGACCGCCCGCCGGGCGCCAATGCCGTGGCCCCCGGGGGCTGGGTCGGGGAGGACACCCTCGGCGGCACGGAAAACTGGGCCGAGGATCTGGTCGCGCTGCGCAAGACCCATGTGGGTTTCCTTCCCGCGGATACCTATTTCTGGCTTCGCGAACGCAGCCTGGGCTTCAACCACACGCTGCTGGCGCGCCTGGAGCGACGCATGCGTCTGTGCCGCCAGCAGTTGCGCGCCGGGCGTCCCGGAAGCGCGGATGAGCGCGTGGCCCAGGCGTTGCTGATGTTGTTCGATCCGGTGTTGCACCCGGCGGTCGGCCATCTGCTGCGCGTCACCCAGGAGGAACTGGCGGAGATCTGCCGCCTGTCCCGCCAACGGGTCAACCAGGCCCTGCAGCGCCTGTCCTCGCTCGGGCAGTTGCGCCTGCGCTACGGCGGCATCGAACTGATCGCCGCGGAATCCCTGCGATCGTTCGCCGGGCACGGCGAAGCGGAGTCGGTCGCCGAGCAAGGGCTGATCGCCGAGCTCCAGGGCGAACCCTGACCCGCGGTCGGCCCGCGCCCGGGCGCGGGTCAGACCCGGCAAGCCGCGCGCGGCGCCCCTAGAATGGAACATTCCTGCCGCGTGCGCCGTACCGATCGGTCCGTCGCGCCCAGGCGCAGCCTCTTCGCCGGCTGCCGGTTCCGGCCGACGAGCCGGGCCGGCGCCGGCCATCTTGCATGCCAGGACCCGACAAACCTCCGCTGGTCGAATTCGACCGAGTCGATTTTGCCTACGACGAGCGCCCCGTGCTGGGGGGCATCGACCTGCGCGTGATGCGCGGCGAGGTCGTGGCCGTGATGGGTGCCTCCGGCGGGGGCAAGACGACCATGCTGCGCCTGATCGGCGGCCAGCTGCGCCCCAGCGCGGGAGAAGTCCGCTTCGACGGCGAGGCGGTGGCATCGATGCGTCACGCACGCCTTTACGCGGCCCGACGGCGCATGGGCATGCTGTTCCAGATGGGCGCGCTGTTCACCGACCAGACGGTGTTCGAGAACGTGGCCTTCGCGCTGCGCGAGCACACGCGCCTGCCGGAATCCATGATCCGCGACCTGGTGCTGATGAAACTGCATGCGGTCGGTCTGCGCGGAGCGCGCGACCTGTTTCCGTCGCAGCTGTCCGGAGGCATGGCCCGTCGCGTGGCGATGGCGCGCGCGCTGGCGCTGGACCCGGCGCTGGTCATGTACGACGAGCCCTTCGCCGGGCTGGATCCGATCTCCCTGGGAATTTCCGCCCGCCTGATCCGCACCCTCAACGATGCGCTGGGCCTGACCAGCATCATCGTGTCCCACGACGTGGACGAGACCTTCGCCATCGCCGACCGTGTGTTCATCCTCGGCAACGGCCGCCTGCTGGCGCAAGGCACGCCGCAGGAACTGCGAGCCAGCGACGATCCGCTGGTGCACCAGTTCGTGCGGGGCGAGCCCGACGGGCCCGTGCGCTTCCACTACCCGGCGCCGGACCTGCGCGAGGACTTCCTCGGCGCGGCCGCGGGAGGCGCTCGATGAAATTCCTGCTGGATCGCCTGGCGCGCATCGGCGCGCGCACGCGCCACCTCCTGTCCGATCTCGGCTGGGGACTGCGGCTGTTCCTGCGCCTGGCCATGCTGCTGCCGGCGGCGCTGCGGCGTTTTCGTCTGGTCACGCAGCAGGTCTATTTCCTGGGCAACGATTCGCTGCTGATCATCGCGGTGTCGGGGCTGTTCGTCGGATTCGTGCTCGGACTGCAGGGCTACTACACGCTGTCGCGCTACGGTGCGTCGAGTTCGCTGGGCATCGTCGTCGCGCTGTCGCTGGTGCGCGAACTCGGGCCGGTGGTCACGGCGCTGCTGTTCGCCGGTCGCGCCGGCACCTCGCTGACCGCGGAAATCGGCCTGATGCGGGCCGGCGAACAGATCGCGGCGATGGAAATGATGGCCGTCGACCCGATGGCGCGGGTGCTGGCGCCGCGTTACGCGGCAGGAATCATCGTGATGCCCCTGCTGGCCTCGGTGTTCAGCGCGGTGGGCATCCTGGGGGGCTATGTGGTCGGCGTGCTGCTGATCGGCGTCGATCCGGGGCAGTTCTGGGGCCAGATGCAGGCTGGGGTCGACGTGTTCAAGGACGTGGGTAACGGCGTGATCAAGAGCCTGGTATTCGGCGTCGCCGTCACCTTCGTCGCGCTGTACCAGGGCTGGCGGGCGCAGCCCACGCCGGAGGGCGTCTCGCGGGCGACCACGCGCACCGTGGTGGTGGCTTCCCTCGCGGTGCTGGGCCTGGATTTCATGCTGACCGCGCTGATGTTCAGCACCTGAACACGTCGCGCTGAAGGAATCGAATCATGGAAAAACGCTCCACCGACGTATGGGTCGGTCTGTTCGTGCTCATCGGCGCCGCGGCGCTGCTGTTCCTGGCCCTGAAGGCCGGGAACCTGCTGAGCCTGAATTTCGCGCCCACCTACGACGTGGTCGCTCGCTTCGACAACATCGGAGGCCTGAAGGCGGACGCGCCGGTGAAGAGCGCGGGCGTCGTCGTGGGCCGCGTGGCCTCGATCGGCTTCGACAACCAGACCTTCCAGGCCGATGTCACGCTGGCGCTGGATAAGCATTACGATTTTCCCGCCGACACCTCGGCGAAGATCCTCACCTCGGGCTTGCTGGGCGACCAGTACGTCGGCTTGCAGCCGGGGTCGTCGGAAAAGAATCTTCGCAATGGCGACGTGATTCAAAACACCCAATCCGCCCTGGTGCTGGAAAATCTCATCGGGCAATTCCTTTACGACAAGGCCGCGGGCGGCGGCAAGTGAAGCCGCGCCTGCCCCGCACCTTCAGCAGGAGTATTCGTTGACCCCTTGTTCCGACGCCCGGAGCATCCGCAGGCGCAGTGCGCCGGCGGCCTGGCTGGCCGCGCCCCTGGCCGCCTTGCTGTTGCTCGGAGGCTGCGCCACGCACAATCCGGCGGACCCGCTGGAGCCCTACAACCGGGCGATGTTCGGTTTCAACCGCACGGCCGACAAGGTGGTGTTCAAGCCCGTCGCCACCGGCTACCGCAATGTCACCCCCAGGCTGGTGCGCCGCGGCGTGACCAATTTCTTCGGCAATCTCGGCGACGTCTGGTCGACCGGGAACGATTTCCTGCAGGGCCACGTGGTGCTGGGCCTCGACGGCGTCATGCGCGTGGGCGTGAACACGATCTTCGGCCTGTTCGGGGTGCTGGACGTGGCCACGCCGATGGGGTTGTATCGTCATCCGAACGACTTCGGCCTCACGTTGGCGCGCTGGGGCGTCGGGTCCGGGCCGTATTTCGTGATGCCCCTGCTCGGCCCCTCGGATATCCGTGATACCGGCGGCACCGTGGTGGGAATCATTTACTCGCCGATGAACGCCACGACCAGCAACTCCGGCGTGCGCAACGCCGAGGTGGCGCTGGATTTCATCAATACCCGGGCGAACCTGCTCAGCACCACCGCGCTGCTGGACCAGATCGCCCTCGACCCCTACATCTTCACCCGCGACGCGTACCTGCAGCAGCGCCAGTCGCGCGTGCGAGCCACGCGCGACACCGGCGTGCTGGACACCGGGCCGAGCGACGACAGCGGCGAGGGCGGGGCCGGCGGCGACGTCGATACGCCGCCCGAGGTCGGCCAGGCGACGGGGAATTGAGGTCCGGAAACCCCATGACACCGCGGCGCCCGGCGCCGCAGATTCCAAGGGAGCAGATCATGTTTGCCAAGTTTCGAGGGTTGTTCCTGCCGGCCGTGCTGGCCTTCATGGTGGGCGGGGTCGCGCATGCCGACGAGGTCGCGCCGCCCGTGCAGGTGGTGCGCAGCCTGACCGAATCGGTGATGAACTCCGTGCGTTCGGATCCGAATCTCAAGGCCGGCGACCATGCCAAGATCGAGCAACTCGTGCAGACCAAGGTATTGCCGTACCTGGATTTCAAGCGCATGACCGCCTCGGCCGTGGGCCCGGCCTGGCGCCGCGCCACGCCCCAGCAGCGCGACGCGCTGCAGGAGCAGTTCAAGGAACTGCTGATCCACACCTATTCGGGGGCCATCGGGCGCATCAAGGACCAGACGGTGCAGTACCTGCCGTTGCGCGCCGCGCCCCACGCCACCAGCGTGGTCGTGCGTACCCGCGTGCTGGACAACGGCGAGCAGGTGCAGCTCGATTACCGCTTGCTCAAGCAGGGCGAGGACTGGAAGATCTCCGACGTGAACGTGATGGGCGTGTGGCTGGTCGACAACTACCGCGGCGTGTTCGCGCAGGAGATCAACAGCAAGGGGATCGACGGCCTGATCGGTGTGCTCAAGCAGCGCAACGAGGAACTCGCCAAGGGCGGTCAGCAGCAATGAGCGATCCGCACGCCCGCTCGCAGCAGGCGCCCGGCGCCTCCCCGGGATCCGGGGCCGGCGGGCAGGCGCTTTCCACGACCGGCGCCCATTTCGCGCTGGCCGAGGAAGTGACGGTGCAGCAGACGCCGACGCTGCTGCGTGAGGCGCTGCAGGCACTGGCCTCGCAGGCCGCGCCGTGGCGTATCGACGCGGGCGGCCTGCGGCGATTCGATTCCTCCTGTCTGGCGCTGCTGATGGAACTGCATCGTCGTGCCGGAAGCGGCGGGATCGAGGTGTCGCGCGTGCCCGAGCGCCTGCGCACGCTCGCCCGGGCCTACGGCGTCGGCTTCGTGCTCGACGGCGCCGACGCCGCGCCCGCCGGCCCGATCGAGGACCGGTCGCAGCGATGAAGTCCGTGGATGGAGCCGTCCCCGCGGTGCGCCTGCAGGGGGTGGTCAAGCGTTACGGCGCGCGCAACGTGGTCGACGGAGTGAGCCTGGACATCGCGCAGGGCGAGTTCTTCGCGCTGCTCGGCGCCAACGGGGCCGGCAAGACCACGCTGATCAGCATGCTCTCGGGCCTGGCGCGTCCCAGCGCCGGCAGCGTGCAGGTGCTGGGACACGAGGTTGCGCGCGAGCCCTACCTGACCCGCCGCCTGCTCGGCGTGGTGCCGCAGGAACTGGTCTTCGACCCTTTTTTCACGGTGCGCGAGGCGCTGCGCCTGCAGTCGGGCTACTTCGGACTGCGGCGCAACGACGCGTGGATCGACGAACTGCTGCAGCGTCTGGGGCTGGCACAGCAGGCCGAGCAGAACATGCGCGCGCTGTCGGGCGGCATGAAGCGCCGCGTCATGGTGGCGCAGGCGCTGGTGCACAAGCCGCCGGTGATCGTGCTCGACGAGCCGACCGCCGGTGTCGACGTGGAACTGCGCCAGAGCCTGTGGCAGTTCATCACCGATCTCAACCGGCAGGGCCACACGGTGCTGCTGACCACCCACTACCTGGAGGAAGCCGAGTCGCTGTGCAGCCGCATCGGCATGCTCAAGCTCGGCCGCCTGGTGGCGCTGGACGCCACGCACGCGCTGCTCGCGCGCTTCGCCTCCACGCAACTGCTGCTGCGCGCCGGCGGCCAGCCGCTGCCGCCCGAGCTGGCGCGCTGCGCGCGCGCGGTGGGAGCGCGCATGGCGTGGACCGTGCGCGACGCCGCCGAGGTGGAGCGCATCCTCGGCGAGTTGCGCGCGGCAGGCTGCCAGATCGAGGAACTCGAGGTGCGCCGCGCGGACCTGGAGGACGCGTTCCTGCAGATCATGGCTTCGCCGGGGACGCAGCCATGAACGCGCTGCGCACCCTGTTCGGCAAGGAAGTGCTGCGCTTCTGGAAGGTGTGGCTGCAGACGGTGGCCGCGCCCGTCATCTCCAGCCTGCTCTACCTGGTGATCTTCTCCCACGCCATCGCCGGGCACCTGCTGGTCTACGGCAGCGTGCCCTACACCAGCTTCCTGATCCCGGGGCTGGCGATGATGAGCGTGCTGCAGAACGCCTTCGCCAACAGTTCCTCGTCGCTGATCCAGTCCAAGATCACCGGCAACCTGGTGTTCGTGCTGCTGTCCCCGCTCGAGCCCTGGCAGCTGTTCCTGGGCTATGTCGGGGCCTCCGTGGTGCGCGGTCTGTTCGTCGGCTGCGGACTGCTGCTGGCCACGGCCTGGTTCGTGCCCCTGCAGTGGCACGATCCCCTGTGGGCGCTGCTGTTCATGGTGCTGGGAGCCTCCATGCTGGGCTCGCTGGGCATGGTGGCGGGCATCTGGGCCGAGAAGTTCGACCAGATGGCGGCGTTCCAGAACTTCATCATCGTGCCCGCGACCTTCCTGTCCGGCGTGTTCTACTCCGTCACGACCCTGCCCCCGTTCTGGGTGGCGGTGTCGCGCCTGAACCCCTTCTTCTACCTGGTCGACGGCATGCGCTACGGCTTTTTCGGCGTCTCCGACGTGTCGCCGTGGGGCTGCCTGGCGGCCGCGCTGCTGGGCAACCTGGTGTGCGCGGGCCTGGCCTGGGGCTGGGTCCGACGCGGCTACAAGCTGCGCAACTGAAAACCGAGGAACTGCCGTGGCGATGTCCCTGCCCACTCCCGAAGAACTGCGCGAGCTGATCGCCGCCGGCCTGGAATGCACCCATCTGGAGGTGCAAGGCGATGGGCAGCATTTTTACGCCACCATCGTCAGCCCCAGCTTCAGCGGGCTGGGCCGCCTGGCGCGCCACCGCCTGGTGTACGCCACGCTGGGCGACGGCATGCGCGAGCGCGTGCATGCCCTGTCCATGCGCACGTTGGCGCCCGGCGAACCCCTGCCGGACTGAGCGCGGCGTCCGCCGCCCCGCCGACAGCCGATCGGCGGCCGCGCCGCTAGAATTCCCGTCTTTGCCGGGCCCACCAGGGCTTCGCTGCCCAGCCCGCCAAGGCTTCGCGCGCGGCGCGGCGCGAAGCGCCGCCGGGGCATCCCCTCCACGATCGAGCGCCACGATGGACAAACTGCGCATTGACGGCGGCCAGCCCCTGCATGGGGAGGTCGGCGCCAGCGGCGCGAAAAACGCCGCGCTGCCCCTGATGGCGGCCAGCCTGCTTACCGCCGGGCCGGTGCGCCTGGATCACGCGCCGGCGCTGATGGACGTGCACACCCTGGGCGAGCTGTTGCGCTCGATGGGCGCGCGGGTCGAGCGCGACGGCGCCAGCCTGAACCTGCAGGCCGACCGCATCGTCGCCTGCGAGGCCTCCTACGAGCGGGTCAAGACCATGCGCGCCTCGGTGCTGGTGCTGGGCCCGCTGCTGGCCCGTTTCGGGCACGCCAGGGTCAGCCTGCCGGGCGGTTGCGCGATCGGCGCGCGCCCGGTGGATCAGCATATCCGCGGCCTGCAGCAGCTGGGTGCGCAGGTCGAGGTGGAACACGGCTACATCGTCGCCAGCGTGCCGGGCGGGCGCCTGCGCGGCGCGCGCATCACCACCGACATGGTCACGGTCACCGGCACCGAGAACCTGATGATGGCCGCCTGCCTGGCCGACGGCGAGACGGTGATCGAGAACGCCGCACAGGAACCCGAGGTGGTCGACCTGGCGGTCATGCTGCAGGCCATGGGCGCCGACATCGAGGGCGCGGGCAGCTCGCGGCTGCGCATCCGCGGCGTGCCGGAGCTGGGTGGGGCGCATCACCGCATCGTGGCCGACCGCATCGAGGTCGGCACCTTCCTGTGCGCGGCGGCCGCCACGCGCGGCGACGTGACGGTGCGCGACTGCGTTCCGCAACACCTGGACGCGCTGCTCGACAAGCTGCGCGCCTCGGGCGCGAGCGTCGAATGCGGCGCCGACTGGGTGCGCCTGCGCGCCGACGCGCTACCCGCGGGCCGCCCGGCCGCGGTGTCGGTGCGCACCAGCGAGTACCCTGGTTTCGCCACCGACATGCAGGCCCAGTTCATGGCCCTGAACTGCGTGGCCGAGGGCACCGCCACGGTGACCGAGACGATTTTCGAGAACCGCTTCATGCACGTGCAGGAGCTGGTGCGTCTGGGCGCGCGCATCGCGGTGGAAGGCAACACCTGCGTGGTGCAGGGCGTCGAGCGCCTGTCGGGCGCCACCGTGATGGCCACCGACCTGCGCGCATCCGCCGGGCTGGTGATCGCCGCGCTGGTGGCCGAGGGCAGCACCTGCATCGAGCGCATCTACCATCTCGACCGCGGCTACGAGGCCATCGAACACAAGCTGGCCGCCCTCGGCGCGCGCATCGAGCGCCTGCGCTGAAGCGCCCCCGGGCCGACTCTCCCGCATCCACTCCGCTTCCGCCATGCTCACCCTCGCGCTGTCCAAGGGACGCATCTTCGACGACACCCTGCCGCTGCTGCAGCGCGCCGGGATCACGGTCTCCGAGGACCCGCAAAGCACCCGCAAGCTCATCCTGGGCACCAATCGCGACGATCTTCGCGTGGTGCTGGTGCGCGCCAGCGACGTGCCCACCTACGTGCGCTACGGCGGCGCCGACCTCGGCGTGGCCGGCCTGGACGTGCTGCTCGAGGCCGACGCCGCCGACGGAGGCGACGGCCTGTACCGCCCGGTGGACCTGGGCATCGCGCGCTGCCGCCTCAGCGTGGCCACGCCACGGGGCTGGGACTACGCGGCCGCGGTGCGCCAGGGCGCGCGCATCCGCGTGGCGACCAAGTACGTGCACCTGGCGCGCGAGCACTTCGCGGCCAAGGGGGTGCACGTGGATCTGGTCAAGCTGTACGGCTCGATGGAACTGGCGCCGCTGACCGGCATGGCCGATGCCATCGTCGACCTGGTGTCCTCGGGCGGCACGCTCAAGGCCAACGGGCTGGTCGAGGTCGAGCACATCATGGACATTTCGGCACGCCTGATCATCAACCAGGCAGCCTTCAAGACCCAGGCCGCGGCCCTCAAGCCGCTGGTGGCCGCGCTGCGCGACGCCACGCAGGCATCGGCCGCCGCCCAGGCCTGAACCCCGTCCGGAGAGCGCATCATGTCCGACACCCAAGCCCCCGACGCGCTGTCGCAGTTGCGTCGGCTGGACGCCACGGTGCCCGATTTCGAGGCCCGCTACGCCGAACTGTTCGACCGCATCTCCGAGGAGAACGCGGCGATCGACGCGCGCGTGGCCGACATGCTCGACGACGTGCGTCGTCGCGGCGACGCCGCGGTGCTGGAGTACACGCAGCGCTTCGACCGCGTCGAGGCCGCCTCGATGGCCGCGCTGGAGATCGGCCAGCGCGAGTTGCACGAGGCCCTGCGAGCCATTCCCGCCGAGCAGCGCGAGGCGCTGCAGGCCGCCGCCGAGCGGGTGCGCTCCTACCACGAGCGCCAGCGCGAGCACATGGGCGGCAGCTGGGAGTACCACGACGCCGACGGCACGCTGCTGGGCCAGAAGATCACCCCGCTGGACCGCGTGGGCATCTACGTGCCCGGGGGCAAGGCGGCGTATCCGTCGTCGGTGCTGATGAACGCCATCCCGGCCCACGTGGCCGGCGTGCCGGAGATCGTCATGGTCGTGCCCACGCCCGACGGCGAGCGCAACCCCCTGGTGCTGGCCGCCGCCGCGGTGGCCGGCGTGAGCCGGGCCTTCGCCATCGGCGGCGCGCAGGCCGTGGGCGCGCTGGCCTACGGCACCGCCAGCGTGCCCAAGGTGGACAAGATCACCGGGCCGGGCAACGCCTACGTGGCCGCGGCCAAGCGCCGGGTGTTCGGGGTGTGCGGCATCGACATGATCGCCGGGCCCTCGGAGATCCTGGTCATCGCCGACGGCAGCACGCCGGCCGACTGGGTGGCCATGGACCTGTTCAGCCAGGCCGAGCACGACGAGTTGGCGCAGAGCATCCTGCTGTGCCCCGACCCGGACTACATGGAGCAGGTGCACCAGGCCATGCGGCGCCTGCTTCCCGGCATGTCGCGTCGCGCCATCATCGAGGCCTCGTTGCGAGGGCGCGGTGCGTTCATCCGCGTGCGCGACCTGGAGCAGGCCTGCGAGCTGGCCGACCGCATCGCGCCGGAGCACCTGGAGCTGGCCACGCGCGAGCCGCGCGTGCTGGCCGATCGCCTGCGCCATGCCGGCGCGGTGTTCCTCGGCGCCTACACCTCGGAATCCCTGGGCGACTACTGCGCGGGGCCCAACCACGTGCTGCCGACCTCCGGCACCGCGCGCTTCTCCTCGGCGCTGGGGGTGTACGACTTCGTCAAGCGCACCAGCCTGATCCAGGTCAGCCGGCGCGGCGCGGCGCGCCTGGGGCGCATCGCCTCGGTGCTGGGCCACGGCGAGCGCCTGCAGGCCCATGCCAACGCGGCCGAGATGCGCCTGATCGACCTCGAACACGAAGCGGGCTGACCCGAGGCGTCCGTCCACCGATCGTCCTTTCGCGAACCTTCCATGAGCCGATTCTGGAGCCAGGCCGTGCACGGCCTCACGCCCTACGTGCCCGGCGAGCAGCCGCGCATCGCCGGGCTGATCAAGCTCAATACCAACGAGTGCCCCTACGCGCCCTCCTTGCGGGTGCTGCAGGCGATTCGCGACGCAGCCGGCGAGGACCTGCGCCTGTACCCCGACCCCGAGGCCACGCAATTGCGCGAGGCCATCGCCACGCACCACGGCCTGCAGCCCGAGCAGGTGTTCGTGGGCAACGGCTCCGACGAAGTGCTGGCGCATGCCTTCATGGCCCTGTTCCGCCACGAGGCGCCGCTGCTGATGCCCGACATCAGCTACAGCTTCTACCCGGTGTACGCCCGGCTGTACGGCATCCAGGCGCGCGCCGTGCCGCTGGACGCGCAGCTGTGCCTGCGTGTGCAGGACTACCTGGACGCGGGGCCCAACGGGGGCATCGTGCTGGCCAATCCGAACGCGCCGACAGGGATCGCGCTGCCGCTGGAGGACATCGAGCGCCTGCTGCGGGGCAACCCCGATTCGGCGGTGCTGGTCGACGAGGCCTACGTGGATTTCGGCGCCCAGAGCGCGGCCGAGCTGATCGAGCGCTACCCGCAGCTGCTGGTGGTGCGCACGCTGTCCAAGGCGCGCGCGCTGGCCGGGCTGCGCGTGGGCTACGCGCTCGGGCAGGCCGAGCTGATCGAAGGCCTGGTGCGCGTGAAGGACAGTTTCAATTCCTACCCGATGGACCGCCTGGCGCTGGCCGGGGCCACCGCGGCCATGCACGACGACACCTGGTTCGCGCATACGCGTTCGCGCATCGTGGCCAGCCGCGAGCAATTGACGGGGCAGTTGCGCGAGCTGGGTTTCGAGGTGCTGCCGTCCTCGGCGAACTTCGTGTTCGCGCGCCATGCGCGGCACGACGCGGCCGAGCTGGCCGCCCAGTTGCGCGAACAGCGCATCCTGGTGCGGCACTTCCGGCGCCCCGAGCGCATCGCCCAGTTCCTGCGCATCAGCATCGGCACCGAAGCGCAGTGCGAGGCCCTGGTCCACGCGCTGCGGGGCATCGTGCAGGCCGCCCCGTCCGGGCTTGGTGAATAATCGGGGCATCATGCGCACCGCACAGATCCTGCGTCAGACCGCCGAGACCCGTATCGAGGTCGAGCTCGACCTCGACGGCACCGGCCGCTCCGACCTGCACACCGGCATCGGCTTCTTCGACCACATGCTCGACCAGATCGCCCGTCACGGCGCGATCGACCTGAAGGTGCACGCCGCCGGCGACCTGCACATCGACGGCCACCACACGGTGGAGGACGTGGGCATCACCGTCGGCCAGGCGCTGGCCAAGGCGGTGGGCGACAAGAAGGGCATCCGCCGTTTCGGCCATGCCTACGTGCCGCTGGACGAGGCCCTGTCGCGGGTGGTGATCGACTTCTCCGGGCGTCCCGGGCTGATCTGGCAGGTGCCGTTCACGCGCTCGAGCATCGGCGCCTTCGACGTCGAACTGGCGCACGAGTTCTTCCAGGGCCTGGTCAACCACGCCTTCATCACCGTGCACGTGGACAACCTGCGCGGCGACAACGCGCACCACCAGTGCGAGACCGTGTTCAAGGCCTTCGGGCGCGCCTTGCGCCAGGCCGCCGAGGCCGACCCGCGTCTGGCCCAGCAGATCCCGTCCACCAAAGGCTCGCTGTGAAATCCCCGCGCGCCGCCGCCGCCGCGGCGCGTCGCCGGCATCCTCGCCAATGAAAACCGTCGCCATCGTCGATTACGGCATGGGCAACCTGCGCTCCGTGTCGCAGGCCGTGCAACATGTGGCCAAGGGCCTGCCGTGGCAGGTCGTGGTCAGCTCCGAGGCGCGCCAGATCGAGCAGGCCGAGCGCATCGTGCTGCCGGGGCAGGGCGCGATGCCCGACTGCATGCGCGAGTTGCGCGAGTCCGGGCTGCAACAGGCGGTGCTGGACGCCGTGCAGGCGGGCAAACCGCTGTTCGGGGTGTGCGTGGGCATGCAGATGCTGCTCGAGCGCAGCGAGGAAGGGCCCACCGACGGGCTGGGACTGTTCGGCGGCAGCGTGCGCCGCTTCGAGCTGGAACACGCGCTGCAGCCCGACGGCAGCCGCTACAAGGTGCCGCACATGGGCTGGAACCAGGTGGCGCAAGTCGCGCACGACGGCAGCGTGCACCCGCTGTGGGATGGCATCGCGGATTTGTCCGCGTTTTATTTCGTGCACAGTTTCTACGCGGAGCCGTCTGACCCGCGCAACATCGCGGGTCAGACCGAATACGGCCTGCGATTTGCAAGTGCCATCGCACGGGGTACCATTTTCGCGACCCAGTTCCACCCGGAAAAAAGCGCCGCCGCCGGACTCCGGCTGTACCGCAATTTCCTGTCCTGGAAACCTTGAGGGCCTGCGCCGCGGTCGCGGCGCAGGCCTTCGTTCCCCTTTCGCCCCCCTTCGCTTCCCAGCCCATGTTGCTGATCCCCGCGATCGATCTGAAGAACGGCCAGTGCGTCCGCCTCGAACAAGGCGAGATGCAGGCCGCGACCGTGTTCTCCAACGACCCGGCGGCGATGGCCATGCATTGGGTGGAGCAGGGTGCTCGCAGACTGCACCTGGTCGACCTCAACGGCGCCTTCGCCGGGCGTCCGGAGAACGAGCCGGCCATCCGCGCCATCCTGCGCGCCGTCGGCGACGAGATCCCGGTGCAGCTCGGCGGGGGGATCCGCGACCTCGAGACCATCGAGCGCTACCTCGACGACGGGCTGAGTTACGTGATCATCGGCACCGCCGCGGTGAAGAATCCGGGTTTCCTGAAGGAAGCCTGCAGCGCCTTCGGCGGCCACATCATCGTCGGCCTGGACGCGCGCGACGGCAAGGTGGCCACCGACGGCTGGAGCAAGCTCACCGGCCACGAGGTCATCGACCTGGCCCGCAAGTTCGAGGAATACGGCGTCGAGGCGGTGATCTACACCGACATCGGTCGCGACGGCATGCTCACCGGGCTGAACATCGAGGCCACCGTGCGCCTGGCCGAGGCGCTGAGCATTCCGGTCATCGCCTCCGGCGGCCTGGCCTCGATGGCCGACATCGACCGCCTGCTGCAGGCCGAGCCCAGCGGCGTCGAAGGGGTGATCTGCGGGCGCGCGATCTACACCGGCGCGCTGGACTTTCGCGCCGCGCTGCAGCGCGTGGGCGAGGCCGACGCCGCCTCCGAGAAGGCCTGAGCCCGCCCGCCATGCTGTCCAAGCGCATCATTCCCTGCCTCGACGTCACCGGCGGGCGCGTGGTCAAGGGGGTCAATTTCGTCGGTCTGCGCGACGCCGGCGACCCGGTGGACATCGCCGCCCGCTACGACCAGCAGGGCGCCGACGAGCTCACCTTCCTGGACATCACCGCCACCAGCGACGGGCGCGACCTGTTGCTGCACATGATCGAGGCGGTGGCCGCGCAGGTGTTCATTCCCCTCACCGTCGGCGGGGGCGTGCGCAGCGTCGAGGACGTGCGCCGCCTGCTCAACGCCGGGGCCGACAAGGTCAGCTTCAACTCCGCCGCGGTGGCCGACCCTGAGCTGATCCGGCGCGCCTCGCAGCGTTACGGCGCCCAATGCATCGTCGTGGCCATCGACGCGCGCCGACGCGAGGGGGAGCAGGCGGGCTGGGAGGTCTACACCCACGGCGGCCGCCGCGCCACCGGGCTGGACGCCGTGCAATGGGCGCGCGACATGGCCGAGGCGGGAGCCGGGGAGATCCTGCTCACCAGCATGGACCGCGACGGCACCAAGTCCGGATTCGACCTCGAACTCACGCGCGCGGTGGCCGACGCGGTGCCGGTGCCGGTGATCGCCTCGGGAGGGGTCGGTGGCCTGCAGGACCTGGCCGACGGCATCCGGCTGGGCCACGCCGACGCCGTGCTGGCCGCCAGCATCTTCCACTACGGTCAGCATACCGTGAGCGAGGCCAAGCACTACATGGCAGACCGCGGCATCCCGATGCGCTTGACGGACTGAGGGATTGACGGCCCCCTCCGTCGCGGGGGGCGACCCCCGCTCCGCCCCCCCAAGGGGGGCACCCCCTGCCTTGGGGCGGCCCTGCGGCAGGAGGGTTCTCGGCATCGGAGGACTCGCGGGCAAGGGAGGCCTCCAGGCGGGCTGCGGAGCCGCCGGAGGCGGCCTGAAGCGAACTGCGGTCCTGCGGCGGGCGCGGTCCTGGCGTTGGGGCGGCGGGCGGCGGGGTTGACTACACTTCGGGCATGAGCGACAAGGACTGGCTGGACGCCGTGCGCTGGGATGCGCAGGGCCTGGTGACCGCCGTGGTGCAGGAAGCCGGCAGCGGCGACGTGCTGATGGTGGCGTGGATGAACCGCGATGCGCTGGAGCGCACGCGCGAGCTGGGCGAGGCCGTGTTCTGGTCGCGCTCGCGCAAGCGCCTGTGGCACAAGGGCGAGGAGTCCGGCCATGTGCAGAAGGTCGAGTCCATCCGCCTGGACTGCGACGGCGACGTGCTGCTGCTCACCGTGCGCCAGCTCGGCCACGAGCCCCCCATCGCCTGCCATACCGGACGCCACTCCTGCTTTTTCCGCGAGCTTCAGGACGACTCCTGGGCCAGCGTGGCGCCGGTGCTGAAGGATCCGGAGGACATCTACCGATGAACCAAGCCGTCGACGCCGGCGACCTGCTGGATCGCCTCGGCGAACTGATCCTGGCGCGCCGCCAGGCCGATCCCGAGAAGTCCTACGTCGCGCGCCTGTTCGCCAAGGGCGAGGACGCGATGCTCAAGAAGGTCGGCGAGGAAGCCACCGAGTTCGTGCTCGCGGCCAAGGGCGGCGAGCGCGCGCAGATCGTCTACGAAGCGGCCGACCTGTGGTTCCACGTGCTGGTGGCGCTGGGCGCACACGGCATCGCGCCGCGCGAGGTGCTGGCCGAACTGGCCCGGCGCGAGGGTGTGTCGGGACTGCAGGAATTCGCCTCCCGCTCCGCTGCCGCGAAGCCTTCCGGCACGCCCTGAAGCTGCGCTGGTTCAAGCTTGTTACCAACGCCATGCCGCATGTTGAGGCGGTAACGCCCGCCACCCGCTAAAATGGGCGGTCTGTTCACATCCTGGGCGGTTCCCGCCCGTGCAAGCGCGCTTTCGCATGGAAGGCGGGCAGGAGGTTCATCATGGGTTCACTGAGCATCTGGCATTGGCTGATCGTCCTGGTCATCGTGATGATGGTCTTCGGTACGAAGAAGCTGAAGAACATTGGCACCGACCTCGGTTCCGCCGTCAAGGGCTTCAAGGAAGGCATGCGCGAAGGCGAAGGCCCCGCGAGCACCGCGCCGGTCGACAAGCAGATCGCCGCGCAGGCCCCCGAGGCCGCCGCGCGCAAGGACGCGATCGACGTCGAGGCGAAGGAAAAGTCCTGAGCCCGCGAAGGGATGCGACGCTCGCCGGTCCGCGCGACCGGCGGCGGTGTCCTGACTGAGCCATGTTCGACATCGGAATCTCCGAACTGGGTGTGATCGGCGTGGTCGCGCTGATCGTGCTCGGCCCCGAGAAGCTGCCGCGCGTGGCACGCACGGTGGGCAATCTCATGGGGCGCGCGCAGCGCTACATGGCCGACGTCAAGTCCGAGGTCAACCGGCAGATCGAGCTCGAGGAGCTGCGCAGCATGAAGTCGGCGGTCGAGACTTCGGTGCGCGACATCCACGAGTCGGTCTCGAAGAACCTCGGCGACGTGCGCGACGAGTTCGACAGCGCCTGGAAGGAAGCCACCGCGGGCCTGCCGGGCAGTTCCCCGGCCGACGCCGCGCAGGACGCGGGCGACTCGCCGGCCGTGCCCTACCTGGCCGAGCCCGGGCGCGCCAAGCGCCTGAAGCGCTCTGGCGGCGGTTCGGTGCCGCTTTGGTATCGCCGCCACTCCCGCCTGCGCGGACACGCGCTGTCGGGCGCGGCGCGCATGGCGCGCTACCGGGTGCGCACGCGTGCCTGAGTCGCGCGTGCCCGCGCCATCTCCCGCCGGTTCCGCCTCGCGCGGTACCGCTCCCCCCTTTGAGTCCCCCTTGAGCCTCGAGTGAGCACGGTGAGCGAAGCCCCGTCGTCCCAGCCCGATGATCCGCAGGGCGAGCAGCCCTTCATTTCCCACCTGATCGAATTGCGCGACCGCCTGATCCGCGCGCTGATCGGCGTGGGCGTGGCATTCGCGGTGCTGGTGGTCTATCCCGGCCCCTCGGGTCTGTTCGATCTGTTCGCGCGCCCCCTGATCTCGCACCTGCCCCATGGCTCCAGCATGATCGCCATCGGGGTCATCACCCCGTTCCTGGTGCCGCTGAAGCTCACCATGCTGGCGGCGCTGATGGTGGCGCTGCCCGTGGTGCTCTACCAGCTCTGGGCCTTCGTCGCGCCGGGCCTGTACGCGCATGAACGGCGCCTGGTGCTGCCGCTGGTGATTCTCAGCACGATCCTGTTCTACCTGGGCGTGTCCTTCGCCTATTTCATCGTGCTCGGTCGCCTGTTCACCTTCATCCAGGCGGTGGCGCCGAAGGTGATCACCGCGGCGCCGGACATCGAGTCCTACCTGAACTTCGTGCTCACGCTGTTCCTGGCCTTCGGAAGCGCCTTCGAGGTCCCGGTGGTGCTCATGCTGCTGGTGCGATTCCAGGTGCTGACCATCGCGCAGCTCAAGGCCTGGCGCGCCTATTTCATCGTCGCCGCCTTTGTCATCGCCGCGATCATCACCCCGCCGGACGTGTTCTCGC
The DNA here is from genome assembly GCA_021848345.1 of Pseudomonadota bacterium. Classification (GTDB taxonomy): domain Bacteria; phylum Pseudomonadota; class Gammaproteobacteria; order Burkholderiales; family Burkholderiaceae_C; genus Thiomonas_A. The sequence continues at coordinate 6,925 of JAJZUV010000012.1, read as the reverse complement.
AGAGTTCCCTGGCGGTGTCCATGATCCTGCTGTACGAGGTGGGGATCATCGGCGCGCGCATACTCGGAACCTACTCGGCGCCTCCCGACGAGGAGAAGAAGGACGAGTCCGACGGCGAGCCGAAGGGCAAGGCCGAGGGCGAATCGAAGGACGAATCGGGCACCTGAGCCCCGTTCGCGGCCGCCGGCGCGCGGCCGAGCGGTCCCGGGGCTTCGGCGCGCCGGTCGGCACGGCAGGCTCAGCTGAGCGGCGGCTTCGCCGGCGCGGGCCGCGACGGCTGGCCCCAGGGGGCCAGCGCCGCGGGGCCAGGTTCGCTCGCCGGCGCATCCTCTTCGTCGCTGTCGTCGTCGTCCGCCGGGGGCGGCAGCGGTCGCAGGCCCACGTTCACCCGCAGGCTGCGGCGCTTGCCCGCGCGCAGCACCTGCAGGCCCGCCGGCTTTCCCGGGGTCAGCGCGGCCACGCGATCGAGCAACTGATCGGCATTGTCCACCGCGCGGCCGTCCAGCCGCAGCAGCACGTCGCCCGTGCGCAGCCCGGCTTGCTGCGCGGGCCCGCCCGCCAGCACGTCGGCGACCATGACCCCGTAGCCATCATGTGCATTGCGCGCGCCGCGCAGGCCCAGGCGTCGCGCCTGGGGGGCGTCCAGGTCGCGGACCTCCACGCCGATCCAGCCGCGTCGCACGCGTCCATGGGCGATGAGCTGGCGCAGCACCTCGCGCGCCGTGGAGGCGGGGACCGCGAATCCGATGCCCAGCGAGCCGCCCGAGCTGGAGTAGATGGCCGTGTTGATGCCCAGAAGTCGGCCCTGGGAGTCGACCAGCGCGCCGCCGGAGTTGCCCGGGTTGATCGCCGCGTCGGTCTGAATGAAATTCTCGAAGGTGTTGATGCCCAGGCGGCTGCGACCCAGCGCGCTGATGATGCCCTGGGTCACCGTCTGCCCGACGCCGAAGGGGTAACCGACCGCCAGCACCACGTCGCCCACGCGCGCCTTGCGCTCGTCGGCGAACTCCAGGGTGGGAAGCCGCGGCAGGTCGATGTGCAACACGGCCAGATCGGTGTCGGGATCGCGCCCCACGACTTTCGCGCGGGCCTGCCGCCCGTCGGCCAGTCGCACCTCGATCTGTTCGGCCCCTTCGATCACGTGATCGTTGGTCAGCACATAGCCGGCCGGAGCCACCAGCACTCCCGAGCCCAGTCCGAGGCTGGGTCGCAGGGTTCCCGGGCGGCCCGAGCCCTGTTCGCCGGGCAGCGCGGCGCGCCCGCGCGGCATGCGCTCGGAGGTGACCGAGACCACCGCGGGCATGGCGCTCGCCGCGGCCTGGGCATAGCTGCGCGGCGCCTGGGTGAGCGCAGCCGCGGCCCGCGGCGCGCTGGCTGTGGGCCGCGGCGCGGGCGCGGGGCCGGCGAACCATTGCGGAGCCAGCAGGCGAGCGGCCAGCAGCACGCCCACGGCAATCGTGGTCGCTTGAGCGAAAATCCCCCAGAGTCGTCGCATGGCCCGTGTTTCGTCGCGCTGCCGTGCCCTCATGCCCCATCGGCCTTCTCACGGTCCTGAACCCGACATGCTCACACGCGAACGCCTTGCGGAGCACCTGCACGAATTGCTGAGCGTCGACAGCTTCGACGATTATGCCCCGAACGGCCTGCAGGTCCAGGGGCGCGCACGCATCCGGCGCGTGGTCAGCGGTGTCACCGCCAGCCTGGAACTCGTGCATCGCGCCGCCGAGCTCGATGCCTGCGCACTGCTGGTGCACCACGGCTGGTTCTGGCGCGGCGAGGATGCGCGCGTGATCGGCCAGCGCCACAAGCGCCTGAAGGCCCTTTTGCAGGCCGACATGAACCTGTTCGCCTTCCACCTGCCGCTGGACGCGCATCCGCTGCTGGGCAACAACGCCCAACTGGCCGCCCGCCTGGGTTGGCAGGCCGAGAGCCGCTTCGGCAAGCAGGGCCTGGGGGTGCTGGGGCGCGCGCCCCAGGCCACGCGCGCCGAACTGGCCAGCGCGCTGGAAAGGGTGCTCGGGCGCAGCGTGCTGCTGGTCGGCGATGCGCAAGCACCGGTAGGCCGCCTGGCCTGGTGCACCGGGGGTGCGCAAGGCTGGATCGAACAGGCCCAGCAGGCCGGGGCCGACACCTACGTGAGCGGCGAGATCTCCGAGCCCACCGCGCATTTCGCGCGGGAGATGGGCGTGGCCTACCTCGCCTGCGGGCACCACGCCACCGAACGCTACGGCGTGCAGGCGCTGGGCGCGCACCTGGCCGAGCAGTTCGGCATCGAACACCATTTCATCGACGTGGACAACCCCGCCTGAGGCCCTCATGACCCATCCCAAGCCGCTGGCCATCTCCATGGGCGATGCCGCGGGAATCGGCCCGGAAATCATCGTCAAGGCCCATGCGCGCGAGGCCGCGCGCGATTGCGTGGTCTACGGTTGCGCCGAGGTGCTGGCGCGAGCCGCGGCGCGCCTGGCCGAGCGCGACGGCTGCGCGCGCACCGTGGTGGCGCGCATCGACGGCCCCGCGGATGCGGCGGCGCTGCCGCCGGGAGTGATTCCCGTGGTGCAGGCCGCCGGCGTCGAGGCGGCCGAGCTGCGCGAGGTGGCTCTCGGGCAGGTCGACGCGCGCGCCGGCGCGGCGGCGCACGCCAGCATCGTCGCCGCGACGCAGGCCGCGCTGCGCGGCGAGGTGGCGGGCCTGGTGACCGCGCCCATCCACAAGGAGGCGCTGCACGCCGCCGGCGTGCCCTTCCCCGGGCATACCGAGCTGCTGCAGCACCTGTGCGGCGGCGCGCCGGTGCGCATGATGCTCGCCAACGACGAGCTGCGCACGGTGCTGGTCACCATCCACCTGAGCGTGCGCCGAGCGCTGGAAGCCATCACCGAGGAGGCGGTGCTGCAGACCTTGCGCATCACCCACGCGGCGGCGCGCGCCTGGGGCACGAGCGCGCCGCGTATCGCGGTGGCGGGGCTCAACCCGCACGCCGGCGAGGGCGGCCTGTTCGGCGACGAGGAACTGCGCATCCTGGCTCCGGCCATCGCGCGCGCGCGCGCCGAGGGCATCGACGCCAGCGGTCCCTACGCACCGGATACCGTGTTCATGCGCGCGCGCAACACTCCCGCGCATCCCGGGGCCTTCGACGTGGTCGTGGCCATGCTGCACGACCACGCGCTGATCCCCGTGAAATACCTGGGCCTGGAGCAGGGGGTGAACATCACCCTGGGCCTGCCCTTCGTGCGCACCAGTCCCGACCACGGAACCGCCTTCGACATCGCCGCGCGCGGCGTGGCCGACGAGGCCAGCCTGTGCTCGGCCATCGCCATGGCGCGGCGCCTGGCCGCGCCGGCGCTCAGCGCTTGAGGCTGTCGCGGATCTCGCGCAGCAGCAGGACTTCCTCCGGCGTGGGCGGCGGCGGCGGGGCTTCCTCGGGTTGCGCGCGCTTGAGCTTGGCGATCACGCGGACCATCAGGAAGATCACGAAGGCCAGGATCAGGAAATTCAGCGTGATGGTGAGAAAGTCCCCATAGGCCAGCACGGGGATGTTGGCCTTTTTCAGTGCCTCCAGGGTGCGCGGCGTGCCCGCCGGCATGTCGCCCAGCACGACGAACAGGTTGCTGAAGTCGATCTTGCCCACCACCAGGCCGACCACCGGCATGATGAGGTCGGCCACGAGCGCCGAGACGATCTTGCCGAAGGCACCGCCGATGATCACCGCGACGGCCAGGTCGATCACATTGCCTTTGACCGCGAAATCCTTGAAATCCTTCAGAAGGCTCATCGGAACCATCTCCGTGTCGTGAGAACTGCGTGAATTACGCATGAAAGCGGGGAAGCCGAAGTGTATTTTGATTCAACTCCCGGATCTTGCGAAGCCCGGGCGAGCCCTGCTTCGCGTCCCGGCGCCGTGTTGCGCCGCAGCGTGGCAAAGCGCGAAAAGCCCTTGCGCGACGCCACTTTGCGCGCGCGCAAGAATCCCGGGCCCAGGCGCTAAATAAGAGCCGGCTTATACATAGTTTTCCTAATGCCCCCGGGGGCATGCGGATCCCACAATGCGGTCCTCGCACGGGTGGACGCGGTGCTCGCACCAGACCCTCCCGAACGGCCGCAGGCGGCCACCGACATCGCCCGAGGGAGCCCATGGACTCGCAACGCCGGATCTGGTTGATTGCCGCGGGAGCGGCCGGATGCGTGGGTGGCGCGGGTGCCGCGCTGCCCTTCGCCGAATCCCTCGGCCCGTCGGCCAAGGCGCGCGCCGAGGGCGGGCCCATCGAGGTCGACATCTCCGCGCTGCGCCCGGCCGAGAAGATGACCGTGCTGTGGCGCGGCCAGCCCATCTGGTTCCTGCGCCGCACGCCGGCCATGCTGGCCAGCCTGGAGCACACCGACGCGCTGGTGGCCGACCCGCTGTCGAAAAACCAGGACGTGCCCACGCCGACCTGGGCGCAGAACCGCTGGCGCTCCATCCGTCCCGAATACCTCGTCGTGGTGGGCATCTGCACCCACCTGGGCTGCTCACCGGTGGACCGCTTCCGCCCCGGGCCCCAGCCTTCGCTGCCGGCGGACTGGGGGGGCGGCTTTCTGTGCCCCTGCCACGGCTCCGAGTTCGACCTCGCCGCGCGGGTGTTCAAGAACATGCCGGCGCCGGCCAACCTGCCGGTGCCTCCCTACCGTTTCATCGGCGAGCACAAGATCCTGCTCGGCGAAGCCCAGGCTTGAGGAGACGAGGCCATGTCCCAGAGCAGTTCCCCCGAGGTCGCCGAGGTTCCCGGGTCCCCCGATTCCGCGCCGCGCGTCGGCCTGCGCCAGTGGATCGACGACCGCTTCCCGTTCTCCTCGCTGTGGTCGGCGCACCTGACCGAGTACTACGCGCCCAAGAACCTGAACTTCTGGTACTACTTCGGCTCGCTCGCGATCTTCGTGCTGGCCATCCAGATCGTCAGTGGCATTTTCCTGGCCATGCACTACAAGCCCGACTCGGCGCTGGCCTTCGGCTCGGTGGAGCTGATCATGCGCGACGTCGACTGGGGCTGGCTGATCCGCTACATCCACTCCACCGGCGCCTCGGCCTTTTTCATCGTCATCTACATGCACATCTTCCGCGGCTTCCTGTACGGTTCCTACCGCAGGCCGCGCGAACTGGTGTGGATCGTCGGCTGCATGATCTTCCTGGCCTTGATGGCCGAGGCCTTCTTCGGCTACCTGCTGCCCTGGGGGCAGATGTCCTTCTGGGGCGCGCAGGTCATCGTCAACCTGTTCTCGGCCATTCCCGTGATCGGCCCCGACCTGGCGCTGTGGATCCGCGGCGACTACGTGGTGGGCGACGCCACGCTCAATCGCTTCTACGCCTTCCACATCATCGCCATCCCGCTGCTGCTGGTGGCCATCGTTGGCGCGCACATCATCGCGCTGCACCAGGTCGGCTCCAACAACCCCGACGGCATCGAGATCAAGGCCAACAAGGACGAGCGGGGCAATCCGCGCGACGGCATCACCTTCCACCCCTACTACACGGTGCACGACCTGTTCGGCGTCTCGGTGTTCCTGATGGTGTTCTGCGCGGTGCTGTTCTTCGCACCCACCTTCGGCGGCTATTTCCTCGAGCACAACAATTTCATCCCCGCCGACCCGCTGAAGACCCCGCCGCACATCGCACCGGTGTGGTACTTCACGCCCTTCTATTCCATGTTGCGCGCCACCACCAGCACTTCGGTGCACCTGTGGATGGGGGTGCTCGGCGCCGCAGCGCTGCGCGCCGCCTGGCGCGCGCGCCGACGGCCGCTGCGAGCGGCGCTGCTCGCGGCCGGCGCCGCGTGGCTGATGTGGGCCCTGGCCACGCTGGACGCCAAGTTCTGGGGCGTGGTGGTGATGGGCGGCGCCGTGCTGTCGCTGTTCGCGCTGCCCTGGCTGGACCGCTCGGCGGTCAGGTCCATGCGCTACCGGCCGCGCTGGCACCTGGCGCTGCTGCTGGGCTTCGTCTGTGCCTTCGTGGTGCTGGGCTGGTTCGGCATTTCCCCGCCGTCGCCCATGGGCTACTGGATCTCGGTGTCCTGCACCTTCATGTACTTCGGCTTCCTGTGGCTCATGCCCTGGTGGAGCCGCCTGGGGCGCTGCCGTGCGGTGCCCGAGCGCCTGGTCTACCGTCCGCACTGAACCCCGTCACCCAAGGCCGCCCCATGCTTCCCGACCTGCTTGTTCGCGCGCTGCGCGCCGTCGCGCCGCTGCGTGCCGTGCTGCTGGGCCTGTGCTGTGTGCTGGGCCTTCCCGGCGTCGCGCGCGCCGAAGCGCCGCGCCTGATGCACGCGCCCTATCGGGTCGGCGACATGCGCGCGTTGCAGACCGGCGCGCGCCTGTTCGTCAACTACTGCCTGAACTGCCATTCCGCGCAATTCATGCGCTACGAGAAACTGCGCTCCATCGGACTGAGCGCCGCGCAGATCCAGGCCAACCTGATGTTCACCGGCGATCGCCTGGGCGACACCATGACGGTCGCGCTGACTCCCGAACAGGCGCAGGAATGGTTCGGCGCGGTGCCGCCGGACCTGTCGGTGATCGAGCGCGCGCTGGGCTCGGAGCAGGGCTCCGGGGCCGACTTCCTCTACACCTACCTGCTCAGCTTCTACCGAGACGCCTCGCGTCCCACGGGTTGGAACAATCTCCTGGTGCCCGGCGTGGCCATGCCCAACCCGTTGTGGCGCCTGCAGGGCGAGCGCGCGGCGCGCATGCGCCTGGAGCCCGATCCGGCCGACCCGGCCGTCAGGCGCGAAGTGTTCGTGGGCTACCGGCAGATTCATCCGGGGGTCTTGCCGGAAACGAGGTATGATTCACAGATTGCCGATCTTGTGGCCTTCATGCAGTGGATGGCCGAGCCGGCGCAGATCGAGCGCAAGCGCATCGGGGTCGTGGTCCTGCTGTTCCTGGCGGTATTCACCTT